>NZ_JAIWHV010000009.1 GCF_020177375.1 Saliphagus infecundisoli | reverse complement strand
CTTCTGGGCCGCATTAATCGCCTGATCTAACTCTCCGTTCGACAGATGCTCAACGAGTTCAAACCGACGTGATCCGCTCATGACGGAGATACGCTGTCTGTGTATTCATCCGTTGCGCTGATCACTCTGGGCTGCTGGCGATTCCAGAACCTCCTGTTCGATCTTTTCTTCAATCGCTTCGATCTGTTCGTCGTAGGCATCGATCACCGAGAGGTGCGCTTCGATGATCATCCGATCGGCATCACTGAGCGAGAGTTCCGCGCGGAACTCTCGCCCAGTTGGGCCGAACAGCTCGCTGTCGTAGGTGTTGTCCGTACGCGTGAGGACTGCTCTGACGCGGTTTTTCTCAGCAGTCCGTGATTCGACTAACTATTTTCGCGTCCGGACGAGATCCCGCAATGTGCGGATCTCGTCCGGTGGGACATAGCTCTCAGCGAGCATGTCTGCTCGGAGCATCTGAGCAAGTCGTTTAGCGTCGACGCGATCGGTCTTGACCGTCGCGTCGGCGATAATACGATTCTTTGATGGATTCACCAGAGTAACGTCGAGATGCTCGTCGAGCATCTCGTAGATTGGGCGATAATTTCCCGACGCCTCGATTGCGGCTTCACTCCCAGCGTATTGCTCGGCGAGTTCGTCAAGTCTGTCGTTTGGCAGGCGAATCTCGTCTTGCAGGTTGCCGTCGCCGTTGACGACGGCAACCTGCGAGTATCGTTTATGGGTGTCAATGCCGAGGTACATGAAACGCCTCCGTTGGGGCTGATCGCGCGTGAATCGGAAAGGCACCTATACGTGCTCTGTGGCACAGTGTTCTTCTTCCTTTCACGGGCTAGGACCGGTCATTCTAGCGTGCTTGTTGCACTTCATCTCACTCGGTCTCTGCCAACCCCTGTTATCCAGATTCACGCGGCAGGGGCTTCAAACCAGGATTTTCATAGAGTCATTCTATGACATGCTATATCAGTTAATTCGTGAAGCAATATCTGCGAAGAACTCGCGATCTTCGGGTTCAATCCCAATCGCAATGAGGATGAGAGCAAATGTTATCGTGCCAGTGATGCCACCAACAATCAACAGCACAAGGCCCGAGAGCGGCGAAAGAACTTCCCATCCTACCAGAACAACTCCACAAGCAAGCCCAGCAGCTATAGGTTTGAAAAAGTTCAGTGAGTAAGGGAACAACCCTTCCATGTACCAAATTGTCACGACACGGATAGCGCTTATCAAGATTAGCACGGTGCTAGTGGCAAACGCCGCACCGATAAGACCGAATCGAATGATAAGAAGGTAGTTGAGCACAGCGTTTGCTACACCGACGCCCCACCTATCGATCATCATGAAATACTGATGGTCAGTCATCATCAACGTGTAACTGGTAGGGCCAGTCGCGGCGCTCACAAACTGTCCGACGACGTACAGAGACAGTACCAATCCTCCTGCGTCGAATCCCTCACCGAAGATCGCGAGCACTTCGTCCGAATACACGAACAGCCCGACCGCCGGAAGGAGCGACATCGTGAACGACCACCGAGTCACCTGCGTGAACAACGCTTCGAGATCTGCGGATTCGTTATTGCCGTACATTCGGGCGGCAATCGGGGGGTATATCGTGTTGAATCCGGTGACTGGGATGGTGAGTAATTGCGTCAGTACCCTCGAAAGGTTATAAATGCCAACTGCGCTTCCGGAAAGGAAAAACCCGACCATCAGGACATCGACTTTGTTCTGGAACAATCGACCGCTATCACTCAGAGTGACCGGGATCGAGAAATTGTAGAACTCGCGTACTCCTGGTTGGGAACCTGTGAGTCCCGGGCGGAACTCTGTCTGAGTAACGAACAGTCCAACCGCGAAGAGGAATGTGAGAATCCACGCGACCACCGCCGCTGCGACGACGCCGACAAGCGTGGCACCAATGAGCACGACGATTCCGACGGTGATAAGCCGGAACACCTGACGGCTGATGCTTTCGGAGAGGATCTGATAACCCGGAAGTTCCAGACTCCGGAAGACACTCGCAATACACCCGGTCAACGTCATGAACGGAAGGCTGAACGCGAACAGTCGCAAAACGTCCGTAAGCAGCCGCTCTTCTAACGTCAGCCTCGTCAGCAGCGGGGCGGAGAAGAACAGTATTCCCCCAACGACAATGCTACCGACAAACGAGGTGAGGGTGGCCAGGCCGATGACGCGGTTCCGGGATGTGCGGTCGTCGTAGTCCGGAACGAATCGAACTATCGACTGGTCCGTTCCGAGGTTGGTGATGGTTCCCGCTATCGAAATCAGTGTTTTTCCGAATGAGAAGATGCCGTAAAGACTCGCCCCGAGACTACTCGTCAATAAAAACGTAGTGATGAATCCAAGGACCCGAGTAGTGCCCAGCCCAAGGACCTGCGCCCCTGCACCACGCGCGACCGACCGAAGTGCCGCGGGCACTCCCGACTCGGATTCATCAGCCATTCGACTCGGATTCGTCCCGATTCCCGTATGAGTGTTTCCATCCGAACGGAATTTTATGGTATTGTCACCCACACCCAACACAAATGTACTAATTCATCATTGATCTGGATCCGACAGACGTTCCAAATGCAGATCGGGAATTCTACGAAACGTGGAGCAGCAGTCATAGGGACGGAGACGAGTCAGTGCACCGTCGGTCGCAATACGGCGCTGCGGCCGAACGGTAACTCGTCGTCTCCGACCCTATCAGACCAGCGCCGAGTACTGTCTTACTTCCTATACTTCCTACTGCAACCACTTCCACAGTTATCAAGCACTCGACAACGAATCACCGGTTAAACACGCTAAGTCAGATAGTGCAATTTAACAATGCCTCCGGTATAGATATTACACGGAAAGGCTAATACAGCGTGTGAATCAGTTCGTGGCTGATCCGGTCGGGTGGGTGACGGCACACCTCAATAGCGGGGGGCTCTCTCGAAGCCCGTGGGAGATCCCGGCCTTATCGGCTGCATTGCTGGTCGCGTTCGTTTGGGTCGTCCCGCTGCTCGCCGTTGGTGCCGGCTTGCCTCCTGTCCCCCTCGCGTTCGCTGTCGTCGCTGCCTATCTCGTCGCTATTGTCGCACTCGACCGTCCGATTGGGGGTGTCTTTGCTGGGGTGATCGCAATGTCCACCTGTGCGCTCTCGCTTCCGCTCCTCTATGCTGAGACGGCACGTGCAAACCTCCGACTCCAACTGGCCGATCCGTTTGCCGCGGTCGTCGTCCTCCTCGTAAGTTACTGGGTCTACCGTGATCGCCTTCCGAATCCAGGTGGCCGCCTCGTCGTCGCTCTCATGTGCGTTTGGGTAGCGTGGACTGGCCTGGCGGCGGTGTTCGGTGCTGGCCCATCCTCACGGACGGCTGCCCTGTTTGCGGTCAACCAAGCCCGCTGGATTCTCTATTTCGGCGTGGGCTTGCTCCTTGCGACGCTCATCCCACTTCGAGTTGGGGTCGTCTCGGTCGCGATTGCAGCCGTGATCCACGCCCCGGTCGCAATCGTCCAGTCGGTCATCGTCGGCCCTGAGGGACTTGGCTCGTTCGACACGGCAACAAAATTCGACATCGAGGACACCCCTACTGTGGATCTCTTGGGGTGGACGTTCGAGAGTGGTTATCCGATCGCTGGCTGGACCGATAACCGGGTGGCGTTCGTCCTTATTGGATTCCTTGCGCTCGTCACAGCCTATTATTACCTCATTCGAGGCGAGTTGTGGCAGCGTGTCCTCGCGGCCATCGCAATCCCCGTTGTGACCACTCCGATGATCCTCACTTGGAGCGACACGGTGTTCATCGCGATCCCTTTCCTTACGATCGCCTCGGGCATCGCGCTCGCATGGAGACGAGTCCCGATCAACGCGCGGACAACTGCCCGATACCGGCGGGCCGCTCTTGGAACCGTCGTCGCCACCGGGATCATGACGTTCGGGGCAACTTTGATCCTGGGTGTCCGGACTATTATCGACCCTATCCCAGTGTCGGCGGACAATCTCGAGACACGGTTAGACTCCTACCAGGCAGCCATCAATCTCGGAAAAGAATATCCGATATTCGGGGTCGGCGGCGCAAACTACGAACTCATTGCTCCCTCACTCGATACGATCACACACGCCGATGCAGTCCATAACACTGCATACGAGTTTCTGTCGGCTACCGGCTTCGTCGGCTTGGCCCTGTTCATGGCCCTAATCCTATCAGTCGTCCATCACTGTGAGCGGGCATTGAGCGGTCCGGAGAGTCGCCCGTTCGTGATGTTGGTCGCACTGTGGGCAGCCATCGGGTTCGGGGCGCTCTCGATGCTCAACCTGATGTGGCCGTCATACGTCGGCAATGCGGTGTTCTGGCTTCTGATGGGGATGGTCGTCTCCGTCGGGAACGCCGGCAGCCGATAACGCGGTTTCCCTCGACTTTTGAGACACTTGCTTTCAGACTTCCCGCTGTGATGTTGTCGTTTGCTGCGGGTCAGAACTTATCGACCTCGGTCCAACCATCCGGGTGCATCGTCAGGGCGTCGATGTGCGTCCGGTGGGCCACGCTCTCGTGGCCTCCTCGATTCGCTTCACCGGAAGTTACCTCAGCAGACCGTTCGCGGGCCGATGTCGCTCTCGTTGGTGATCCTGGATGGATTGAATCAGGGAATCGTGGCGGTTGTCCGGCGGCTCGTTTCCGATCGATGCGACCCAGAGTAGTCCTCCCGAAACTATTCTCCCACGACGGATACGGTCACGCGCTTATTCAGCATACCCGAGTGCCCGCAGTGTTTCATCAACATCGCGCTCAGAGGTATGCTCCGGGTCAAACTTCGGGGTGTAATCACCAGTATCGATTGCTGACGTTTTCGCCCATGGAACGTTCCGAATCTGAGGATGGAGGCTTCCTGCCGGGTGCCCATACACGCCATATTCGCCGAATGACTCGCCGTGATCTGCCGAGATCACGACCTCGCCATCGATATTATCCAAGAGGAGAGCTATCTCATCAAGCACGTATCGGAGATCGTCAAGGTATGCTTCAAGGACCCGCTTACGGTCGCCGCCTGATTCGAGATAGTCGAAGGGCTCTCGCTCGTAGTCGTATAGTTCCCGGTTCTCTTCGATCGCATTCGCCACATAGGGACTATGTGGTTGCGAATAGTGGAGAATTAGCCGTTCAAAATCGAACTCCCGCCCGACCGCAATCGCACGGTCAGTCACAAAACGAGGTGGGGCATGTCCCTCGTCATGACCCAACTGGCTTTCGTCGTCCCCGTGTTCATACCGCCAGATGTGCTCGAGTCGACCGAGGTCAGCCGCTCTAGCGAAGTTCCAATCACCCTGCTCGAAATACGCAGGTGGGGCCGGACCAATGAACCTCTCGGGGTCGCCACCACATTCGAGGATGAAATCGGCGTAGCCATTACAGGCGAGATACGCAGTGTTCTGTAGCTCGTCCGCCCACGCTTGATCGAAGGTTGCACCGATCCACTCGGACGATGTCGCGCCAACCGACCGTAGCCGTCCTATGTTGTCGAGAAAATCGTATTCGGGAGCGACCTGCCGAAGTGCATCGACTCGACAGGTGTCGAGCAGCACAAGCACGTCCCACTCTCGCTCGAGGACGTGTGTACCGAGATACCCGCGCGAGGAAGCCCAAATACCGAGTCGATTCGTGACGAACTCGGCGGCTCGGTGTGGGTTTCTAATCCCTTTCTTGACTCGGTCGGCGTGTTTGACCATATGTTATCCTGATCTATAGTAGGGTTAAATAATTCGCTCACTCCTCTCATTAGATCGTACCATCAATTCTGCTAGAGAACCGGGAGTGACCAATGATGAGGAGGAATCGGCACAGATCTTCTCACCCCATCGCGTGAGCGATGCTTCGAGCGTTTCCGTCTTGGCGAATCGAGCGAGACGGAGACGTGTGTCCATTGCGGAGATGACGCCGCCGGTCAACCGAGGAACGACCACACGGACGCCAGCAGTACTAATGGGAGGAGTGGGCGAAAATATTTCAACGAGCTCACGGACACGACCTTCGGTCAGCATCGCTTCGGACTCGAAAAGTATGCTATATCGTCACGGAGATGTGGACTGAACCGACCACTCAGATCGCTTGGGATCTTGACTGCAATCACGAAGCCGTCCTTAATTTCACCCATACAATCCAAGGCGTAAGCGATTATATCGCCGAGTACAGCAACGGTAGCGCCATTCTCTGTACCGACGATTACACAGTTTACAACGACATCGAGGGGGTGGAGGGATGGACGACCTTTCGGCCGTCACCCGTTCCGGCACGTCCGTGATCGGGGTTGTCCACACAGATCCGTGTGAGAGAACCGCCACAGCTTCCTTCGCCAGTGATTGGCGAAGTTTGGAGGCGTCTCAAAACATCACTTTCAAAAACACCTCGGCTTGCTTGCACTGGAACTCAAATCACTGGCGACTGGGTCGAAAACCTGCTGCGTTACGATGTGTCGGGATGAGCGGCCTTAGTTAAGCGTTCCAGTACCCGCGTCGTCTCCTCGACCGTCTGCTGCCAACCGAATTCGTCGTGCAATGATGGGTTTGGCGACTCGTTCAACGTATTGAGTAGCTGATCCCCGAACACCGCCACCTCACCCTCGGAGGCATATGCCACCGAATCACCGAACGCTGACCGGATCTGGGGAAGATCCGAGCTCACGACCTGCACCCCGGCCGAGAGTGCCTCCATGATCGTTCGAGGGACGCCCTCCATTTGACTCGGCAACACCAGCGCGTCCACACCACGATACACTGCCGGCATATCCTCGTAGGGAACCTGTCCCAGAAAGGTGACGGCATCGGCGATACCCAGATCGGCGGCTCGAGCCTCGATTTCCTCCCGCTTGGGCCCCTCTCCGCAGACGTACAACCGCGCGTCGGGATACTCCTCGCGAACCACCGCGAACGTCTCGAGGGCGACTAACGGCCGTTTTCCCTCGACTAACCGACCGACGAACAGGACGGACGGGTCGTCACCCGCAACCGATCCGTGCTCGCGCCCCTCGGAGGTGAACCGTTCGGTGTCGATCCCGTTCGGAACGACCGAGATCCGACTCGACACGCCGAGGTCCCGCACGCGCTCGCGATCCGTTTCGGTATAACAGAAGACGACATCGGCCCGATTGAACGTCCACCGGCCGACCGTCCGGAGATAGACGTCGAATATCGGTTTCGACACGTTCTGACTGTAGAGCCCGTGGTTCGTGATGGCCAGAGGCGGCCCGCCGACTCGCCGGCGAAGCGCCGCCAGGTTCGTCGAGAAGTAGAGGTGCGAGTGGGCATGCATCACGTCGAACTCCGCGACCGACGCGAGATACTTGGCGACGCCGAGACTGATATCGTTGCCCAGCGCCGAAACGGTCGGATCGTATCGCAACACGGTGTACCCCTCGCGCTCTTCTCTGGCCGGTAACTCCGGATCGTTTCGAACCGTTATCACGGTGACGTCGTGGCCCATCTCCGCCTGGTCGCGGCTCATCGCGTGGGCGTGATACGCCCCCCCGCCATTGACGTCGGGATACAGTTTCTGTGCGACCCGCAGGATTCGCATCTACCGGTCCTCCGGGAGGGGCGTCTCCGACCGCGAGTCGACCACCCGTTCGAGGCCGTTCGCAAGCGGGACGGTCGGCTCGTATCCGAGCTGTGACTCGAGCGCGGAGATGTCGGCACGACTCCGGTCGATATCCCCGGAACGGGCGTCGGTGTGGACGATCTCCGACTCCGAGTCGGCAGCGTCGCGAACGATCTCCGCCAGCTCGAGGATCGAAACGCTCTCGCCGGTTCCGACGTTGAAGACGCCGGACGCCTCCGAACCCGCCGCCAAGACGTTCGCTCGAACGATGTCGTCGATGTGAACGAAGTCGCGGGTCTGGGCGCCGTCCCCCTCGACCGTGATGGGCGCTCCGTTCATCGCCTGTTCGACGAACGTACTGATGACGGCGCTGTAGTCGCCGCCGAGCTGTCCCGGACCGTAGACGTTGAAATAGCGAAGGGAGACGGTAGACAGGTCGTACAGCTCGCCATAGAGCCGGACGTACTGCTCGGCCGCGAGCTTCGAGAGTCCGTACGGCGAGAGCGGATCGGTGGACGAGTCCTCGGCGATCGGCACCGAAGCGGGATGTCCGTAGACGGCCGCGCTCGAGGCGAACACGACGCGCGCCGATTCCCGGCGTGCGTGCTCGAGGACCTTGACCGTCCCGTTGAGGTTGATGTCGTGGGTCGGTTCGGGGCGGCGCATGGACTCGTCGACGTCGACCAACGCCGCTTGATGGAAGACGATGTCGACGCCGTCGGTCGCCCGTTCGAGATCGTCGTCGTTTCTGATATCGCCCTCGAAGAAGGTGGCTTCGTCAGGAACGTTCGATCGGGACCCGCCCGAGAGATCGTCGAGAACGCGAACGTCGTTGTCCGGGACGAGAGCGTCGACGATGTTGCTCCCGATGAACCCGGCACCGCCAGTTACGAGGATTCGGTTCCCGGAAACGGGAACATAATCGTCTTCGATACTCATTCATCGGAACCGTATCGAACGAGGTCGGATAATACTTTCCAGATTTGCCGGAGAACGATCTGCATATCGAACCAGAACGACTGACGGCGGACGTAGTCGAGGTCGTATCGAAGTTTCTTTGCGGGTTCGTGGCCGGTCACGTCGTTGATCTGAGCGAGGCCGGTCAGACCGGGCTTTACGAACCAGCGCTTGCTCCAGTCGATCCCTTCACGCTGGATCCGCGTGTCGAATTCGGGGCGCTCCGGCCGGGGGCCGACGACGCTCATGTCGCCGGCGAGGATCGACCACAGCTGGGGAATTTCGTCCAGATGGGTTTGCCGAAGGATCCGTCCGACCCGCGTGACGCGAGGGTCTACGTCGCCGGCGTCCTCCTCGCTGATCTTCGCGCCGGTTTCGTCCTCGACGTTCTCGATCATGCTCCGGAACTTGTAGACGGGGAACGACTCGCCGAACACGGCGGTCCGTTCCTGACGGTACAGTACCGACCCACCGTCCTCAAGCTTGATCGCGGCCGATATCACAGCGATCATCGGAACGAGCATGGTGAGAGTCGAGACAGCGAACAGGACGTCGAACGCCCGCTTCCAGACGTGATCCAACGGATCCCACGGCTCGATGTCGACGTTGACGAGGTCGCCGGCACCGCCCTCCGAGATCAGAACGCTGTCGGCGTACGATCGGTGCACCTTCGCGTTGACGCCGTGTTCGTGGAGCACCTCGAGCGCGCCGAAGAACTCCGCACGATCGGCCTCGCTGAAGGCGAGAACGACCGTGTCGATGTTACAGTCGACGATGACGTCCTCGAGCCGGGAGAGCCCACCCAGCCGGTTGATCGTCTCGATCCGTTCCCTGCCGTGGCTTCCAACCCGCTCGATCCCCTGCCAGTCGCCGACCGTGCCGCCACCGTCGGCGACGGCGACGGCTTCCGCCGGGTCGTCTTTCGGGACGCTACTGACGACGGTCGGGCAGAGATAGCCAATGACGGAGGCGTCGACGTCGGGCGCGATCCGCCGGATCTGTTCTATATCGTCGCCGACGATCAGGGTCCGACCGTCTTCCCTGCCGGTTCCGTGGCGGATCCAGACGAACCAGAGGGGAAGTACGACGAAGAGGAGGGCAACGGCCATCGTGAGCGTCGCCCGCGGAATCCGGTAGGTCCAGTTGTAGTAACCGAGCGTCGCAAGAGCGAACCCGCCGACGAGGAGGCGCTTGTGGGTGAGAAAGACCGTATCGAGGATACGCTGGGGACGAGGCTTGTACAGGGGCAGGAGGCTGCCGCCGATCACTCCGATTGAAAGAACGATCGCGAGGGCGAGTGCCCCTCCGCTGACGACCTCGGGTTCCAGTCTGTTGAAGACGGGGACGTAGGTCGTGAATACCGACTGCGAGACCGGGTGGTTGGCGACGAGGACCGCGGCCGCGACTAGGGCTACCACCCCGCCTGCCCCGACGACGCGGTATCGCCACCCGGTTAGCATAGCTTAACAGGACACCTCGGCTACCATAAACGCTTTGAAAATACGGATCCCGACGTGGAATAATGGACAGAGCGGTTGACGTATTCACTCCGAAATCCTCCGACGTCGGGAGTGAAACCGGAAGACGGGAACGGGAGGATCGCGGTATCAGGTGTCCCCTACACCAGCGTCGCGAGCCCGCCGCCGACGATCGCCAGCCCGCCGAGGCCATAACAGATCGCCCAGAACGGGACCCGTTCGACGATCCGGAGCAAGGCGTCGATCGCGGCGTAGCCGACGACGACGCTCGCGACCAGCGCACCGGCGGCCGCGGTCGGCCCGACCGCCGGAAGCCCCCCGGCGTCAACCGCGGTGAGGACGCCCGCACCGATCCCGGCGGGAATCGACAGCAGGAAGGACAGCCGGAACGCCGAGGGGCCGTCGTACCCCCGGAAGAGCAGGCCGCTGGTCGTCGTCCCCGACCGGGACACTCCGGGCAGGATCGAGAACCCCTGGAGCGCCCCGACGAAGACGGCGTCGAGCAGCGTCGGCAGCTCCCGGTCACCGAGCCCGACCGCCGAGGAGGTCTGCTGGAGGATGCCGGTGATCACGAGCAAGACGCCGATGACGGCGACGAACGCCCCGCCGGTCAGCTCGCTGGCGACGTCCATCAGCAGGACGTAGATCGGGATCCCGACGAGCCCGGTCATCGCCGTCGCGACGACGACGAACGTCGTCTCGGCGTTGTTTCCCTCGAAGGCCTCGCGGGGCCGCCAGCCGGGGGCGTCGGCGATCGCCCGCCCGATGTCCTCGCGGTAGTAGACCGCCGCCGACAGCGTCGTTCCCAGCTGCAAGAACAGGGAGAGCTGCACCGCGACCTCGGGCGACTCGCCGGCCAGCGAGAGGAAGATCGAGAGGTTCCCCTGGCTCGAGACGGGCAACCACTCAAGGAGCCCCTGGAGGGCGCCGGCGAGGACCGTGATCAGGAGTTCGCGCCACGACATTCGTTCGGGAAACGACGACGGAACCGCATAAGTGGGACGATACACCGTTCGGACCGGACTCCAACGGGTCGTCCGCATCGGGACAGATATTTAGTGGTCACCCGTAATTGGTAGAGTCGTGAGTACCGTCGAGCGGGAACCGGCGACGCTTTTCGTTCACGACTGGAGTGCCGACAACGTCGTCAACGGCGTCGTCTACGGGCTGTTTGGCATCCACCTGGTGTTGGTCTTTCTCGCACACACGACGGGATCGGTGCTGGCCTGGCAACTGGCCGCCTCCGCGATCCTGCTCGGCGCGGTGCTGGGCTGTCGGCTCGCCGCGGGGACCTACGAGGAGATCGAACAGCTCCAAACGGCCTTTCTCGGGGTACTCGGCTTCACGTTCGTCGTCCTCGGGGTGCTCTACCAGAGCTCCTCGCCGGGCCTCGGGCTCGGGCCGAACCGTCCGTTCGCGGTCACGATCGTCTTTGTCCTCTCCCTTTCGTTCCTGCTGGTCGTCACCGACGCCAGGCGATACACCCTCATCCAGTGGGGAGCGGTCGCCTGTTTCGCCGTTCTCACCGGGGTCTATCTCGCCAACTCCCTCGCGTTCGTTCCCTCGAGCACGCAGTCGCGGTGGCCGCTGTGGGCCGCGATCGTGATGGGGAGCAACCTGTTGGTGATCCCCCGGCTCGTCCCCGAGGAGGTCTTCCTCTGGTTTCTCCCCCGGCTGGCGGCGGTGACGGTCCTGCTCGGGCTGTTCACGTACGTCATCGGCGACTACGCGCTGTGGATCTTCGAGGTCCGCCAGTACTCCTCCGGGCCGACGCCCCAAATCCCGGGCTTCGATCCCGGCGTGACGACGCTACAGTCGGCCTTCCCGAACCCGAACTCCTTCGGGATGGTGACGTTCGCCGGCGTCGTCGCCGCGTTCGTCGAGTTCCATCGCTCGGTCGTCGCGCGCCGGCCGCTCGGCGCGAGCGTCGCCGCCGTCCTGATGGGGCTCTGTGGGCTCGGTCTCTTCCTCTCGAACGCACGCGCGGCGATGCTCGCGGCGGCCGTCGCCGTCGGGATCTACGCCGTCTACGCCGTCGGCGGCCGGCTCACCGTCCCCGTGACGGTCGTCGCCAGCGTCCTCGGAGTCGCCGGCCTGCTCGCGGGGATGTACGTCGGCGTCATCGACATCTCGGCGACCAACCGCTTCGAGCTCTGGTCGGCAAGCCTCGGGGCGATCCGTGACGGTCCCCTGCTCTTTGGCTACGGGAACGGCTCTACGGCCGAGGTGATCGATGCCTACCACACGGAGGATTCCTTCTCCCCGCACAACTCCTACCTCCGAGTGTTCATCCAGGCGGGGTTCGTCGGCGGCCTCGCCTACGCCGGCCTCGTCGTCGGCACCATCGTCGCCGGCATGGTCGACTACCGCGAGGTCGACGTCGCGATGCTCGCGTTCGCGGTCGGCTGGGCCACCCACCAGATGTTCGAGTCCTACACCATGTTTCAGTGGGGGATCGGCTCCGTTCTCGCGGCACTCGTCGTCGGCTATCTCCTCCTCAGGGAGTGATCGGGAAGGGGCCCGGCTTTATGGCCGGTCGTCCCGTCACGCCGGGCGTGATCGAATACTGCCTGAGCAACGTCGGCGAGGAGTCCCGGCAGCGGCTCCGTGCCCGCGAGGACGCCGTCGAGGCGCCCTGTCTCGAGCACTGCGGGATCTGTCGCCGGGAACCGTTCCGCGTCGTCGACGGCGACCTGCTCCGTGGCGACGGCCTCGAGGGACAGGCCGGGACCGCTGGAACGGACGAGAGGTCGAAATGAACGTCCTCCAGATCTCTATCGACAGCCTCCGGCGGGACTTCCTCTCGGCGTACAGCGCGGTTCCGACGGTCGTCGACTACGAGGTCGAGACCGACAACCTGGATCGGTTCGCCGAACGCGCGGCCGTCTTCGACACCCACTACGCCGGGAGCCTCCCCTGTATGCCCGCGCGTCGGGAGTGGACCGCCGGGGTCCAGGAGTTCCTCTGGCGTCCGTGGGGCCCCATCGAACCGTTCGACGAGACGCTCCCATGCCTCGCGCGGGACGCGGGCGCGGTCACACAGTTCATCACCGACCACTTCCACTACTTCCAGCACGGCAGCCACGGCTACTACGAGGACTACAACGGCTTCGAGTTCGTCCGCGGCCACGAGTACGACGCCTGGAAAACGGTCCCGAGAGAGCCCGACGAGCGCCTGCTCAACCAGACTACCGATCCGACGACCGATCCCGCCGACGGCGTCGGCTTTCTCAACCGCGCCCAGTACGCCCGGAATGTCGACGCCCTCGACGAGCGGGCGGAAGCGGACTTTTTCGCCCCGCGAGTGTTCTCGGCGACCGCCGACTGGCTCCGGGACGCGGGCGACTGGGACCAGTGGTTCTGTTACGTCGATAGCTTCGACGTCCACGAGCCGTTTCACCTCCCCGAACCGTACGCCTCGATGTACACCGACGAGGACCCGCGGGACCCAGAGCTCCCGAACTGGCCCTACTACGGCCGGATCGACGCCGGCCAGAGCGAGCTTTCGGATCGGGAACTCGAGTTCGTCCGCTCGCAGTTCGCCGGGAAGGTGACGATGGTCGATCGCTGGTTCGGGGAGGTCCTCGAGGCCATCGAGGGGACCGGCGGCTGGGAGGACACCGCCGTGATCGTCACCGCGGACCACGGCTTCCTGCTCGGCGAGCACGGCTGGATCGCGAAAAACGAGATGCCCGTCTACGACGCGCTGGCGAACACGCCCCTGATGATCCACCACCCCGACGCGGAGCGCTCGGGCGACCGGATCGACCAGCTCACGAGCGCGGTCGACCTCTATGCGACCGTCCTGGACTTTCTCGACGTTCCCGTCCCCGAAGGGACTCACAGCCGGAGTCTCGAGCCGGTACTGGCGGACGCGGAGAACGATCACCGCGAGTGGGCACTGTACGGCTACTGGGGGAGTTCGGTCAACGTCACCGACGGCCGCTACACCTACATGCGCCCGTGTGACCCCGAGGAGCCGACCGACTGCTACTCGACGACGATGATGAACCCCAACTCCTGGTTTACCCCTACCGAACCGAAGACCGACGCCGAGAGCGGTACCTTCCTCCCCTACACGGAGTCGCCGGTCTGGAAGTTCCCCGGCCGGTCGTACGCCCAGCACGACGACGACCGGCTCTACGACACCGAGGCCGACCCTCGCCAGGAGACGAACCTCGCCGGCGAGAGCGGGGAGGAAGACCGAATGCGCGAACTGCTCGTCGACGCCCTGGCGGACCTCGACGCACCCGAGGGCCAGTTCGACCGCCTCGGGCTCGAGCCCTGACCCGACCGGAACCGAACCTCGGGGGTGTAACCCGGCACACACATGCGACGGAGTATAGCCGCCGGGTCACCGAAGGCGTGTATGGGGCAACGCTCGACGACCGCGGGGCGGAATGGTTGAGACGCCGGCCAGCGACGGGCCGCGCGTTCTGATGCGGTGGTCAGTGGGAGAGGGAGACGGTGACGGCCATACCGCTCGTCGGATCAGAGCGCTGCCACACGACGGGACGGAGGGTGCCTGGAAGACGGTCCTCGAGACCCGTCTCCACACGGACCTCTGGATCGAGAACGCCACGATCGGCTACGCGGACTCCCTAGAGGAGATCGGGCCGGTCGAACCGCCCTGTTGACCGTTCGAGCGGCCGGGTAAGAACGGGGGAGACAGAGGCACCACAAGAGCCGCGAGCGACGGATTCCGTGGAGACGCCGACCCGACGATTTCACTTCGTACGTTCTCCGGCCCAAGCAATCGGTTCGACGTTCTCGAGGGAGACTTCCCGGTTCTCGACGTAGTTCGGGCGAAACACGTCTCTGGGATGTAAAGCGTCTACAAACGAATCGTGGTAGAATCAGATGAAATCTGAGGCGAATTCTGTCGGATCTATGCGGCAGTCTGTGAGTCGGAGAGCAAGATGTGCTGAGTGCCGCACAACACCTGGTTTTAGAGGAAGAACGCGAGTCCTGCGGCTTGCCGCAGGCGAGCGACGATGGACGCTCTCATCTCAGCCACCTTGTCGGAGTGATTGACCGACCGCCCGGACGAACGTCCTGGCGGTCACGACCGGCGGCGACCTAATCTTACGGTCTGTCCCGAGCTTCACCAAATAATCGGTGAGTCGCCAGAGATTATACAACAATGCTGCGAACGTGAAGCTGAACAACCGAACACGGTAGTCCTTCGAGGACGTCTTGGGCAGAAACGCCTTCACTGACTTGTACTGGTTCTCAATGTCCCAGCGCCGGCTGTAGCTGTTGGCAACGTGCTTGATCTCGTCGAGAGCGACGTGATCACGATTGGTCACGAACACCGCATAGGCCCCTTCAGCCACCTCGTCAGTCGCTGGAACGTACAGGAACTCCGCTGTGTGGTGGAGTTCGCCATCGATGGCGAACGGAACATCATGCTTGACAGCGGCGTCAACTCCTTCTTTGCTCTTGATTTTCCCGATCGACTCGTAGTCTTCTTCATACTTCGGCACTGGCGTCATGTACACAAGCCCACGGTCGTGGATCGTCGCGTACACTTCGTTGCTGTAGAATCCCCGGTCCAGGAGCACTTCGTCGAGATTGACGTACTGCTGGGCTCTGTCCAGCAGTACGTCAACTATGTCCGCCTTCGAATCAGCCGGAGCATCTTCCGGTTCCCACCCAGAGCGTTCCTTGACCGGCTCGATACCCAGGATGATCGGGACGTCGTTCCCGACGATCGTGATCGTCGCGAACGTATATCCGTACTTGATTTCGCCGTCATCTTTGTACCCGCTCACCATGGGAGGATACTCTGCTTTCGGGATTTTCTCGTCCTTGTCGATCCACGGCCAGACGTGGTAGGGAACGTGTGTGAAATCGACGGCCGCCACGACGTGGCGGTCGTCGAACGGATCCTCGTGACGAATCGTCTGGAGGATGTTTTCGGTCGCTGCATCGAACGACGTCATTACAGCCTCCCGGTACAGTTCGGTGAACGCGACGATATCCTCGATCTGCAACTCCTGAACGGTGCCCGTCACTTCCTCGTCGGTCGGCGTTGCGAACTGCTTGATGACTCGGAGAAACGTTGAGTCATCACAAATCTCGTTCTCCTCGAGGAACCAGCCAGCTTCTCCTTCCGAGTGAGCACTGCCTTGTGTGAGACACGCGTTGGCGAACAGATCGAGGATCTGTTCGTCCTCGTAAACCCTGTTTTCAGCCCTCTCAGAGTCGAACTCGGCGAAGCCGTGTCGGCGAGCGAGTTCGACGACTTTGCTGCCGTGCTCGCGCACATGTGCGCGAGACACTGTTGAATCGGCTTCATCGTTGTCAGCTTCTTCTTCGTCTTCGTCCAGGTCGATTGGAACCAGCGCGTCGGAGATAACGCCATGATCGCGGGCTTCAAGCGCTATTCCCTTCGCAGCGGCTTCTAACGTGGTCTTCGTCTGAGTGCTAAATTGGTTCCAGGCGTATGAGAGGTTCTGCTGAGTCGGCACCTCGTTCAATCCTAACTGCTTCAACAGTGCTGGACGATTCTCAAGGCGATCTGCGACCTCGCTTTGGGCGAGGTCGTAGATCGTCCGGTAGATGTAGACCCGAGCCATCGACTCAGTTCCGAACGTGACCTTGTGCTGTTGGCGGGTGTCGGTCAGTCCATCGATGGGAATCGAGACGTCTCCGAGAACACGCCAGAGGTGATCAGCTGTTTCACAGACTTTCCCGGCGTGGAGGACGATCGCCCCCGCCAAGGCGGGGGCATCGTCGTCAACGGCGGGCGTGATATCAGATTTCATTGGGAGTCATTCCGGTGTAATGAAGGTGATGAAGGGACGCCCCATTAGCGTCCCACCTTGGAACTCACACCGAACGATTATTTTTGCGCGCTCCGTGTTACTCTAAGTATGGTTGAAGAAGGTTCTCTCGCTGAATCACTCCCAGACCGCCCCCTCAAAAATTCTGAGAGAGACGCACTCGAACGGCATGAGCGTATCCAGTCAATAATGCCTCAGGACATAAAATTCGGCTCAGAACACGAGGAGATAATGGATACTGCGATGTTCATTGGCTACGACTGGGTGACAGCCGTGACCTACGAAGCAGGTCACGGCTGGAGAGTGATCTACAAGAGTGAGATGGACGATAATATCCTCGCCGATGGCTATCTGCGAAGCGAGGATCTCTATGATGAGCATCCAATTAGGCAAGGAATGGATGCTATGAACGCTGTCGCATCTGAAGACGAAGAATAAGCAACTCCTCACAACCAGTTCTCTCAGCTTCTCCTAGGACGATAGTGAGAATCATATCAATAGACCGGTGGTTTGTAGAAATCCACATCCCGAACCTGTGGGCGAAACGTCCCGCGTTCGATATAGCGTTCACAGGTTTATTCCGTTCCCCCCGGTGTCGATTACGGGAAACGGTTCCGGGAAGACCCATCACAGGGACCTGCCAGCCGGCTCCGGATACCGGATGAAAAAGCCAAACCCGTAACGCTACAGCCATCTACCCCAAGAGGACATGTCTGGGAGATTTATTTTCATAGATCCTACTGTTTGAAGTCATTAGATGGTGCGTCGAGTGTCCGGTTTCGGATCGGATCAATGCCCAGAGAGCAGCGGCCGAAAATCGTGTCCGCTCGCGGGGTCCATCCCCGTCGACATCAGGGTTCGAGGGGACTCTTCGGCTGTCGAAGCCACACTTATCGGGCGTGTGACGACCTTATCGGGACTATCGGAGCATCGAGATCGGAACCCCCAATCCCTCTGTCATCGATTCCGCCCAGGACCGGACGCTCACTGATCGTGGCCCCACGAGCGAAGCAATATCGGATTTCGGGCGTCATACATATCTTCATTCACATCATCAATTTTAGTATATGATTAGTCAGGTTATTCTGCAAAACCCTGACCGCGTTGCCGTCGGTCCGAGCCGATTTCGGTCATTCGACCGAGGGAAGGATGAAGGCGATCCGACTCGAACACCGAGCCATGTACGATCGGGTCCTGATCGCCGTCGACGGAAGCGAGGAAGCCAAACGCGCGGCGACACACGGCCTCGAGGTCGCGGGCGGCTTCGACGCGACGGTCGACGTCATCCACGTCGTCGACCGGCGGTCGCGTCGGTTCGTGAGAACGAACGCGGAGGGGGAAGATCTCGAGGAACGGAGCGACGCGATCCTCGCCGAGATCGAGGCACTGGCGACGGAGCGCGGCCAGTCGACGACCGCGACGACGGCCACCGGGGTCCCCCAACGGGCGATCGCCGACCACGCCGCAGAAACGAACGCGGACCTGATCGTCGTCGGCAGACAGGGGGCGACGGGCCTCGGAAAGCGACTCCTCGGCGGCGTAACCGAGGGAATCCTCCACCGAAGCGAGATTCCGGTGCTCGTCGTCCCACGGGAGGACTCGGGAGCAGAGATCGGGTACTCGAGCGTGGTCGTGCCGACCGACGGAAGCGAGAACGCGGCCGCCGCCACGCCCCACGGGGTCGAGATCGCACGGCGGTTCGGGTCGGCGATCCACGTCCTGAACGTCGTCGCGCTCCAGTCGACGGGCGGCCCGTTCAACGCCGGTGGCTTAGACGAGGCGTTCATCGAACGTCTCGAGGCCGAAGGCGAGGCAGCCGTCGAGGAGATCGCGACCGGGATCGCCGAGCGGGCGCCGGCGACGGAGGTGACGACCGCGGTCACCCGGTCGTCGTCCTTCCAGGGTGCGTCGGCCGGGATCGGCGAGTACGTCGCCGACAACGCGATCGACCTGATCGTCATGGGATCGCGGGGGCGGTCGAACCTCGAACGCCAGTTGCTCGGCAGCGTGACCTCGTCCGTCCTGCGAACGGTCGACGTTCCCGTACTGATCGTCGATCGCCCCTCGTGAGTGAAAGCGCCGGACCCGGCGGTCGTCGAGAGTCGGGAAACCCCGCCGAAACCCCCCCGAGTGGGCTTCGGGCCCGATCTTCTCCTCGAGCCGCCGGCGGCCGCGATACCAGGCTCCCGAGCAGTGTCTGGGGGCTATCGACCGATGCGTCCGCTCTCCGATCGCGGGCGTCCAAGTGCCGGAGGACGCGACCGCCGGGCCGAACGGCCGACCGACTACGTCTCGTCCTTCGAATCCGGTTCGCGGATGATCGTCACGGAGCCCGGGGAGCGCCGGGCGACCCGTTCCGCGACGCTCCCGAGGAGGAACCGCGCCAGCCCGCGCCGTCCGTGGCTCCCGACGACGACGTGGTCGACGTCGTGGTCCTCCGCGTAGCGGACGATGGCCGAGGACGTCCGCCCGTCCGTCGAGGCCGTCGTTACCGCCACGTCGTACTCCGCGGCGATCGACTCGGCCCGCTCGAGGAGGCGCTCGGCCGACTCCTGGATCTGGTCGTACAGCTCCTCGGAGTAGTAGCCGCCGTCGACTCCGCCGCCGGTCCACTCCCGGGGGTCAGTCACGTGGAGGACGTGGATCTCCGCGTCGGGATACGTCGACAGCGCGTGTCGCAACGCGGCCTCGGCCTGTGGTGATTCGTCGAGGGCGACCAGTATGCGAGACGCCATGCGCGTTCGTCGACGACCAGTCGTATAGTATCGCCGGGTCGAACCCCCCACAGCGAGACCGATCGGAACGAGACGGATATCGACGAGACCCCGGCGTCGCCCGACGGCCCGTCCCACGGCTCCCCACGGGTCGGAGACGCCGACTCCGGCCATCGTTTCGGTGCGTCAATCGTTCGTTTCTCCTCGGACCCACCGGTTCAGTAGCGGCAGTCCGCCGTTCCGTAACGATATTCGTGACTGCCCTATGGGCGTAATGAGCAACTAATAGCTCGATGCCGGCGCCCCCGAGACGGTCGAGAACGGAAACCGACGGCCGGATGCGGGGGAGGTGGTCGTCCGCCGGGCCATGGAAGTCTCGAGGACGGATAGTACACGGCCGGTGGGAAAAACCATTAAGGTCCCGTTCGGTGTCGGACGCCTGCATGCGAGAGACAGACAGCGGACTCGACCGGCGGAGCGTGCTCCGGGGACTCGGCGCGGCCGGGGTAGCAGGAATCGGGGTAACGGGGACCGCGAGCGCCCAGGAGGCGCTGACGGTCACCGGCGTCTGGACCGGCGGCGAGGAGGAGGACTTCCTCGCGGTCGTCGACTACGTCAGCGAGGAGACCGGCCTCGACATCGTCTACCAGCCACGGACGACGGAGGCGATCCTGACCGGGACGCTCATTGACTACGAGGGCGGTGTCGCGCCCGCGGACATCGTCGTGATGCCCTCGCCCGCGCGGGTCCAGTCCGACGCGGCGGCGGGCCACCTCGCCGAACTCGGGGATACGTGGAACCCCGAGAACTTCGCGCCCGACGGAGAGCAGGTGACCGCCGACGGGGCTGTGTACGCCGCCCCGTTCAAGATGGACCTGAAACCGGGCTTCTGGTACCGACCCTCCTTTTTCGAGGAACACGGGCTGGAGGAACCCGACGACTACGACGCGTTCCTGGACCTCCTCGAGGAGATCAACGGGATCGAGGGCGTCGAGGCACCGCTGGCCTCCGGCAACGGCGACGGCTGGCCGTTGAGCGACGTGACCGAGGGGTTCATCCTCCGCCAGGAGGACGGCGCCACGCTCCAGCAGGAGCTCATCGCGGGCGAGACGTCGATGACCGACGACCGCGTCGTGACCGCCTTCGAGGAGATCCAGTCGTTGCTCCAGGAAGGCTACTTCAGTGCGGTTCGAGACTTCGGGGTCCAGTACGAGTACTTCTGGGCGAACGAGACGCCGCTGTACTTCATGGGGTCGTGGACACCGGGGTTCGAGGCGATCCAGGACCCCGAGGATCTGGATGTGTTCATGGTCCCCGGCGCCGAGTCGATGGTCGCCGCCGAGAACTGGTTTACCGTCCCGTCGTACTCCTCGAACGTCGAGGCGGCGACGACGGCCGTCGAAACCTTCGTCTCGGCGGAGGGCCAGCAGGTCTGGGCCGAACGCGGCGGCTTCATCGCCTCGAACACCGAGGTGCCGGAGGACGCCTACGAACTCGAGATCATGCGCGAGCTCGCGACGCTGTCCGGCGAGATCGAGCTCGTGCCCGACCTCGACGATACGCTGGGTGATCCGTTCCAGTCGTCGTTCTGGGCCCAGCTCACAGGCCTCTGGGCCGATCCCGACCAGGAGATCGGCGGGATCCTCGAGACGCTCGACCAGTCGTTGACCGAGACCGTCGACGGCGGCGGGTAGCGTGGCCCGGCCCCCGGACGACTCGGGCGTCGTCGGTTCGCTCGTCGTCGTCGGCCAGGAACTCCGGCGGCGCAACGCGAGCACCGTCGCCGTTGATCTCCTCTATCTCTTTACGATCGCCTTTCTCGCGACGCTCGCGCTCCGGGGGTTCTGGCCGGCGGCGATCGCGGCCCTCCCGCTTGCCTCGTTTCTCTACTTCGCGTGGCACGCCTCGCGGCCCTTCTTCGTCGCGAACGTCGGGGCGATCGTTTTCGCGGTCGTCGCGACCGAGTGGAACCTGCTGCCGCTGTGATCGGCTTCCAGTGAGGGTGTGACCGGCATGTTCTCTACAGCGGGTGAACCGTCGGTATGGACAGTCGGTCCGTCGGGCGTGTCTCAGTGGTGGCTGGAAACACCAACGCATCCGCCTCCCGGAGCGTGAACTCGAGGTCAGTCTGTGACAGCGGCGACCATCCCGCGTTTGTAGTAGCGCTCGAGGAGCATGAACAGAATTACGGGCACCGCGAGCGTCATCACGGAGCCGGCCGCGACGAGTCCCCACTGGACCTGGAGACGCCCTCTCATCAACGGCAGGACCTGTGGAGCGAGGTAGAGGTCGGGCGAGCGCATGAAGACGAGCGGGAAGAAAAAGGCGTTCCAAACCCACGTAAACTGGATGACGGCGACGGAGACGAGCGCGGGCGCCGACAGCGGGAGGATGATCGTCCGGAAGATCTGGTAGCGCGAGGCGCCGTCGATCCGAGCGGCCTCCTCTAGTTCCTCGGGGATTCCCAACAGGTAGTTTCGCAAGAAGAGGACGACCCAGCCCAATCCCCAACCGACGTGGACCAGGACGAGGCCCATGTAGCTGTCGAAGAGGCCGATATTGCGGAGCGTGTTGTAGTTGCCCATCGCGACCAGCTCCGGAGGAGCGGCCATCACCAGCAAGATCAGGAAGAACAGCGCCGTCTTCAACGGGAACTCGAAGCGCGCGAACGGGTAGGCAGCCATCGCGCCGAGCAACAGGACGACCAGCACCGAGGGAACCGTGACGACGAACGTGTTGAGCAGCGCCCGCCCCATCGGCGCCGTGCTGTACGACCACGCCTGCCGGTAGTTCTCGAGAGTAAAGGTCATCCTCTCTACGTTCCACCAGCCCTGGAGGATCTCGCTCAGGGGCCGAACGGACGCCATGAACAGCCCGAGAAAGGGGACGATCCAGAGGAGCGCGACCCCGATCGCCAGGACGTACTTGAGCAGCCTGGGCAGCGTCGGCACGGCTTCAGTGAGCCGGGTCCGCCACTCCGTCTCCCGGCTCGGGGCGGTTTCGGGGATCGCGTCGGCCGGGAGGTAGCGGCCGGCGTCGGTCCGTTGTTCGGGCGCGGTCTCGGTCGAAGTACGAGTGTCTCTCGTCATGGCTCAGTTCATCCGCGCGATGTAGAGCGCGAGCGGGGCGACGATCAGCAGTTGGACGAGCGCGACCACCATCGCCTTCCCGTAGTCGATCGGCGCCTCGAAGGCGGCCCGGTAGACCTCGATTCCCAGGACGGAGTAGACGTGGCCCGGCCCGCCGGCAGAGCCCCCGGCGGCGTAGACGATGTCGAAGACGCGCATCACCCAGATGATCCCCATGATGACGACGACGGCGGTCACGGGTCTGACGAGCGGCCAGATGATGTCCCGAAACCGACGATAGGGACCGGCGCCGTCGACCTTGGCGGACTCGATCAGGGAGGGGTCGATTGCCGACAGCGCCGAGCTGTACAGCAGCATGCTGAACCCGGTCTGGACCCAGATCCCGCCGGCGATGAGTGCAAAGATGGCGAGCTGGGGGGCCTGAGTCCAGTTGCGGACGAGTCCCTCGGCGCCGACCGCCCGGAGCACGGCGTTGAACACGCCGGCCTGCGGGTCGTAGACGAACAGGAGGACGAGCCCGATGACGATCGTCGGGACCGTAAAACCCAGAAACACCATCGATCGGAGGATCCGCCGGCCCGTCAGGTCGGCGAAAAGAAGCGCCAACCCGAGGCCCAACAACGTGCTCACCGGTACGTGGATCACCACCCACAGCAGGTTCTGGGCGAGCGCGCCCATCGGAAACTGCATCTCGGTAATGTTCGTCCAGTTGATAAACAGCGGGTCTCGGAACGTCCGTATCCAGTTGTCGAGTCCTGTGAACTGCCCGATCGTGAACCCCTCCCAGGAGAAGACGCTCCCGACCGCCGAATACGCGATCGGGCCGACCGAGAAGATCGCGAACAGCGTCAGTCCCGGCACCAGAAACATCGCCAACACGACGGCCTTCTCGCGGTCGATACCCCGTGCTTCCTCGGGGGCGGGCCGGTAGTCGCCGATATGATCTCGGAGGCTCATGTGGGGGCGATCAGCTCGCCGTTCTCGTCGTAGAGGTAGGCGTCGTCGTCCTCGAAGGTGAGGAAGACCCGATCCTCGCGTTCGAGGTCAGTGTCGGCCACCTTCGCGCTCACGACCCGACCTCCTACCGTGACATTGACGAGGACGTACTCGCCCATCGGTTCGACGGTGTCGACGACGCCCTCGATCGCGTTTCCGGCCGGCGGCGGCTCGGCCGACACCGAGAGATCCTCCGGGCGGACGCCGAGCGAGACGGTTCCGTCCCCGTTTCCGGGCGCTCCCGGGAATCGGACGGTGCCGGCCTCGGCCAGATCGACCGAGCCGTTCCGCCGGGTGCCGTCCATCAGGTTCATCGGCGGCGAGCCGATGAAGCGCGCGACCCAGCCCGTCCGCGGACGGTCGTAGAGCTCTCCGGGCGGCGCGATCTGGCGGATCGTCCCCCGGTTCATGACGACGACGGTGTCGGCCATCGCCATCGCCTCCTCCTGGTTGTGGGTCACGTAGACCGTCGTGATCGCGAGCTCGTTCTGGAGGCGCTTGAGTTCGCTTCGCATCTCCTGGCGGAGTTTGGCGTCGAGATTCGACAGCGGTTCGTCGAGCAAGAATACGGAGGGCTGGCGAACGATCGCGCGTGCGAGAGCCACCCGCTGGCGCTGTCCGCCCGAAAGCTCCGCCGGGGACTTCCCGACCTGGTCCTCGATGTGGAGCAGGCGGGTGACCTCCTCGAGTCGGTCGTCGCGATCGTCGGGCGGGATACCCCGCACCTTGAGCGGGTACTCGATGTTGCCCGCGACGGTCATGTGCGGGTACAGCGCGTAGTTCTGGAAGACCATCGCGACGTTCCGGTCGCTCGGCGAGCGGTCGTCGACGCGCTCGCCGTCGAAGTAGATCGCCCCCTCCGAGGGCCGTTCGAGGCCCGCGATCAGCCGGAGCGCGGTCGTCTTGCCACAGCCCGAGGGACCGAGCAACACCACGAACTCCCCGTCTGCGACCTCGAGATCGAGCCGGTAGTTCGCGACGGTGTTCCCGGCGTCGAAGTACTTGCTCACGCCCTCCATCGAGATCGCGGTCATCCCCGGTACCGTATGACGGACTGGCCCATTAATCCCGGTTGCACAGCCATCGTCACTGATAGATTTCGCGTTCAGTCTGCGAGATCGCGCCGCTCGAAGTACTCGCCGGCGAGTACGACGAGGACGACGGTGGCGGCGATGAGTACCGAGAGGTCGCCCCACGCGATCTCGCCGTTGGCGAGGATCGCGCCGGGATCGAAATACCGCGAGGGGGCGGCGTCACCGAGCCAGTCGTACTCCGTGTCGAAGGTAAAGGTGTCGAGCAGGAAAGCACCGAAGACCGTTCCCGCGCCGATCGTCTGTGCCCGGCGGACCGACCCGGTCGTGACCGACGCACACAGCCCCACGGCTGCACACGCGAGGAGGTAGACCACCCCGAAGGCGTGGACGGCGAACAGGTCGGTCGCGTCGACCGACTCCCCGACAAGCGAGACGCCGACGTACACCCCGAGGAACGTGACGGCGTTGACGACGACGACGACCGGAACCAGCGAGAGGAACTTCCCGACGACGAAGCGGGCCCGCGTGACCGGAAGCGACAGCGTCATTTCGGCGGTTCCGCGTTCGACCTCTCCTGCGACGACCGAGGCGGCGGCGTAGGCGGCGTAGATGGCGAGCAACAGCACCCACCCGAACTGGTAGAGCTGTGAGACGAGGTAGCCCTCGATCGTCGTGATCGTCGTCACGTTCCCGACGAACGCCCGCGTCGCCTCCGGCGGGAGCGACTCGAGGTAGGCGTCGAAGTCGACCCCGGCCTCCTGAATCGACGGGAACAGCCCGACCGTGAGCGCGATCAGGGCGAGCAACGCCGCCGAGAGGAGCGCGGTTCCGCGGACCCGCCGGCCGGTCTCGAAGGAGGTGATCTCGAGCATTCGATCCCCGTGGTCCCGACGCGGACCCGTTGCTTATAGGGCGTGGGTGTCGGAGGCCCCGGCGCCCGGTAACCGAGGTCTACAGGGCGAAACGGTCGGCGTCGTTTATCCTCTATCCCTTCCTCCTCGGCGAGGATGTGGCCCAGCGGAGCGCCTCGGGGGGACCGACCGCCCCCCTCGAGGAGGGGAGTGATCGCCGTCCTGGTGCTCGTCCTCGCCGTCGGAACGATCGCCGGCGCCGCCGGTTCCGAACTCGCCCCCGCGGGACCCGCTGACGCCCGCCAGGACGACCCCGAGGAACCGCCCGATCCGTCCGAGAACGAAAGCGAGGGCACCGCCGAAGCGGACAACGGGACGACCGCGGACGGCACCGAGGACGATGATCAGGTGGATCCGGGCGAGCAAACGGATCCGTCGGGTCCGACCGAACCGGTCGTTCCGCTCGAGCCCGAAGAAAGGGCCCCTATTCCGGGGGAGAGGAGAGAGGACGGATCACCGATTCCGGCGTTCGGCCCCGATGAGAACCTGACCGTCTCGCTGGCCGACAACCACACCATCCCCGCCGACGGGGTCGCGACGGCAACCCTCGAGGTGCGAAACACCGACGACGACGAGGTAACCGACATCGTCGTCGAACTTCGGTCGATGGATCCGTCGGTGTTCTTCGGCTCGCCCGCCGAGCCCCTGGCAACGCGAACGCGCTACGTAGGGAACCTTTCGGCCGGCGAGACGACCGCCGTGGGGGTCGACATCGGCGCCGCGGACGTCGAGCCGGGGTCGTATCCCGTCCTCGCGACCCTCCAGTACGAAATGGGTGACGGCGACGCGACCGCCGTCGCAGGCGGCCCCCGTCCCTTGAGCGTCGAAGTCCGCGAGGGACTCGAGTTCGAACTCGCGACGACCAACGACAGCGTCCCCGTCGACGCCAGTGCGACCTACGAGGTCACCGTCCGGAACGACGGCGAGGAGACGGCGACGGACGTCGTCGCGACGATCGAGACCGCGCCGCCGGTGTCGAGCGGGCCCGCGGCAGCCGCCGTCGGCACCCTCGAGCCGGGCGAGTCCGGGTCGGCGCGCTTCCCGATCGAGACCGACGAGGATGCGGTCGAGACGACCGGGAGCGCCTCGGTCTCGCTTACGTACACCACGGAATCTGGCGACCGGATCACCGCCGAGCCGACCCCCGTCGCAGTGCGGATCGTCGAGGAAGAGGACGGCGGGGCCGAGTCCCTCGCACCGTTCGTCGCCGTCGGAGCCGTCCTCGCGCTCGCGGCGGTCTGGTGGTGGCGCAGGCGGTGACCGGTCGTTCGCTCGTCACGCGGGTTCCCCGCCCTCGTAGAAGTGCATGAACACGTCCTCGAGGGAGGCCTCGCGGACCTCCAGGTCGAGGACGGTATACTCGTCGAGCCGATCGATCAGGGCGTCGAACTCCCGGGAGAACACGAGGTGGTAGCCCTCCGGCGTGCGCTCGACGCTCGTCGTCCCGGGCGTCTCGAGGGCCGACGGCGGCGGGGATTCGGCCAGCGAGACAGTGACGACCGTCCCGCTCTCGGCGAGGACGTCCGAGATGGCGTCGAGCGCGATCAACTCGCCGTCCCTGATGATCCCGACGCGATCGCAGACCCGGCGGACCTCGCTCAAGACGTGCGAGGAGAAGAAGCTCGTCTTCCCGCGCCCCCGGCGGGCCTCGAGGAACTCGTAGAACTCGTTCTGGACGAGCGGGTCCAGGCCCGCGGTCGGCTCGTCCATGATCGCGAGGTCGGGGTCGTGCATGAACGCCGCTACGATGGCGAGTTTCTGTCTGTTCCCGCTGGAGTAGGCGTCGACGGGGCGATCGATCGGGACCGGGAACCGCTCGAGGAGTTCCTCGCGGCGGTCGTCGCCGCGCAGGCGACCGAAGTACGCGAGGACCTCCCGACCCGTGGCCCGCTCGTAGAACGTGACGTCGCTGGGCAGGTAACCGACCCGTCGCTTTGCCTCCCGGAGCTCCCCCCTGTCGGTCACGTCCCGGCCGAGTAGATATGCGTCCCCGCCGGTCGGCCGGAGGAACCCGAGGAGGATTCGGATCAGCGTCGACTTTCCGGCGCCGTTCGGGCCGAGAAAGCCGAAGATCTCGCCGCGCTCGATCGCGAGCGTGAGGTCCTCGACACCGCGGACGTCCCCGTAGTACTTCGTCAGCGCCGCGGTCTCGATCGGGGGCGGGCCGGCCATATGCGGGCCGTCCACGGGAGCTATCTTAACGATGGTCGGGATCCCCTGCGTGAATCCGTTCGGTCGTGGGGACTGCCACCGCGCCCTGAACAAGGGTTATGGGCGGGAGGGTGGTACGAGCCCTGCCATGCCAGCAGTCAAAGTCATCCGCGTGATGGGAACGTCAGAAGAGTCGTGGGAAGAAGCGGCCCAGGAGGCGTTCGCCGAGGCGAGCCAGACGATCGACGACATCTCCGGGCTCAACGTCGAGCGATGGACCGCCAATGTCGAGGACGGCGAGATCGTCGAGTACAAGGCGACGACCGAGATCGCGTTCCCGGTCGACCACTGAGGGAGCGCCCTGCAGTGGGGGCCCTACCGGGACCGCCGAGTGGACTCGCACCGGGACCACACCGGTCCCGAAATCCACGCCGAGAGGACAGTCGGACTCGTCGTAACGGGGTTCTTTCCCCACGGCGATCGTCTCGGCCCGTATGTCCAACTGGAACCGGATGAACAAGGAGGAGATATCGGAGTTCCTCGGCCGGGGCGGAACGGGAGTCATCTCGTTTGCCACCGAGTCGGACGAACCGCCGGTCACGATCCCCGTTTCTTATGGCTACAACGCGGATATCGAGGCGTTGTACTTCCAGCTCTCGATCCCACAGGAGAGCCGGAAAGCGGAGTTGGTTCCCCGCCAGGTCTCGTTCGTCGTCCACGACGAAACCGACGGTGGCTGGCAAAGCGTCGTCGCGACCGGCCAGCTAGAGGAGATCTCCGACTCCCCCTACGAGTCCACCGCGATCCAGGGGATGTGGGCGATCGAGATCCCGATCGTCGAGATCTTCGACCGCCCCCGGACGGAGGTAACCTTCCGATACTTCCTCCTCGAGCCCGAGACGCTGACGGGACGAACGGAGGTTCCCTCGCAGTAGCGGCTGTCGGAAGCGGGTCAGGAACCGCCTTCGACCTGCGAGTCACCGGGTTCGGTCCAGCCGCCGCCGTCGACCATCTCGAACAGTTTTCCCCAGTTCTCGTCCTCGCGGCCCTCGGGAAGCTGGTCGCGCAACTGCTGGAAGTCCGAGGGCGGGACCAGCCCCTCGATCAGATCGATGATCACTCGCGCATGGAACGCGGCCTCGGCTCCATCGACGCCCTCGCCCTCGATCTCGCCGACCCGTGAGACGAACTCCCGCCAGTCGAAGCGCTGGCCGTGTTCGGCGACTGCGCCGGTCATGTACCACTTGATCTCGATGGGGAGGTTGGCGGCGAAGTCCTCGGCGTTTCCCTCTGGGATCCGTTCGCCGAGAGTCATGAGCGTTGCCCGTATTGCCCGAACCGCACGGCCCGTGTCCTGTAACTCGAGGCGGTGCTGTACCTGGCCAGTGAACTCGTCGAAGTTCATCGCACGGACGAGTTCGACGCCCGGCACCATCAACCCCTGCAGCGTCCATCGGCTCGCCGGACACTCAGTCACCGGTGGTCGTCCGTCAGGACCCATCACGTCCAACGGGGTACGGCCGCGAAAGACCAGCAGGGGAACCGACCGCCCAGTCAACGCAAGAACCCGAGAAGCTCGTAGTCGTGATCGGGCACGTACCGGCGGAACAGCAGGCTGTTCGAGAGCACGGAGACGCTCGAGAACGCCATCGCCGCGGCGGCGAGGACGGGCTGGAGCAGCCCGAGGGAGGCAAGCGGGATGAGCGTCGTGTTGTAGCCGAGCGCCCAGACGAGGTTCTGCTTGATCTTCCGGAGGGTCGCCTCGGAGATCCGGATCGCCCGCAGGACGTCGACCGGGTCGTCGCGCATCAGCGTCACGTCGGCCGCCTCGATGGCGACGTCCGTCCCGCTACCGATCGCGGTCCCGACGTGGGCCACGGCGAGAGCGGGCGCGTCGTTGACGCCGTCGCCGACCATCATCGCCTGGCGGCCCTCGGCCTGGATCGCCTCGACCGCGTCGGACTTGTCTTCGGGAAGGACCTCTGCGCGAACGTTCGCGGGGTCGATGCCGACCCGGTCGGCGACCGCGTGGGCGGTCCGTTCGTTGTCGCCGGTGATCATCATCACGTCGAGGCCCCGCTCGGCGAGGGCGGCGACCGCCTCGCCCGCGCTCTCCTTGAGGGTGTCGGCGTCGGCGACGACCCCGACGAGCTCGCCCTCGCCGTCGCCCTCGCCGTCGCCCTCGGGAACCCGGCCGACGAGCATCGCGGTCTTCCCCTCGGACTCGAGACGCTCCATCGTCTCGGCGGCGGGTGCAGGGTCGATGCCGCCGTCCCGGAGCAGTTTCCGGTTGCCGACGAGCACCTCGACGGCTCTCGGCTCGCTGCGCTCACCGCTCGCCCCTCCGGAGCCGCTACGCGGATCCCAGCCGCCGACGGTGGCCCGAACGCCCTGGCCGGGGACGTTCTCGAAGTCCTCGGGCTCGCCGATCTCGAGCCCGCGTTCGCGGGCTCCCTCGACGATCGCCCGTGCGAGGGGATGTTCGCTGTTGCGCTCGGCCGTCGCCGCGAGGCGAAGCACGTCGTCCTTGGAGAGCTGATCCCGGGAGGCGTCGGAGGCCACCACGCCACCATCGGAAGCCGTCTCGCCGCCGTCGGCGTGTGGAGCCCCCGATCCGCCGAGGGCGACCACGTCGGTCAGTTCCATCTCGCCCTCGGTGAGCGTCCCGGTCTTGTCGAAGACGACCGTGTCGACGTCCTTGGCGCGCTCCAAGACGTCGCCGCCCTTGAACAGGACGCCGTTTTGCGCGCCGATCGCGGTCCCGACCATCGTCGCCGCGGGCGTCGCGAGCCCGAGCGCGCAGGGGCAGGCGATCAGCACCGCCGAGGCGAAGACGACGATCGCGAACTCGAACACCGAGATGCTCCCGCCGGCCACCGAGGGCCCGCCGGCAACCTGGCCCCAAAGCGGGAGCCGGTCGACGAAGCCGGCCAGCGCCTCGGGGAACAGAAACCAGACGACCCCCCAGAAGATGGCGTTGGCGATCACCGCGGGGACGAAGTACGCCGAAATCCGGTCGGCGAGGTTCTGGATCTCGGGCTGGCGCGACTGGGCCTCCTTGACCGTCCGGACGATCCCTTGGAGGGCCGTGTCGGCGCCGACATTCGTCGCCTCGACGACAAGGACGCCGTTCTCGTTGATCGTCGAGCCGATCACCTCGTCGCCCTCCTCCTTCTCGACGGGGACGGACTCGCCGGTCACCATCGACTCGTCGACCGCCGACCGGCCGTCGACGACGACGCCGTCGGTCGGGACCTTCTCACCGGGTCGGACCTTCATCCGGTCACCGACCGCAACTTCCTCGACGGGCACCTCCCGCTCGGTGCCGTCCTCGGAGACGACGGTGGCCGTTTCCGCTTCCATCTCGAGGAGTTTTCGGAGCGCGTCGCCGGCCCGGCCCTTCGAGCGGGCCTCGAGGTAGTTCCCGAGGGTGATGAACACGAGGATCAGCGCCGCGGTGTCGAAGTACGTCTCGCCGGCGACCGCCCCGAGCAGGACGGCGACGCTGTATAGGTACGCCGTCGAGGAGCCGAGCGCGATGAGCACGTCCATGTTCGCCCGACGGTTCCTGACGAGAGCTTTGTAGGAGTTGACGTAGAACGGTCGGCCGAGGACGGCCTGGACGGGCGTCGCGAGCAGGAAGCCGACCCACTCGAACTCGATCCCGAAGACGGTCTCGGGGAAGACGGTCCCGCCGAGCAGGAATCGGTCGACAAGAAAGAGGATAAAGGGCGCCGACAGCGCCGCCCCAAATAACGTCAGCCGGCGCTGTTTGTCGATCTCCGCCTGGCGGGCCGCGTCCCGGCGCTCCCGGTCGGACTCCTTGCCGCCCTCGGCGCCGTCACCGTCGTCGCGGACGGGCGTGTAGCCCGCGTCCTCGATCGCCTCGTAGAGTGCCGACCGCGAGACGTCGGCGGGGTTGTACGCGACCTGGGCCTCGTCGGTCGCATAGTTCACCTCGGCGTCGATGACCCCGGGGACCGACTCGAGGGCCTCCTCGTTGGTGTCGGCGCAGTTCGCACACGTCATGTCGGTGATTCCGATCGACGCGGTGGCGCTCGCGGCGCCGTAGCCGGCGTCGTCGATCGCGTCGTAGATCTCCCCGAGCGACGCCGCCTCGGGGTCGTACTCGACGCTACCCTCATCGGTGGCGTAATTGACGTCCGCCGCCGAAACCCCATCAAGAGCTTCGACGGCCTCGGTCACCGTCTGCGAGCAGTTCGCACAGCTCATCCCCCGGATCTCGAGGCGGGTCGTTCGATGACTCATTGGGAGTCCCTACGGGACGGACGTTTACCTGGCTTTCCGGTCGCGATCGAAAGCAACCCGGAGCCCGTTCTTTAGAAATCCAAGTGATCCGCCACCGCTTCGATCCCAACCGGTTACGCTCCCTCCTCGAGGCGGTTGTATCGCTCCTCGAACCGGCCCCGACAGGACGGACAGCAGAAGTGGTAGGCCTGACCGTCGATGGTGGCCGACTCGCCCTCGCTGTCGACGGTGTTGCCACATTCGGCGCAGGTCAGCGCGAACTCGGCGCCCTCCAGCGAGGGGCGCCACTCGGCGTCGTCGATCAGCGTCACGGTGTAGTCGATCCCGGCGGCGCCGCCGGTGCCGTCGCCGATCAGTCCGTCGAGCCACTGGCGGACGTTCCCAACCTGGGCGCGGGCGTAGAACCAGAGCCCGCCGTCGGCGGTGACGAACACGTGTTCGACTGCGTCGGCGTCGCCGACGCGCGCTCGAAGGTCCTCGAGGGCCTCACTCACCCCCGAAACCCGGACGAACACGGGAACGCCGGCCCGGAGCTGTGAGTGGTCGACGTCGACGGTGAACCCGTTGATGACGCCCGCCTCCTTGAGCCGGTCGACGCGATCCGAGACGGCCGGCCCCGAGAGGCCGACCCGCTCGGCGATCTCGCTGAACGGCCGCCTGGCGTCCTCGGCGAGCAGTCCCAGGATCTCCATGTCGGTTCCGTCGAGCTCTCGCATGGGACTTGATACGTCTCCGACCGGGATATATCCCCGGAATCGCTTTGGAATCCGAACTCCGATGCCCGATTGGCTACGGATACGAAGGTCGTCGAACGGCCGCGGCGACGGTCCAACGTGGCTCGCCGCGATTACGAGCACAGTGGTCGACCCGACTTCGGGGACGGGGCCGGGAAAGCGATTTATCCCTCGGGTCGCTACGGCAGGTACGATGATGGCGACGACACACGCCCTCTGGGGCATGGCGCTTGCTCTCCCGGTCCTCGCGACCGCCCCGGAGTTCGCCCCGGTGGCGTTCGTCGCCGGGTTCCTCGGCGGCCTGGCGCCCGACCTCGACCTCTATACGGGCCACCGGAAGACGCTTCACTACCCGATCTACGGACCGATCGTCGTGGTTCCGGCAGTCGCCGTCGCGCTCCTCGCGCCGTCGGCGGCGACGGTCGGCCTCGCCGTCGGGCTTGCCGCCGCCGCACTCCACGCCGCGACCGACGCCGCCGGCGGCGGCCTCGAGTTGCGGCCGTGGGAAGCGGGCTCGGAGCGGGCCGTCTACAGCCACTATCACGGCCGTTGGCTCCGGCCGCGGCGCTGGGTCCGGTACGACGGTGCGCTCGAGGACCTCGGGCTCGCGGGGCTCGCTGGCGGGGTCCTCGTCGCCGCGGGCGCCGATCCGGCCGCCGCGCTCGCGGTCGCGCTCGTGGCCGTCTCCGCCGTCTACACCCTGTTTCGGAAGCCGCTGGCGGCGCTCGCCGAACACCTCGCCGGGCTAGCGCCTTCGCCCGTCGTCCCCTACCTGCCCGAGCGCTACCGAGAGGCTTGAACATCCTCGTTCCGGCTGCAACTTCGTCTCCCTGCGACTGCTCGTGACGGCGGCCCGTTCAGTAGTCGCTCTCGGGTGGCACATTGCTGAGACCGGGCGTGTGACCGCGGGCCTCGTGCGGCCCCTCACGACGGGTCGTGTGGCCACGAGCGGATCTCGTCGTAATCGCCCGGGACGACGGGGCCGTCGAGAAGCGGATCGTCGGTCCCATTCATCCACTCCAGGAGTTGTGCGGAGAGCTCCCGCCTGGCGTCCCGGTAGCGGGGTTCGTGGGCAACGTTGTCGTCCTCCCGGGGCGCGTCCCGGAGGTCGTACAGCTCCTCGTACTGTCTGAACGGGAGTCCGTACGCTTCGCGGACCTCGCGGCCGGACTCGCTCGCGAACACGTCCGCCGGCAGATAGACCGTCGGGAGGTGCCAGAAGTTCCTGATGTACTTGTAGCGGTTGGTCCTGATCGCACGGACCGGGTTGTACGTGTCGTGCCAGGTCATCTCCGCGAAGATCCGGTCGCGCTCGTCGTACCCCCCGACGCCGTCGGCGATCAGGCCCGCGACGCTCCGGCCGCCGAGCCCCGCGGGGCACTCCTCGCCAACGAGCTCGAGGACCGTGGGCAGCACGTCGACGTTGCTCACCAGGTCGTCGTAGCGCCGGCCGGCATCGACGACGCCCGGGTAGCGAATCGCGAGTGCGGCCTCGATCCCGGCATCGTAGCAGGTGCCTTTCGCACGCGGGAAGGCGATCCCGTGTTCGGTGGTGAAGACCACGAGGGTCTCCTCGACGAGACCGGCGCGGGCGAGCGCGTCGAGGACGCTCCCGACCGCCTCGTCCAGCGCGTACACCATCCCGTGCATCTCCCCGAGGTCGTGTCTGATCCCCCGGCGACCGGGGAGATAGGGGAGCGGTCGGACCGACTCCGGGTCGTCGGCCCGGTAGTAGCCGGCGTCGAACCCGTATCGGCCGTTTCGCTCCTCGACCCGGTGGCACTCGAAGAAGCCGACCGACGCGAAAAAGGGGGCCTCGTACGCCGATTTCGCGAGGAACGACTCGACCACCGACGCGACGTTGCGCCCTCGGTTGGCCTGGTGGACCGTGGGCGAAACCCCGGGGTAGAGGTTCCCCTCGGAGTGGACGTAGTCGTATCCGAGCCGGTCCGTGTCCTGGGAGATGTGCTGGAGGCCGAATAGGTGCGTCTCGTAGCCGGCGTCGCTTAGGTACTGCGGGAGGATCCGCTCGTCGTCGTGGAGTTCCCAGTCCCCGTGGGCGAGCCCCATCAACCCGTTTACGTGTGGGGCTCGCCCGGTCATGAGGCTTCCCCGACTCGGCGAGCACTGGGGCGCGCTCGCGAAATGTCGCTCGAACAGTGCGCCCTCGCTCGCGAGCGCGTCGATCCGAGGAGTCTCGATATCGACGCCGTAACACCCGAGATGCCGGCCGAGGTCGTGGGCGTGCATCAACAACACGTTCGGTCTCGAGTCGGGCATGTCGGCGTGTACCACGGCCGAGCGGATAACTACCGGCCGTCAGTGGGGGATCGGTCCCCGGCAGGGTCGCCGACCTCGGATCGAACCGCCTCGACCATGTCGAACCGGGGGGTGACGCTCCCGAGGACGAAAAGCGAGTAGTACCGGAGGTAGGTCTGGATCGGGACCTGGACGCACGTGACGCCCGACACGAGGACCGCGAGAGCGTAGAGGGCGGCGAGGACGACGAGCGAGGCGATGGCGAGCCACGTGCCACCAACCAGTACGCCGAACACCAGGTAGACGACCGCCCCGACGAGCCCGAACGGGACGAGGAGCGCGAGTCCGACCGCGACGAACCCGAGGCCGGCGAGAACGCCCGCACCGATCCCGAGGAGGAGGCGCGCGACGGCGTACACCCCGTACTGCTTCCAGTCGTCGACGAGCGCCGGCCAGAACGCACGCCAGCCCGCAAGGACCCCGAGGTCCTCGACGACCATCACCGGCACGATGAAGTCCGCCGTAAACCGCAACACGAGCCACAGACCGACGCCGGCCAGGAGAAAGGCCGGGACAAGGAGAACCGCGAGAACCACGAACACTGGAGACAGCACGAACGCGGCGAGAACGGGGGCCACGAACAGCGCCAGGAGGACGAAGACGATCCCAAGCCGGAAGAGAAACAGCGAGGCGCCACGGGAGACGTTCTCCCCGACGTAGCCGCGGATGCGGACGTCGCGCTCGGTAGCCACCCGGACGAAGACGAACTCCATGATCGCACCGACCAGCAACAGGGCGAGCCCGATCGCGACGGCGAGGCCGACGACGAGGAGAGCCAGGACGATCTCGGCGTCGGAGAGGGTCGCCAGCCCGTCGATCGGCGCCGAGTCGACGGCTGGGGACTCCTCGGACGGTCCCCCACCAGTCATGGAGAGGTTGGGGTTCGCGCCGCTGGCGCCCGACACGAAGAAGGCGATCACCCCGAGTGCGAGCCACCGACGGAGCGAAAACGGTAACAACAGCCCCTTGGTCGCCTCGAGCGACGGCCGGAGTTCGGCGAGAGCACGCCACGTCATCGGGACGAGTACGACGGTCACCGAGGTAAAACCACAGGTCGAATCGTCGGCTCGAACTCCCGGAGACGACCGCCAGGGCTCCGTTCGACCACGCGTGGGATCGAGAGCGGACGCCGGAGGGCTGCTACCGTTCGTGGCCGGGCAGGTCCGTCCCGAGGGATTCCCCGCAGTGGGGACACCGTCGCGGGTCGGCGTCGTCCTCGATGAACCCCGACGCGAGGATGCTGGCCGGCAGGGCGAACAGGCCGACGCCGAGGACGGCGACGAGCCCGCCCAGCACCTTCCCGGCGGGTGTAACGGGGTAGGTGTTGCCGTACGCGACGGTGGTGAGCGTCACGACGCCCCACCAGAGCGTCGCCGGGATGCTCGAGAACGTCTCCGGCTGGGCGTCCCGTTCGACGAAGTACATCAGGCTCGAGGCGACGACCAACAGGACCGACGAGCCGGTGATCGCAAGCAGCAGGTCGTCGCGTTTCCTGTGGGCGACCCGGCCGAAGCGTTGCATCGCCTCCGAGTACCGGACGAGTTTCAACAGCCGGAGAAACCGGAACAGCCGGAGCGCCCGGAGCACCCGGAGATCGAACGCGAAGACGACGGTTCCGACGTAGAAGGGAACGATCGCGAACAGATCGATCAGGAGGTGCGGACGGGTCCCAAACCGGAGCCGTCCGGTGATCGGCGACGAGTACTCCGGAACCGCCGTCGCCGACCAGATCCGAAGGCCGTACTCGAGGGTGAAGACCCCGATCGAGACGATCTCGAACGCGTAGAACACCGACCGATAGCGCTCGAAGACGCTATCGACCGTCGCGAGGACGACGGCGACCACGTTGAGGACGATCAACCCGACGATCAGCCAGTCGATCGCCCGCGCGAGACGGCCGCCCTTGCCGACGGTGAGGAGGACGTGAACGCGTCGTTTGGTTCGGCGAGACGTCACGGTCGGACACCGGCCTCGATGGGAAGACTGGGGTGATTCGTCGGCTCGGTGGCCCTACCGGCGCCCGGACGACTGGCGATCAATCGTCCCCGTCCGTGTCACCGTCTTCGTCCGCATCGTCCTCGTCGCCGTCATCGTCGGCGTCGTCATCGTTGGCGTCGTCATCGCCTCCGTTCGCGCCCGGAGCGATCAGGTCGGCGACCCGTTCGATGACGCTCGAAATCGGGTCCAAGAGAGCATCGGCTCGTTCGTTCGATTCGTGCTGTCGGTCGATGGGAGCGGGTCGTGCGTTCGTTGACATAGGTATCGGCGGTGGTGTCGGATCTTCAGGACACAGGGGTTTTCGGGGGACGGTTCCGGGCAGAGTGTCGTCGACGGACGAACCGTGCGTCAGCCGGGTCGCCGCCGCCAGCCGGTCACGGGATAGCCGAGCGCGCGAACGGTTCCGGCGATCGATCCGTCCGCGCCGGCGGCAGCATGGACCCGGATCCGCCCGGCGTCCGCGTCGGCGCTCGCGGCGGAGACGACGGCGAGGCCGCCGAGTTCGCGCTCTATAAGGGCCTCGCAGCGCGGGCAGCCGAGCCCGTCGGCGGCGAGTTCGTACTCGGCCGTCATGGGACCAGCGGGCCGCCGACCGCGAGGGTCAGGACCCCGGCGGCGAGGAGGACGACTCCGGTCGCGCCGGCGATCTCCTCGCCGTTCGGCGAGAGCCGTTCGATCGAGACGACCAAAGTGATCGCGAGCATGACGACGGCGTTCATCGAGCCCAGGCCGACCATCAGCGCGAACAGCGCCCAGGTGCAGCCGACGCAGCCGGCGGCGTGGGCGACGCCGTGTTTGACGCCCTGGACGGGCGACGAACAGAGGGTGCCGTCGGGCGCCCGACAGCGCGACAAGAACCGTCGTTTCCGCGCGGACAGCTGGAAGGCACCGGCCAGGAGGAAGAGGCCCGCGACGAACGGCCGGCCGGCAGTGGTCGCGACCCCGTGGATCGAGACGAGGGCGTCGGTCGCCAGGGGAACGACCCCGACGAGGGTCCAGACGAGTGCGTAGGCCCCGAGAAAGCCCGCGACGGCAATCGCAGTCCGCCGGGGGGAGCCACAGGCGGCCCGCCGGTAACGCCGGACGACCGGCACCGCCGAGGGGAGCATCATCGCCATCATCATCGCTCCCCACATGAGAAGGTAGGTGCCGACGCCGTAGAGCCCGTTTTCGGTCGCCATCAGTTCGGGGACTCCGGGGGCGGTCATCGGGGCGTCGACGACGGCCATCGCCATCGGGAGCCAGCCGTCGAGCACGGCAAGCCAGAGGACGGCCGTGAGCGCGTAGACGCCGGTGGCGGCGATCGGGAGGTCGTCGAGTGCGATGCGATCGGTGAACGTCGATGTCTCTATCATGGGTGTCGAAGCACGCTGCGTCGCAGGCGATTTCCGCGCGATCCGGTCTCAGTCCGAGCGTTCGAGGATCGTGCCGCCGGCGCCGACGGCGATGTCGGGGCCATCGGGGGCGAGCGCGACGTCGGCGAGGCTCTCCTCGGTGCCGGTCTCGATCGCTCTCCACTCGATGCCGCTCGTTCGCTCGTAGCAGCGGCCGCCGGTGGCGGCGGCGACGACCCGGCCGTCGGAGGCGTCGATCGCCCGGAGGTCCCCCTCGCCGGCGTACTGGGGCGTCCAGTTGCGACAGACGGGATCGTACTCGTAAGCGATTCCGTCGGCGCCGGCGACGAGGAGCCGACCGTCGTCGCCCGCGCGAACGTCGAAGAAGTTCACCTCGGCGTTGTCGATCCCGATCCGGTCCCACTCGCCGTCACTCCGGTAGACCCCGCCACTGGTGTCGGCGGCGTAGAACGCGCCCTCGTCGGCGTCGAGCGCCGGCAGGGTCGAGCCGCCGCCGGGCTCGACGACCTCGCCCCAGGTCGGACAGCCGTTCTCGCAGGCCGCCTCAAGGACCTCGCCGGAGCCGTTGGCGATCCGGAGGCGTTCCTCGCCCGCCTCCCCGGTGACGGCGATCGATTCCCAGGTGCTCGTCTTCTCCTCGGGGGCGGAGTAGTCGCCCAGCGAGGGCTCGGCGACGTCGTAGACGCCCAGCGCGCCGCTGTCGCCCGCGAACCAGATCCGGTCGCCGTCGTCGGTCGCGGCGACGGTTCGGAGGGTGTTCGCCGCGACGCCCGGACCCCGCTCGATGACCGTCTCCCAGCCCTCGCCCCGCCGGAGAACGATGCCACCCTCGCCACAGGCGTAGGGGGCGTCGGCGGCGTGGGCGACGGCGTGAAGGGCCCGGTCGGTGGGCGAGTCGGCGACCTCCCAGCCGCCGTCGGCGATCGGTTCGGCGTCCGAGCGCATCGAGTTCGAGTCGTCGTCACCGCCGCCGCAGTCCTCGCAGTCGCCACAGTCCGTACAGCCCTCGCGGTCGCCACGGTCGGAAGACGAACAGTCGGAACACCCTCCGCCGGAGCACCCACAGTCCGAACAGCCACAACCGAACGCGACGGGGAGCCGATCGAGCGTCCGGCCCACTCCCTCGGGGAGGGTCCGCCGGACCGATCGAAGGAGCTCCCGTGCGCGGTCGGCGGCGGTCATCGAGCCACCTCGTGGGCGGCGACGGTCCGGGAGACCGCGAGCGCGTAGGCGGCCTCCCGTCGTCCACAGCCGTCTGCCTCCCGGCGCCGGCGGACCTCGTCGAACGCCCCGACGACCGCGTGGCCGACCTCGCGATCGACGCGGGCGGGGTCGGGATCGCGGCCGTTTCGGCCCCACTCGAGGCGGGCCGCGATCAGCCCGCCGACGGTCGCGAGGACGTCCGGGACGACCTCGATCCCGCGTTCCTCGAGGGTCTGCTCGGCGGCGGGGGTGAGTCCGCGGTAGGTTCCCTCGATCACGACGTCGGCGGCGACGCGCTCGGCGGCCCGCGCTGAGAGCGTCTCCCCGCCGGCGACGACGAGCAGGTCGGCCTCGGAGCCGAGGACGCCCTCGGGCGAGGCGTCAGTGCCGTCGTACGCCGCGGGCGTCGGTCCCCGAAGGCCCGCACTCGGGGGGTCGGGCTCGAGCCCGGAGGGAGCGACGGCCGCCCCGTGGCGGTCGCGGACGGCCACGACGGTCGTTCCGTAGGCGTCGAAGCGGGCCGGGATCGTCGGGCCGTCACAGCCGTACACCGCGACGTCGGCGCCCGGAAGCGAGCGGCCCATCCCGTCGAGGGCTTCCTGTGCGGCGAGAGTCAGCCCCCGCCCGGCGATCGGTTCCCGGAGCCCGCCGACGACGGCCGGCTTCCCGACGACGGTCCGCCGGGGGGTGCCGGCGTGTTCGCGCAGGGCGTCGGCGAGGCCGGCCATCGCCCGGGCGTCGGCGCCGACTCCGGGCGCGAGAACGTCGGTGTCGGGGCCGACGGAGTCGGCGACTCGCTCGGCATAGGCGGCTCCGAGTCGGTTGCGTTCGCCCCGCGAAAGCGCCGTGGGATCGACGGCGACGCCGCCGGCCGCGCCGCCGAATGGGACGCCCGCGACGGCGGCCGTCCAGGTGCCGGCGGCCGCGAGCCCGGCACAGGTCCCGGCATCGAGCTCTGGCCGGTAACAGTGGGGGCCGAGGAACGGGCCGCGGGCGTCGTCGTGGCGAACGCGGTAGCCCGGGAACAGGTCGACGTCTCCGTCGTCGCGCTCTACGGGTACGGTGAACCGCTGGACGTGTGTCGGCCCGAGCAGCCTCGCTCGGAGGCTCTCGGGGACCGGGAGCGTCCGTAGTGCCCGGGCCGCGAAATCGTTCCGTGGGTCGGTCGGATTGCCTATTCGCGTCTCGTCGATCGGTTCGTGGGTCGGAGTCATGTATCGGAGTCGGAAGGGGATGTTCGGGGAGCCGTCGGGACGAGCGGCGTGGCGGACGATCGCCACGGAGATCGAATAGCTACTCGCCGCCGGCCACCAGACAGCGACGCTCCCACTGGTGGTGGGCTTCCAGACGGTCGGCGCCGGCCGGGCTCACCAGGTAAGCGTTGGTGCGCCCGTCGATCGGGTGTTTCTCGACGTAGCCGTCCTCGACGAGATCGCCCAGGTTCTGGTAGAACCGTCCCTGATTGATCTCGTCATCGTAGTGCTCGTCGAGCGCCCCCTTGATGACGATTCCGTGGGGGTTCTGGTCGGCGAGCATCCGGATGACGAACAGCTGATCCCGCTTGAACCCCGTCAGGGGCGCGAGCGGTCGTGGTGACGATACGCTCTCGAGGGCCGGATCGGTGGAACCGCCGGCCGAATACTGTCTGCTCATGGTAGGTCGGCGGTCGAACCGCCGAGACCGCATGCGGGGGTCGAACCCGCTCCCGGCCGGTTCCGGATGCGGTGGGGGTCGGGCTACGGGCCGAACTCGGCGCGGTGTTCGCGATAGAGGACGGCCATGAACGCGGTGAACGGACAGAGCCCGGCGAACACGAGCCCGAGCGCGACGTACATCGTCAGCGGCAACGAAAGCGCCAGCGCAAAGTACGCGAGCAGTGCGATCGCGCCGCCGAGCAACAACACGATGCTCGAGAGCACGAGCGCGAAGCTCACCTTCCGGAGGCGCCAGGGCAGGTTCTCGGACCGTCTCAGCATCTGGATTAACACGACGACCGACGGTATCGTCAGCGCGACGAGCTGTAACAACATCATGGCGACGTCAGTGGTGGCTGTCATGGGTGATGGACGTGGGCGGTCGAGGTCGCACGCGATTCCAGCGGCGACGCCGTGCGGAGAGGGGTGCCAGCGGGGGTCGAAGCCGACGGCGACGGAGTCGAGCCGCCCGGTTCGGGCGTCGCGTGCGGGGGTCGAACCCGCGTCCCGGCCGGCTCCGGACGCGACACGTCAGGGGGACTCGGTCGTGGTTCGGCGGGGTCCGCCGTCGGCGGCCCACGGATCGACCGGCGCGGGCGGACCCGAGCGCGCCGAGCGGAGGAGGTTCCAGACGAAGAGGAGCTGGCCGACGGCGACGAGGGCGGCGCCGACGGTCGCGAGCTGGTGTAAGGGCGCGTAGGCGGCGGGGTAGGTCGCGGCCCTGCGAGGGAGTCCAGCCAGACCGAGCGCGAGCAACGCGGCGAACGCGACCGCGATCCCGACGGCGGTGAGCCGGAGGTGAAGCGCCGCGAGCCGCGGGTCGTACCACCGACCAGTCAGGAGGGGAAACCAGTAGTAGGCGCCGGCGAGGACGGCGAGCCCGACGAAGCCCGCGAGCATGAAGTGGAAGTGGGCGACGACGTAGTGGGTCCCATTGTAGATCGCGCCGAGGGGGACGGCGGCGAGGGCGACGCCGGTGACCCCGCCGACGGTGAAGAAGCCGATCGCGGCGATCGAGGTCTCCATCGGCGCGGTCAGTCGAACCGTTCCCCGCCACAGGGTCGCGAGCCAGCCGAAGGCCTTGATCGAACTCGGGAGCGCGACCGCGAGCGTGACGTACATGAACGCGATCCGGGCGCGGGGATCCATCCCGGTCGCGAACATGTGGTGGCCCCAGACCGTAAAGGAGAGGACGCCGATCGCGAGGGTCGCGTAGATCGCCGTCCGTCGTCCGACGAGTTGCCGACCCGAAAACCGGGCGACGACGTGGCTCACGATCCCCATCGGCGGGAGCACGAGCACGTAGACGAGCGGATGGGCGAAAAACCAGAAGAGGTGCTGCCAGAGCAGCGGCGATCCGGTCGAACCCGCAAAGAAGCCGGTCGCGAGGAGGCGATCGGAGAGCAAGAAGACGGCGGCGGCCGCGAGGACGGGAAACGAGAGGACGGCCATCGCGGCGGCCGTGAGGACCGACCAGGTAAAGAGATCGAGATCGAGCCACCGGACCGTGCGCCGGCGTCGGACGGTCGCGAGGAGACAGCCGGCGGTGAGGACGGTGCTCGCGACGACTGCGAGGAGGCCGACGAGGGCGAGATCGACCGCCGGGTTCGACATCCGCGTCGAGAGCGGCGGGTAGAACGTCCAGCCGGTCGCCACGGGCGCGACCTCGAGCCCGAGGAGGCGCCCGATCGCGCCGGCGCGGATCCCGAGGGCCGCCGCCGGAAGGAGCCGGAGGGCGAGTCGGCCGGCGCGGGCGAAAGCGAGCCGGTCGGCGCCGACCGCTGCCGGCACGACCGCGTAGGCGAAGCCCCAGATCGCCGGCAGCGCGAACAGGAACAGCATCGTCACCCCGTGGGTCGTAAAGAGGGCGTCGTAGGTCCGGGCCGGGAGGAGTTCCGGCGCGATCAGCGCCGTCCGCAAGAGGAGGGCGTCGAGCCCGCCCCACGCGCCCATCGCGAGCGCGAACTGGAGGTGCCGCCGGCCGATCCGGCGGTAGTCGGGCTCCGTGCCCCCCTCGCGGCGGGCGATCGTCCCCACCGGATCGGTCCCCTCCATCTCGATCATCCGACCGACCTCGAGAGTTCCCTGACGCCGAGCAATCCGAGCGACGTCGCCAGGCCGAACGCGACGACCGGGCTGAGAGCGTAGAGGGCGCCGCCGGCCAGAGGTGCGAGGACCAGCGCCGCCCGGATCGCCCCGCGCACCGTCGGCGGCGTTCGGGGGACGGTCCGGCGATCGTCGTCGGCCCCGGGGGGAGCCGTCGCTCGCCCGCCGAGGGTCGGCCGGAACGGCCGGAGGGCCGTTCGGGCGCCGAACAGCGCGAAGAGGACTCCGAGGACGGCGACGTCCGGGCCGGCGGCGACGACGGAGAGCGGCACCACGGCGAGGACGGCCAGGCCGCCGGTAAGCATCCGTCGGGGGTCGGCCCGCTCGACGATGGCGGGCGTGGCGGCCACGCCAGCGAGGGCGCCGAGGGACTCGACCCCGACGAGCAGAGCGAAGGCCGAAAGCGGCGGGAGGGAGCGCCCGGGGGCGATCGAGACGCCCGCATCGACCACAAGGACAAGCGAGAGCGCCACCAGCGAGGTCGCTGCCCTGACCAACCCGTCGCCGACCGCTGCCGTGCGGACGCCGGCGGGCAGCGACTCCCACTCGCGGCGTAGCTCCGCTACGTCCGAAACTCCCGTCACGGGCGTGGGATCCGCTCGCGAGGGAGAGTCCCCGCGGTCGGGGTCGTCCGGCCGACGGCGGTCGGCGCCGCCGGCCGCCGCCGTCAGGCCACAGACCGCGCCGGTGACGGCCAGGACCGGGAAGCCGGCGTCGGCGCCGGTACCCGCGAAGGTCGCGGCCGCGAGGCCCGCCGCGCCGGCCGTGCCGACCGCGCCGGCGAGGTGACGGGTCCGCGGGTCGCGAAGCAGGCCGGCGTCGCCGGCTCCCCTCGAGCCGTCCGTGTCGGCGAGGGGTCCGGTCGCCGCGAACCCCGAGCCGTCCGGGCCGACCACGCCGTCGGCGTTCCAGGCAGCGAGGAGCGTGGCCCCGACGAGGAGCCACCCGAGCGCCGACAGCGGCGTGCCGAGGAGCCCGTCGATGGCGGGCGCGCCGGCCCACACCACGAGGCCGAGGGCCGCGAGCGCCGCGACGGCGGCCCTCGGGAGGGAGTCGCCCGGGCCGAGGCCGCCGATTCCGACGGCGACGGCCAGGCCGACGGTCGCCACGACGCCGGCGGCGATCGGTCCCCATCCGAGGGCGGCGAGGAACGCGGGGAGCGTCCGCTCGGCGAGACGAACCAGGCCGTGACAGGCAACGCTCGCGACCGCGAAGACGAGCGTCGTGGGGCCGAGCCCGGCATCGCTCGGAGAGGGATGAGTGGCGGTATCCATGGTCGGGAGGTGTCGGTCAGCGCAGCCCGCGGTTCTCGAGGGCGTAGGCAACGCGCTCGAGGACGGCGTGCGTTCTGTAGAGGACGCCCGCGACGTGGGGCGCGAGGCGGTCGGCGAGCCGTCGGCGCCGTTGGGCGTCCATCGTGAGGACGATCTGCACCGCCAGCAGGGGTGTGGCGACGACGTTGAGGAGGGCCGTGTACGTCCCGGGGACCGAGCCGCCCGCGGCGTCGGGCGACGGGATCAGCCCGAGGAGGCCGAAGACGGCGTGGGCGGCGAGCCCGCCGACGACGGCCGCGAGGAAGAACGCGGCGGTGACGACGGCAGCCATCCGCGAGCCGTAGTACCGGCGGTAGGTCCGGACCAGCGGCGGGATCAGCAAGTCCGCGAAGACGAACGCGAGGACGGCGCCGAAGGAGACGCCGTTGGTCCAGAGGACGACTGCGAACGGGACGTTGCCGACCGAACAGAGGAAGGTCAGCGAGCCGATGACGGTTCCCATGAGGACGTGGACGAACACGCGCGTCGCGCTCCCGTCGGCTCCGACGCCGAAGGCCGTCGCCCACCACGGGTCCGGGACGACCGCCGCGAGGAGCCCCGCGATCAGGAATCCGAGGGCGATGTCCCGCCGGAGCATCTCCCACTCGGCGATCGTGTTCGCGGTCGCCGCCCGCCAGCGGCCGGGCGAGAGGAGTTCGGGACCGGCGGTCACCGCCTCCGTCGGCGGGTCGTAGGCGCCGAGACAGCCCCCACAACAGAAATAGCGACGCTCGCCGTCGAACTCGCGGCTCTCGGAGTCCTCCTCGCGGAGGTCCACCTCCATCCCGCAGGTCGCACACGTCGGGTCGTCGAACGAGCGGGCGTGGCGACGCGCGACCGCGACCCACTCCGCGGGGACGTACCGGCGGTAGAAAACCCCGACGGCCACCACTGCGACGAGCCCGCCGACGACCTCGGCGGCGAGGAACTGCCAGCCCAACAGGATCACCAGGACGAGTCCGAGCTCGACGACCAGATCGGTCGCCGCGAACTGGAAGACGCCCAGCGTCGCGGCCGCCGACCCGCCCTTCGCGAACAGCGACCGGGTCGTCGCCACCGCCGAGAACGAACAGCTCGAGGAGGAGGCACCAAAGAGCGTTCCGTAGCCGATCTCGCGCCAGCCGTCGTCGCCGAGGTAGTCCACGAGGACGTCCTCCGGGACGAACTCGCGGATCGCACCCGTGACGGTGAAGCCGAACACCAGCGCCCACCAGCTGTCCCAGGCCATCCCGACGGCGATCCGGACGCCGTAGGCGACGTCCGCGAGCACCGCGCCCAGGAGGCCGACGAGCCGGACGGCGAGTTCGAACCCGCCGCTCGAGCCGGGCGCGAACGCCCGGCCGACCGCGAGGACGGGGTCGATCGCTCCGCCGCCCGCCGTTGCGGGCGGAGAGACGAGTACGGGGATGGGTTCGATCATGGCTGTAGCGGGCGGAGGGAAGTCGGTTGGAGGACTGTAGCGTCGCTATCGGGTCGGACGTCATCCACGCGGGAGCGTGTCGTCCGACCTTCCAGCAGTAATGACCAATGGTTCCAGGAGTATAAACCGTCCTGAATCCTAGCAATTCGAATGAGTCGCCGACCGGGCCGATCGCGTCAGCGGGCGAAGAGCCCGATCGCCTCGTGGCGGTTGAAGAGGTACACCACGCAGACGGCGATCGTCGAGACGAGAAAGGCGAGGATCGCCAGCGCGAGCCCGAGCGCGACGCCGGCGACGAGCGCGCCGAACACACCCAGAAACAGGGGCGTCGCGACGGCCGCACCGACGTAGGTCCGGGGGTCGGGGTTCCAGCGTTCACACGCCGCATGGACGAACTCGGCGTCCCTGAGGATCGCGGGCAGCGAGACGATTCCGAACGCCGTCAGAACGATCACCAGGGCGACGCTGCCGAGGCTCGAGGCCAACATGGAGCCGCCGTCGTTGAGCCGCCCGATCAGGAGGATGCCCAGGAGACTCGCGACGGGGTAGCCGGTCAGGACGTACCAGTGCCAGGACTCCCACTCCCGCGAGTCGAAGTCGACGTAGTCGTTGGGACTCATGCGACACGCTCGGCTTGGTGGGCCCCGCCCATAAGATGTCGAGAATGGTATCATATCTATACAAAACCCTCGAGATGAGGTTCGGATGCCGAGCTACGATCCCTTAGATCTCCTCACTATCTCGGTACCTTATGGGCCATCGTCCGGTAGGCGGAGGTAGCCGATCGACGGAACCCGATCGGCACCCATCATGATCGGAGACCACGCGTTCTGTCCGACCAGCGGTGCGTCTCTCTCCGAAGAGAGCCACTACGACGAACGGGGAGTGCCCCAGCGGGCGCCCGCGACCGACGACCCCGTCCCGCTCACGACGGGGGGAACCCGGTCCTCGCGGCGTGCGTTGCTCCGGTACTTCCGTCGGTGCCACCGGCGCCACGCCGACCCCGACGGGAAGCTGTACGGGCGCGCGTCGCTCGCGCTCGCGCGGCTCAAACGAACCGCGAACGCTCGGGAGGGCCGCGACGAGATCGTCTGGTACGCCCTCGGCGAACGTCTCGCCCGACACGGGTTCGAGGTCGCGTGGATGCACGCCCACGCCGAACCCCGCTGTCCCGACTGCGGCGGCCGCCTCGCGTTCGAGCGCGGTCCGAGCGGGCTCGTCGCACGGTGTGGGCTCTCGTGTGCCCACGGAGGCGACCGTCTGGACGAGATCCGCGGACTCGTCGCCTCGCTCCACGAGCGTGCGTTCCCCGACGAACCGACCCCTCCGACCGACGACCTCCACGTGCTGTAACTCACCGTGAGCCGCTCGGATACGCGACTGATCACGGTGCTTGCGGAATCGAGCCGAAACGTCGAGGCGGTCGTCGAGGTCCTGAATCGGTACGACCTCGACTACAGCGTCACCGATCGCGACGACGGGAGCTCCCGAACCGTGATCGTCCCGGTGCCGACCCGGATCGTCGAGCGGATCGAGGAGGAACTCGCCACGGCCCCCGGGAACGTCACCGTCGTCGTCTCCGAATCGATGGCCGTCCACCCGGCCGACGACGCCTCGCTTCCCGCCACCGACGACGTCGAGCGCCTCGGCTTCGAGCGCATCTCCCGGAGCGAACTCAGATCGAAGGCCGAATCACAGCTCCCACCCGTGCCCATCTTCGGGGCGATGAGCGCGATCAGCGCCGTCGTCGCGACCGCCGGCGTCCTGCTCGACTCGCTCGCCGTCCTCGTCGGTGCAATGGTGATCGCGCCGCTGTTGGGTCCCGCGATGGGAGTCAGCGTCGCGACGGTGCTCGACGACCGGAGCCTCTTCGCCCGCGGCGTTCGCCTCCAACTGATCGGGCTCACCGTCGGCTTCGCGAGCGCGCTCGCGTTCGCCGGCCTCGCCCGGACCTCGACGGTCGTCTCGAGCGCGGTCAGCCTGGAGGCCAGCCTCCGGCTCGGGAGCCACACGCTCCCGCCGTCGTTGCTGGTGACCGTCGCCGTCTGTGGCGGCGTCGCCGGCGGACTCGCGATGGCGACCAGCGGGATGACCGACCTCATCGGCGTGATGATCGCGGCGGCGATCATGCCCCCGATCGGCGTCGCCGGCGTCGGGCTCGCGTGGTACGTTCCACCGGTCGTGACCGGCTCGCTCGTCGTCGTCGTGCTCAACATCTTGGCGATCAACCTGGGCGCGCTCGGGACGCTGTGGGCGCTCGGCTATCACCCCCACGACCGGGCACGGATCGTCACCGCTCGGTCGACGATCCTCCGGCGGGTCGTCCTCATCACGCTCGCGCTCGTCCTCGCGATCCGACTACTCGAGTACGCCTCCGGAACCCTCCACCCATGACGGACAGCTCCGACGACACTGACGACCTCGACGACACCGGCGACGGCGACGAACCGACCGACAGCCCCTCCGAAACGGCGCTTCCCGCGGCGGGTCCGCCGCCGGAGCGAACGGAGTCGGGTGATCCCGGCGAGGAAGCCGGCGGGGCGGACGACGACGCGGATGACCCCACCGACTCCACGTCCACCGATTCCACCGCCACGGATTCCTCGCTCGGCCTCTCGTTCGTAATCTACGTCCTCCGCCTGACGTACGCCTTCCTCGTGATCGGTGCCGGCGTCCTCGCCGCGGGCGCCCGGATCGCGTTCCACCATCTGGGAGACGCCGACCGACGGGGCCGCAGCCGGCGATGGCTCTTTCTGGAGGGCGACCGCGGCGTGATCGTCGCCGGGTTCGTCGGCGGCGTCTTCGCCGTCGCGATCCTCCTCGGAGTGAGCGACGTCATCGGCGTCCGCGAGAGCCGGTTCGTCACGACGATGTTCTCGACGATGATCGCCGGCCTCTTCTCGTTCATCCCGATCGTCGTCTCGGTCAACCAACTCATCGTCTCCCGGCTGTTCGGGACGCCCGACCGGCTCAGCGAGCGCATCGACGACGTCCGGGAGTTCCGCAGGCGCGTCGAGTCCAGAACGCCCGGCAGCGGCGTCAGCCCGACGGAACCCGGCCCCTTCTTCGCCCGCCTTGCCGGCACGCTCGGCAACCGGGCCGACACGCTCGCCGCCCGCTGTGACCGAACCGACGACGACGACCGCTCGCCCGCCCTCGAGGCGGTCAGTGCGTACGCCGTCCGGACCGGCGATCACGCCGAACTGCTCTGTGACCGTCTCAACGAGGGCCCCGAGTCGGTGTTCGACGTCGTGCTCCCGGCGCTGGATCGGGACTACGCCAGCGACGCGAACGAAGCCCGGCGGCTGGCACGGCGCTTCGACGAGGAGCTCTCGACTCGCACCCGGACCCTGCTCTCGGAGCTTGGAGAGCTCAACGTCGTCGTCGACGCGACCCGCCAGTACTTCATGGCGATCTACCTCCAGCAGGAACTCGCGCGGCTCTCGAGGCGGATCACCTACAGCGGCACCGCCGCCTTGCTGACCTCGACGCTCGTGATCATGATCTACGCGAGCGGCTACCCGCCGGTCGCCCACGAGGGGCCGTTGCTCGTCCTCGTGAGTCTGGCGCTCGCGATGGCGTTCAGTCCGCTCGCGATCCTCTTTGCGTACGTGATCCGGATCGCCACCGTCCTCAAACGCACCTCCGCGCCCGGCGCGTTCACGCCGCCGGGTGAGTCGCGCCGATGAGCGACCGCCCCTCTCGCAGGCGGGTTCTCGCGGGGGCCCTGGCTTCCCTCGGCGTTGCCGGCTGTCTGAGCGATCCCGACGGCAGGTGGGTTCGCGCCGACGTGCCGACCGACGCGACCCTCCACGGCGTCGTCGCGACCCGGGAAGGGGCGTACGCGGTCGGCGAGGACGGCATCGTCCTCGCCCGCGCCGACGGCGGCTGGTCGGTCCGCCTCCCGTCCGGTCCCGCCGGCGCCCGAAACGAGCTGCGGTCGGTCGACGTGACCGACAACGGCCGGACCGTCTGGTTCGCCGGGGACAGCGGGGCCCTCGGCGCCTACGACGTCGTCGCCGACCGCGCCGTCGACTTCACCGCGCCGAACGGTCTGACGAGCTCCTGGGAGGCGATCGCCGTCGGCGGGCTCTCCGGGAGCGAGCGGCTCTTTCTCGTCAACAGCTCCGGATTCGTCCTCCGGGGCCGGCGCGACGGCACCGCCCTCGAGTGGGCCGGGGCGACCGAGCCGACGACCGGTTCGAGCGTCGCCGCCCTCGACGTGACTCCCCTCGAGTACGCCTACCTCTGTGATACCGACGGCGGCGTCTACGAGTCGGGCGACGGCGGCGAGACCTGGCGACGGCTCGGTGTCGAGGGGGCGAGCGTCACCTTCCACGACGCCGCCGCCGTCGATCCGGGCCACGTCTCGGTCGTCGGCGGCAACGGCGTTATCTACCGATACGACGGCGGCGCGTGGTCGAGGACCGTCGTCGGCCAGCAACCGCTGACGTCGATCGTCCGCGACCGCTACGACGGGCTCGCGGTCAGCGCCGCGGGCGGCGTCTACGAACGCTCGTTCGACGGCTGGGAGGAACTCGAGGCGATCGACGCCGGCAACGACCTCCGGGCCGTCACCCTGGGCACGTCGCGAACGCCCCGGATCATCGTCGGCGAGTCGGGCACGGTCCTCGAGCGGCGGTTCTGACGGTACGGGTTTCGAATGGATCGCCACGGTACTTCCCTGTCGACCCCGAACGTCGTCGTACGATGACGATGGTGCTCGCCATCGATTCGCTCGTCGCGTTCGGTCCCGTCCTCGACCCGGGCGTCCCGACCACCGTAGGCTCGGTCCCGGCGTCGACCTCGACTGCCGAGGTGATCGGGAGGCTCCATCGGCGCGTCATGGGTGCCGGGGTCGTGATCGCGCTCCTCGTCGGTCTCGCCCTCTATCACGCCGTCCGCACCGACGGACGCGACGGCGTCGACCCCGTCCGGCGGTACGAGCTCGCCTGGATCGCCGGCTCCGCGGTCACCCTCGGGGGCGTCGGGGTCGCCGCAGCCGAGGCGCTGGGGACTCGGCCGTTTTCGAGCGCCGACGGTGGGGTGGACCTGGAGGTAGCCGTAAGGGCCGAACGGTTCGAGTTCCGGTTCGAGTATCCGGGCCAGAACGGACGGACGGCCGACGAGCTCGTCGTTCCTGTCGACCGATCTATTCATCTAACGATCAATTCTATGGACGTTATTCACTCGCTTCATGTTCCGGAGCTCGGACTCAAACAGATGGCGGTTCCGGGCGAGGAACACGCGATCCGAACGACGACGATCCGGGAAGGGGAGTACCGGGGCTACTGTGGGTCCTACTGCGGGTCCGGCCACGCGAGGATGGAATTTCGCGTCCGGATCGTCGACGACGAAACGTTCGAGGCGTGGCTCTCCGAGTGAGTGGACCGCGAAATACAGCAGAGTACTCATATATCTATGTATTAGTTATGATTTAAATGTTCGCCGTTCCGAGTACCGACCGCGCATGAACGAGTACACGGTTCGCGTAGACGGGATGGAGTGTCAGGGATGCGAACGCGTTATCCGCAGTCGGCTCACCGATCTCCCGGGCGTCACGGACGTCGTCCCCGACGCCGACACCGGCGAGGTGCGCGTCTACGGCGATCCGACCCGCGACCGGATCCGCGAAACGATCGTCGACGCCGGGTACGACCCGTCGACGTGATCCGCTACTCGACCGACCGTGGTCGGTCGCGCTGCTCGAGCGGACGGCACAGAGAACGAATGGGATACAGAGAACGGAGTCACGGCCGACGACATCGAACGGTCGAAGCCACGGAGAACCGCCGTCTTACTCCCCGTCGATCCCGATCTCGGTCGAGGAGTCCGCCCGTCCGGCAGCCTCGCCGGCTCGGTCGATACTGGCGTCACAGAGGAGAGCCTTCACCGCCTCGAGTTCCTCGAGGCGGTCCCCGATCTCCGAGAGCAGGGAGATACGCCTCCGTTTGAGTTTCGTCTTGGTGTATCCGTCGGTCGGTGCGTTCCGTTCGAGGAGTTCGACGTATTCGGTAAACAACTCGCCTTCCGAAAGCTCCTCGGGAGGTGTGTCGGTCGAGTCCATTCCTCGGGGGCTGTACGGGGACGCCACTTTATAATGTTCCCTTCGGTTATACACGAAAACCGGTTCCCGGCTCCTCGTGGCGCCGTTGGGCACCCGTTTCACTCGGCGAAAGCGCGTTTGCGGCCGATCTCGAGCTGTTTCACGGAGCCTAGACGAACGACGACACGCCGATTGTAGACGACATGACGCTCCGCATTGGTTGGATTTCCATTGGAAATGCTTAACTCTCTCCGGTAGTGATGCGGGAGCGCAAACGGTTCCGGCCGGGTGACGCGCCACAGTGCGGATGATCCTGGTCGAACAATCCCGGATACGGAACGATTCGAGAACGGATCGCCTACGAGCCAGCCAGGCTACGCCGCCTTCGCCGACGCCGTTCGAACGCACCGGTCGATGAACCGTCTTGATCCCAGCCGAGCACCGGGTACGGCTCAACCCACGACCTCGAGCCGGAACGATCCTCACGAGACAGGCCAATGATTGGGAAAGATTCGTTTTGTCCACGGACGGGCGCACCGCTTTCGAACGAAACCGAGTACGACGGGCAGGGCCGACCCGAACGGGCGACGGCCCCCGACGAGTTCACCGCTGACTCGGTTCTCGGGGGTGAGCTCACGAACGGGTCGGTGACGTCCTCCAAGGCAGCCCTCTTCAATCAGTTCCGTCGCAACCACCAGCGCCACGCCGCCCCGAACGACGGCCTGTACCGGAAGACGGCTCTTGCGCTTCGCCGGCTCAAACGCGCCGCGGAGGGACGCGCGAACTGGGACGTTCACGTCTGGTATGCCCTCTACAGACGCCTTCGTGAGACCGGGTTCGACGTCGAATGGATGCACGCCCACGCCGACCTTCGCTGTCCGCACTGCCACAGCCCGCTCAAATACGGATTCCACGACAACGGCGACGTATACGCGCTCTGTGCGACGAACTGTACCGAAGACAATGCGGATCAACTCCGGGAGATTCGGGAGATCGTCGCGTCAGTATACGGGCGGTCCTTCCCCGAATCGCCCGCTCCCGATAGCGTCCTTCAGTTCGATTATCGCGAGTGAACTCTCCGAGCCCCGAATCCCGGCACACGACACCCTTGGAGTTCGTACGCGTCAACTCCGGCTCTCTAAGAGATCTCGGATCGCGTAATACGCGGGTTTGGGATCGAAGTTCTCGTCGAAGAGCAGGGGATCGGCCGTCACCTCGTAGCGATTCTGGAGCCAGGATCCCGCGTCGTGGACGCCCCACGTGATGAGCGTGTTACAGCCGTTGTCGAGACACGCCTCGAGGACGTCTCGATAGTACTGCGCTTGGTGTTCGAGGCGGTCGTCGAACTCCTCGTCGGGGCCGTACGCAACGTCCATCTCGGTGACCTGGACGTCCAAGCCGAGGTCTTTGAAGCGACGGATGTTCGCCCCGACCGCTTCGGGATCCTCTCGGCTGTGCTGATACGACGGAAGGGAGTGCATCTGGATCCCGACGCCGTCGATCGGTACGCCACGGTCGAGCAGGCGTTCCAGGAGGTCGTATACAGCGTCGGCTTTGTCGTTGTCCGAGGCGATCTCGTAATCGTTGTAATAGAGAGCGGCGTTCGGCGCGACGTCGTTTGCCCACTCGAAGGCCTTGTCGAGATACGCTTCGCCCATCGCCTCGTACCACATCGTCTCGCGCATCGATCCGTCGTCGGCCACCGCTTCGTTCACCACGTCCCAGACGTCCACCTTATCGTGATAGCGGCCGGCCACCGTGTGGATATGATCCCGGACAAACGCTTCTAACTGGTCGTCGGTGTAGTCCCAAGCGAGAAACCACTCCGGAGTCTGCTTGTGCCAGAGCAACGTGTGTCCCCGGACGGTCATGTCGTTTGTGACACCGAAGTTCACGATCGCGTCGGCATCATCGAAATCGTAGACCTTGCGTGCGGGGCGCAACGGCCCCATCTTCAGCGCGTTCGCTGTCGTAACCGCGTTGAACTCCCGCTTGAGCGTCTGTGCGAGCGTCGGATCGTCGGGATACTGTCTGAACGACCGAGCGGGAATGCCTGCCCCGATCGTCACGCCATTTTCGTCGGCCAGTTCGCGGAGTGTCTTTTCGCTGGACATCCGCAAATACGGAAGCCTGAGGCGAGAAAGTCGTATGGATACCGGAAACGGGTGGTGATTCAACAGAGCCCCCCAAAGATACCGTCGTGGAAGTCCGCTAAGGTATGCGAGCCATCGACTTCGATATCTCTCCAGACATCGGTTTCTGGCTCGAGCTCTACCGGCAGGTTCGGAATTACCCACACTCGGAATCTGTAACTCGTCATATCTATTCCCTCCATCGCCCGGCTTTGTGGGCGTTACTCGTAGGCTACTGATCAGTTCAATGCACAAATCATCGGAACGGTGTGTCGGCCCACACGAGGCCTTGTAGTCGACCGCAGCACCTGCCGACCGACCGCTCTCCCTACCGACCGGCCCCCCGCTGACTCCGACCCTCTATGGCTCCCGACTGACGCTCGCGCTTCGCTTCGCTCCACGCTCGCTCAGTGGATAGTCAACCCTGCTGTAGTCAGGGCCAACCCCTGGTTGGGCGCTCTGGGAGGTCGCCCTGGACTGCTCCAGATCATCTGAAATCCGGTGTTCAGCACTCGGTTTGAGAGGTAAGTATCGCTGTTCTCAGCGTGGCCTGATAGTCCACTTCTCTCGGGGAATTGATAGTCAGATCGGGCTGGTGCACACACCACTGTTTCCGCTGTTCTCGGACCCTATCTCACGCTGCTCTAGTACGTTCAGTTCTCCTTCCGCGAGAAACTCAGGTTACTCTCACTCAGTGTCGCTGCTGGCCACTTCGTTGGTGGTGGCTTCGCGCCGCAGTGCTCATGATTTCTCTCTCATAGTTCGGTGGGATTCCCCTCTTCTTCTCTCTGATCTGATAGGCGTTCTGGCTGGTGCTCCTGGACTCATCCACGCAGTTCCCGACGTGGGGGGTTTACCGGGCTAGATACTGTCGGTAACTCGATTTGGAAGTAAAATTCCAGTAAAGATTTTTGATTCAACGGGTGGGATAGGATGCATGGACGAGACCGATGAGCCGTGGGAGATTGCCCGCGACCTAACACAAAAGCAATACAAATCTCTGGCGGCGCTTCGGAACCTGGGCGGTGAGGCGCGGACTCCTAAGGTGACTGGCGCGGTCGAAGGATTGTACGCTCAGATTGTGAACCAGCACTACCAGAAGATGATCGGCGCCAGCCTCGTCGAGAAGGTCGACGAGGGACGGGGAGACGGTAGCCACCCACTCCCACGGGATGGATTCAAGTATCGGATTACTGATAGAGGTCGTGACGTCCTCACCGCGGCCCAAGAGGACTACGGAATGTCGCTCCCAGAAGAGCGCACAGTCCGCAAGCGCTTCGACCGTCTCGAGGGTCGGATCGGCTCGCTCGAACAGCAGGTCAAAGGGCAGTCCGGGAGCGGCGATGTCGACGGTGATCTAGAGGCCCAGGTAGTGGAGCTCGAGGAGCGCGTCGACACGATCGAAGAGAAGCAGGATCTCCTGGTGGATGACCTGCGTAAGGTGGCGGAGTTTCTCGAGGAGACCCGCGAAGAGGTCGGCCTGGGCGGCTTCTGGGACGATTCTAACGATTGATTTTCGTGATCGCCCTGTAGGTGCAGGACCAGACTTTCTCGCACCCTCTCTCTTCATCAAGTGAGATGACTTCACGTGACCTCTTCCTCGCCGTCCGAAACGGCTCCTTCGCGCACGGCACGATCTGCGCGTTCGTGGTCAGCTCGAAACTGTTGAGCGGCTTCAGGAAGATCGGGCACGTCATCGACGACGTCGCCACCGAGGAGTTCCCGAAGTGCACCGCACAAAATCGCGACGTAGCGGTTTGCAACTTCCTGAAGCAGCTCGACATACGCTTCGAGGGCCGCGATTCGTTCACGGTTGGCACTTCATCCTCGAGCGCGTCGCGATCCATCGCAAGTGGGGCCGGCTCGACTAGAAAATCCGTATCGGCACTCGATAGCGAAGACTGGCTGTTCGTCGACGGGGACGCAGCCGTCTTCCCATCACGCTCGTCACGGTGAGAATCAGTATTGCCGTTCACCCCATCCACATCGTCTAGCATTGTCTCGAGGAAATCCCCGGCCGACAGTGCATATTCCTCGTTGTCTTCGTCGTCAGCGTCGAGTGCGTCCAGGGCCGCACGGAAGTCTTGGAAGATCGGTCCGGGCCGATCCCGTTTGACTTGCAGAACGGCTTCTCGACAGAGATTGGCCATCGTCTCACATGGGACATCGTCGAACTCCGCAGCGACATCAGCTGGATCGAGACTGTCGCCGAGGATGAATCGTGAGTCCTCAATCGCGTCGGCCCACTGCTCGTCAGTGGCTTCTCGGAGTGTCTCGGCGCTTGCGCGAAGCACCTCGTGAACGGCGAAGATCCGCCGACAGTACCGACACTCCCAGCGACTCCGGTTGTAATCGAGGCGTCAGTATTCAAGAAGGATCTCCCCGCACTCTGGGCAATCGGGCTCGTAGGCCGGTGGCGTGGAGTTTACGCCGAACACCCTGCAAAACCGCAATATGAACCGTATACCAATAGATTCTTATTCCCCGTCACGACTGCTAATGGACTGAGGATTATGTCGATCTTTAGTATAGTCCCGGGCGGATTCGAACCGCCGTCAACGGCTGTCTCCCGCGCCGGACGAGCCGAACGCGTCCAAAGGCCGTTATGATTGGCCGCTACACCACGGGACTGCGACCGGGCGGATCGGCCCGGGCTATCGCGTGATAGCCGATCGGCGCACAATAGTGTTGCTCTTTCCCTCAGACGCCGACCTATACCGTAGCAGGTTAATCTGCGTTCCCGCTCGCTTCGGGCTCAAGAAACTCACAGCAGTCCATGTCGGCGTCGAAGCAGTCTGGACACTCCTCGCGGCGGTCGATAATCGTATCGAGGCGCTCTGCGACCGTGTCGTCGATCACACTCTCTAAGGCGCGGGCTTCCTCCCGGAACGCCTCGACCTCAAGGACGTTCGAGAGGAAGCGCTCGATGATGCAGTAAGTCTGGAGGGCATGGTGGGCGCGGTCGAGCCCCTCGTCGGTGAGCTGTGTTCCCTTGTACTTCTCGTGTTCGACGAGCTCTCGTTGTTCAAGCTTGCCGACCATCTCGTTGACGCTCGCGGGGCTGACCTCAAGCATCTCCGCTAAGGTGCCCGTCGAGGCCGGCCCGTCCTCGAGTCGCTGTGCGAGATAGACCGCCTTCAGGTACTGGTCTGCCGTGTTCATGTCTGGCCCTCGCTCGTCCGCGGTCGATCGGAGATCCGGTCCCCTCGGTCGCTGGCCCCGTTCGCCCCGACCCCAATCATGCTCTGCGCTCCATAACTTCGGTGACCTCCTCGACGCCCTCGCGTTCCTCCTCGCGGATCTCCCGGAGGGTCCCGAGGAGGCGGGCACGATCGACGGCGAACGTCGCCTCAGAGGCCTCGACCGCCTCGATCAGGTCGTCGTAGAACTTGTAGGCGGTCTCCTCGTTACAGAGCTGGTCGTAGAGGACGCCGTCGGTGTCTTCCGGCGGGCCGTAACGGGCATCCACCAGGGCGTTGATCTCCTCGTAGGCGACGGTGTCGGCCTCCAGATCCGCGATCAGCGCCTCGAGGCGGTCCCGATGGTCGGCGGACTCCTCGGTGGCGTCGGCGAGCAGCTCCCGGACGTCCCGGTCGACCGCGTCGCGGTCCTCCGGGGGAAGGGAGTCGATGTGGTGGGCGGCACGCGACTCGACGACCTCCTCTAGCACGACCCCGATCTGGAGGAGCCGCGCGAGCTGGTGGTCGCTCGAGACGCGCTGTCCCAGGCTCATACGACCACGTGCGGGGTGGCGATACTTAACGCTCCCTACTGACGGCGGCCCCGGCCGTCGATCGCGAACGGAGCACCTATTGTGCCGACCGACGACGTTCGAGTGAATGCGGGTCACGCTGCTTGGCACCGGCGACACGACGGGAACGCCGACGGTCGGCTGTGACTGTGGGACCTGCCGCGAGGCCCGCCGTCGGGGCGTCGAACGCACCCGATTTTCCGTCCACGTCGAGAACGAGCGAACCGGCGAGACGCTGTTGATCGACGCGAGCCCCGACTTCCGCCAGCAGTTCCTCCGGGAAGAGGCCTCCCTTCCCGACGCCGCCGTCATCACCCACGTCCACTTCGACCACCTCGACGGGTTGGGCAACGTCTTCCGGGTGCTCGACTCCTTGGACGTCTACGCCGCGAACGAAACCGATCCCGCGACCGGCGAGAGCGTCGCCGAAACCGTCGCGAGCGACTACCACTACCTCGATCAGATTACAGTCCACCCCGTCACACCTCTCGAGTCGGTCCGGATCTGTGGGTTCGACGTGACGCTCCTCCCGGTCGATCACCCGCCGATGGTCTGTTATGGACTGGTCGTCTCCGACCCCGAGACCGGGTCCAAGCTCTCGCTCACGGGCGATACGAGCTACGCGATCCCCGAGCCCTCGCGCGAGGCCCTCGCCGGCGCCGACCTCCTGCTGGCCGACGCCATCGTCCCCGCGAGCGTCTGTGCCGGTCACCCCGCGGGCGGGCGCCACGAGAACTCTGCAGGGACCCCTCGAACCTTCGGGACGAAACACATGACCCGGGAGGGCGCCCTCGAGCTCGCCGACGAGCTCGGAGCCACGAGGACGCGGCTGGTCCACCTCGCCCACTACTACCCCGCCGAGGACGCCTTCGAGGAGCCCCTGGCGGTCGACGGCGAGGTCTACGAGCTGTAGCATAGGGAATCATAGAAGAGTTCACAAGTAACTTGATTTACTTCCACTACAAGTGAATCTCGTTCTCAGTAGAGAGTAGCGATAGCTCGAAGAGGGTTATTCGATGTAGTGTGTACGTTGGGATCGGATATCCGACTGATCAGTAGAGGACTCATCTTCCGCAGGTGGTGGAGAGGGTGTATCAGTTTTTGTCGAGCCAAGGGAACCCGGATCAAAGGCCTGCAAATGGACAATCATTGCGCCCGCGAACGCTCCAACCGTAAGGACAAGAACAACGTTAACCACCGCGTCGAAAAACAGAGCTGACGCCACGACAAAAGTTACAGTCGTTGGATTGGGGAGAATGAAGGCTCCTCCGAGTACGAGGCCGATGCCCAGAGAGCTGCCGATCGCGATAGTGACAAGAAACCGATGATATTCACGAGCGACGACGATTCGGCGTCCGATATAATACCCAAATCCGATTGCAATGAGTAGTGTCCCAAGTGGTCCGAGCGCTTCTGAAACTTGAGTATACACAGTTGCCGACGCACCTGCTGATCCAATCACCGGTAGCCCTTCCGGGATGCCGGAGGAACCAGTCCAATGATTAAAGATCGCTTCCGGGATGAAGTCACCAACCCCTCCCTACTCGCGTCCTTCGGACGCTCGCTGAGGGTGGGGCTTGCATGGCGGACGTTGGAGGCTTTGTGGCGTCCTTCGCCCTTGTGTGCCGGTGCGGTCGGCCGGCAGCGGCAATGTAATTGGACGTGACCTCGGGTTCTATCCCCAAAGCGGGGAACGGAGAGGCTCGTGGCATCACGTTCACCGTCGTCGGTCCATCCTTCACGGACCGGACGAGTCCGGTCCGCTGGGCACGGTGACCGGTGCCCGCCACCGCCGAGATAACCCGTCCTTGGCCGCACCGAAACGTGGCCGGGCACCCCTTGCGGGGCTGTCTGTAGCCCGTCGGTGGCTATGTGATAACACGGGTTATGGCGGCCTAAGTCTTGCGTTTTCGGTGTATGTGCCCAGCTATACGAACGCGCTCCTCCCCGCCCTACTCGCTCCCTTCGGTCGCTCCTTGAGGACGGGGACTCCGCGCTATCGCCCCAGTTGAACAATCCAGACGAGAATCCCGAAAAGCCCTGATATCGCACCGAGTCGTTTGGTATCCATACACGAAGTATCGGGCAACAAGAGCATAAGTGTTTGGACGGTGAACTATTTGTACCTTCAGTGAGCAACTCTTGCTCTTCGATGCAGCCGATTCCTGACTGAATCTCATGCTCGGTACAGGGGGTAGGTCTAACAACAACGTCCTGCGTTCAATAATTAAGGCGGCTACTGAGGAAAGGATTGCAAAGACCACTGTGGCAATCCCAAAGAGATCGTATGGATTTTCGAAATCGGGACTAATGAGAAAGACAAATAACAGGAACGATGACACCATCAAAAATCGTGTCGATACGGGTCCGATCGAGAGGGAGGATGAAACTTTTGTGTGCTGTGAAGAATCTAATCATATATGGAATCTATACGTACGCTAGCCCCTATTCAATTCACTAAAGGGTGGCAGGAACTTCCAAATCACCATAAGAAAGTCCTCAAATTAGGATTTATTATCCTATTTTCGACTGTGATTACAGCTTCAATGGCTCTGTTTGCATTTTATTTGGCAGACTATACACCCCCGTTCGATGTTATCGAATCACTAGTGATTGGTATCGAGATGGGAGCAACGTTATTAATCGCGATCGGAATTTCTGGATTCACAGTACTATTCTATAGAAACGGATTTCCAATTGTCGCAACAATATCCTTGATATTTTATATATTTTTCTTCGGTAGTTTCTATTGAGTGATATTTTACTCTTTAGGCCTTAGATTCGCCCCGTTTCTGATAGGTTTTATTTTCCCGCTTATTTTTGTGACTATCCTACAATTACATGCTAAGGTGTGATTCGGACCACAAGGTGGATTAGTAACTCCCGTCGCATAGATGACCAGAACTGAGTGTATTAGTATTACAGATACATAGACTGGCTATACTTCCCTTATCTCATCTAGAGATCGCCTAATTCTGTATATGGAGAGTAGAGCGCCCAAAAGGAGTATGGCATTTGGCTAGAATATATCAGCTATCCTCTCGTTAGAGGGGTTGAAAACGTGGTTTGACTATGAGTCAATACTCGTAGAACTCGTTGTACGTTTGTCGTGATCTATTGGGGGCCAGCGGGATAACAGCATTTCTCCACGATCTCCCTCTTTCAAACCCGAATTTGCGAGCATTGTCATAGATACAATCCTGATCCCCCCTTCTACTTCTGATTTGGGTGGTAGGATAACTCAATCGATAGATTTGCGTCTGCAGTGAGCAGATCGAGGAAGGGGCGAACGCCGATATGAAAACCGTAGTGTGACACCCTCGCTGTACCCCCTACATCCGCCCACTAGCTACCACCGATCGAGCCCCGACTGCCGGCGCGGCCCCGCGGGATCGGCGACCCACGGGGTTCGTCGCTCGCGTTCGGCCTCGAGGTCCGCTTCGGGACCCGCCTCGGCCGCGACCGGCTCGTAACCCGGACACTCCGAACCGCACTCGCTTGCGGGCTCGACGATCCGTCCCTTCCAGCGGCAGTAGGGCACCGTCGCCGCCGCGTCGGCGCCGTCGGGATCGCAGGCGTCACACGCCGGGAGGTCGTACGTCCGCCACCCCTTCCCGTAGGCGCGCTCGGCGATCCGTCTCCGCTTCCGGGCCTTCCGCTCCGGGGAAACGACGGCGACGTCGGTCCGGCCGGGACGCTCCGCGAGCGGTTCGACCCCCGGCTCGCCCGGCTCGAGGGCGGTCGGCTCGCGGACGACCTCCAAGGTATTTTCCGAGAAGCGCCAGACGCCGACCTGATCGGGCAGTCGGTTCAAGTGTGCGCGCGTGACGTAGCTCTCCGTGGCGAGGATCACCCGGTCGAAGAGACCGAGGGCGACGTCGGTCCGCAGTTGGCCCTCGAGGTCGCCCGGCCGGTCCAGATCGGGTTTGTTCTCGATTCCGACGAGCTCGCCGTACCAGTCGGGGTAGCGGGCGGTCCGGCGGACGTAGTCCCGGCCGCCGCGGCGCTCGCGTTCGAAGAACCCGACCTCGCAGGCCCGCTCGGTCGCCCGGCGGGCCCGCTCGGGATGACAGTCGAACGCGTCCTTCCAGTAGCGCGCCCGACCCGTTCCGACATCGGAGTCGATGGCGGCGTCGGGAATCGCCTCCCCGGTGATCGCGACGCGCTCCGCGAACTCTGCGCCGGGGGAGACGACGACACAGTCGACGACCCGGCCGCCGGGGTCGGCGACGCTGCCCCCGAGCTGACGGGCGACGATCCCGTCGGTCTCGCCCTCAAGGTGGGCACAGAGGCGCAGTTCGAAGTCGAACTCGCGCACGGGGGAGAGAGGTGACCGGGCGAGAAAAGCCCGCGGGTTCGGCGATTACGTGGATCGGATTATCCGGTTTCGATCTCGGTTCCGACGACCGCGAGCTCGTCGTCGAGAGTCGCCCGCAGTTCGTCGCCCGCGAGGGGGATCGAGAGCTCGAGCCGGACGGGGTCTTCCGCCCGGACCCGCGTGTATTCGTCCGAGACACACCACGGGAGCGTCCAGTAGGACCGGTCGGCAACGGAGACGCCCCGGTCGCGGTGGAAGCCGACGACCTCGGGATGGTCGAGCAGGCGCAGACCCGCGGCCGAACAGAGGCTGTGGCCACACTGTCGACACTCGTGGTCGACCCGGACCGAAACACCGAGACAGCACTCCCCGTCCTCGACCAGACTGGTATGCATCCTGCCGGCACACTCCGGGCAGACGCCGTCGGCGGCCAGACAGTGGAGGTGGCGCACCCGCTGGTCGAAGGCCGCCGCGACCTCGGCGGGCGTCCGGTCGGTGAGCCCGCCCGGCGGGAACGAGTACTCGCCGTGGCCCTCTCCGCAGGCCCGGCAGACGATCGCGAGCCGTTCGTCCTCGTAGCGCGCCTCGAGGGCGCCCTCGCAGGCGAAGCAGGTTCCCTCGACGCCGAAGGGCTCGACCGTGGGATGTTCGTTGAACGAGCCCGCGATCACCGACCGGACGACCTTCTCGCCGGCGTGTTTGAACGCGTACCCCTCCTCCGTCTTGCGGACGAAGTGGCCGACCAGCCGCTGGAGGTGGTAGTTGAACTGCGCCGAGTCCTCGGTCCCGACGACCCGGCGGAGCTCCGAGAAGGGAACCGGGCGTTCGTCGGCGAGCCACAGCGCCTCCAGAATCGCCAGCCGGGTATCGTCGCCAATCAGGGCGAAGGCGTCGGCGGGCGCCAGACAGTCGGTACACTCGAGGAGGGACCTCTCCTCGCGGCCGTCCGGGGTCGAGGCGTCCGATCCGCTCATACGCGATCGATCGACGGCAGTATCCTAAAAGGTTCCCTGAAGCAGGTTTGTGTAAGAATTCCGATCGGTACACGAGCGTGGAGGCGGGGTCGAACTCTACCCGAACGAGAACGCCGGAGATACCACGGCCGGCGCCGTCGTCGGCGAGTGAACGGGTATCGTCCCTGCGCCCCCGGAACAGTAGGTTTATCAATCGCAGCGCGGAAGCTGTAGCTACGATTATTCCCGTCTCATGGAAGGAAATCGACAACCGGAGGTGAACATCGGGCTCGTCGGCCACGTAGACCACGGCAAGACGACGCTGGTACAGGCGTTGTCCGGCTCGTGGACCGACCAGCACTCCGAGGAGATGAAACGCGGCATCTCCATCCGGCTCGGCTACGCGGACGCGACGTTCCGTCGCTGTCCCGGGGTCGACGAACCCGAGTGTTTCACCGTCGAGGAGGAGTGTCCGGACGGCTCGGCAAGCGAGCCCGTCCGGACCGTGTCGTTCGTCGACGCCCCGGGTCACGAGACCCTGATGGCGACGATGCTGTCTGGTGCGGCGCTGATGGACGGTGCCGTCCTCGTCGTCTCGGCCAATGAGCCCGTTCCCCAGCCCCAGACCGAAGAACACCTGATGGCCCTGGACATCATCGGGATCGATAACATCGTCATCGCCCAGAACAAAGTCGACCTGGTCGATGGCGACACCGCACGCCGGAACTTCGAGGAGATCCAGGAGTTCGTCGCGGGCACCGTCGCCGAGGACGCTCCAGTGGTTCCGATCTCGGCCGGCCAGGAGGTCAACATCGACCTCCTGATCGGCGCGATCGAAGCGGAGATCCCGACGCCCGACCGGGACCCCGACGCCGACCCCCGGCTCCACGTCGCCCGCAGCTTCGACATCAACAAACCCGGGACGGCCTGGGAGGACCTCGCAGGGGGGGTCCTCGGCGGCAGCCTCGTCGAGGGCCAACTCGAGGTCGACGACGAACTCGAGGTTCGCCCCGGCCGGGAGGTCGAGGAGGGCGGCCAGTCAGAGTACGTCCCGATCGAGACGACGGTTCGGTCGCTACAGGCCGGCGGGGAGGGAGTCGACGTCGCGACCCCCGGCGGGTTGTTGGGGGTCGGCACCGGGCTCGACCCCGCGCTCACCAAGGGCGACGCCCTCGCGGGTCGGCTCGCGGGCCCGCCTGGTTCGTTGCCGCCGACCTGGGAGTCGTTCACGATGGAGGTCGATCTCTTAGAGCGGATCGTGGGCAACGTCGAGGGCGAGACCGACGTCGAGGAGATCTCGACGGGCGAGCCCCTGATGATGACCGTCGGGACGGCGACGACCGTCGGCGCCGTCTCGAGCGCCCGCGACGACGAGTGTGAGGTGCGGCTCAAACGTCCCGTCTGTGCCGAACCCGGCGCGAAGATCGCGATCAACCGCCGGATCGGCGCGCGCTGGCGGCTGATCGGCGTCGGCACGCTCACCGACTGACCCCGTGGCACGTATCGCGATGGACACGAGCGCACTCATGTTACCGGTCGAAGCCGACGTGCGGGTCTTCGAGGAGGTAGAGCGGCTGCTCGACGCCGTCGAGCCCGTCGTTCCCCGGTCCGTGCTCGCGGAACTCGAGGAGCTCTCGGCGGGCAGGGGTACCGAGGGGAGGGCGGCCTCGGTCGGCCGGACGCTGGCGGAAGAGCGGTGTCGGCCCGTCGAAACCGACGCCGAGTACGCCGACGACGCCCTGGTCGAACTCGCCCGCGAGGGTGACGTGGAGTACGTGGCGACGGCCGACCGGGCGCTTCGCGATCGCGTGCTCGACGAGAACGTACCGGTACTTGCATTACGCGGGAGAAACAAGTTAGCGATCACTCGACCATAGATGTACAAACGGGTTAGATTGACTGATACGATAGAAGTGCCCCCCCGGGCGCTCGGCGACGTCTCGCCGATGCTCGTGAAGCGACTGCTCCAGGAGAAACTCGAAGGGCGGATGGACGAGGAGGTGGGAAGCGTCGTCTCCGTCACCGAGGTCCACGACATCGGTGAGGGGACGGTCCTGCCGAACCGTCCGGGCGTCTACTACGAGGCGGAGTTCGACGCGGTCACCTTCGACCCCCAGATGCAGGAGGTCGTCGACGGCACCGTCGTCGAGGTCGTCGAGTTCGGTGCCTTCGTCGGGATCGGCCCCGTCGACGGCCTGCTCCACGTCTCACAGATCTCCGACGAGTACCTCGCCTACGACCGGGAGAACCAGCAACTGGCCTCCAACGAGTCCAACCGGACGTTGGGCGTGGACGACGCCGTCCGCACCCGGATCGTCACCAAGTCGATCGACGAGCGCAACCCCCGGGACTCGAAGATCGGCCTCACCGCCAAACAGCCCGGCCTCGGGAAACACGGCTGGCTCGAGGAGGACAGAGAGAAGCGCGAAGCCACGGCGGGTGAGTAGTCGTGGCATCCGATCGCCTCGTCTGCCGGGAGTGCCACCGGGTGAACGACGCCGACGTCGCGACCTGTACGTCCTGTGGCTCCTCGTCGCTGACCGAAGACTGGGCGGGCTACGTCGTGATCGCCCACCCAGAATCGAGCGAGATCGCCCGCGAGATGCAGGTCGACGAGCCGGGCGCCTACGCGCTCAAGGTCCGCTGACGGGGCCGAGCCGTGAGTCGCGACGATCCGGAGCCGACCGCGGAGCCGACTGACGCCGACCAGTTACTGGTTCTGCCGGACGAGCTCCGCCGCGAACTTAAGGAGCCGATGGGGCCGATCGAGACCGACGCCGCCCGGCTCCTCGCGGACGTCGACGGCCCTCTCGTCGCCGTCGGCGACGTCGTCACCTACCACTTCCTGCGGGCCGGCCGTCCGCCGGACGTCTCCCTCGTCGACGAGCGGACCGAGCGGTCGGCGGTCGACGAGGAGGTCCGCGAGACCGTCACCGAGGCGACGACCGTCGAGGTCGTCAACCCGCCCGCGACGATCTCGCGGGCCGTCGTCGAGGCGCTCCTGGAGGGACTCGCCGAGGACGAGCCGACCACCATCCGCGTCGAGGGCGAGGAGGACCTTGCGGCGCTGCCGGCGATCGTCGCCACCCCGGAGGGTGGAAGCGTCGTCTATGGCCAGCCCGGCGAGGGAATGGTCCACGTGAAGGTTACCGACGGCAACCGCCGGGACGTCCGCGCCCTGCTCGATCGGTTCGAGGGCGACGTCGATCGGCTCTGGAGCCTCCTCGAGGAAAGGGCGTCGGACGACGAGTAGCGGCCTCGAGGGTGGCGTTCGACCGGGGAACGACGGTCGGACGGTTCGTGCAGGTTTCACAAGGCTATTGTCACTCGTTCTGTAGGTCTGGGTATGGAGAAAGCCGTCATCGCCGGACTCGCCATCGGGGCGGTCGTCGGCGGGGTGCTGTATCTCGCGTTCGGGTCGAGCTGGCACCTAGTCGCCGCCGCGACCGCGCTCTACGCCGGCTTGGGCTACTTCGCCATCCGGTACCAGCGACTGCTCGCGCGCGAGTTCCCCGCGTTCGATCGGCGTTCGGACCGACGCGGCTACGCGATCGGGCTGTTCGGGGCCTGCATCGCGTCCGCCGCGATCGAACGCCGGTACGCCGCGGGCGACGCCACCCTCGAGTTCGTCGTCGTCTACGTCGGCGTCGTCGGCTTCCTCGTCGCTTCGAGCGCCGCGGCCGCGGATCTCGACGTCGGCGCTCAGTGAGGCCGCCCGGAACGGTCCCCCTACGGGGGAGCCACGGCCTCCGTTCGCGCCACCGGTGACCGGATGGCGGGCGAACGGAAACGATCGTCCGGGCGGGCCGAGAAGAGACCGTAACGCCTATACGTTTTTTAGGCGTTCCTAAACGCGAATGGCGGAATCGCAGACGGCCGGCGGCCATCCCACCCGCCAGCGCGATGGGTGGGTGACGCCGACGCTCGTGGCGTTCTGTGCGGCCAGCGCGGCGATCACCGTCGTCGCCGGGCTCGTCCAGGTGAGCTTCGGGTCGTACTCGATGACGCTCCTCGAGGCCTGGGAGGCAGTGGTCGATCCGGCAGTCCTCTTCGACGGCGACGCCTGGCGGGCGTTCCTCCTGGGCGAGGAGCTCCCCGAGATGGGCTCGAACAGCCTGGTCGTCTGGGAGATCCGGCTCCCGCGCGTGTTCGTCGCGATCATCACCGGTGCGACGCTCGCGATCTCGGGGGCGATCTTCCAGGGCGTCACGAGAAACGAGCTCGCGAGCCCGTTCGTCCTCGGCGTGAGTTCCGGAGCCGGCTTCGCCGTGCTCGCGACGCTGGTGGTCTTCAGCGGGCTCACGACCTTCCTCCCCTTTATTGCCACCGCCGGCGGAACCGTCGCCTTCCTGATCGTCTACGTCATCGCCTGGAAGGGAGGGACCAGCCCCGTCCGGCTCGTCCTCGCGGGCGTCATCGTCAACATGGTGTTCCAGTCGCTCCAGCAGGGGCTGTTCTTCTTCGCCGACGATCTGGGCGTCGTCCAGACGGCGATCTCGTGGCTCACTGGATCGCTGACCGGCACTGGCTGGAGCGAGGTCCGGATGGCCGCGATCCCGGCGGTCGTGGCGATCGTCGCCGCGCTCGCGGGCGCGCGCCAACTCAACGTCCTCCTGCTGGGCGAGCGGACCGCCCGGTCGCTGGGTATGCGCGTCGAGACCATCCGCTTTGGCCTCTCGGCAGTCGCCATCCTCGCGGCCAGCGTCGCGATTTCGGTCGCGGGCGTCGTCAGCTTTTTCGGGCTCGTCGTCCCCCACATCGTCCGCAACGTCGTCGGCAGCGACTACCGGCCGCTGATGATCGGCTGTCTGTTCGCGGGGCCGGCACTGATGGTCGTCGCCGACGTCGGCGCCCGGCTCGCGCTCGGGGGCACCCAGCTCCCCGTCGGCGTCGTCACCGGGCTCGTCGGCGGCCCCTACTTCCTCTATCTGATGCGCAGACAGCGCTCGATGGGTGAGCTCTGATGGCCGGGAACGAACGCGTGACACCACCACGATCGACCGACACGAACCGATCGGACGACTCGGAGCCGACCGAGGGCTCGATTCCCGACGAGGGGCAGACGCCCGACGCCGCGGAGGACGCCGCGAGCGCCCTCGCGGGCGACACCCTCGAGTTGACCTACCCGACCGCCGACGGGACGGTCGTCGAGTGTGGCCGGGTAGACGTCCCCGAGGGCGAGATCACCGCCCTCGTCGGGCCCAACGGCAGCGGGAAGAGCACGCTCCTGAAGGCCTTAGCGAGCCACCTGGAGCCCGCGGCGGGGGTCGTCCGCCTTCGGGGCGAGGATCTGCGGTCGTTCGGACCCAAGGAGATCGCCCGCGAGCTCGGACTGCTCTCGCAGGAAAACGAGTCGGTGGGGGACGTGACCGTCGAGGACCTCGTCGCCCACGGCCGTTATCCCCACCGGGGGTTCTTCGACGGGCTCACCGAGACGGATCGCGAGGCCATCGACCGGGCGATCGAGCTCGCGGGGATCGACGACCTCCGGACCACAGAGCTGGGACAGCTCTCTGGCGGCCAGAAACAGCTCGCCTGGATCGCGATGGTGTTGGCCCAGGACACCGACATCCTCCTGCTCGACGAACCCACCACGTTTCTCGACCTCCACCACCAGTTCCGAGTCCTCGAGACGATCCGCGAACTCAACGAGCGCCGGGACGTGACGGTCGCGATCGTTCTCCACGACGTCTCCCAGGCCGCGCGGTTCGCGGATAACCTCATCGCCCTCTACGAGGGCGAACCGTACGACTGGGGGCCCCCCGAGGAGATCGTCACCGAGCAGTTGCTTGCGGATGTCTTCGGCGTCGAGGCCACGGTCCAGTACGAGCCCGAACTCCAGATCAACCCCAAGCGCGCGCTCGGAAACCGCACCCGGTGATCGCTCGGCGAGCGGGCGGACTTTCGGAACGCTTTTATTATTTTAGGTTGGCCTAAAAGCATGGGACGCGAACCGAGCCGACGAGACCTGTTGAGAACCGGCGTCGCGGCCGCCGGGATCGGAACGATCGCCGGCTGTCTGGGCGACGACGGCGGGAACGGCAACGGCAACGGAAATGGGAACGGAGACGGCGGAGCTGAGGAGAACGACACTGAATCCGGGGACGGAGACGACGAGACCGGAACGGAAACCGAGGTCGAATCCGAGGCCAACGAGAGTGGAGGCGCCGACGGGGAGAACGGGACCGACGACGGAAACGAAAGCGGCGGGAACGAAACCGGCGGCGACGGAAACGAGAGCGAGGGGGACAACGAGACCGACGGCAACGAGAGCGACGACGCCGACGGCGGGAGCTACTCGGTGACGATGGAGCCCGTCGGCACCGTCGAGTTCGACGCCGTGCCCGAAACGTGGGCGGCCAACAACGGGAGCTGGGCCGACATGGGGATCGCGCTGGGACAGGAGCCCCCCGAAGCGGTCTATCTCGCCAACCGGTATCACACCCAGCTCTACGACGAGATCCCCGGCGTGGAGGTCGACAAGAGCGGGATGACCTCGCTGTGGGAGGGCGAACTCGATCCCGAGGAGTTCCTGGCGCTGGGCGAGGACGTCGACGTCTTCGTGATGGACCCGAACTTCCCCGTCGGGCGAAGCGACAACTGGGAGGACGGCGACATCGAGCAGATCGAGTCCGCGGGGACGCCCTTCTTCGGCAACAGCATCTTCTCGCGGGGCTACGAGTGGCACGACTACGAGTACCTCACGCTGTACGAGGCGTTCGGAAAGCTCGCCGAGCTGTTTCAGGAGGAAGAACGCTACGAGGCGTTCGTGGAACTTCACGAGGAGTTCCAGACGAACCTGGAGGACGTCGTCCCCGGAGAGGAGGAGCGCCCGTCGGTCGCGATCATGTGGCCCCAGCCCGCGGAGGCGCCCGAGGAGTTCTCGCCGTACCTCATCGACGAGGGGACGAGCTTCAAGCAGTGGCGCGACCTGGGCGTCGAGGACGCCTTCGCGACGACCGACGTCGAGGACTTCCACGCCGGTCGGTCGGCGATCGACTACGAACTCCTGCTCGAGATCGATCCCGACGTCCTCCTGATCCGGGGCAACGAGGCCAAAACGGCCGAGGAGTTCGAGGAGACCGTCCTCGCCTACATGGAGGGCCACAACGTCGCGAGCGATCTCACAGCCGTCGAGAACGGCGACGTCTACCGCGGCGGGCCGCTCTACCAGGGCCCGATCACGAACCTCGTGCTCACCGAGCGGGCCGCGAGCCAGGTCTACGGCGTCGACGGGGAGCTGTTCGACCGCGGGCGGGTCGCCGATATCGTCAACGGCGACCTCTGAGCGCGAACGGAGAAGTTCTTTACCGCCCGCGTTCGACGGGAGGGATATGTACGACTTCGTCGTCGTCGGCGTCGGCCCCGCCGGGGCGCGTTTTTCGCGTCGGGCCGCCGAGGCGGGCCACGACGTCCTCGCGCTGGAACAGGGAGAGATCGGCGAGCCCCTGGCGTGTTCGGGCCACGTCAGCTCCGACGTCTGGAACTATACGGGCGAGGGCGCACGCGAGGACCTCCTCCAGAACCAGGTCCGGGGCGCACGCTTTCACGTCGGCGGCCCCCACGACGGGAGCGGCCGCGATTCGTATCCGTTCTACAAGGACGAGGTCGTCTCGAACGTCATCGACCGGGTGGGACTGGACCGCCACCTCGCAGAGCTCGCCCGCGAGGCCGGTGCGGACGTCCGGGAGGGCCACACCGTCACCGAGCTCTACGAACACCACGACCGCGTCGAGGTCGTCGCCAAGAGCGGGGGGGAGATCCACGAGTTCGAGGCGAAGATGGTCGCGGGCTGTGACGGCCCCCGCTCGCGGGTCCGTGACGCCCTCTCGCTGCCGGAACCGGGCGAACTCCTCCACGGCGTGCTCGCCTTCTCCGAGGAGGACGACCCCGGCGACTTCGTGGACGTCCACCTCACCGCGCCCCGTTTCTTCGCGTGGCGCATCCCCAGGGGGGAGGCGGGCGTCGAGTACGGCCTCGCGGCACCTCCAGGGGTGCACGTCGGAAAGCAGTTCGAGGAACTGATCGACGGCTACGACGTCTCGGTCTCCCACCGCTGCTCGGGTGCGATCCCGATCGGCCCTCCGGATCGAGTCACCGGCCGCCGCGGGTTCCTGATCGGCGACGCCGCTTCCCAGACCAAGCCGTTCACCGGCGGCGGAATCCTGTATGGCATGACCAGCGCCGACCACGCGGCCCGCGAGATCGACCCCGACCGGCCGACGACGCTCGCGGCGTACGAACACGCCTGGCGCGAGGATTTAGAGCGAGAGATCGAACTCGGCCACTGGCTGCGCCGGGCGTACTCGCTTCCCGAACCGATCCAACACGCCGGGCTCGCGGCCGCTGCCGGCGAGATCGGTGTCCACATGGATCGGCCAACCTCCCTGCTCTCGACCGACCACCTGAAGGCGATGCTTTCAGGACGTCGCTGACCGGGAGGGTTGGCGCCCGATCAGCCGCTTACCGGCTGGGGCTCGATGAACCCGTTGCCCGGGAACAGGTTCTCCGGGTCGTAGCGCGTCTTCACCTCAACCAGGCGCTCATAGTTGTCGCCGTAGACGGCCCGAGCGGGCGCCTCGTTCGTTCCGGGGAAGTTCCCGTACCGGCCCGACGCCGCCGGGAGGTCCCGAACGTCGGCGATCAGCTCGCGGGCCCAGCGGCGGTTTTCGTCGTCGTCGGCGGGGTCGTCCCAGTTTGCCTCGACGGCGAGCAGGTGGGGCTCCTTGCGGTGCCAGAACGCGGTCGCCTCGCGGGGAACGTCCGCGACCGCGCCGCCGAGATGCCAGAGGTCGACCGTCGAGAGCGCCGACGGAGCGGCGTCGTTGGCCGCGAGCATCCGTTCGAGGAGTCCATCGGGAAGCTCCGCGAGGTAGATCGACGACCAGTAGTAGCGCCGGCCGTCGGGGTAGTCCTCGTCCAACATCGACTGCAGGTCGAGATACGTCGTCGGCCCACTGAGATCGGCGATCGGAGGTGCGGCCTCGAGCAACGGGGCAAACACCTCGGGGCCGTCCCCGGGGTCACCCCGATAGGAGCCAAGCATCGCGAACGCGGGCTCTCCCCACCGGTCTTCGGGAAACTCCTCAACGTCGGGGACGTGGGCGGCGAACGCGAGGACGCCCGCCTCGCGGGGCGGGTCGGCGATCCACTCGCGGTAGCGGGCCATCACCGCGTCGGCGTCCTCGACACGGAACCACGGGAAGAAGGCGTAGACCTCGGGGCCGACGGGGTGGAGGTCGTACTCGAAGGAGGTGACGACACCGAGACTTCCGCCGCCCCCGCGGAGTCCCCAGAAGAGGTCCGGGTTCCGGTCGTCGCTCGCCGTCCGGACCTCGCCGTCGGCGGTCACGACGTCGACGCTCCGGAGGGCGTCGAGCGCGAGTCCGTACTGGCGGCTGAGGTGGCCGTAGCCGCCGCCCAGCGTCAGCCCGGCGATCCCGGTCTGTGAGACCGCCCCCAGCGGTGCCGCGAGCCCGAAGATCTGGGTCTCGCGGTCGACGTCGCCCAGCGTCGCGCCGCCCGCCGCGCGGACGGTCCGTGCCTCGCTATCGACACGCACGCCGGTCATTTCCGAGAGGTCGACGACGACGCTCGCGTCCCCCATCGCGGTGCCCGCGACGTTGTGGCCGCCGCCCCGGACGGAGACCGGCAGTCCCTGCTCGCGCGCGAACGCGACCGCCTCGACGACGTCGCTCGTGCCGGTACACCGGGCGATCAGCGCCGGGTAACGGTCGATCGAGCCGTTCCAGACGCCCCGGGCCTCGTCGTAGTCGGAGTCGGAGGGAGCGATCACGCTCCCGGCGAACGCCTCCTCGAACGACCGGAGCGCGGGACCGGAAAGCGACGCGAACGATTCCTCGCCCAGTGACCGATCCGTGGTACCCATACACATAGATACCGCCGTCCGTCGAGATAAGTCCCTACTCGAGGAAACCGAACCGTCACGAGCCGCGACCTATCGGCGCCGGCTCCCGGCAGCGAACCACCGCCCCGTTAGTAGCTGGGGAGCCGTCCCGATCGATCCGAGCCCTCGACGAACGGCAGGTCCCGGACCTCGGCGCCGACGTCCTCGCCGCCGACCCGGACCGTGAGCGCCATGTCATCCAGTCCGAACTCGACGACCGCGAGCGCGATCGGAGTCTCCAGAAGCGGGCTCCGTTCGGCGCGGGTGACCTCGCCGACGGAGGCGTCGCCGGCGAACACCGCGGCGCCCGACTCGGGAACCGCCTCGCCGGAGACGGCGAGGCCGATGAGCCGCCGCGAGGGCTGGCCCCGGTTCTCGACGCGGGAGACGACCTCCTGGCCGACGTAACAGCCCTTCTCGAAGTCCAGCGCCGAGCGCAGGCCGAGCACGTTCGGGATCCGCCCGGCGAGTTCGTTCTCGAACAGGGGCGTGCCGGCCTCCAGCGTGAGCGTATCCCAGCTCCGGTAGCCGAACGGTGCGGCGTTCAACCCGATGTTGGCGAGCGTGTCGTAGACCGACTCGGCCTCGCTCGCGTCGCAGACGACGTCGTAGCTCTCCTCGCCCGCGAGCGCGTCGGTCCGGACGACGCTCACGCCGCGGTCGTCCATCCGCCCGCGGACGAACGAGAGGCGCCTGTCGGGCGAGGCCGCGCCGTTGAGCACGCTCGCGATCTTCTCGGTGGCCTGTGGCCCGTGAATCCCGAAGACGGCGAACTCCTCTGTCGCGACGCGGATCTCGACATCCTGGATGAACACCTTCTCCGACCACTCCTCGGCCAACGGTTCGGCCCGGTCGGGCGCCGTAAACAGCAGGAGGCGCTCGCCCGCGTTGTAGACGTAGAGTTCCTCCTCGATTCCGCCCTGGGGGTCGAGCACGAGCGCGTAACAGCCCTCGCCGTCCTCTCCCGGCACGCGGTTGGTGACGACGTTGTCGACGTACTCGACGCGGTCGTCGCCCTCCACGACGACGACGCCGTAGGCCGGCTCCCAGATCCCGACCGCGTTGCGGACCGCGCGGTGGGCGCGCTCGGGCCGGCCGTAGTGTTCGACGACCCGCCGGCCGGCACGCTCGCCGAACGTCGCCCCGCGATCGGCGTGGACGGATTCGATGACGCTCATGGCCCTACGGAGCGGGCGGGGCCGTATCAGGGTTTCCGATCCTGCTGGAGACCCACGGTCGGGATCAGAAGGGAAGCCGCCGACGGAGCCAGTCTCCGACCGACTCCTCGTCGTCTCCGGGCGCCTCGGGAATCACCCGGTCGGCGGGCTTGATGACCGTCCGGCCCTCCGTTTGCTCGACCGTGATGAGGTCGTCCTCCTTCAGCGCCGACAGCGCCGCCTCGAGGGCGTCGATCTCCGCGGGGACGGCGGCCCGGAGTTCGAACACCGACATCCCGTTCTCGGAGCGATCGACCAGGGCGTCGAGGGCGTCGACCTGGGTCTCGGGTCTGTCCCGGTACTCCCGCTTCGCTCTCATCTACCGGCGTGTTCGCCGGCCCGGGGTTTTATACTGTCGGCTGTGGATCGCGGCGCCCCCTCGTCGTTCGGATCGGCGGCAATGGGCTCGGGTGAGGCCGTCTCCGCGCGAGAGCACGTATCGAGACGGGACGGTACGTTTTTTACGCTGTGAACGGCTACGGTGTAGCAATGGTCCTGCGATGTTCGCTGCTCGGACACGACTACGGGGAACCCGAAGTCGATCGTGAGCGAGAGGAACGGGGCAGCGAAGTCGTTCTCACCGTACAGACGTACGAGGAGTGCGCGCGCTGTGGCGACCGACACATCATCAGCGAGAACACGGAGATCACGAGCCTGACGCCCGACGAGCGCAGGAGAGACGTCGATCGGGTCGGCGAGACGACCACCCGATCCGAGGATCCCGACGGGGACGAGTCAGAGGCCCGACGAGGCCCCGACCCCGCTTCGGCGGGCGCGAACGGGGCCGACCCCCAGGAGGACGACGGCGACTGGCCCCGAACGGGAGGGAGGGCCGCCGGAAGCCGGACCGACGATCCGGTCCGAGGGCCCGGTGGCGACGACGCGACCGGACCCGACCGAGCGTCGGCCTCCCGGACGCGAGACGACGCCGCCGGCGCGGACACCGACGGCGGCACGCGATCGGACGGCCCGGGGGACGCGCCCGAGCCCACCCCCGGCGGGAGCGAGCCGGCAGAGACCACCACCGGCCGGAACGTCCCCACCGACGAGGCCGGCGAGCCGATCGAGGACGGCGAGCTCCTAGAGGACGACGGCCGAAAGCCCGGCGAGTGGCCCGACCCCGACGACGTCGGCCCGCCCGCCGACGAGGACGGTCGCGAACGCTGGGCCGACCTCGATATCGACCGCGTCGGCGGCGAGGAACTCACCTACGAGGAGCCCGAGAGAGTCGAGGAGACGTCGAACGAACCCACCGAGGACGCGGGATCCGGGTCGGCGGTCACCGATCCCGGGACCGGGATCGCGAGCGCAACGTCGGCGCCCGCGCCCGGCGAGAACCCGACCGTCGAGCCCGCTGACACCGAGTTCTACTGTCCGACCTGCGCGTTCGTCGCGCCCGGCGACCACGGCTCGCTCCGGCCGGGGGACATCTGTCCCGACTGCGGGCGGGGCTACATCGGCGAGCGCAACCGGGAGTAAGGCGAGCGAACCGTCGGCGAACCGGCCGGCGGCGGGTCCGCTCCCTATGAAAAAACGTAAACGCACCCCCGTCAATGCTCGTTCCATGAAGGAGTACAAGATGCGCCGCGGCGAACACCTAGAAGAGCGGATCCCCGACATGGAGGCGACCGTCGAGGAGTACTTCGGGACGATCTCGGCGACCCAGGAGTACAAGGGAAGCGACCTCCACGTGGTCGAATCGCCCGAGAACCCCGTTTTCGAGCGGATCGTCGTCGGTGCCGTCGAATACTCCGGCAAGAAGGACAAACTCGGCGTCGAGTTCCACGAACGCGACCCGACCGAACTCGGCCCCGACGAGCTCGAGGCCGCCGGCGACGCCGTCGACGCGAAAAACGACTTCCTGCTCGAGGCGACGGGACGGGACGCGAAGTCCCGGCGGGACTCGATGAAGCGGACCGTCGAGGACGACGACGACACGGATTTCTGAGCGGCTTCAGCCGTCGTCTCCCTCGGATTCTCCGGTCGACTCCTCCCCCGCGAGTTCGATCGCGTTCTCCCGGCCGACCGGCACCTTCCTGATCGTGCCCCGCTCTTCCATCCGCGAGAGCAGTCGGCTCACCTTCGACTTCGACCAGTCGGTGCGGTCGACGACCGCCTGCTGTCGGAGGCTGCCGCCCTGGGCGGAGAGCAGTTCGACGACGCGGTCCTCGTCGGGGATCGGTTCGGGTGCGTCCGCTGGGTCCTCGGGGCGAGCAGAGGGCGTCGGCCCTGCGAACTCGTCGCCGGCGGGCTCTCCCGTCCGCTCGTCCCCGGAGAACGCCTCCACGATCCGGAGCGCGAGCAACGCACCGATCAGTGCGAACGAAACCCCCGCGAGGGCGATCTCCCAGGCGGTCACGGCCGTCCCGACCTCCTCTCGATGGATCTCCCGGGAGGGACGGAGCTGGGAGACTCCCCCCACGCGACGCTCGACCCGACTGTCGTTCGGCCGCCGGTGTCTCCTGTCACCACGATCGGTGTCGGATCGACGGGGAGCCGCCTTCATTATACACCGATAAACCGCGAGCTTATCGGCTTGCTAAGCGATCCGGCGACGGGCCGAGGCGGCCGACCGGCCCCGGCAGGCTCCGTCCGGACGCGATCGGGGCCCGAAACGATTTACCCGACTTATAATAATGCGCCCGGGGGTAAGAGAGGAGAACGACTACGGCCGACCCCGCGGGGACGACGGATGAAGACCCCGCGAGGGCGGCACCGGGGACCACACGCATGATTTCGACGACCAGCGAGAGCCGACCGGACGCGAGCGGGGAACGCCCCGACCACGGGGAACGGGCGGTTTCGAAACGAGGAACGGAACCGACCGCCAGCCGGACGACCGGAGGGGGACGATAGCTCGATGTATCGGGGCCACACGATCGGCGTCGTCGTTCCGGCGTACAACGAGGCCGATCACGTCGAGGGCGTGCTCGCGACGCTTCCGGGATTCGTCGACCGGGTCTACGTCGTCGACGACCGCTCGACCGACGACACCTGGGACGCGATCACGTCGTTCGTCGAGTCCCGGGACCGGCAGGAGGTCACCGACCGCGACGGACTCGACGAGGACCCCGTCTCAGAGGACCCGCCCGCGGTTCCCGACGGCGGCCGGGCGGCCTGGTCGCGGTTCGTCCCGATCCGCCACGCCGAAAACCAGGGGGCGGGCGGCGCCCTCCGGACGGGCTACCGCCACGCCCACGCCGACGGGGTCGACGTCACCGTCGCGATGGACGCCGACGGCCAGATGGACCCCGACCGGATGCGGGCCCTTCTGGACCCGATCGTCGGCGGCGTCGCCGACTACACGAAGGGAAACCGGCTCGGAACGGGAGAAGACAGCCGGGAGATGCCCCCCTTCCGGCTGCTGGGCAACCGACTGCTGACGGCGCTGACGAAGCTCTCGGCGGGCTACTGGCACCTCCAGGACCCACAGAACGGCTACACCGCGATCTCACACCGCGCGCTCGCGGCGATCGACCTGGATCGGATCCCCGACGACCACGACTACACGAACGACCTGCTGGCCCAACTCAACGTCGCGGGCATGTGCGTCGCCGACGTCGCGATGCCGGCGAAGTACGGCGACGAGGAGAGCACGATCGACTACCGAACGTTCGTCCCGGCGACCCTCGGAACTCTCGCCTACGGCTTCATCCACCGAATGGCCCGGACCTACCTCGAGAACGGCCGCTACACGGTCCCCGCGTTGTACGCCGCGGCGACCGCCGGCGCCGCCGGATCGGCGCTCGCAGCAATCGGGGTTCTCGGGGCCGCGATCGGCGGCTCCGTCACGATCTGGCCCGCACTCCTCGTTCCGGTTGCAACCGTGGTACTGACGGTGCTCGCGTTCGTGGGGGGGACAATGATCGACGCAGCCCACAACCGCCCGCTCGGGGTGACCCGCACGTGAAGGTGGTCGTGACGATCCAGCATCCGGGCCACGTCCACTTCTTCAAACACGCGATCGCAGAACTCGAGGGTCGGGGCCACGAGGTGTTCGTCTTCGCACGGGAAAACGAGGTCACCGCCGACCTCCTCGAGCGCTACGACATCGACTACGAGATGCTCGCGGGCACGTACGACTCCCTGCCCACCCTCGTCGCCGTCCAGGCGACCTACGAGGCCCGCCTGCTCGCGCGCGTCCTCCGGATCAGACCGGACGTGATCACGGCGATCGGCGGTCCCGCGGCGACCCACGCCGCGAAGGTCGTCGGCGCCAGAAGCGTCGTCTTCTACGACACCGAACACGCAACGATCATCAAGAAGCTGGCCTACCCCTTTGCCGACGCGATCTACACCCCGGAGTGCTACCGCGACGAGATCGGCCCGAAACAGGTCCGCTACCCCGGCTACCACGAACTCGCCTACCTCCACCCCGACCGTTTCGAGCCCGATCCCGGCGTGCTCGCAGAAAACGGGATCGACCCCGACCGGAAGCTCGCGATCGTTCGCTTCAGCGGCTGGGACTCCTCGCACGACATGGGCCAGGGCGGCTTCGACGACCCCAGCGAGGTCGTCTCCCGGCTCGAGGACGCCGGCGCGCGCGTGCTCATCACGAGCGAGGTCGACCTGCCGCCCGACCTCGAACCCTACCGGCTGACGACCGATCCCGCCGGGATGCACGACCTGCTCTACTACGCTGACGTCTTCGTCGGCGAGGGCGCGACGACCGCGGCCGAGGCCGCCCTCCTGGGGACGCCCGCGGTCTACGTCAACACGCTCACGATGGGCTACATCGACGACATCGAGGAGCGCGGTTTGCTCTTTGGCTACGACGGCCCCGACCGCCACGAGCAGGGCCTGAAACGCGCGATCGAGATCGTAGAGGACGACGACCCCGAACGGTGGTCCCGGAGCCGCGACCGGGCCATCGAGGGGATGATCGACGTCACCGACGTGATCGTGGCGGCACTCGAGGGCGCCGGGATGGAGCGGGGTCGGCGGGCCGAACCCGCCGACGCGGTCGACGCACGGACATGAAGGTCCTCCAGCTCATCACCTCGACCCGGTCGTTCTTCGAGGGACAGGTCGAGGCCCTCGAAGAGCGGGGCGTCGAGTGTACCGTCGTCGACGCGCCGGGGGCCTACAGCGCGGACTCGCCGCGGACGGTCACCGACTACCTCAAGTACCAGCCCAAGGTGCTCCGGGAGCTCCGACGGGAGGAGTACGACCTCGTCCACGCCAACTACGGGCTGGTCGGGCCGTTCGCGCTCGCCCAGCCGGTCCGGCCGGTCGTGCTCACGCTGTGGGGGACCGACCTGATGAGCGAAATGGCCTGGCTGCGGGCGACAAGCGAGTGGAGCGCCCGCCTTGCGGACGCGGTCGTCGTCCCGAGCCCGGCGATGTCCCGGGCGCTCGACGTCGACCACGTCGAGATCCCGTTCGGGATCGACACCGACCTCTTCAGGCAGATTCCGCGAGCAGAGGCCCGCGAGCGGATCGGCTGGGATCCGGAAGGGGCGGTCGCACTCTTTCCCTACGACTCCGCGCGACCCGAGAAGGACTACACGCGGGCCGAACGGATCGTCCGGCGGGCCGGAGTCGACGTGGAACTCCGGGAGGTCACCGGCGTCCCCCACGAGGAGATGCCCGACTACATGAACGCGAGCGACGTCCTGCTCGTGACCTCGGTCCGGGAAGCCGGGCCGATGGTCGTCAAGGAGGCCGCCGCGTGTGGCCTCCCGATCGTCTCGACGGACGTCGGCTTCGTCCGGGAGACCGTCGGTGGGCTCGATACCTGCACCGTCGCCCGATCCGACAGCGGTTTAGTCGCCGGGCTCGAAGCCGCCGTCGAAAGCGACGCCCGCCCGGACGGCCGGGCGGGTATCGACGGGCTGAGCACCGACGCGATGGGCGAGAAGCTGCTCGAGCTCTACGAACGGCTCTGCGACGAGCCGGAGCCTCGAGCCGACCGACGTGCGGGCTGAGACACGATCATGGCATACAACTCACCGAGCAACCGGGCGTGGTACACGCGCCTCGACGTGGTCGCGGCCGTCGGCGGGCTCGCCGTCGCGCTGCTCTTGTTCCCGCTGCGCTTTTTCGCCTCACAGGTGTACATCCAGACCGTCCCGATCGTTCTCGGGCTCGCCTGCGGGCTCTACTTGCTCGCGATCCGGGCCGGCGAGCAGACGGCAACTGACCAGGAGACGGCGTTTCCGACGCTTCCCTCGCCGGTCGCGCTTGCGCTCCCGAGCGTGGCGATCGTCGGCATGGGGCTGCTGGTCCTCATCGTCGCGATCCAGGACACCCGATCGGTCCTCTTTTTCGCCATGGCGAGCGCCGTCGCCTCGACGATCTTCGCCCAGATCGCGTTCGCGAGCGAGCGGGACTTCAATCGCCGGCTGCTCCTGTCCCAGATCATCGCCTTCGCGACGGTCTTCTCGGCGACCGCGTTCTACGTGACGCCGGGACTGATCGGGATCGACGCCTGGACTCACGTCCCGATGCTCTCCGAGACGATCCACGAGGCGGGCGAACTCGGCGCTATCTCGGGGAACAAACACTACACCTCCCCGTTCTATCATCTGACCGTCGTCGCCTCGGCGCTCGTCTACGACGTCTCGCTCGTCTACGCGCTGTACCTCTCGATCGGACTCGTCATCCCGCTGTCGGCCCTGCTCGTCTACGCGACGGCGGCGTTTTTCGTCCCCGAACGGTGGGCGATACTCGCGGCCGCACTGTACGCGTGTGGCACCTACACGCTCCACTGGTCGATGCACGTCATCCCGACGAGCCTGGGCCTGGTCTTCTTTCTCGGAGTGGTCTACGCGCTCGTCCGCGTGATGAGAACCGACTACTCGCTGCGGGACTTCGGCTTCCTGGTCTTGCTCACCATCGCCGTCATCCTCACTCACCAGGTCTCGACGTTCATCATGCTCGTCATGCTCGGCTCGGCGTTTCTCGCCCAGCTCGTCTTTACGGTCGGGCCGTTGACCCCCGAAGCGGGATCGCGGGCCTTCCAGAGCCAAAAGCCGGTCAACCTCGTCGGTCTCGTCGTCTTCGACGCCGGGCTGACGATCTTCATGTGGTCGCTGACTCCCTTCCGGGAGGGATCCTTCCTGGCAACGGTACTGACCTGGTTTCAGGAGACGATCGCACAGAGCGCGGGCTTTCTGAACATCGCCAGTTCGACCGGCGACGACGCGGCCGCGGCCGCCGAGGCCGGAACGACGTTCCTCGAGGAACTCCTGCCCTATGTCGAAGTGTTCGGGTTCCTGATCCTGCTCGGAATCACGTTCGTGGGCTGTCTGTACGTCGTCGACAGATCGCGAGCCGAGCAGTCGGTATTGAGTCTGCTGTTTGCCACCGCGATCATGCTCGTCTTCATCCTCGGGTTGCCGATGTTCGGCATCGATAACTTCATTCCGACCCGATGGTTCGCCTTCCTCTACGTCCCGATGGCCCTCCTCGGCGTCGTCGGCCTCCGATACCTCGCCGGACGCCTCGGCGCGAACGTCGTCGTCGCTTGCTTACTCTGTGTCGTCCTGTTGTACCCGGGAGCGATGCTCTTTGCCCCCCAGAGCAGCGCCGACAACCCGGTCTTTCCCAGCCAGAACGAACGCCTCGCCTACGAGCAGGACGAACTCGCGGCGGTCTCGTCGATCGGCGAACTCTCTGGCCATCCCGAGGCCGACGGGATCCGGCCTGATCAGATACTCTACACCGACCACCCCTACCAGACAGTCTTCTACAGGACCGGGGCCTACCACTCCGATACGGCAGTCGTTCCCTACGATGGCGCCGCCGAACACCCGGTCACCGTCCACCGATCGACCGACGAGGGTGCGACCTTCTACCGCAACGAGGACGGACGGGGCGAACCTCGCGACGTCGAACACGACCGGCTCTGTCGACCAACCCAGGCGGTCGTCTACACCAACGGCGACGTCTCGATGTGCGTCGCCTCGCCGGTGACGGAGATCCCCGACGACCAGCCCGAACCCGGCGGCGACGACGGCGGGACCGGAGGCGGCGGTCCGTGAGGGGACGGTCGTCGGGGCGGAAGCGAACTCTCGGGCCGGATACCGCCGGGACTAATACCGTCGCCGCCGGAGGGCCGTTCGAATGAGCGACGGCGACTGGTGGTACATCGATCTCGCGCTCGTGATCTGTGTCGCCGGCGTGGCGACCTTCGGGTTGCTCGCCGGAGCCCCAGGCGCCCTCCGGATCGCCCTCGGGGCGCCCCTGGTACTCTTCCTGCCCGGTTACGCGCTCGTCTCGATTTTCTTTCCGGACGCCGCGCCCAAGGACCGGGCAGCCGACGATCTGGGGGGCGGCCTGCGGAACCCGCTGTCGGGCGGCGGCGGGATCGACGCCACCGAACGGATCGGGCTCTCGCTCGTCGGAAGCGTCATCGTCGTCCCCTCGGTCGCGCTGGCGGCGACCGCGACGCCGTGGGGGATCACGGCCCGGCCGGTCATCGTCGGCCTCGGCCTTGCGACCATCGGCCTCGCAGTCCTCGGGATCGTCGCCCGGTTTTACTGTCCCGCGAACGAACGGTTCGTCCCGTCGGTCCCTGCCGGCATCCTCTTTTCGGGCGACGGCCGGAGCGCCTACGACCCCGACGTGACCGTTTTCAACGTCGCGATCGTCTGTAGCCTCCTCTTCTTGCTCGCCGCCGGCGGCTACGCGCTCGCGTCCCCGCCCACCGGCGAGGGGTTCACCGAGTTCTCTGCCGAGACCGAGAACGTGACCGGCGAGACGGAGACGATGTACCAGGACACCTACACTCAGGGCGAGCCCCAGGAGCTCACGGTCGAGATCACCAACCACGAGGGCCAGGAGACGACGTACACGGTCCTCACGCTCCTCCAGCGCGTCGAGTACGTCAACGACACGACCGTCGAGGTCGTAGAGGAAGAGGAACTCGCCCGCGGGGAGACCACGATCGAGGACGGCGTCGTCGCCCCCCGGACGATCGAGTTCACGCCGACGCTGGCGGGCGACGACCTCCGGCTGGTCGTCCTGCTGTTCGAGGGCGAGGTTCCCCAGGACCCCTCGGCCGAGGAGACCGAGTACGCGATCCGCCTCCCGATCGTCGTCGAGTAGACAGCACCGACAGTCACCCCTGAAAAACTGTTTGAACCGTCTGAACGATCGGTCCGAAACCGGGCCCGACCTACAGAACGGGCGATACAGCGCCCGATGGCCGGTTTAGGGGCGTGAACCGGTAATCGGTCAGGGTGTGGCGAATTAGGAATTTATTACTGGGTCGAGCAACAGAGTGGGGGTAACAATGAGTGTCCAGGCCCAGAAGACGAAGGCGACCGACGGCGACGACGAGGCCGACGCGGCGTCGACGGAGCTGACCGAGGACCAGATATTCCACGTCCTCCAGAACGAGCGCCGACGGAACGTCCTCCGATACCTCCAGGACACCGACGAACCCGTCCGGATGCGCGACGTCGCCGAACAGGTCGCTGCCTGGGAACACGACACGACCGTCGAGGCGCTCACCTCCGACCAGCGCCAGCGCGTCTACATCCCCCTCTACCAGTCTCATCTCCCGAAACTCGACACCGAAGGAATCATCGACTACCAGCAGAGCCGCGGGATCGTCGAGCGCCGGTCCTCGGCCGCCCAGCTCGAGCCCTACCTCGACGTCGGTGACGACGAAGGCGACGATCGGTGGGACGACTACTACATCGGCGCAACCGCCCTTGCCGGACTCCTGTTGTTCGGCGCCGTCCTCGAGCTTCCAGTCGTCTCCGCGATCTCCGGGACCGTGATCGCCGGGCTCGTTGTACTCCTCTATACGTCGCTGACGATCGGCAGATTCGCCGAGGGTCGCGCCGCCTAAGCCTCCTTGGGAAGCTCGACGAGCCCTGAGTCGGAATCGAACTCGATGGCCCCCTCGGCGTCCAACGCCGGCAGATCGACGAAGTAGAGTCGCTCGTGGACCGCACTCCAGCCGGCCAGGTCCGCCTCTGCTTCGACGACGCGGTCGACGACCTCGTCGATCGTCACCGGTGCGCTTCCCTCGTCCCCGACGGCCAGGACCGCATCGTAGCCGTCGGCCCCGATCCTGTTTCTGGAGGCCGCCGACTCGAAGGCGACGCCCGTGCTCGCGGAGCTAGCGGCCCCGTCGCCCCGCCGTCTGCCCTCGGTTCCGTCGGTAACGGCCTGCATCGCTCCCCGAAGTCGGTTCGATACCGGGTTCCCCATCAGGGGAACCTACGACGTCCGTACCGTAGTTATCGGCCGACTAAATCGCGGATCGATCGTCCGACGGTCGGCGGACGCCACCGGCGCCGGGCTCGAGCAGCCCCTCCAGGGCCCGCTCGGTCGGCTCCGAACTCTGACCGAGCCAGCCGAGGACGTCGTGGATCCGGAGCTTGTGTCTCCCGGGCAGGTCGTAGAGGTGCTCGTGGTCGGGGAGGAGCCGTCGGTCGAGATTGTAGACCTCGAACAGCGTCTCCCGGTCGGGCCAGGGGGGCTCGAACGACCGGAGGAAGGGCGTCTTCCGGCGGAGAAAGCCTTCGATATCGTTGAGCGCGCGATGAGAGCGCGGGCGGTCGGGAGGCTCGTGGCGCAACATCCCCGGGTCGATCCGCTCGCAGGCCGCCAGGAACGTCTCGGTCGTCCGGTACTCGGGCGGCGTCGAGAGATGCCAGTCGAGCAGTTCTCTGTCGACGGCCAGAAACGACGAGAAGTAGTTGTCGGCGAGCTGGACGTGAAAGGGTAACGAGGGCTGGTTCAAGATGCCACAGCAGTTGAGCTGGTTCTGCGGGGAGTCGACCCGGGAGGCCGACGCCTCGAGTTCGGTTCTGACGGCGTCCCGGACGAACTCGTCGGGGTCGTCGACCCCACAGTCGACGTGTGCCGAGAGCTGTCGGCTCGCCTCGCGGTCGTAGCCGAACTTCGAGAGGAGGACTGCGACCGGCTTTGGATCCGGGTCCGTCCGGTAAAGGGGGATCCGTTTTCCGAACATCTCGAGCTCGTCCTCGCCGGTGAAGTGCCCACGGAAGAAGGTATCGGAGAGCAACCCGTGGTAGATCGTGTCGACGTTGATCTCGTCGGTGTACCCCGCGTGGTGGATGTGCAATGACTCCTTTATCCCCTGGGAGTAGCGCACCTTCCGGTCATCGGCGAGCAGGTACCGGTGGTCCGGCGGGAACGCCGTATGCCGGGCGCCGTACTGGTGGGCGAGACGCTTGGCACCGCGGACCTCCTGGGAGGCCGGATCGCCGACGGTGTAACAGTGTTCGATCCCCGGGACCCCCGAGAGCAGCGTCCGCGAGTCGTACCCCGCCGAGAGCAACAGTCCCTTCCGTCCCGGTAGCTGTGCCCGCCGCCGGATCGCCCGCTCGAGGCGGTCGGCGAGTTCGGCGACGTAGTCGAACTCCCGGGGCTCGTAGACGAACCGCTCGAGGGGGTCGAGCCCGTCCGGCCGGAGGACGGTGTCGGCGCGAACCCGTCGGAGCTGTTCGATGCTCGTCTTCTCCCCGAGAGTTACCCCCGCGTGGAGATACTCCAGAACCGCGGGAAGCCGGAGCGTGGGGTCGTCGATCGTCCGGGCGACGGTCGCCGCGTCGGTGCCGAACAGCCGGACGTCGCCGTTGTCGGTATAGAAACATTCACACGAGCGGACCGGGTCGGTCGCGACCAGCGCCTCGCCGTCGTGCTCGACGAAGACGAGATAGGAGCCGTTGAGCGCGTCGAACGCCGCCCGGCCCTCGGCCGCGTACTGCTCGAGGAACCACCGGGCGCCGTTTTCGCCCTCCTCGGGGTAGTTCTCGCCCCAGATCAGACAGCTGCCGTCCTCGTCCTCGTGGCTCGCGCTCCAGCCGAACGTTCCCAGGCCCGGGTCGCGGATGCCGACGGTTGCGACCTTCCCGCGGACGACCTCGTCGAACTCCGAGGGGCAACGGTGGTCGGTAAACGCCTCCTCGTCGTCGAACACACCGAACAGCTCCCTGTTCATGCTATCGCTTCCCCGTCGGTCGCGAGAGCGCCGAGCCGGCCGAAAGCGTCGAGAACCGTCTCCTCCATCGGCCGACCGGTCGGTCGGACGACCCATTACTATCGGGTCAATAATCGGCGACGGCGAGGGGTGACCCCCTCGAGTCGACCCCCCGATGTGGCGGAGGGAGAGTCGACGGCCACGAGCGGGTGTCGTTACCGGCGCCCGCCACGAGCCGTTTTAGGCCCGTTATAAGCAACCACGGGAGCAACGGCTACCGTAACTATAATAAAGAGCTGAGACCCAAATCCTCAGACCGAAATGGTTCCCGAACCGACGACACGACGTCGAATGCTCGCGCTCTCCGGGGTCGCAGCCGTCTCCGGACTCGCCGGCTGTGCCGCCTTTGGCGGCGACGACGGCGACGGCAGCAACGAGACCGACGACGAAGGCAACGACACGAACGAGACCAACGACGAAACCGACGAGACCGACGCCGGAAACGAAACCGACGAAGGCAACGTCACGGACGGAGACAACGCCACGGACGAGGACAACGAGTCCGACGCCGGCGAAGGCAACGAATCCGACGCCGAGGACGGCTACTCGCTTTCCGTGACCGTCGAGACCGGTGACGGCGATCCGATCGAGGGAGCGACGGTCTGGCTCGAGGGCGACCAGCTCGCGACCGGAGACGCTCCCGAGGAGGCGGGCGACGCCGGAAACGAGACGAGTGCCAACGAGACCGGAAATGAAACGGGCGCCAACGAGACCGGAAACGAAACGGGCGCCAACGAGACGAACGCAAGCAACGAAACGAGTTCGGGCAACGAGACGAACGCCAACGAGACCGGGAACGGAACGGACACTTCCAGCGAGTACGAAAACGAAACCGGCGGCAACGGTACGGTCGAGTTCACCGGACTGGCCGACGGCGAGTACACCGTCCTCGCCAGCGCCGAGGGCTACGCCGAGAGCGAGGAGACCGTCGAGATCGACGGCGGCAACGCCGAGACCACGATTACCCTCGAAGAGGGCGGGAGCGACCTCGCCGTCGAGACCGAGTACAACAGCCGCGAGGAGTACGCCCAGCCCGGCGACTCCTTCGACGACTTCGAAGACCTCTCTTCGTGGTCGATCACGGAGGGCAACGCCGAGGAGGACACCGACGTCTCCTTTACCGGCTCCCAGAGCGTCCGGCTGTACACGGAAGAGGAGGGCGCGAACATGGTCATCGAGCGCGACCTCGAAAGCGACAACCCCGACCTGACCGACCTCGACTTCTCGATGGCCGTCCGGACGCCGACGCCCGAAAACATCGCCGTCGAGCTCCGATTCGTCGACGTCTACGGCAGCAGCCGGATCTACCAGCTTCCCTCGATCGCCTACCGCGGCGGGGACGCCGGCTGGTTCCGGACGGCCCCGGGCGTCTTCGAGGAGGACGAGTATCCCCCGGAGATGGACTTCCTCGACCGCCTCGAGGTGCGGGTTCACCACACGGGCGAGGGCGCCGAGGTCTGGGTCGACGACATCCGGACCCACCAGAAACCCGACTCGGGATACGTCGTCCTCGGCTGGGACGACGGCCTGCGGACCTTCTACGAGGAGGCTTCGCCGCTACACGACGAGTACGGCGTCAACGCCGTCCAGTCGGTCGTCCGCCAGTGGATCATCGGCGGCCGCGAGGACGTGATGACCCGCGGGGAGCTCTTAGAGCGCCAGGAGGCGGGCGACCAGATCGTCGGCCACGGCACCCACGCCCGCTTCGCCGAGATGGAGCCCGACCAACTCAGAGACTCCGTCGAGACCGACAAGCAGTTCAAGGTCAACAGCGGCTTCGAGGGCGCGAACTTCCTCACCTTCCCCCACAACAGCTTCAACAGTACGGTCCTCGACATCGTCTCGGACTACTACTATGCGGGCGGCTACAACCAGGCCGGGAACGTCAACCTCACCGCCGTCTACGGCTTCGACCCCCTCGTCCTCCCCCGGACGATCGGCCACGACCTCGAACTCTGCCAGGACTGTGTCGACACTGCCGCCCAGTACAACCAGTGTACGGTCCTCAACTTCCACGACTTCGAGCTCGACAACACCATCGACCGCGACGAGTACGACCAGCTCCTCGAATACATCGACGGCACCGACAACGTCGAAGTAATCACTCTCGACGAACTCTGGGAGATGCGGACCGAGAACCAGTAGACTACCCCGCCCTACTCGCTCTCCCGCCTTGCGGCGGTCGGTCACTCCTTGAGGGCGGGGCGTTACCGAAACGACAGTGTGCCCCGCGATCCCATGCATGGACGCGGCCCGGCTTCCTCTTCCCGTCCACGCTTCGAGCGGGGGCTTTCAGGCCCACCTTCGACCGTCCGCGTGGATTGTCCTGCCGATTCAATTCCCGGTGTTCTCACGCTCTCCCCTCAACGGAGGGGCGGGAGTCGAACCCGCTCGCGGTCGTCGGTCCCGAGTATAGGGTGCGAGAACGCCGTCCTCGAACCACGGGAGCCAGTTTACTGGTGGCTCCTACCCACCCGGACTTGTGCCGAGAGAGCAGTACCCGATATATGGGGCGGAGAGTGCCTAACCCTTGCGGTTTCGCCCAACTTCCCAACGCACTCCTCCCCTCCCTACTCGCGGCTTCGCCGCTCGGTGAGGAAGGGCGCTCCGCGCTATCCGCCAAAGCTGAACGGCTCGTAACCCGACTTTCCTTCTCTCCGCCAGTCAGGACAGCCGGATCGACCGTCCGAGAGCGGCGATCGCGACGACCGACAGCACGACCGCGACCAGAGCGAGCGGGCGCCGGCGAAGCCCGGTGCCGGCGGTCCAGGCGACGCCGGGGTAGTGGCGGGGCGACACCGACGCCGCCCGGAGGTGGGCGAGCCCGCGGAGGGGCTTGCCGTCCGCGAAGTAGTGTTTGGCGATCACGAGCTCGTGGCTCCCGCGGATCTCGTAGCCCTCCGCCTCGAGACGATCGACGTCCTCCTCGTAGGCCGCGAGGTACTGGCGGCTCGCCCGCTCGACGAGTTCGGCCGAGGGGTTGCCCGTGTCGTAACGGACGACGAGAGGTTCGTCGACGTACGCGATCTTTCCCTCGCCGAGGATCCGGACGACGATCTCGGGGTCCTGGAACCGCTCTAACTCCTCGTCGAAGCCGCCGATCTCGCGGACCACGTCGGTCCGGACGAGCAGCGTCGACCCCGCCCCAGGGTGGACGTTGTCCGCCAAGATGTCCCCGAGCAGCTCCTCGCCGCCCTCCATCCGGCGGTCGTCGTCCGCGACCGCGAGGAGGGTTGCGGCCAGCGAAAGCAACGGTCCGGTCGAGCCCGGCGTCTCGACGGTGAAATCACAGTAGGCGGCGACCCACTCCTCCGAACGGCCCTCGACGAGCTCCAGTTGGCGCTTGAGCTTCGTCGGCCGCCACTCGTCGTCCGAGTCCAGAAAGGCGACGTACTCGCCCTCCGCGTGCTCGATCCCCGTGTTCCGGGCGACGTTCGCCCCGTGGTTCGTCTCGTGGGAGATCGTCCGAACCCGGTCCGTTCCGTACCCCTCGAGGACCTCGCCGGTCCCGTCGGTCGAGCCGTCGTCGACGACGACGACCTCGAGGTCGTCTACGGTCTGGGCGAGCGCGCTGTCGATGGCGCGTGGCAGCGTTTCGGCCCTGTTGTACGTCGGAACGACGACGCTAACGAGTGGCATCCGAAGGTGCTTGTTGCGTCGGGCGCATTATTATGGCTCGGCTAAGCCGAGCGCCGTCGTGGTACCCGTCTACGAGTTCGGCTCCGAGGCCGAGTGCGCTATCGGTCGATACCGCTCGGCGTGGTGTTCCCGGAGAGGTCGACGCTGCCGCTTCGGACCTGGATCGAGGAACCACTGGTGGCGCTCGCGTACGTGTTCCGGATCTCGATCCCGTTTCCTTCAGTCGAGATCGCGTCGTAGTCGGTTTCGATCTCGCTGTCGGTGACGACGATGTCGTCGCCGGTGAGCAGGAGTCCGCGCCGGCCGCTGCCGGGCTGGTCGATATCGAGGTTTGCGAACCGACAACCGTCGCGTTGGCAGAGTATCGTCTCCTGGATCGGGGAACCGGCCACGTCGCCAGTGACGGCGAAGCCATCGACGTCGACCGGAGCACCTCCCTGTGGGATCTTGAGTGCGTTCCCGTTTACTCCCATATCGACGCTGACGCCATAGAACGACGTACTTCCCGCACCCGAGTTGACCCGGATCGCGGTGTTGGGGTTGGGGCCGTCGTTCGAGACCGTGACGTTTCGGAACGTCGCCTCGTCGACCTCGCCCATAACCCGGATTCCGTTCCCGTTCGCCCGGGTCATCCGAACGTCCACGTTCTCCACGGTGAGGCTCCCGTAGTCGAGCCTGAGGGGGATCTGCCGGCGCTCGTAGCTGGCCGTGCCGGTGACCTCTATGTCCGCATTCCGTACGCGACCCTCGCCGACGCCCATACGGACCGTCGTCCCGGCGCTGTTGGCGTACTCTCCGTCCTCGACGAACACGTCCCCGGGGCAGTTGACGTACAGTCCGTTTCCGGGATAGCTGCCGAGCACACAGTTCTCGAGCCTGAGCGCGCCCTCGTGGTATCCGTTCGTGTGGATTCCCGTCGGCCCGCGGCTTACCTGACCCGCGTGGGGGGTCTGGTTGGCGTGGATACCGCCATCCGGAGCCTGGAACCGTCGAACGACGCCAACGCCGTCCGGATCGGTGATGTTGAACAGGCCAGGACCCCACGTCCCGCTGTCGTGGAGGCCTTCGACGATGACGTCGCGAACGGTCAGCCCGGTCGAAACGCCCACGTCGAGGACTCGGATTCCGGTGTCGGATTCGGTCTGATCAACGTGGAATCCCTCGACACGGAGGTCACGGCCCGGATCCCACGGCGTTCCCAGCCGGAAGAGCCGGTATTGAGGACCCGAGAAGTCGCCGTAATTCGCCGGGACGAGCGTCGCGTCGCCGTCCCCGACGAGCCCGAAGTTTTGGAAGTTCGTCAGCCGAAGCTGGCTGTCCATGTAGTACCGGCCCTCCGGGAACCGGAGGAGCGTATCGTCCCCGGCATGCTGGCTCAACACCGGCGTAATCGACGCGTTCCCGCTCGTGTCCGCCCCGGCGTCCGCGACGTCGATGACCGTCCCGTACCGGTCCTCGAGCACGGACGTCGCCGGCGAACCCGGAATCTCGGACGGCGAGATCGTCGCCGCCGCATTGTTCAAGAGTCCTCTCCGTCCCTCCGTCGACCGCGTATCGCTCTCTCGCGTCACGCATTCCCCTCCGGAAGCAGGCCCCTATAGTACACGGAAACTAATTACACGAAGTCGATGATAGTCGTTCAAACTTGAATGTACTTGCGCGAACTGGGGCTTACTGTCCGAACAACGTTCGTGAACTGTTTTGCAGACCCGCGCGACCACCCACCATTTAATTCTTCTCTACAGGTGTTATTAATCAATCGTCCATGATTCCGGGAATAGCCGGAGGTCCGAGGGGTTATCGACATTGGTCGTAGCTTCGATATCCCGTATCTAACGGGACCATAAGAAAGGGGTTGTGCCTGCAAGAACGGTTGATACGATGACAGACCGACGATCGTTCCTGGCCGCAGCCGGCACCACTGGGGCGCTGTCGCTTGCCGGCTGTCTCTCGGATGACATTTTAGGCGGAAACGGCAACGACACCGAGGACGAAGGCGAGGAGGCTACCGAAAACGGAACCGACGAAGACCAACGAAACGAGACGAGCGGGACTGGGGACCAAGAAGGAACCGAGACCGAGGAGAATGAGGCCGGAGACGACGAGCGAGGGGAGAACAACCAAAGCGGAGACGACGATCAGACAAGCGACGACGAAGGAAACGAAAGCAACCAGACGGGGAACGATGAAGACGAGGGCGAGGGTGGAGCGGACGACGAGCTCGCCGACCTCCCCGGGGAAAGCGTCGACGACTTCGAGGACGTGGACGCCTGGAGCCCGATAGTGGGTGATGACGCGATCGAAGCGGAGACCGAAGAGGTGTACGCCGGCTCGAGCTCCGCCCGGATCACGGCACCCGAAAGCGAGGAGGAGGCGACCGTCTTTCGGACGTTCACCGACGGGCTCGATCTGAGCGGACAGGGTCTCTCGCTGGCGATCAGGTACACCGGTCGCGAGCAGTTCGACCTCACCGTCCAGTTGCTGGCGTCGGACACGCGAAACCGGATCGACCTCCGGCGGGTGCTGACCGGGGCCGCCGATCGCTGGCAGCGGGTCGACCTCGGCGTCGACGTGATAGAGGGCGACCCCGATCTCGCAGACGTCAGGGAGATCCGCATCGTCGGCCGCCGCCGCGGCGACGAGGGCGGAGAGATCGAGTTCGCAGTCGACGACCTCCGTCGCGCGGACTCGCCCGACCAAGGGGCGGTCATGTTGCTCTTCGACGGCGGGCTCGAGTCGCACTTCACCACCGCCTTCGAGGTTCTCGAGGAGTTCGACGTCCAGGGCGTCGAGGCAGTCACGCCCGAGGCACTCGGGAACGAGGGCCGGCTCACGATCGAGAATCTAGAGGAGATGTCGGAGGCGGGCTGGGACGTGATCTCCCGGCCCCGAACCGGCTCCCAGTTCCTCGGGGAGTACACCCCCGAACAACAGGAGGGGTTGATCCGACGGTCCAAGGGGTTCCTCGAGAACCGCGGATTCGAGGACGGTGCCAGACACTTCCTGACCCCCCGGAACCTTCTGAGCCCCGAATCCCACGACCTGATCCGGGAGTACCACGAGCAGGCGTTTCGGTTCGGCGGCGAGCCCAACAGCCTGCCGATAACTGACCACCACAACCTCGGATTCCTCTCGGGCGACGAGGAGAACGCGGCAGCGACCAACCTTGATCAGGCCGCGGCGTACAACCAGCTCGCGATCCTTCATTTCGTCTACGTCGACGACGCGGACGAGGGAGTCGACAGGGGGTACATAGAGGACGTCCTCGAGTACATCGACGACCAGGACCTCCAGGTCGTCACTGCGTCGGATCTCCTCGATTCGGGCCAGGGCCAACTCACCGGTGGAAGCGGAAACGGCGGCAATGAAAGCACGAACGAAACCGGAGACGGGACCAACGAAAGCGACAACGAAACCGGCGGCAACGAATCCTAGCGTTCCCAGTCGGCGGGTGAAGTCGACGTCCGATCCCTCAGTTTCCGTCGGCCGGTTCGGTTCCGTTCTCGGTCGTTGTCTCGTTGCCCACCGGACGGTCGGTCTCCGTCGACGCCGTCGTCATCGGTTCGTCGGTTTCCGTCGTCTCGGTGTCGGTCGGCTCCGCGCTTTGTGTCCCGGTGTCGGACGAGGTCGCCGTCCCGTTGTCGGTCGACGTATCGGTCGCCGAGGACGTCCCGGTCTCCGTCGGCGATTGGGTTTCGGTCCCGTTCGGGGTCTCTGCCTCGGTGTCGGTTGCGGTCTCGCCGTCGGTCGCCGTCTCGGTGTCGGTGCCGGTTTCCGTCTCCGTCGTCTCGGTCGGAGACTCGGTCTCGTTCGGCGTCTCCGTCGCCGTCGGCATCTCCGTTGCCGTCGCCGTCTCGGTGTCGGTCGGAGAGTCGGTCCCCGTGTCTGTCCCGTTGGGCGTCGGAGTGTCGGTTGCCGTTTCGGTCTCGGTTTCCGTCTCCGTCTGTGACTCGGTTTCCGTCTCCGTCGCTGTTTCCGTCTCCGTCGGTGGCTCGGTCTCCGTCGCCTCGGTCGGAGACTCAGTCTCGTTTGGCGTCTCCGTCGCCGTCGGCGTCTCGGTGTCGGTCTCGGTTTCCGTCTCCGTCTCGGTCTCCGTTTCCGTTGCCGTGTCGGTGTCGATGTCGGTTTCAGTCTCGGTCGGCGTCGATGATTCCGATTCCGTGGGCTCCTCGGTCTCGGTTTCCGTCGCGGTCGGCGTCTCGGTTTCGGTCGGAGTATCGGTCGCCGACGTTTCGGCCGGCGTGTCGGTCTCCGTCTCGGTCGGGCTGTCGGTCGACTCCTCTCCACCGATGTCGCCCGACGTCTCGGTCTCGGATTCAGATTCGGGGTCGCCGGCGTCCGTGGCCTCGGACTCCGACTCGAGGGGAACCTCCTCCTGATCCGCCTCCCCCGGAAGGATCTCCCCGTCATCGGTCGTGTTCGGAGAGTCGGGCGGCGTCTCCCCCGTCGACGCCGTGTCGGTTCCGTCCTCGGGCGACGCCGACTCGGACGTCGTCCCGTTTCCGTCCGTACTCCCGGTCGATCCCGTCGAGTTCTCTCCTGTCGTGTCGACCGGGGCATCCGTTTCCGGCCCGGGGTCGTCGCCGGAACCGGCCGTCGGCGAGTCCCCCACTCCGGGACCGACCAGGGCGAACGCGAGGCCGACGACGAGCAACAGTATCCCGCCGCCGATCAACAGGAGCTGGAGGGAGTTCCCCGATAGCTCCCGGAGATCGAACGACTGAAGACGATCGATCGCCGTCGTCGCCGTCGAACCGATCGGATCGGGGAACTCCGCGAACAGCGAGGCGGTCTCGTCGACCCCTATCGCCCCCGTCAGGAGGGTGAAGCCGGCGAAGATCAGGAAGCCGACGGGGGGGACGACGAACAGCGAGACGGGAGCCGCTCCGAGGACGGGGATCGGGATCGTTATCGAGAGCGCGTCGGCCAGGAGGAAGATCGGAACGGCCGCGAGGACCGTCGTCAGCGCGACTCGACCGATCCTGGCGTCCGAGAGCGGGTAGAAGCCGACCTGGCGCGCGCTCAGGCAGTGAAAGAGGAACATCGAGCCGTAGCCGGTGGAGGTCGCGATCGCCGCGCCGGCCATCCCGTAGCGGGGGATCAGAAGCAAGTTCAGGACGAGGTTGATGCAGGCGGCAGTGCCCGTCGCGACGATCGGGTACCGGAGCTTGCCTTTCCCCTGGGAGATCGCGAGGATCGGCCGCGCGAGCGCAAAGCCCAGCGCGCCCGGCAACAAGAGCAGTAGCGGTTCGACCGCGGGTGTCGCTTCGGGGCCGAAGTAGAGCGGAACGACGGCGTCCGCGAGGGCAGCGAGCCCGACCGCCATCACGGCAGTGAGCAGGAAGGTGTATCGGGTGGTCTGCGAGGCGATGGTCGTGATCCGATCGATCCTGTCCTGGGACCACAGCTCCGACATCGAGTGGACGTAGACCGTCTGGAGCGCGAGGGGAACGAACCAGAGGAACTCCGCGAGCGTCAGCGCCGCCTTGTAGTTGCCGACCTCGGAGCTCTCGCGGAACGTCTGGAGCATGACGACGTCGATGTGGTACAGCGAGGACAGAAACAGGACGAGGACGATGCTCAGCGAGTTGAACGTGAACATCGTCCGACGGGGAAAGTGAGCGGGCGGCCGTCGGACCAGATACGACAGCGGGACCTGTCTCTGGACCAGGAAGAACCCGATGATGGCCACGAGAAAGCTCGCGAGCATCAGCCCGACGAGCGCGCCGAGAACGCCATATCCGAGGTAGACCAGCGGGATCGCGAAGGCCGCGAACGCGGCGGTGTCGAGGGCGTTCAGGGGTTCGGAGTAGCGTTCGAGGCCGAATCCCATGAGCGTTTTTCGGGCGTAGGCCCGGAACTGGGCGGTGACGACGAGGCCCGCGAGGACGTAGAAGTACGGCGTGAACTCCGTCCCCCAGATGGCCGCGACCAGCCCCTCGCGGGCGGCGATAAAGAGCGCGACGGCGCCGACGACCGCGAACACGACCGCGAGCCGAAAGTAGTAGCCCACGACGTGGGCCTCCCAGTCGGGCAGATCCCGCTCCTCGGCGACGAACTTCCGGACGCCGTCGGTGATCCCCGAGCTGACGAAGATCATGAAGATGGCGAACACGGACTGCAGAGACGCGTAGTCGCCAAAGCCCGAGGGCTCGAGGAGCCGGTAGAGAACCGGCGTCGTCACCAGCCCGATGACCATGATGACGACCTTGCTACTGAGGACCGAGAAGACGCCGCTGAGAAGCGACCGGTTCATGCGACCACCGGAGCCGCCGGCTCGAGTCGTGCGGCTGTGGGACGACGTTCCTGATCGATAACGTGACGCGAACGGTGCCGTAGACAGTAGGGGCGATTCCGGAACGTCCTCACGCCGGCGTCCGACTGCAACCGACCCGTCGGATCGTCCGCTCTACGGCCGAGCGGAGCGTCGGCGTGGGCGGGACGGCGTTCGACCGGAGCCGGACGATGGAATACCATGCGCTGATTCGAGGGGCATCGAGGACGCCGGGTGGCCCGAAACGTCCCACCCGCGCTCCGTGGTATCGTTCCGGACGAACGCCCGCCGTCCCGAGTGACCGGTTCGTTCTGAGTTCCGGGTCGGCGACACTTAACGCTCCCTACTCCGATCGGTAGCCGTCGGCCGACACGCCACAGGCCGTATCGACGAGCGATGACGAAAACGGAACCGACGAAAAACCGACTACTCGCGAAGGCGGGCCGCGACGAGTTCCTCGACGTCCTCGCGGAACTCCTCGACGGCGATCTCCTCGAGAACGGGAACGAAAAAGCCCTCGACGAGCATGTTTCGGGCAGCACGCGGCGAGATCCCCCGGGAGGTCATGTAGAGCAGGTCCTCCTCGTCGATCTGGCCGACGGTCGCCGAGTGGCTGGCCTCGGTGTCGTGGTTGTTGATGATGAGCTTCGGCGAGGCGTCGGCCTCGCTCTCGTCGCTCAACATGAGCGTGTTCTCCCGCTGGTAGGAGCTCGTGTCCCAGGCGTCGCTGCCGACGTCCTGGACTCCCTCGTACACCGAGCGGGCGACGTCGTCCGTGACCCCGCGGGTGACGAGGTCGGCGGTCGTGTGCTCGGCCCGGTGCCAGACCTTCACGTCGAGATCGAAGTGCTGGTCGTCGTGGCCGAAGAAGGCGCCGACGATCTTCGTTTCCGAACCATCGCCCTCAAGGATCGTCGACGTTCCGGTCTTCGTGAGCTTCGAACCCAGGTTGCCCTCGATCCAGTCGATCGAGGCGTAGGTGTCGGTTCGGCCGCGTTTGGTCGTGAAGTTGTAGGTGTCCGCAGAGAGGTTCTGGAGGCTGCCGTACTGGACCGAGCTGTTCTCGCCGGCGTCGACCTCGACGATCCCGCTGTAGTAGCGGTCCTCGTCGCCGCGGGCCGGACCCTCGGTGCCGGTCGACTGGCGCTCGAGGATCGTCACCGAACTCGACTCCTCGGCGACGACGAGCGTGTAGTTAAAGAGCGACCGGGAGTTCATCTCGGTCCGGATCGTCACGTCCTCGGCGTCGACGCCCTCGGGAACGTAGATCACTGTCCCGGTCGAGAAGAGCGCCGTCGAGAGCGCAGTCAGGTAGTTCTCCTGGGGATCGACGATCGAGCCGAATTCCTCCTTCAGGAGCGCCTCGCGTTCGTCGACGGCCTCGGCCCACGAAAGGACCTCGACGTCGTCGGGACCCTCCTGATCCTTGTTCTCCGCCCAGTTCAGCGGATCGACGAGCGTCTCGAAGTCCAGATCGTGGAGGTTCGTCCAGTCTCGCCCCGGCGTCCGGATAACGTCGGGCATCTCGAGTTCTTCGAGCGCCTCCAAGGCCTCCAGACGCGTCTCGAGGAGCCACTCGGGCTCGCCCAAGTCGTCGCTGATCTCCCGGACCTGTGCGTCGGTCAGATTCGCGTGTAGTTCCGTTCCTGCGCTCATGTCTTATCCGAGGCTCCCCTCCATCTCGAGTTCGATCAGTCGGTTGAGTTCGACCGCGTACTCGATCGGTAGTTCTTCGGTGATCGGCTCGATGAAGCCGGCGACGATCATCTTCTTTGCGTCGTCGTCGTCCAGTCCGCGGCTCTGGAGGTAGAAGACGTCCTCGTCCCCGATCTTCCCCACTGTCGCCTCGTGGGCGACGTCGACTTTCGACTCCTCGATCTCCATGTACGGCATCGTATCGGAGGTCGACTCGTTGTCGAACATCAGGGCGTCACACTCCACTGCGGTCGAGGAGTCCTCGGCACCGTCGGCGATGTGGACCAGTCCCCTGTAGTTGGTCCGCCCGCCGTCCTTGCTGATCGACTTCGACTCGATCGTCGAACTCGTGTCGGGGGCGTTGTGGTAGACCTTCGCGCCGGTGTCGATGTCCTGGCCCTCGCCGGCGAACGCGATCGTGATGTGGGTGTCGGTCGCGCCGCGGCCCTTCAGGATCGTACACGGGTAGAGCATCGTGGCCTTCGAGCCCATCGAGCCCGAGACCCACTCCATCTTCCCGTCGTCCTCGACGATCGCTCGCTTCGTGTTCAGGTTGAACGTGTTCTTCGACCAGTTTTGTACTGTGGAGTACTGGACGTGGGCGTCCTCCTTGACGAAGACCTCGACACAGCCGCTGTGGAGGTTGTGGCTGCCGTATTTGGGGGCCGAACAGCCCTCGATGTAGTGGACTTCCGAACCCGCTTCGGCGACGATCAGGGTGTGCTCGAACTGGCCCATCCCCTCCGAGTTCATCCGGAAGTACGCCTGGACGGGCATCTCGACGGTGACGTCCTCAGGGATGTAGACGAAACTGCCGCCCGACCAGACCGCGCCGTGGAGCGCGGCGAACTTGTTGTCGCTGGGCGGAACACACGTCGTCATGAAGTACTCCTTGACGATCTCGGGGTGTTCCTTGACGGCCTCGTCCATGTTCATGAAGACGACGCCCTTCTCCTCCCAGCGCTCCTGCATGTTCTGGTAGACGACCTCGCTTTCGTACTGGGCGCCGACCCCCGACAGGGCCTTTCGCTCGGCCTCGGGAATGCCCAGTTGCTCGAAGGTGTCCTGGATCTCCTCGGGGAGTTCGTCCCAGTCGTCGACGCCCTCGCGCTTGTCCACGTCGGGGCGGATGTAGGGAACGATCTCCTCGATGTCGAGTTCGGAGAGGTCGGGCTGGCCCGGCCAGTCGGTCGGCATCGGCATCGCCTCGTACTGCTTGAACGCGCGGAGGCGACGCTCGCGCATCCAGTCGGGCTCGTCTTTGTCCTCGGAGATGAGCCGGACGACCTCCTCGGTCAGCCCCTTCTCGGATCTGACGGCCGATCGCTCCTCCTTGTGGAACTCGAAGCGCGCCTCGGTGTCGGTCTCTTGTAGGTTTTCTTGGTCGGAACTCATGATTGGTCGTGTCCGTGGGTAGCGGCTGTAGCGCCTTGAGGGTTTGCGTGGGTGGTCACGATCAGGCGGCCTCGTACACTTCCTCGCGAACCCAGTCGTAGCCCTCGTCCTCTAGCTTCTCGGCGAGCTCTGCGTCGCCGCTCATGGCGATCTCCCCGTCGAGCATGATGTGAACGCGGTCGGGCTCGACGTAGTCGAGGATGCGCTGGTAGTGGGTGATCTGGAGGACGCCCGTCCCCTGGATGTCCCGCAGGGCGTTGATCCCGTTCGAGACGTCCTGGAGCCGGTCGATGTCGAGTCCCGAGTCGATCTCGTCGAGCACCGCGATCGACGGTTCCAGAATCGCCGCCTGGAGTACCTCGTTCTGTTTCTTCTCGCCGCCCGAGAAGCCCGCGTTGAGGTAGCGCTGGGCGAACTTCGCGTCCATGTCGAGTTGGTCCATCTTCTCCGAGAGGATCTCCTGGAACTCGGCGACGCCGACGTCGCCGTCGTCGGCGGGGCCCTCCATCGGCGAGGTCTCGAATCCCGCGTCCTCGTCGTCCTCGTCGTCGGCCTCCTCCTCTTCGAACAGCTCCTCACGCTCGTCGATCTTGGCGTTCAGCGCCGTTCGGAGGAAGTTGGTCATCGTGACGCCGTCGATCTCGGCGGGGTACTGGAAGGCGAGGAAGATGCCGAGCGCCGCGCGCTCGTTTGGCTCCAGGTCGAGGACGTTCCAGGTCCGTTTGTCCTCGGGGATGTCGATCCCGTCGAACTCGTCTTCTTCCAGATGGAGGAGGACCTCGCCGTCGGTCACCTCGTAGGCGGGGTGGCCGGCGATGACCTTCGCGGTCGTGGACTTCCCGCTACCGTTGGGTCCCATCAGCGCGTGGATCTCGCCGGACTCGACCTCGAGGTCGACCCCCTGGAGAATCCGTTCTCCGCCCTCCTCGGCGACTCTCGCGTGTAAGTTGTTGAGCTCTAAGCGTGCCATAATACGGTTACCTCGGTCGTTCGAACGGTGGGGCGTCATCCCCATAACGGTTTCGTATGCGGGCGGATAGAGTGTCGAAACGAGAAGAAAAGTTTTCGTATCGGAAACAGGGCCGGGCTTTCGGGCAGGGGCCGACGGGATTCAGACGAAACTGTCCAGCCCGGTCTGTTCCTGGCCCGACTTGACCTCCTCCCAGGAGATTCCCAGGGCCTCGAGAATGCGCGCAATCGGCCCCTTCAGGGTCTTCTCCAACATCTTGTCGTCGTCGACCTCGAACTCCTCGGGGAGCTGGTCTGCGTACTCGAAACAGATGACGTCCGGATCGCGCTTGAACGCTCGATACAGCGGGTCCGTCCGGGCATCGAGCTCCCGTTCGTCCTCGACCCGTCGGAAGAACGCGGGATCGACCCGCTTCAGATAGAGCCGTTTGGGCTTGCTTCCCCGCTGGAAGTTGGTTCCCAACAGGCGGTTCGCGTACTTTGCGCCGCGGACCTGGGCGGTGTCCGTGTCGTAGTCGTCGAGTCGCTTCCCGATCCCGCCCGGGATGCCGATCTCCTCGACGGAGATCTCGCCGGTCCGAACCTCCTCGATGACGCCGTGGAGGTACTCCTTTGCCCCCTCGACGTCGCCCTCCTTGACGATCATCTCGATGACGCGATGCTGGACCTCCTTGGTAATCGGGGCGATGTCCGAGCGCTGGTACTCGAAACCGACGATGTCGATCGTATCGACGTCCTTTCCCTCCTTCCAGGTAATGTGACCTGCGTAGCGTTTCTTCTTTCCCGCCTGGAAGAAGCGCCGGTAGAGCTTCTCGAACTCGATCTGGAAGCGGTGGTCCTCGGCATTGAGAACGTCCCGGGCGAAGTGGTCGTAGCGCTCGTTGATGTGTTCCTCAATGTCGAACGACTGCTCGATGGCTTCCTCCTTCGTGACTTCGGGACCGAGTTCGAGCATGACTGAATCCGTGTCACCATACGACACCTGATAATTAAGTTCGTTCGCGGCTTCTTCCGTAAATTCGATTACCTCGCGCCCAGTGGCCGTGATAGCGGATGCTGCGTCCTTGTCATATAACCGGAACTGTTCCCACCCCGACACGCCATAGAGCGAATTCATAATAACCTTGACAGCTCCTTGCTGGCGGTCGTACTGCTCGAACTTCGGAGAGCCCGGGTTGTGGGCGTTTCGCAGTTCCTTTTTTTCCTCGCGCTCGGCGAGTAGTTCGTTGACCATCTCCCGGATGATCCCGTCGGGTTCCTGCCGGAAGTGGGTGGGCTCGGGTGTGGTGGGAGCGGTGTGGGTCGCGCCGTCGTAGCTCTCGGGATCGACCCGCGTCTCCGGGGAGGCGTTGACGGTCACCATACACATCGGGTACAGCGATTTCAGGTCGAGGACGGTGACGTTCTCCTTGACGCCCGTGATCGGGTCGAATACCGCCCCGCCTTCGTACTCCTCGCCGGCGTCCTGTTGGCCCTTCGAGGGCAACGCGAAGCGGCCGTAGGCCTCGTGGAGAACGTACATGTCCACCGCATCTCCGGGGGTGGGGGCATCCTCTAACTTGCAGCCGACGAACGCGCGCACTTCGTCCCAGAACGGGACGATATTCTGTTGGCGGTCGAGTTCGACGCAGAGTTCGACGTCCCGGAGGTTGTATTCGAGGAGCTGGGTCGGGTCGTCCTCCCAGAGGTCGCCGATATCCCCCGCATAGCGTTCTTTCCCGACGCCCAGCTCCGCCTCGCCGACCGCATCCAGGCGGTAAGAGTCGAGTTCGGAGATAACCATTCGCTGGTAGCCATAGAGCAGGTCGAAGACGACCCGGCCCTTGATGTCGGGACCGCCCCAGTTGCTCCGCCAGACTTCGTCGACCCGCGAGAGGCGATCGATGTCGAGATCATAGTCGTGGTGGGGACCCTGGAGGCGTTCTAGCCGGTCGAGGAGGTACGGCGCGTCAAAGTCATCGCAATTGTGGACGAGACATCCTTCCGCGACGAAATTATGCGTCGTCGTTTCGATATCGTAGGTCGTCTCGGTACCAGTTACCGAAATGTTAGTGACCTCAACGAACACGTACTCCTCCCACGCGTCCAAACTCGTTTCATGTCGTTTGAGATTGATTCCTCGACGATGTTTGTCGTTTCCGATCTGTTTGGCGTCGGTCCCGACGTCAGCTTCGAACAAGGCGTACGGAATGTTCTCCGTCTGTCCGCTTTTGCCGCCCTCGAATGCTTCGAGAGCTGCTTTCTTTTCGCGATGTCCCATATGAGGGAGAACGTGATCCGTCAGCCGATCGACGTCGCGTTTGGCGTCGGGAACCCTGACTACGTTCTCCCGTTGTTGGGCGTAGATTCCGAGCCGTTTGAACAGTTTCACGTACCACTCGCCGATCGATCGGTTTTCGGCAGCGATCGTGATTCCACTTCGGGCAACACTACCGTCGCCGTCGAGAGCCCCGGCGAGGAAGCGACCGATGTATTCCGTCGGAAGTTCGTAAACCGTCGAGAGATCGACGTCGTCGTCGTTTTTGTCCCCGAACGGGATGCCGAGACCGTTGAACGCATACATCGTCGCGTAGTCTAACACGTTCTGCTTGTAGCATCCCGTTCCGTCGGGTTCGAGATGGTTCTCGCCGGGGAACCGGTAATGGAGCTCTTTTTTCGTGTTGTAGAACCGGATTCCGTCTTCCGGAGAGATGGACCCGTCCGTCAGGATCAGTCCGGCATAATAGAGCTCTTCGGGCGTGAGTTCTCGGTCAAGATCAACACCCGTACCATGATATTCGACCCCACCGTCCGGAACGGGAATCTCGTACTGGTCAGCCGCCTTCCGACAGCGACTCGGCGTCCAGACGGTCGTATGTGGGTGGTACAACGTTTCCACGGAGGCGTCGAAGGCATCGGCCAACTCGCTTACGGCACCGTATGGGAGCTCCTCCTTGAATTCGGAGATCGTTTGTTTCTCGGCGTATCGCTGGCGCTCTCTCGGGACGAGGTCCGCAAGCGTCGGCACGTACGTCTCTTCGAGGGGGAGTCGTCGTGGTTTGAGGACGTAGTCACCGGACTCGATTTCGCTTCCCGCTTTCCAACCGACGCTGTCGTCGTCACCCACCATGATCCGGTGATCGTCGGATGATCGAAGGGAGGTTCCGTCCGCCAATGAGAGTTCGCGGATCGACTTCTCACTCTGCCACTTGTTCGTCACTTCCGTGACGGTCGTCCGCTGTGAGTCGGAGCCGACTACGTTGTCACCTATCTCGACGTTTCGTATCTCTTTCTCGGTTCCGTCAGCCATGAGCACGTCGATATCCGCCGGAAGACAGTTCCAACCAGTGATGACGTCGGGATCGGTATCCTCACTCACGTAGTCAATAAAGGCCTCGAGCATCGCCTCTTCCTCGGCGAATGTACGGATCTCGTGGTCGATCCTGCCCTCGATCGGCTCGTACGCCGTGATTTCGTCGGGGATCGGCCCCTCCCCGATGGGGGCCTCGTAAAGCCACATCACGTACTCGTCGCGACCTGAGTCGTGACTCGTCAGACAGACGATCGGCTCCTCGCCGTCCTCGGGAAAGCCAGAGCGGTCGTCCACCTCGATGTCGAACGTACAGACCCGCGGGGCGGCCTCGACCTCGCAGGCCTCGACCTCGTCGTGGGGAACCACGAGCGAGTCGTCGTCGGCGCGTCGCTCCGGGACGCGGATCCCGCTGCGGACGTCCTTGTCGATCAGAAACCGGTTGGGAAAGAGGATGTCAGCCTCGTAGTGGTCGAACTCGTCTCTGACCTGGCCGACGTCTCGCGGGGTCTGGCCGAAGATCTTCGTCAGGCGCTCCCCCCGGATGCTCTCGTAGGGCTCGCCCTCGGCGTCTTCGGTTTCGCTGCCCGTGAGCCGGTCGTAGCGCTCCTCGGGCGGCCCCTCGAGGCTCGCGGTCGGCGCGTAGAAATAGGGGCGGAAGCCGACGACGCGGACGTGTTCGATCTCGCCGTCCCTCGTCCGGCCGAAGACGTGCATCACCGGCCGCTCGTCGTCGCCCCGGCCGGCGATGGTGTAGTCGACCTGCATCACCGCCAGCTCGAGGGCCCCCTGGGGCTCGGGGAGCGCCTCGGCGACCACGTCGACGACCTCCGCCCGGGAGGAGCCACCGTTTCCGGCGACCGCGATCGCCTCCTCGACGAGCCGGTCGCCCGAGCCGGTCACCTCTCCGCCCTCGTCCCCGGACCCGTCGTCCACCTCGCCGGCGTAGTCGCCGAGCCCGGTCTGTGCCTCCTCGCTCATGGCCCCGGGTTGGCGGGGCCCGAATAAAAACCCCTTGACATCCCCCACACGACTGAAGTCGTGGGATTCCTCGCGTTGGGGTCTGGCAGCAGCACCAGCCCCCACGGAGGCAACGTTCTCCTACGCCGACCGGAGGATACTCTGGTCTGTATGCTCCTCGTTGGGACGGTGAGCGCGTGGTGACGCCGACCATCGGTGGTCGTCCCACTTGAGGCATACGGGCCGTGCCATCGGCCGTGGTACGTCTGCTTCGTGGCGTCGGAGGAACGTTTCACTCGCCGTTAAGTCCGCGTGACCCTCGAAGCCGCACGGGCACGTGAGCGTGTCCTGGTGCCGCGTCGTCCGGTCGGTCGAACCGCAGTTCGGGCACTCTTGGGAAGTCCACGCTTCGGGGCGAACTTCGACGGTGATGCCGAACTCCTCGGCGGTGCACGCCAGCCGGTCGATGAACGCGCGGAACGCCCAGAAGTTGTGCGTTTTCTGGTTCGCCCGTACCGACCAGTGCGTTTCCAGTACGTCTGTGAGGTCGCCGACGTACACCATCGAAACGCCCTCCTCGTACAGTCGCTCGAACAGGTCGCGGGCCAGCGCGTCCATCGCGTGGTCGCGCCGCCGCGTCCGTCGGCGGTACAGGCGTCGAATCCGCTTTGACGTGTACCGCCCCTCTTCTCGCTTCACCGTCGATTGGTGTTCCGCAATCGTTCGAGTTGTCTCGCGGAACCGCTCGAAGAGGTCGCGCCCTTCGTACAGGTACTGCTGACCGGTCGTAGTCGTACAGGCGACGATGTTGTTTGCACCAATATCCAGAGCGGCGGTTTCGTCCGCCAGTGGTGAATCCTGTCGAGAACTGTCTACCGTGACAGGCTGAATGGCTCTGAATCGGTCGTCCAACTCGTCGTAGTACAGTTCCAGCCGGCCGGGCTTGCCGCCCCATTTGGGACGGCCGCGCACTTCGAGGCGCAGCCGTTCGGTGTGGTCGAGTCCGAACTCGTCCTTGAGTTCCTTCCCGACCGGGATTTCGAGACGGGAGCGGTCGCCGAGTTCCAGCGTGTACTGGTCGCACCGACCGTACCAGCGAAGGTCACGTCCGTCTTCCTCGTTGCCCCAGTAGCCCGGCGGCCCGGCGGGTTCGCCCGCTTCTTTGGCCGCGAAGAACGACCGCCACGCTTCGTCGTTTTTGCGCTTCATCTCCTTCGCGGCGGCCGATCCGAGAACGCCTTTGTACCGGTCGTGGACGCGGGGTGCGTCCCAGACGCTTCCATCGAGTTCGCCGAAAAGTCGCTGACGGCGTTCGTACGTGAGTTCGTTCCACAGACAGGCCGAAGCGTCCAACACGCGAGACAGAAGCTCCTCGTCCTGTGGCGAACGGGGCGCTACGTCGAACGTGTTGGCGCGCTTCATCGCCATCTCCTGGGACGGCCGGAACAAACATTAGTCTATGGTTTCTCTTTGGTAGCATGGTGACGAACATCCACATCGAAGTGCCGGACGAACAGTATGAACGCCTTTCCCGTGTGAAAAACGAACACGGGCTGACGTGGCGTGGGATGGTTATCCACGCTGCTGACGACTTGGAGACCCCGGACGGGCAGTAGTCCATGGACCGTTGATCCGGGCCTATCGCTTGGACCCACGACTGAACAGTAGTTGCTGATTTGATCAGGAAGACCGCGAAGACTGGAAGGTCGTGCCGATTCTGACTTCGTGAAGACGCAATCAGTACTGGAGAGTGAGTGCTAAAGCTGCAGAAACGCCTCTTCAGCCGCTGTTCTGTCAGTCTCGCCAGTACCGAGGAGACGTACTGACTCGGGCTGACCAACCCGAGTCAGTCGTCGAGACTGCCGCTATCCATACGGTATTTGACCGAGAAACGCCCGAAACAGGGCGGTCGGGACGACTGGATCCGTCCCGAACGCCTAATGTGGAGTCACAAGCAGATTCGTCAACACCCAGAGATTGTACAACGCTATAGAGCCTGTCCAAGAAACATCGACAGAGAACTCACATGACGTAGACCTTATCTAGCAGAAACTCCTGTATAGCGTAAGGATTCATCCGTGACGTTCAATTTTATCCGATACGATCAAGATCAGCAACA
>NZ_JAIWHV010000008.1 GCF_020177375.1 Saliphagus infecundisoli | reverse complement strand
AGCAGGGCTTGGAGCAGGCCGCTCGCACCTTCGGGCTTCTGCGCTCTCTGAACCTCGTCGGAGCCCCGATCCACAGCCTGGTCGACTGTATCGCTGTCACCGTGTTCCGCTAATCTACACAAGAGCGATCCTCGCAGTGGCGCCGCCGGCGTCCTCGAGACGATCGCGGCCAACGGTGCCGACGTCGCGGTCCTCGATACCGGGACGGAAGGGGTCGACGCGGAACTCGTCGCGGCGCTGCGGGACCCGGCGGAGCCGGCCCACCTCCCGCTGGTGGCCGTCGGCCCGCCGCCGACCGGCGGCGAGTGGACGGCGATCACGGGCCACGATCAGTTCGCCCACCGGCCGCTCTCGACGGTCGAACTCGCGGGCGAGGTGGTGTCCGACCTCTCGCGGAGGGGAGCGACGGATGGCTGAACGGGTTCTGGTCTGTGAGGACGACGAGCACGTCCGGGAGTTGCTCGCCTACCGCCTCGAGACCGACGGCTACGACGTCGTGGCGATCGACGACGGCGAGGACTGCTGGGAGCGCCTCGAGGGGGCCGACGAGCTTCCCGACGGGCTCGTCCTGGACCTGATGCTGCCGGGGCTCGACGGCTTCGGAATCCTGAGCCGGCTGCGCGACCACGACGACCTCGAGGAGCTTCCGGTGGTCATGGTCACCGGCCGCGGGTTGGAACGCGACGTCGTTCGGGGGTTCGAACTCGGCGCCGACGACTACGTCACCAAGCCGTTCAGTCCCTCGGAGGTCTCCGCGCGGCTGGGGCGGCTGGTCCGATGAACGCTCTCGGGAGCGCCTTCGTAGCCATCGTCGCCGCGACCGCCGTCGTCGGCGCGCTCGCGCTCGTGGTCTCGATCCTCCTGGCCCGGTTCGACCGCCGGCGCGAGCGGGCCCGTCCTCGCCTGGTCGAGGAGTTGTTCGCCCGGCTCGACCGGCCGGACCCGAACTGGTCGGGGTGGGTCGGGGAGCTGTCGCTCACCGAACGGTTCGTCCTCCGGCGGCTTCTCGCCCGCTACCTCCGCCAGCTCCGCGGGCGCGAGCGCGACCGGCTCGTCGACCTCGCCGAGGCCCTCGGGGTCGGCGACCGCGCGGTCGACCTGCTCGCCAGCCGGACGGTGACCAGCCGGCTCCGGGGACTGATCTGGCTGACCCTCCTCGAGCGCGACGTTCCGACCGAGCGCCTCCGGGAGCGCTGTACGGACCACCCCGCGACCCGTGCGGGAGCCGCCCGCCTGCTCTCCGTCGCCGGCGGACCCGACGCCGCCCGCGACGGGACCTCGCTCCTGTTGTGGTCGGGCGAGGAGCGGCTGTCGGTGTTCGGACTCGACACGCTCTACCGGCTCAATCGCCGGGACGCGACCCCGCTGCTGGCTCACGCCGACGCGGAGGCGACCTGGTGGTCGGAGGGGCTGGTGGTCCAGACCCTGACCGTTCTCGCTCACTGCCAGGCGACCGAGCGGACCGACCGGTTCGCGTGGCTCCCCGCGCTCCTCGACCACGACTCGCCACAGGTGCGGGCAACGGCGCTGTCGGCGTTCGCCCGCCAGGGCTGGCGCCGGGAGCTCCGCGAGCGCGTCGACGCCGAGCGGGCGCTCGCGGACCCGGAGCCGGCGGTCCGGACGGCGGCCTACGAGCTGTTCGGCAAGTGGGGCGACGGTGAATCGGTCGACTGGCTCCGGTACGGCGTCTACAACGATCCCGACGACCGCGCCCGGCTGGCGGCCGCCCGGACCCTCCGGCGGGTCGGCGGGCTCGAGAGCGTGACCGACGGGACGGGCCAACCGGACGAGGCGGTCGCGCGGACCGTCGCGTGGGCCGGGGCCGAACGACGGACGCCGAGGAGGGTTGCGACCGGATGGACGTAGCCGCCGGCGTCTCGACGGCGCTCTGGCTCGCCAGTTGGTTTTTCGTGCTCTACTTCGCGCTCGTCAACGGCAGCTACCTGCTGATCCACCTCGTCTCGATCGCGGTTCTGGCGGGCAACGTCCGCGACTGGCTGATCGAACCGGCCTACGAACCACACAACTCGCCGTTCCTGCCGGGGATCAGCGTCGTCGTCCCCGCCTACAACGAGGAGGTGACGATCGTCGAGACCGTCCGGTCGCTTCGCAACTTAGAGTACGGAAACTACGACCTCGTCGTCGTCAACGACGGTTCGACCGACGCCACGCTCGACGTACTCGTCGAGTCCTTCGACCTCGAGCCGATCGAGGCGCCGGTCCCCGTCGACCTCCCCTGCGAGGAGGTCCGGGGAGTCTACCAGTCCCCGCGGATCGACCTCGTCGTCATCGACAAGGAAAACGGCGGAAAGGCGGACGCCCTCAACGCGGGCGTCTTCTTCACCGACCAGCCCCTGTTCTGTGCCGTCGACGCCGACACCGTCATCGAGCGGGGGGCGCTTCTGGAGGTCGCCGAACCGTTCCTCCGGGATCCCGACCGGACGATCGCCACCGGCGGCGCGGTCCGGGTCGCCAACGGCTGTTCGATCGGCCGCGGGGTCGTCCGGGAGGTCGGACTCTCGAGGAATCGTCTGGCGAACCTCCAGGTCGTCGAGTACCTCCGGGCGTTTCTCTCGGGACGGATCGGCTTGAGCGGGATCGGTGGCCTCCTGATCATCTCGGGGGCGTTCGGCCTCTTCCGGACCAGTGCCGTCCGGGAGGTGGGCGGGTACTCGACGGACACCATCACCGAGGACATGGAGCTGATCGTCCGGCTCCACCGCGAGTTCGCGGGCGAGGACTACCGGATCGAGTTCGTCCCCTACCCCGTCGTCTGGACGGAGGTGCCCGCCTCGCGGGCGGTACTGGCCCGCCAACGGGGCCGCTGGTTCCGGGGAATGGTCGAGACGCTGTGGATCCATCGCCGGATGATCGGCAATCCGAACTACGGCGTCATCGGGCTCGTTGCGCTCCCCTTTTTCCTCCTCGTCGAGACGATCGGCCCGCTGATCGAGGGCGTCGGCTACCTCCTCGTCCCGATCGCCTTCCTGCTCGGGATCCTGAACGCCCCCTTCTTCCTGCTCTTCCTGGGGATCGCCGTCGGCATAGGCACCCTCCTGTCGTGGCTCTCGGTGCTGAACGAAGTCGTCAGCTTCCGGCGCTACCGGAACCCGCGGGACATCGCCAGGCTGCTCGGCTACGGCCTCGTAGAGCACGTCCCCTACCGACAGTGGAAGTCCTGGATCGCCTGGGTCGCGGTCGTCCGGTACCTCCGCGGGGAGGGCGGGTGGGGGGAGATGATCCGGGTCGGCTTCGACCAGTAGGTGCTCCCGCCGGGACGCTTACGTGTCGATGCCCCCGCTGAACCGTTCGGGCGTTCCGAGAGTTCGTCGAACCGATTCCGGTTTCGGCGGCGGCGTCGGCTTTCTCCGGGGAGGCGCTCGACCGCCACGAGGTCGCCCTCGTCGTCGAACCACGAGAGGAGGGCGTCGCACTCGCTTGCGCCGGGGAGGATCGGGTCGTCGGTCTCGAGGACGGCCCGGTCTTCGCTCTCGACGAGGATCACGACGAACCGTCCGTCGACGATCCGGTCAACGATCGCGATCGCGGCGTCGGACGAGGTCGCAAACGGCGGACCCGTGGCCTCCCTGGGTGGGTGCCCTCCACCCTCGCGGCCGGGCGGTTCCGGGCCGGGCGGCCCGCTCCCGTCGCGGACACTGGTTGCCGTTCCGAACAGCGAGGCGAGGGCGATCGCCGCGAGCGTTCCCAGCACCTCCAGCACCGTCCGCCGTCCGTAGGCGCGGTCGGACATGGCCCGCCTGGCCCCGTCATCGCGTAAAAACTCCGGGATCGACGGGAGCTCCGAGGAGATGGACGAGGGAGTGTCGTGGACCGCCCTCTCGAGGACGGCCGTCGAGAGTCGAGACCTGCCGCCGGGAAGAGAGACTTAGTCCAGTTGTTCGCGGTCGATGGGGTCTTCGATCTCGCCGACGACCTCCTCCAGGAGATCGGTGACGGTCACCAGCCCGACGACCTCGCCGTCCTCGATCACGAGCGCGAGCTCCTGGTTTTCGGCCTGGAACTGATCGATCGCGTCGCTGACGTCGGCGTCGGGCGACAGCGTCATCGGCGGCGTCGCGATCTCGGCGAACCCGATCTCGCCGGACGCGAGTTCCTCGCGGTGTTTGGCGAACAGCGGCGAGTAGATGACGCCCTCGAAGTCGGTCAGTTTCTCGCCGACGAGGGGGTACCGGGTCCGGGGGCTCTCGGCCATCCGTCGGACGTTCTCCTCGACGGAGTCGGCCGTCGAGAGGGTGACGATCTCCTCGGCGGGCACCATCACGTCACTGACGGGCTGTTCGCCGACGTAGAGGGCGTTCATCACCTCGCCACGGCGTTCCTCGCTCAGGTCGCTCTCCTCTAGCACCGTCCCGAGACTGTTTCGCAGGTCCGCCCGGGACTCGATGACCTCCGTCTCGGTCTCGGTCCAGGAGCCGGTCATCTCGATTCCGAACAGCCGGAGGGTCCCCTTTGCGACCCAGTCGCCGAACTTGATCAGCGGCGAGATCAGCCACGCGAACCAGTACAGCGGGCCCGAGCCGTACTCACAGACCTGCTTCGAGCGCTCGACGCCGAGGTAGGTCGGCGTCTGCTCGCCGTGGGTGAGGTGGACCATGTTGATGAGGAAGAAAGCGAGGAGGGAGCCGGCACCGATCGAGGCCAGCCAGGTGTTCTGGAAGAACGGCTCGAAGATCGCGGCCAGCCCCGGTTCGGCGACGATCCCGAGGGCGATGCTGGTCCCCGAGATCCAGATCTGACAGGTCGTCAGATAGATCTCGAGGTTGTCGGTCATCTCCCAGGCCCGCCGGAGTCCGGGGGTATCGAACTCGGACTCGGGATACTGTCGCGCCCGGGTGAGGCCGAACTCGATCGCGACGAAGTAGGCGTTGATCAGAATGAGCGCGACCCCGGCAAACAGCCGCGCACCGATCTCGAGGGGTTCCATCACCGGCCCGTACCGACCCGCGCCATAAATGAGTACGGAATCCGATCAGTTGCCGTCGTCGTACTCGTATTCGGCCTCGGGGTCCTCGACCCCCTCGGCTCGCGAGCCGACCCAGGCGCCGAGCGAGATCCCGTAGACGAGGTGGGCGGCGTGAAAGAGCGCGAGTTCGTCCGCCTCGAGTCTGATGTCGAGTAGTTCGTCGAGCATGACCTGCGAGCCGAAGGCCGACATGGCCATTCCGTAGACGGCGCCCCAGACGAGCCCGCGCTGTTCGGGCTCGATCGAGCGTTCGGACTCGAGCAGAGCGAACAGCCCGCCGAAGAGGGCGCCGCCGCCGACGCCGTAGGCGAGGTGCAAGAGGAGGCCCATCGCCGGGTGGTCCTCGGGCTCGCCGCCGCTTACGTACTGCGCCCAGAAGTTCGCCGAGGGCGGCAGCGACCGGAGGATCGGGAGCCGGAAGGCGGTCATGATCAGCGTCGCGACCAGGCCCGCCTGGAGCCCACGGGCGCTTGCGTACGCCGCGTGCTCGAGCCGCGAGCGTGCGGCCGGACGGTCGGAGATCGATCGGTCGGTCACGTTCGGGCCGACGGGAAGCGGGAAGTTAAGCCCCGGTCCGGCAGGGCCAGGTTTCGGCCGGCTCCCGCCGGGTCCCTGGCCGACGAACGACGGCCGGCCGGAACACCTACTCACGTAGGGGGTGGACTCGTCCGGGGTCGGAGCCAACTACGCGTGCCGTCCACCCGCGGACGGCGGCCCCGGGGGCGCACGTGGGAAAACGGGGCCACTCCGATTCTCCCCGCCGACGCTTCGGCCGCGAGCCGGGACCCTTTATGTCGTCGTTCCGCTAGGGCGAGCCATGGCAACGGAGCCCCGGGAGGACCCGGCCGACGACCGCCGGGCGAACTACGACTACGCGAGCGACGACGTCGACCGGCCGGCCCTGGTCGCCGATCTCGAGGACCGCGTTGAGGGCGACGTCCGCTTCGATTCCTATTCGCGGGAGCTGTACGCGACCGACGCCAGCGCCTACGAGCTGACCCCGATCGGGGTCGTCTTCCCCCGCTCGACTGACGACGTCGCCGCGGTTGTGGAGTACTGTGCCTACCGGGAGATCCCGGTGCTCCCACGGGGTGGCGGGACGAGCCTCGCGGGCCAGACCGTAAACCGCGCGGTCGTCCTCGATTTCACCCGGTACATGAACGACGTCGTCGCCGTCGCGCCCGACGACCGGGAGGCGACCGTCCAGCCCGGGGCGATCCTCGGGAGCCTGAACGAGCGCCTGGCGACCCACGACCTGAAGTTCGCACCCGATCCCGCCTGGGGCGACAAGAGCGCCATCGGCGGCGCGATCGGCAACAACTCGACGGGCTCACACTCCCTGCAGTACGGCAAAACTGACGCCTATATCGACTCCTGTGAGGTCGTCCTCGCCGACGGCACCCGCACGGAGTTCGGCGAGGTCACGCTCTCGGAGATCGCGAAGCGAGCGGACCCCGACGGCGACCTCGAGGCCCGGATCTACGCCGAGATAGAACGGATTCTCGAGGAGGACGCCGATGCGATCGGCGAAGCGTACCCCGACCTCAAGCGAAACGTCTCGGGGTACAACCTGGATCGGCTCGTCTGCGAGGCGCGGGGAGAGCCCCTGCCGGGCGACGAGGAGACCGGCGAAGCCGGCACGGTCAACCTCGCGCGCCTGCTCGCGGGCAGCGAGGGAACGCTGGCGACCGTCACCGAGGCGACCGTCTCCCTCGAGCCGGTGCCCGCGACGAAGTCCGTCGCCCTCCTCTGTTATGGCGGGCTCCACGAGGCGATGGCCGACGTCGAGAACGTCCTCGCACACGATCCCGCGGCCGTCGAGGTTCTCGACGACGTCCTGATCGACCTCGCGCGCGGGACCGCCGAGTTCGGCCCCGTCACCGGGATCCTCCCCGACGGCACGAACGCCGTCTTGCTCGTGGAGTTCTACGCCTCCGGCCCCGAGGAGGGTCGCGATCGGGTCGCCGACCTGCTCGCCGACCGTGTTCCCGATGCCGATCCCGAGGGAGAACCCGCCGAGGAGATCCCCGACGGCGGGGACCCGATCGCCGTCGATGCCCTCGAGGCCTACGACGCCGAGGAGCGCGCGACGTTCTGGAAGCTCCGGAAATCGGGGCTTCCGATCTTGCTTTCGCGGACGACCGACGAGAAACACGTCTCCTTCATCGAGGACACCGCCGTTCCGCCCGAATCCCTCCCCGAGTTCGTCGAGGGGTTCGAGGAGATCCTGGAGAGCTACGACACCTACGCGAGCTTCTACGCCCACGCCGGTCCCGGCGTGCTCCACGTCCGCCCCCTGATTAACACGAAAACGGAGTTCGGGCTCGACCAGCTCCACGGCATCGCCGACGAGGTGACCGACCTCGTGGTCGAGTTGGGGGGGTCGGTGTCGGGCGAACACGGCGACGGCCGCGCCCGAACCCAGTGGAACCGGAAGCTGTACGGCGAGGGGGTCTGGGAGGCGTTTCGGGGGCTGAAGACCGCCTTCGACCCAGACTGGCTCCTGAACCCGGGCCAGGTCGTCTACCGCGAGGGCGACCCCACCGATCTTCGAGAACACCTCCGGTTTTCCCCCGACTACGAGTTCGAGTCGGGCTTCGAGCCCGCACTCGAGTGGGACAACGACAACGGGATGCAGGGGATGGTCGAGCTCTGTCACGGCTGTGGGGGCTGTCGGGGCGACCAGGAGACCACCGGCGGGGTGATGTGTCCGACGTTCCGGGCGAGCCGCGAGGAGATCACGAGCACCCGCGGCCGGGCGAACGCGCTCCGGTCGGCGATGGACGGCGACCTCGAGCCCGGGGAAGCGTTCTCCGACGAGTTCGTCGAGGAGGTGATGGATCTCTGTATCGGCTGCAAGGGGTGTGCGATCGACTGCCCGAGCGAGGTCGATATGGCGAAGCTCAAAGCCGAGGTGACCCACGAGTACCACCAGCGAAACGGCGCCACGTTCCGCGACGAGCTGTTCGCCCGCGTCGAGGAACTGTCGAAGTGGGGAAGCGCCCTGGCGCCGCTGTCGAACCTCGCGCCGAAGGTTCCGGGCGCCCGCAAACTCATGGAGGCGACCGTCGGGATCGCCACGGACCGATCGCTACCGACGTTCCACCGGGAGACCTTCGAGGACTGGTTCGACGAGCGCGGGGGAAGCGCCGTCGACCCCCACGAGGCCGACCGACGGGTCGTGCTCTACCCCGATACCTACACCAACTACTCCAATCCGGCGGCGGGCCGGGCCGCGGTCCGCGTCCTGGAGGCCGCGGGCGTCCACGTCGCGGTTCCCGACGTCTCCGACACCGGTCGGCCCGCGTTCTCGAAGGGCTTTCTCGACCGCGCTCGAGAGACCGCCGAGGAGAACGTCGATGCGCTCTCGCCGGCGGTCGAGGCGGGCTACGACGTCGTCGTCGTCGAGCCCTCCGACGCGGTCATGCTCCAGTCGGACTACCTCGACCTCCTCTCCGGGGAGGCCGTTCGGGAACTCGCCGCCAACAGTTATGGAATCTGTGAGTACGTCGATCGGTTTGACCTCGACGGCCGACTCGAGTTCGAGGCACCCGAGACGGCTCTGGCCTACCACGGCCACTGCCACCAGAAGGCCGCGGCGCGGGACCACCACGCCGTCGGCGTCCTCCGGCGGGCCGGCTACGCGGTCGACCCGCTGGACTCGGGGTGTTGTGGGATGGCGGGCTCCTTTGGCTACGAGGCCGAACACGCCTCGATGAGCGAGGCAATCGGGTCGGTGCTCTACGACCAGGTCGAGGCCAGTCCCGGCGAGCGGGTCGTCGCTCCCGGCGCGTCCTGTCGGACCCAACTCGGCGACCGTCCCGGAGCGGAGGCGAAACCGCCGACGCCGATCGAACTCGTCGCGGCGGCGCTTTCGGCGGAGTGAGACGCCCTCACCCGGGCCGACGCGTAACGCCGTAACGGGCCTATCGCAAGGTTAAAGGCCGGATCGGAGGGAGATACGAACAGGAATGCTCGAGCTACCCCTCCAGGCGATCGACAACGTCCTGCGCCAGTTCAACGTGGGACAGATCATCCTGGGCGTGTTCCTGTTGTCGATCCTGGGCGTCTTGCCGCTGAAGTCGATGAAGGTCGTCGGGCTCGTCCTCATCACCTTCGGCGCGGTCTTCCTGTTGTTGCCGACCTCCCTGGCCGGCGGGTCGATGCTGTTCCGGATCGCGGGCGTCGGCCTCGTCGTCGTCGGGCCGATGATGTACGCCGTCGCCGAGAGCTGATCAGTCGCCGACGAGTTCCTCGTAGCGCGCTCCGGTCTGTTTCAGCGTCTCCGTCGAGTGGAGCCGATCGTGGGCGACCGGCAGGTAGTCCGCGGCGAGTTCGTCGATCTTCTCCCCGACCGCCTCCCGGTCGCGGCCGTGGATCATCGTAAAGAGGTTGTACGGCCATCCCTGGTCGGGCCGGCGGGGGCGGTGATAACAGAGGGTGACGTAGGGAAGCCCGCCGGCGCGCTCGCCCCACTCCTCCAGACGGTCGTCCGGGACGTCCCAGACGACCATGCAGTTGGCGGTAAAGCCCGTGACGACGTGGTTGACGACGCAGCCGACGCGCTTGATACAGCCCCGCGCGAGTAGCCCTTCGATGGCCGCCGTAACGTCGCCAACGGGGACGCCGAGTTCAGCCGCGAGCGTCCGGTAGGGGGTCGCCGAGAGCTCGAGACCCTCCTGGATCGCAAGGAGGAGTCCGGCCTCGAACGCCGAGAGGTCGCCCGCGGCCTCCTCCCCGACCTGCGTCGCGGCGGCGTCCGTCGTTTCGACGCTCTCGCGGGCGAAGCGATCGCCGTTGACGACGGGGAACTCGAGGTCGATGTAGAACTCCGTGTGCATCGGGAGGTCGAGGGCCTCGAGGCCGGTGCGATCCTCGATCCCGCCGACGATCCGCTCGCGTTCGGCGAGCGAGCCCGCGGTGACGACGAACCACATGTTCCAGGCGTGGTCCCGGCGGTAGTTGTGGTTGACCTGGCGGTAGCCGTTGACGACCTCCGCGACCCTCTCGAAGCGCTCTTCGGGGACCCGGAGGGCGGCGAGCGTCGAGGAGCCGATGGCTGGCGGGTTGAGCACGGGCCCGAACCGGCGGAGGACCCCCGCCTCCCGGAGGCGGCGGACGCGCTCGACGGCCTCGTCCTCCTCGATCCCGAGGTCGCGCCCGACGGCCCGGAACGGCCGCTCCTGGATGGGGAAGCCGCTCTGGTAGCCGTCGATCAGGGCGGCATCGACGTCGTCTATCTCGTCGCGCCAGTCGCGCGACAGCTCGTTCATTGGCCGATCTAGGGACACACGGCAGGTATCGCTTTCGGCTTTCGTCGGGGGCGACCGCCCGCCAGGCCGCCCCCCGGCGCGAGGATAGTTTATAGTGGCCGTGCCGCCGAGAGGGAGGTATGGGGGACCGAGAGCGGCTCCGGGAGTTCGTCGCCGACGACCTCTGGCTGCTGATCGGGATCGTCACGTTCGGCCTCATCAGCCTCGCCGGGATGGCCGGACTCGGCGGGCTCGCGGGGGCGCTCTCGATCGTAGGCTGGTTCGTCCTCGCGCCGATCTTCCTGTTCTGGGGCGAGGAGATCGCGGAGATCCTCTTCGAGGACGAGGAGCCGTCGATGTCGGCCACGAGCGAGCGCGAGGACGACGCCATCGACGAACTCAAACGCCGGTACGCCGCCGGCGAGATCGACGACGCGGAGTTCGAGGCCCGCCTCGAGCGCCTCGTCGCCGTCGAGGATCTCCCCGAGGACCTCTTTGCGGACGGCTCTTCGCGAACGGACTCGATCGGGGACCGATCGACCGAGCCGGGGTCTCGCGAGCCCGAGCGCGAGCGATAGTCCTCGCCGTCGAACGCGGGGACTCTGCCGGTTCGGACGGCGGCGGAAACTGCCCGTTCGTCCGGAATTCGAACGGAAGCGGGACGCTTTTGCGGCCGCCGGCCCAACCCGGACCATGGCACACGCGACCCAGGAGTTCGGCGAGTGGCCGCTCACGCGGCTGATGACGGAGGTCGTCGGCTCGGGACACAAGTCCGCCGAGGACATGAGCCGCGAGCAGGCTCGTGAGGCCCTCCGGCGGATCCTCGCGGACGAACCCGACCACACGACGCTGGGGGCGTTCTGGCTCGCGAACCGCTGGAAGCGCAACACGCCCGAGGAACTCGCGGCCTACGCCGACGTCATGCACGAGGAGAGCGTTTCGAGTACCGCCCCCGACTGCGATCCCGTCGACTGCGGGGCGAACTACGACGGGAAACACACCTCGGCGCTGCTGGGCGTCGGTGCCGGCGTCGTCGCCGCCGCAGCGGGCACCCCGGTCGTGACCCACTCCGGGGACCGCGTGCCGACCCAGAAGGCGACCGCGTACAAACACGTGCTCGACGAGCTCGGCGTCCGGACCGACATAGAGCCCGCAGAGAGCGCGGAGATGGTCGACGAGACCGGCTTTGGCTTCTACTACCAGCCCGCGTTCAATCCCGGCATCGACGCCCTCCACGACCGGCGGGAGATGATGGGCGTGCGCACGTTCGTCAACACGATCGAGACGCTCGCGAACCCCGCCGACGCCGACGTCCACCTCGGCTCCTTTTATCACCTCGCGTTCGCGAAGAAGACCACCGACCTCGTCGCCGAGAGCGACCACGCCTCCTTCTCTCGGGTCATCATGTTCCAGGGAATGGAGGGCTACGACGACATCCGACCCGGCTACACGAAGGTCGCCGAGTGGTCTCCTGAGCGATTCGAGGACTACGAGATCGAGACGGGCGAGTACGGGATGGACTTCGAGGGCGACGATCTCGCCGTCCCCGACATCACGGCCGACTCGGCAGCGATCACCGAGGCGGTTCTCGCGGGCGAGCGCCACGACGAGTTCGCCGACGCGATCGCGCTCAACGCCGCGTTCAGGATCTACGCCCGCCGCGACGTGGACTCGCTCGAGGAGGGCCTCGAGACCGCTCGCGACGTCATCGCCGACGGGAGCGCCGAGGCGGCCTTGGAGGAGCTCCGGGCGTTCTGATACCCGGCTACTGGATCGGGATCTCGACGAGCGCCATCCGGTCGGACGGAATCACCTCCTCGAGAGTGGTCTCGACGTCCGCCCACGTCTCCGGGCGGTGGCCCTCGATGCCGAAGCTCTCGGCGAACCCCACGAAGTCGGGGTTGGTCAGTTCGGTCCCGAAGTGGCTGCCGGTGTGTTCGATCTGTTTCTCCGAGATGAGGCCGTAGTCGTCGTCGTTGAACACGATGACGGTGTAGCCGAGACCGAGCCGCGTCGCCGTTTCCAGCTCGGCCCCGTTCATCAGGAAGCCGCCGTCACCGGTCGCGACCACGACGTTGTCGTCGGTGGCGAGATCGGCGGCGATCCCGCCGGGGACCGCGATGCCCATGCTCGCGAGGCCGTTCGAAACGATACACGTGTTCGGCTCGTACGTCGGGAACGATCTCGCGATGGCCATCTTGTGGCTCCCGACGTCGGAGAGCAACACGTCCTCGTCGGCCATCGCGTCCCGGAGATACGGGAGCGTCCGCTCGACCGAGAAGGGATCCCCCGAATCGGGCGTCCGGCGGACGTCCTCGACGATCCGTTCTCGGGGGCCACGACACCAGTCGGTCCCCCAGGTCGCGTCGATGCGCGTTCGCAGGCCGTCGAGGACGGCCGAGATGTCGGCGACCAGTTCGACGTCGGGGTTGTAGTGGCGGTAGACCTCTGCGGGCTCGTGATCGACGTGAACGATCGTCTTGTCCAGATCGGGGTTCCACGATTCGGGGTCGTGTTCGGCGATGTCGTACCCCACCGCGAGCACGCAATCGGCCCGCTCGATCGCCGCCGACGCCTCGCCGTTCGGCCCGGAGTCGAGCGTCATCAGCGAGCTGTCGTTCCGGTCCGAGATCGCTCCCTTCCCCATGTACGTCGCGACGACGGCCATCCCGGCGTGTTCGACTAACTCCTGGAGCCCCGTCGCCGCGGGCGTTCGGACCGCGCCGTTTCCCGCCAGAACCACCGGCGTATCGGCCGCCTCGATGAGGTCTGCTGCTCGATCGAGCGATCGCGTCCCCGGATCCGGTCGCTGGACGTGCTCGCGTGGGGGAAGCGGGTCCGCGTCGAGTTCCTCGGCAGCGACGTCCTCGGGGAACTCGATGTGGGTCGCGCCGGGTTTCTCGTACTCGGCCAGCTTGAACGCCTTGCGGACGGATTCGGCGATGATCTCGGGGTCCGTGATCTGTGTGTTCCACTTCACCACCGACTCGAACGTGTCGACGATATCGAGCGCCTGGTGGCTCTCCTTGTGCAGGCGCTCGAGCCCGCCCTGACCCGTGATCGCAACCAGCGGCGACTTGTCGAGATGTGCGTCGGCCACGCCGGTGAGGAGGTTCGTCGCCCCCGGTCCCAGCGTCGAGAGACAGACGCCGGCCTCGCCGGTCAGTCGGCCGTGGACGTCGGCCATGAACGCCGCGCCCTGTTCGTGACGGACGGGGATGAACTCGATATCGGACGCCTGTAACGAAAAGAGGAGATCCTCGAGTTCCTCGCCCGGGAGTCCGAAGACGTACTCGACGCCCTCGGTTTCGAGACACTCGACGAGGAGGTCGGATGCCTTCATCACTCCACCGGCACGTCGGTGTCGGGCTCGTCCGTGAGCCAGACCGTCTTTCGGTTGGTGAACTCCTTGATTCCGTCCGCCGAGAGCTCGCGACCGTACCCGGACTCTTTGATCCCCCCGAACGGAACTCTGGGATCCGATTTCACGAGTTCGTTGACGTAGACACAGCCCGCCTCGACCTCCGTGGCGAGGCGCTCCGCCCGGTCGAGATCTGTGGTCCAGAGACTCGCCCCGAGCCCGAACTCGGTGTCGTTGGCCTTCTCGATGGCTTCGGACTCCCCGCCGACGCGGTAGACCGCGGCCACGGGGCCGAACAGCTCCTCGGTGTCGGCCGGAGACCCCTCCGGGACGTCCGTGAGAACCGTCGGCGGGTAATAGGCACCCTCCCGATCGAGCGGCTCGCCGCCGGTTTCGACGGTCGCTCCCGCCTCGACGCTCGCCTCGACCTGTTCGTGAAGCTCATCCAGGAGGTCCTGGCGAGCCTGCGGCCCCATGTCCGTCTCTTCATCCATCGGATCGCCGACCGCGAGCGAGTCGACGGCGTCGACGAACCGGTCGACGAACTCGTCGTAGACCTCGTCGACGACGACGAACCGCTTGGCGGCGATACACGACTGGCCGCCGTTCTGGTTGCGCGCCCACGCGCCGGTCGTCGCCGCGGCTTCGAGGTCGGCGTCATCGAGGACGACGTACGGATCGCTCCCGCCGAGTTCGAGCACCGTCTTTTTGAGGTTCTCGCCCGCCGTGGAGGCGATCGCTCGACCGGCCCCGCCACTGCCGGTGAGCGTCGCCGCCCTCACCCGCTCGTCGCCGAGGAGGTCCTCGATCTCGTCGGAGGAGATCAGCAGGGACCTGAAGACACCCTCCGGGTAGCCCGCCTCGCGAAATACCTCCTCGATGGCGAGCGCACAGCCGGGGACGTTCGAGGCGTGTTTGAGGAAGCCGACGTTGCCCGCCGTGAGATACGGCGCGGCGAACCGGAACACCTGCCAGAACGGGAAGTTCCAGGGCATCACGGCGAGCACCGGCCCGAGCGGTTCGTACACCGTCTTGGCCGTGGTTCCCGGGGGACTCGGGTGGTGATCCGCCTCGAGATAGCTACTCGCGTGTTCGGCGTAGTGATCGCAGGCCCACGCACACTTCTCGACCTCCGAGACGGCCTGCTCGATCGGCTTTCCCATCTCCTCGGTCATCGTCTCCGCGTACTCGCCTTTGTTCTCCCGGAGGACGTCGCCGGCGGCCGCGAGGAGGTCCTCGCGTTCGCGAAGCGGGCGTCGGCGCCACTCCTCGAACGCCGAAGTCGCGTCCTCGAGGGCCGTCTCCACCTCCGACTGGGTGTGTTCGTCGTACGAGTCGACCCGCTCGCCGGTCGCGGGGTTGATCACGTCCATGCGTCCGATTGACGGTCGCCGGGACCATTACTCTTCAGCCGGCAGCGGAGAGCGATGACCCTCGCGTTCGATCCGGGACGGACTCCCCACACGGTGGCCTCGCTCGCGGCCGTACTCCCCGTCGGCAGAATCGCCGGTACCCGTTCGGCCCCGACCGGGACCACCACGGTTTTCACCCGGCACGTCGTCGGCTTCCCCATGGCAAATCCGACAGCCACGCTCCACACCACGCACGGCGACGTCGAGGTCGAACTGTTCGAGGACCGTGCGCCCCGCACCGTCGAGAACTTCCGGAAGCTGGCCGAACACGAGCCGGCCGCCGACGCAGAGCCCGCGCCCGACACCGTCACCTGGGAGGACCCCGAAAGCGGCGAGATCCGCGGCGACGGCCTCTACAACGGCGTCGAGTTCCACCGGGTCATCGAGGACTTCATGATCCAGGGCGGCGACCCGACGGGGACCGGCCGAGGCGGTCCCGGCTACAGCTTCGATGACGAGTTCCACGACGAGCTCACCCACGACTCGCCGGGAACGCTCTCGATGGCGAACTCGGGACCCGATACCAACGGCTCGCAGTTCTTCATCACCCTGGCCGAGACGCCCCACCTCGACGGCCGCCACGCCGTCTTCGGCGAGGTCACCGAGGGGATGGACGTCGTCCGCGAGATCGGTTCGACGGAGACCGACGCCGAGGACCGGCCGACCGAGGAGATCGAGATCGAGTCGGTGACGATCCACGACGAGGACTGAGTCCGGAGACCCATTTTACCGGCCGCGACCGACTTACTGCTCGACCCGCGTCACGTCCTCCAGGCTCTCGCGCCTGCGGACGATCCGATCCTCGCCCGCTTCGAGAGCCACCTCCGCGGGCCGGGGCTGTGAATGAAACTGGCTCGCGAGTTCGTAGCCGTAGGAGCCGGCCATTCCGATCGCGAGAGTGTCCCCGCGCTCGAGGCGGGCGACCGGGCGGTCGTGGGCGAAGACGTCCGCGCTCGTACAGACTGGGCCGCCGACGGTCACCGGGTGGTGGTCGCGTTCGGGTGCGGTGACGTTCACCATGGGGTGGTAAGAGCCGAACATCGCCGGCCGGATCAGCGTCGCGAGGCTGGCGTCGATCCCGACGACGGTCGTGTCGGGGGCCTCCTTGATCGTGTTCACCGTCGAGAGGATCAGCCCCGCGTCGGCGACGACGTAGCGTCCGGGTTCTAACTTGAGTTGCGCGTCGATCTCTCCCACCGCATCGCGGACCATCTCGGCGGTTCGCTCCAGGTCGAGGGGCGGCTCGTCCTCGCGGTAGGGGACGCCGTAGCCGCCGCCGACGTCCACGAACTCGAGGTCGCCCACCCGCCGGGCCATCTCGCCGACCCGGGAAATGGCCCGGCAGTGCTCCGCCAATCCGTCGGTCAGCACGCCGCTGCCGGCGTGGGCGTGGAGCCCGACGAGGTCGAACTCCGCACGGACGCGCTCCGCGACTTCGGGCACCTCCTCGTAGGGGATTCCAAATTTGGCGTCGGCGCCGGTGGCGACCTTCTCGTGGTGGCCCGTCCCGATGCCGGGATTGATCCGGATCGCGATCCGGCCGTCGTACCCCCGTTCGGCGAGGCGTTCGAGCGTGTCCGTCGCGCCGATCGTGACCGTCAGTCCCGGGTTCTCTGCGCCGAGGTCGGTCGCGTAGTCGAGATCGTGGGCCGGCGGGTTGACCGCGGTGTACTGGAGCGTGTTCGGGCCCGCGCCCGCGTCGATCGAGCGCTTGAGTTCGCCCCAGGCCGCACACTCGATCGTTCCGCCGGCTTCGAGGACGGCTTCGAGGACCGCCCGGCCGGTGTGGGCCTTCGCGGCGTACATCACGCGAGCGTCGGGGAACGCGGCCGAGAACCGCCGATAGTTGGCCTTCACGCGGTCGAGATCGATCACGTACAGCGGGGTGTCGTACTCGTCGGCCAGGGACTCGAGACGATCGGTGTCCCAGTCGGCGAGCCGGCGAACGGCGGGCGAGGGGTCGGCCATTGGCGAATAAACGCGTAGGGCGGCTAACAAGGGTTCCGTTTCCGGGTGCGGATGACGAACGCGGGGGCTCAGAGATAGCGATCGAGGAACTCGCGGTGGTATCGTTCCTGCTCGTCGCGCTCGGCCGGCGTCGCGTCCTCGTACCACAGGGGGAGACAGGCCATCGCGTCGAGACGGTCAACGAGGCGGTAGACCTCGATCCGTTCGCGGACGCCGGCGTCGAACGACCATCCCTCGCGCCCGTCGGCGTACGCGTCACGGAACGCGGTCCGGAGGCCCGCGACGAGGTCGTCGTCCTCGTCGACCGGGTCGAACAACAGTGATTCCGTGCCCGCGAGGGCGGACGCGGGCTCGGCGGCCATGGTCCCCGCCCAGTCCAGCACTGCCTGCGTCTCGCCGGTGTCCGGATCGACCAGGAGGTTCCCGTAGCGGTAGTCCCGGTGGTGGTAGGTCGGCGGTTCGGGCTCGGACAGTGTTGGGATCGTCTCCCGAAGATACTCCCGGAGCGGGTCGACGAGGTCGGCGAACCGCTCGCGGTCGTCGGCCTTCCCCGGGAAGAAGCCCCCCTCCGCGAGCGCATCCAGAGTGTCCTCGCTTCCATCGAGAACCATCTCCCTGCAATCGTCGTATGAGGGATGGTCCTCGGAATCGAGCACGGCGAGTTCGCCGTCGACGACGCCGACGGTCCCCGCCGCGGGCAGCGGTCCCAGTTCGTGGAGGGCAGCGAGGTTCCGCCCCGCGTCCCCACAGATCCGTTCGCGGACCGCCCGCCGAAGCTCCCCCGATCGGCCCTCGTGGTTCTCGCCCGCAACGTGTTCCATCAGGTAAAACGGCGCCGGAAGCGAGGGGTGGTGGTCGCGGACGCCGTAGACCGCGGGGACCGGAATCCGCGTTTCGCGGCCGACCAGCTCGAGCATCCGGGGCTCGGCGCGGGCGCTCTCGGGGGCGACGAAGCCGGCCGTCGTCGCTTTCAGAACCGCCGACCGCGGGCCGTCGGGAGTCTCGACCCCGACGACCGCGACGAAATCGGTGCCGTGCTCGACCCGTTCGATCGTCTCGACCGACCACGTCTCCCGGAGGTCGTCGACCATCTCCCGGACCGCGGCGTCGGAGAGTTCGCTCCGGGACCACTCCTCGTCGCCCATACGCCGTGGCCGGGACGGGGATTCAGAAACCTTCCGGCGGTGTGCGACGAGATCTCACTCCCGTAACGCCGCCTCACGCTCGGTGGCCTCGAGCGTCCGGTCCTCGAGATCGGTCGCGACGACAGCGGGCTTGTACGCACCTCCCGAAAAGAGGTCGTGGTCGCCGACCGAGGACTCGACGAACCGGGTAAAGGCGCGGCGTTCGGGCGGGAGTTCGCCGAACAGGATCTCCTCCCCGACGAGATCGTAGACCGGAATTCGGGGAGTGAGCAGCGTGTTCTCGCCGACGACGCTTCCCTCGCCGACGACGAACCCCGAGGTGACCCGACAGCCCGCGCCCAGCGAGACGCCGTCCTCGACTACGACCGGCGCGTCCTCGACGGGCTCCAGAACCCCGCCGATGAGGGTGTTCGCGCCGAGTTTGACGTTTTCGCCGATCTGGGCACACGAGCCCACCGTGTCACAGGAGTCGACGAGCGTACCGCTCCCGACGTGGGCGCCGATGTTGACGAAACTCGGGCTCATCATGATACAGTCCGATCCCAGATGCGCGCCCCGGCGGACCGTCGTCCCGTCGGGGGTGTTTCTGGTCCCTCGGTCGCCCAGATCCTCGGTGTCTCGAAGGGGAAGGACGTCGTAGTGGGCGACGCCGCCGTACTCGAAGGCGCGGTTCTCCCGGAGCGAGAAGTTGAGCAAGATTCCCTGTTTGACCCACTCGTTTGCCTCCCACTCCCCGTCCTGGGCCTCGGCGGCCCGGACCTCGCCGCCCTCCAAGGCCTCCAGAAACGCCTCCAGGGTAGCGAGTTCCTCGCTTCCCGCCGATGCCGCGTCGATCTCGCCGCGTTCCGTTCGCTCCCAGAGTGCCGCGATCTCGGCTTCGAGTGCGTTCGTCATATTCGGGAATGGCACACCGGAGCCCAAATAGGGTCCGATCCCTCAGCCGAGGACGTCCGCGAACTCGTAGCGCCCCGGCTCCCGGTCCGCGAGCCAGACCGCCGCGTCGAGGGCGCCGGCGGCGAAGACGCCACGGTCGGCGGCCCGGTGGGTGAGTCGAAGCTCCTCGTGGTCGTCGGCCAGCAGGACCTCGTGTTCGCCCGCAATCGCGCCCGCCCGTAGCGCGTGGACGCCGATCTCGCCCTCGACGCGAGGGTCGTCGCCCTCCCGGCCGTGTTTTCGCCCCGAAAAGTCGCCCTCGGCCTCGATCGTCTCGAGCAGGCGCTCCGCAGTCCCGCTCGGCGCGTCCCGTTTCCCGTTGTGGTGGGTCTCCGCGAGTTCGACGTCGTAGCCCGGCAGGCTCCCGACGGCCTCGCGGACGACCTCTACGAGAACGGAGACGCCCCTGGAGAAGTTCGGCGCGTGGAGGACGGGGATCGCGTCGCTCGCCCGATCCAGGGCCGTGATCTCGTCCGCTCCGAGTCCTGTCGTTCCGGTGACGAACGACACCCCCGCCTCCCCACAGGCCGCCGCGTAGCCCGCGGTCGCCTCCGGTACCGTAAAGTCGACGACGGCATCCGGTTCCCGGTCGGCGACCAGGTCCTCGAGTTCCCCCGCGGGTTCGACCTCGTATCCCTCGACGGTCGTGCCGGCGTCCGCACTCTCCGAGACCGCGAAGGCGATCTCGCAGTCCCCGCGTTGGCCCGCGGCCGCGAGCACCTCCCGGCCCATCCGGCCGGTCGCGCCGGTGACTCCCACCGCGACCGTCATCGGGGGCTGGCGGCGTCGGCTTCGGTGACTGTCTCGTCCTCGAGCCCCTCCAAGACCGCCGCGAGCTCCTCGCGGTACTCCTCTGAGAGCCGGGTGAGCGGCGGCCGGAGCACGGGCGCGGCGTCGGTCCGGATCGCCATCGCCTCGGTGACGGGGATCGGGTTGGTCTCGACGAACAGGGTTCGAAAGAGGTCGCCGAGTTCGTGGTGGAGCGCCCGTGCGCGCTCGTAGTCGCCGTCGAGTGCCGCGCCGACCATCGCGCAGGTCCGCTCGGGCTCGACGTTTCCGGCGACGCTGATCGTCCCCGTCGCCCCCACCGAGATCATCGGGAGGGTGAGCGCGTCGTCGCCCGAGAGGACCGAAAAGTCCTCCCCCTGTGTGCGCTCGACGACCTCGCCGATCTGGCCGAGGTCGCCGCTTGCGGCCTTGTAGCCCGTGATGTTTTCGTGGGCAGCGAGTTCGACCGCGGTGTCGGGCTCGATGTTTCGGCCGGTCCTCGACGGAACGTTGTAGACGATCTGGGGGAGGTCCACGGCGTCGGCGATCGTCCGGTAGTGTTCGACGAGGCCGCGCTGTTCGGGCTTGTTGTAGTACGGCGAGATCAGCAGGAGGCCGTCGGCGCCCGCGTCGGCCGCGCGCTCGGAGAGCTCGAGGGCCTCGCGGGTGTTGTTGCTCCCGGTGCCCGCGATCACGGGGACGTCCGAGACCGCCTCGATGACGGCCTCGACGACCTCGACGTGTTCGTCGTGGGTCAGGGTCGCGCTCTCGCCGGTCGAGCCGACGGGGACGAGGCCGTCGACGCCCGCACGCTCGAGGCGTCGGGCGTCTGCCTGCAGTTGGTCGAAGTCGATGCGTTCGTCGTCGTGAAACGGCGTCGTCATCGCGGGGAAGACGCCGGTGAAGTCGATGTCTGTCATGGGTGGATCCTGTGGGTTCGCCGTAGTCGCCTCGCGGTCCGAAGTCGGTCCCGAACGCGCCCGAAACGGGGTGCCAGCCCGCAGCGAGCGCTCTCAGACGCGTTTTTTCGGTTTGGAGAAGGGGGAGACGCCGCTCGGACGCGTCCGCCGTCGGCGGGAGGCGACGTCTCGCATGCCCCGACATGGTTCGTGAGTCGGCTTATTCGTTTCGCTCCCGGTCACGACCCGATTCGAAGGTCCGGTTCCGATCGATCGGTCGGGTTCCGCCGCGAGCGCTCGGACGCCTACCGTGGCGACTCCGGGATCGGAATTCCCTCCGAGTGGATCCCACGGACCGCAGGAAATGGGTTCCGCACGTTTTATCCCCTCATGGGGCCTAATCGCACGACATGACCGATTTCGGGCTGAAGATGCGGATGTTCGTCGTCGGCTCGCTGCTGGCGGCGCTGTACCTGTTCGTCGGGCTCGTCGGGATCTCGTTCCTGGGGACGGGCGCCTGGCCGATCGTCCTCCTGCTCCTGGTGACGTTCCCGGTCGTCCAGTACAAGATCGGGACCTGGAGCGCGACCCGCGGGGCGGAGGAAATGCCCGAGGAGGGCCAGTACGCCGAGATCCACCGGATGACCGAGTCACTGTCCCGGGACATGGGTATCGAGAAGCCGAAACTGATGGTCCGGGAGATGGGCGTCCCCAACGCCTTCGCGACCGGCCGGAAGGGCGCGGGCATCGTCGTCCTCTCGCCGGAGCTGATCCGTCTGCTGGAACGCGACGAACTCGAGGGCGTCGTCGCCCACGAACTCGCACACATCAAGAACCGGGACGTCCTCGCGATGACGGTCGGCAGTTCGATCGGGATGATGGTCGGCTACGCCGTCTACCTCGTCTACATGTTCGCCGGCGAGGACAATCCCGGCGGCTTCGTCGTGGGTTGGATCCTCTCGATGATCGCCCAGATGCTCGTCACGGTGCTGGTGATGGCCATCTCCCGGTACCGCGAGTACGTCGCCGACGACGACGCCCGCCAGGCCATCGGCAGCGGCGACCCGCTGGCCCGTGGCTTGGAGAAGATCTCGAAGGGAGCCGAGAACCGCGAGTCGACCATCGACGACAGCACGGCCGCCCTCTGTATCTTCAACTCTGAGCGCGGGCTCATGGAGCGAGTGTTCGCCACCCATCCGCCCGTCGAGAAGCGCATCGAGCGCCTCCGGAGCTGACCGGCCGGATCGAAGGAAGCTGTTTTGGCCCTCGCGTCCGCACGCTCTCGCATGTCAGTGAGTCATCCCGGACAGCGCGTCGCCGTTCTCGCCGACGCTCAGAACCTCTATCACACAGCCCAGACCATCTACAGCCGGAACATCGACTACTCCGAGCTCCTCGCGGAGGGCGTTTCCGGCCGCCAGCTCACCCGCGCCATCGCCTACGTCATCCGGGCGGATTCGCCCGAAGAAGAGAGCTTCTTCGAGGCCTTAGTCGACATCGGTTTCGAGCCGAAGATCAAGGAGATCAAGACGTTCTCCGACGGCTCGAAGAAGGCCGACTGGGACGTCGGGATGAGCCTCGACGCGATAACGCTCGCGAACCACATCGACACGCTCGTGCTCTGTACCGGCGACGGCGACTTCTCGCGGCTCTGTTCGCATCTCCGCCACGAGGGGGTCCGCGTCGAGGTGATGGCCTTCGAGTCCTCGACCGCCGAGGAACTGATCGAGGCCGCCGACTCCTTCGAGGACCTGGGCGAACGTCACGAGACCTACCTGCTGTGACGGGGGGAATAGGGGAGCTCGCGACTATCGCCGACTACCAGTTCGGGCGGGGAGCCGGCGAGGCCCTCTTCGGGTTCCCGGAGTCGCTGTCGGTGAGCCGGAGCTCATCCGGGCGCCCCCAGCAGGTCCACGCGCCGGAGGGCCGGCTGGTCTCCTTCGGCACCGACGGCCGCTTCACCCTCGGAATCGAGGGCGGACGCCGGCTCCAGGCGGTCCTCGAGCCCCCCGCCTACCGGGTGGTCGTCGACGACGAGAGCGAGCCGTTCGTCCGCGACGGCAAGAACGTCTTCGCGAAGTTCGTCCGCGAGGTCGGCGAGGAGATCCGGCCGGGCGACGAGGTGCTCGTCGTCCACGAGGAGGGGGACCTGCTCGCGGTCGGACGCGCCGAACTCGGTGCCGAGGCGATCGCGGACTTCGAGACCGGGATGGCGGTCAAGGTCCGCGAGGGAGTTGTGGATAGCTGAAACGGACGTTTCACTCTCCCCGAGCGTTTTACCCGTTGCTCGTCTCGAGACGGGCATGAACCGACGAGCCCTCCTCGCCAGCCTTGGCGGGGGGACTAGCGTTGCGTTCGCCGGCTGTCTCGACAGTGGGTCGGAGGGGATCGGAGACCGTGCTCCCGACGACGGCGGCGAGAACGCCTCCGGTGGGACGGAAACCGATGGAACCGACGGCGGGACGGAAGTCGATGAAGACGGTGACGACCGGACGGACGCCAGCGGGAACGATAGCCCGACCGAGGCGAACGGAACCGATCGAACCGATGGAGCCGACGAAAACGACGGAACCCACGGGGACGGTGACGGGGCGAGCGTCCCGGAACCCGACGGGAACTGTGGCCCCGACGCCGAGCCGCTCTCGAGCGCCCTCCTCGATAGGGTAGACCAGAACGAGGGGGTCTGTCACGAGGACCTGACTCCCTCGTTCGTCGTTGCAAACGAGCGCGAGGGCGCGGTGACCGCCGCAGTCGAGATCACATCGGGGGAGGAACCGATCTTCGAGGGGTCGTACTCCCTCGGGGCCAGCGAGCGCGCTATCGAGCAGGACGTAGGGGCAGCCGCGGACCTCGAGTCGGTGACCGTAACCGTCGAGGGGGACGAGGAGCTTTCCGGGGGCTGGGTCGGCACGGCCTGTTATCGCCACGCCGCGGTGCTCACGGACGACGGACTCGCGACGGGGTACGTCAGCCCGTTGGCGGGCCTCGGCGACACCCAACACGACTGCTATGCGGGCGATCCCGTTTCGATTCGGGTGTCCAACGAGGGCTCCCCGCGGACGGCGACGATAACGGTGGTCGATCACTGCCGGGAGTCCGTCGTGGAGGAGTCCCTCCCGCTGGAGGACGAGGGGGTCGCACGGCTCGAGGACGCCCTGACCAACGGCGGCCGCTACGACGTGGCCGTCGAGGTCGAAGAAGGCGGCGTCGCCGTCGAGGAGTTTCGCGACGCCTGTTGGGGATTGTCGGTCTCGATCGACGGGGAGGGCGAGCCCGAGATCGGGCCCGTCGAGATGGACTGATCGGGAGACCGTCGCCCCCTACCGGGCTGGCTCACGGAGCCGTTCGGGGACGACCGTCTCCTCGGCGAGAACCACGATCACGGCGCCGATCCAGGTCCCGATCAGTCCCTCGTAGTAGAAGAGGCCGACGGTGCCGGTGACGAGGCCGACGCCGACCACGAGCGGGATCGAGAGGACAGCGAGGCCGGCGAGGGCGTAGCCCAGGTTCTCGCGTCGTTCCCGGGGAATCCGGTCCCGGGCGGCCCAGGCGACCGGCCCCACGAGGAGGGCGGTCACGACCCCGAACGCCGCGATCAGTCCCCACGAGATCGAGCCCCGCTCGAGGAGAGCCAGCCCGGCCTGGACGACGAACAGTGAGGTCATCCCTAGACAGAGCCCACGGCGGACCCGAGGCGAGAGATCGGGAAACTCCATACGAACCCCTCATCACCGAAGGACAAGTAATTGATGGGAACGCCGGCCCATGTAGGCCCGGGCTCTATACTGCTGCTCGATGTGGGTGCCGTCGCATGTCCTACGTGACCGCCGACGACGGAACGGAGCTGTACGTTTCCGACCTCGGCTCCGGCGATCCGATCGTGTTCTTGCATGGCTGGCCGCTCAGCCATCGGATGTTCGAATACCAGTACCACGACCTGCTCGAAGAGGGGTTTCGGTGCATCGGGATCGACCTCCGCGGCTACGGGAACTCCGACAAGCCCGCGGGCGAGTACAGCTACGACCGCTTCGCCGACGACGTGAAGGCCGTCCTCGACGCCCTCGAACTCGAGGACGTCACCCTCGCAGGGTTCTCGATGGGTGGGGGGATCGCGACCCACTACATGAGCCGCCACGACGAGGCCGGAGTTGGAAAGCTCGCGCTGCTCGCCGCCGCGAGCCCGTGTCTCACCGAAAAACCCGACTTCCCCGAGGGGTTGGACGAGTCCGACGTGAACCCGCTCATCGAGGGCGCCCGGACCGACCGGGCGGCGATGAACGCCCAGTTCGACGGGATGCTCTTTCACACCGACCAGAGCGACGAGATGATGGACTGGACCTGGAGCCTCGGGATGGAGGCCTCCGGCGTCGCGACGGTCGCCTCCGCGGAGACCTGGCGCGACGCTGACCTCCGGCCGGATATGGCCGACATCACCGTTCCCACGCTCGTCTGTCACGGCGTCCACGACGAGATCACGCCCATCGAGATCACGGGCGAGGTGCTCGAGGAGGGCATTGAGAACGCCGAACTCGTCCGCTTCGAGAACAGCGGGCACGGCCTCACCGCCGACGAAACCGAGAAATTGAACGAGGAACTCGCCGGGTTCGCGGGTTGAGGACGGGGGGACGGACGGCGACAGTCTCCGTCGCCGTTCGTCCCACTGTCGGACGTTCGGTATCCTTTTTGCCGCGGCCGCCGACGGGTCGAGCATGTTCGGAGGAGGCGGCGGGGGGTTCAACCCACAGAAGATGGAACAGATGATGAAACAGATGGGGATCGACGTCGACGAGCTCGACGCCGAGGAGGTGATCATCCGGACCGAGGACACCGAGCTCGTCTTCTCGAGCCCGGACGTCACCAGGATGGACGCCCGGGGCCAGGAGACCTACCAGGTCATCGGCTCGCCCGAGGAGCGCGAGCGGGGTGCCGGCGAGGAGAGCGGGGAGCCCGCCCTCGAGGGCGGCGAGGACGCGATCCCCGACGACGACGTCGAGATCGTCGCGACCCGGACCGGTGCCACCGAGAGCGAGGCCCGCGCGGCCCTGGAGCGCCACGACGGCGACCTCGCGGCGGCCGTCGAGTACCTCGAGTGATCGCGGATCGGGCGACGCGACGGATCGAGGCCGGAGCGACGACTGGACGCGCACGCGAGCGCCGGCCGTGACGGTCCTGGTGATCGCCGAGGACGAAGACCGGGAGTTCCTCGTCGAACCCGGAGAGGAGTTCGGTACCGATCTCGGCGTTCTGGAGGTGCCCGAGGGCGTCGAGCCAGGGGCTGTAATCGAGACCCATCTCGGCACGGCGTTCCGCGTCAGACGACTCCGGGGACCCGATCTCTTCCATCACTTCGAGCGGACCGGGGCGCCGATGATCCCCCGGGACGTGGGGCTCGTCATCGGCGAGACCGGCGTGTCGGTGGATGACCGGGTGTTAGACGCGGGCACCGGAACGGGCGTGCTCGCGGCCTCGATGGCGCGGGCTGGCGCCTCGATACTGACCTACGAACGCGACCCCGAGTTCGCCGAGGTCGCACGCGAGAACATGGCGCTGGCGAACGTCTCCGATGCCGTCGAGGTCCGGACCGGCGACGTCCTCGAGGCGGTCGAAGCGGGGACGTTCGAAGCCCCCTTCGACGTGCTCACGCTCGACACCGAGGACGCCCCGTCGGTCGTCGAGCGGGCGCCCGACCTGCTCGTAGACGGCGGTTTCGTCGCCGTCTACAGCCCCTTTATCGAGTCCACTCGAGCGGTCGCCGGGACGGCCCGCGAGGTCGGGCTTTCGGGCGTTCGGACCCACGAGACGATCCAGCGCGAGATGCAGTTCGACGAGCGGGGCTCGCGACCCTCGACCGCGCCGGTGGGTCACACCGGCTATCTCACGATCGGACGGAACGGATAGCGGAGTGGAACGCTGAGGCGGGGCGGTACGGGGTTGTAGCGGAGAAATGGTCCGGTGTAGAACCGGTGGGTGCCGAAGCGGTACCGTCTACCGCGAACGAAGCGAGCGGGTTCCTGAGCGCGGCCGGCGGCCGCGCTCGGGCTTTTTCATCGACGTTTTTCGCGCGAGCGGTCGGCTGAAGGCCGGCCCGAACGGAAGAACGATCGGTCCGTCAGTTGTCGTCCTCGCGCCACTTGTGTTCGCACTCGGTACAGACGAAGAAACGGGTCTCGGACTCGTCGGCCGAGCGGATCTGTTGCATGTACCAGTACGCCCGGTCGTTGCCGCATTCGGGGCATGTGGCGTCGGTCTCGGGCAGGGAGTTCTCGCCGGAGGACTCGATGATCTCGGAGGCCTCCTGGTCCTCGGTGACGGTGTAGGACTCGGCGCTGCCTCTCGGTTTCGTAAAGCCACAGCTCCCACAGACCCACTCGCCGTCGTCGGCTTTCATCATCGAACCGCAGTCGTCACAGAATTCCATCGCATCGGAGTAGGCGGTTCGCCCGCCTTAAGCCACACGTTCGCTATCCCTCGCCCTCGGACTGGTAGGGCTCGCCGACGGCCTCCCGCGGGAGGACGGTGTGGAGTTCGGCCTCGAGGTCTCCCGCCGACTCGAACCGTTCGACGCCCATCTCGGCGACGAGCCCGCCGAGGTCGGCCTCGCCGTCGGCGAACAGGAGCGTGGTCCCCGCGAGGCGGTTCCCGGCGTCCGAGCGGGAGATCGGGTAGGGGAGGTCCTCGAGGACGGTTTCGACGCGACCGAGTTTGACCGATTGCATGGGGTGCGTAGGGAAGCGAGGGGCTTGTAGCTTCGCTGCCGGCAACCGACAGGTCGGCGGGGTGGAATGCGTGCGTTTAAGAGATCGGCCCGACAACGCCGGCGCATGGCTGTACCAACGGAGACGACGACCGACAAGGGGACGGGACTCGCGGTGGTCTTCGGCGTCCTGGCGGCTCTGGGTGCCGTCGGGATGGCGGTGCTTGCGCCCTCGCCCGACGCGGGGTTGGCCTTTGCCGCGGCGGTCGCGTTCGGCTCGATCGCGGTCGTCGGCATCCATCTCTGGGAGTGAGCCGTCGGTCGGCAGACGCCATCGGTCACAGCGGCCAATATCGCCTGCCAAGAGTTAAGACGACCACGACCCTATTACACCGAAAGGATGACCGACTATTCCGACGACGAACGGCGAATCCTCTCGTACCTCCGCGAGAGTGCAGCCCGGGGCGAACAGTACTTCCGGGCGAAGAACATCGCTGACGCCATCGGGCTCTCCTCGAAACAGGTCGGCGCGCGCCTCCCCCACCTCGCGGAGAAAAGCGAGGAGGTCGAGATCGAGAAGTGGGGCCGTGCCCGCTCGACGACCTGGCGAGTGACGGAGAGCTAAAGCGAGTGCAGTCACGGTCTTTTTACCCCCGTCTCCCGGAGAGAGTCCCATGACCGTGCGGGTAACACGGACGTTCGAAGTGACGGCCTCGCCCGAGCGCGTCTGGGAGTTCATCGTCGATCCCGAGAACCGTGCGCGGGCGATCAGCGTCGTCGAGGACTACTCCGTCAACGCGGACGGGCGACGAGCCACCTGGCATGTCGAACTCCCGATTCCGTTCGTGAGCAAGACGGTGCCGATCGAGACCGAGGACGTGACTCGCAGGGAGCCCGAGTACGTGAAGTTCCGCGGGGAGTCGAAGGCCATGACGGTGACCGGCGAACACGAGATCGTGCCGACCGACGAGGGCTGTCGCCTCGAGAACACGTTCGTCGTCGACGGCCGGCTGCCTGGCGTCGAGACGTTCTTCGAGCGCAACCTCGACGGCGAACTCGAGAACCTCCGGACCCATCTGGAGGCCTACCTCGAGGGCGAGCAGGGATGATCGACGAGGACGGCGACGGAGGGTATCGCCTCGTGCTCGCCCAGCTCCGGATCGAGGGCGGCGACGTCGCCGGCAACCGTCGTCGGGCCATGGAGGCCGTCGGGCGGGCGGCCGACCGGGGCGCGGACCTGGTCGCGCTTCCGGAGCTGTTCACCGCGGGCTACTTCGCGTTCGATCGCTACGAGGAGACCGCCGAGGGGCTGGACGGCGAGACCCTGACCCGGATCGGCGAGCTCGCGGCCGACCGGGGGGTCGCGGTGCTCGCGGGGACGGTCGTCGAGGACCTCGCGGCGACCGCCGACGCGGAACCCGACGTGGAGACCCCCGCCGACGAGGGGCTCGCGAACACCGCCGTGCTCTTCGATTCCGACGGCGAGCGCCGGCTCGTCTACCGCAAACACCACCTCTTCGGCTACGAGTCCGCCGAAAGCGAGCTGCTCGTCCCCGGGGAACGCCTCGAGACCGCGGAGATCGGCCCCTTTACCGTCGGCGTGACGACCTGCTACGACCTCCGATTTCCCGAACTCTACCGCCGGCTCGTCGAGCGGGGCGCGACGCTCGTTGTCGTCCCGAGCGCGTGGCCCTACCCCCGGCTCGACCACTGGCGGACCCTCTCGCGGGCGCGGGCGATCGAGAACCAGTGGTACCTCGCGACGGCCAACGGCAGCGGAAGCTTCGGCGGCGAGCGGCTGGTCGGCGAGTCGACCGTCTACGACCCCTGGGGGACGCCCGTCGCCGCAAGCGGCGACGAGCCGACGACGGTCGTCGCCGATCTCGACCCCGGTCGCGTCCGGGAGGTCAGAGGGGAGTTCCCCGCGCTGTCCGACCGACGGTACTGACCGGAACCGGGGGCCTTTTGGGGCTCGCGGCCGAACCGACGGCTGCCGGAACCCGACGCTTTTCACGTCGCAACCGGCACACAACGCCCGCTCCGGCCCGGCACCGCTCTCCGGAAGCGGTGCCGACCCGTCCGTCCCGACACCACTGCCGTCTCCTCTCCGTTTTCGGCTTCCCTCGAGCCGTCGGTGTCGCCGGTATCGTGATAACGGTTCGCGTGTATAGTGTGACCGATGGCCGACCCATCGACCACCAGACGCCGGCTGCTCGGGTTCGGGGGAGCGACGGCCGTAACCGCGATTGCGGGCTGTGCCGGCGACGGAGGGGACGGTAACGGGAACGGGACCGAACCGACTGACGATGAATCCGATGAAGGGACGACGGAGACGAACGCAAGCGAGGGCACGGAGACCGACGGCGACGAGACCGGAAACAGGACGGAAACCGAGACGGAGGAAAACGAAACGGACGGGAACGGCGCGGAAAACGGAACCGACGAGGGTGGGAACGAAACGGACGAGGACGTAGCGGATCTGGAACTCGCCCTCGAGACGGAGTACAACAGCCGCGAGGAGTACGCCCGGCCCGGCGACTCCTTCGACGACTTCGAGGACCTCTCTTCGTGGTCGATCACGGAGGGAGAGGCCGAGGTCGACGACGAGGTCGTCTTCGCCGGCTCCCAGAGCGTCCGGCTGTACACGGAAGAGGAGGGCGCGAACATGGTCATCGAGCGCGACCTCGAGGGCGACAACCCCGACCTGACCGACCGTGACGTCTCGATGGCCGTCCGGACGCCGACGCCCGAGAACATCGCCGTCGAGCTCCGATTCGTCGATATCTACGGCAGCAGCCGGATCTACCAGCTTCCCTCGATCGCCTACCGAACCCGCGACGTTGGCTGGTTCCGGACGGCTCCGGGCGTCTTCGAGGAGGACGAGTATCCCCCCGAGATGGATTCCCTCGCCCGCCTCGAGGTGCGGGTTCACCACACGGGCGAGGGCGCCGAGGTCTGGGTCGACGACATCCGGACCCACGGGAAGCCCGACTCGGGGTACGTCGTCCTCGGCTGGGACGACGGCCTGCGGACCTACTACGAGGAGGTCGCCCCCCTGCACGACGAGTACGGCGTCGACGCCGTCCAGTCGGTCGTCCGCCAGTGGACGAGCAACGCCCGCGAGGACGTGATGACCCGCGGGGCACTCTTAGAGCGCCAGCAAGCGGGCGACCAGATCGTCGCCCACGGCACCCACGCCCGCTTCGCCGAGATGGACCCCGGCGACCTCCGGGAGGCCCTCGAGACGGACAAACAGTGGGCGGTCAACAGCGGTTTCGAGGGCGCGAACTTCATCACCTTCCCCCACAACAGCTTCGACGCGACCGTCCTCGATATCGTTTCGGACTACTACTACGCCGGCGGCTACAACCAGGCCGGGAACGTCAACCTCACCGCCGTCCACGGCTTCGACCCTCTCGTCCTCCCCCGGACGATCGGTTACGACCTCGAGATCTGCCGGCAGTGTGTCGATCACGCGGCCGCGTACGGCCAGTGTACGGTCCTCAACTTCCACGACTTCGATCTCGACAACACCGTCGACCGCGACGAGTACGACCAGCTCCTCGAGCATATCGACGGCACCGACGGCGTCGAGGTCATCACCCTCGACGAACTCTGGCGGATGCGCCGGGAGGGCCACTAGCGCTCACTCCTCGACCGACTCGAGGGCTTCCTCGAGTAGCTCCCGGAGTTCGCGGGCTTCCCCGACGGTGAGTTCGACGTCGGCGTGGCCCGTGCCGTGGTCGCCGGCCATCGTGTCGACCGTCAGCCCGATCCTGCCCTCGACCGTCCCGACCGAGAGGTCGGCCCGGTCGGGATAGTCCCGTGGGCGGCCGATCGAGCGTTCGGTTTCGCCGCGGGTGACGCCGACGCCGACGCGCTCGGGATGGTCTACGTCGATCGAGCCGATCGTCCCCGTCTCGGAGTCGTCGGTCATGGCCGCCCCTTCTCCTGCCGGGGCCTTAGGCAGTGTGCCTCGCTCCCGCGGCACGAACGCCCTTTTGGGAGTTCGCCGACGAGCCGGTCGAAACGGGGACTTCGCGGTCGCCATTTGTACCGATCCCACCTATCCCTACAACGGGATCGACGCCGGCCGCACGGCGACACACATGCAACTGGTCGCCCGGGAGGTGGGTTGGCTCGTGTCTGTACACCACCGGCGAGGACGCCGTCGACGTGCTCGCGGTGCCCGGAGAGTACGAACTGACGGCCGTCCTCGGCTTCGGCTACCTCACACGGGAGCTCGAGGGCCGAAAGGAGCGCGAGCCCCTCGAGTCGATCGCGTTCGACGGGCGGTTCGGCGAAGAGTTGGACCTGTAGCGCCGGGACGGGGGAGGTTCGTGTCGTCATCCCGTCGGGCAGGCAGCGCGACCGGACGCCGGTCGTCGCGTCCGCCGGCCGTTCTCGAAGATCGGAAGTTCGATCGGTCGGGCCGTTACGATACTGGTGTCTCGTGGCCCGTTCGGCTCCGATCGGGAGTGATTACTCTCCGAGGGTACGCCAATCACAATCCTTATGCGGCCGCCGCGTGCTCACTGAACATGGTAGTCGACCGCATCATTACCGGTGGGACGTTGGTCACGGCCGAGGGATCCGCGTCGGGAGCCATTGCCATCGACGACGGACGCATCGTCGCCGTCGGGGACGCAGAAAACCTCCCCGACGCCGAGGAGACCGTCGACGCGACCGGCCAGTTCGTCATTCCAGGCGCGGTCGACGTCCACGTCCACGTCGACGACATGTTCTCGGTTGATAGCTACGAGACGGCGACGGGCGCCGCCGCCGCCGGCGGAACGACCACGTACATCGACTTCGCGTGGCAGGCCTGGGACGGCGACCTGAGCCTCTGGGACGAGCCGGGAACGCTCCTCGAGGGCGTCGAGCGAAAGCGCGAGAAGGGCGCCGATGCCCTCGTCGACTACGGGCTCCACGGCGCGATCACCCGCGAGGACCCGGCGGTGTTCGACGAACTCGCGGACGTGATCGATGCAGGCGTCACCTCGTTCAAGATGTTCACGACCTACGAACACGGTCTCTCGAACGGCTTCATGCGCCGGGCGATGGAGCACATCGCCGAGGAGGGCGCCGTCGGCGTCTTCCACACCGAGGACGACTCCGTCGTCGAGGAACTCACCGCCCGGTTCAAGGAGGAAGGGAAGGGCGACCCCGAGTGGTATCCGAAGTCGCGGCCGGATTACGTCGAGGCGATGGCCGCCGACGACGCGGTCCGGATGGCCAAAGAAACGGGGCTCCAGTACTACGGCATCCACACCTCGAGTCGGGCGGCCGCCGACGTGATCGACTCCTACCGCGAGGACGGCAGTCAGATCAGAGCCGAGACCTGTACGCACTACTGTACGCTCGACGACAGCGTCTTCGAGGAGATGGGGAACCTCCCGATGATCGCGCCGCCGATCAGGAAACCCGACGACATCGAGGCGATGTTCGAGTACATCCGCTCGGGAACCCTCGACGTGGTCTCGACGGACCACTGTGGCTACCGTCTCGACCAGAAGGAGGTCGACAACTGGTGGGACAGCGCCTTCGGCGCGAACGCCCTCCAGGTCAGTTTGCCGGTGTTCTACGACGAGGCCGTCAACCGCCGCGGCCTCGATCCCGCGCTCGTCGTCGAAGTGATGTGTACGAACCCAGCACGGACGTTCGGTCTCGAAGGGAAGGGGACGCTCGAGCCCGGCACCGACGCCGACGTCGTCCTCTTCGACCCCGAGGAGACCTACACGATCGACCCCGCCGACAACCACTCCGTCTCGGAGTTCTCGATCTACGAGGGTCGCGAACTCCAGGGGAAGGTGACGAAGACGTTCGTCAGAGGCGAGTTGGTCGCAGCGGACGGCGAGATCGTCGGCGAATCCGGCCACGGCGAGTTCGTCTCCCGCGAGGTCCCCGAGTGGGGGCCGGCTGGCCACACGCGGACCGCCGAATAGTTGCCGGGTACCGAGAGCTGACCGTCTCAGGACGCCTTGTGGGCCGCGAAGACGTCGATGACCTCCTCGACGTTGTCGCCGAGCGAGTAGACGACCGGCTCCGTACAGCCCGCCTCGCAGTAGTCGCCGACGCGGGAGACGACGTCCTCGGGGGTGCCCGCTGCGACGACGTTCGTCACGATCTCGTCGTCGACGAGCCGCGATGCCCGCTCGATGTCCGCTTCGCTCGCCGGCCAGCTTCCGAGTTCCTCCTTGATCTCCTCGCCGCGTTCGGGGTCGATACCACAGGCCTTCCGGATGTGGGGCTGCTGGCCGATGTACTGGGTGACGAGGTGGCGAGCGTTGTCGACGGCGGTCTCGTAGTCCTCGTCCATCGAGACCGCGATGAGCTGTGGCCGGTCGACGTCCGCGAGGGTGCCGCCCTGTTTCTCGACGCCCCGCTCGAGGCGCTCGACGCCTTCCTCGTTGTGCTCCGGGGGAATGAGGTAGTTCATGAACACCCCGCCACAGATCCCGAGGCCGACGAGTTCGCCCGTGAGTTCGTGCATCGTCGGTCCGGTCGCGCCGACGTAGATCGGGACGTCGCGGGCGTCGGCGTTCGAGCGCACCAGGTCGAGTTCGATGTCGGAGACCGAGAGCGTCTCGCCCTCGTAGGTGACGTTCTCGAGGTCGAGCAGGCGCTTGACGACGGTGCAGTACTCCCACATCCGCCGGAGGGGTTTCTCCCTCTCGATCCCGACGTTGCTCGCGAGCGGGTCCCACCACGCGCCGATCCCGAGTTTCATCCGCCCTCCGGAAAGCTCGTCGAGCGTCGAGAACGTCTGGGCCATCAGAGCGACGTTTCTGGTGTAGCAGTTCGTCACGCCCGGCGCGATGTCGATCTCGTCGGTGACCTGGGTGTAGGCGCCCATCACGGTCATCGCGTCGCGCACGAGCCGGGACTCGCCCTGCCAGACGGAGTCCAGACCCTGCTCCTCTGCGTACTGGGCATAGTGGAGTTCCTCCTCGATGTCGGGACGCTCCCAGTTCCAGATCCCGACGCGGTCGAACGTCGTCATCGGTCCTCCGTCGCGAGCTCGTAGGCCGCGTTGACGTAGGTGGTGACGGCGGCGTGGCAGTCCTCCCAGCTCGTGTATTCGGACTCGCTGTGGCTCTTGCCGTTCTCGCTGACCGCGAACACCATCCCGGTGTCCATGTGTTCGGTCATGTGGGTCGCGTCGTGGCCCGCGCCGCTGAAGATCCGTCTGGCGTCGTAGCCCGCGTCGTCGGCCGCACCCGCGACCGCCTCGACACACTGATCGGCGAACTCGACGGCGGGCGCACGCATCCGTTCCTCCCACTCCCAGTCGACGCCCTCGCGCTCGGCGGCGGCCTCCGCCTCGGCGAGCACCCGCTGGTAGGCCTCCTCGACGATCTCGTCGTCGGGGTCCCGAAAGCCCCACGTGAACGTGACCTCGCCGGGGATGATGTTGATCGAGTTCGGCTTCGCGTCGATGTAGCCCGTCGAGCCGACGGTCCGCTCGCCGAGCGTGCCCGGAATCCGCCGGATCTGGGTGATGACGTCGGCGGCGGCGACTAACGCGTCGCTTCGATACTCCATCGGCGTCGGCCCCGTGTGGTCTGCCTCGCCGTGGTACGTGATCGCGCCCCAGGTGAAGCCGACGATCCCGGTGACGACGCCGACGTCGTGGTCGCCCTCCTCCAGATACGGTCCCTGCTCGATGTGGAGTTCGAGATACGCCTCGTACTCCTCGGTCGGTTCCGCGGGAACGTCGCCCTTGTAGCCGATGCGCTCGAGTTCGTCCTCGAACCTGTTGCCGTCCTCGTCGGTCTGGTCGTACTGTTCGTCGATGTCGTGGACGCCTGCCCAGACGCCGCTTCCCTGCATCGCGGGCTGGTAGCGCGAGCCCTCCTCGTTGGTCCAGTTGACGACCTCCACGGGGTGGGCGGTCTCGATGCCCTCCTCCTCGAGCCCGCGGACGAACTCGAGTGCGGCGACGACGCCGAGCGCGCCGTCGTAGATCCCGCCGTAGGGCTGGGAGTCCAGATGCGAGCCCAGGAGGACGGTATCGAGGTCCTCGGTGCCCTCGCGCCGACCGAACATATTCCCGAACGCGTCGACCCGAACGTCGAGACCCAACTCCTCCATCTCCTCGCGGAGCCAGTCTCTGATCCGCTCGTCGTCGTCCGACAGCGTCAGTCGGTGGAGACCGCCGTCGTCGGTGGCGCCGATCTCGGCCTGTTCTTCCATCGTCTCGATGAGGCGCTCCTCGTCGACCTCGAGTCGCATGACCGTACGACGGACACCAGTGTCTTAAGTTTTGTCCAGAGTGTAGAACTGATTGGCCCGTTATTCACACTACATCGAACGATGTCCGATGAAACGCCCGTATTTACCGTTTATTTCCAGTCGATTATCCAGCGGGATCGCGCGGTGACCCCCTCGGCCGAACAGGGGACGGTCAGTCGAGGTGTCCGGCGAGGCGTTCGTGACACCGCTTCGGATGGGCGGGGTAGACCGTCACCGACTTCCCGCCCTCGACGCGGATCTCGAGCTCGTAGCGCTTGCGGTAGGTCCGATAGAGGCTCAGTGCCCCGACGACGGCGAACCCGATCCCCACAAGGGTGTTGCCCGTCATCGAGACGTAGCCGCCGACGCCGACGAGCAGGAGGCTCATCACCACCAGGTCCCACTCGACGACTCGAAGCGTGATCCGCGTGACGTCCTCCCCGCGGAGTTTGATCCGATCGTCGCGGGCGACGTAGAGGGCGTCCTCGTCGTACCCGAGCCATCCCCCCGTCCGCAGCGACGTCTTCGTGATCGAGGTTCCGGCGTCGCCCCCCGAACTCGGCGGCGATCCGGCCGCTGTCGTCGCCTCGCGGGCGTGGGCCATCAGTCGTCACCCACGGTCCTGTCGGCGGAGCCGTCGTCCGAGAGGTACCGTTCGTGGAACGGCTCGAAGGCGGTCTCGTCCTCGGTGATCTCCTCCCAGGCGGTGAGGCCGCGTTCCTCTTTGGTCCCGGGGATCGTGTTGTCGAGGACGAACGCCGCGATGCCGCCGACGGCGATCTCGGTTCCCAGCACGATCGAGATGGTGCTCGCGACCTCGGGGATGCCGAGAACGGACCCCAACACCGGAACGCCCGCGAGCCCGGCCTCGAAGGAGACGTCGGAAGCCTGGACGTTCGCGACGTACTGGGGAATCGAGAGGCCGGCGAACAGCCCGAAGCCGACGACGAACACGTTCCGGTTTTGGTTCATGTCGACGTGCTGGAGCTGTGAGAGGCCGACGCCGACGATCTGGGCGAACATCGCGAGGAACAGTCCGCCGACGATCGGGTCGGGGATCGTCGTCACGAACGCCCCGAAGTAGCCCACGTAGCCGACGATGATCATGACGACGGCACCGATCTGGACGACGTAGCGCGAGGCCACGCCCGTAATTCCGATCGCGCCGACGTTCTCGGTATACGAGGTCGAGCCGTTGCCGGTACCCATGATCCCGGCGAAGACGTTGCCGATCCCCTCCATCCCGAGGCCGTGGTTGATCCGCTTCTTGTTCGGAGCACCCTCTCCGGCCATCCGGGCGACCGAGTGGTAGTCGCCGAAGCTCTCGATCGCCGAGGCGAGCATGCCGGCGAGCATCCCGACGATGAACGATCCGGTGAACAGCGGCATCCCCCACTGGAAGGGGACGATCCCGCGGACCGGGGGTGCCGACGCCACCGGACTCAGGTCGACGACGTTCGCGATGCCGGCCACCGAAACCACGACCGCGATCAGGTAGGCGGCCCCAAGTCCGAGGAGCACGGGAAACAGCTTGAACACCTTCGAGCGCGCGTTGAGGTACTGGGAGAACAACACGATCAACGCGAGGGTCAGCCCCGCGAGATACCAGTTCTGGGTCGCGGAGGTGATCTGTCCGACGCTGAGCAGCGCCAGCCCGATGAGACTGATCACGACCGCGATCACGATCGGCCCCATGTACTTCTTCAGGCGGCCGAAGAGCCCGAAGTAGCCGATGGCGACCTCGACGAGCCCGGCGACGATGATCGCCCCCTGGAGCTCGCGCATCATCACCGTCGACGAAGCGTCGCTGGTCGCGAGTACGCCGATGATGGCGATCGCCGGCCCGAGCATCGAGAACGTCCCGCCCTGGACGATCGGATACCGGTTTCCGACCGTGGTCTGTGCGAGCGTGGCGACCCCCGAGACCACGAAGAAGGTCCCGACGAGCTGTGCGGTCTGGGCGGCGTCGAACCCGAGCGACCCCGAGAGCACAAGCGGGATCGCGATCGTCGAGCCGACCATCGTCATCCAGTGTTGGACGCCGAGCAGGATCGACTGCCCCAGCGGTGGCTTGTCGTCGACCCCGTACAGCACCATGCTCTCGTCGTCGGCCGACCCGGCGGGTGCATCGCCGCCCTCAGCCATGGGCGGGCCCCGATCGGTCGGATGAAACGTCAGTCAGTCGGTGTGCGAACATTACGCTGTGAACAACGTCGGGAGACTGACTTAGATGTTCGGGTTGTTTTCGACATTCCGAAATCTATACGAAGATTGTTTCGATGTTCGGCCCGTTTTTTGGAACGTAGTTGGATCTATGCACACCGGGGCGGCGCGAGCGTCCGGTATCGGATTCCGGGCGGACTCCTACCGGGGCGCGGACGCGGAACCTCGCTGTCGGCGACGAGCGCGGACCCGTGCCCACCGCTTACGAGTCGATACCCGCCTCGGCGTACTGTTTCCCGTCGGTGAACGCCGGGATCACCTCCCGCCCGTAGGTCTCGACGTGTCTGGCCTCCTCGCCCGACATGAGATAGACGTTGAACTGATCGACGCCCCGATCCTCGAGCTCTTCGAGCTTCGCGACGTGCTCCTCGGGCGTACCGAGGACACAGAAGCGGTCGATCATCGGGTCGGGGATCCACTCTAAATGATCCGCGTCCTGTTCTGCGTGTTCGGTGTAGTCGTAGCCGCCCTCGGCGCCCTCGCCTTTCCGGCCCTCGATGTAGTTCGTCAGCTCCTCGGGGAGCTGGTCGCCCTTGTGGTGGGTGTCGACGAGGTCGGCGACGTGGTTGCCGACCATCGCGAGGAACCACCGGAGCCTGTCGCGGGCCTCCTCTTCGTCCTCGCTGAGCCAGACCGGCGCACACGACATCACCCTGATCTCGTCGGGGTCCCGGCCGTGTTTGCGCGCGCCCTCGCGGATCTGGTCGACGAACCAGCCCACGAGATAGGGATCGGAGATCTGGAGGATCACGCCGTCGGCGATCCTGCCCGCGAGCTCGAGCATCTTCGGGCCGTAGGCGGCCACCCAGGTCACGAGCTCGGTGTCGGTCCACGTGAGTTCGATCTCCCGGCCGGTGTCAGGGTGCTCGATCGCCTCGCCACGGTGGAGCTCGCGGATGTAGTCCACCTGCTCCTCGAACTCGTGCCAGGGCACGGGCTCCTCGCCGAGCATCCGGAGCGAGCTGTCGCCGCGGCCGATGCCCAGCTCCGCGCGGCCGCCCGAGAGCTGGTTCAGTCCCGCAAAGGAGCTCGCGGTCACCGAGACGTCCCGTACTTTGGGATTGGTGACGAGCGTCCCCGTCTTCATCCGGTCGGTGTTCTCCAGCAGCTGTGTCATCTGTGGGTAGGGATCCTTCCAGAGGACGTGCGAGTCGTAGAACCAGCCGTAGTCGAACCCCGCGTCCTCCGCGAGCCCCGCGAGCGCCACCGTCCGCTCGGGCGAGATATCTCCTTTGAACGTGATCGCGAACTCCTCGAGTGGCATACGACCACACGACTCGTCCGTTCCCAATATGTCTATCGGTTCCGCTAATTGATGGTCGAACGTTCACTGTTCTTCGGAATAACTCGAATTAATTCGATAGTCGCCGCTCGAACCGACGTCGGCCGGTCGGTGCTGGCGGGTCGAACGGGCCGTTCGGGCTCAGGCGTCGGGCCAGCGCTCGATGTAGACCATCTCGTCCGTGTAGAACCGGATCATGTCGTCGCCCTGGGCGTGGAGGTCCCCGAAGAAGGAATCCTTCCAGCCGCCGAAGTGGAAGAACGCCATCGGGGCGGCGGTGCCGGCGTTGACCCCCAGGTTACCGACGTCGGCCTCGTGGCGGACCTTCCGGGCATCCGCACCGCTCGCCGTAAACAGGCTCGCGGCGTTGCCGAAGTCGCTCCGGTTCAAGACGTCGATGGCCTCCTCGACGTCGGCGACCGGCAGGAGGCCGAGCACCGGGCCGAACGTCTCCTCGCGCGCGAGGGTCATCTCGGGGTCGAGGTCGCCGAAGACGGTCGGGCCGAGGAAGTTGCCGTCGGGACGCTCCTCGACCTCGACGTCGCGGCCGTCGACGAGGAGTTCGGCCCCCTCGTCGACGCCCGTCGCGATCATGTCGCGGACGTTCGACTCGTGGTCGGCGCTGATCAGCGCGCCGATGTCAGTGTCCTCGTCGAGTCCGTCGCCGACCGTCTGGTTCTTCGCTACGTCCACGACCCGCTGGGCGAACTCGTCGTAGACCGATTCGTCGACGACGACGACGTCGTTCGCGAGACACCGCTCGCCCGCACACGCACACGCCGAGGAGACCGTCTTCTCGGCGGCAAAGTCGAGATCGGCGCTCTCGGTCACGATGACGTGGTTCTTCGCTCCACCTTGAGCCTGGACGCGCTTGCCGCTTTTGGCCGCCCGCTCGTAGATGGTGCGTGCGACGGGCGTCGAGCCGACGAAGGAAGCCCCCTCGATCCCCTCGTGGTCGAGCAGGGCGTTGACGGTGTCGACGCCGCCGTTGACGAGCTGAACCACGCCGTCCGGGAACCCGGCTTCCTCCATGAGCTCGAACAGTCGCTGGGCCACCACGGGGTCCTGTTCGCTGGGTTTGAGGACGAAGGAGTTGCCCGTCGCGACGGCGTAAGGAAGGAACCACAGCGGGATCATTCCGGGGAAGTTGAAGGGGGTGATCGCCGCGAACACGCCCAGCGGTTTCCGGACCGCGGTCTCGTCGATCTCGGGAGCGGCGTTGGGAAGGTGGCCCGCCTGCATCATCGAGGGGATCCCGCAGGCGACCTCGACGTTCTCGATCCCGCGCCGGAGTTCGCCCCTGGCCTCGGCGAGCGTCTTGCCGTGCTCCTGGACGAGAACCCGCGCGAGGTCGTCGTGGTGTTCCTCGAGGAGCTCCTTGAGCGCGAACAGCGGCTGGATCCGCTCCTCGACGGGTGTCTTCCGCCACTCCTCGAACGCCGCCTGTCCGGCCCGGACGGCCTCGTCGACCTCCTCGTCGGAGCTGAAGCCGACGTAGGAGATCGTCTCGCCGGTCGTCGGGTTGACGACGTCGAGCCCCTCCTCGGAGGGCGCGCGCCAGTCGCCGTCGATGTAGTTCCGTACGTCGTCCCACGGCGGGGTCGTATCGAGTTGCATGCGATACCCGTGCATGCGTGCTCTCGGCCTTAAGTCTTTGCGACGAAATTCATCTAAACGTCCGAATCGTCGACTTCTGTTCCGTTATTCCGCTGGCGGTCGTCCTTCGTCCGCCACTTCCGGATTTGAGCCAAAGACTAATCAGAGAGTGCTGAGTAGGGGGGACGTATGAGCGACCAGGAATCAGCCACGGAGGGCGCCAACGAGGTAGAGCGGACCGACCGCGAGCACGTCTTCGGCACGTGGTCCTATCAGAAGGAAGTCGATCCCACGCAGGTCGTCGACGCCAGCGGCGTCAGGTTCACGACTGCCGACGGGGAGGAGTACATCGACCTCTCGGGCCAGCTCATGTGCTCGAACCTGGGCCACTCCGCAGATCGGGTCGCCGACCGGGTCGCCGAACAGATCCGGGACGTCCCCTTCGTCTCGCCGGGGTACACCACCGAGGCGCGGTCGGAACTGGGGCGCGAACTCGCCGAGATCACGCCGGGCGATCTCACGAAGACGTTCTTCTCGACCAGCGGCACCGAGGCCGTCGAGGCCGCGGTCAAGATCGCACGATTCTACACGGGCAAACAGAAGATCATCTCGCGCTATCGCTCCTACCACGGCGCGACCCACGGGTCGATCAGCGTCACCGGCGACCCCCGGCGGCTGATGGCCGAGCCGGGGGTGCCGGGAACGATCAAGGCCCCCGATCCCTACGCCTACGGCTCGACGCTCGACCCCATGGAGAGCCTCGAGTACATCGACGAGATGCTCACCCTCGAGGGCGATACGGTCGCCGCGGTGGTCGTCGAGCCGATCGTTGGCTCGAACGGCATTCTGGTGCCGCCGGACGAGTACTTGCCCCGACTCAAGGAGATCGCCCACGACCACGGCGCGCTCCTGATCTGTGACGAGGTGATGAGCGGGTTCGGGCGCACGGGCGAGTGGTTCGGCTGTGACGTCTTCGGGGTCACCCCCGACATCATGACGATGGCGAAGGGACTCACGGGAGCCTACCAGCCCCTGGGCGCGACGATCGTCACCCCCGAGATCGCCGACCACTTCGAGGAGGAGATGTTCTGTCACGGCCACACCTACTCGGGCCACCCGGTCGCGGTCGCGGCTGGCCTCGCGGCGATCGAGACCTACCGCGAGGAGAACCTGATCGAGCGGGCCGGCGAGATCGGTGCCTACCTCGGCGACCGACTCGACGAACTCGACGAGGCTCACCCGAGCGTGGGCGAGACGCGCGGGGTCGGCCTGTTCCGGGGGATCGAACTCACGAAACGCGCCGACGAGCGCGTCCCCTTCGGCGAACGCGAGGACAAGATCTCCCCCGGTACCACCGTCGTCGACGAGGTGGCCGCGACCGCGGGCGACCACGGCACCTACGTCGCGAACATGATCAACACGCTGATCCTCGCTCCGCCGCTTTCGATCACCGAGGACGACGTCGACGAGGCCGTCGAGGCCCTCGACGCAGGTCTCGACGTCTCCGACGACGCGATGGACGACTGAACGGGCCGATCGCCATCGGGGAGCGCCGACGGTGAGAGCCGAGTGGTTCATGGTCCGGTACCCTCGACTAGGGGCCATGAGCGATTCCCGTCGCACGGCCCCCGATCTCGACGAGACGGACCTCGCGCTGCTCGAGCAGGTTGAAGCCGACTTCGACGTCAATTTGGAGACGATCGCCGACGAGCTCGACCTCTCGAAGTCCGCGGTCCACTACCGGCTGAACAAGCTCAAAGAGGAGGGTGTCATCCAGGGGATCACGGCCGACGTCGATCCCCTGGCGCTCGGACTGGAACTGACCGCGATCACCGACGTCATGGTGGCCCACGAACGGGGGTACTCCGAGGACATCGGCGAGAACCTGCTCGCGCTCTCCGGCGTCGAGCAGGTCTACTACACCATGGGCGACGTCGATTTCGTCGCCGTGAGCCGCGTCCAGACGCGCGATCAGTTGAATGACCTCATCGACCGGATCGTCGCGATCGACGGCGTCAACGAGACGTCCTCGAAGTTCGTCCTCGGGGAGTTCGAGAACGACCGTGCGGTGTCGTCGAACCTCACTTCAGAGGCGAGGGAGGCGGTGCTCGACGGGGACGGGTCGTCGTAGTCGGCCCGTCGAGTGCGACCGCTCGAGTCCTCTCGGCGTCCGCTGATCGAGCGGCGCCGTCTCAGTCCTCGTCGGTCCCGCCCGTCCTGATGTCCGCCGACAGCCCCTGGGCCATCTCGATCTCCTTCGAGTTGTTGAGCGTCCAGGCGGTCCGTTCCGTTACTGCTTCGATCGCCTCCCGGGCGCTCGGATAGCCGTTGCCCGAGTTCTTGACGCCGCCGAAGGGAAGCTGGACCTCCGCGCCGATACAGGGGAGGTTGCCGTATGAGAGGCCGACCTCGGCGTAGTCCCGGAAGTGGTTGATCTGGCGGTAGTCCTCGCTAATGATCGCGCCCGCCAGCCCGTAGGGCGTGTCGTTGTGGATCTCGACGGCCCGCTCGATGTCCCCCTCGTACTCGACCAGGGCGACGTGGGGACCGAAACACTCCTCTTTGAGACATCGAAGTTCGGGATCGTAGCCGATCTCGTAGACGAACGGACCGACCCAGTGGCCCTCCTCCCGATCGGCGTCGCCGGCGAGGTCCTCGCCCTCCAGGTCGAACCGATCGACCAGTACCTCTGCACCTTCCTCGCGGGCGACCTCGTTGTGCCGACCGATCTTCTCGACGTGGTCGGCCTCGATCGCGGGGCCCATGAACGACTCCTCAGTAAGGGGATCGCCGACGGTGACGTCGGCGGCGAGATCCACGAACCGTTCTTTGAACTCGTCGTAGACGTCGGTGTGAACGATCAGGCGCTCGCTCGAAACGCAGCGCTGGCCGGTCGTCTTGAAGCTGGACATGATCGCCGAGTGGACGGCGATATCGAGGTCGGCCTTTTCGGTAATGACGATCCCGTTTTTGCCGCCCATCTCGCAGGCCGCGAGCTTGCCGGGTTCGCCGCCGACCGAACTCGCGATCTCCTGGCCGACCTCCGCCGAGCCGGTAAAGAGGACGGTATCGACGCGGTCGTCCTCGACGATCGACGCGCCGGCGTCGCCGAAGCCCTGGACCATGTTGAACACGCCGTCGGGAATCCCGCTCTCCTCGAACATCTCGGCGATGATCTGACCGCACCAGGGGGTCTGCTCGGCGGGCTTCCAGACGACGGTGTTGCCCTCGACCAGCGAGATCGCCATGTGCCAGAAGGGGATCGCGACCGGGAAGTTCCAGGGGGTGATACAGCCGACGACGCCCCGGGGCTTGCGGCGCATGTAGGCGTCCTTGGCACCGACCTCGCTGGGGACGACATCGCCGTGGGGGTGGCGGGCGTTGCCAGCCGCCCACTCGACCATGTGCCAGGCCTCGGCGACGTCGGCTTTCCCCTCCGAGAGTTCCTTCCCGCACTCCTTGGTAACGATCTCGCCGAGTTCGTCGTGGCGGTCCCGGAGCTCGTGGTAGATCTCCCAGAGGTACTCCGCGCGGTCGATGTACGACAGCCGGCGCCACTCCGCGAAGGCGTCGTCGGCGGCCGAAAGCGCCCGGTCGACCTCGCTCTCGTCGCCTCTGGCGAACGTCGCCAGCGTCTCACCGGTCGCCGGATTCCTGCTCTCGAAGCTCTCGCCGTCGCCCTCGACCCACTCGCCGTCGACGTAGTGGCCGTAACCCTGATCGCTCATTACTGGCAATACTCGCCGGGCGCCGTGAAAAAGCCTGCTATGCGCCGGAGGTTACTCGCCGAGGTCGGCGACCTTCTCGAGTTCGCTGCGGAGCCGCGTCGAGTCGAACTCGTGGTCGGGGCGCAGCCGGACGAAATCGAGGAACTCCCGGGCGGCGAGTAAGTCCTCGGACCCGTAGGTCCCGTAGGCGACCGCGACCGCCTCCCGGGCGCCCAGTCGGGGCTCGAGCACCGCGAGGGCACACGCGAGGTCGTAGGCCCGCGTCTCTCTGGCCCGGCCCGCCTGGAGGCGGGTCGCGTCGATGAAGTAGATCTCGTCGTCGCGGATCAGGACGTTCTCCGCGCGGAGATCGCCGTGGGCGAGGCCGTGGTCGTGGAGCGCGGCGAGCATCGAAAAGAGGTCGGGCGCGCGCTCGCGGACCTCGTCGTCGGGAAGGTCATCGAACGTCTCGAAGGCGGGGAGGTACTCGAGGACGAGGACCCCGAGCCCGTTGACCTCGAAGGCGTCGACGGGCCGGGGCGCGTTGAGTCCGATCTCGCGCATCCGCTCGGTGGCCTCGTGCTCGTGTTCGACCATCTGGAGTGGGGTGTCGAACCGGTCGAAGAAGCCCTCCGTCCCCGACGAGAAGGCGCCGACGTTCCGCCCCGTAGTGAGCAGGCCGTGGACGAGGGCGTTCTGGCGGGAGACGATCTTGACGAACCACTCCTCGTCGATCACCAGCGGCGTCGAGAGCCAGTTGTCGCTCTCTACGAACTCGACGCGGACCTCCTCGCGGCCGTAGCGCTCGGCGAGAGTTCGGACCACCCGCTCGATCCGGCCCCACTCGACGGTGCCCCGGGCGAGCTGGCGGAGGTCCATGTGTAGACGCCTAGCAACCACGCGGTAAATGTGTCCCGGACTGGACGAGCGGACAGTCTGCCGGATGGCTGGTGAACTTCTGGGGCATTGATCCCGACGGCACCACGACGGCAACCCGCCAGCGACAGGACGGTGCGTTTATTCCCCTCGTCGGTAACGAACGACCATGGACTTCGACGTGCCCGACGAACACCGGATGATCCGGGAGACCGTCCGGGAGTTCTGTGAGGCCGAGATCGCCCCGATCGCCCAGGAGATCGAGGACGACCACCGCTACCCCGAGGAGGTCTTCGACCAGCTCGCCGACCTCGACGTGATGGGCGTCCCGGTAAGCGAGGAGTTCGGGGGGTTGGGCGGCGACCAGCTCATGTACGCCGTCATCACCGAGGAACTCGGCCGGGTATCGGGCTCGATCGGGCTCTCCTACGCCGCCCACGTCTCGCTGGCCTCGAAACCGATCGAGCTCTTCGGGACGCGAGAGCAGAAAGAGGAGTGGCTCCGGCCGCTCGCCGAGGGCGAGTACGTGGGCGGCTGGGCGCTGACCGAACCCGAGAGCGGGTCCGACGCCTCGAACATGTCCACGACTGCCCGACAGGAGGGCGACGAGTGGGTGCTGAATGGTACAAAGCAGTTCATCACGAACGCCTCCGAGGCCGGATCGATACTGGTGAAGGCCGTCACGGACCCCGAGGCGGGCTACGATGGGATCTCGACGTTCATCGTCGATCCCGACGACGACGGCTTCGAGGTCACGACGATCTGGGAGAAGATGGGGCTTAACGCCTCGCCGACCTGTGAGATCCAGCTCGACGGGGTCCGGCTCCCCGAGAACCGACTGCTCGGCGAAGAGGGTGAGGGCTGGGAGCAGACCAAGCGAACTCTCGACGGCGGGCGGATCTCGATCGCGGCGCTCTCGACGGGGCTCGCCCAGGGTGCCTACGAGGCCGCCCGCGACTACAGCACCGAGCGCGAGCAGTTCGGCCAGCCGATCTCGGAGTTCGACGCCGTCCGGGACATGGTCGTGGACATGCATCGAAAGACCGAGCGCGCGCGCCTCTTGACCCATCGGGCGGCCTGGCGCTACGACCAGGGCGACCCCGTTACTCGCGAGTCAGCGCTGGCGAAACTCGACGCCAGCGAGGCGGCCCGCGAGGTCGCAGAGGACGCCGTCCAGGTCCTGGGTGGGTACGGCTACACCACCGACTTCGCGCCCCAGCGGTTCTACCGCGACGCGAAGCTGATGGAGATCGGCGAGGGAACCAGCGAGATCCAGCACCTCGTCATCGGGCGGGAACTCGGGCTCTAACTACCGCCGTAGCCGATCCACGAACGAGGAAACCGCCGCGGCCGGGGAGAGCGGTCGTCCCGTCTCCCGGCGACGGCGGTGTTCGCGGGCGATCCGCAGGGAGAGGGCGTAGCCCGCGGCCGCGAGGACGAGGGCGATCACGAGGTTGCCCAGCACGAGAAGCTGGACGGCGGTCACCGCGGCGTCGGCGAGCGGCCGGTCGAAGACGGCGACCGGTTCGGTGCCGAAGGCGAGGGCACCGAGCTGGTAGCTGGCGACGTAAACCACCGGCTTGACCAGGGGGTTGAGGACGACTGCGGAGGCGAAGATGGCGGTCTTGCTGACCCACTCGAGGTAATAGGCGAGAACGACGAACAGTCCGAGGCCGAGCCCGCCGGTTGGCATCGCGGTGATGAAGGTTCCGAGGGCGAAGCTCGCGGCGATCTCCCGGTCGGTGTGTTCTTCCTCCAGGGCGGCCGTGAACGCTCTCCGGACGCGGTCGCGGTAGACGGAGAGCCGTTCGAGGAGCATTGACGACGCTCTCCGGGATTCCCCGCCGGAACAAAAGGCTGTCGCCCGGTCGCTACGCGCCGGGGAAGGTACCGGACTCCTCGTAGGCGTCTACAACCCGCTGGACGGCGACGACGTAGGCCGCGGTCCGGAAGTCCTCGGCGCCGTGGTTCTCGTAGGCGTCGGTCAGGGCGTCGAAGGCGTCGACGACCATCGTCTCGAGCTCGTCGTTGACACGCTCTTCGGACCAGTGGAAACGTTGGCGGTTCTGGACCCACTCGAAGTAGGAGACGGTGACGCCGCCCGAGTTCGCGAGGATGTCGGGAACGACCGTCACCTCGCTCTCGGCAAGGACGTCGTCGGCCCGCGGCGTCAGCGGCCCGTTGGCGGCCTCGACGATCAGGTCGGCCTCCACGTCCTCGGCGAGGTCGCCGTCGATGGCGTTCTCCAGGGCCGCGGGGATCAGGACGTCGACGTCGGCCGTGAGGAGTTCCTCGTTGGTGAGTTCGCTGTCGGCGTCGGGGTAGCCGACGACGCTGCCGGTTTCCTCCTTGTGGGACTTGACGGCCCGCGGGTCGAGGCGGTCGTCGCTTCGGATCCCGCCGCTGGAGTCCGAGACGGCGACCACGCGCGCGCCCCGTTCGTCGGCCAGTCGGGCGGCGATCGAGCCCGCGTTGCCGTAACCCTGGACGGCGACCGTCGCGCCCTCGATCTCCCGGCCGAGGTACTCCAGGGCCTCGTGTGCGGCGATCACCGTCGAGCGGCCGGTCGCCTCGACGCGGCCCTCGCTGCCGCCACTCGAGAGCGACTTCCCGGTGACGACTCCCGGCGCCGTCGTGTTCTCGAGGGTCTCGTAGGTGTCCTTGATCCAGTTCATCTCCCGTTGGCCCGTGTTGACGTCGGGTGCGGGCACGTCCCGGTCCTCGCCGATCAGCGGGCGGAGTTCGGCCGCGAACGCGCGCGTGACGCGCTCGAGTTCGGTCTCGCTGTACTCCGCGGGGTCGATCGCGATCCCACCCTTCCCCCCGCCGTAGGGGATGTCCACGATCGCACACTTGTAGACCATCCACCCCGAGAGGGCCTTGACCTCCTCGCGGCTGACGTGTGGGTGATAGCGGATGCCCCCCTTGTAGGGGCCGCGGTCGCCGTTGAACTGCGAGCGGAAGGCCTTGAACCGCTCCAGGGTACCGTCGTCGCGCTCTACGGTCAGGTTCGTCTCGAGGACCCGCTCGGGGTGTTTGAGCCGCTCGACGACGTCGTCGGCGACGTCCATGTGGGCCGCGGCCTCGTCGATCTGGGACTGGAGGCTCTCGAAGGGGTTCACGTCGGCAGACATGCCTAGTGGATTCGGCGAACGTGGGATAAGTGTGGCGAACATCACCGTAAATCATGGGGTTCGTGCCCGAACGGCATATAATCGCCCTAAAGGAGTGGACGGGCGTGGGCCGGAGTCACTCCGCGCTCGCCAGCTCGAGGATCCGCTCGGCGCGGGAGAGAAGCGGCGCGTCGATCATCTCGCCGTCGGCCTCGAACACCCCTCCCTTGGCCTCCCGTTCGGCCGCGAGGACGCGCTCGGCCCACTCGATTTCCTCGGGGTCGGGCCGGAAGGCGTCGTGGATCGGCTCGATCTGGTCGGGGTGGATCGCGAGCTTTCCGTCGTAGCCCAGCCGGCGGGCCCGTGCCGTCTCCGTGCGAAGCCCCTCGCTGTCCCCGAACTCCGTGAAGACGGTGTCGATCGCGTCCCGGTCGTAGGCGGCGGCGGCGAGCACGACCCGCTGGCGGGCATAGAGGACCTCCGTCCCCTCTCGGCTCCGGGAGGCCCCGAGGTCGGCCGCGAGGTCCTCGGCGCCGAAGATCAGCGCCTCCGTCCGGTCGTGGGCGGCGATCTCGTGGGCGGAAAGCACTCCCCGGGCGCTCTCGATCAGCGCGAACACGCCCGCCGCCGAGTCGCGGTTCGTCAGGAGCGCCGCGACCGCCTCGACGTCCTCGGCCGCCGCGACCTTCGGGAGGACGAGCGTGTCGAGGCGTGCGTTCGGACCGAGGACCGCGTCGAGATCCTCGGCCGCCCGCCCGGACTCGACGCGGACGCAGACCTCGCTTTCGGCATCTGCGGCGTCGGCCAGCAGGTCGCCCACCGCCTCGCGCGCGGCGGTCTTTCCGTCGGGCGAGACCGCGTCCTCCAGGTCGAAGATCACGGCGTCGGCCCCCGACTCGAGGGCCGTTCGCATCATCTCGGGACGGTCGCCGGGGGTAAAGAGCAGGCTTCGTCGGGCCATACCCCCACTGCTCTCCGGGGCACCGTCAATCGTGGGGCCAGCGGCGAGCGTTTTTGGGGGTCGTGGTGCTACACCGGATATGGCCGGACGCTACTTCGAGGAGTTCACCGTCGGCGAGACGATCGACCACGAGAAACGCCGAACGGTAAGCGAGGGCGACAACCAGCGGTTCTGTGACATGACGATGAACCAGCAGCCCCTGCACCTGGATCGGGAGTTCGCCGCCGACACCGAGTTCGGCGAGCGGGTCGTCAACGGCCTCTACACGATGAGCCTGGCCGTCGGGCTCTCGATCCCCGAGACCACCGACGGGACGATCGTCGCGAACCTCTCGTACGACGGCGTCGAACACCCAAACCCCGTGTTCCACGGCGACACGATCCACGCGCGCTCGACGGTCACCGACAAGCGCGAGACCAGCGACGGCGAGCGCGGGGTCGTCACGATGCGCGTCGAGGCGTTCAACGGCGACGACGAACTGGTCTGTGGGTTCGAGCGAACCGTCCTCTCGCTGAAACGCGCGGTCGCCGAGCGCGAGTGACCTACGGCCACGCTTCACACACCCGCGACAACGCTTTTGTGCGACCGTCCGTCGGACGTTCTATGGATCTGTTCCCCGAGACGATCGAGACCGACCGACTGCGCCTCGAGGCCGCCGGCCCCGAGACGGTCGACGTCCTCGAGTTCTACGAGATCTGTTCGTCGGACCCGGGGATAGACGAGGTCACCGAGTACGTCACCTGGGAGCCCCACAGTACGCCAAAGGAGACCGTCGACTTTCTGGAGCGCGTCGCCGAGGGCCGCGAGGAGGACGAGCGGGCGTCCTACATGGTCTACCCCCGCGAGGGCGAGGAGGGCACCGGCGAGATCGCCGGGATGGCCGGCTTCGGCGTCGACTGGGATCGGCGGACGATGACGCTCGGCACCTGGCTCCGGAAACGGTTCTGGGGCCGGGGGTACTCCGGCGAGCGCGCCGCCGCGTTCATGGCGGTGGCGTTCGACCGCCTCGACCTCGACTGCGTGGCGGTCACCGCGGACGCGGACAACGACCGCTCGAACCGCGCCATCGAGAAGTACGTCGAGGCCCACGGTGGCCGCCGCGAGGGACTGGTACGGAACTTCGTCGTCATCGACGGCGAGCCCGAAGACTGCCACCGCTACACCGTCTCCCGCGAGGAGTGGGAGGCCAGCGAGTCGGAGGTCGCGGTGCGGACTGAGGGGTAGGAGCTACTCGGCGTCCGTCTCCCCCGAGCGCGCCTCGAGGTATCCCCCTTCCCACTCGTGGCGGGCCCGGAGCCGCTCGTAGCCCGCCTCGGTCAGCGAGTAGTAGTTCGTCCGCCCGTCGAGTTCCCCCTTCTCGACGAACCCCGCCTCGACGAGTTCGTCCAGGTTCGAGTAGAGCCGGCCGTGGAGCACCGACCGATCCTGGGACTGTTCGACCTCGCGCATGATCTCGCTTCCGCTCGGCGTGTCCATCCCACAGAGGACGAACAACAAATCTCGCTGGAAGCCGGTCAACTCGGCCAACATGGTTCCCCGTTCGAGGCTCCCTGCATAAATACATTCCCTATCGTATGGAATTTATGTGGGGGCTAACCGGCGGAACGGAGTCTCCCGGTTCCCTCCCGGAGATCCTTCCCGCGGGGTTCGGGCGTCGTTCCCTCGCTGCCGACACCGTCGCCGTTCCCGGGCACGACGGACGAAGCGGGCGTTTAGCGCCAGTATAATAACCCACGGACCCCGTACTTGGGCCAACGACCGCTACGCCGGCGATCGGCGGGAAGCGGACTCCGACCCACGATGAACGGGACCGACGGAGAGGACGGATCGAGCCACGACCGGGAGCGACCGGACCCCGGGGACGCTTCGCGCCCGCCCTGGGAGGAGGTTCGGGACCTCGACCTCCAGTCGGGGCTCGTCGCCGCCGGAATCGGCGTCTTCGTCCTCGGTACGATCCTCACGGTCGGCGGCCCGCTCGTAGTGGACGCCCTCGTCGGCTCCGACGACGACCCGGCGGGGAGTGGCCCGGAACTCGAGGGCGGGGAGCCGGCAACGGCCACCGACGATGGGGGTGGCGCGAACGGGGCCGACGCGGGGAGCGACGGCTCCCCGGAGACCGCGGATGACGGAGAGGAGTCGGGCAACGCCGACTCCGAGGGGACTGGGGAGGGGACGGGAGGCGACACGCCGACCGACGAGGGCGAGAGCCAGGACGACGAACCCGGAGACGACGGAGCCGACCGGCCCGCGGACGGTCGGTCGGCCGACGGCGCTGACGGGGAGGGCGACGGGAGCGAGGCGAACGACGAGGACGCAGGTGCGGACGACGCGACCGACAGCAGCGACGACGAGTCGTTCGGCGACGAGGACGGCGACGGGACCCCGGCGAGCGATCCCTCAAGCGACGGCGAGGACGGTGACGGCGAGGCAGGCGACGGCGGAACGGACGACAGCGGAGCGGACGACGACCTCGGGTCCCTGTTCGACGACGCGGACGACGGCGAAGCGGACGACGAGGACGGACCCACGGCCGGCGACGGGGCCGGTCCCGGAAGCCAGGGGAACGGAGCGGGCGACGGTCGAAACGAGAACGACGGGGGACCGGCCGACGGGAGCGATGACGGCGGCGATGGCCTCTCGAGTGACGGGGACGATGATAACGACTCCGGCGATGGCGACATCGGGATCGAGTTCTGAGCCCCGAGGCCGCCATGTCGTAAGGTTGATGGATCGGAGGGGGGTTTCCAGGGACATGTTCGACAAACTCGGGGCCGTCGGGATCGCCGGGCTGGCGCTCGTCCTCGTCGGGATCGCGCTCGTTGCCTACGCGAACCTGATCGTCGCGGCGGGGATCGCGCTCGCCATCGCGGGGCTGGGCCTCGTCGTGAAGGGACTGCTCAACTCGCTGCTTGGAGCCTGGGGAATGCAGTAAGCAGGTCAGCTTAATTGCAAGGCGGAGCCCCCTTCTGCTCACGGCTTCGCCGTTCGCATGGTCTGGGGGACGGAGTCCCGCGCTATCCTCAACGAGCGCCGGAAGTGCGACGCTCTGTCGCACGGAGGCGCGAGTAGGGAGGGGAGGAGCCGATCGCGGACTACCGAACCCACACGACAGTGGCAGGCCGACTCCCGGACGTTTACGTACCGTTGGGTTTTATCTGAGGTATGAAAGTGCGTCGAACTGCCGTCGTGAAACTCGCCGTTTCCGACGAGCACCGCGACGCTTTCCACCGAACTGCCACACAGTATCTGCACTGTGCGAATCGAACCGCCGCGTTCTGTTGGTTGGATACCTCGTTCACCGAGTGCAAGACCAACAAACGGGAGGTTCGGGACGCATTGTACGCCGACCTCCGCGAGGAGACGGACTTGCAGGCACAACTCGTCCAAGCCGCCATTCGTCGCGGCGTCGAAGCCGTCAAGGGCGTTGTCGAACGCTGGAAGAACGGGCGGCGCGTCTCCCGTCCCACGTTCACTGCCGAGACCATCGACTACGACACGCGAAGCGCGACGTTCTCCCGCAACAAAGCGTCGCTTGCAACGGTCGATGGTCGCATCGAACTTCCGTTCGTGTTGCCGTCGGACAGCCCGACGCCCTACGAACGGTACGTTCTCTCCGAGGACTACGAGTTCCGCGAGAGTACGCTCAGGTACGACGCGGTAACCGACGAGTTTTACCTGCACCTCTCGACTCGGCGGTGCGAATCGGACGGCAACCATGTCGAGGTTTCGGCAGATACCGAGCACCAGACGGTCCTCGGTATCGACCTCGGCGTCACTAGTCTCGCTGTCGCTTCGACCGGCACGTTCTGGCAGGGCGACGACTACGATCACTGGTCTGGCGAGTTCGAGAAGCGGCGTGGGAAGCTGCAACAGCGCGGGACACAAGCCGCACACAACGCGCTTCTTCGGCTCGGAAAGCGCGAAGAAGCGTGGTGAAAACAGTACATTCACACCGTCGCAAACGAGATCGTCACCGAAGCCGCTGAGAACGGGTGCGACGTAATCGCGTTCGAGAAGTTGGACGGCATCCGCGAGCGGTTGCCGTTTGCGGAGTGGCACCACGTCTGGGCGTTCCGCCGGCTGGTCGAGTACAAGGCACCCGAACGCGGCGTCTCCGTCGAACAGGTTGCACCGAACCACACGTCCCACCGCTGTTCTCGGATGGACTGTGGGTTCACGCACGAGCACAACCGCGACGGCGAGCACTTTCACTGCCAGAAATGCGGCTACGAGGTCAACGCGGACTACAATGGCGCGAAAAACATCGGGCTACGCTATGCCCGGAAGCGAACACACAGACTCCGTTCCTCGCCCACGTCGGGGGACGGAGACGTCTTGGAAAGCGGAGCTTTCCAATGGTCAGAAAATCTCCGATTTCCTTCGACACCAGTAGACGTGCGTGTGAATGGTGGGACAATGAACGGCGAGAGTTACAGGCCTATTGCCGGGGACTGATAGGGATCAGCAGAGATATTCATAGATTCTCGGTGAGCTGAGGGTCGGAAGTGTACTCGTGAGATACGCTTTCAGCTCTGGAAGCGTTCGATAGAGTTTGTTGGCACGTCCCTCGTTCAATTGACGCCAGCACTGTTCGAGTGGATTCATTTCCGGTGCATACGGTGGGAGATATTCAAGAAGCAGGCCCGCTTTCGCGGCCTGCTTCTTGAGGTACTTCGCGATGAAATACGGCGCGTTGTCTAGGACGATCACCAACTTCTCTCCGAACTCTTCTTGGAGTGCTCGGAGAAAGTGCGCGGCTACTTTTCCAGTGAACGAGCCGTCGACGAATGAGATGAAGTGGTCACCGTCGTCGGTGACCGCGCCTAACAGATTAACCGAGGCTCGACCGCCCGAGACCGGCAGTCTCGGGCGGGAGTTCACCGGAAACCATGCGCGTTTTTGCGTGGTCTTGATCACCTGGGTGTGCTGATCGATGACGACGATTCGGCGGCCTTTTGCCTTCAGCGTCGGCCACTTTTTTTGAACTCCTCACGCCAGCGCCGTTGTTCAGCGGGATCTGCTTTGTAGTGATGCGGGCGGGCTGTCTGGTAAGACAGGCCCGCCCGCTTCATCACACGATACATGTGCGCCAGCGAGTACTCGACGTCGAACGTCTCAGCGACGTACTCACGGACGAGAGCTGGTGTCCACGTCGGTTGATCGTAGCCTGCTTCCGACGGCGACGCCGCCAGCGTCGCCGTCAGTTCTGTCCACTGGTCGTCGGTGAGGCGGGCGGGTTGGCCGGGACGAGGGAGGTCGCCGAGCGCGGTTGGGTCGCGCTTGGCGACAGTGTCGAGCCAATCGTAGACTGTTTGTTCGGGGAATCCGAGCAGCTGTTCGATCTCTGCCGGTGACTTTCCCTGTCGATACAGCAGAGCACTCGTGAGGCGTTTGACCGCTTTCGCATCCGTCTCCGTGCGCAGTTGCTGGCGCAACTGCTCCTCATCGACACCATCCAACTTCCCGCCCCACGTCGTCATGAGTCTCTCTACGCGTCCAAGAGATATGAACTAGTCAGCCGATCCCTATGAGTGCCGGGAGTCCACATCAAAACCCCACCCTCAAGGACCGAGGCGCGGAGCGCCGAGGGAGTAGGGTGGGGTAGTTTACGCCTCGTTGTCGCCCGCGCGGTGTTCGCTGATGAGCCGATCGACCATCGAGGCCTTCCGTGCTTTCTCCCTGTCCTCGGCCCGATCGCGCCACTCCTCGATCGCCGCCTCGACTTCCTCCTCGCGGGCGACGGCGAGTTCGTCGACCTCCTGCATCGCGACGTCGTCGGCGGGGGCGACCGGCACCTCCCGGTCGAAGAGGATGGCGTCGGCTATCTCCGAGAGCCCGCCCTCCTTCAGCACGATTCGGGGATCGAACTCCGCGAGGAGTTCGGCGGTCGAGCGCCCGGCGCCACTGGCGTCCCGTAGGTAGACCACGTCGTCGGAGGCGATGCCGTACGCCTCGTCCGCGGCCCGGATCGCCTCGTTGGTGAACTTCTCGACGACCTTCACCGGGACGAGGCCCGCACGCTCCTCGGAGACGTCCGCGAAGTTCGAGTGATCGAGCTTCCAGAGTTCCTTCATCCGCTCGACCTTCCGTTCCAACGCCTCGACCTCCTCGCGGGCCTCGTCGCGTTCGTCCTCGACGGCGTTCACTCTGCGCTCGAGGCGGGTCACCTCCCGGTTTCTCCGGACCTCGCGGCGCTCCTCGCTGCGGCTCTCCGCGAGTTTTCCCTCGAGTTCCTCGATGCGCTCGTCGCGCTGCTGGAGCCGGTTCTGGAGGCGGTCGACGTGGGAGTCGAGTCGATCGACTTGGGCTTCGAGGTCCTTGATCCGTCGTTCCTCCTCGGTGAGTTCCCGGGGCTCGTGGTCCGTGGCCTCGTCCTCGGCCTCCTCGTCGTCGTCGTCGAGATCCCGGAGGACGGCTTCGACGCTCTCGCCGCCGGCGACGACGCGGGCGGTGACCGCCCCGCGGTCGAGGCCGGGCGGGACCTTGCGCGCGATCCGCTCGAACTGGTCCGCGTGGTCGTCTACGGCGAACAGCGCCGCGGCCATCGCGTCGCGCTGGTGGTCGTTCTCGTAGGCCTCATCGCGCGTCCGGTGTTGTTTCTCGTCGATCGGGAGGTCGCTGTCGGGCGTCCAGGCCGCAGCGTCGAAGCTCCGGCGGATCTTCTCGACGGTCTCGGGCATCGGCGTCACGTCGGCGGCGACGACGACCGGCCGGCCCCGCTCGACGATCCACTCGATGACGTCGGCGTGGTCGCCGGTCCGCGAGCTCCGGACGTCGAGGACTTCCCCCGAGAGCGAGACGATGGCGACCGCGGTCGTCGTCCCGGGGTCGATCCCGACGAGGACGTGGTCGCGGCGTTTCGCGAGCGGGCGAAACTCGATGCCGTCCCGGCGGACGCGTTCGATCTCGACCCTGACGTCGCCCGAGCGGTGGGCCGAGACCGGGATCTCCTCCGGGCGGGCCTCGACGGAGAAGACGGCGTTCGAGTAGCCGCCGTACTTCTCGGTGATATCGACCTCGTACTCCAGGTTTGCTCCTTCGAGATCGGATTCGACCTCCCGGGCCCGTTTCCTGACCGAGCCGTGGATCCGGCGGGTGTAGCGGTCCTCGCTCCAGCCGCCCCCGCCCGTCGAGCGCCCGCGCGAGACCTTCACCTCCGTCCGGTCGGTGAACGCCGAGACCTCGTAGCCGACGTTGTGGGCGGCCAGGCGGGCCGCCGCCTCGGCTTCCGCCATCGGCTCCTTGGCGTAGGGGACCCCGTGGCGCTTGGCGACCCGCGAGAGGGGTTCCGGGCGTTCGTCGCCGGTGACCTGGACGAGCTTCGTTCCCGCCGGGAGAGCGCCCAGGAAGTGGACCAGTCGGTCCTTGTCCTCGGCCAGCTCGTACATATTGTCGGTCGCAACGATCGCCGGCTCGCGCTCCTCGATCAGCCGGCGCAGCTTCCGGCCGGAGACGACGTCGCGCTCGACTCCCTCGCCGTCGTAGGCGACGAGCGCGTAGGAGGGCGAATCCCCACGGACGTCCCCGCTCTGGACGTCGACGCCGAAGACGGTGTCGTCGAGCGCACTCGTTCGCGTGCTCACGGAACGGGGTAGGGGCGAACGGGGTATAAATCCGACGCGGGCAGGGGCTATCGATTCGCTCCGGCGAACGCCTCCCGGATGACCTCGTAGGACTCCTTGCGCCGCTCGTGGTAGCTGGGCTCCTCCCAGCCCTCCCACTCGAACGTCGACTCGGGACCGAACTCGAGTCGGCTCCCCGAGAGGTCGCCGATCGCGTCGGTGACGGTCGCCTCGCCGTCGCCCGCCGACAGCTCGGGCTCGGCGTCCGGATCCTCGGGTGCGAACGTGGCCGCCGCGACCGAGACCCCGTCGGCTGTCCGGCCTTCGATGCCGTCCTCCCAGAGGTCGGCGACGGTCTCGTGGCGACTCGGATCCCTGAGGTTGATCAGGAGCCAGGGGAGCCGAACCTCGATCGTGTCCTCGGCGGGGGCGACGTGGACGTCGGACAGCGAGTCGTACTCCGGGCTCTCGGGATCGCCGTTGCCGAAGCGAAGCCGCCCGGTCTCGTGGCTCTCGAACCCGATCGTCCGGTCCTGGCTCGGGATGCGGAGCTCCCGATTGAGCGCGAGTTCGATCGGGTGGAACTCGCCGCTGTCTCTCTCCCCGGCGTACTCGACGGTCGGGATCGACTCGAGGAGCTCGGCGTAGAGGTAGTAGAAGACGTCGTAGTAGCTGTCGACGACGACCCGCGAACTCCCGGGGCCGGCGAGGTGGACGACGAAATCGACGCCCCGGTCGGTCCCCAGGCCCGTCTCGAACGGCAGCGAGGTGTTGCCCTGTCCGGGGGCCAGATCGAGCGCGAGGAGGGTGTTCGCTCGATTCCAGTCGAGGTCGGCGAGGTCGTCGAAGGAAACCCGGAGATGGAGGTAGCGCTCGTCGGCCCCGGCCTCGAGCCCGGTCAGGGTCCGTGCGCCGTCGTGACCGTCCTCCAGGGCAACCAGCGGCGAGGGACCGGGGTCGTCGTCGAGTCGGGTTGCCGCGTCCCACTCGTCGGGAGATCCCGAGAGGGTGAAGCCGGGCTCGTCGCCGGGGTCGAAGCCGAGCACCCCGAACATCTGCTCGCAGGTCTGGACGTCCGACCAGAACGGCCGCCGGTCGGGGTTCATGTAGTCCATCGTGTTCCAGGTGCGTTTGAACCACTCGTCCTGCCAGGTGAAGACGAGGCCGCCCAGCGTGTCGGCGCCGACGATGTGCTCGTAGAGTTCGACGTTCATCTCGCCTTGCTGGCGTTCGGTGTGGCCGCCCTGGTCGAAGCCGTAGACGTGGCTGTGGGTCTTCCCCCGCGAGGCCGGGACGCCGAACTCGCCGACGAGTACCGGGTGGTCATTGGCGTCAACGAGGTCCTCGAGATACCCCCGATAGCTGCTCCGCTCGCCGTCCTCGGCGACGTACTCGACGTACTCCTCCTCGTAGTTGAGGAAGTCGGGGTAGTAGGGGTAGACGTGGTAGGTCGCGAACAGCCCGCGGTCGAAGGCGTCGGTCGTCCGGTGGTGGTTGGCGGTGACGCTGACGAGGTCCTCCTCCTCGAGGGGTTCGGCGGGATGCTCGAGATGGTCCGCGGTCGGCCAGTTCGTGAAGCTCAGCGGACGGGTTTCGTCGTACTGCTCGTCCTCGTACGCTGTGACCTCGTCCAGCCGCTTTGCGAGCCAGTGCTCGAACGGCGTCGCGTCCTCGGTTCGAACGTACTCGCCGTCGTAGTCGCCGATCCCCTCGTTCGCGTCGTCGGTCTCCTCGATGACCTCCGGGGGCCACTCGATGCCGATGACGTAGCCCAGGACGTACGGCGAGACGTCCGCGCGATAGGTCCCGTCGGCCTGGCCGACCCGCTCGGAGACCGAGAGGTCGCCGTGGACGGCGTCGACGATTTCCTCGATCCCCTGGCGGTGGATCTCGACGACGGAGTCGTCGAAGGCGTCGCCGGCCTCTGCCAGTGCTGGCTCGGCGATCCAGTTGCCGTGGAGGACGAAGAGGGGCTCTTCGCGCTCTTCGTTGTGCTCGGCCAGCGCCTCGTAAAACCCCGGGGGATGGAGCGTGTACATCCGAATGACGTTAGCGTTCATCTCCGAGATCCCCTCGAGCCACCGGGCGTACTCCGCTTTCGTGATCGCTGCCTCCCCCGGGAATCGTCCGGGTTTGGCCATGCCGAGATTCACCCCGTGGACCGGGAGGTCCCGCCACTCCTCGCCCTCGCGTCGCGTCCGGAAACTGCCGCTCGTAACCCGGCTCTCGATGTCCTGGGGTTCCGGAAGCGAATCGCGACCGAGACAGCCCGCCGTCGAAGCCACCGCCGCCGCACCGATCGCGCCGAGATAACGCCGCCTGTCCATTCGTCCGGCTGGATGATCGCCCGACGGTTAAACCACTCGACATAATTGGGTACTCCGTCGGAGCCCCGTCGGGAAAACCGTAAACAGTTATCCGGCTGTGGGCGCAAGGGGCCGATAATGGCCAAGGACGTCAAACCGACACGCAAGGAGCTGATGCAGATCGAGGACCGCATCGAGCTCTCCGAGCGGGGCCACGGCACCTTAGAGAAGAAACGCGACGGGCTCATCATGGAGTTCATGGACATCCTGGACAAGGCCCAGGACGTTCGTGGCGACCTGGCCGACGACTACGAGGCCGCCCAGACGAAGATCAACATGGCCCGCGCGATGGAGGGCGACGTCGCCGTCCGCGGGGCCGCCGCGGCCCTCCAGGAACACCCCGAGATCACCACCGAGTCCAAGAACATCATGGGCGTCGTCGTCCCCCAGATCGAGTCCTCGCGGGTCTCGAAGGACCTCGGCCAGCGAGGATATGGAATCATGGGCACCTCCGCCCGGATCGACGAGGCCGCGGAAGCCTACGAGGACCTCCTTGAGAGCATCATCCTCGCCGCCGAGGTCGAGACGGCGATGAAGAAGATGCTCACCGAGATCGAGACCACCAAACGCCGGGTCAACGCCCTCGAGTTCAAACTCCTGCCGGAGCTCTACGAGAACCAGGACTACATCGAACAGAAGTTAGAAGAACAGGAGCGCGAGGAGATCTTCCGGCTGAAGAAGATCAAAGAGAAGAAAGAACAGGAAGAAAAGGAGGCCCGCCAGGCCGAAGCCGACACCGGCTCGACCGGCGAGGTAGACGCAGAACAGGCCACCGCGGGCGGCGTCCCCGGCGGCGACTGACCGTCCCGTGGCCGCCTGCTGTGACGCCGACACGGACCCGATCGCCTTCCGGGTTCCGGCGTCCCATCGCGACACCCTCCCCGACCGCCCTCGCGAAACGGAGCCGGTCGCCACCCTCTGTCCGCGCTGTCTGACCCTCGAGTGGCCCACACCGGGCGACGCCGACGACGAACCCGACTTCTCACGGATCAGCGACGCGTTTCCGACCGGGGAGGCGGCGATTCCGTTCGCGCTCGCGCTGGGGCTCTGTTCGTCGCTCGCGGCCAATCGGGAGGCGATCGCTACCCTCCTCGAGGACGTCGAACGGGCCGGGACGGATCCGTTGCTCGCGATGGACCGGCTGCTCGACGATCCAGGGGTCGAGCCGGCGATCGATCTGGCGCGTCGTCGCCACCAGGTCGAGCAGTTACTGTACTAACGGCTTAGGCTTAGATCCCCGTCGAGTACCGCAGAATGCCCGCGACGCCGCCGAAGGCGTTGAGGAGCTGGTCGCCCTTCTCGAAGTCCGTCGAGATGAACTTGGTCTCGGTGCCGCGTTGTTCGGCGAGTTCGATCAGGTGGTCGATGGCGTCCTCGCGGTCCTCGTCGCTCGCGAGGACGTCTGCGCCACAGTCACTGCAGGTGTGGTCGGGGATCGACGCGCGCTGGTCGATCATCTCGTAGTCGGTGTTAGCACACTCCGGACAGTCGAAGGTGATCGCCTCCGCCCGGAGGTCCTCGCTGATCAGGAGGCGATCGACCGCGCCCATCATCAGGTTCCGGCGGGTCTGGGCGAAGCCGTAGGTAGCGCGTTCGCCCGCGTTGAGTTCCTCGAAGAACTCCTCCATCTCCCGCTTGTCCTTCATCACCTCGGCGTCCGCGAGGGCGTCCTCGGCGTTGTCCACGAGGTCGCGCAGGCCCGACTCGTCGGTGTATGCAACGTCGAACTTTCCGAGGACCTTGTCCTGAAGCTCGTGGTGGAGGTAGTCGCCGTCAAGGAACTCGTCTTTGGTCGGCGAGGGGCCGCCGACCAGAACGCCCTCTAAGTCGTGGCGCTCGGGGACGAACAGGTCGTTGGCCATCCCCGCGACCTCCTGGTAGAAGTTGTCGATCGCCTCGAGCCGCAGACGGGCGAACCGCTGGGCGGACTGCCCCCCTTTCCGTTGTTTGCCGGGGACCAGCGAGGAGGCGCTTTTGACGGGTTCGACCCGCTTACCCCGCAGCCAGCCGACGTTTGCCTCCCGCCGATCGAGGACGATCAGGCCGTAGAGCCCCTGGTCGGCGAGCATGTGCTCCAAGGGCTCGGTGAGGAAATCGGAGTCGCAGTGATACCGGAAGGACTCGACGGGCTGGGGCGGACTCTCGAGGGTCCGGGTGATCATCTCGGTCTGGCCGCCGCCCGAGTTGACGGCACCGGAAAAGAGCACCATCCCGTTTTCGGGGGGGTAGGTGTCGTAGTAGCGAAGCCGGTCTTTGATGCTCGTCAGGGCGTCCTGGACGTTGGTCCGGGTCTGCTTCGATTTGATGTTCGCCGCCTCGGAGTGTTCTTGGGTGACGTGGGCGACGACGTCGCTGACCTGGCGGTCCTCGGGGACGTAGATCGTCACGAGTTGGGTTCCCGACCCTTCGAACTCCTTGAGCTCCTCGATGACTCTCCGGAACTCGTACTTCTTTCGGTCGGACTGTTCGGTCGCGCCCTCCTGGCTCATTGTCTCTACGAAGCAGTGCCGGCGCTAAGTATCCTTTGCACCCCACCTGCTACATCGACCGTGGCGCCGCGACCCCGAGGATCGAGAGCGCGTTGGCCATCGTGTGCCGCGAGGCCGCCACGAGCGCGAGCCGGGCGTCCCGGAGATCCTCGTCCACGTCGGAAGCGAGGACGGGACACTCCCGGTAGAAGGCGTTGAACGCCTCGGCGAACTCGCGGGTGTAGGTCGCGACCCGGTGGGGCTCCAAGTCGTCGGCGGCCTCCTCGACGACCGCCGGGAACCGCGCGATGGTCTCCAGGAGGTCGCGTTCGGCCTCGGTCTCGAGCAGCGAGGGATCGAAGGCGGTCTCGACCTCGCTCTCGACGGCTATTCCGGCTTCTTCCAGAATCCCACAACAGCGCGCGTGGACGTACTGGACGTAGGGTGCCGACTGGGCCTCGAAGTCAAGTGCTTGATCCCACTCGAAGGTGATCGCCTTCGCCGGCTGTTTGGCGACGATGTCGTAGCGGACGGCGCCGATCCCGACCTGGTGGGCGATCCGTTCGATGTCCTCCTCGCCCAGATCGTCGTCGCGGATCCGGTCGTCGAGGCGATCCTCGACCTCCTCGCGGGCACGCGAGATGGCCTCGTCAAGCAGGTCGTCGAGTTGGACGCCCGTCCCCCGCCGCGTGCTCATCTTCCCCTCCGGGAGGTTGACGTAGGAGTAGATCACCTGGCGGAGCCGGTCCGCATCGTTTCCGAGCAGGTCGAGCGAGGTCCTGATCTGTTCGGCCTGGAGCTTGTGGTCCTCGCCCAGCACCGTCACCGCCCGGTCGAAGTTCTCTAACTTCCACTCGTGGTGGGCCAGATCCCGAGTGGGGTACAGCGAGGTGCCGTCCGAACGGAGAAAGACCATGTTCTTCTCGATGCCCTGTGCGCTCAGGTCGAGTTGCCAAGCCTCCTCCTCGTATATCGCACCGTCGAGTTCTTTCAACCGCGCGACGACGTCGTCCGTCTGCCCGTCGAACATGAACCGGGTCTCCTTGACGAACTCGTCGAACTCCGCTGGCAGGCGCGCGAGACACTCGCGCATCCCGCCGAGGACGCGATCGACGACCTCGCTGACGCGCTCGTAGGTCGCCTCGTCGCCCGCCTCTAAGCCCTGCATGATCGACTCGATCTCGGCCTCGGCCGCTTCGACGGCGTCGTCGTCTGCGTTCTCGAGGAAGGCGTTTCCCTTCCGGTAGTAGCGCACGAGATCGTACTCGACGCGGTCGCGGGCGGGTTCGCTCTCGAGGTCCTCCTCGTCGAAGGTCTCGTAGGCCCAGGTGAAGACGGCCATCTGGCGGCCGGCGTCGTTGACGTAGTAGTGGCGGGCGACGTCGTAGCCCGCATACGCGAGGACGTTCGCGACGGCGTCGCCGACGATCGGGTTCCGGGCGCGCCCGACGTGGACCGGCCCCGTCGGATTCGCGCTCGTGTGCTCGACGACGACCGACTCCTCGCGATCCGCCAGACGGCCGTAGTCCGGATCGACCGCCGCCTCGAGGGTCTCCCCGAAGTACGCCTCGCTCGGCAGGAAGTTCAGATAGGGGCCCTGGGTCTCGACGCGGGAGACGAACTCCAGATGGTCGGCGTCGATCGCGTCGGCAACGGTCGCCGCGATCTCCGGCGGCGGGGCGCCGGCCTCGCCGGCCAGCCGGAAGGCGACGCTCGAGGCGAGGACGCTCTCGACGTCCTCGGGGGGTTCTTCGATCCCGAGGTCGTCCGACGGAAGATCGAGGTCGGCTAGCGTCTCCCGGAGGGCAGACTCGACCTCTGCGCGCAGCGAAAGGAACATGCGAGAGCGTATTCGAGCCGCCAGTAAAGGGATATCGGGTTCGACCGGCGCTCGCCGGCGTCGGAACGTATCAACGGCTTTCGTGATACGGCACCAGCGCGATACCGTCACCTCCCCGCGACCGAGTGCATGACGCTGTTCCAAGAGACGGACGATTCGGAGCCGTCGAGTTCCGACGCGGCCGAACGAGCCGAGGAGATCGCCGAGGGAACCCCGCTATCGGCGGGCGACCCGATCACCGCAGCCGCGGCGTTTTCGGTGGTCTACTCGTGGTACAACTTCTACGTAAAGGGCGACGAGGCGGCCGGGATCTTCGTCGGCCTCTGGGCGCCGACCCTGCTGGGCGCCGCGAGCTATCTCCAGCAGAAGGAGATCTACACCAAACTCGAGGAAGGCCTCTTTTTCGGCCGCTGAGCCGGCCCGTTTTCCCTACTTTTCTCGTGCGACCGCACGGAACCGTTCCTCGTGGATCGGGCGGAACCGCTCGTCCAGCCGGTCGAACTCCGCGGGCGTGAGAAAACGGGCGGCCGCGGCGTCCGAGCCGGCCGCCGGCTCCCCCGAGGTCTCCCTGCGATCGACGACGTACTGGAGCGAGAGCACCTGGAGTCCCTCCCGCGGCGGAAGCGCGGTCGCGTCGTAGAGTTCGAGCGCGTCCGGATCGACGACGAGTCCCGTCTCCTCCCCGAGTTCGCGGGCGGCCGCCTCCGCCGGCTCCTCCTCGCGGGCGGCGTCGATGTAGCCGGCGGGAAGCGTCCACTCGCCGACCCCGGGCGGGATCGCGCGCTCGACACAGCAGACGGCGTTTTCCCCCTCGCGATGGTCGACGACCGCGACGCCGGCGCCGGGAACGGGGTTGTGCCAGACGATCCGGTCGCAGTCCCCGCAGTATCGTCGGGCCTCTCCCTCGAGCGTCGTGCTCCCGAGTTCGGTCCCACAGTACGGACAGAATTCCGGTGGATAGTTGACCATCTCACTCCCCCTTGAGGCCGCTGCCGGTGAGGGGAACGACCACGTCCGCGCCGGGCTCTACGACCCCCAGTTCTCGATACCGTTCTACGGCCGCGGGCGCGACCGCCGACGTCGGCTCGACGTAGAACCCGCCGCGGTGGAGCCGGTCGAGAGCCGCCTCGATCCGCCCGTCATCGAGGGCGGTCGCGTCCCCGTTCGTGACCTCGACCGCCTCTACGATCTCGGCGTGTCGAGCGGGCGCTTCGATCCTGATGCCGTCGGCGACCGTCGTCGCGTCGGCGCTCTGGTCTCTCTCATCGCCGCCGATCGCCTCCGCGATCGGTGCCGCCGCCTCCGACTGGACACCCAGCAGCCGCGGGAGCCGGTCGGTGATTCCCGCGTTGTAGAGCGCACGAAAGCCACGATACGCCCCCAGAAACAGGGTGCCATGGCCGACCGGACAGACGACGGCGTCGGGAACCGACCAGCCGCGCTGGGCCGCAATTTCGAAGGCGAACGTCGAGGTTCCGGCGTAAAAGGCGGGGTTCCAGGCGTGACTCGCGTACCAGCCTTCGCCGCGTTCTACGGCCTCGAGGCAGGCCTCCGTGACGGCCGCCCGGCCGCCCTCGACGCGGACCGGGCGCGCGCCGGCGCGTTCGATCGCCGAAAGCTTCGAGGCTTTGACCCCCGCGGGCACGTAGATCTCCGCGTCGATCCCCGCCCGCGCGGCGTAGGTCGCGATCGCCGCGCCCGCGTTGCCCGAGGAGTCCTCGATCACTCGCTTGACGCCGAGTTCGGCGGCCCGCGAGAGCGTCGTCGTCGCCCCTCGGTCCTTGAACGACCCCGTCGGGAAGACGTACTCGAGCTTGAACCCCACTGCCTCGCCCCATCGCTCGCCCGCCGAAACCAGCGGCGTGAATCCCTCCCCGAGGCTGACCCGCCGCCTGACGGGAAGCCACTCCTCGAACGTCCACAGCCCCTCCCCGGGATCGACTGTCCGCCCTTGCGGGGAGTTCGGGGGAGGATCCGCGGCGAGCTCGAGGGGCGCGCCACACGAACACCGCCAGGGTTCGTCCGGTCCGGGAGCGTACTCGGCGCCACAGGCCGGACAGGAGAGGGGTGACGCCATCAGTAGGTGTCGACGTCGACGCCGATCGAACAGACGTACTCGCCCGTCGCGACCTGTGGTAGCCGACGGCTCCGCCAGAGGATGCCGTTCTCCTCGGCGGTCACCTCCGCTTTCCGCTCGCCGAAGGGGGTCGTGACCTCGAACAGCGGGTCTCCGGACTGGACCCGGTCGCCGAGGTCGGCCGCGAACTCGACGAGCCCGCCCCGCGGCGCGCCGTACTGGTCGAAGCCGGCCGCCCGCGTCTGGTCGCCGTAGTTTGCGTCCCCGGGGAGAAAGCCGTAGTGAGCGAGGACGTTGTAGAGGCCGTCGACGCCCGTCTGTACGCTCGCCTCGTCCCAGCCGACCGACCCCCCGAGCTCGGGATCGATCGTCGGTACCCCCTCGTCGGGCCCGGCTCGAGCGAGCTGGCCGTCGGGACCTTTCTGGTCTAAGACGTAGCCCGCGCCAAAGACCTTCGCCAGCTCGAGACACTCCTCGTGAAGGCGGTGGCGGCGGCCACACCGCACCCGGACCTCGTCGATCATCCGGCTCGTCGAGCCCTGGTGGAGGTCGACGATCAGATCCGCCCGGGAGGCCGCCTCGAAGGTCGCGTGGGCGATGCGCTCGCTGGACGTCCCCTCCGCGTCGCCGGGATACGCCCGATTCATTTTCGTGTCGTCGATCGGGTTCCGGTGGCGGGCGACCTGGAAGGCGTGGTAGTTGACGATCGCCGTCACCAGGATCGTCCCCGAGATCTCCGCTGGATCGAGCCGCGGAACGACTCGCCGGAGTACCCCCACCCCGTTCAACTCGTCACCGTCGCTGACGGCCTGCACGTAGAGGGTCTTCCCGTCCTCGGCGCCGTTTATCACGGCGACCGGGAGGCCGAAGGCGGCCCCGTCTCGGGTCTCCCCCACCTCGAGGCGCCCCGTCGCCGTCTCGCCGGGCGCGGCCTCGGCCGTTCCGAACGTCGTCATACCCGGATCATGGACCCGCTCGACTTAGTGGGTTCGATTGCCGGCCCCTGAACGGAGGTCGGCGTTCTCCTCTATGGTCCCCGCGATCCGGAGGTCGCCGTTCTCGGCGTCGAGTCGACCGACGACTGTCCCCTCGGACTCGAAAACGAACTCCCGGCTCTCGGCGTCGAAGGAGACGAACGCGCCGTGGTGGCCCTCCTCGTGGAGGTTGATCCGCCCGGTCTCCAGGGGGACGCCGTTGGCGACGGCGAAGTTCCCCCGGAGGTCCTCGCCGATGCCGTCCTCGCCGCGGTAGCGGATCCGGGCGGGCTCCTCGCCGTCGTCGTCGTAGCCGAAGACGTTGTTGTACCGGGGCTGGGAGGGGCCGTCGTCGTCGAAGACGATCCCGAGTTCCTCCCCGCGCATGTCCGAACACCGCGCACCCACGAACGTGTTGTACCGGCCCGTACACCGGGCGCCGACCTCGACGCCGTCGATCGCGGGAGTGACGAACGTGTTGTCGGTCATCGCCGACCACGTCTCGTTGTGGAAGTTGACGCCGTAGGTCTCCCGATCCAGGGCGTCTGCCTCGCTGGCTCGCGCCGAGGAGATCCCGATCCGGCCGCCCGAGAAGGCGTTGCCGTCGACCCGGCCCCCCTCCGTCGCCTCCAGCCGGACCCCTTCGACGCAGTCGACGACGTTCGCGATCCCGTACTGGCCGTTCTCGATGGCCTCCTCTCTGGCAAGAAGGTGGAGGCCGTACTCGAAGCCCCGGACGGCCAGGCGTTCGGTCGTCACCTCGTGAGCGCCGTTGGCTCGGAGGCCGCTCCAGGGCGCCCCGAGGTTCCACCGCGAACGCCCGCTCATCACCCCGAGATCCCGCACCGTCGACGTGTCCACGACCTCGATCCCGACCGGCTTCGACGCCTCCCCGAGGTCGAAGCCGAGGGTGACCGACTCCGCCGACTCCCCTGCGAGGACGTGGCCGTCGAGCTCGAGGGTGTCGGTCAGGTAGTAGCCCGCCTCGGGTTCGGGGACGAACACCCGCCTCGAATCGGCGAGCGCCCGCCGGAACGCGTCCGTGTCGTCGGCCTCGCCGTCGCCGACCGCGCCGTAGTCGGCCACGTTGGCCCACGATCCGCCGGTCGAGGACGGAGCGACATTCATCGACTGTGCGCTTGCTCCCCCGCTTCCCCACTCCGTTTCGCCGAGGTAGCCGAGATTGTCCCGCCAGACGCCCCGCGTGAGGTTGACGGCGTCGTCGTCCGGGCTGTAGGCCGGGAAGACGTCCCCGACCTCCCGGAGGTCACAGTCCCGGATCTCCAGGGAGTCGATCTGGTCGTCGTTGCCGTAGAGGTAGAATCCCTGGGTGACTTCCGTGTCGTTGAACGTCGCCCGGTCGATCTCGGCCCGTCCGCTCTGGGTACCGAGGATCACCGCGTAACTTGGGCCGTGTGCCGCGAGCCGGGAGTTCGTGATCCGTGCCGAACCGCTCTGGATCTGGAGAGCCGCTCGATAGGAGTCCTCGTTGATGCAGTCGATCGAGACGTTCGAGAGGTGGACGTTCTCGCGGTCGATGCGGAGTGCGGCCGTATTGATCGAGCCGTCGCCGCCGTCGATGATCCGGACGCCGTCGAGCGCGAGGATTCCCTGTTCGGGGTTCGAGCCCGTACCGGTGACCTGGAGCGAGCGCTGGTCGGTCTGGTTTTCGATATAGACGTCGCGGTAGGTCGCGCTGCGGGCCTCCGCTCGCATCCGGGCCGTCGCGTTTTCCCCCGTCTCTTTGATTATCCGCAGTCCAACGACGGCGGTCCCGTTCGCCTCGTCGGCGTCGAAACAGACCCCCTGTCGTATCTCGTCGACGCCACGTGGGTCGTCCCAGACGCTCCGACAGGCGATCACGACGTCGCTGTAGCCGATCCGGATGTTCGCGTTCCCACAGTTCCTGGCCTCACACCCGACGAGGACGTTCCGCCCGGTACCGTCTTTCACGTAGTAGCCGTTGCCCCACCAGTTCTCGAGATAACAGCCGAGCCAGAGGTTCGTCCCGACGTGAGAAGGCTCGGCACCGATCCCGATCGCGGTGTTGTCCGACTGGACCGAGGGAATGTCGCCGTCGGGCATATCGATGTTCTGGTGGATCCCCATCCCAGCGGGATCGGTCATACAACAGAAGTAGCCGAACTTGCCACCCTCCTCGAGGCGGTGGGCCCGTTGGCCCTCGAGTTTCAGGTTTCTATTCTGAACCGTGTCGTCGACCCAGAACCGGCCCCAACCCGCGTCGTATCCGTTTCGACCGTCGACCACGAGCGTCAGGTTCTGCAGGGAAAGCCGATCGAACGCCCCACCGCGGCTATTGCCGAGCCACGCGAAGTGATCGACGTTCTGATCGTCGACGACCAGCCGGGCATGGGGCTTGCCGATCACCTGGAGCTGGTCGTAGCCGTCGTTCGGCGAGGTCCAGTTGAGCTCCGACTGGACCGAGTACTCCCCTTCGGGCAGGACGAAGACGCTGTTGGGGAACTCCCGGAACAGCTCCATGATGTCCCCGCCAGACCGATCCCCCGGATAGCCGTAGTTCGAGGCGTCGATGACGTTCCATCCCTCGACCGACAGCGAGTCGCTCTGGAGTGCTCCCGCGGCGGTGGCCTCCGAGTCTAGCACGTCGGTTACCACCTGATCGACCTCGAAACCGTCGAAGCCGAGGTTCTCCGCGTCGATCGTCTCGGCAGCGAGCGTGCCGACGTCCGTGATGTCGTTACCTCCGAGGTCCAAGTTCGCTTCTCGAGGGAAGCTGGTAGAGGAGACTGGGGAGACGAGAAGGTTAGTTTCGCGCGAATTCCCTCGGACGGTACCGCCTTCGTCCGTCCGGAGACGGACACCAACGCTTATACGATCACCGGCGCTCGCGTCGAACTCGTCATAGGAAATCGCACTCCCATAGGGGCCGTTCCGTTCGTCTGACTGGATTATCCAGGATCCGTTCTTGCGTACGACAGTTTGGACGTTATCCTCATTACTGATTCCTGTTACCCTTACAGTGGATTTGAACGCGTATCGTCCGTCCTGTGGGATCTCAATCGTATGGTCCTCGGAGTCGAGCGCATCAAAGTCGTCATAAGTCGTCTGATCGAATTGAACGGTAGTCATTTCGTCCGCGGCAATATACTGATCCCCGGACAAATGCGCTCTCGTTCCGCTCATCTCACCTCACCCCACAGCTGAACGGTCGCCCCCTCGAGGGCGACCTGTTCGTCCCCGCCACCGACTTTCGCCTCGAAACCGAGGACGGCGTTGCGTTCGGGGTCGTAGGCCACTTGTGGGCCGACGACGGGAACCCGGGTCGGACGAGTTTCCGAAACCGTCTCCTGGACCTCGGAATCGGCCAGCGGGTCCCCGGAGGTGAGATCGACGAGCCGAACGGAGAGCGTCGAGTCGGGTTCGGAGGCGACGGCGGCGCCAGACAGCGAGACGAAACAGTTCGAGAACCCCTCGTCGAGCTGGTCGAAGGGGATCGTCACCGGGTCGGGCGCGTGTTGGCGGGTAAAGTGGGTTTCGTGGGGGGAGAAGACGCCGACCTCGTAGTTCTGGATCGGGACGAGCGCGCCGTCGAACGGCGACGTGCTCGTGGCGTGGAGGACGCCGTCGGAACCGATCGAGAGATTTCGGCCCGCGAAGTCGGTGATCGGTTGAGAACGGGCAGCCATCGACAGCGAGCCCACGTTGGCGAGGCTGTGGCCCCGGAAGTCGACGTCGTGTTCCTGGGTACCGGTGGGACCCGGACCGGGGTCGGTCCCCGTGGCCGCGGTCGCGGACTGCGAACCCAACAGGAGTCCGCTGTGGCCCATCAGACTGAGCGTCGTCCGCCTCGAGAGCCCGACGTGATCGTCGGCAGCGTCGTTCGTCTGTCTATTGTCGCCCATGGTTATCGGTCGGTAATAACCGGACCGGACCGGGTGCACTTAATACTAGACATATTTGTTTGTCGCATGCAATTACGGTCATCCCATTTGTAATAATCGGTTTCTGCTGAACGTCAGGACGGGAGATAAGTACGCGGGACGGCCGCATCGGCCCGGCTCAAGCGGTCACGGGCTCTCTCTTTGGGCAGAACGCATCAACCGAAATACGTATAATCGGGGGCGGTCGTTGTAGGTCCATGCAAGCAGTCGTCCTCGCGGCGGGGAAGGGTACCCGACTCCGACCGCTGACCGACGAGAAACCCAAAGGCATGGTCGAGATAGACGGCAAGCCGATCCTGAGCCACTGTTTCGAACAGCTGGTCGAACTCGGCGCCGAGGAGTTCGTCGTCGTCGTCGGCTACGAGAAAGAGAAGATCATCGAACACTACGGCGACGCGTTCAAGGGCGTGCCGATCACCTACACCCACCAGCGCGAACAGAACGGACTAGCCCACGCCCTGCTCTCGGTTCGCGAACACGTCGACGACGACTTCATGTTGATGCTCGGGGACAACATCTTCAACGCCAACCTCAAGGACGTCGTCCGGCGCCAGCGCGAGGACCGCGCCGACGCCGCCTTCCTCGTCGAGGAGGTGCCCTGGGAGGAAGCGTCGAGATACGGCGTCACCGACACGAACGACTACGGCGAGATCACCGAGGTCATCGAGAAGCCCGACGAGCCGCCGACGAACCTCGTGATGACCGGCTTCTACACCTTTACGCCGGCGATCTTCCCGGCCTGCGAGCTCGTCCAGCCATCGAATCGCGGCGAGTACGAGATCAGCGAGGCGATCGACCTGCTGATCCGCTCGGGGCGGACGATCGACGCGATCAAGCTCGAGGGCTGGCGGATCGACGTCGGCTACCCCGAGGACCGCGACGAGGCCGAGTCGCGGCTCCAGGAAGCGCGGGAGATCGAGGCCGAGTAGTCCGGTTTTCGGTTCGGAGTTCTTCGGGCGCGTGTTCGTCTTCTACAGTCCCTGGACGGAGCCGACCGCGCTCGAAAGCGGCGGCGCGTCGAAGACGGCGGTGTCGGTATAGGCGTTGGTCCCCGAACAGTAGACGTTCCGTGCGATCTCGATCACCCGGTCGTCCAGGGGCTCGGGCTTTCGGTCACAGAGCGTCCGCCAGTCGGCGACGTCCTCGCGTTCGGCTCGTTCTTTCGCCTCGCGGACGGCCTCGACCCAGCCCGGCTGGGTCCGCTTGTGGTACTGGCGGAGGACCTCCTTCGAGAGCTGGGTCCCCTCGTAGGCGAAGCGGTTCTCGTCGAAGGTGCCGACGACGTCGGCGACCCGGATCTCGCCGCCGTCGGAGAGACACTCGATCTTGCCGTCCTCGTGGGTCAACCCCGCCCTCTCGGCGCGCTCGGTGACGATCCGGTTGACCTCGCGAGCGACGTCCTCGAGTGCGTCGATGTCGGCGGCGCCGGCGATCGTGGCGGCCTCCGTCCGCGAGAGGTAGCGGTCGCCGGCCTCGAACTTCGTCGAGAACTCGACGATCGGCTCGGCGAGATCGACGGCTTCGTCTGGCCACTCCTCGCGGTCGAGGCCGTGATCGGCGGGTCGAGTGCGCCGCCGGAGGCTCGAGCCGATCGGGACCCGGTTTCGGAAGACGACCTCGAGAGGGATCAGGTAGTTGTCGCCGGCGGCGCCGTGGTAGGCGTCGTAGTCGTAGCTGCGGCCCTCGTGGGGGAGGTCCGGGACGGTGGTGAGGTCGATCGCCATCTCCCAGGGCGGGCGCGTGGTCTCCGCGAGGGGTCGGACGTCGCCGTTCTCGACGACGCCCCGGTAGTGGGTCGGGACGCCCTCGCGCTCGAGAAGTTCGAAGTTGAACGCGCCCATCGTACAGAGGGAGGCGCCCTTTTCGGGGATCCGGTCGGGCATCTTCCCCCAGTCGAAGACCGAGTAGTCGTCGGTGAAGACGAAGGTTCCCCGGCCAAGCGAATCGTCGGTCGCCGGCTCCTCGATTCGGAACTCCTTGACGCTCGTCATCCCTGCCACCCCGCAAAGGCCGCGCGGTCCATACCGGCACTCCTCGGGCGGGGCCCAAGAAGGTTTCAATCTCGGCCGCGCGTTCCATCACGTTTTTGGCCCCGTGCGCGCATCGTGTCGACGATGAACCGACCGGTGACCGAGGCCGACCTCGCGTTCGACGCCCGACCCGAGACCGACCAGTCCTTCGAGAACGCACTCGCGAAGGCGCGGGCGGGCGATCGGCTCTCGGTCGCGGACGCGATCGAACTGCTGACGACCGGCTCCGAGAGCGAGGGGATCGACCCGCGGCGCAAAGAGCAGGTGTTGGAAGCCGCGGACCGCCGCCGGGCGGAGGTCGTCGGCGAGGAGGTCACCTTCGTCGCGAACCTGAACAACAACGTGACGACGGCCTGTAACGTCGGTTGTCTGTTCTGTAACTTCAAGGACGCCGCCCACACCTTCGAGGAGAGCTACGAGGGCGAGTTCGCCGGCTTCACCAAGACGCCCGCGGAGTCCCGCGAGGTCGTCGCCGACGCCGTCGAGAAGGGGATCTACGAGGTCTGTTCGGTCTCGGGGCTCCACCCCGCGTTCGCGCTCGACGACGAGCACCTGGAGATCCTCCGGGCGCATCCCGAACCGAAGGAGGTCAACTTCAAACCCCCCGAAACCTACGATGTCGATCCCGGCACGTACACCGAACAGATCTCGGCGATGGACGTCGGCGGCGTCCACGTCCACTCGATGACCCCCGAAGAGGGCTACCACGCCCGCCGGGGGACCGACTGGTCCTACGAGGAGGTCTACGGCCGGCTGAAGGATGCCGGCCTCGACACCGTTCCGGGCACTGCCGCCGAGATCCTAGTAGACGAGGTCAGAGACGTGATCTGTCCGGGCAAGATCGGCGCCGACGAGTGGATGGAGGCGATGGAGGCTGCGGCCTCCGTCGGATTGGGTCTGACCGCGACGATCATGTACGGCCACGTCGAGAACGAGGCCCACCGCGCCCTCCACTTGGAGCGCGTCCGCGAGCTCCAGCAACGGGTCGACGGCGCGATCAGCGAGTTCGTTCCCCTCTCCTTCGTCCACCAGAACACCCCCCTCTACGAGCACGACGTCGTCTCCGGCGGCGCCTCCCCCGCGGAGGACGAGCTGATGATCGCCGTCTCGCGGCTCTTCCTCGACAACGTCGACCACGTCCAGTCCTCCTGGGTCAAGTACGGCGACGAGGGCGGGCTGAAGATGCTGAACTGCGGTGCCGACGACTACATGGGGACGATCCTCTCGGAGGAGATCACGACCCGCGCGGGCGGCGAACACGGCGAGTTCCGGTCCTTTGGCGACTACGTCGAGATGATCTCCTCGATCGGCCGGATTCCCGTCGAACGCTCGACGGACTACGGGACCCGCCGCGTCATTGACCCCGACGACCCGCCTTTTGGCCCGCGACTCGGACCACAGGCCGACGGGAGTCCGCTGCTTCCCGAGGAGCGGCCGACGGTCGCCGACGACTGACGGTGGTCACAAACGGTGGGCGGGTAACGGCGTGAAACCACGTCCGCCCGAGAGCGTTCTCAGCTGCCACGTGGCCAGAGATAAACTCTATAGAATCAGATCGAATCCTGCGTTAGGTCGAGCGTGTGTACGTAACGCTGGCCCCGGTGGTGATCGCTGTAGTCATCCAGCTCGAGGTCGATAGGTCGGTTACGAGTCAGTGGACCGTCGATCGCAACACGATGGCGCGATCGAACGGGAAATCGTTGTAACCGACCCTCCGAGCTATCGACTTCTCACGGAGACGAGCGGCCCGAGGGAAACGGTTCGTTGGATTCGAGGGTCGCCATCAGAGCGGGTATCATCATCGCTGGTCGAAATACTGAACACATGGTCGGAGACGACGCCAGTGAGCTGGTTGTCGTCCGTTTCGACGAAGAGAACGGCCCGGCCGTTCTCTCCGGGGGCTTGGACGACGCCCCCCGTTCGTGAGACGACGTTCCCCGAGCGCGTCGACTCGTATTCGATTTCGACCTGATCGCCAGATGTGAGGTCCTCGTCCATGTCCGATTCTACGGGCGGGTGTGTTATCGCTTTGTTGATTACTTTGCTCACTCCCTCTCTCCGGACGTGGTGAGTCGCTCCCCTGTTTCGACCAGTTCATCAGTGGCGGTTGCCAGCGCATCGACCCGATCACTGAGCTGTGCGACCCCGACACCGGTCGCAGTCGATCGTTTCCTCGTCGGCCACTTTCAGGAGGTGGACATGGATCAACTGCAGGTAGAGTTCGATGGGCCTGGCGAGTACGCCCCACCGAACGATAACCCAGAGATTCCACAGCAGGACGCTCACCAGGACGAACAACGACCCGATGGCTGGATCAGAGGGTCGGTCGAGATCTTTAGCCGACCTTATGGTGGCGACACCGATGGTCAGTGGTCGAGATACAGCGAGTACATGACTATCGCGAGACCGATCGCGACGAGGAGGCTGTTGATGAGGACTCCCTGCTCGAGGGTGACCCCGAGGAACTGATTCGCGATTCCCGCGAGAAGCGCGCCGAGCGTGATCGTTCCGAACCCGATCGCCAACAATCGAAGCGACGTGGCACCGGTCCGGCGATGCGCTTTGTACGCGATATACGTCACCCCGCCTCCCAGCAGGAGGATGATCGTCTTGAGAGCGATGATGGCGGTGTCGACTATCGCGCTCATAGCTCGTCCCCCATCTCCGACCACATCTCCGCGAGGCGCTCGTCCGCATGTCTCGACGGTCGATCGAGTTCGATCGAGAACTCGCCGGTCTCGTCGATCGAAACCGAGACATCGGTCATATCCCGCTCGTACTGTGAAATCCGACCCCCCTCCGAGCCGACGCCGGTGCGTTCGTCGACGAGCGATGCCTCCGTCAGGAGGTCGAGCTTTCGGTAGACCGTCGACTGGGAGATGTCACACGTCTCAGCGAGTTCGGTTGCGGTCATCGGCTCGGTGGCTTCGCTCAGAATCGCCCGGCACTCGGGATCGCCCAGCGCATCGAGGACGGTTTGCAGCGCGGGCGGTCCTTCTGTGGAGGGGAGATCACGTACCATGGCTGGGCGGACCGTCGCGCAAGGAGCGTCCACTGGTGTGGCGATCGGACCCGTACACGGCGACCTACCGTTCCACATCGGCCACTGGTCCGCCGAGTCGCCGCTGTCCGCGATCAGTGATGTCGTACGTTCCACGCGTGGTCGACTCGATATATCCGTTTCCATGCAGGCGAGCACAGGCGTGGTCGATCGCGACGGGATGTTCCCCGAGCCGCTCGGCGAGATTCAGCACGTGAGTCGGCGTACTCTCGCCCAGTGCGTGGAGAACGGCGACATCTAGGTCCCTCTGATTCATCCATCATCACCGTGTTCCCCGTAGATCTCGAGGAGTTCCTGGTAACGGTTTCGAACCGTGACTTCGCTCACGCTCGAGACTTCACTGACCGTCTCCTGTGTGAGTCGCTCGTTCGTCAGGCGTGCAGCGGCGTAGATCGCAGCGGCGGCGATCCCGGCGGGGCTTTTCCCGCTGTGGGCGCCGCGAGCCTTCGCGGTGTCGAGGATCTCCCGTGCGACACGCTCGGCCTCGTCGCTTACGTCGAGTTTCGAGGCGTACTGGCGGAGGTACTGTGTGGGATCCGCCGGTTTCATCTCGAGGCCGAGCTCCGTAGCGAGGTACCGATATCCTCGCTGGATCGGGAGTCTGTCCACCCGGCTGACGGACGCGACGGTATCCAACGTGCGTGGGGTGTCATGTTGCCTGGCGGCTGCATACAGGCTGGCAGTCGTCATCGCCTCGATCGATCGGCCCGGGAGCAACTCCTCGTCGACGGCACGCCGGTAGAGCACGCTCGCCGTTTCGCGACACGACTGGGGAAGACCGAGCGCCGAGGCCATCCGCTCGATCTCTCCGAACGCCTGCCGCAGGTTCCGTTCCTGGGCGTCTTTCGTCCGAAAGCGTTCGTCCCACGTTCGTAACCGCTGTATCTGCGCGCGCTTTCGCGACGAGAGGGAGTTCCCGTACGCGTCCTTGTCCTGCCACCCGATCGTCGTACTGAGTCCCCTGTCGTGCATGAGCTCGGAGGCCGGGGCGCCCACACGGCTTCGATCCTCGCCGTCGGCGCCATCGAAAGACCGCCACTCCGGACCACGATCGATCTCGTCCTCCTCGAGGATCAAGCCACACTCCTCACAGGCTCGTTCGCCGTGTTCCTCGTCGTAGGCGATCCGTCCATCACACTCGGGACATCTCGTCTGCGATCGGCTCGAGGACGTCGTTTCCGTCCCGTGTCGTGTTGACTCTCGTGTCTCGGTCGTCACGCGTGTCTCGGTCATGGAAGGTGGTGGCGCCAGAGTGCGGTGTGCCTCTGATCGTGTGCTGTTCTCTTTCAAGCGGGGGCATGAACGAACGGCGGATTCCCAGTCCGTGGGAACGGCGTCCGTGGCGACGTCCGGTCCGGGTAGGGGCTGCTCTCGAACGAAGAGACGGGTGGCAACGCGGTGGGTCACGGTTCTTGGCGGGGCGGGCATCGAGAACCGTCAGCCAGGGACGGTCAGCGGTATCAGCCCAGGAGGTTGTTGAGGGCCAGTCCGATGAAAAACACGATCACCACCTCGTTTACGATCCACGAGTTCTCGTTCATCCAGTCTCGCGCCTTCGGAAGGAACGATTCCGCGCGCTCGCCGAACCCGACCAGGACGAGCGACGGGAGAGCAAGGACGAACAGCGTCAGCAGAACAAAGGGGACTGCGTCCGCCCACGGCGCGTCGTTCGCTGCGAGATAGGAGCCGACGGCGGCCGACGTGAGAACGTCGGTCGGGAAGAATCCGAGGAGGAGAAACCCCAGTCTGAACGAAAACCGCGGCGTTGCGGCTCCCAGTTTCCCCATCCATCGTGGTGGCTCCGACTCGTTTCTGGTCCGGTAGGTGTGTCCCATTGCGAGCAAGAGCACGCCCAGGATGATCGCGCTGAGGGTCGTATTCGACGCGCCCTGACCGACTGCGCCAACACCGAACACGTATGCGAGCGTGACGACGAGGGTGATCGAGAGCGATGCACCGGCGACGTACGCGGCGGAGTTTGCGCGCCAGTGCTCGGTCGTCGCGAGGAAGATCGGGGTGAGGATCTGTGGCCCCGCAACCATCACGAACACGAGGGGGAGGATCTCGAGCCAACTCATCGCTCGGGTTCCTCCGACTGCTCGATCCGTGCTTCCTGCCAGCGGAGGTGCCCGCGATGGGATCTGCCTGCGATGGTCGTTCCTGCCCGTTTCGGTTGCCGTTCGGGAGCCGTTTCGTGGGGTTCGGAACCGCAAGGACGAGTCTCGCTCGGATCTCTCGCTCCCTCGTGTTCGGACGGCCGGAGTCGTTCAGCAAACGGTAGCGAGGAGCCTCCTTCCTCAACGAGCGACCGACGGGAGCGAGTAGGGTGGAGAGGAATCGCGTTGCGAAGCTGGACGAAACCGCAAGGCTTAGGCCGTCTCCGCCCGTTATGTGAGATACTGCCGTCCTCGCACAAGCCGGGGTCGGTAGGAGCCACGAGTAAACTGGCTCCCGTGGTGTGACGGCGTGGCCGTCGCACCCTATACTCGGGAACGACGACCGCGAACGGGTTCGATCCCCGTCCCCAGTGTTGGGGTAGAGTGAGAGAACACCGGGAATTAAATCGGCGGGACAATCCACGGAACGGATCCGGTAGGCGGGTCGCAGCAACAACTCCGACCCGCCGTCCGCCCGTGGACGGTAAGAGGAAGCCGGGCCGCGCCCTTGCATGGGGTCGCGGGGTACAATGTCGTTGCGGTAAAGCCCCGCCCTCAAGGAGTGACCGACCGCCGCAAGGCGGGAGGGAGCGAGTAGGGCGGGGTAGTTTACGCCTGTGACTACTGCTCGCAGGCGTACGACGTCGCCGAGGAGATTGAGGAGAGCGACGCCGACAGCCGCGACGAGTTCGAGGGCCACCCGAGCCTCCACTCGCTGGTTTCGGACGGCTACGAGATCATCACGTACTGATTCTCCCCGTCTTTTTACGATCGTTCCCGGGAGCCGAAAGCCGTTAGACCGCCGCGACCCCATCTCCACCATGCGCGTCGCTCTCCTCGGCTGTGGCTACGTCGGGATCGAACTCGGGAGACAGTTGCGAGACGCCGGCCACGAGCCGATCGGCGTCCGGCGCTCCCCGGAGGGGATTGAGCGAATAGAGGACGCCGGACTCGAGGCCGTCCGCGCGGACGTCACCGATCGCGGGGATCTCGAGCGGGTACCCGACGCCGACTCGGTCGTCTTCGCGGCCAGCAGCGGCGGCCGCGGCGCCGACGCCGCCCGTGAGATCTACGTCGAGGGCCTCCGGACGGCGATCGAGGCGTTCGGCGAGCGCGACTCGCCGCCCGACCGACTCGTCTACACCTCCTCGACGGGCGTCTACGGCGACCACGGCGGCGACTGGGTGGACGAGGAGACCCCGATCGAGCCGACGACCGAGAAAACGCGGGTGCTCGCCGAGGCCGAACAGATCGCCATCGAGGAGTCTGCCGGGTACGGGATCGCTGGCACCGTCGCCCGCTACGCCGGCCTCTACGGCCCCGACCGCTACCGCCTCGAGCGGTATCTCGACGGTCCAGTGACTGAGGGCTACCTCAACATGGTTCATCAGGAGGACGCCGCCGGTGCGGTTCGATACCTGCTCGCCGAGAATCTCGCCCGCGGCGAGGTCGTCCAGGTCGTAGACGACGAACCCGTCTCGAAACACGCCTTCGCCGACTGGCTCGCCGACGAGTGCGGAGTCGAACGACCCGAGAAGCAGTCGAAGGAGGAACGGTTGGCGGAGGGCGACCTCTCGGAACCCGCACGGCGGCGGATCCTGACCAGCAAGCGGTGTTCGAACGCGAAGCTCCGCGAGTTAGGGTACGAATTCGCATATCCGACGTTCCGCGAGGGGTATCGCGCGGCGATCGAGGAGTATCGGGAGTAACCGACGCTCAAACGGACGTTTCACCGTCCCGAACGGTTATCCTCCATCGGCGACGAGAACGGATCATGCATCGGCGTCGTTTCCTCGCCGGTGTCGGACCCGCGATCGTCCTTCCGGGATGTCTCGGGGGAGTCGGCACCGGCTCCAAGAACGGGGATGACGACGGGACGGACGACGCCAACGAAAACGACACCGCGGATGACTTCGAGCGCGTCGTCTCGATCGCGGACACTGGCGACCTCCCGGATCGAGCACCGATCGCGTTCGACCTTCGCGTTCTCGAGGAACGGGTGGCGGCCGACGGGGCGGCGCTGCTGGAACTCGAGACGATGAACGTCGGCGATTGCGACCGGACGGTATCACCGTACTACAAGGGCCGAAGCGGGACCGACGGCCCTGCCGGAATCGTCCTTTACTCGCTCGAGGCTGCCGATAGTCCGGGCGAGGACTACCGGCCGGAGTGTATCGACGACCCCGAACCGACCCAGGAGGCGATCGACTTCACTACGGAGGAGGGGGTCCACCACGACCTCGAGTCGGGCGAGGCGGTCACTGACGAGTACGTCGTCGCCGACGATCCGTCGGTCAAGGGCTGTGTTCCGTCCGGCGGGTACCGGTTCGAGTCCACGCGCATCTTCGAGGAGATCGAGGATTTCGACTGGGGCTTCGATCTCGAAATCCGAGAGGGCTAAATTCCCTTGCCCATCAGGTGGCTCCGGAGGACGTCCGCCTCCTTGTTCGCCGAGGCGGTGTTGACGATCACGACCGTTTCGTCCCCGTTCCAGGTTCCCTGCTCGGCGAGTTCCCAGGCCCCGCTCGCGGCGCTCGCGGCGCTGGGCGAGAACTCCAGGCCCTCCCCTTTCGCGACCGCGATCGCGGCCTCGAGGATCTCCTCGTCGTCGGTCGCGACCCCGCCGCCTCCCGATCGGGAAAGCGCATCGATGACGTGGGCTCCCGCCGTCGGGTCGGGGATCTCGATGTCGCCACAGATCGTGTCGGGGTGTTCGACGGGCTCGGGTTCGTCCGCGCCCGTGGCGACGGCCTCCGCGATCGGTGCACAGCCCGACGCCTGGGCGGCGTAGATCGAGGGAACCCGATCGACGAAGTCCAGTTCCACGAGTTCTCGAAACCCCTTCTCGATGCCGACTACGCCGGCACCGTCACCGGTCGGGACGACGACGGCGTCGGGGGACTCCCACTCCAGAGATTCGGCGATCTCGTAGGCGACGGTCTTGACGCCCTCGTGGCGGTAGGGTGTCTCGAAGGCGCCCATCGGGTACCACTCCTCGCCCTCGCTCGCGTCGGCGTACGCTTCCTCGGCCTCCCTGATCCGCCCCCCCGCGACGGTCATCTCGCCGCCGTGGACGTTCGTCATCGCCTTCGCGGTAAACCCCGAGCGGGCGGGAACGAAGACGTTCGCCGCGAGGTCGGCCCGGCCCGCGGCCGCGGCGACGGCCTGACCGTCGGTGCCCGTCGAAGCGAGGCCGACCGCCTCCACTCCGGCCTCGCGAGCCATCGAAGCGCCCAGGTAGGCGCCCCGGTCGGCGATCGACCCCGACGGATTCCGCCCCTCGTCCTTGACGAACACGCGCTCGATCCCGAGTTCGTCGGCGAGTTTTCCACAGTCGACCAGGGGGGTTCCGCCCTCGTCGGCCGTCACCGCCCGCTCGCGCGGGAGGGGGAGCAGGTCCTCGTAGCGCCACTGGCCGTTCGTGCGACGCGAGTCGAGGGCGGCCGGCTCGACGCCGATCGCGTCGTAGTCGTAGCGCGGATCGAGCACGCCCCCACACGCCGGACATCGGCCCGCTTCCGGCCCGACTTCCTCCCCGCAGTCGAGGCAGGCGAGGCCGGAAAACGCCTCGGTCGTCTCCATACCGGCCGTCCGGGCGGCGGCGACTAATCGCTGTCCATCCCCGGACGGCGCTCGCGCCGGGAGTATTGTGATCTCGGAGGGGGGGGGCACGCATCCACAGGGAATTACCATATCAAATCTCATCACGCCCTCCGAACGAGTGGGCACTAGGGGTGACGATCCCGACCGCGGCTGTTCGAGACGAACGACCCCACGGACCGAGCGCGGACGCCGGGCGAGCGACCGGAGTCACGTCTACGCCTTCGAGAACGGCGACCTCCTCGAGCTTCCCGTCGCCTACGACGGCTTCACGCTGAAGGCGACCATCGGCTCGGACGCCGGCGGCGACTGACCGGGTTGCCGCGAGGGAACGGCCCTTGGGCCCGGGCCCCGAACTGGGGCCATGAGCAACCCGCCCCAGGTCGCCGTCGTCGGCGGCGGCCTCGCCGGCCTCGTCGCCGCCCGCCACCTCGCGGCCGCCGGCGGTGACGTCACCTGTTACGAGCGTGCAGACCGGGTCGGTGGCCGCGTCCGCACCGAAACACGCGAGGGCTATCGCTTCGATCGGGGCTTCCAGGTGCTGTTCACGGCGTACCCCGCCGTACAACGCGAACTCGACCTCGCGGCCCTCGACCTCCGACGGTTCTCCCCCGGCGCGACCCTCGCCCGCCCCGGGCAGCGCTCGACGCTCGCCGACCCGCTCAGGTCGCCGAAACGGTTCCCGGCAACGCTGTTCAACACCGAGGTGACCGTCGGCGACAAGCTCCGGGTGCTCGCCCTTCGATCGCGGCTCGCGCGGACGGAGTTCGACGAGCTGTTTTCGGGTCCCGATCGATCGATCGCCGAGAGCCTCCGCGATCGGGGCTTTTCCGAGCGTTTTCTCGAGAACTTCGTCGCGCCCTTCTACGGCGGGATCACCCTCGATCGCTCGCTCTCGACCTCCGGACACGTCTTCGAGTACACGTTCAAGGCGCTCTCGGCGGGGTCGATCGCGGTTCCCGCCGCGGGGATGGGCGCGATTCCCGAGCAGCTCGCCGAACGCGCCCGGGAGGCTGGGTGCGAAATCGAGATCGGACGCGAGGTCACGGCTGTCTCGTCCGACGGGGAGGGCGCGAGGATCACGACGGCCGACGGCGACGACGTCGGGGCCGACGCGGTCGTCGTGGCGACCGATCCCCCGACGGCCCGCTCGTTGACCGGAGTGAGATCGATCCCGACCGAGGCACGCTCCTCGGTCACCCAGTACTACGAACTCGGCGCCGACCTCGACACCGGGCGCCGGCTGGTGGTCAATCTCGAGGCGGAGGGACCGAACCACGTCGCGCCGACGACGGCGGTCGCCCCCGAGTACGCTCCCGGTGAGACGACGATGGTGAGTGCGACCTTCCTCGGCGAACCCGAAGCAAGCGACGAGGAACTCGCCGAGCGAGGGCGACGAGCCCTCGAATCGTGGTTTCCCGCCCGCCGGTTCGACGGCTTCGACCTCCGCTCGACCGTCCGGGTCCCGTTCGCGCAGTTCGACCAGCCGCCGGGATTCCGCGAGGGGCTTCCCGGCCCCCGCACGCCCGACGGACCGGTCTACCTCGCCGGCGACTACACCCGCTGGTCGTCGATCCAGGGCGCCATGGAGAGCGGACGGGAGGCGGCCCGGGCGGTCGTCGCCGACCGTTAGAGCAGCCGGCGACACTCGGCGAGAGGGGGAAACCAGAGCGTCTCGCCCTCCCCGTCGCCGACGCCCGGATGCCAGCCCCCGGCGTCGGCGACGAGCGGCGACTGGAAATCGCTCCCTGACATCCCGTTTATCGTGCTCCCGGGTGCGAGCCGGGTGAACGCGGGCAGCATCAGTACGTCCGCGCCGTCGAGGGCACCGGGTCCGTAGAGAAAGCAGGGCTGTTTCCGCCCCTCAATCTCGATGGCGGGGTGGTCGTGGCCGACGACGTACCGTTTTGCGGGTAGCTCGGGGACCTCGTGGCCGTGGGCGACCACGGTCTCGCCGTCGGCGAGGCGGTACTCGGCGTGGATCTCGCCGTCGTAGACTCCGGAAAGCATCGTGTCGTGGTTTCCGCTGACGACGACGGGCCGGGCGCCTCCGTCCTCGATCGTCTCGAGGAAGGCGACGAGATCCCTCTCGACGCCCCGCGGAACCCGCGAAAAGGAGTGGAGGAGGTCGCCGGCGACGACGACCTCGGCGAGGTCGGTCCCCTCGAGGAGCGCTTCGAGCCGGTCGATGGCGTCCCGGCCCCCGTCGAGGGGAGCCTCCACCCGGGAGGCGACGTCCCGACCGAGATGGACGTCGGCGATCACGAGCGTCTCGCTATCGGGAACGTAGACGGCCCGTCCGACGGTCGACAGGCCGTCGGGATCGGTCACGGGCCGACTCCACGGGCTGTTCGGCGGGCGGCGATCGCCGGGAGAGACTGGGTGGGCGTCACTGACGGCGGGAGGCGCTCGCGGGGGATCAAGCTTCTCCCGGAGGCCTACCTTTTTGCCGGACTCGGGCGAATCGGGGGGCATGGTCGACGTCCTCGACGACAAGCGGACCGCGACGCGGTTCCGGATCCTGGTCGAGATCGCAAAGCGCCAGCCGGCGGTCAGCCAGGGCGAGATCGCCGAGGAGGTCGGCGTCACCAGCCAGGCCGTAAGCGAGTACGCCCGCGCGCTCGTCGACGACGGGTTGGTCGAGAAGGAGGGTCGCTCGCGCTACCGGGTCACCAACGAGGGCGTCGACTGGCTGTTCGGCGCCGCCGAGGACGTCAGCCGCTTCGCCGAGCACGTCACCGAGGACGTCCTCGAGGCGATGAGCGAGGACGCCGCGATCGCGGCCGACGGCATCGAGGAAGGCGAGACCGTGACGCTTTCGATCGAGGACGGCCTCCTCCATGCGACCTCCGGGGATGCGGGGCCGGCGACCGGAACCGCGACGACCGACGCCGCCGCGGGCACCGACGTCGGCGTCACCGGCTTCGAGGGCGTCATCGACCTCGAGGCCGGCTCCGTGACCGTCGTCCAGATCCCCTCGGTGCGCTCGGGCGGGAGCCGGGCGGCCGACCCGGAGGCGGTCGCCGACGCCTGCGAGGGGGCGGATCTGGTGGCCGCGGCGGGGATCGAGGCAGTCGTCGCGCTCCGGGAGGCGGGCGTCGAGCCCGCGGTCACGGTCGCCGCCGGCGAGGTCGCCGCCGCCGCGGCCGAACGGGGGCTCTCCGTCGTCGTCCTCGCGACGACCGACGCCGTCGGCCGGGTGACCGACGTGCTCCGGGACGGCGAGGTCGCCTACGAGGTCCGAGAAAGCCAGTAACGACCGAAGCGGGTCGTCGAACCACAGCCAGCAGTTCGATCCGTTCGTCGCGGTGACAGTGTCGCGCGTCGCGGATAGGACTTTACTGCAGGGGAGCCTACAGGAGATATGACGACGGCAAACTGGGTTTTTGCGGCCCTGTTGGTGCTCCAGGGCCACTTTGCGGCCTCGTACCTCGTTCCGCTGGACGGCGAGGCCCAGGAGGAGTTCGGCGGCCTCCTGGCGTGGCTCTGGCCCTGGAGCGACGGTGACGGCGGGCTGATGGGCCAACTCGCGGTGGGCGGGGACCTGCCCCTCGCCGGGTTGTTCCTCGCGATGACTTCGGCGACGCTGTTCGTCTGTGGCGCCTTGGCGGCGGTAGAGATCGGGGTCCCGTTCGGCTGGTGGCGGTTCCTAGCCGGGGGCGGAGCCGTCCTGTCGCTCACCTTGATGGCGGGCTTTTTCGGCGCCACGAAACTGCTGCCGATGATCCTCGCCGTGGCCGTGCTGTGGGCCGTGGCGACGAATTGGCTCCAGCCTCCCGGATAGGGACGGCCGCGGAAGTCGGTAACGCTCCGATCCGATTGCTCTCTGGGTTGGAGACGAATCAGTGCACCGTCGATCGCCGTACGGCAAGACGATCGGTCGGTGAATAGTCAGATCCGACCGTATCAGTCGCCCCCGCGGCCGTCGGCGTGGTCCCTGGCCGTCGCGTACGCCTCCCGGAGTTCCCGGAACGCCGCCTCGTCGCCGCCGTGGTCGGGGTGGACCTCCTTTACTCGCTCGCGGTAGGCCGACCTGACCTCCCCCGAACTCGCGGTCGTCGGCAGTCCCAGCGTGCCGTATGCGTTTCCGACCCGCTCGGCGAACGCGGATCTCGCCGGCTCCGGCGACGGGTCGGGCGTCTCGAAGGGGAGTCTCGCGCCGAGGTGGGCGACCGGCATCTCGTGTTCGACGAGGACCACCGCCGTCCCGGTCGTGTTCCGAAGCCGGAAGAACGCGTGGGCGTCGAACGTGATCGCGACGTCACGTTCGGGCAGGTAGAACGCGACCGGATGGCCCGCGATCGGGTGGTCCTCGGCGTACCGCTCGCCGATCTCGCCCAGATACTCCCGGATCTCCCGCCGCCGTCGACCCTCGCCCGAGTACCGCGGCTCGCTCGCCCGGCGGGTCGGAAACCACCGCTCGCCGAGGACGAAGAGGATCGCGGCGACGGCCGCGAAGGCGGCCCCGAGGGCGAGTCCCGCGAGTACCGCCGGCGGGATCGTCTCAAGCCCCTCGACGACGCGTCCTGGCACGGGGAGAGGTAGGAAACGACGGGTAAAGAATCGCTCGTCGCGGACCGGGAGAGGTCGAGGGTCTCGCTTACCCGATGTACCGCAGGTCGTCGTCGCTCGGTAGCTCCATCGACTGCTGTTGTTGCTCCATCTCCTGGATCTTCCCGATGACCTCCTCCATCTCCTCGGCGCGCTCGTCGAGCGAGTCGTAGCCGACCTCGAGGTCGAGGCGGTCCTCGAGGAGTTCGAGGATCGCCCGGGCGCTTTTCGGATCGACGAGATAGCCGCTGGTCTCGCCCATCAGGCAGGCGGCGTCGAACCCGCGCCGACCGCCCAGACCCAGCAGGAGGCCGCTGACGCCGACGATCCCGCCCGCGGGCTCGTCCTCGCGGAACTCGACGCCGAGTTCCTCTAACTCCTCGCGCAGGTCGGCGTCGCTTACGGCGCCGATGACGTCGTACTCCTCGATGAGTTCACCGGTCGGGACGCCCCCGAGCGCGTAGATCTCGCTCACGTCGAACTCCTCGGCGACGTCGAGGAAGGCCTCGGTCAGCGCGTAGTGGCCGGCGTTGCTCTGGGCCTGGTGGTCGCCGGTCAGCACCAGCATGTCCCGGCCCGCCTCGGGAGAGATCGCGTGGAGCTTCGCACACGTGAGCTCGGCGACCCCCTCCTCGACGCTCACCTGCGGGGGAAACTCCCGGGAGTAGAGCCGCCGGACCAGCGTCGTCTCGGCGTCGAGTTCCTCCACGAGGTGTTCGGCGGCCAGCGTCCCGACGTGGCCGACGCCGGGCAGCCCCTCGATCAGGACCGGCTCCTCTACGTCGGCCTCGGCGACCGCGTCGATCTCGAGATCGTCCATCCTACCTCCCTTCGGGGCCGCCGTACTTAAGAGAACGTCGGTACTCGCCGTGGGGGTCCGCGGGGGAAAACGGTGCTGGCGCACTGTTTTCGGCGTCTGCGCCACACTCCGGGCAGCGCTCCGCGAGGGTGTAGATCGGCCGGTCGTGGGCCTCGCGCCAGGCCGAACACACCCGAACGTCCGACTTCACGGCGTTACTCCTCGTCGGTGCGCCGCTCACGGTGGAACTCGCCGCTGCCGCCCTCGGCCTCGATCGCCGACACCGCTCGGGAGGCGCTCTCCTCTAGGGCGTCCTCGGCGGTCTTGTAGTTGGGCGCCCGGACGGTGATCCGGTACTCGGGGGCGCCGACGTAGCCCACCGAGAGTTCGACGCCCTCGGGGACCTCGCCGTTGCCCTCGGCGGCCTTCAGGGCCTCGCGGACGCCGTCGACGCCCGATGCAGAGGGGTTCTCGAGGTCGACGTAGCCGCTGACGTCGACGTAGGGCACCGAGACGTTCTCGCGGGCGGTCTCGACGATCGCCTCGCGGTCGTCCTCGGCGAGGTCGGTTCCCTCGAGGGCCTCCCGTCCGTGGATCGCCGCCTCGGAAAAGCCCTCGTACAGCGAGCCGTGAGCAGCGAGGAGTTCGTCCGCGACCTCGACGTAGCGCTCGTCGGGGACGTCCTCGCCGAAGGCGATCCCCATCCAGTTGTCGGCCTTCTGTTCGTTCTTCCACTCCTGGATCTTATCGGAGCGCTGGTGGTCGTTGACGTCCTTCAGGGAGAGGTCGATCTGTTCGTGTTCCTCGTCGACGTCCAGGACCTTGCAGACGGCGATCTGGCCCTCGCGGACGTGGTCGCGGACGTTCTTGATCCAGCCGTTTGCGACCTCCGAGATGTGGATCAGCCCGCGTTTGTCCCGGTACTCCTCTAAGTCGACGAAGACACCGAAGTCCTCGATCTCGTCGATCTTGCCGACGACGAGTTCGCCGGCGTCGGGCCATCCACTGTACTTCATTGTTCGACGGTCTCCCCGTCGGTCGGGCTCCCCGCCGAGCGCCGCTCGACGGTCTCTATTACCTCGTGGTCGATCTCGGCGTTACCGCCGGTGGGACGGGCGAGCGTCGTCCCACAGACCGCACACGCCACGTCCGAGGAGGCCTTTCCGAAGACGACCTGTTCGTTCTCGCAGTCCCCACAGCGGACGAGATAGAAGTTTCCAGCCATGATTACTCCTGGAACTCGAGACGGCCCGCGCGCCATCCCTTCCGGAGGTGGGCCTTCCCACACTCGTTGCAGCGGTACTTCAGGTCCGTGCGCTTGGTCGGCTTCTCGCCGACCGGGACCTTCGAGAACCGGCCGCTGTTCCCGATCGAACTCGACGCCCGCCGCGAGCGGCGGGTGTCCCACTTCATCCCGCTCGAGCGGCCGGTGCGGGACTTCTCTACTTCGTGTTCGTGGTGTTCGTGACAGTGCGGACAGTACGTATTGAACCGGCGTGGCATCTGCATGGGTAGTTCTTGGCCGGAGTTGGTCGTGCCCGCTTAAAACCCGTTTGGTTTTTCGCCCGCCCGCCTGCCGGTCGGCCGGCGGTCATCGGGATTCCGGGACGTTCGCCGCGGCCGTCCGGGCAGTCCCCCGGTGGTCCGACCGGCCGCGGATCAGGCCTCGAGGGCGTGTTTCTCGACGACGACGTCCTCGATGGCCAGCACGTCCAGGCCCATCCCGTAGAAGTCCTTGATCGCCTCGGTGGGCGTGTTGACGATCGGCTCGCCGTGGTCGTTAAAGGAGGTGTTGAGCACGACCGGCACCCCCGTCAGATCGCCGAACGCCGAGATGAGCCGGTGGTAGCGGGGGTGTTGGTCCTCGCGAACGGTCTGGGGCCGGGTCGTGTCGTCGCCGGGATGGAGTACGGCCTCCAGGTCCTCGCCGCGATCCGGGTTCGCGTCGTAGCCGTTGATCATGAACGGCGCGGGGCCGCCGTCGACGAGGTACTCCTCGGCGGCCGCTTCGGTCATCGAGGGCGCGAAGGGGCGCCACTCCTCGCGGTGTTTGACGTAGCGGTTGACCCGATCCCTCGATTCGACGGTCCGGGGATCGGCGAGGATGCTCCTGGCACCCAGGGCCCGGGGCCCCATCTCGAGACGCCCCTGGAACCAGCCCACCAGCGCGCCGTCGGCGAGCCGGGAGGCGACGTATTCCTCGAGGTCCTCCGGCCGATCGTAGGCGATCTTGTTCGTCTCCAGCAGCGCATCGATCTCCCGGGTGTCGTAGGCGGGCCCGAGGTAGGCGTCGGTCATCTCGGGGACGTCGGCGGGCCGGGACTCGAGCCAGCCGGCGCCCAGCGGGAGTCCGGCGTCGTGGGCGACCGGCTGGACGAACAATTCCGAGACCGCCGGCGACTCCCGGAGCCGTTTGTTGAGCTTGCAGTTCAGGGCGACCCCGCCCGCGAGCGCGAGCCGATCGGTGCCGACGGCGTCGAGCGCCTGGACGGCGATCTCAAGGACGGTCTCCTCCAGGAGCTTCTGGGCGGTGTGGGCGAAGTCCTTCTCCCACCGGTCGAACTCCCGCTCGCTGCCCCGGTCTACCTGCTCGCGGCCGAAGGCCTCCTCGAGACGGGAGACGCCGTAGTCGGTGCCCCAGCGCTTGGTGAGCGGCGTCACGTCGTAGTCGACGCCGAACTCGACCAGCTCGCGGAGGGTTCGCTCGATCTCGGGGTTTCGCTCGCCGTAGGGAGCCAGTCCCATCACCTTCCCCTCGCCGTTGAACATCCGGTAGCCCAGGAACTCGGTGACGATCGCGAAGAAGATCCCGAGGCTGTTGGGGTGGTCGTACGTTCGCAGCCGTTTGAGGCCCCGGTCGGTTCCGTGCCAGACGACCGTCGAGTCGTACTCGCCTTTCGCGTCGATCGTCAGGACTGCGGCCTCCGAAAAGCCGGAGGGATGAAAGGCACTTGCGGCGTGGCACTCGTGGTGGGAACGGGTTTCGATCTCGGGGACCGGCCCGCCGATGTCGGCGAGTTTGGACTCGATCTCCCGGGTGGGGAGAAACCGGCTGCGAAGCTGGGTCACGGTCACGTTCTCGAGGCCGGTCAGCTTCGGGAGCAAGCCGGGGATGGTCGCGGCGTCCCGGAGGTAGTGGGTGAGGATCTTCCGGCGGAGCGTCGGGTCGTAGGGGAGGACGATCCGGTCGACGTCGGCGAGGTCGAGGTCGCGGTAGTCGAGACACGTCCGGATCGCGCGGGTCGGAAAGGTGTCGGGCGCGTGTTTCTCGCGGGTGAGTCGCTCCTCCTCGATCCCGTAGACGAGTTCGCCGTCCTCGAACAGCGCGGCCGCGGGATCGTGTTGCCCGTAGAGACCGATCGCGGGCTTGAACGAAAGGAGGTACTCGGACACTACACCGAAGAGGGTCCGTCCCTCAAGTAAGGATTACGATCCGATGGCCGTCCGATGCGGCCCCGTCCCCTATCGCTCGCGCGATTCGGGTGCGATCGCCATCGGGTACTCCGTGAGGTTCTCGTACCCTCCCTCGGTGACGACGACGAGGTCCTCGAGACGGACGCCGCCGACGGCGGGATCGTACAGTCCGGGCTCGACCGTGATCACGTGACCTGCCTCGAGTTCGCCCCCCGACGGCGAGAGGCTCGGCCGCTCGTGGATCTCGAGACCGACGCCGTGGCCGGTGCTGTGGATGAATCCGGTCTCGGCGGCGGGATCGCTCCGGAGCGTGTCGTAGCCCGCCGCCTCGATGACGTCACACGCCGCGTCGTGGACCGCGGCGCCCGTGACGCCCGCCTCGACGCTTTCGAGGGCAGCCTCGTAGGCGTCCTCGACGACTCCGTACCGCCGTTCGATCTCGTCGTCGGCCTCGCCGCGGACGAACGTCCGAGTCATGTCGCCGAAGTATTTGGTCCGTTTGTCCCGGGGAAAGATATCGATCACGATCGCCTCACCGGCGAGCAGCGGCCCGCTCCCGCGGTCGTGGGGATCGGCGGCGTCGGCACCGCAGGCGACGATCGTCTCGTCCAGCGCACAGCCCCGCCGGAGGAGGGCGATCTCGATCTCGGTCGTCACCCGCTCGCTCGTGAGCGGTTCGCCCTCGTGGTACAGCACTCCGTCCTCGACGTCGGCCCCGGCGAGCAGCGATTCGGCGACCGCCATCGCGGCCTCGTTGGCCCGCTGGGCGTCGTGGACGTACCCCTGCTCCTCGTCGCTCTTGACGGCCCGGATCTCCTCGACGACCCCCTCGCGGTCGACGGTCACCGAGACGCCTTGCTCGCGGAGGCCATCGGCGGTGCCCGCGGGAAAGCCGTGGGGGACGACGACGCTCCCGGCGCCGTGGTCTCCGAGAAAGCGCGCGATACACCGCACCGTCCCCTCCTCTGGACCGTGTTCTGCGACCAGCGTCCGGTAGTCGTAGTCGGCGTGTCGGGAGACGGTGTCGGCGCGTGACTCCCGACTGGCGCGGCCGTACTCGAGCCCCGAGACGAGCAGGTGGGTCCCTTCGCCGGTCACGAGCGTCCGGTAGGGGTCCGGCGCGCTAAAGCCCGAGAGGTAGTGCTGGTCGGCGTCGTCGCCATCCTCGCTGACGAGATAGCCGTCGGCGTCCCGGTCGGAGAGCAGTTCCCGGACCGGCGAGAGGTCGATCTCCATGCCGGCCACTGGGGCGGGGGAACCATATAATGGCGCGAATCGCGGCCACCGACACCGGTATAGGCGGGCCGTTCGAGAGAGCGGGTATGTACGTCACTATCGCGCCGTCGTCGGTCGGCGGGCGGGTCCGGGCGCCCCCATCGAAGAGCTACACCCATCGGGCGATCCTCGCGGCGGGCTACGGCGAGGGCGCCTTCGTCCGGGACCCGCTCCGGAGCGCCGACACCCGCGCGACCGCCCGCGCCGTCGAGGCCTACGGCGGGAGCGTCGCCGAGCGCGAGGAGGGGTTCGAGGTCGAGGGTTTTTCGGGCGAACCCGCGGTCCCCGACGACGTCATCGACTGTGCGAACAGCGGGACGACGATGCGCCTCGTCACCGCGACCGCCGCGCTTGCCGACGGGACGACCGTCCTCACCGGCGACGGGTCGCTTCGCTCGCGCCCGCAGGGACCCCTGCTCGATGCCATCGAGGAGCTGGGGGGCGAGGCGGCGAGCACCCGCGGAAACGGTCGGGCGCCCCTGGTCGTCACCGGCCCCATCGCTGGAGGGGGAGTCTCGATCCCCGGCGACGTCTCCTCGCAGTACATCACCGCCCTGTTGATGGCCGGCGCGGTAACCGAGCGGGGGATCGAGATCGACCTGGAGACCGAGCTCAAATCCGCACCGTACGTCGAGATCACCCGCGAACTCCTCGCGGCGTTCGGGGTCGAGACGACCGAAACCGGAGGAGGGTTCGCGGTCGCGGGCGGCCAGCGCTACGACCCCCCCGAGGGAGAGTATTCGGTGCCGGGCGACTTCTCCTCGATCTCCTACCTCCTCGCGGCCGGCGCCGTCGCTGCCGCCGAGACGGTCGAGATCGAGGGCGCCCACGAGAGCGCCCAGGGCGACCGTGCCATCGTCGATATCGTCTCCGGGATGGGCGCGCCCGTCGAGTGGAATCGTGCCGAGGGAACCCTCTCGGTCTCGGCGGCAGATCTCTCGGGGATCGAGGTCTCGGTCGCCGACACCCCCGACCTCCTGCCGACGATCGCCGCCCTGGGCGCGGTGGCCGACGGCGAGACCCGGATCACGGACGCCGAACACGTCCGCTACAAGGAAACCGATCGGGTGTCCGCGATGGCGGCGGAGTTAGGAAAGATGGGCGTCGAGACGACCGAGGAACCCGACGCGCTGACCGTCCACGGTGACCGATCGACTCTCGAGGGCGCGGCCGTGGACGGTCGCGGCGACCACCGGATCGTGATGGCTCTCGCAGTCGCCGCCCTCGCCGCCGACGGCGAGACGACGATCGCCGGAAGCGAGCACGTCGACGTCTCCTTCCCCGGATTCTTCGGGACGTGGGCGGATCTCGGCGTCGATCTCGAGGAGCGAGAGTAAGGGGCGGGCCAACCGACCACGTTTCAGTCCGGACCCCGTACCGCCGCCATGCTCACCGGCTCGGCAACCTGGGACTACCGCGACGCCCGCCACGAGCGCTTCGGACGGACCCACTTCCGGCGCTACGGCGACGGCCTCGTCTCGAGTCTCGGTCTGGGCACCTACCTCGGGGAACCGACCGACGACGTGGACGAGGCCTACCGCGAGGCGATCGGGCTGGCCCTCGAGTCCGGGTGCAACGTCGTCGACACGGCGATCAACTACCGCTGTCAGCGAAGCGAGCGGGTCGTCGGCCACGCGGTAGCGGAGAGCGACGTCGGCCGCGAGGCGGTGCTGGTCGCGACCAAGGGTGGCTTCCTTCCGTTCGAGGGCGAACGTCCCGACGATCCCGGTCGATTCGTCCGCGAAGAGTACGTCGAGCCCGGGTTGGTCGATCGTGACGACCTGGTGATGGGCAGTCACTGTATCGCTCCCGACTTCCTCGACGACCAGCTCGACCGTTCGCGTGCGAATTTGGAGACCGATCCCGATCTCTACTACGTTCACAACCCCGAGACCCAGCTTCGCGAGCGCTCCCGCGAGGAGGTCTACGACCGGCTCGAGGAGGCGTTCGTCCGGCTGGAGGAACGCGCTTCCGACGGCGACCTGGGAGGCTACGGCGTCGCGACCTGGGAGGCGTTTCGGGTTCCCCAGGACCACGACGCGTATCTCTCCCTGCCGGAGGTCGTAGACCGCGCGCGTGCGGCCGCCGACCGGGCGAGAACCGGCGGAACCCACTTCCGGGCGATCCAGCTTCCGTTCAACGTCTCGATGGCCGACGCGTTCACCGTCGAGGCCCACGAGACTCCCGACGGAGAGAAGAGCGCGCTCGAGTTCGCCGCCGACGCGGGCCTCGCGGTGTTTACGAGCGCGAGCATCGCCCAGGGTACCCTCGCCGACCGGCTTCCCGAGGCCGTCGCCGCCCGACTCGGCGGCGAGACGCCCGCCGGGCGCGCGATCAACTTCGCCCGGTCGGCGCCGGGGGTGACCGCCTCGCTGGTCGGGATGCAGTCGATCGAGCACGTCCGGGAGAACCTCGAGGCCTGCGAGGAAGACCCGATGGGCGCGGCGGCGTTCGACGAAGTCTTCGAGTAGTCACCACGGCGACAGGGGTCCGCCGTCGGTGATCCGTTCGTCGGCGAGGCGGTCGTGGACGAGGCAGGCCCCGACCGCGAGGACGGCGGCCCCGATCCCGGCGACTCCGACGGGTGCGATCACCAGGTTCGGGGCGCCCGCGAGGTAGAGAACGGCGAGCCCGCCGACGGCGTTGTAGGTCCCGTGGAGGATCGTCGGCGCGAGGGCGGTCTCCGCGCGGACGGTGACGTAGGTGTAGACCGGCGCCATGGCGACGGTCGCGACGGTCATCACCGCGACCCCCACGACGGGGAACTCGGGGAAGTTGTAGCCCTGGACGATGACCGGCGCGTGCCAGACCCCCAGACCACACCCGTGAGAAGGGAGACCGGCCAGAACCCCAGTTCGGAGAGCTCCGAGAGGAGGAGTCCCCGCCAGCCGAGTTCCTCGCCCGCGGCCGCGAGGGCGTTGATCGTCGCCCCCGCGACCAGCGCCTGGCCGACGAAGACCGCCGCCGCGGGGACCGGCAGCGCCTCGAGTTGCTCGACCGTCGCCGCGGCGTCGGCCTCCGAGAGCCCGGCCTCGAGGAAATAGGTCGCGTAGTCGGTCGTCAGCGAGACGCCCGGGATCGCGGCCCCGACGCCGATCGTGGCCCCCAGTAGCCCGACCGGAAGGAGCCATGCAAGGACGATCCACCGGGGACGCCCGCGTGCGATCCCACAGCGCGCCCGGATCGACTCGCCACGTCGGCGGGCGACGACGATCGCGGCGACGGCAGGCCCCCACATGAACGTCACGACGAGGAGGGCGGTTCCGACGACCGTATCGAACCCGATCCCGGCCAGAAAGAGCACGAGCCCGCCGGTCCACGAGATCCCGAACGCGAGCGCGAGGAACTCCCCGACGACCCGCGTCCGTACGTCGGTCGCGTCCATATCCTCTCGCTCGAACGAGTCCGATAAAAACATTTGGCGAACTCGACGGCGTCCGAACCGCTCGTGGCCGCGATCGGACGACGGGAGGAAGGCATACGTGACCGGTCCGTGAAACCCGCCCATGAACGATCCAGCTCGAGGGACGCGATGAGCGCTCCGGAATCGCGGCCACCGCGGACGAGCCGCCCGGTCGCCCACGTCTACGACGCCGCCTACGCGGGCGTCCCGAACTGGGACATCGGCCGCCCCCAGCGCGCGTTCGTTTCGCTTCTCGAGGCCGGTCTCGTCCGGAGTCCGGTTTTGGACGTCGGCTGTGGAACCGGCGAACTCTCCCTGTTTCTCGCCCGTCACGGCCACGACGTCCTCGGGATCGATCTCTCGGCGCTCGCGATCGGCCAGGCCAGGGAGAAGGCCCGCTGGCGGCGGGTCTCAGCGCAGTTCCTCCAGTGGGACGCCCTCCGGATCGGGGAACTCCGGGCCGCGAATCTCTCCTTTCGGACGGTCGTCGATTCGGCGATGTTTCACGTGCTGGGCGACCGCGAACGCGACCGGTTCGTTGCCGTGCTGGGCGAGGTCGTCCGACCCGGCGGGCTCTACTGCGTCCTCGGGGACGCCCGGCGGGACGAGAACGAGGTGTACGGAATCACGCCCGCGGAGATCCGGCGGCGCTTTCGCGGCGACTGGGAGGTCGTCTTCGCGAACCGGACGGTGTTCGAACGGCGCTGGAGTTCGAACCCGGCGTACGTCGTCGGCGTCCGGCGGCAATGACACGAATTAAGCGGAAGCCCACGACTTCAGTCGTGGGTCTAAGCGGTAGGCAGAGACTCGAAAACGCAAGACTTAGCCACTCTGGAGCCGTTTATGTGTCTAACTCGACTGGGAAAACTGGGGTTGGATTGGGGTCCCCATCAACAAAAAGCAACCCTGCCCGATTGAGTGTGGCTGATGGCACCGCCCGTAGGGTGTTAGCGAGGCAGTCCGAACGCGTTCGGACTGACGTTGCCATGCGTTCATCGCCTCGACGCACTGCCTACAAACCGGGACCAACCACTGGGGTTGGGAAGTTGCCTCCGTCGGGGTGGTCAGCGTGACCGGCCCCGAGCGCGAGGAATCCCACGACTTCACTCGTGTGGAGGATGTCAAAGGGCGCGACGGAACCATGAACCACGCCCGAGAACCTGCGCTTCGCGCAGACCCTCGGTCTCCTTCAACAGGCAGTAGCGAGGAGTCCCCTTCCTCACCGAGCGGCGAAGCCGCGAGTAGGGAGGAGAGGAATCGCGTTGCGAAGTTGGGCGAAACAGTTAGTATCGCCCGGTTCGTTGTCCTCTGTCGTCCGAAGCGGGCTTCAGACAGCCCAGCAATGGGTGCCGAACCAACACTTCGGTGCGGGAAAGGTTTGGTTCCTCGCTCCGGACGGGCCGCCGTCAACCGGCCCCGAAGGACGGACCGACGACGCGACCGCTCCGAGCAAGCTCGACTTGCCGCGAAGTCGCCGAGGTCACGTCCAATTACATTGCCTCTGCCGACCGACCGCACCGGCACAAAAGTCGGTCCGGGACCACAACTCCCGACCGAAGCCACGCAAGCCCCGTCCGCAGAACGCCGAAGGCGTTCAGGGCGGTAGTTGACATCCCTCGTGCCGTTTTCACGGCTCACTGTCGTTCGCCGGAAAACGGGCGCGACGGGAGTGAGCGAAGCGAACCGAACGGGCGCGACGGGATTTGAACCCGCGACATCTTGGTCCGGAACCAAGAACTCTGTCCACTGAGCTACACGCCCTCACCCGAAGGGAGCGCCGGGGGACTCATAACAGTTGTTGATTCACTCGATCAAAAGGAGAGCTGGTCGTCCCGCCGGTCCTCGCCGTTTGCGGGCGGGGTCCGATCGGAGTAGAACCGCCGGCCGACCGCCCGGCTGTCGACCATCGTGAGGACCGCCTCGCGGACGTCCGCGGGCGACTCGTAGGTCTGTCCCGCCCCCTCGCCGAGGACCCCCCGGAGGGTTTCGCTTCCGTTCGGGAACTCGAGGGCGTGGTCGCCCTCGGCGGCGAGGAGGTCCTCGTCCGTGATCGGGTACGATCGCTCCTCGAGAGCGTCGCTCAAGGTCCCGAACTCGATGCCGAACTCGCGGCTCGCGGGCGTGTTTCGGTTCGGTGTCATCCCGGCTCCGTACGTCGCGGAGCCATATACGTGTGGGACCAACACCCACGGTCGTCTGACCGTCATCGAACGAGGAGAGTCACTGCGAGGGACTCGTCCGCCGGTCAGTCGAACTGCGGGAAGACCTCCTCGCTCAGGACGTCACAGAACGCCGCCTGGTCGGGGCTGTGGCTCTGGTAGACGATGTGGTTGAAGCCGGCGTCGACATACTTCTGGGTGACCTCGTGGATGTCCTCGGGGTCGGTGGTGATCGTAAACGCCTCCTTCAGGTAGTCGGGGTCGACCTTGTCGCCGTGGGCCTGGACCGTCCGGGGGTCGGCGATGTCGGCCTCGAAGAAGATCGGAAGCTGGGTGCCCCGCCAGGGGAGACACGGCCGGAGGGCGGCCTCCTCGCTGTCGGGGTCGTAGGAGACGTGGAGGTGGATCGAGCGGTCGAGTTCCGAAAACGAGGAGTTCCGGTCGGACTTCTCGACTCCCTGCTCGACCGCGGGGAACAGCTCCTCCTTGACGCGCTCTGGCTCCTCGAAGACGGTGATGTAGCCGTCACCGAGGTCGCCGGCCATCCGGGCCAGCGTCGAGCCGTTCGAGGCGAGGTAGATCGGCGGCGCCTCGTCGGGGCCGGTGTAGAGGTTCGCTTCGTTCAGGTCCCAGTAGGTGCCGTCGTAATCGACGAACTCGCCTTCGAACAGCGTCCGGATGATCCGGACGCCCTCGGCGGTCCGGCGGGCGGACTCGCCGAACTCGGGCATCGGGAGCCCGAGGGGACTCTCGTTCAGGGCCTCGCCCGAGCCGAGCCCCAAGAAGATCCGGTCGGGGTAGAGCTCCGCCAAGGTCGCCAGGCGGTGGGCGACGTTCGCGGGATGGTATCGGTGGATGATCGCGCTGACGCCGGTGCCGATGACGAGGTCGTCGGTGCGTTCGAGCGCCGCCGGGAGCCAAGACCAGCAGTTCCCGCCGTTGGCCGAGGAGCCGTCCTCCAGGTGGTCGAACCAGGGGTGGAAGTGATCGTTGACCCAGGCGGTGTCGAACCCGGCGTCTTCCGCGAGCTCGACCTGATCGAGACACTCCGCGGGCGAAAACTCCTCGAGGGACGCGAACCAACCGAAGCGAACCATGTGGAATAGGGTCGCGGCGGTATCCCTATACGTGTTTCTCTCCGCGCGTCTCTCGCCGCTCGCCGATCGGGCGATCAGTAGTCGATGTTCGAGAGCCGATCGACGGCGGGATCGGTGAACACGTCCTTCTCGTCGACACTCCGCGACGAGAACTCCGAGATCACGGCACCCTCCGGCCCGCCCCGAAACCAGTGGTTCGTATCGGGTGGGATCGTGTACTGCTCGCCCGGCTCTAAGGCGACCTCGTGGCCCGCCGTGTAGTGTTCTTCTCGTTCCGGCGGACTCACTGCCGGCTCCTCGGTCTCCTCTCCCTCGACGTAGAGGTACACTTTCCCCGCCCGACACCGGAACGTCTCGCGTTTTCCGGGGGTGCCGTCGAACGGCGGATGGCGGTGTTCGGGACAGGTCTGGCCCGGCAACTGGACGAGTTCCTTCGCACAGTAGCGGTCGGTGTTGACGTAGGTGTGGATCTGGGTCCCCACCCGCACCAAATCGTCGAACCCGAAGTCCACGATCTCGAGGCCCGCCTTCTCCTCGTCGGTGAGGACGATCCCGGCCTCCTCGATAAGTTCCAGGGCGTGGCGTCCGGCCTCTTCCCTGCTTGCGTTGGTAGCCATGATCGGGGCGACGGACGGGGAGGAAAAAAAGCCGCGGGTCCAACAGGGGAGATCGACGGGGTTTTTCCCGGCGTCGAACGTGACGGCGGATATGACGCTCGATCCGGTCCACTTCGAGGGGATCGCCGATCTCGCGGGGCGGATCGACCAAGGCGCCGACGAGCGCGACCACCGCGCGTTCGCCGAGACCGTCTGGGAGGACTTCCTCGATCCGCTCGTAGACGACCGCGGGCGGACGGTGATCGAACCCGTCGGTTCGGTCTCCCGCCACCGGGTCGACTGCGAGGCCGTCGCGCTCGCCGAACCCGCCTTCGAGAGCTGCCACGGCCTCGACGCGGGGACGATCAACCCGACGACGTTCACGAATGGCCTCGTCATCGACGTCGCCCAGGCCGCGATGGCCGCGACGCCCAGCGACCTCGACCTCCACCGCTCGAGGACCGCCGTGATGACGGTCCACGCAAGCGACGCGACCGGCGGCGTCACCGACGACGGCTGGGATCGGTTCGACGACGGTTACAGCCGTCGACGGGCGGTAAACGCGCCGTCAGGCGTCCCCCGGTTCGCCGAGGGGATCGTCCACGCGCTCGCGCTCTACTCCGCCGAGAGCGAACACGCCTTAGAACACGCCGAGGCGGTGTCGGACCTGCTCGTCTTAGACGGGCCGCTGTACCCGCGGGGGCTCCTCCGGTGGGCCGACCAACACCCCGAACTCGCCTCGCTCTTGGCGGAAGAGCCCCAACCCGAGACGGTCGTCGAGAACTACGTCCGGCTGGTCGAGCGGTTCGTCTCCCGGGACGTTCCGCTCGTCGGGTTCGTCAAGAACCCCTCGACGCGGGCGATCACGCGGACACTGCGCGGGAAAGACGGGGTGGAAACCCCCTGGACCGACGACGCGGCCTTCTTCACCCGCGTTCTGGAGCGCGGCGAGTACGTCCCGGACGTCTCCGGCGAACGCTGGGAGCGCGACCGGGAGGCGCTCACGTACACCGGCTGGTTCCGCTCGCGGGCCGGCGTCGATGGACCGATGTCGAGGGAGGGTGACGCCCTCGGGGTCGGCCGCGAGCTTGAGCCCGAGGCCTACGAAGTCACCTTTTTCGTCCTCTACGACCCCCGCGAGGACCTGGCCTACCGGATCGAGGCCCCCTACGTGTTCACCCGCGACCCCGAGGTCCGCGAGCGACTGGCCCGCCAGGTCCTGGGGGAGGTCGCCACGTCCCGGGGGCCGCCGACGATCGTCGGCAAGGCCGACGAGCTGGCCCGGATCGGCGCGGCCGAGAAGGCCTCGCTCCGGGAGGCCTTAGAGGAGCGCTTCGACACCGAAGAGGACCGCAGCTACGACGACCTCCGGTGGGAAGCCTACGACTGAGTCGTACGTTCAAAAAAGGGGCGGGTCAGACGACCTGCAGGTACTCCTCGCGGAGTTCGTCGTCGCCGACCTCCCGCCCGTGGACCTCGTGCATGTGGGTTCGTGCCAGTTTGATCGCCTCGCCTTCGTCCTCGGACTGGACGATGAACCGGCAGTCCGATTCGGCCGCCTCGCAGTCGAGTTTGTGTGCGTCCATCAGTGGGTCTCCTGGATGTGTTCGGCTATCCGTTCGGTCTCCTCGTAGAACGTTTCGAGGTCGTAGTCCTGGGCCTGGATCAGCGCGCTGTAGCGGGGCGTGTAGCTCGCGAGGAAGGACAGCTCCGCGAGTTCGTCCTCCGTCGCCCCGTGAAGCCGTGCCGCGCCCCTGTGGAAGTGCCGGCAGTACTCACAGCCGATCGCCGCCGCGACCGCGAGTCCGACAAGTTCTCGGGTCTTCGGCTCGAGCGCTGACTCCTCGAAGAGGAAGTGTCGCATGTTCGGCCACTCGGTGACCAGATCCCCCTCCGGGAGCGCCTCGAGATAGCCCGGGACGAACCCGAACGACTCCTCGATCTCCGTTCTCGTTTCGTCGTACGGTCTCTGTTCGGTTGCCATGTTCGTACCCCCGACGGCGGCCGGTAGTGTGCCCTATGCCACCGACCACCACGCTGTCTACCACGAACCGTTACTTAGCGTTTTTCGGCGAAACCGATTCATAACCGCCGCTGACCGTCGGACCGGCGATCCGGTTCCGGATTCCGGCCACGGCGGCCGTCAATGGCCGTCCGCGGAGCGAAACTCCTCCTTTGTCGTCTCGACCTCGACGGCCTCGGAGGCGACCCCGATCCGGACGAACTGGGTCCGGACGTGTTCCTTTGCCGCCTCGAGGGCCTGTTCTTTCGTGTCGAACCCGCGGGGCAGGGGGGACTCGAAGGCGATCCGGATCTCGCGGCCGTCGACGGTCTGGGTGCTCCCGCCGCTGTCGACCTCGTAGAACTCGTCGCAGATCCAGACGTAGGCGGCCTCCTCGTCGGGCGAGCCGCTAAAGGAGGGAGCCTCCTCGCCGCGTTCGTAGATCGTCCCGGTGAGTTCGGCTCCGCCCGCCCTGGCTCTGACGATGATCATCGCGCCCGGGCGCCCACCGGGTTCGGTACCGCCGCCGACTCCCGACACGACGCCGCCTCGCACGCACGACCGGAGACAGTTTCCATGGCTCGGTTCTAGCGTTCGGGGACCCAAAAGGACGATGAAATCGCGCCGGGAGGGAAACGGGTTAGTGGATCGCTCCGGATAGACCGGACATGACGGACCTGGGCGACTTCGGGGACCACACCGCAGAGGGGGCCACCCGACGGGCGGGCACCGAGGACGACGACCGGTTCGAGCGGACGTCGGTCGAGCCCGCGGGCGAGGACCGGGGGATCGGCGCGCTCTGTGTCTCCCGGGGGCTTCGCGTCGCCGAGGACGGCGACGAGACCGACCTCCAGGCCTACATCACGAGCGGGAACCGATCCGGGATCCGGATCGGGAGCTACCTGATCGCGCCGTACCCCGACGGCGAGAGCCTCTTCTGTCGGATCACCGCCCTCGAGTACGCCCAGGAGTACCACGCCGACGACGCGACCGAGATCCATGCCCGACGCGCGATGCGCACCGAGGGGGTCGAGGAGGGAGACTACAAGTTCATCGCGGGGCTCGAGCCCGTCGCCGTCCTCTACGAAGACGGGGAGGACCTCAAGCGCCGGATGACCGACCGGGTTCCCAAACCCCGAACCATCGTCCGGGAGGCGAGCGACACGGAGGAGATCAAGACGGGCCTGAAGATGCCCGGCGAGGGGGTCTTCCTGGGCCATCTCGCGGTCGGCGGCCAGAAGGTCCGGACGGCGGCGACGCCGCCGACGATCGACTATCGGCTGAAAGACGACTACGAAGCCGGCGACCCGCTGGTCTTTCGTCACACCCTCGTCGCCGGCGGCACGGGGTCGGGGAAGACCCACGCCGCGAAGAACGTCCTCCGGCAATACCTGGCCGACGAGCGCCGGTATCCAATGGACGACGGCCGGACGGTGACCCCCGCAGTGGTCGTCTTCGACCCCCAGGACGAGTACGCCCAGATGCACGACGACGGCGACCTCCCCGACGACTTCGCGCGCGGACTCGATCGGGAGGGGGTCGCCCACGGCGGCCACGACGACACGACCGCGTTCGTCCCGAAGGTGAGCACGGCCGACTACGACCCGGCCCACCACCGCGCGGCGTGCGTCGAGTTCACCATCCCCTTCTCGATGGTCCACGACAACCCCTGGCTCGTCGCGGGCAGCGGGCTGAACGACAACCAGTACGGCGCGCTGACGGGCGTTCTTCTCCCCATGTTCCGCGAGCAGTACGGCCGGAACGGGACCTACGAGGAGTTCACCACCTTCCTCGACGACCCCGCACTCCGCGAGGAACTCGACGAGTCGGGCCGGGTCCACGAGGCGACCTACGACGCCGTCCGCCGGCGCGCGTACGGCTTCAGCGACGTCTTCGACCAGGACGCCCGCCCGATCACCGATCTCGTCCACGACTTCGTCCGGCCCGGCGGGCTCTCGGTCGTTCCCACCTATCACATCACGAACAGCCGGGCGACCGAGACGGTCGTGCTCGCGCTTTCTTCCCTGCTGATCGACCAGAAGCTCTCGAACGATCCCGCCCACGACCGGATCAAGGAGACGCCCCTCGTCGTGGGGATGGACGAGGCCCACAACTTCCTGACCGACGCCGACAGCGTCCAGGCACGGAAGGTCATCGGGAAGTTCACCGAGGCCGCAAAACAGGGCCGCAAGGAACGGCTGGGCCTCTTTCTGATCACCCAGGACCCCCAGGACATCGCCGATCCCGTTTTCAAGCAAGTGAACACCACCGTCGTCCTGAACCTGGGCGACGAGGACGCGATCAGGAGCGTCAACATCCCCTCGAACCTCGAGTCGAAGGTGCCCTACATGGAGAAAGGCCAGATGGTCGTCTACTCGCCCGACAACTCCGAACCCGTCGAGCTGATCGGGCTTCCACACTGTCTCACCCGGCACGGCCGGGACTGACGCCGGCCTCTCCCGCGATCACTCTCCCTCGACCGCCCAGTCGAGGACGACCGTGACGGTCTCGTGGTCGGCGCCGATCATGGGTGAGCGTTCCTCGACCGTGACGTCGTAGGTGATCGAGGCGGGCGGCGAGAGATCGACGGTCTTGTTGCCGACCCTGGGGGTTATCCCTCCCTCCGCACGGAGATCGCGCGCGAGCTCCTGGAGTCGGTCGGCGGCGTCCTCGCGGGCGATCTCCCGTTTGTCCCTGGTCTTATCGGACATGGACGAACTATCGTGGCTCGAACGGTTAAGCGATTTTTCACGGCCGGGACACTGTCATCGAACCCTGATAGGGTCGAGCGAGTCCCTCCGACCGGTCCCTGCCTGGATAGGGGCCTTTTTCCTCGCGGGGAGGGAACCCCCGCCCGATGGACCCTTCGATCGGGATCGTGGCACAGCGGGGAAACGACCGCGCCCAGGCGCTCGCAGCCTCGATCGTGGAGGCCGTCGGCGCCGACGCTCGAGCGGTCGTCGACGAGGAGACCGGCCACGTGTTGGATCGGAAGGGCGTTCCGGTGGCGGCGATGGCCGACTGCGACCTCGTCGTCAGCATCGGCGGCGACGGCACCTTCCTGTTCGTCGCCCGGGAGGCCGGCGGCGCGCCGATCCTCGGGGTCAACCTGGGCGAGGTCGGCTTCCTCAACGCCGTCGCGCCCGACGACGCCGTCGAGACCGTCGTCTCGCTGGTCGCCGACCGCCGCCAGGGCGAGCCGATCGCGGGCCGAACCGTCGACCGGCTCCGGGCGGAGGGCGAGGGGTGGGAACTCGCACCCGCGGTCAACGAGGTCGTCGTCCACGGCCGCCGGCGGGGCCACGGCGGCGGCGCCGAGATCGAGATCCGCGTCGACGGCGAGCGCTACGCCGAGAGCCACGCCGACGGCGTCCTCGTGGCGACACCGACGGGATCGACCGCGTACAACCTGAGCGAGGGCGGCCCGCTCGTCCGCCCCTCCGTCGGCGCGCTCGTCGTCACCCAGATGTGTGCGACCGAGCCGATGCCGCCACTCGTGACCGATGCCGAAAGCGAGATCGAGCTCCGCCTGACGGGCCCCGAAGGTGGGTACGCGATCAGCGACGGGCGAAACCGGCGCCGGCTCGAGTCGCCCGCGACCGTGCGGGTCGCCGTCGCGGACGATCCGATCGTCATCGCCGGTCCTCGGGGGAACTTCTTCGAAGCTCTCGAGAAGTTGGAGTAGCCGGCCGTAGACGGGGCCGTCGTCGGACCGGTGCCGCCCCGGCGGTCAGTGGTCGTGGTCGTGGCTGTGGTCGTGGCCCCCCGGCTCCCCGCCGTCGCTGGCGGCGTCCACGTCGCCGCCGGCGACGAGCGTCTCGTGGTCGCCCTCGATCATGTCCATGTTCTTCAAGTTGTCGCGCTCCTCGAAGTCGGCGACCGCGTCGAGCAGATCGTCCTGGGTCAGCGTCGTCCGGTTTTCCGTCAGTGCTTCCAACACTGCTTCCCGGAGCACCATCCGGAGGTCGCTGCCGGTGAGCCCCTCGGTGGCTTCCGCGACCGTCGCGGGGTCGAACTCGTCGATCTCCATCGCGCGGGTGATGACCCGGAGGATGTCCGCGCGCATCCCGTTGTCCGGCTTGGGGAAGTTGACGATCTCGTCGAAGCGACGCCAGGCCGCGGCGTCGAGCTGATCGGGGTGGTTCGTCGCCCCGATCAGGAGCACGTCGTCCTGGATCAGCGAGACGTTGTCGATGCTCTTCAGCAGGGTGTTGACCGCACGCTTGAGGGCGGCGTGTTCGTCGCTCCGGCGGGTCTTGGCGACGAAATCGAACTCGTCGATGAAGAGGATACACGGCGAGAGCCGTTTTGCGACCTCGAAGGTCTTGTCGACGTTCTTGGCCGTCTCCCCGAGGTACTGGGAGGTGATCATCGACAGCTTGACCTCGACGAACGGGAGGTCCATGTCGTGGGCCAGCGCGCGCGCGGTCGATGTCTTTCCAGTACCCGGAGGACCGACGAACAGCAGCTTCCCGATCTCGCGGAGGCCGATCTCGGCGAGATAGTCGCGGTGTTCGATCGCCTTCGCGATCTTGTCGATCTCGGCTTCCTGGTCGGCAGTGAGAACGATCTCCTCTAAGGTGACGTCGATCTCCTCGGGAGCCTGGATCTCCACCAGGTCGAGCATCTCCTCTTCGTCCTCGCTCTCGAAGTACTCCTCGAGGAGGCCGTCGATCCAGACCCGGTCGGCCTGGATCGGGCGGTTCATCTCGCGGGCGAGGTCGTACTCGACCTCCTCGCTCACTCCGTCCTGGCCCTCGAAGTGGGCGGCGAGCGTCGGGTTCGTGAGCAGCCGATCGGTGTCGGCACGCTCTAGGAACCAGCGTTCGGCCAGCTCGCGCTCGGTCAGCGAGATCGTTCCCGAGAACTCCTCGCGGTCGGTGAACATCAGCTCCGAGACGGCCTGCCAGGGCCGGTCGACGCCCGTGGCCGCCCGGGCGGTGGTCGTCGTCGCCGACAGCGGGCGCTCGATGCCCTGCTCCCGGGAGCGAGCCCTCGATCCCCCCTCGCTCGACTCCTCGCCTCCCTCGCTCTCCGACCCGGACCAGAAGACCCGTCGGATCCGCGGCGGGAGGTCGTTTGCGTCGAGCGATCGGTCCGCCGAATAGACGCTCGTCGTGAGCAAGAACTCGACGACGTCGAGCGCCGCGTCACTCATTCTCCGGAGCTAGCTCCCACATCGTCTTAACGCCGTCGTCCGGCGGGACGTGTGCCCCGCGCTGGCACGCGGTGGTCCGACACAACCGTTTTCTTCCGGGGGTGCGATCCGGGCATATGAACGTGTTGCTCGGGATCGCGGGCAGCGACGAGGGGATCGAGGCCCTCGAGAAAACCGTCGAGCGCACCCTGGAGGCCGGCGACGACCTCACCGTCGCCGTCGTCGACAAGCCCGAGGCCGAACGCTCCCAGGAAGCGACCGTCGAGCGAGCCGAGGTGGTCCTCGCCGAAGCCGACCTCGAGGCGACGGTCCGCACGCTGGAGGGCGATCCGGGGAGCTCGCTGGTGGACTTCGCCGAACACGGCGGGTTCGACCGGCTGGTGATCGGCGGCGGGACCGAGAGCCCGATGGGGAAGATCAGACTGGGACCCATCGCGGAGTTCGTCCTGTTGAACGCGACGACGACGGTGACGCTCGTCCGATGACCGACGGCCGTCTCTACCCCGAGGAGCCCGCCGGATCCTTCCCGACCCCGCCGGCGACCGTCGCCGACCGCGAGGGCCGGTCGATCGAGCTCCGGACGATCGACGGGGGGGACGCCGACGACCGCGAAGCCCTGGTGGAGATGTACGTCCGGTTCGATCCGACCGACAGGGCCCAGGGGATCCCGCCGACCGGCGAGGACCGCGTCAGAGACTGGATCGAGACCATCGCCCCCGAGGGGATCCACGTCGTCGCAGTCCACGAGGGGGAGGTGGCGGGCCACGCGACGCTGGTTCCCGAAAGCGACGACCCCGAGGCGATCGAGGAGCCCGCCGGGATCACCTGGGAGCTCGCGATCTTCGTCCTCGCGGCCTACCAGCAGGCCGGGATCGGGACTCACCTGCTGGAGCACTTGCTCGGCCACGCCGAAGGGCTGGGCGTCGAGCGGGTCTGGCTGACCGTCGAGCGCTGGAACGCGCCGGCGATCGGGCTCTACGAGTCCGTCGGCTTCGAGCGCTGTGGCACTGAGAGCTTCGAACAGGAGATGGCGATCCGGCTGGCGTAGTCCGGCTACACCGAGAGCACGGGCTGGCTCGCGTACGAGAGGACGTACTCGGCCGTTTTCTCCAGTACTTCGGCGGGCCGTTCGATCACCGACTCGCGGGGGATGACGATGAAGTCGGCGCCGACGGTGTCGGCGGCGTCGAGGACGACGCTGCCGGGATGGCGGGTCTTCCGGCTCGTCGAGAAGCCGTGGGTCATCGACGTCGAGAGGGGGACGCCGTAGGCGTCGGCGACGCCGCCGACCTCGTCGAGAAAGCGCTGGGCGTTGTCGGCGACCTCCCCTTCTTCGACGGTGCCCGCGTCCATTCCCTTGACGACGCCCCGGCCGAGGACGAACAGGACGTGGACCGAGGCGTCGTAGCGGTCGGCGACCGCGACGGCGAACTCGACCGCGCTCGCGGACTCCTCGCTGCCGTCGACCGGCGCGAGAACGGTCTCGACGGAAAACGGCTCCCGGTCGTCCAGATCCATGTCGGGTGATCCGAGGCCGGCCATCAAAAAGGCTCGCCCCCGCAGGGCCGCCTCCCCGTCCACTTTCGCCCGTCGAGCGCCAATCAAGCGGTCGCCGAACGGTCGCCGGCGCCGTCGTCCGTGAGGACTATGCGGGTGGCCCTCGAAGCCCGATCCATGTTCGATACGGTCGTCGTCGCCACCGACGGATCCGACAGCGTCGAGCGAGCCGTCGACGTCGCGCTCGATCTGGCCGCACGCTTCGACGCCTCCGTCCACGCCCTCTCGGTGGTCGACGAGGGCGAAGTCGACGCCTCGCCGCCCCAGCTTCGCGAGGAGCTGACGACGGCCTTAGAGACCCACGCCGAGGCCGCCCTCGGGACGGTCCGCGACCGGGCAGGCCCCGGGATCGAGACCGCGATCCGGGAGGGCCAGCCCGCGACCGAGATCTGCGAGTACGCCCGCGCCACCGACGCCGACCTGATCGTCACCGGCACCCGCGGGCGCCACGGCGAGAACCGCCTGCTCCTTGGCAGCGTCGCTGAACGCGTCGTCCGGACTGCCCCCATTCCGGTGCTCACGGTCCGCCAGCTCGAGGAAGTCGCCGAGGACGAGTCCGCACGCGACGAACGCGCCGCGGCCTGAGCGGGGAGATCGGCGGGTTCTTGCCGCTCGGCGCCCGAGACGGGGCCATGTACGACGATCTCGTCGACGCCGACCTCCCGATCGCCCGCAAGTCGGTCGTGCCGGGCGCGGGCTTCTTCCGGCCCGACTCCGTAAGCGAGGAGGCAACCGATCAGCGGGTCCGGGCCGCACTCGACGGCGCCGAGGCCGCGGTGATCGCCGACCCCGACGCGGACGGTCTGGCCTGTGTCGCCCTGATCCGGGAGTTCTACGACGACGTGAGGGTGGTGCCCGAACCCGATGGCGACGGAGAGGACGACGAGACTGATGGTTCCGAACCGAAGGGCGACGACGCCGAACCCGAACCCACGCCCCACCGCGTCGCGCTCGTCCCTGCCTCGCCCCACGACGTCGAGGACGCCCTCGCACGGGTCGCGGCCTACGCCCCCAAGGGGATCGATCTCTACGTCTGTGACCTCGCGCCCGATCGCTTCGAGTACGTCGAGGACGAACTCGCCGACGCGATGGCGGTCGCGGGGAGCGTCTCGTGGTACGACCACCACCAGTGGAACGATGGGGTCCCCGAGGCGGTCCGGACGGCGGGCGCCGAACTCGCCATCGGCGACTCCGAGGAGGAGTGTTCGGCCGACGTCGTCGCCCGCTCGCTCGAGTACGACTTCGACCCGGTCCACGAGGAGCTCGCGGCGGTCACCCGCGACCACGACCTCTGGCTCCGGGAGGACCCCCGCAGCGACGACCTGGCCGACTACGCCTACTGGAGCGATCCCGCCGACTACGTCGAGGTCGTCCGCGCCCACGGCGCCGACCTCCCCGAGTGGGTCGAGGCCTATCTCGCCGAGCGCCGGGTCGAGAAGACCCAGCTGATCGACCTCGCCGTCTCGCGGGCCGAGTACCGCGAGATCGGCGGCTACACCGTGGGCGTGACCTACGGCCGCTGTTCGCAAAACGAGGTCGCCGAGGCGATGCGCGAGGACGGCGCCGACGCCTCGGTGATCGTCAAGCCCGCCGGCAGCGCCTCGATCCGCGGGACCGACGCGTTCGAGCGGTGTCACGAGGTCGCCGGGCGGGTCAACGGCGGGGGCCACCCGAAGGCCGCGGGCTGTAAACCCGACATCTACGACGACGCGCTCGACTACGCGACCCACTGGACGAGCCGTGGCGCGGTCACCAAGCAGGTGATCCTCGACGCGTTCCGGGCAGTGGTCGCCGACGAAGGCGAAGCGGAAGGGAGCGACGCGGAGGCCTGAGCTACCGGCGGGCGAGCACCCGCATCACGAGCTGGAGGACGTGGACGAAGACACCGGCGACGGCGATGTAGACGCCGATGGTCTGGAGAGCGACCGATCCCCGGCGATCGCGGACCTTCCAGATCTCCCAGCCGAGTCGGAGCATGAACCCGAGGAAGATCAGGACGAAGCCGGCGAGCAACACCGGTGGAACGAACGTCCCGATCGCGACGGCGACGATCCCGCCGATGAAGGCGTAGTTCGCGTACGATCCCCAGCTCTCGAAGGACTTCGAGCGGACGTAGACGTAGCCCGCGATCACGGCCGTCAGGAGGGCGACGACGATCGCCGTGACCCCCAGGATCGGGAGCTGGGCGTCTCGGGGCGCAAAGCGGAGCACCCCGGCGCCGAAGACCCCGAACGCGAGCTGGAGGACGACCGTTCCGACGAGCGCGAGGCCCGTACTGTCCCCCGAGATTCCGCGTTCGGCGATCATCTGACCGACGGTGATCGCCGCACCGTAGACGAGGACGCCGACGATGGGGTAGGCAAAGAGGGCGTCGTTGAGCGCCGCGAGCGGCGTGGCGACGACGAGATACATCACGGCGACGTTGACCGCCATCAGGACGCTCGCGCCGCCGATGACGGCCGCCTCCCGCGAGCCGAATCCTCGGCCCGTGTCGTGGGGCGTTTCGAGGGAACTCATGGACCCCGACTACCCCCGGGAGCGGGATAAGCCTGTCAGGTCGCGGGGTCGAGCCGGGCCGAGAGGAACGTCCAGAGTTGATCGTCCGCGTCGAGGTCGGCGAGGTCGTCAGCGTCGAACTCCTCTATCACCTCGTCCTCGAGAGTTTCGGGAACGCCCCAACTGGTCTCGACGACGAACCCCGCGCTCCGCAACTGATCTTCCGTAGCCTCCCTCCCCGCGATGGCCCACGCCATCCCGACGCCGGTGTCGAGCCAGTCGGGGTTCTCGCCTTCCCACTCGTCGGTGCCTTCACAGACCAGGAGCCGCCCGCCGGGCCGGAGCACGCGCGCGAACTCCGAGAGGACCGTCGGGTGGTCGGCCATCGGCACGTGGATCAGCGACCAGTAGGCGACGATGGCGTCGAACGCGCCGTCATCGAACGGCAGGTCGGCCATCCCGCCCTGGACGAGCGCGGCGTCGGGAACCCGCTCGGCGGCCAGTCCCAACTGCCCGCGAGAGACGTCGAGACCCACGGCATCCGCCGAGTCCGTCAGCCGGGCGAGCACCGGGCTCCCCTGGCCACAGCCGGCGTCGAGGAGCCGATCGGGATCGGACGACTCGAGGAACTCCTCGAGGACCACTGTTCCGGGACCGTCCGCGGATCGCTGGTCGGCGTACTCCTCGGCGATCTCGTCGTACGCCCGGCGGACGCCGTTCGTATCGACCATCTCGTCTCCTTGCCGTCGGGGCTCGGAGGTCAGTGTTGCCCCGGTATGCGAACTCCTAGCTCTCGACGACCCACCGATCCGAGTAGGACGATCCACAGGAACACTGCGCGTAGGCATGGATCACGTCGCCCTCGGCGTAGATCCCGCCGACGTCCTCGTTTCGCTCCTCGGCGAACGCGAAGACGAACTCCGGGGCGCCGTCCTCGCAGTCGGGACAGACCCCGTCCGTGAGGTCGTCGTCGATCTCGCTTTCGGTCGCCATCGCCGACCGCGCGAACTCCATCGCGCCGGTGCCGGTCGCAGCCTCGAAGGCGCTGCGCCCGCTCTCGCCGTCGACGACCATCAGGACGCCGCCCTTGACGCGCTCGCCGAACTCCTCGAGTTGTGGGTCCTCGACGAACGAGTCCGCGAGGAAAAGCGCCACGTCGTCGGGCCGTTCGGCGGCCCGGAACTCCGAGAGTACGTCGCTCATGGTCGAGAGTGCTCCCGAAGACTCAAAAAGGGCGCGAACCGGTCAGTCCTCCAGGTCCTCGGCGATCGCGGATAGGCTGTCTGCGGGGGGTTCGCGGGCCTCGTAGTAGGCCGTCTCGCCGGGCGCCCGGATCCCGTAGAGGAAGTCGGGTTCGACGATATCGAGCAGGACGGAGCCGCCCGGGCGGGCGTCGCCCTCGGCGACCCACCCGGCCAGACGATCTTCGCACCCTCCGGGATCGCGGGCGTATCCCGGCGCGTCGTAGAGGCCGGGGATCCGGACGCCGTCGCCGCCCAGCGTCCGGTCGGGCCGGGCGAACAGCTCGTCCCCGTTACAGGCGACCCGAACGACCTCGCCGACGGGAAGCCGGTCAGCCTCCTCTGCGGGCACGTCGATCCGGACGCCGGTCGGCGTCTCCGCGAGGGTCGCCCGAACGGTCTCGATGGAAGGGTGGTCGCTGGCGAGTCGGTCCGCCATCCTCCTTACTCGTCGTCCGCGTCCTCGCCGTCCTCGAGACCCAACAGCTCCTCGACGTCGGTCTCGCCCCGATCGACGATCGCGGCGTTGACCTGGGCGACCGCGTCGCTTACCTCCCGACCCCGAACCGTGATCCGGCGGCGCTCGCCGTCCCGGCTCGGCTTGTAGCCCGTCTGGCGTCCCGTCATCAGGACCTCCCGGAGGGTCGCCCCGGCGACGGAGTCGTTGAGCGGTCGGCCCGCCTCGTCGGAGCCGCCCGTGATCTCCAGGGTGTAGCCGTCGAGACCGACGGAGTCGCCCTCGACCTCCTCGCCGATCGACCGGCCGAGAAAGCGGTTGGCGTCCTGGTCTTCGGCCTCGAGCTGGTACGACGTCCCGCTCTCGGGATCGCCGACGACGACAGTGAACGTTGCCATGTCCGGGACGAACGGGTCCGCGGCAAAAAGCACGTCGGATCGCCGATGGGTCGCTCCGGGATGTCGCCGCGGCTCCGAGGAGCGGCGCCCGGCCCCGCCCTCGAGGAACCTGTCGTTTCGAAACGACTAAGCCCCGTCTGACCGTACAGTCAGCCAGTGACCGAACCGAGCGCCCGCGAGGAGATCATGGAGGCAACCTACGACGCGCTCTGTGACAGGGGGTACTCCGAGCTGACCGCCCGGGCGATCGCCGACCGAACCACGAAGAGCAAGTCCCATCTGTTCTATCACTACGACTCGCTCGACGACCTCGTCGTCGACTTCATCGACTACCTTCTCGAGAGATTCGACGACTGGGTCGAGACCACCCGGGAGCGCCCGCCCGTCGAGCGGCTGACGGCGTTTACCGACTGGTTTCTCTACGGTCCCGGCGACGACGAGCAGGTCTCCTTTCACACCGCCATGCTCGAGCTCCGCGCCCAGGCGCCGTACAACGACCGCTACCGCGAGCGCCTCCGGGACGGCGACCGCCGCCTCCGGGCGGTCGTAGAGGAGATCCTCGAGGCGGGGATCGAGTCGGGGCAACTCCGCGAGCACGACCCCGAGCGGACGGCCGCCCTGCTGATCGCCGCCTTCGACGGCGCGCGGGTCCGCCAGCTCACCACCGGACGCGACGCCTACCCTGCCCAGGTGCGGGAGGCGGTCGTCGCCGACCTCCTCGCGGATCTCGTGGCCGAGGGCGTCAGCCTCGACGTAGAGGGGAGCGACGGGGATGCGTGAGGTCGTCGTCGGAGGGCGGACCCGGGCGCTCTCGCCAGCAGTCGAGCGGGTCGTCAACGATGCCCTCGACTCGCGGACGGTCTCGCTCCCGACCGCGCTCACCCGGGCGAGCGCGGAAGCCGTCGGCGACGGCGGCGAGCCCCCCGGAACCGACGCGGCGAGCACGGCCGTCGCCTCGCTGTCGGGCTACGCCCACCTCCGGCGGACCCTGCTTTCGGCACCCGACCACGAGAGGCGGGCGGTCGCCCTCCTCGCCAGCGACTACCTCCTCGCCTCGGCCCACGCGGCCCTCGGGGTCGCCGCCGTCCCGCCCGACCGCCGCCGCGAGCTGTACGCGACGCTGACCGCCGGCTCGGCGGAGCTCGCGGCGGCCCTGTTCGCGGTGTCGACGGACCGTTCCGAGCGGGACGTCGATGGAGAGCCGCCGGTCGCCGCGACCCTCGCGGAGACCGGCTGTGCGCTGGGCGCGGCCGTCGGGGCCGCCTCCCGGGGGACCGTCGAGGCGATGGCCGACTACGGCCGGTCGCTGGCGACGGCCGCGGCCCGTACCGACGGGGAGGCCGCACTGGCCCGGATCGAGGCCGCCGTCTCCGACGATCACCCCGACATCGACCGGGGGCCGGCCGAGGGACCGATCGGGGACCACACGAAGCGGGCGCGGGCCGCCCTCGAGGCCCTCCCCGAGGGCGAGGCCCGCGAGCGCCTCGAGCGGGCGACCCGGGTGGTCGGGGGACTGTCGTCGGGGTGACTCCGGCGGGAACCGATGGAGGAAAAGCCCTCCACGCCCGACGGTCGGTGTGCGACTCGAGTTCCTGGGCGGGGCCCGCGAGATCGGCCGCAGCGCCGTCCTGATCGATGACGCCCTCCTGATCGATTACGGGATGGATACGGGCACCCCGCCCGCGTTCCCCGTCGGGGACGTAGAGCCGGAGGCAGTCGTCGTCAGCCACGGCCACCTGGATCACGCTGGCGCGGTTCCCGCGCTGCTGGCAGGGCAGCCCCGCCCCGAGATCCACTGGACGCCGCCGACCGCCGACCTCTGTACGGTTCTCGCCCGGGACACCCTCGAACTCCACGGCGGGAGCTACGCCTGCCCGTTCACGGAGGCCGACGTCGCCCGCCTCGCCCAGCACTCACACACCCACGGCTACGGCGAGCCCTTCGAGGCCGCGGGCTACGAGATCACGTTCTACGACGCCGGCCATATTCCGGGGAGCGCCCACGTCCTGATCGACAGCGCGGGGCGAAGCCCGCGAGAAGACGACGGCGACACCCGCCTGCTCTATACGGGCGATTTCAACACCGAGGACCAGCGCCTCGTTTCGGGGACGACCGCCCGGCCCGACGCCGACGTCGTGGTCTGTGAGAGCACCTACGCCGACACGACCCGACCGCCGCGGGCGGAGATCGAGGGGGCGTTCGCCGAGCGCGTCGAGCGAACCCTCTGGGAAGGAGGGACGGCGGTCGTCCCCGCGTTCGCGATCGGCCGGACCCAGGAGGTCCTCTCGATCCTGGCCGAGGCGGGCATCGAGTGTTACGTCGACGGGATGGGCAAACGCGTCACCGAACTGTTCGACCGGCCCCGAAACCGCGACTCGCTCCGCGACCCCGACGACCTCCGCCGGGCGAAGGGCCACGCCCGGTTCGTCTCCGGTCGGGACGGCCAGCGGGAGCGAATCGCCGACTCGAACACCGCCGTCGTCACCACGAGCGGGATGCTCCAGGGAGGGCCGGCGATGACGTACGTCCCCGCGGTCCGGGCGAACCCGACGAACCTGATCGCGCTCTCGGGCCATCAGGTCGAGGGTACGCCCGGTCGGGACCTCGTAGAGACCGGCAGCGCCGAGATCGACGGCCGGCGGATGCCTGTGAGCGCCCGGGTCGAGGCCTACGACCTCTCGGCCCACGCCGACCGCGACGGACTCGAGGCGTTCCTCGACGCCTACCGGGCGGCGACGGTCCTGGCCGTTCACGGCGACCGCCCCGAGGCGTTCGCGGCCGACCTCCGCGGGGAGGGGTTCGACGCGCGGGCCCCCGAGCTGGGCGAGCGGGTCGTCGTCGAGTAGCGCCAACGTCAGGTCCGGGGACGTATCAATCGAGATTGTATTTCAGCTCCGATAGGGGTTTCGCAGGCCCCACCGAGGGCGTCCGATCGCCGGTCGGACCATAGCTATTCGTACGTGTATCCCGTAGCGCCGATCAATGACACCAGACCGATACGACGCGATCGTCGTCGGCGTCGGCGACGCGGGGGCGGCGGCGGTTGCCCACCTCGCCGACCGTGGCGTCGACGTCCTCGGGCTCGAGCGCTTCGACATCCCACACGGCTACGGCTCATCGCCCAAGCCGGGGGCGATCCGGCTCGCAGCCGGCGAGGGGGACGTTCCCCTCTACGAGCGGGCCGTCGACCTCTGGGAGGAACTGGGCGTCGAGCGGGGCGAGCGCCTCCGCTACCGGGGCGGTGCCCTCGACGTCGGCCTCGAATCGGAACTCGAGGAGCTTGCGGCGAGCCTCGACTCCCACGACGTCGCACACGAACGGCTCTCGGGGGCGACGCTCACGGAACGGTATCCCGCATACCGGCTTCCCGACGACGAGAGCGGCGACGGCGAGGAGTACGCCGCGATCTATCAGCCCGACGGCGGCCTCCTCCGGCCCGACCGGGGGATCGTCGCCCACGTCAAGCGCGCCCACGACGCCAGCGCGACCATCCGGGCCCGCGAGCGGGTCACCGACTGGGACCGCGTCGGCGACGACGTTCGAGTACGGACCAACCGGGACGAGTACCGGGCCGACGAGCTCGTGGTGACCGCCGGCCCGTGGACCGGCGGGATCGTCGAGGATCTCGAGGACGTTCTTCGGCCCGAACGCCGGGTCCGGACGTGGCTCCAGCCCGACTCCCCCGCGGCCTTCGCCCCCGAGCGGTTCCCTCCCTTCGCGTTCCGGACGGATGAGGGCCGCTACTACGGCGGGCCGGTCCTGGGGGTTCCCGGCTTCTCCTTTGGCCGGCGCCACCACCGCGGGGAGACCGCCGACCCGACCCATCTCGAGCGCGAGCCGATGCCCCAGGACGAGCGCGTGCTCCGCCGGTTCGCCGACCGGTACTTCCCGGGCGGAACGGGGCCGACGATGGGGCTTCGGACCTCGCTTGCGACCGCGACCCCCGACGACCGCTTTCTCGTTGGAACCCTTCCCGACGACGACCGGGTCACGGTCGCCGCCGGGCTCTCGGGGGGCGAGGCGCCCCTGGCGAGCGTCGTCGGCGAGATCGTCGCCGACCTTGTCACTGAGGGGGAGACCGACCACGGGATCGAGCCGTTCGCCCTCGATCGGTTCCCGGCGCCAAACGCTTAACGCCGACCTCGCCCAACCCCCAGTATGGCCGACGAGGAGGATCTCCCGGATCGGCTCGTTCCCAACCGGGTCGACGGCGACGAGGTCTCTCGGCGCCGACTCATCTGCGGGACGGCCGCCGCGGGCGCGACGGTCGGGAGCGCCTCGACGGCCGGCTGCACGAACCTCCTCGACGAGGAGGACGCCGACGAAACGACTCCCGAGGACGACGAGGAGGAGGCACCGGACGGCGCCGCGGACGACGACGAAGGGAGTCCCGACGATGCGGACGACGGGGACGAAGCTACGCCCGAAGCCGACGACGCCGACGGGCAGACGCCCGAAGCGAACGATGACGAGGCGGCCACCCGCCAGGGGTACGTCTTCGTCTTCAACTGGGGCGGTAGCGCAGAGTCCCCGTCCTCAAGGAGCGACCGACGGGAGCGAGCAGGGCGGGGAGGAGCGCGTTCGTATAGCTGGGCACATACACCGAAAACGCAAGACTTAGGCCGCCATAACCCGTGTTATCACATAGCCACCGACGGGCTACAGACAGCCCCGCAAGGGGTGCCCGGCCACGTTTCGGTGCGGCCAAGGACGGGTTATCTCGGCGGTGGCGGGCACCGGTCACCGTGCCCAGCGGACCGGACTGAGTGGTCACTGCAACACCTGAATATCCAGAAGGAACGTGGCGATCTAGTTCTCAGCGACGCTCGGAGGCTTGTTTAATCGGGAAATCCACTCGTGGTGAGAAGCGCTTTGAGCCGGAGCCTGTGATGCGTATTCATCCATTGCGCTAATCACTCCGTCCGGTCCGTGAAGGACGGACCGACGACGGTGAACGTGATGCCACGAGCCTCTCCGTTCCCCGCTTTGGGGATAGAACCCGAGGTCACGTCCAATTACATTGCCGCTGCCGGCCGACCGCACCGGCATACAAGGGCGAAGGACGCCACAAAGCCTCCAACGTCCGCCATGCAAGCCCCACCCTCAGCGAGCGTCCGAAGGACGCGAGTAGGGTGGGGTCGGTGACCACCGGCGACATGTCCGTCAGCGTCGTCGATGCCCTGACGGACGAACTGCTGGAGACGGCCTACATCGGCGCGACCGCCTCGTTTCCCGCCAACCAGTACGCGACCCGCGAGGAAGGGATCGAGACCCTCTGGCTCAACGTCGAGGGCGGGGTCAAGGGGTACGATCCCGGGACCCTGGAGGAGGCCGTCGATCTGGAGACGGGGTCGGACTCGAATTGGCAGGAGGTCACCCCCGACGGCGAGCATCTGGTGGTCAGCGCCCGCGAGCCGACCCACGCCCAGTACCGGATCGACGCCGATCCCGATTCGGAGGGCTTCGGCGAGGTCACCGGCGAGATCGACCGGGGCGAGGCCGCACCCTGTGACGTCACCATCGGCCCCGATGGCGAGTACGCCTACGTCCCCGACCTCCAGGGCGATACCCTCACCGTGATCGACGTCCCCGCCTTCGAGATCGCGGCCCAGGTCGAGGTAGACCCCGTCATGGAGGGCGCCGACGCCGCCCAGCCCTACATGGACACCGCCTCCTGGGGCGGGGAGTACCTCGCCGTCGAGTATCTGGAGGGCGATCACGGCACCGAGGGGATCTGGGACATCAGCGATCCGACCGACCCCGAGGAACTCGTCCGGCTCACCGAGGAGGACGGCATCGGCGCGGGCGGCACGACCAGCGAGTTCAGCGCCGACGGCGACCTGCTCTACCTCTTCACGCCCGACACCGAGGATATCACGGTCATCGACGTCGAAGCCCGCGAGGTCGAAGACCGCCTCGACGTCGGCGGCGAGACCTTCGCCGGCACCTGGGATCCCGGCCTCGAGAAGCTGTACGTCCCGGTCCAGACGACCGACGAGGTGGTCGTCCTCTCGGAGGGCAAGATCCACGAACGGATCGGGGTCGGCTCGGCGCCCTACGGCGCGACCGCCCGGGACGTCCGGCCGGACTCCGGTGCCATGGACCGGCTGCTCGCGACCTTTGCTAACATGGGCGTCCCGCTGGGCGGCGAGGGGACGACCTACTGCATGGGCGACTGTTACTGTCCGGGCGACTGCGACTGACCGGAGGACGATCGCCGAGATCGGGAACCGGAACCCGTTGCCGGGCCTGAAACGCCTTTTCGGATTCTCCTCGTTGGTTTGTGAGATGCCTCCCGAACCGGACAACGATCCCGACCTCGACGCCCTCGAGCTGAGCGACCTCGAGGAAGAGGCGTTACACGACCTCCAGCTCGGCATCGAGTACGTCCACCGGGCCAACGGAAGCCTCCTCCAGTTCCACCACGAACTCGGCCACGCGATGGACCGCATCGGCGCCGCCGAGGAACAGCTACGCGAAGCCGGCCACAAGGAGTGGGCCGACCAGCTACGCGACGAGCACCTGCCCGCGGGGGCGATCAGCGACCGCTGGACCTACGAACTCGTCGAGGAGTTCGACGGAAGCTTCCTCCCGGACGTCGATCGCTTCGAGAGCGAGGTCCGCGACGAGTTGGCCGACGGTGTCGGTCACATCACCGAGCGCCGGCAGCAAAACCGGATCCGCGAGCGCGCCCGGCGGGACTGATATGCGTTTTCGAACGCGTGCCCTGCCCCGCGAACGGCCGGTCGGACGCGAGCCACCTCGGAGCGGATAAGTTTTCGGTGTCCCCTTCTCGCGTATGGAGGTTCCGTCCGACGGAGCGGCATGGCCCTCGGGACCGCGATCGGTATCTCCCTCGCTTCGTTCGTCTTCGCGAATCGGACGGGCGCCGGCCCGCTATCCCGGCTTTCGGCCTCGCTGCTGTTCGGAGCGCTCGCGTTCGCCTCAGTTGGACGCTCCGTCGGTACGTCTGAGCGCCGCGGGCTCGCGGCAAAAAAGGCGGGTCAACGAATCAGTCGTCTGCCGTCGCGGCTCCGCCGGGCGCTTGCTCCTTGGTCCAGGAGAGCTTCCCGCCGGCGGCGAGGATATCGCGCTCACGCTCGGAGGCGTCGAGGTGGGCGGTGACCTCCTCGTCGCCGTTGACGCGGACGGTGAACTCCTCCTGGCCGCTCTCGACTGCCTCGCGGACGTCGTCGACGATCTCGATCTCGTCGCCCTGCTCGATCGACTCGTAGCCGTCGTCGTCGATCGAGAGCGGGACGATCCCGAAGTTGAAGAGGTTCGCCTTGTGGATCCGGGCGAAGCTCTGGGCGAGCACCCCTTCGACGCCGAGATACATCGGACAGAGCGCGGCGTGCTCTCTCGAGGAGCCCTGACCGTAGTTCTCGCCGGCGACGAGGAAGCCGCCGTCGGCCTCTAAGGCGCGCTCGGCGAAGGTGTCATCGACCCGGGAGAGGGTGAACTCCGAGAGCTTGGGGACGTTCGACCGATACATCAGGATGTCCTGGGTCGCGGGGATGATGTGGTCGGTCGTGATGTTGTCCTCCATCTTGAGGAGCGCCTCGCCCGCGAGGTTCGACTCGAGGGGATCCTTCAGCGGGACGTCGCCGATGTTCGGGCCCTTGACGAGCTCGTCGTCGACGGCCTCGTCGGGACCGATGAGGTCGGCCTTCGAGCCGTCGTACTCCTCGGGGAGCTCGAAGCCGGGGTCTTCCAGATCGCCGAGCTCGTCGGCCAGATCACGGGGGTCGACGAGTTCGCCGGCCAACGCCGTGGCGGCGGCGACCTCGGGACTACAGAGGAAGACCTCGTCGTCCTCGATGCCCGAGCGGCCCTCGAAGTTGCGGTTGAACGTTCGCACCGAGACCGAGTCCGAGGCGGGGACGTGGCCGATTCCGATACAGGCCCCACACGTCGCCTCCGAGAAGTTGACGCCGGCGGCCATCATCTCGGCGACCCAGCCCTCGCGGGCGAGCATCTCGCTTGCCTGTTTGGAGCCGGGCGCGACGATCATCTCGGTCTTGCGGTCGATCGTCCGGCCTTCCAGCATCTTCGCCGCGGGGAGGACATCCTCGTAGGCGCCGTTCGTACAGGAGCCGACGATGACCTGGGAGACGTCGGTGCCTGCGACCTCGCTGACGGGCACGACGTTGTCGGGCATCGAGGGCTGGGCGACCAGCGGCTCGAGCTCGGAGAGATCGAGAACCATCTCGTCGTCGTACTCCGCGTCGTCGTCGGGGGTGAGCTCGACGTACTCCTCGCCGCGGCCGACCTTCTCCAAGTACTCCTCGGTGCGCTCGTCGGTCGGGAACAGCGAGGAGGTCGCGCCGAGTTCCGTCCCCATGTTGGTGATCGTCATCCGCTCGGGCGCCGAGAGGGTCTCGACGCCGGGGCCCGTGTACTCGAGGATCTTGCCGACGCCGCCCTTGACCGAGAGCCGGCGGAGCATCTCGAGGATGACGTCCTTCGCGGTCGCCCACTCAGGGAGTTCGCCCTCGAGGCGAACCTCGACGACCTCGGGCATCTCGATGTAGTAGGGTGCCCCGCCCATCGCGACGGTGACGTCGATGCCGCCGGCGCCGATGGCGAGTTCGCCGAGGCCGCCGGGCGTCGGGGTGTGGCTGTCCGAACCGAGGAGCGTCTTCCCGGGCGCGGCGAAGTTCTCGCGGTGGACGTTGTGGCAGATACCGTTGCCGGGGCGAGAGAAGTGCGCGCCGTAGGTGCCCGCCGCGGAGCGAAGGAAGCGGTGGTCGTCGGTGTTCTTAAAGTCGAACTGATAGGTCTGGTGGTCGCAGTACTGGGCGGCGATCTCGGTCTGGACCTCGTCCAGCCCCATCGCCTCGAACTGCAGCCAGACCATGGTCCCCGTCGTGTCCTGTGTGAGGACCTGGTCGATCTCGATCCCGATCTCCTCGCCGGTCTCGAGTTCGCCCTCGACGAGATGGTCGTCGAGGATTTTCTCGGTGAGCGTCTGTCCCATAGCATCCGAAATTCGGCCGTCCGTCCTGATAAATCCAGCGTGTCTCTGTCGTGGACGTCCATGTAGAACCGGAAAAACGGTCGGAACCGCCGCAATCCTTGCCGTAGAACCGAACGGACGGAAGCCGTGACGACACCCTTTTGACCCCCGCGAGACCCACTCGCGGGCATGTACCGTTCCGGCGCGTTCGTCGCCGACCACGTCTCGCCGACCGAGGACGAACAGGTCCAGCCAAACGGCGTCGATCTCACGGTCGACGTCGTCTTCGAACAGCGAGAGCCCGGCCGGATCACCAGCGAGGAGAGCCAGGTCGGCGAACGGATCGCCCGGCCCTTGGAGGAACTCGATCGAAAGGCCCCCGACACCTACTACCTGCCCGAGGGGAGCTACATCGCCCGCTACGGCGAACGCATCGCGGTCCCGGAGGGCCACGTCGGCTTCGTCTACCCCCGGTCGTCGCTGATGCGAAACTCCTGTATGCTGAACACGGCGGTCTGGGACGCCGGCTACGAGGGCCGCGGCGAGGGCCTCCTCCAGGTCCACCACGACGTCGAACTCGAGCGCGGCGCCCGGATCGCCCAGTTCGTCCTCGCGAAAGCCGACCACGAGGAACTCTACGACGGGAGCTACCAGGGCGAGCACGTCGTCTGATAGAAATTCAAGCGCATACCTCCGTCTTCAGGCGGAGGTCAAGCGACACTCGGTCCGTTTGTCCCGGAATGGTTATGACTGTGGCCCCCGTTCACACGGATGCTACGGAGTCGGTGAGATGCCGTCCCCGAACCACAAGGGGTGGCGAACCGGCGGTGGTTCGCACGGCGATGACATGGACTCCGACGGGGCCTGTTTGGCCGGGCCACAGCCCTACGAGGGAGACAAACGAGAGTTCCTCCGGTGTGTCGCCGGTTCCCTCCGAGTGCGGGTTGGAACCGAAGGACTGCGACAGTCCGAATCCGATGGTCGGATTCCCGCGTCTTCAGGCGCGGGAGGAGGTCAATCGTTCCACCGCCCTGCCGTGATCGCCCGATGGTGTAGGAGGCGATCGAACCGAAACCGCCGCGACGGCGACGGAAACGCGAACCGGCAGTTCTGATAACTCCTCTTACAGCTTTCGAAAACTACTTGGTCGATTGCTGTAAGGTGCGAACCATGAACGTACGGGGGAGGGACGTCGCCGTCTCGCTGCTCGTGGTCGGCACCGCGGCCGCGGCCGGCTACGTCATCCAGCGAGGACAGGGTCGAGCCGAGCACGGACCCTCCAGCGCGGAGGTCGGTGCCCGGGTCGTCGATGCCGAGGACGTACCCGTCGGGGCGACGGTCGTCGACGCCTCGAGCCGGCGCCTCCGGGAGCTTCCAGGCGCGGGCCGGGCGATCGACCGGGCGATAGCCGACGACGCCCGCGAGGAGTGGGCCGGCGTCGAGATCGACCGCGAGGGCGCCTGGGGAGTGGTCGACGCCCTCCACCGGTCGCTGCCCTACTACGAGGGGAGCGGCGGGGAGTACAATGGCGTCTACGTCGCCCGCGAGGACCGGGTGGTCGTGGTGGACGCGATCGGCTGGGCCCGCGTCGAGGAGTCCTCACCCGAGGCGTAGAACCGGAAACCACTACCACCTCGAACGCGCCAGCTTTTCCCATGCAACTGGGCGTGCTCGGACTCGGACGCATGGGACGGATCGTCGCCGACCGCTCGATGGCCGCGGGCCACGACGTCGTCGCCTTCGATGTCGCCGAGGAGGCCGTCGCCGACGCCGCCGACGCCGGCGCCGAACCCGCCGACTCGATTTCCGATCTGGCGGATCGGCTGGACGGGGACAAACGGATCTGGCTGATGGTTCCGGCGGGCGAGCCGGTCGACGCCGCCCTGGCGGAACTCGAGGCCCACCTCGGAAGCCGGGACGTCGTGATCGACGGAGGGAACTCCCGCTTTCAGGACTCGGTCCGGCGCGCCGAGAGCTGTCCCGCGGCCTACCTCGACTGTGGCACCTCCGGAGGCCCCGCGAGCGCCGAGGAGGGGTTCTCGCTGATGGTCGGCGGGCCCGAGTGGGCCTACGAGGCGATGGTGCCGGTGTTCGACGCCGTCGCGACCGGCCCCGCGGGCCACGACCGGATGGGGGCCGCGGGGTCGGGCCACTACGTGAAGATGGTCCACAACGGCGTCGAGTACGCGCTCATGCAGGCATATGGGGAGGGGTTCGAACTGCTCGCCGACGGCCGCTACGACCTCGATCTCGAAGCCGTCGCCCGCACCTGGAACAACGGCGCGGTGATCCGGTCGTGGCTCCTCGAGCTCTGCGAGGAGGCCTTTCGGGAAGAAGGCACGAACTTGGGAACCGTCGCCGACCGCGTCGAAGGAGGGTCGACGGGGACCTGGACCGTCCAGGAGGCTCTGGAACAGGAGGTCCCCCTCCCGCTGATCTACACCGCCCTCGCCGAACGGTTCGGCTCGCGGTCGGAGGGACGGTTCTCGCGCCGGCTCGCAAACCGACTTCGGTACGGGTTCGGGCGTCACGAGGTTGCTCGGAACGACTGAGGAACGAGTAAGAGTCACGGCCGTCGAGCGGGGAGCCCCGCGACCCGCGAGACGAGGTGGCTCGAGCCGACTGCACGCACGGGAGGAGACTCAGGACCGGTAGACGTCGCTCGGCCGGTCGTGCTCGAGCGTCGTCGCCGTCGCCCGCGCGACGTCGTCGCCGCAGATCCGGGCGACGAGATGGAGTGCCAGATCGATCCCCGCGGTGACGCCGCCGGCGGTGAGCAGGTCGCCGTCGTCGACGATCCGGGCGTCGACGACCTCGGCGCCGGTTTCGCGCAGGTCCGAGAGCGCGCTCGCGTGGGTCGTGGCCGGACGGCAGTCGAGCACCCCCGCCTCGGCGAGGACCATCGCGCCGGTACAGACCGACGCGATCATCCGATCCTCCCTTCCCGCCTCGGACCAGTCGGCAAGAGCCGCCGGCAGGCGGCCGTTCTCGACGACGGTCCGGACGCCACCCTCTCCCGACGTCCAGCCCCCGCCCGGGACGACGATCAGGTCCGCCCCGCCGGACAGTTCGCCGTCCGGCTCGATCCGGAGGCCGTGGGCGCAGGTCACCCGATCGGTGGGCTCGAGCGTCCGGAGAGAAACGTCGAGGTCGCCGCCGGAGTCCCCGGCGACCGAGAAGGTTTCGTAGGGGCCGATCGCGTCTAGTTCCTCGACGCCCTCAAAGACGGCAATCGCGACGGTCGAGACGTCCATATCCTCCCGTCGGGCGGGGACAGGAAGTAGCTACGGCACCTACGGCTCGATCTCGACGGCAACCGTCGTCCGGAGATCGCCCGAGGAGCGGCCGACCTCGACGGTATAGGTTCCGGGATCGACCGTCCACCCCTCCTCGCCATCCCACCGCGAGAAGGCCCTGCCCTCGAGGCCCATCTCGACCGCCCGCTCCTCGCCGGCGCCGATCTCGACGGAGGCGAAGCCGGCGAGTTCCCGGACCGGCCGGTCGTCGTTCCGGGGCGGACGGACGTAAACTTGCACGACCTCCCGGCCAGGCCGGTCGGCGACGTTCTCGACGGGCACCCGGACCGCGACTCCCGGTCCCGCTCGGTCGCCCTCGACGAGTTCGGGCTCGCCGTAGGCGAACTCGGCGTAGGACTCGCCGTGGCCGAAGGGGTAGGTCGCCTCGGCGTCGGCCGCGTCGAAGTGGCGGTAGCCGACGAAGAGCCCCTCCCCGTAGTGAGCCTCGCCGTCGACGCCCGGATACTGGCGCTCGTCGCTCGTGGGATACTCCCCCTCGGGAGCGAACGTCACCGGGAGCCGCCCGCCCGGCTCCTCGTCGCCGTAGAGGACGGCGGTCAGCGCCGCGCCGTCGGCCTGGCCGGGGTACCACGCCGCGGCGATCGCGTCGACCTTCTCGCGCCAGGGCACCTCGACGGGGCCACCGGAGTTGACGACGACGACCGTCCGCCCCCCGGCGTCGGCGACGCGGGAGACGAGTTCGTCCTGGCGGCCGGGAAGCCGGAGGTCCTCGCGATCCCGGCCCTCGGTGGTCGTGTCCCCTACGACCACGACCGCGACCTCCGCTCGCTCGGCGGCCGCGACCGCATCGTCCATTTTCGGCTCCCGGCCGTCCGACTCCTCCTCCTCCTCGCCGTCGCCGTCGAACACGTCGAACAGGTCCGCGCCCTCGACCGGTGGGAGCCCCTCCTCGACGGTCACCGAGGGCTCCCGGTCGGAGAACGCGGTCGCCGGACTGCGCTCGAGGAAGGGAGTCACCGCCGAGGAGCCTCCGCCGCCGAGGGTCGCGCTGTCGACGTTCGGACCGATCAACGCGACGTCCACGTCGTCTGCAAGCGGGAGGACCCCGTCGTTTTCGAGCAGGACCGTCCCACGGACGGCGATCCGTTCGGCGAGCGCGCGGTGGTCGTCGGTGTCGATCGCGCCCTCGCGATCCGGGCGTTCGGTCGTCGGCCGCGGGTCCCCGAGCAACCCGATCTCCTCCATCGCGCGCAGGACGCGGGCGACCATGTCGTCGAGGCGCTCGAGGGGGACCTCGCCCTCCTCGATGGCCACCGCGAGATCAGCGCCGAAGACCCCGCCCTGGTCGGGGCCGGGCATCCCGCCGGGGTCGATGGCGTCGAGGTCGGGTTCGCCCTCGTACTCGCCGAACGCCTCCCGGACCGACGTTCCGGGCATCTCGAGGTCGAGGCCGCCGTTGGCCGCGCTCGCGGCGTCCCGAGTGGCGAACCAGTCCGAGACGGTGTATCCCTGAAAGCCCCATTCCTCCTTGAGAACGTCCCGGATCAGATGGGCGTGATCATTGGCGTCGATCCCGTTGATCCGGTTGTAGGCGGTCATCACGGAGCCCGCGCCGGCGTCGACTGCCGCCCGGAACGCGGGGAGGTAGAGTTCCCGCAGGGTTCGCTCGTCGACCTCGCTGCTCACGGTCACCCGATCCGTCTCCTGGCTGTTCGCGACGTAGTGTTTCGGCGTCGCGATGGCGTCCTCGCCCTGGATCCCCCGCACGACCGCCCCCGCCTGGGCCGCCGAAAGCGTCGGCTCCTCCGAGAGGTACTCGAAGTTGCGCCCGCCCTGCGGGACTCGAATGAGATTGACGCCCGGCCCGAGGACCGCGTCCTGGCCGCGGGCCTTCGCCTCGCGGGCCATCGCCGCCCCCTGCTCGCGGGCGAGTTCGGGGTCGAACGTCGCGGCCAGCGAGATCGAGGCCGGGAACGCCGTCGCCGCCAGTGGGTCCTCGAAGCCGCCCGCCCGGATCCCCATCGGCCCGTCGACCAGCCGCAAGGGCGGGACGTCAAGCCGGGGAACTCCGGGGAGGTAGCCCGTCGACGTTCCCTCGGGGTCGGGTGCGCCCCGTACAAGATCCAGTTTCTCCTCGCGAGTGAGGTCGTCGAGGAGGCTCTCGACCGTCTCGCTCGTCCGGCGTCCGTCCATACCCCCGTTGGGTCCACTGTCAGGATAAATCCCGATGGTCGTGTCGAGCGGGCGAAGGATACAAGCCTGCTCCGACCTGCACGTCGAACATGGACGAAGCCGGTGCGGGGCGGCTCATGGACCAGAGGACTCTCGCCGCGTGGGTCGAATCCGGGGAGGCCCCCGACTGGGTCGGCGCTCACTGGCGGACGTTCCGTGGGGCGCTGCTGGGCGAGCGAACCGAAAACCCGTTTCCCTGTTTCTTCGGCGCCGAATCGGTCCGGGACGGCGAACCGCTCTATACAGTCGTCCCCTCGACGACCGACAAGGACGCGCTGCTCGACCTCGGTCGCGTTCTCCTAGAGTACCTCGAGGTCTGGCCCGACCACAGCGACCGTGCGTCGCTGGTCGCCTTCTTTCGCCCGCCATCTCGGGAGCTCTCGGAGGCCGAGTACCACGAAACCCTCTGGCATATCCTCCAGTTCCTCCACGTCCACGATCCCGAGCCCTGGCCCGAGGCGATCCCCACCGACCCCGACGACCCCCGTTGGGAGTTCTCCTTTTCGGGCGAGCCGATGTTTCCGACCTGCCGGGCACCCTTTTACGACGAGCGCCGAAGTCGCTACTGTCCGGTCGGTCTCGAAATTACCTTCCAGCCTCGGGCGCTGTTCGAGGGCCTCGACGTCACCGCCGACACCGAGGCCGGCCAGCGCGCCCGGGACGTCATCCAGGATCGCCTCTCGGAGTACGACGGCGTCTGTCCCCACGCCGATCTGGGCGACTGGGGCGTCGAGGGCGACCGCGAGTGGGTCCAGTACATGTTCTCGGCCGACGACGACCAGTTCCCCGAGGAGTGCCCGATCACGACCACCCGCGAGCATCCCAAGTCCGACCGTCTCCGCCCGGAGAACTCGACCGGCGAGCCCGACGGCAACGCGACCGACCCGCCGAGGGCGCGATGACCGACCGACGGAGAGGTCGGAGCGGACACGAGGGCGACGACCGCCCGGGACCGGCGCTCGTTCTCGTCGATTTCCAGCGGGGGTTCGACGACCCCTCGTGGGGCGAGCGGAACAACCCCGACGCCGAGGCGGTCGCCCGGGACCTCCTCGAGAACTGGCGCGAGCAGAGACTCCCCGTGATTCACGTCCGCCACGACTCGACCGAACCGGACTCGCCGCTGCGGGGCGATAGTTCGGGATTCGCGTTCAAGCAGGGGCTCTCCCCCCGCGAGGGCGAGACCGTCTTCGAGAAACGGGTCAACGGCGCGTTCGTCGGGACCGGCCTCGAGGACTGGCTCCGCGAGCGAGCGATCGGGGAGGTCGTCGTCTGTGGACTGACGACCGACCACTGCGTCTCGACGACCGCGCGGATGGCCGAGAACCGCGGGTTCGACGTCCGCGTGGTCCGGGATGCGACCGCGACCTTCGGCCGGGAGCTGGCGGGCGAGCGGTTCGACGCCGACCTCGTCCACCGAACGGCCCTCGCCCAGCTCGAAGGCGAGTTCGCGACTGTCGTCGCGGCGGCCGACCTCCTCCGATAGGGTCGGTCGTAGTCCGTTACCGGCGATCACCCGGACGTCGGTACAACCGACCCTCTGAGTGAAACACAATACAGTTAAACCACCTGCCCCAAACGCGAGCCATATGGAGATCAGCGCACCCGGGATCGCCACGACGGTCGCCGCCGCGGGGGGCGGCACCGAAGGGACGATGGAGTTCAGCGCGACCGCGTTTCTCATCGGCGTCGCGTTGGCCGTCGGGGCCGTCGTCCTCCACTACCTGAAGGGGACGCCCTGGACCCCGAGCGAGGACCTCTCAGGGGAGGTCCTAGAGCGTCGCGCGGAGACGGTCCCCGAGACCGACTTCCCCGAGCCGATGAACCGCTCGATCGGGGGCGGCGGCGCCGTCGCGGTCGGCGGGGGCGAGGCCGGCGGCGAACTCGCCGAGGGCGAGGAGGGCGAAGGAAGCGAGGGGGACGGAGCCACCGCCTCGGGTCCCGGCGACATCCCCGAGGACGAGATCGAGTACTACGAGGTCGAGTGGGTCAAGGAAGGCGAGACGATCGAGGTCGCGAACAACGAGCCTCTCCTCGACCAGGGCGAAGAGCAGGGCTGGGACCTCCCCTACGCCTGTAGAGAGGGGTCGTGTGTCTCCTGTGGCGCCCGGGTCGACGGCGACGCGAACGACCTCGTCGAACACGACAACCAGCAGATGCTCGACGAGAACGAGATGAGCGACGGCTACGTGCTCACCTGCGTCGCCTACCCCCGCGGCGAGTTCTCGATCGAGACCAACGAGACGCCGTAGGCCGGGTTCTCTCGCACCCCCGGATCGAATCACAACGTTGATCCCCTGACGTTTCGTTTCGAAATCCAGTGAGCGACGACGTCGATGGGCCGGACCGCGACCGGTCTACGGGGGGTTCGCCGCCGGAAAGCGACGGCCCCGACGACGAGTCGATCACCGAGGGCAGTCTCGTCCGGCCGCTGTTTCGGCTGGCCTGGCCGATCGTCGTCATCCAGCTGCTGCAGGTCACCTACAACGTCGTCGACACGCTCTACCTCGGCCGGCTGTCGGCCGACGCGGTCGGCGCGGTCAGCCTCGCTTTCCCCCTGATCTTCCTGCTGATCGCCATCGCCGGCGGGTTCACCGCCGCGGGGGCGATCCTCGTCGCCCAGTACACCGGCGCTGAGGGCGATCGCTCGGCGGGACTGGTCGCCGGACAGACGTTCACCTTCGTCGGCCTCCTCTCGGTGGTCATCGGGGTCGGCGGCTACTTCTACACCCGCCCGGCCCTCGAGCTCCTCCCGAGCGACGCCGACACGGCCGCCGAGGTCATCCCGCTGGCGGCCGACTACATGGAGGTCTTCTTCGTGGGGATCCCGCTGATGTTCGGCTTCTTCGTCTTCTCGGCGCTCATGCGCGGCTACGGCGACACCCGGACGCCGATGGTCGTGATGGCCGTGAGCGTCCTCGCGAACGTCGTCCTCGACCCCTTCTTCATCTTCGGATTCTCCGGCAACCCCCTGTTCGTCTGGCTCGACGCCGCCCCGCTCGGTGTCGACTTCGCGGCCGTCGAGGCCTCGCTGTACGGCTCGGTCGGCTTCGCAGGGTGGGGGATCGAGGGCGCCGCGGCGGCGACGATCCTCGCCCGGGGGATCGCGACCGTGATCGGGCTCTGGCTGCTCTTTGCCACCACACGCGGGCCGAACGTGGAGCTCGGACACCTGGCGCCCGACCTCGAGTTCATCGCCGACATCGTTCGCCTCGGGGTGCCGACGATGGTCGAACAGACCACGAGCGCGATGGCGATGATCACGCTGACCGCGATGATCGTCACCTTCTCGCCGCCCGTCGTGGCGGCCTACGGCCTGGGCAACCGGCTGATCTCGCTCGTCTTTCTCCCCGCGATGGGATTGGGGCGGGCGATCGACACGATGGTCGGCCAGAACCTGGGCGCGGGCCGGAGCGATCGCGCCGCACGCGCGGTCCGGCTCGCGGCCGCGACGGGCGCCGGCGTCATGTTGCTGGTCGCCGTCGTGATGGCCGTCTTCACCGAACCGATCGTGAGCGTCTTCCTGGGGGACGTGCCCGACGCCCCGGAGACGATCGCCCACAGCGTCGAGTACGTCCGAACCCGGTCGGTCGAGTTCGCCTTCATCGGCGTCACCCAGGTGATCCTCGGCGGGTTCCGGGGCGCCGGCAACACCAAGATCGCGATGGTCATCTCGATGCTGACGCTGTGGGTCGGCCGGGTGGCCAGCGTCTTCGCGCTCGTCTTCGTGTTCGGGTGGGACGAGAGCGGGGTCTGGGTCGGGATGGCCGTCGGCAATATCCTGGGTGCGATCGTCGGCGTCGCCTGGTTCTCGCGGGGGACCTGGAAGGAAGCCTACATCGACCGCGAGGAGAAAGGTCCGGCGCCGGCAGCGAGCGCCGAGGACTAAGCCTTCGCCTGCCAGCCACGCACCCGGTCGGCGCTGACCCCCTCTACGTCGTCGGCGATCGCGTCGGGGTCCGCCGTCGAGAGGTCCTCGATGCTCTCGATGCCGGCCGCCGCCAGCTTCTCGACCGTTTTCTCGCCGACCCCCTCTATGGCCTCGAGTTCCGAGCCGTTCTCTCTGGCCTGGAACTCCCGGTAGTTACAGATCGGACAGCCCAGCTCCCAGGGTTCCTCGCCGTTGTGGACGAGCAGTTCGGGGAGGTCGTGTTCCTCACAGCGGTCACCGGTGACCTCGATCTCCCCGCGCCGCGGGAGCGGAAGCGAGTACTCGCAGTCGGGGTAGCGGGTACAGCCGACGAGCCGGGAGCCGTTCTGGAGGGTCTTGACGGCGAGTTCTCCACCCTCTTGCGTTCCACAGTCGGGACACTCCCCCAGCACTGGTCCCTCGCCGGCCTCTTCTGCCTTACAGAGCGGACAGCCATGGACGAACGTCTGTCTGCCGGCGAGCATCTTCACCTCGTGGAGCCCGTGCTCGTCGCACTCTTCTTCGAGGATGAGCGGCTTCCCCGTCGAGGGCAGGGGCAGGGTGTTCTCGCAGTCGGGGTAGCCGTCACAGCCGACGAAGTACGAACCGTGGCGGCTCCGGCGAACCAGGAGGTCCTCGCCACACTCGGGGCAGGGTCCCAACCGCTTGTCCGCCTTCAGGGACTTCCGGAGGTGGTCGCCGATCTCCTCCCGGGAGTCCGCGAGGTTCTCGAATATCTCTTCTAACATCTCCCGGGACTCCTGGGTGACGTCCTCGAGCTCGGCCTTGCCGCTCGCGATGGCGTCCATGTCGGCCTCCAGTTGGGCGGTCATCTCCTCGCTGACGACCCGGTCGGCGAACTCCTCTGCGGCCTCGACGACAGCCATCGCCAGCTGTGTCGGCCGGGGCGGATCGCTCTCGATGTAGCCCCGGTCGTAGAGCTTCTGGATGATCTCGTGACGGGTCGCCTTCGTCCCGATCCCCATCCCCTCCATCGTCTCGATGAGCCGCGACTGGCCGTATCGGCGCGGGGGCTGGGTCTCCTTGCCCGTACACTCGACCTCGCCGACGGCCAGCTCCTCCCCGACCTCGACGTCGGGGACGTAGTTCTCGCTCGTCGAGAAGTAGGGGTAGACCGCGTGGTAGCCCGCCTCGACCAACCGTTTGCCGTTCGCCTTCAGCGACCGGCCGGCGGCCTCGCTCTCGACGCGGAGGTGCTCCCAGCGGGCGTCGTCGGCGACGGTCGCGAAAAAGCGCCGGACGACGAGTTCGAACACCTTCCACTCGTCGTCGTCGACGTCGCCTCGAGTCGGGATCTCGCCGGTCGGGTGGATCGGCGGGTGGTCGGTCGTCTCCTCGTCGCCCTCGGTGGGCTCGATCTCCTCGCTCTCGAGCAGCGAGTCGGCGTCCTCACCCAGCGTCGGGTGGCCCGAGAACTCCCCCAGCAGCTCCTCGGGATCGAGGTCGTCGGGGTAGACGGTGTTGTCGGTCCGGGGATAGGTGATGTAGCCTGCGGTATAGAGGTCCTCGGCGATGCTCATGGCTCGCTTTGCCGAGATGCCGATCGCGCTCGCCGCGCGGATGAACTGAGTCGTGTTGAACGGCGCTGGCGGTGCGTCGGTCCGGCTCCGGCGGTCGACATCGACGACCGTCGCCGTCGTCGCACCCTCCAGATCGGCGGTTGCGGCGTCGGCGGCCTCCTCCTCCCAGACTCGTTCCGCCTCGTTGCCCTCCTCGTCGAGATAGAAGTACTGGGACTCGAAGTCCTCGCCGCCCTCGGTCTTTTCTAGGTCGGCGACGATCTCCCAGTAGGACTCGGGATCGAACGCCTGGATCTCGCGTTCGCGATCGACCAGCAGCTTCAGTGCGGGCGACTGGACCCGCCCCACCGAGATGAAGTCGTTGCCGAGTTGGCCCGACGACAGCGAGAGAAAGCGCGTGAGTGCAGCGCCCCAGACGAGGTCGATCGTCTGGCGGGCCTCGCCGGCGGCCGCCAGATCGAAGTCGAGCTCCTCGGGTTCGGCGAAGGCGCTCCGGACCTCGTTTTCGGTGATCGAGGAGAAGCGCACGCGACGGATCGGCATCTCCTCGTCTACCTCCCGGATGATCTCGTAGGCCTCCTTCCCGATCAACTCGCCCTCGCGGTCGTAGTCGGTCGCGATCGTCGCCTCCTCGGCCTGGCGGGCGAGGATACGGAGGGTGGCGACGATGTTCTCCTTGGTCGCGGTCTTCTCGACGCTGGCGTCGATCAACTCGACGGGTTCGACGTCGCGCCAGTCCGAATACTCGGGCGGGAAGTCGACGCCGACGACGTGGCCCGAAAGACCCACACAGCGCGTGCCCCCCCACTCGTAGACGTTGACCCCGTTCTCCCGGCTCGAGTCGTAGCTCTCCCCGCTCAGGATGTCGGCGATCCGTCTCGCAGCGTTGTCCTTCTCGGTGACGATCAGCTCCACACCGGTTCACCTCCCGGTAGCCGGCTGTCGGTCATTGGCGAGCGATACGCCCGTATCCCGCATAACCCTTTCGCCGAAACGCCGACGAAACCGGGAGACTGCGCGGGTGTGCGCGCGTTCGCGGGCGCCGGAACCGGCCGGGATTCCCGCGTCGATCGCCATGACCCGACTGCGAGTTCGACCCGGCGATTCGACCGCCGGAGGGGAACGGGGGACCCAATCTGTTTTGGCGTCAGGTGTAATAGCCGTCGGTGCGTTTCGGGGGATATGGCATCGTGGACGAACGACGGTGACCGGATGGACGCGATCTACACCCTGCTCGGTGATCGCCGGCGTCGGTACCTGCTCTATCTCCTCGCGGGAACCGACTACGCCAGCGTCCCCGAACTCGCGGCCCGGATCGCCGCCTGGGAGCGCGAGGAGCCGACCGCGACCGTCCCCGAGTCGGCGCGCCGGTCGGTCCACGTCTCACTCGTCCACACCCACCTCCCCATGCTCGCCGACCACGCCGTCGTCGACTACGACCTCCGGAGCGGCGACGTCGTTCTCGGGGAGGACTTCGAGGAAGTGGAGTCCCTCCTCGAGCAGTTCCGGTCGACCGAGGAGATCCCCGAACCCCGGCTCTCCTCGCCGTCGGTCGACCGCCCGTAGCGCGGTCGGCCGCGTTGGGCTCCCCGCGTCCGGCAGGCTCGCGACTCGCGGGCGGTTCGGCCGAGTGACCGGACCCCGGAGAAATGGTTATACGTCCGGGGTTCGCAGCGATAGTCGTGTTGAACAGTGAGTGATATCGTGATTATCCCGACGGATGGAAGCGAGTACGCGGACAACGCCGCCGACGTCGGCTTCGATCTCGCCAGGAAGTCCGGCGCGACGGTCCACGCGCTCTCGGTCGGCGACACGAGCATGACACACCGCTCGTCGATCGGCGCCGGCCCCGGGAAGACCAGCGAGGAGGTAACCGAGATCGCCGCGGAGTGGGCAGAAGAACTCGCCGAGGCCGCCCGGTCGGCGGGCCTCGACGCCGAGGCCGTCGTCAGGACCGGCATCCCCGCCGAGGAGATCGCCGACTACGCGGCCGAGACCGACGCGAGCATGGTCGTGATGGGGACGGCGGGACGGAGCGGGTTCGAGCGCCGCATCGTCGGGAGCACTACCGACAAGGTCGTCAGTACGGCGCCGGTCCCAGTCGTGACGGTCCGGCCCGACGGGGCGGTCGACGCCGCCTGATCGACCGGCGGTTTCCCTTCGGCTGCCTTCCTCGAGTCCCGAGGGCACGGATCCGTCCTGGACCCCCGTGATCAGGCGTCGATCTCCGACTCGAGGAGGCGCGTCCCGGTGATCAGGAACCAGCCCTGGCCGTAGAGGTTGACCGCCTGGGGGGCCTCGGGACCGCCGGGCATCGCCGCGTTTCGCTGGACTGCGCCGTCGTCGGTGACGACGGTCTTGGCGGCACCGATCGCGCGCTCGGCGGTCTCGAGGTAGTCGTCGTCGAGCAGTCCGCGCTCGACGGCCTCGACGAACGCGAAGGCGTACTGGAGGGTGCCCGAGGTCTCCAGGTACATGCTCGGGTCGTCGATGAGGTGGTGCCAGAAGCCGCTGCGGTCCTGGTACTCCGCCATGCTTTCGAGGTGGTCCACGAGGAGTTCCTCCAGACGGTCGCGTTCGGGGTGGTCATCGGGGACGTATCGCAGGGTATCGAGGACGCCCGTCGCGAGCCAGCCGTTGCCCCGGAGCCAGAGCGAGCCGTCCGGGTAGCTGTTGGGCGTCTCGCGCCAGATGTGTCTGTAGAGATCGGTGTGGAGATCCCGAAGGCGGTCGTCGTGGACGAGGATCTGATCGACGGCCTCGTCGATGGCCTCCGGCCGGTCGGCGAGTTGGCCGTAGCGGGCCATGAACGGACACATCATGTAGACCGCGTCGATCCAGAGCTCGATCTCCTCGGTGTGATGGGAGAGTCCTCCCTCCGTGGTCCGCAGGGCCTCCTCGTGGAAGGACTCGAACTGGCGGCGACAGGCGTCGAGATAGAACTCCGGTCCATCGTTCTCGTAGACCTCCAGGGCGAGGTAGGCCACGGCGCCCGCGTCGGGTACCGGACGGAAGATCCGGTGTTCGTCCCACTCGGGGACGACGTCGATCGATCCGTAGGCCATCTGGCCCGCACTCGACTGCGAGCGGACCGCCCGATCGACGTACCGTTCGGCGATCTCGGTGTGTTCGTCGTCGTCAGTCGCGAGCAGTCCCCGAAGGACCATCGGGCGCTCGCCCTGGATGAACTCCTCGAAGTCGAGTTCGAGGGTGTAGTCGGCGACCGTCGGTACCAGCTCCTCGAGCGACCGTTGTTCGACCATGCCCGAGCGTGTGAGCGACTGGCTCATAAGTGTGGACGTCTCCGGAATCCTCGCCGGGATGTGCGCTTCGCAGGCACCGAAGCCGTTTTGGATCCCCGTTTGAGATACAGCACAGCCATGGACGTTTACGGAATCATCGGAAACCCCGTCTCCCACTCGCTGTCGCCGCCGATGCATCAGGCCGCCTTCGACGAGCTGGGGATCAATGCCGCCTTCGTCACCTTCGAGGCCGACCCCGACCGGATCGAGGAGGCCTTCGGCGGCGCGGAGGCCCTGGGCGTCTCCGGGCTGACCGTCACCCTCCCGTTCAAGGGTGACGCCCTCGCGTTTTCCGAGCCCGACGACCGGGCCAAACGGGTCGGCGCGGTCAACACGATCGACTTCGGCGAGCGCGTCCGGGGCTACAACTACGACCTCTCGGGCGCGATGCGGGCGCTCGAACATCACGACGTTTCCCTCGAGGGCGCGAGTGCCGTCGTCGTCGGCGCCGGAGGAGCCGCCCGCGCGCTCGCGTTCGGGTTCGAGGAGACCGGTGCCGAGGTGGCAGTCGCGAATCGGACCGCCTCGCGCGCCCACGACCTCGCCGAGGACGTTCCCGGCGCGACCGGCCACGGACTCGACTCCCTCCCCGACCTGATGGCCGAGGCTGACGTCGTCGCCAACGCCACCAGCGTCGGGCTGGAGTCCGAGGAGTCGGTCGCCCCCGCCGACGCCTGGCACGCCGACCTGGTGGCGTTCGACGCGGTGTACACGCCCCTCGAGACCCGGTTCCTCCGGGACGCGGCGGCCGCGGGCGCGGAGACGGTCGACGGCGCCTGGATGTTGCTGTTTCAGGGCGTCGAGGCCTTCGAAACCTGGACCGGTCGGGAGGCGCCTGTCGAGACGATGAACGAGGCGCTGCGCGCACACCTTTAACTACCGTCGACGCCCCGCTACCCCGGCCTCGACGACTTCCCGCGCCGGTTCTCCCGGTCTCGGTCGGGCTCGACCTCCGGCCACACCCCGTCCACAGCACAGCAGCCGTCTACCCGGCAGAGTACGGGGTGCCGAGCGGCCTCGGTTCCCCCAATCCGGAGTCCACAACATGTATATGAATGAGTGTTCATCTACTCAATCATGGGACAACGATCCGAACGCCTCGAGCGCCTCGTCGACGGTCGGGAATGCGAGTGCTGTGACGACGACCTCGAGACGCACGTCGAGACCCTCGAGGGGCTGGTCGCCGCCTTCCCCCCGGACGCCGCGACGGACCGGGCGGCGCTCAAGGCCCTGGGCAACGACACCCGCTACACGATCGTCCGCCTGCTCGCCGCCGCCGGGCGCGAGCTCTGTGTCTGTGAGATCACGCCCGTCCTCGACGTCAGCGACAGCGCGGTGAGCCATGCGCTCTCGGACCTGTACGACGCCGGCCTCATCGCGCGTCGCAAGGACGGCACCTGGCACTACTACGAGCCGACCGAGCGGGCCACCGCGCTCCTCGAGGCGCTCGACGGAACCAGGGGGGAGCGATGACGGACGAGCGCCTTCGCGTGGCCTTCGTCTGCGTCCGCAACGCCGGCCGGAGCCAGATGGCGACCGCGTTCGCCGAGCGGGAGCGCCGGGAGCGGGGGCTCGAGGAAGAGGTCAAACTCCTCACCGGCGGCACTCGTCCCGCAGAGCACGTCCACGACGTCGTCGTCGAGGCAATGGCCGAGGAGGGGATCGACCTCGAAGGGCGGACGCCACGGGAGATCACGACGGCCGAACTCGAGTCCTGTACCTACGTCGCCACGATGGGCTGTTCGACGCTCGAACTCGACGCCGCGGCCGTCGAGGTCAGGGATTGGGCGCTCGACGATCCCGGCGAGGAAGGGCTCGAGACCGTCCGGGAGATTCGAGCGGAGATCCGCGGGCGGGTCCACGATCTCTTCGACGAGATCGAAGCCGAGGTGGACGGGCCTGCCTGATCCAGAGCCGGACGAATCGGGAGGAGCGGAATGAGCGACGCCACACACGACCACGGCCCGGACTGTGACTGTGCGAGCTGTGGCGACCCGCGGTCGATGGATTTCCTCGACAAGTACCTCACCCTCTGGATCTTCGGGGCGATGGCCGTCGGCGTCGGGCTCGGTTTCGCCGCCCCGTCGGTGACGGAACCGATCCAGGACCTTCACTTAGTCGAGATCGGGCTTGTGCTCATGATGTACCCGCCGCTGGCGAAGGCCGACTACTCCCGGCTCCCGACCGTGTTCCGCAACTGGCGCGTGTTGGGGCTGAGCCTCGTCCAGAACTGGTTCATCGGGCCGACCCTGATGTTCGCCCTCGCGGTGGTCTTCTTCGGCGGCGTCGTTCCCGGCCTCCCCGCCCGTCCCGACTACTTCCTCGGACTCGTGTTCATCGGAATGGCTCGGTGTATCGCGATGGTGCTGGTCTGGAACGAGCTGGCCGAGGGCTCGACCGAGTACGTCACCGGTCTCGTCGCGTTCAACAGCCTCTTCCAGATCCTGACCTACGGGGCCTACGTCTGGCTGTTCGGGCTCTTCCTCCCGCCGCTTCTGGGCATGGAGACCCTCGTCGCCGGCATCGAGACGTTTGACGTCACGCCGGCCCAGGTGTTCCGGGCGATCGTGATCTTCCTGGGCATTCCGTTCGTCGGCGGATACCTGACCCGCTACGCTGGGACACGGGCGAGAGGCGAGGCGTGGTACGACGAGGAGGTCGTCCCGAGGATCGATCCGCTGACGCTGGTCGCGCTCCTGTTTACCGTCGTCGTGATGTTCGCGACCCAGGGCGGGGCCATCGTCGCCGCGCCCGGCGACGTGCTCCTGATCGCCGTCCCGCTGACGATCTACTTCGTGGCGATGTTCCTCGTGAGCTTCGGGATGGGGAGAGGGATCGGCGCGGACTACTCGACGACGACCGCGATCGGCTTCACCGCCGCCTCGAACAACTTCGAGCTGGCGATCGCCGTCGCGGTCGCCGTCTTCGGCGTCGGCTCGGGCGTCGCCTTCGCGACGGTCGTCGGGCCCCTGATCGAGGTCCCCGTGTTGCTCGCGCTGGTCAACGTCGCGCTCTACTTCCGGCGTCGGCTGGACTGGGGCGAAACGGCCCCACAGAAGTCGATCCCCTCCACGTCGGCCGTCTCCGAGGACGACTGACGAACGCCGTCGGAGAACCCGAATCGTCGTCTCAGCCCTCGATTTCAGCCCGGAGCAGCCGGTTGACCTCGCCGGGGTCGGCGCTGCCGCCGGTCTTGCCCATCACCTGGCCGACCAGGAAGTTAATCGCGCCGTCGTCGCCCCCTTCGACGTCCGCGACGGCCTCGGGGTTGTCCTCGATGGCCTCCTCGACCGCCCGCTGGACCTCGCCCTCGTCGGTCTTGCCGAGGTCCTCGCGGGAGACGATCGTCTCCGGATCGTCGCCGTCGTCGAGCATCCCCCGGAGGACGACCTCCTTTGCGTTCTTGGCGGTAATCTCTTCGTCGGCAACGAGGGCGATCAGTCGCCGGACCTCCGCTAACCTGTCCTCGACCGCGGTGATCTCGGTCCCGCGGTAGTTGAGTTCGCCGAGCAACTCGTCTGCGACCCAGGTCGCCGCGAGGTCGGGGTCGTACTCCCGGGCGACGTCCTCGTAGAAGTCCGCGACCTCCTTCCTCGAGGTGAGCTTCGAGGCCGCCTCCTCGCTCAGGCCGTACTCCCCCTGGAAGCGTTCGCGGCGGGCGCTGGGGAGTTCGGGGATCGAGATCTCCTCCTTCCAGTCGGCGACCCGCAGGGGCGGGAGGTCGGCCTCCTCGAAGTAGCGGTAGTCCTTCTCCTCTTCCTTCGAGCGCATCGAGACGGTGATTCCGCGGGACTCGTCCCAGTGGCGGGTCTCCTGTTCGATCGCGCGCCCGCGCTCGATCGCGTTCTTCTGGCGGGTCTCCTCGTAGGCCAGGGCCTTCTCGGCGCCCCTGTGACTCGAGATGTTCTTGACCTCGGTGCGGTTCGCGGCTTCCAGTGCGTCGGTACCGATCTCCCTGGCGTCGCCCTCGATCTCCTCGCCGGGAATCATCGAGAGGTTGGCGTCCACCCGGAGGCTGCCGTCGCGCTCGGCATCGAACACGCCCAGATACTCGAGGACCTCGGTGAGTTCGGCGAGGAAGGCCCGGACCTCGGCGGGCGAGCGGAAGTCCGGTGCCGTCACGATCTCCATCAGGGGGACGCCGGCGCGGTTGTAGTCGACTAGGGTGTACTCCGCGCTGTCGATTCCCCCGCCGCCGCCGACGTGCTGGAGGCTTCCGGGATCCTCCTCCAGATGCGCGCGCTCGATGGTGACGGTCCGGCGGTCGCCCTCGACGGTGATCTCGAGTTCGCCGTCGGCACAGATCGGCTCGTCGTACTGCGTGATCTGGAAGTTCTTCGGGAGGTCGGGGTAGTAGTAGTTCTTGCGGTGAAATCGGGTCTCCTCGGGGATCGTCGCGTCGATCGCCTTCCCGATCCTGACGGCCGATTCGACGGCGCCCTCGTTGAGGACGGGGAGGGCACCGGGCAGACCCAGACAGACCGGACAGACGTTCTCGTTCGGTTCGTCGGCGGGCTCGGTCGGACAGCCACAGAAGATCTTCGTTGCGGTCTCGAGTTGGACGTGGACCTCGAGGCCGATGACGGTGACGAGGTCGTCTTCGCCCCGCTGGACGGTTCGAGCGGTCATTGACGCGGGTTCGAGGCGGGGAAGGGAAAAGTTACCGGAGGCGGTCCTGTAAGTCGAATTGAACGTGTCTGACTCACGTTTAAGTACGCGGACGGGTCCCTAGGCGATATGCCAGCCAATCGCGTCGAAGAGCTCGAGCGAACCGTCGAGGAGATGCAGTCGACGGTGGGAGGACTCACCGACGAACTCGTCGAGGCCAAAGAGCGGATCCGCGTGCTCGAGGCCGAACTCGACACCGACGCGCCGACGAGGGTGCCCGAGCGCCGCGAAGGGAGAGAGGATGGGGAGGACGACGTCGGCGGCGAGACGGCCCCGACCCAGACCGAATCGGTGTCGACCGAGACCGCGTTCGACGACGAGGACGAAGACGAGGAGGCGGAAACGGAAGACTCAGGTACGAGCGACATTATCGTCGCATAACCAGCGACCCGGCGGACCACGGAGCCGACGAGAATGCACATCAAGGCGCTCATCCTAGACGATTTCAAGAGCTTCGGGCGGCGGACGAAGATCCCCTTCTACGAGGACTTCACGGTCGTTACCGGCCCGAACGGCTCGGGGAAGTCGAACATCATCGACGGGGTCCTGTTCGCGCTCGGCCTGGCCCGCACGCGGGGAATCCGCGCGGAGAAGCTCACCGACCTCATCTACAACCCCGGCCACGAGGACGGCGACCGAAAGGGGGGCGCCCGCGAAGCCAGCGTCGAGGTCGTCCTCGCAAACGACGACCGCACCCTCGATCGCTCCCAGGTCGTCAGCGCCGCGGGTAGCGACGACATCGGCGACGTAAGCGAGATCCGCATTCGCCGGCGGGTCAAGGAGACCGAGGACAACTACTACTCCTACTACTACCTGAACGACCGCTCGGTGAACCTCGCCGACATCCGGGACCTACTCGCCCAGGCCGGAGTCACCCCCGAGGGGTACAACGTCGTCATGCAGGGCGACGTCACCGAGATCATCAACATGACCCCGCGCGCCCGCCGGGAGATCATCGACGAGATCGCCGGCGTCGCGGAGTTCGACGCGAAAAAGGAAGACGCCTTCGAGGAACTCGCCACCGTCCAGGAACGGATCGATGAGGCCGAACTCCGGATCGAGGAGAAGCGAGATCGGCTCGAGCAACTCGAGGACGAACGCCGGACCGCCCTCCGATACCGCCGGCTCCGCCGGGAACGGGAGACCTACGAGGGCTACCGGAAGGCGAGCGAACTCGAGGACAAACGCGAGGACCTAGAGCAGGCCCGGAGCCGCGTCTCCGGACTCGAGGAAAAACTCGAGGAACGCCGGCGGGAACTCGACGAGCGCCAGGGAGCAGTGGTCCGCCTCCAGGAGGACTTGGAGGACTTGAACGCCGAGATCGAGCGCAAGGGAGAGGACGAACAGCTCCGGATCAAAGGCGAGATCGAGGAGGTCAAAGGCGATCTCTCCCGACTCGAAGACCGGATCGAATCCCACGAAGAGAAGATCGAGGACGCCGAGGGAGACCGGCGGGAGGCGTTCGTCCAGATCGACCGGAAACAGGAGCGTCTCGAGGAGCTGGAGGGAGAGACTCGCGAGATAAAGCTCCAGAAGGCCTCGATCCGTTCGGAGATTCAAGAGCGCGAGGAGCGGTTGGAGGAACTCGAAGCCGAGATCGAGGCGGTCGACACCGCCTTCGACGAGTTGAAGGACGATCTGGCCGACCGGAAGGAAGTCCTCGAGGAGGCAAAGACCGAGCGAAACGAACTCCAGCGCGAGCAGGACCGCCTCTTGGACGAGGCCCGGCGGCGATCGAACGCCGTGACCGAGGCCGAGGAGGCGATCGAGGAGGCCGAGGCGCGGCTTCCCGAACTCGAGGAGCGCCGCGAGGACCTGGAGCGGGAGCTCTCGAAGGCCGAGACGAACCGGGAGAACATCGCAGAGGTCGTCTCCGACCTCACCGCCGAAAAACGCCGGCTCCAGAGCGACGTCGACGAACTCGACGACGAGATCCAGGCCGCCCAACAGGAGTACGCCGAGCTCGAGGCGAACGCCGAGGAAAGCGGCGACTCCTCCTTTGGCCGCGCGGTGACGACGATCCTCAACGCCGGGATGGAGGGCGTCCACGGCGCGGTCGCCCAGTTGGGGACCGTCCCCGGCGAGTACGCGGTCGCCTGTGAGACCGCAGCAGGGGGTCGGCTCGCGAACGTCGTCGTCGACGACGACGGCGTCGGCCAGCACGGGATCGACTACCTCAAATCCCGGAACGCGGGCCGGGCAACCTTCCTCCCGATGACCGAGATGCACGAGCGAGGGCTCCCGCAGGCGCCCTCGGACCCAGGGGTCGTGGACTTCGCGTACAACTTGGTCGAGTTCGACCCCCAGTACGCGGGGATCTTCTCCTATGTCCTCGGGGACACCCTCGTCGTCTCCGACATCGAGACCGCCCGGTCGTACATGGGCGACTACCGGATGGTCACCACCGACGGCGATCTCGTCGAGAAAAGCGGCGCGATGACCGGCGGCTCCCGGAAGGGCTCTCGGTACTCCTTTACCGGCGGCGGCGAGGGGCAGTTAGAGCGCGTCGCCGCCCGGATCACCGAACTCCAGGAGGAACGCAAGGAGGTACGCGACGATCTCCGGGACGTCGAGGAACGCCTCGACGACGCCAGAGAACGCCGGAGCGACGCCGCCGACGAGGTCCGGTCGATCGAGAGCGAACTCGAGCGCGTCGCCGAGGAACGCGAGGAGCTCGAAGAGGAGATCGAGGAGTTGGAGGACGAACTCGAAAAGCTGGAGGACGAACGCGAGGAGGTCGACGAGCGGATGACCGAGATCTCGGGGGAGATCGACGAAAAGACCGGGGAGATCGAGGCGTTGGAGGACGAAATTGCCGACCTGGAGGAAGAACTCGCGGACTCGAAGATTCCCGAGCTCACCGCCGAGATCGAGGACATCGAGGGCGAGATCGACGACCGCGAGGGGCGGATCGATGAACTCGATGGCGAACTGAACGAGTTGCGCTTAGAACAGGAGTACGCCGAGGAAGCAGTCGAGGAGCTCCACGACGAGATCGAGACCGCCCAGAACCGGAAGGCGGAGCTAGAGGAGCAAATCGAGGAGTTCGAGGACGGGATCGAGGAGCAACGCGAGCTCTTGGACCAAAAGCGGGAGGCCGTCGCCGACCTCGAGGAGGAGCTGACCGAGCTCAAAGGGGAACGCACGGAGCTCAAGGAGGAACTCGCCGGGGCCAAGGAGGCCAGGGACGACCAGCAGGACCGGGTCACCGAACTCGAGGGCAAACTCGAGAGCTACCGCGGCCGGGTCCGGAGCCTGGAGGGCGAGATCGAGGATCTGGAGGTCGAAGTCGGTGAGTACGACGCCGAGGAGGTTCCCGATCACGAGACGGTCGTCGAGATGCTCGAGTTGCTCGAAGGCGACATGGAGGCCCTCGAACCCGTCAACATGCTCGCGATCGAGGAGTACGACGAGGTCAGCGAGGATCTGGAGAGCTTAGAGGAGGGTCGGGCGACGCTGGTCTCCGAGGCCGACGCGATCCGCGATCGGATCGACCGCTACGAGGCCCGGAAGAAGGAGACGTTCATGGAGAGCTACGAGGCGATCGCGGGCTACTTCACGGAGATCTTCGAGACGCTCTCGGAGGGGACCGGCAGTCTCCAGTTGGAAGACGAGGCCGATCCCTTCGAGGGCGGACTGACGATGAAGGCCCAGCCCGGCGACAAGCCGATCCAGCGCCTGGACGCGATGAGCGGCGGCGAGAAATCGCTGACCGCCCTCGCCTTTATCTTCGCGATCCAGCGACACAACCCCGCTCCGTTCTACGCTCTCGACGAGATCGACGCCTTCCTCGACGCGGTCAACGCCGACCGGGTCGGCGAGATGGTCGACGACCTGGCCGAGGAGGCCCAGTTCGTCGTCGTCTCCCATCGCTCCGCGATGTTGGATCGCTCGGAGCGCGCCATCGGCGTCACGATGCAGGAGAACAACGTGAGTGCGGTGACCGGGATCGATCTGAGCGGGGAGATGGAGGTTCCGGCCGATGACTAGGGAGCCACGTAGTGGCTCCAATAGGCCGAGCGGCGAGGGTACCGAGCCGCGAGAGAGGGAGTCGCGCAGCGACTCCAGTAAGTCGAGTGGGGAACGGAGTGAGCCGCGAGAAAGGAAGTGGCTGAGAGCGGACGGCTCGGGTCGGCCCGACGACACGACGGGCGAGGACGCCGACGACTCGGAGGAGATCCCGCTCTCGATCGCCGGCCACGAGGAGCGCGAGCCGCCGGGAGAGGGGACGGCCCTCGAGTTCGACGCGGGCTCCGAGGAGTCCGAAACTGAGGGCAAGGACGCCGACGGGGAAGACGTCGAACCCGTCGAGCTCCTGGTCTCGCTCGCGAAGGAGGGGGAGATCGACCCCTGGGACATCGACATCGTCCGGGTCACGGATCGCTTTCTCTCGGCGCTCGACGAGGCCGATCTCCGGACGTCGGGGCGGGCGCTTTTTTATGCGAGCGTCCTTCTGCGGATGAAAAGTGACGTATTGTTCGACCCCGACGAACCCGACGAGGAGGAGCTCCCGCCGTGGGAGGCTCCGATGGGCGGGATGGAAGGTGGCGAGCCCGCCGACGCCGGAGGCTTCGATCCGGTCGAGCGCCTCGAGGCCGAGATGGATCGCCGGCTCGAGCGAAAACAGGCCCGGGGAAGCCCCGAGACGCTCGACGAACTCGTCCGGGAGCTCCGGGACGCAGAGCGGGGGTCGTGGTGGAAGGAGTCCCGGACCTACGACACCAGCGACTCCCCGCAGGGGTACAGCCGCGGGACTCAGGAGCTGAGTTACCACTCCGGCGACGACCTCCGGGTGGACGAGGAGCCCACGGCCGACGACGTCACCCACACCGCCCACGGCGAGGACATCGAGGATGTGATCGAGGACGTCGAGGGAGCCCTCGAAACCCAGTACGAGCGCGGGCGCTCGGAGGTCCTGTTCGCCGAGATCGCTGAGGTCGGCGGCTCGCGGGTGATGAGCTACCTCGCCGTGCTCTTCTTGGCCCACCGGGGACGGCTCCACCTGGACCAGGACGAACTGTTCGGCGACCTCTGGGTCCAGCAGGCGCCGACCGAGGCCGACCCCGAGGAAGCGATCGCCGGTTAGTCGAGGTACTCTCCGGCGAGCAACTCGACCCGATCCTTCGTTTCGTCGGGAATCGCCTCGGTCGGGGTGTTGATCGTTCCCTCGAGGGCCGTCCAAGCGTCGCTCTCGAAGTCGGCGGGCATCGTCCGGATCGCGCGCTCGATGGTCGCGTTCATCGCCTCGCGGTTTTCCGCGGCGTTCTCCAAGACCTCCCCGAGGGTGACCTCGGAGTCCTCCTTCCAGACGTCGTAGTCGGTGATCCCGGCGACGGTCGCGTAGCTTATTTCGGCCTCGCGGGCGAGTTTCGCCTCGGGGATCGCGGTCATGCCGACGACGTCCCACCCCTGGGAGCGGTAGAACTCGCTTTCGGCGCGCGTCGAGAACTGGGGGCCCTCGATACAGACGTAGGTACCGCCCTCCTCGATCCCGGTTTCGGTGGCCTCACGGGCGCTCTCGGCGAGATGGGAGGCCAGCGCGGGGCAGTAGGGTTCGGCAAACCCCATGTGGACGACCATCCCGTCGCCGAAGAAGGTGGGTGTGCGGTGTTTGGTTCGGTCGAACGTTTGGTCAGGAATCACGAGGGTTCGGGGCGGGAGGTCCTCTCGAAGGCTGCCGACGGCGTTCGTCGAGATCACGCGATCGACGCCGAGGGACTTCAGCGCGTAGACGTTCGCGCGGTAGGGGACCTCGGTAGGGGTGTGGCGGTGGGCCTCGCCGTGTCTCGGGAGAAAGACGACCTCCCGGCCCGCCAGGTCGCCGATCGTCGCCTCGTCGCTCGGCTCGCCGTAGGGCGTCGAGACCGACTCCGTCCGGGTGTTCTCGAGTGGGAGCGCCTCGTAGACGCCGCTGCCGCCGATCACGCCGATGGTCATGGCCCATCCTACCGAGTCCGGGAAGTAAACGCTACGGGTCACTGTCCTCGCAACCGGAACAATTTACGTGGGGGATCGCAAACGGGCGGACATCGACGGACGCGTGAGCCGAGTTTAATCCATGACCGAGACATATGACGCAGTGATCGCCGGTGCGGGACCTGCGGGGGGACAGTGTGCCCGCGACCTCGCGGCCCGGGGCTACGACGTGGTGGTGTTGGAGACCGAGTCCGAGGACGTCTTCCCGAAGACGAGCAACAAATCGACCGCGGGAACGTTCCCCTCGACGATGGCCTCCTTCGGGATCCCCGACGAGGTGGTGATGAACTTCACCGACAGCGTCGTCATCGAGTCGCCCAACGACCACTACCGGACCGACCAGCCCGGCGCCGTCCTCGAGTTCGCCGACTACAAGAAGTGGCTGGTCGCCGAAAGCGAGGTCGACGGCGCGGAGTACCGCTTCGACGCCCGGGCGACGAGGCCGATCGTCGAGGACGGTGACGTCGTCGGGGTGACGTACAACGGCAGCGAGGAGGTCAGAGCCGAGGTGGTCGTCGACGCGACGGGACCGGGCGCGCCGCTGGCGAAGGCTCTGGACGTCACCGACTTACAGCGGGACCGCCAGGCGATCGGCATCGAGTACGAACTCGAGGGGATCGAGATCGACCACCCCGACTTCGCGGACCTGACCGGCGCGATGATGCTCCGGCTGGATCACGACCTGGCGCCCGGCGGCTACTCCTGGATCTTCCACACCGGCGGGAGCGAGGCCAAGGTCGGGCTCTGTTACATCCAGAACGACCGGTATCGCGAGCAGTCCCGCGAGGGGTTCGTCATCGACGACTACCTCGAGTACTGGCTCGATCGTGACCCCCGCTTCGCCGAGGCCGACCGTCTCGAGGGCAAACAACACCGTGGCTCGGCCCACATCCAGCCGCCCGGGAAGATGACGACCGATAGCTTCATCGCGATCGGCGACACCGTTCCGACGGTAGACCCCCTCTGGGGCGAGGGGATCGACAAGTGCATGCGCTCGGGCCGGGCCGCCGCAATCACGATCGATCGCTGTCTCTCCCGGGCCACGCCGGATACCTCCGCCTCCGAGACCGCGATCTACAACCAGCTCTGGCGCGACACCGTCGCCCCGAAGGTCCGGGCCCGACTCCTGATGACCGAACTCCTCTATCTGGCCGGAAACGACCGCTACGACCGGCTGATGGCCGACCTCCGGCGACTCGACTCCGAGACCCTCGCGGCGGCGAACTCCGCCAACCTGCGGGGGATCCTCTCGCTGTTGCACGTCGACGACGCCGACCTCCTCCGAAGGTTCGCCCGCGAGCGGATCGCCGAGCACTCCGAGGCCCTCCCGGACGCCGCCGATCTCCCGGCGCCGGTCGCCCGCGTCGTCGGCCGTCTCTCCTCGCTGCGGTAGCTCTCCCCGTCCTCGTTTTCGGCGTATGTGGCGTGATACCAACTCCTGCGAGCGTTGAAATACCCGCCCCGTCTCCTGAACCCTATGGCCTCCGGGGAGCACGCAGAGGAGTTGACCGAGGGGACTCTCCTGAAGCCGATGGTCCGGCTGGCGTGGCCCCTCGTCGTGATCCAGCTCCTGCAGGTCGCTTACAACGTCGGCGATACGTTCTGGCTGGGGATGCTCTCGGAGACGGCGGTCGGCGCGATCAGCCTCGCCTTTCCGCTCATCTTCCTGTTGATCTCCGTCGGCGGCGGCTTCACCGCCGCGGGCGCGATCCTGATCGCCCAGCACACCGGCGCCGAAAGCGGCGAGGACGGACTGATCGCGGGCCAGACGCTCTCCGTTATCTCGCTGGTCGCGATCGTCCTCGGGATCGCCGGCTACTTCGCGACCGATCCGATGCTCGCCCTGTTGCCCGCGGACGCCGAGACCGCAGTCGAGATCGTTCCCCAGGCGGCGGCGTACATGCGCGTGTTCTTCCTCGGGCTCCCCTTCCTCTTCGGTTTCTACGTCTTCGTTTCGCTCATGCGGGGCTACGGCAACACCCGCGCTCCGATGCGCGTGATGGCCGTCAGCGTCGCGATCAACCTCGCGCTCGACCCCCTCTTGATCTTCGGGGTTGGACCGCTCCCGGCCCTGGGGATCCAGGGCGCGGCCGTCGCGACCGTCGCCTCGCGGGGCGTCGCGACCGCGATCGGATTTTATGTACTCTTTGCGACCGACGTCGGGCCGGCGATCAAGGCCGAACACCTGTGGCCCCGTCTCGAGTACGTCGGCGAGATCACCCGGCTGGGCGTGCCCACTGCTCTGGAACAGTCGATGAGTTCGCTCGCGATGATCTCGCTGACGGCGATGGTCGCGACGTTCCCGCCGGCAGTCGTCGCCGCCTACGGGCTTGGCAATCGGCTGATCTCGCTCGCCTTTCTCCCCGCGATGGGGATGGGACAGGCGACCGATACGATCGTCGGAAAGAACTTGGGCGCGGGCGAACCCGAGCGCGCCGCGCGGGCGACCTGGGTCGCAGGCGGGGTGGTCGCGGCGGTGATGCTCGCGGTCGCGCTCGTCGCCATCGCGGTCCCCGAACCGATCGTCGGCGTCTTCATGATGGCCGACACGCCGGGAGCGGCGGCGACGATCGACTACGGCGCGACCTACCTCCGGTTCGCCGCCACCATGTTCGTCTTCATGGGCGTCCTCCAGGTGATCCTCGGGGCCTTCCGGGGCGCGGGTAACACGAAAACCGCCCTCGCCTTCTCCGTGGTCACCCTCTGGATCGCCCGCGTCCCCGTCACCTACTACCTCGTCTTCGTGGCGGGGTGGGGGACGACGGGGATCTGGCTCGGGGTCGTCGTCGGCGATATCGTCGGTGCGATCGCCGCGATCGCCTGGTTCCGGCGGGGCACGTGGAAGGAGTCGCTCGTCGAGAGCGGAGGAGAGCGCGATTCGACCGACTCGACCACCCCGGCCGATCCGACCGACTGAGCGAGACCGGCTACGCGAGGCGCCACTCGCCGGGCGCGGCCATCTCGATCTCGCCGCGGCGTTCCATCTCGGTCAGGATCTCCGAGAGCCGGTTGGGCTGGGCGATCTCCATGCCGATCCGGTCGATGTCGTGGAACTCCGCGAGGAGGCCCCGGATCTCCTCGTCGGAGAACTCCTCGCCGTCGGCGCGTTCGATCGCCGTCGAGACCAGATCGACCATGTCCTCGAGGAAGTTCCAGGGGTAGACGACCCAGGTCCACTCCTCTAACCGCTCGCCGACGTAGTCGGGTTCGAACTCGCTGGTTCCCAGGAGCTGGAGCGTTGCCGTCCGCACGTCGCCGGCGTTCCGGTCGGTGACGTACTCCTCGGCCCGCCGGATCGAGCCGCCGGTGTCGGCGATGTCGTCGATGATCAGGACGTCCTTGTCCTCGACGCTGCCCTCGGGCATCGGGTACCGAATCGTCGGCTCGCCGCTTTTCTCGGCGGTGCCGACGTAGTGTTCCATCTTCAGGCTCGTCAGATCGTCGAGACCGAGGAAGTCACAGAGACAGCGCCCGGCGAACCAGCCCCCGCGGGCGAGCGCGACGATGACGTCCGGCTCGAACTCGTCGCGGCGGACCTCGTCGCTGACGTCCCGACAGAGCCCGTAGATGTAGTCCCAGTTCGTGATCGTACAGTCGAAGTCCTCGGGGAGGTCGGCCATGCTCGTGGCCGGACCGAGGGCACGAGCCCCCTTAACTGGGGGTGAAGCCGCCGACCGAGGACCGGGTTTATTATCCAGTAATACAATCGAGTTATCGATGGCACGAACCCAACTGGAGGCCGCCCGGGATGGGGAGACCACGCCGGAGATCGAACGCGTCGCCGACCGCGAGAACCGCGACCGCGAGTTCGTCCGCGAGCGCGTCGCCGCGGGCGAGGCGGTGATCCCGGCCAACCGGAATCACGGGACCCTGGATCCGATGATCATCGGCGCCGACTTCGCGACGAAGGTCAACGCCAACATCGGCAACAGCGAGGAGACGAGCGACCTGGAGGGCGAACTCGAGAAGCTCCACGTCGCGGTCCACCACGGCGCGGATACGGTGATGGACCTGGGCACCGGAAGCGATCTCGACCGGATCCGGGAGGCCAACGTCGCCCACTCGCCGGTACCCGTCGGGACCGTCCCCCTCTACGAGGCCGTCAAGCGCGCGGGCGATCCGGAGGATCTCACGACGGACCTGCTCCTCTCCGTGATCGAGAAACAGGCCGAACAGGGCGTCGATTACATGACGATCCACGCGGGGATCCTGCTCGAACACCTCGCGCTCACCGAGGGCCGAAAGACGGGGATCGTCTCGAGAGGTGGGTCGATCATGGCCGCCTGGATGGAGGCCCACGGCGAGCAGAACCCCCTGTTCCAGGTATTCGAGGAGATCTGCGGTATCTTTCGGGAGTACGACGTCACGTTCAGCCTCGGCGACAGCCTCCGGCCGGGCTGTCTGGCCGACGCCTGTGACGAGGCCCAGTACGCCGAACTCGATACGTTGGGGGCGCTCACCCAGGTCGCCAGAGAGCATGGCGTCCAGGTCATGGTCGAGGGGCCGGGCCACGTCCCGATGGACCGGATCGCCGAGAACGTCGAGCGCCAGCGCGAGGTCTGTGACGGCGCGCCGTTCTACGTCCTCGGGCCGCTCGTGACCGACGTCGCGCCGGGGTACGACCACGTTACGAGCGCGATCGGGGCCGCGATCGCCGCCCGGGAGGGCGCGGCGATGCTCTGTTACGTCACTCCCAAGGAACACCTCGGGCTCCCCGATCGCGAGGACGTCCGGGAAGGGCTCGCGGCCTACCGGATCGCCGCCCACGCGGGCGACGTCGGAAACGGCCTGCCGGGCGCCCGCGACTGGGACGACGCCCTCTCGGAGGCCCGCTACGCCTTCGACTGGTCCGAGCAGTTCGAACTCTCGCTCGATCCCGAACGCGCCCGTTCCTACCACGACCAGACGCTCCCCGGGGATAACTACAGGGAGGCGCGCTTCTGCTCGATGTGTGGCGTCGAGTTCTGTTCGATGCGGATCGACCAGGACGCCCGCGCGGAGCGAGAGGAGGGGGAACTCGAGGAACTGAACGGGGAGACCGATCTCGCGGAGTCGTCGGCTGCGGAGGTCAACCTCCCGCCCGTGGGCACCCACGAAACGGGGGGCGATCTCGATCGCGAGTATCCCCGACCTGAAGAGTTATCTGCTGACGACTGACACCCGTCAACGGGATGTCGGAGAACCGTTTCCGAGGTGCTTTCCGAGCGAGTGGGGCGATTGACTGGGTACGTACGGAGGATCGCGTCTCACTCGGCCCGGGCGAGCGATAGCAGTCAGTGAACGTCAATACACACCTGATCGCATGACTGTGCTCGGTGTGTGATTTGTTTCGCTGACTACTATCGCCACCGACCGAACGATCACGTACGATATGACACAAAATAAAGCGCATGCCTCCGCCTTCAGGCGGGGGTCGAGCGGTAGGCACTGCCGAACAACCGCCGACTACTGGCCGTCTGGGGTCTCCTCGCGGACGCGCTTCTCGCCTTCAAGGAGCA
>NZ_JAIWHV010000007.1 GCF_020177375.1 Saliphagus infecundisoli | reverse complement strand
TATCGAACGACATGCTCATCTGATCCAGCTGTACCTCATGGTAGAGTTAGGCTATGAACTACCGGATTTAGACGAGTTATTGCTGTGGGCGTCGCGGGATCCAAATCCACACAGGGAACGGTTACGTGAGCAGATTGAATGGGGTGAGTTCACCTTTGATCACCACTAAACTAGAACGTATGGTACTTCCGCGAACTGATTCCCTTGAACCAGTTCGCGAGAAGTGACGGGGCGTGCTTCGGTGGGCTACTCACGAACAAATGAACGTGGTCGGGTTGGACGGTGAGGTCAACAATCTCCAACCCTTTCTCGTCGGCGATTTCGTGGAGTATTCGGCGCACACGGTCTTCAACCTCATTACCCAGTACCGAGTTTCGGTACTTCGGCAACCACACTATGTGGTAGTTGAGGGTGTAGGTCGCGTGCCGTGTGGTCTTCATCCGTACTACACACTATGGAAGGCGACCGTCTTAAAACCACCGAGTACTGGGGAAATCCAGCCGTTCGTAGCAACATAGCCCAGACGCACTATGCCTACCGCTCGACCCGCGCCTGAAGACGCGGGTATGCGCTCGCACTATGTATCATAACAGATACTAGAGAATCGCGACCGGTGTGTTACCTCCTGCCCCCGTCTGTAACATGGATCGATCACCGTGGAAAGTCATGTCAAGGAGCATCGGATCCCCCTCTTCGATGAGAGAGCGGTTCACGGCTCCCCGCCGAGTGTAACCTCGAACCGTTCGATCGTCGTCCCGTCGGGCTCCCGAAGGTGCCCCGAGAGCACCTCGTCGGTCGGCGAGAGCGTCGCGAACCCGGGGCGATTCCCCCGAGGCTGGGCGTGGCTCCCCGGATTCAACAGGGTCACGTCGCCGGCCACCGTCACGCCGGGGCGGTGGCTGTGCCCCGAGACGACGAGGTCGGCCGCCCGCGAACGGCCGAACATCTCGAGGCCGGTCTCCCCGCCGTCGCGGCGGTGGGTGAGGGCGACCCGGACGCCCTCGTACTCGACGGACCGGGTTTCGGGCAGGCGCTCTCGGAGGGTCCCGGAGTCGGCGTTGCCGTGGACGGCGACCAGTCGCTCGGCCTCCTCGCGGAAGGCGTCGAGGACCCGCTCGGTCGTGAAGTCGCCGGCGTGGACCACGAGGTCGGCATCGCGGGCGGCCTCGAGAGCCGGTCCCTCGAGACGGTGGCCGTCGGTCGCGTGGGTGTCGGCGTAGATCGCGAGCACGGCCGGAGTACGGCGCGGGGGGTTACGGGCGTTACGACCGGGTCCGTCCCGGCAGACGAACCGCCCACGTTTTTGACGGTTCGCCCGAAACGGGGTTCGATGGCCAGTAGCACCTCGGTAGTTCTCGCCGCGCTGTTCGCCAACGGCGCGATCGCGATCCTGAAGTTCGGCGGCTTTCTCCTGACCGGAAGTCCCGCGATGCTCTCGGAGACCTACCACTCGATTTCCGACACCGGCAACCAGGTCTTCCTGTTGATCGGGATCAAGTACGGCGCCCAGGACGCGAACCGCACGCATCCGTTCGGCCACGGGAAGGCCCAGTTCTTCTACAGCTTCCTCGTCAGCGTCATTCTCTTCGGCATCGCCGGCTGGGAGAGCGCGAGACACGGCTACGAGGCGCTCCAGGAGGGGGGCGTCCACCGGGCCGCCGGGGACGTCACGCTGCTTGGAGCGACGTTCGATCCCGTCTACGTCAACTACGTCGTCCTGATCGGAGCGATCGTCTTCGAGACCTACGCGCTCAAGAAGGCCAACGACGGACTGAGCCGCCAGATGGACGAACACGGCTGGGAGACGTACCGCGAGGCGTTTCGCAAGACCAGCGACGTGACGACGCTTACGGCCTTCACCGAGGACTCGATCGCCCTCGCCGGCGCCGGGATCGCCCTCGCGGGGGTCTACTTGACCCGAGTCACCGGAAACGGGCTGTACGACGCTGCCGCGGCGCTGCTCATCGGCTTTCTCCTGATGGGATTCGCCATCGCACTGGCCTGGGAGAACAAGCGCCTGCTGCTCGGCGAGAGCCTCCCCGCGCCCGCCGAGAGCGAACTACGGGACATAATCGCCGACGGCGACGGGGTCCGCGAGATCGTCGACTTCCGGACGGTCTACTTCGGTCCCGAGGAACTCCTGGTCGTCGCCGACGTCCGGTTCGACCCCGGACTCGACACCGGCGAGATCGACGACCGGATCACCGAGATCGAGGCCGCACTGACCGCCCACAGCAGCCAGGTGCAGCGGGTGTACGTCGAGCCGGAGTAGTCAGGTCCGTCTCGACGACGGCGGGCGCCGGTTCGCTCTCAACGGTGGCGGGTTAGCCTTATATTCGAGAAGCCATCAGACAGAGATGTGTCCGAGACTGCCGGGTACATGCGCTTTTTCCCCTACGATCGCCCCTACGAGAACCAGCGGGAGGCGATGGACCGCGTCTACAACTCCCTGGTGCGCGGCCAGGACGTCCTCTTCGAGGGGGCCTGTGGGACCGGCAAGACGCTCTCGGCGCTCGTCCCCGCCCTCGAGGTCGCCCGCGAGCAGGACAAGACCGTGGTGATCACGACGAGCGTCCACCAGCAGATGCGCCAGTTCGTCGAGGAGGCCCGCGCGATCACCCGGAAAGAGGAGCTTCGAGCGGTCGTCTTCAAGGGCAAGGGGTCGATGTGTCACATCGATGTCGGCTACGAGGAGTGCCAGACCCTTCGGGACACCACCCGCTCGCTGGTCGAGGACGAACGCGACCGGGCCCGCCTCGAACGCCGCCAGAGTGAACTGCTCGCCGAGAGCCGGGAAGGGAGTGAGGAAGCAGCGGACGCCCGGGGCGCGGTGATGGAAGAACTCGAGTCGCTCGACGAGGAGATCGAGGACGTCGAGGACGCCAACGTCTGTGAGTACTACCGGAACAACCTGAAGGAGGACACCGACGACTTCTTCGCCTGGCTGTTCGACGACGTCCGCCGTCCCGACGAGATCTACGAGTACGCAGAACGCGAGGGGTTCTGTGGCTACGAACTCCTCAAGGAGGGAATGGAAGGGATCGACCTCGTCGTCTGTAACTACCACCACCTGCTCGACTCGGGGATCCGCGAGCAGTTTTTCCGGTGGCTCGGCCGCGATCCCGACGACGTCATCGCGGTCTTCGACGAGGCCCACAACGTCGAGGACGCCGCCCGCGATCACGCGACCCGGACCTGCTCGGAGCGGACGTTCGACCAGGCCATCGAGGAACTCGAGGACAGCAGCGATCCCCGAACGGGCGACGCCGCGAACGTCCTTGGAGCCTTTCGAGCGGCCCTCGTCGAGACCTACGAGGACTCCTTCGGGTTCGGCGACCGCGAGGGAGTCGGCGAGGGCTGGGAGGACGTTTCGGTCGCCAACGACGGCCGACGGGACGACCTCACGCTCGCCTTCCTGCAGGCGTATTCGGGCCAGGGGATCGACGACGACCTCGACACTGCGCTCGCGCTCGGGGGGGACCTGGACGAGGAGTACGAGGAGGCCTACCGCGAGGGCGAGACCGCCACGCGAACCGAGTGTCAGACCCTCCAGGCCGCCTCGTTCGTGAGCGCGTGGATGGACGAGGGCGACAGCCGGGGACTGTATCCCGTCGTCGCCGTCAGCCGCGACGCGGGCACCGACGAGGTCTACGGTCGCGCGGAACTCTACACCTGCCTCCCCCGGACGGTCACCGGCGAACTGTTCGAGGAAGTGGCCTCGACGGTCCTGATGAGCGCGACCCTCCAGCCGTTCGACGTCACCGAGGACGTCCTCGGAATAGAGGAGCCGGTCACGATGGCCTACGGCCTGGGATTCCCCGTGGAAAACAGGAGAACGTACGCCGTCGAGACCCCCGCGCTGTTCGCGAGCGACCGGGACGACCCCGCGGTCGTCGGCGAGGTCTCGGGGACGGTCGGCGACGCCGTCCGCCTCACTCCCGGTAACACCCTCGCGTTCTTCCCGAACTACGCCGAGGCCGCGAAGTACGCCGAGCGTCTGGGCGGCGAACTCGAGGGGACGACGATCTACCTCGACGAGCCCGGAGTCGCCGCCGAGGACCTTCGAAAGCGGTTCGTCGCGGACGACGACGCCGTGCTCTGTACTTCGCTGTGGGGCACGCTCGCGGAGGGGGTGAGCTTCGACGGCGAGGACGCCCGAACAGTATTGGTCGTCGGCGTCCCCTACCCCCACCTCGACGACCGCGCGGAGGCGGTCCAGGACGCCTACGACGAGGCGTTCGAGGGGACCGACACGGGCTGGCGCTACGCCGTCGAGATTCCCACCGTCAGGAAGACCCGCCAGGCCCTCGGGCGGGTAATCCGCAGCCCCGAGGAGGTCGGCGTCCGGGCGCTGCTCGATCGCCGCTACTCCCGGCGGGCGAAATCGGACCTGGGCAAGTACAGCGTCAACGGCACCTTCCCCCACGAGGAACGCGAGGAGCTCATCGACATCGCGCCCGACAAGCTTAAGTTCGCGATGTTGAACTTCTACACCGACCACGAGGCGTATCCGGGCGAGCCGCCCGCGCCCTGAGCCTCCATCCGTTCGTCCGTTCTCGACTCGGCCGGAGCGGCCGCGCCGCCCGGCGGATATCATGAAACGCGAACCCGAAACGACGATCGCACAGTACGCCAACGACGCCCGCGTTCTCGAGGAACTCCACGCCGTCCCACCCTATCGGGTTTACGAGGTCTCCCTCGACGGCCGGCGGGGAGTCCTCAAGATCGACGACCACTCGCGGGGGCACGCGGCCGACGAGGGACGGGTCCACGCTTTCGTCGCGAGCGAGACCTCTATGGAGGTCCCGAACGTGATCGCCGTCGGCGACGACCACTACGTGACCGACTGGGAGGATGCGTTCGAGGGCTCGCCGACGCCGATCGAGGAGGAGTGGGCCCACATCGCCGGAGTGTGGCTCGGGGGACTCCACGCCGACACCGCGGACGCCTTCCCGGGGTTCGGACGTCCCCGTGACCACGGGACCGGACTGACGATCGACGTCCACGACCGCTGGACCGACGCCGCCCGGGAACGGATCGCGTATCACCGGGAGTTCCTCGAGACGGTCGGCCACGCGGACGTCGCCGACGCAGTCGATCGGTTTCTGGGCGAGAACCCGGGGGTCTTCGAGGGCTGTGGCGGGCCGGTTCTTTGTCACGGCGACGTCCACCCCGAACACCTCTCCCGGACCGACGGCGGAACCGCGACCGCGATCGATTTCGAACACGCGCTGGGTGCGCCCGCGGAGTACGACTACTGGCGGGCGGCGACGCCGTACTTCGAGGCGGCGGACGGCGTGGGGACGTCGGCGCTCCGGGCGTTCCAGGCGGGGTACGAATCGGTCCGCGAGCTTCCCGCGGGGATCGAGGAGCGCCGGCCCGCCTTCCGTCTGCTGAACCTCGTCGCCTTTCTCGAGTCGCTGTACCTCCAGGAGAACCTCGGAGCGGACGAACGGGAGCGACGCGCCGAGAACATGCGGCGGCTGATCGTCGAGACCGTAGAGGACGCGGGCGGCTGAGTCGCCCGTCAGGCCGGCAGCGAGACGCTGCTCACCGGCAGCTCGTAGGTTCCGTCCCAAAACTCGAGTTCGCCCACGGTCCAGGTCACCGGCTCGATCGAGCGGTCGGCGAGCCGGCGGGCAGCCTCCGGGTCCCCGCCGCGGGCGAGGGTGACGTGGGGGACGTAGTCGTCGCCCTCGAGCCCTGCGACGGGATCGAAGACGTCGGCGAGATCGGCGTGGATCGCCTCGAGGCCGGGGCTCTCGACGGCCAGATAGACGACGGGCGCGCTTCCCAGCGGCGGGTCGGCGAAGCAGTCGATTCCCGTGATTCGGGCCTCGACGGCGGGGGCGCCCTCGAGAGCGCGGTGGACCCGCCGCCCCAGGGCGGACACCGGCCGATCCTCGTCGGTGGCGAGGCGTTTGACGAGCAGCGAGTGGGTCTCGCGGACGGTCTCGAAGCCGACGAGCCGGGGGTAGAGCCGGGAGGCGAGTTCGCGGACGCGCCCCGGGACCGGGGCGTTGACGCTGTACACGCGGGCGGCTACGGCGGGGGCCGATATGAGTTCGGCGGTCGTCGGCTCGATCGGGAGAACGTGTGATTCGGGCGTCATCTCGGGCGCTAACCGGAGGTCAGTCGGAAAGATCTATTTAGGGGGCCCCTCCATCGGAGGGTAATGGACGCCAAAGCGGTCAGGGTGCTGCTTTGCTGTCTCGTGGTGCTGTGGGGGGCCGGCGCGGCGGTCGGCCCGGCGCTCGCCGCCGCCGACGCCGTGGGTGGGTCGGACGGGGCGAGCCAGGCATCCGCCCCGACCGGGGTGGTGAGCACGGCCCAGGAGAGCGGCGCCGCGGACGACGGGGAAACCTCGGACGACGGGGACGACGAACCCTCGATAGACGGGTTCGACGAGGTCAACGTCGCGATCGACCTCCGGGGCAACGGGTCGGCCGCGTGGACGATCGAGTATCGCTACCGCCTCGACGACGAGAACGCGACGGCCGACTGGGAGAGCCTCAGCGAGAACGTCAGCGATCGACCGGGCGAGTACATCCTCATGTTCCGCGAGCGAAACGCGGGGCTGGTCTCCGACGCAGAGAACGCGACCGACCGCAACATGTCGACGTCGAACTACTCGGTCGAGACCGATGAGAGTTCCTCGCCCCAGGCCTACGGCTACGTTCGGTTTACCTTCGAGTGGTCGGCGTTCGCTCTCGTCGAGGTCAACCGGATCGAGGCCGGGCCGGCCCTCTCGGGCTTTACGATGGACGAACGGACCCAGCTCGCCGTCTCCTGGCCCGAGGAGTACGAGAACGTCACCGTCCAGCCCGAGCCCGACGACCAGAGCGGGAACAACGTCCTCTGGTACGGCGACGAGACCCGCGAGTTCGTCGAGGGCGAACCGTACATCGAGCTGATCGCGACCGGCGGCGAACCCGTCGAGTCCGGCGAGCAAGAAGAGGAAGGGCTGCCCCTCACGTGGATGGTCGGCGCCGGCGCGTTGATGGTCGCCCTCGTCGTGCTCGGGGCGGCGGTCGCCGTCGTCTGGAGCCGAACGCGGACCGACGACGGGGGAGGGGCGGCCGAGGCCGAGCCGGCCCAGCCGGCTCCCGCCCCGACCCCCGACGACGGCGACGAGCCCGTGGAGTCGGCGTCGGCGCCGCCGCCGGAACTGCTGAGCAACGAGGAGCGGGTCCTGGGGCTGCTCGAGGACCACGGCGGCCGGATCAAACAACAGGAGGTCGTCACCGAACTCGACTGGACGGAGGCGAAGACGAGCCAGGTCGTAAGCGGGCTCCGCGAGGACGGCGAGATCGAGGTGTTCCGGATCGGCCGGGAGAACGTCCTCGCGGTGGACGACGGCAAAAGCGATACCGGCAGCGGTGCTGGCGACGCCGCCACGGACTCCGGCGGCCCCGCCGGCGACGGCTGATCCCCAAGATTTGCCCCGCCGGAAGGTTTTATTATCGATCCCGCTAGAGGGTTACTCGATGATCGACGCCGCGTCCGCGCCACGCTCGCCGCCGGCGAGCGACGCGGCCGCCCGACGACCGCGACCGGGCCGGTAGGCCCACCATTATCCCCACTCCAGTTTCCGCGTTATCTCGTTCCCACAAATCGACGATTTTCCACGAAGCGACCGCTTTGTCCGTAAATTACGACATCCATACCGACGAGTTTAAGTCCGTTCTCCCGGTCCGTTCGGGTACGACATGACACGCGTTGCACTCGCGTTCTCGGGCGGGCTCGATACGACGGTCTGCGTCCCGTTGCTCGAGGAGGAGTACGGCTACGACGAGGTCGTCGGCGTCACGGTCGACGTCGGCCAGCCCGAAGAGGAGTTCGAGGAGGCCGCAGAGACCGCCGACGCGCTCGGTCTGGACCACTACGTCGTCGACGCCAAAGCGGAGTTCGCCGACCTCTGTCTCGAGGGCGTGCGGGCGAACGCCACCTACCAGGGGTATCCCCTGGGAACGGCGCTCGCGCGGCCGGTGATCGCGGAGGCGATCCTCGGGGTCGCCGAGGACGAGGGCTGTGATGCGCTCGCCCACGGCTGTACGGGCAAGGGAAACGACCAGCTCCGGTTCGAGGCGATCTGGCGTGACTCCGATCTCGAGGTCTGTGCGCCCGTGCGCGAACTCGGACTCACCCGCGAGTGGGAACAGGAGTACGCCGCCGAACGCGACCTCCCCGTCGAGGGCGGGAGCGGCGGGAAGTGGTCGATCGACACCAACATCTGGAGCCGCTCGGTCGAGGGCGCGGAGCTCGAGGACCCGAGCTACGTCCCCGGCGAGGAGATCTACGAGTGGACCGAGAAACCCGGCGGGGACACCGAGGAGATAGAGATCACCTTCGAGGAGGGGTATCCGGTCGCCGTCGACGGCGAGGAGTACGAGCCCGTCGAACTGATCGAACAGCTAAACGAGCGTGCGGGCGCCTACGGCGTCGGGCGGACGGACTCGATGGAAGACCGGATGCTCGGACTCAAAGTTCGCGAGAACTACGAACACCCCGCGGCGACGACCCTGCTCAACGCCCACGAGGCCCTGGAGGCGCTCGTGCTCACCCAGGAGGAACGCGAGTTCAAGCAGGGAATCGATCAGAAGTGGTCGAAGAAGGGGTACGAAGGGCTCGTGGACGCCCCGCTGGTCTCCGCGCTCGAGGGCTTCATCGACGAGACCCAGACGCGCGTGACCGGGACGGTGACGATCCGGTTCGAGGGCGGGCGTGCGCGCCCGGTCGGGCGCGACAGCGAGTACGCGGCGTATTCGGCCGAACACGCCTCGTTCAACACCGAGGCCGTCGGGAAGATCAGCCAGGAGGACGCCACCGGGGTCGCGAAATACCACGGCTTCCAGCGCCGCCTCGCGAACGCGGCGATCGAGGGGCAGAAAGACGCCGTCTCGGTCGCAACCGACGGCGGCGAGGCCGACGAAGCGAACGAGGAGTGATCCATGACCGGAGAGGACACCGAGGGCGTCGTCCGTCGGGACCGCTTCAGCGGCGGCCCCGCCCGGAGCTTCCTCTCTTCGCTTTCGGCCGACCGGCGGATCTTCGCGGCCGACGTCGCGGTCGATCGCGCGCACGTGGTGATGCTCGCTGAGTGCGGGATCATCGGGAGCGAGGTCGCCGGCGAGATCCTCGAGGCGTTGGATGGGATCGAGGACGCGAGTCACGGGGCGTTACCGGAAGGCGAGGACGTTCACGAGGCCATCGAGACCGCAGTGATCGAGCGCGTCGGCGAGGAGGGCGGGCGGATGCACACCGCCCGGTCGCGAAACGACGAGGTCGCGACCTGCATCCGCTACCGCCTCCGCGAGGACGTACTCGAGGCCCTGGAGGCGACCCTCGATCTCCGGGAGGCCCTCCGGACCGTCGCCCGCGAGCACGTCGGAACGACGATGCCCGGCTACACCCATCTCCAGCCCGCCCAGCCGATCACGGTCGCCCACTGGGCACTCTCCTATGAGCAGGCCGTGAGCCGCGACACCGAACGCTTGCTCGACGCCTACGGCCGGGTGAACCGCTCGCCGCTGGGCGCCGCAGCCTTTGCGGGGACGACGTTCGACGTCGACCGCGAGCGCGTCGCCGACCTTCTGGGGTTCGACTCCGTGCTCGAGAACTCGATGGACGCCGCCTCGAGTCGGGACTTCCTGCTCGAGACGACGGCGGCGCTCTCCGCGCTCGCGACCACCCTCTCGGGGCTCGCCGAGGACCTCGTCGTCTTCGCGAGCCGGGGGTTCGTCGAGGTCGACGACGACTACGCCTCGACGTCGTCGATCATGCCCCAGAAGAAGAATCCCGACAGCCTCGAGCTCGTTCGCGCGGTCGCGGGCGACGCCGCCGGCGGCGTAAGCGGACTCGCGACGACGCTGAAGGGACTTCCCCGCGCGTACAACATCGACCTCCAGCGGGCGACGCCTCACGCCTGGGAGACCGTCGATGCCGTGGGCGAGGCGACGATCGTTGCCGCGGGCGCCGTGGCGACCGCCGACTGGAACGAGGACGTCCTCGCTCGGGAGGCCGGCGCGGGCTTTTCGACGGCGACCGGCGTCGCCGACCTGCTCGCGGCCGAGGGGCTCCCGTTCCGGACCGCCCACGAGATGGTCGCGGTCGCCGCCGAGAACGGGGCCGATTACGCCGCGCTCGATGCTGCCTCCCGGGAGGTCCTCGGCGAATCCCTCGAGAGCTACGTCGAACCGGCGGCCGTCGAGGCTGCCCTCGACCCCGCCGAGAGCGTCGCGAGCCGGGACTCGCTCGGCGGGCCGGCTCCCCAGGCGGTCGAGGCGAGCCTCGAAGCGAGCGCCGAAGGCCTCGCGGCCGATCGCGAGCGGGTAGCCGAGCGCCGGGAGGCCATCGAGGCGGCCCGGGTCGCCCTCGGGGAGGAGGTGGCCGGCTATGTCTGAAGCAGCCGTCCTTCGACGGCCGCCACCGCCGTCCCCACCGGGGGACGAACTACCGACACCATGATACGACGGCTTCCAACCGGCACGCGGCAGGGCTCTCCCGCGAGTAGACGACGGTGCAGATAGTATAATTTTTCTGGTAAGTTCGAAGGGTTTAAGGTACGTCGTCTCCCAGGTAGGGGTACGATGACCGAATGTGTCGAGTGTGGGGCGGACGTGACCCTGCACGACGATCTGGAGGTCGGAGAGATAGTCGACTGTACCACCTGTGGCGCGGAGTTGGAAGTCGTCGAGACCGAGCCGCCAGTCCTCGAGCGAGCCCCGGAGCTCGAAGAGGACTGGGGTGAGTGAGCGTGGGAACCGTCACAGCCACATTCCCCGCCATCGACGGCCACGACCGACATAGCGATACCAGCGACCACGAACACGCGACCCATCGGAGCGAACGCAGCCAATGAACGTCGGCATCCTCTACTCGCGGATCCGCAAGGACGAGAAGCTCCTGCTGTCGGAGCTTCGCGACCGGGGCCACGACGTCACCAAGATCGACGTCCGCAAACAGCGGTTCAACTTAGCGGAGGCACCCGAGGCCTTCGCCGAGTTGGACATCGTCGTCGATCGCTGTCTGGCAACCAGCCGGAGCCTCTATGCGACCCGCTTCTGTGAGGCCTACGGCGTCCCCGTCGTCAACAGCCACGACACTGCGGAAGTCTGCTCGGACAAGGTCAAGAACAGTCTGGCCCTCGAAGCGGCGGGCGTCCCGACGCCGAACACCGACGTCGCCTTCACCACCGAGGCCGCCCTCGAGTCGATCGAGGCGTTCGGCTACCCCTGCGTCCTCAAGCCGGTGATCGGCTCGTGGGGCCGGCTGATGGCGAAGATCGACTCGAGAGACGCTGCCGAAGCCATCCTCGAACACAAGGCGACGCTCGGCCACTACGAGCACAAGGTGTTCTACGTCCAGGAGTTCGTCGAGAAGCCCGGACGCGACGTTCGCGTGCTCGCCATCGACGGCGAGCCCATCGCCGCGATGGCGCGCTCGTCGGATCACTGGCTCACGAACGCCGCCAAGGGGGCCGAAACCGACTCCTTCGAACTCGATGCCCGTGCCGAGGAACTCGTCGCCGAGGCGAGCGCTGCGGTCGGCGGCGGCCTGCTGGGTGTGGACCTGATGGAAGCCGGTGACGACTACACCGTCCACGAGGTCAACCACACCGTCGAGTTCAAAGCCCTGGATGGCGCCGTCGAGGAAGACGTCGCGGGACGGGTCGTCGACTGGCTGGAGGAGACCGCGGCCTCGGCGGCCGACGACGGGATCGAGGTGACCGCCTGATGGCGACGGGTGCGGGAACGCGGGAGGAAGAAGCGGAGAGCGGGGAGACGGTCACCGCGAGCGTGATCGGTGGGAGCGGCTTCACCGGGGGGGAACTCCTTAGGCTGCTCGCCGGACACCCCAATTTCGAGGTCAGCGAGGTCACGAGCCGGTCGAAAGCCGGCAAGAGTGTCGGCTCGGTCCATCCGCCGCTTCGGGGCACCGACCTGCGCTTTACCGAGCCCGACGACCTGAAGGGCGTCGACGTCCTCTTCGCCGCGACGCCCCACGGCGTCTCGATGGGGAAGATCGACGAGTTCTTCGAGGTCGCGGATACTGTGGTCGATCTCTCGGCGGACTTCCGTCTGGAGAGCGAGGCACAGTACGACGAGTGGTACGACGGCCACGACGCGCCCGAGTACCTCGAGCGGGCCGAGTACGCCCTCCCCGAGATCAACCGAGAGAACCTTCCGGGTGCGGAGCTGATCGCCGGCGGCGGCTGTAACGCCACCGCGACGATTCTCGGATTGTACCCTCTCTTCGAACACGGGATCCTCGAGGGAGGAGAGCAGATCGTCGTCGACGTGAAAGTCGGCTCCTCGGAGGGCGGTGCGGGAGGCGGCGACGCCTCCTCGCATCCCGAACGGTCGGGCGTCGTCCGGCCGTACGCGCCGACGGGCCACCGCCACGAGGCCGAGATCGAGCAGTTCCTCGGCACCTCGGTGGCGTTTACGTGCCACGCAGTTGATATGATCCGGGGCGCGAGCGCGACGAACCACGTCTTTCCCTCGGGGCCGGTCTCGAAAGGTGACCTCTGGTCTGCGTACAGAGACTGCTACGAGGACGAGCCGTTCGTCCGGATGGCCGCCGGCGGCTCCGGCGTCTATCGTTACCCCGAGCCCAAATCGGTGGCGGGGACCAACATGGCCGAGGTCGGCTTCGAACTCGATCCAGCCAACAAGAGAGTCGTCGTCTTCTCCGCGATCGACAACATGATGAAGGGCTCCGCGGGCCAGGCGGTCCACGCCGCCAACGTCGCGCTCGGATTCGAGGAGACCGCGGGCCTCGAGTTCGCGGGACTTCACCCCGTGGGGGCGCCCTGAGATGACTACGCCAAGACGTTCCTGCTCGCGGTACTGCGCGGGCTGCGACTTGTCTAGTCACACTCGCCACCGGAGGTGGCTCGCGTGACTGTCGTAGTAAAGATCGGCGGCGCACGCGCCGTCGATCCCGCGGGCGCGCTCGCGGACGTCGCCTCCTTGGTCGAGGAGGGCCGAGAGGTCGTCCTCACCCATGGCGGCTCGACCGCCGTCGACGAAACTCTGGAGGAGCTCGGCCAGGAGCCGACCTACGTCGAGACCCCCGGCGGGGTCGTCGGGCGCTTTACCGACGAGGAGACGATGGACGTCTTCAAGATGGTCATGCCGGGGAAGCTGAACACCGACCTCGTCGAGAGTTTGCAGAACGAAGGCGTCGATGCGGTCGGGCTCTCGGGGGCGGACGGCAAGCTGTTGGAAGGCAAACGCAAGTCCGCGGTTCGAGTGAAGGAGGACGGCAAGAAGAAGATCAAGCGCGGCGATCACTCGGGAAAGATCGAGTCCGTCAATTCCGATCTGCTCGAGACCCTCCTCGCGGACGGCTACACCCCGGTCGTCTCGGTCCCGATGCTGGGGAGAGAAAAGTCGGGCGGCTACACGGCGGTCAACGCCGACGCCGACCGCGCCGCGGCCGCCATCGCCGGGGCGCTCGGTGCGGATCTCGTCGTGCTCACCGACGTCTCGGGGATCTACGAGGATCCCGACGACGAGGCGACGCGGATCGACTCCGCCTCGACCCCCGAGGAGTTCGCGGCCGTCGAGGCGGCCGCCGAGGGGTTCATGACGAAGAAGGTGATGGCCGCCCGGGAGGCGTTAGAGGGCGGTGCGACCTCCGTCATCGTCGCGAGTGCGAATGCCGACGAGCCGATCACGGCCGCGCTCGCGGGCGAGGGGACGACTCTCGAACCGGGTGCGCTCGCCGACGACGAGACGGACGGCGAGGAGGTGGCCCAGTGAGCGACCTCGACTTCGTCTCCGGCGGGAAACCCATCCCCGTAGAGCGCGGCGAGGGTCCGTACCTCTACACGCCCGACGGGACCGAGTACCTCGATGCCGGCGCGAGCTACGCCTGCACGCCGCTGGGCCACTCCCATCCCGCGGTCGTCGAAGCGGTCCAGGAACAGATCGGCGAGCTGACGTTCGTCGATTCCTCCTACCCCGTCCAGGCTCGCGAGGACGCCTACGCCGCCCTCGTCGCGGCCGCACCCGACGGCCTCGAGAGCGCCTGGTTCTGTAACTCGGGGACGGAAGCCAACGAGGCGGCCCTGAAGTTCGCGCGCTCCGCCACGGGGAACTCGAGGATCGTCGCCGCGACCCGCTCCTTTCACGGACGGACGATGGGGGCGCTCGCGGCGACCTGGAAGGACAGTTACAAGGAGCCGTACGAGCCCCTGGCCGGCGACGTCGAGTTCGTCCCCTACGGCGACGGCGAGGAACTCGCGGGCGCCGTCGACGACGAGACGGCCGCGGTGATCCTCGAGCCGATCCAGGGCGAGGGCGGGATCAACGTTCCTCCGGAGGGGTATCTCGAGATCGCCCGCGAACTCACCGAGGAGGCCGGTGCGGCGCTGGTCTTCGACGAGGTCCAGACCGGAATGGGCCGCACCGGCTCGATGTGGGCCTGCGAAGGTGGGGGCGTCACGCCCGATATCCTCACGACGGCGAAAGGGCTCGGCAACGGGTTGCCGGTCGGCGCGCTCGCGGTCAGCGAGTGGGTCGCCGACGGCGCGGCCTCCCACAACGCGACGTTCAGCGGCGGGCCCGTCGTCTCCGCGGCCGTCGCGGCGACCGTCTCGACGATCGTCTCCGAGGAGTGGCCCGCCCACGCCGCCCGTATCGGGGACTATCTCGCCGACGAACTCGAGTCCCGACTGGGCGACTCCGTGCGGGAGGTCCGCGGCGAGGGCCTGCTCGTCGGGATCGAGGTCAAACGCGGCGCGAACCGCGTCGCCCGCGATCTCGCGATGAATCAGCAGGTTCTCGCACTTCCGGCGGGCCGGACGGTGCTCCGGCTCCTCCCGCCGCTCGTGATCGAGGAGCCCCATGCCGATCAGCTCGTCGAGGCGATGGCCGGCGTGCTCGGGGAGGTCGAGTCATGACCGCGGCGATGGACGACACTGCCGAGATTTCGTCCGAGGACGCCCGCGAGCTGCTGGTCGATCTCGTCTCGCTCCCCTCGCCCTCCGGCGAGGAAAGCGATGCGGCCCAGCGCCTCGTCGAGTTCTTCGCGGCCAACGGACGGGAGGCCCGGATCGACGAGGTCGGCAACGTCCGCGCTCCCGCGGACGATTCCGTCCTGCTCACCTCCCACATCGACACCGTTCCCGGCGAGATCCCCGTCGAGGTCCGTCCTGCCTCCGGGGAGGACGTCGAGGTGGGGGTCGCCGACGAGGAAGGAGAGGACGTGCTGTGGGGTCGGGGCAGCGTCGATGCGACGGGTCCGCTGGCGGCGATGGCCGTCGCCGCCGCCCGGACCGGCGTCTCCTTCGTCGGCGTCGTCGGCGAGGAGACCGACTCGCGGGGTGCGCGTCATCTCGTCGCGGACCGAGCGGAACCCGGAGCGGTCGTCAACGGCGAGCCCAGCGGGACCACGGGAATCACGCTCGGCTACCGGGGCTTTCTCGCGGGAACCTACGTCGCGACCAGCGAGTCGGGCCACACCTCACGGCCCGAACCGAACGCGATCCAGCACGCGACCGGCTGGTGGAACGGGGTCGAGGACGCCTTCGAGACCGACGAGTACACGCCCGTCTTCGAGGGCGTGACCGCCAAACCGGTGGACATCGACGGCGGGATCAGCGCGGACGGTCTCTCGGTCGAGGCGACCCTCGAGGTCCAGTTGCGGATCCCGCCCTCTTTGGACGCCGAGAGCGTCAGAGAGACCGCCGAGGCCGGCCTCGAGATCGGCACCGTCACCTGGGCCGAGCCGATCCCGCCGGTGATGGAGAGTCCCCGGACCGAGGTCGCCCGCGCGTTCCGGGTCGCGATCCGGGCCGAGGCGGGCGATCCACGCCTCCTGCGGAAGACCGGGACGAGCGACATGAACCTCTATGCCGCAGACTGGGACTGCCCGATGGTCACTTACGGACCCGGCAACTCCGAACTGGACCACGCGCCCGACGAGCGCCTCTCGCTTTCCGAGTTCGACCGTTCGGTCGCGGTCCTGACCCGCGTCGCCAACACGGTGGTGGGCGACTCGTGAGCCCGGACCACCTCCTCGACGTGGACGACCTCTCGCGCGAGGACCTGTTCGCCGTGCTCGACCGGGCCGCCGACTACAAGCAGGCGCTCGCGGCCGACGAGGACCACGGCGACCTCGCCGGGAAGACGCTGGGCATGCTCTTCCAGAAGCCGAGCACCCGGACCCGGGTCTCCTTCGAGACCGGGATGACCCAGCTTGGGGGCCACGCCGTCTTCCTCGGCGAGGACGACATCCACCTGGGTCGGGGCGAGCCCCTCAAGGACACCGCCCGGACCCTCTCGCGGTACGTCGACTGCGTGATGGCACGCGTCTTCGACCACGAGAACTGCGAGGTGCTCGCGGAGTACGCCGACGTGCCCGTCGTCAACGGGCTGACCGACGACGCCCACCCCTGCCAGACGCTCGCCGACCTGCTGACGATTCGCGAGGAGCTAGGGGGGTTCGACGACGTCTCGGTCACGTGGATCGGCGACGGCAACAACGTCGCCCAGTCGTTCGCGCTCGGCTGTGCGCTCGCCGGGATCGACCTCACCGTCGTCACCCCGCCCGAACACCGGATCGACGAAGCCGTCGTCGAGCGCGCGGGGGAACTCGGCGAGGCCCCGGAGACGACGACCGATCCCGAGGGAAAGATCGCGGACGCCGACGTCGTCTACACCGACGTCTGGGTGAGCATGGGCCAGGAGGACACCCGCGACACCCGCCTCGAGCGCTTCGAGGGGTTCCAGGTCAACGAGGACCTGCTCGCGGGCAGCGACGCGCGGGTCATGCACTGTCTGCCCGCCCACCGCGGCGAGGAGATCACCGATAGCGTCGTCGAGAGCGAGCGCTCGATCGTCTTCGATCAGGCCGAAAACCGCCTGCACGCCCAGAAGGCGCTGCTCGCGACTCTCGTCGAGTAACCTACTCGAGGACGGCGTAACCGATTCCGAGGACGAGCCCGTAGACGGCGTGGCCGACGAGACTCGTCGGATCGAAGTTGGGGACCGGCGGAGCCATGGGAAAGCCGACCGTCGAGAGCCAGACCGGCATGACCAGGGCCGCCAGCAGGACCCAAACGACGACGCCGTAGACGAGCCCCGCGCCCGCGGCGGCCGGAAGCGAGGGCGAGCGGCCCGACGCGACCAGGACGGCGGCGAAGACGACCCCCAGGACGGCGCCGTGGGCGACGTGAATCGCGACCAGCGGCGCCGCCCGCGAGCCCGTACAGCGCCGGGATCGCGTTCTCGACGACGCCCGGCATCTGCATCGTCATCAGCGCACCCATCGTGACGGCGCCGGCGATTCCCGCGATCGTACCGGCCTGCCAGGGCTCGAGGGCGGTTGCGGTTCGGTCGTCGGTCGGAGTGGCGGTTTCCGATGCCATACGGTTCCATGGGTCGTGGGTGTGTGTATTGGTATCCCGGTCTGGCATCGCACGCACACGGGAGGGAAGCCTTCATCATACATCGCGTGCCGGCTGAACACCGCGTGATAGACGGCTCTGGATCGGATCGCTAGAGTAGTCTGACTGGGCGAGGGCGTGCCACGTAGGTGAACGCCCGTGTCGGCTAGCATCCTCAGTCGCGACAGTATATTTACTATCGTCCAGGTAGGTGATCGATATATGGGTGTGGATGCGGCGTTCTCGTACGCCAGCACGGCCTTCCGATACGGGCTGATCGCCGCCGCGATACTCGCCTACGTCCTCGGCTACATTGCGTTATTCGTCGGAGGATGGTACGTCCTCTTTCGCGCGATGGGCGTGTTCGATACGGCAGTGATCCGGCCCCTGACCGGCGGGAACGAACTCGTTTCCTTTGCGGTCTTCGGTCTGGTGCAGGTGTGTTACATCGTGGTCGTCTTCCGGATCGGGGCGCCCGGCACGGCCGTACTCACGGACGAATCCAGCCCCTGGGTGCTGTTTTCGGACGTACCGAACGACAACGACTTCTAGGACGGAAAAGCAACCATATCCGCCGGCGGAGGATTCACTGTTCGCTCATCTCCGATACGGCCGGCCGGCGACGCGACTGGCAGGGCGAAAAGACTGATTGCGACGGGGAACGCAAGGCGAACAGATGGCGGGACCGCTGTACGTAACGCCCGGCGAGCTCGCAGCCGACGCGATCATCGACGCCATCCACGACGGGCGCCGCGTCGTCGTGACGACGACCATGCTCGGCGAGGACCACGAGGTGACGTTGCGCCACGACGGGGCGATCTACTACTGTGACACGCCGACGCGACTGCACCGCCACGAGACCGAATCAGAGATGCGCACCTGCATCCGGAACAACGGGTACGGACGCGAGGACGAGGATCCGAATGCGGACACCGGCGACGACAGGAGAGACGAGAGCCGCGGGTGACTCCCTGCGGGCGTTTTTTCGCCCCCCGCGTGCTACGGCAGGTATGGACGAGGGGCCACGCCACCGCTTAGACGAACTGATCGAGCGCTCCGATCCCGACTTCCGGACCGTGATGAGCTGCGTCTTCGGGATCGAGGACCACGAGACCCGGACCTACTTCGCCCTGCTGGACCGGCCGGGGAGCACCGTCGAGGAGCTTTCGGCCGCCCTCGAACGCGACCGGAGCACGGTCAACCGGTCGCTTTCGACGCTCACCGAACGCGGGCTCGTCCGTCGGGACCGCCGGCTCCTCGACGGCGGCGGCTACGTCTACCAGTACACGGCGATCGCGCTCCCCGAGGCAAAGGCGATGCTCCACGACGCCCTCGAGACGTGGACCGAGTCGGTCCACGGCGTCATCAACGGCTTCGACGGCGACCGTCCCTGACCCGACCCCTTTTTCCCTCCTGGCTCCCTCCCGCCGGACAATGGCTCTCGACCTCTCGGCCGAACGGCCGGCACCGCCCGACGAGGCGACCGACGGCGCCTGGCTCGAGTGCATCGCCTGTGGCGACTCCTATCCGCCGTTCGCGGACGTGCGCTACACCTGTGACTGCGGCGGTCTGCTCGAGGTCCGATACGCCTCCCTCCCCACCTTCGCGGACTTCTCGGGAACCGGCGTCTGGCGCTACGAGTCTGCCCTCCCGCTTTCGTCGGGAGTCACCACACAAGAGGGCGCGACGCCGCTCTACGAAGTCCCGCGACTCGAGGACGAGGTCGGAGTCGAGACCCTCCGAATCAAACACGAGGGGATGAATCCGACGGGAAGCTTCAAGGACCGCGGAATGACCGTCGGGGTCGCGGTGGCACGGGAACTCGGCGTCGGACGCCTCGCGTGTGCCTCGACGGGGAACACGAGCGCCGCGCTCGCGGCCTACGGCTCGCGGGCGGGGATGGAGACGCTCGTTTTGCTGCCCGCGGGGAAGGTCGCCGCGGGGAAGGTCGCCCAGGCCGCCCTCCACGGCGCGCGCATCCTCGAAGTGGACGGCAACTTCGACGCCTGCCTCGACGTCGTCAAGGAACTCGCCGAGCGCGGAGAGGCCTACCTGCTGAACTCGCTGAACCCCTTCCGGCTCGAGGGCCAGAAGACGATCGGGCTCGAGATAATGGAGGCCTTCGAGGCCGACTATGGCCCCTTCCCGGACCGGATCGTTCTCCCGGTGGGCAACGCGGGAAACACCGCGGCGCTCTACAAGGCGTTCCGGGAACTGCTCCAGGCGGGCGCGATCGACCGCGAGGACGTTCCCAAGCTCACTGGCGTCCAGGCCGAGGGCGCGGCGCCGATGGTCGAAGCGATCGAGGCGGGCGCAGACGAGGTGCAGCGCTGGGAGACGGTCGAGACCCGCGCGACGGCGATCCGGATCGGGAACCCCGTGAACGCGCCGAAAGCCCTCCCCGGAATCCGCGAGACCGGCGGGACCGCCGTCGCCGTCAGCGACGAGCAGATCACGGATGCCCAGCGCGACCTCGCGCGCGAGGGCGTCGGTGTCGAACCCGCCTCCGCCGCGAGCCTCGCGGGCCTGCGAAAACTCCGCGGGCAGGGCGTCGTGGGCGACGACGAGCGCGTCGCCTGCCTGACGACGGGCCACCTGCTGAAGGATCCCGACGCCGCAGCCGCCGCGGGAGCGGATCCCGAGCCGGTTCCGGCGGACACCGACGGCGTGCTTTCCCATCTGGTCGGCGATCGGTAGAGAGAGAGTCCGCGGGCTGACCGCGGAATCAAACGCGGAACGGGGGAACGAGATCAAAGGCCATCCCGGCCAGGAGGAGTCCGAAAGCGAGGAGGGCACCCGAGAACGCGATCCCGGCGCCCGACGACGAGACGAAGACGCCCCGCATCCCGCTCCCGAGAAACAGGAGCGCGAGCACCAGCAGGAAGAGGGTTCCCGCGACGTCGAGCATCGCGCCTCTGACCGCGTTTCGGACAACGGCATCGAGTTCGTCCCGATCGACGACGGTCGTCCCGCCGTCCGTCGCGGTCTCTCCCTCGCCATTCATACGCATGGATTCTCGTCAGGGTTGATCAAAGTTACTGTACGTTTGACGTGATCGGTATACGCTCCGTCCGAAACGGGTTCTTTTCAACCCCGCCGGACGAACCGCCGCCATGACCCTCGTCGCGTTCGACTTCGACGGCACGCTTTCTGACTCCGAGATGACCGTCCTGCTCGGCGAACGGATCGACGAACTGAACCCCGACAGCGAACAGCCGGTCGCCGAGGAGATGGACGCGATCACCGCCCGCGCGATGAACGACGAGATCGGCTACGCCGAGAGCCTCCGCGAGCGCGCGGGCCTGCTCTCGGGGCTCTCCCTTTCGGACGCCGAGGCCGCCTTCGACCGGGTGGCGCTCCGGCCGGGAAGCGCCGACCTGATCGCCGCCTTGAACGCCGCTGGCGTCACGACCGCGATCCTCACCGGAGGGTTCCAGCGCGGGGTCGAAGCCGCTCTCGAGCACGAGGGCGTCACGGTCGATCACGTGATCGCGAACCGACTGCCGGCCGCCGACGGCGAGCTCACGGGCGAGGTCGGGGGACCGCTCGTCGAGGGAACGAAGGACACGGCTCTGGAGAACCTCGCGGAAACCGAGGGCGTCGGGATGGAGGAGACGGTTGCGGTCGGCGACGGCGCAAACGACCTCCCGATGCTCGAGGTCGCCGGTCTCGCGGTCGGCTTCGAGCCCAAGCCCGCCGTCGAACCCGCCTGCGACGTCGTCGTCTCCTCGATGGCGGAGTTACGGGAGGTCCTCGCGGAGGAGGACGTGCTCGTAGCTGTGGAGTGAGGTGTCGCGGCCTCCGTGGCCCGTACGCGACTCCGGATGGAACGTCGCTGGTCGGAGCTGTGAGTCGGGTGGGAGCCCTAAAAGCCAGTGGCTCGCGAGCGTCTCAAATAAGTGAAGTCGTCGGTCAGTGTCGCTTCCGCGACAGTGAACGAGAAATTACTCGCGGACGACGTTCGTCGCGCGAGGGCCTTTGGGGGCCTGTTCGATGTCGAACTCGATCTCAGTTCCCTCTTCGAGGTCCGGACCGCCAACGTCTTCCATGTGGAAGAACACGTCGTCGTCCGCGTCGTCAGTCTCGATGAAACCGTAACCGCCCGTGTCGTTGAAGAAATCAACCGTTCCGTTTGCCATTGCAACCAATCGTAGCCCCGGTGTACGGATAACCCTTGCGAGGGTCGTGGTACCGCGACCGCCGGGGTGAGTAGAGCGGGTCAGCCGTTCAGTGTGAGGTACCGGACCTCGACGATCCGGTCGTCGCCCTCGAGTTCCTCGCGTGCGGCGTCGGGGACGTCGCCATCGACGTTGTAAACCGTAAGTGCCTCGCCGCCGATCGTCTCGCGGGCGTTGAACATCCCCGCGATGTTGACGCCGTGGGTTCCCATGACGGTGCCGATGAGGCCGATGACGCCGGGTTCGTCGGTGTTTCGGGTGACGACCATCTTCCCGTGGGGGATCGCGTCGACGCGGTAGCCGTCGATCCGGACGATCCGGGGGTCCTCGCCGGCGAAGAGAGTGCCGTCGACGGCGACCTCGCGTTCGCCGTCGCTGACGGTCACCGAGATCAGGCTCTGGAAGTCCTCGGCCTGGCGCGTCTTCGACTCGGTGACGTCCACCCCTCGATCGTCGGCGATCCCCGGCGCGTTGACGGCGTTGACCTGCCACTCGAGGGGGTCGAAGACGCCCTTCAGCGCCGAGGCGGTGACGAACTCGAGGTCCTCGTCGGCGATCTCGCCCTCGTAGGTGACCTCGACTGCCTCGATCCGGCCGTCGAGCAGTTGGGTCGCGATCATGCCGGCGGTCTCTGCGATCTCGATGTACGGTGCGAGCCGCGGGAAGGCGGTCTCGTCGATCGAGGGGGCGTTCAGGGCGTTGGCGACCGGTTCGCCCGCGAGGGCGGCGACGACCTGGCGGGCCGTCGAGGTCGCGACGTTCTCCTGGGCGGCCTCCGTCGAGGCGCCCAGGTGGGGCGTGACGATGACGTCCTCGACGTACAACAGGGGAGAGTCCTCGGGAAGGGGCTCCTCGGTGAAGACGTCGAGGGCCGCGCCAGCGACGGTACCGTCGTCTACTTTCGCCGCGAGGGCGTCCTCGTCGATGACGCCGCCGCGCGAACAGTTGATGACGTACCCTCCTTCGAGCTTCTCGAGTTCGGCCTCGCCGATGAGGTCCTCCGTCTCGGGGGTGAGGGGGGTGTGCATCGAGAGGAAGTCCGCGCGCTCGAGGCAGTCCTCTAGTTCGACGAGTTCGGCGCCGATGCGCTCGGCGCGTTCGGCGGAGATGTAGGGGTCGAAGGCGACGACGTCCATCCCCAAGGAGTCGAGTTTCTTGGCGACCTCCTGGCCGACCCGGCCGAAGCCGACGACGCCCAGGGTCTTGCCCTTTAACTCCCGACCCATGTAGTCGCCTTTCGCCCACTCGCCGGTCTTGAGTCGGGTGTGGGCCTGGGGGATCGACCGGGCGACGGCAAAGGCCATCGCGACCGTGTGTTCTGCGGCCGCCCGGACGTTGCCCTCCGGCGCGTTTGCGACGATCACGCCCCGGTCGGTTGCGGCATCGTGGTCGATGTTGTCCGTCCCGATCCCCGCGCGTCCGACGATGACGAGTTCCTCGGCGGACTCGAGGAGGTCGGCGGTGACCTCGGTGCCCGACCGAACGATCAGCGCGTGGGCGTCGGAAACGGCCTCGTGGAGTCGCTCGCCCTCGAGGTCGTACCCCGTCTGTACGTCGTGGCCCGCATCGCGGAGGACGGCCAGCCCCGCCTCGGCGATGGGGTCCGTGACCAGGACCTTCATGCGCGAGTCACTCGTGCCGAGCGGGTAAACGCTTCCGTTGCCTGCAGAAAGTGGCTCTATGGGCCTCGGTATCACTGCTCTCTCCGCTCCCCGGAATCCACCCTCGAACGCACCCGTTCCGAATTCCCCCACTGACCCCCGCCGGTTCGAAACGGTGTTTGGATGATATTCCTAATATCAGTATATATGTTCCCGGTTTCCACATAATCACGTTTATATTGTGTGGGAGGGTGCGGCCGTACAGGAAGATGTGCACAAACAGGGTGCAACTCGGGAAATCAGTGGACGATAGTGAACAATTAGGAAACGATGGTGGCGATCTCTCGTCGTGTTCGGAACCGACGTTGTCCGAAGTGCCCGTCGAGCCACCGGCGTCTACCCCGGGAGGTGACCGGCCGTGATCGCCGGCAAGTGGAAGAACCTCCTGCTGGCGACGGCGATGTTCAACCTCGGGTTCGTGATCTGGTTTTCCTTCGCGCCCTTTACCGGCGGCATCGCAGAGGAGTTCGGCCTCTCGGTCGCAGAGTTGGGAATCGTCTCGAGTGCCGCGGTCATTGCCGTCCCGCTCGGGCGGATCGTCATCGGCCCGCTGACCGATAAGTTCGGCGCGCCGGTGACCGCCGGGGCCACGATGGTAACCGTTGGGGTGTTCTGTATCATCAGCGCCTACGCGACGACCTACGAGGTCTTTACCGCCTCGCGAATCGTCGCCTCGCTGGCGGGGATCACCTTCGTCATCGGCATCCAGCACGTCTCCGAGTGGTTCGAGGAGGAGGAACTCGGCACCGCCGAGGGGATCTTCGCGGGCATCGGCAACGCCGGCGCGGGGATCGGCGCCTACTTCACCCTCCCGAGGATCTTCGGCGAGGGCTACGCCGGTCCCCTCTTTGCGACCAACTGGCGGGCCGCCTTCTTCTACACCGGCGTGCTCGCGATCGTTTTGGGCGTCGTCTACTTCCTCTTCGGCGACGCTGCAAAGAGCACGAAGAAGCGCGAGGCGACCAAGGCCGGCGTGACGCCCCAGCAGTGGCTCTACATCGCCACCCGCTACGGCGCCGTCGTGCTTTCGGTCGCCTACGTGATGACCTTCGGGCTCGAGCTGGCGATGAACGGCTGGCTCGGCACCTACTACCGGGAGGCCTTCGGCGAGGGCGACCTCGTGATCGCGGCGACGTTCGCGGCGACGTTCTCGATCGCCGCCGGGCTCCTCCGGCCGATCGGAGGCTACGTCAGCGACCGCGTCGCCCGCGACGAGATCGAGCTCCTGCCGTGGTTCGACGGGCGCTACCGCGAGCAGTGGACGTTCGCGACGCTGGTTTTCGTCGTCTGTGCGATGGTCGGGATGACCGCCGCCGGCCTGACCGGCAACATCTACGTCGCGGTCGTCGCGGGCTTTTTCGTCGGGATGGGCTGTGCGTTCTCCGAGGGCGCGATCTTCGCGCAGGTGCCCGCGATGTTCCCCGATAGCTCGGGGTCGGTCGCCGGCGTCGTCGGCGGGATCGGCTCCTCGGGCGGCTCGATCTACCCGCTGGTGTTCTCGGCGGCCTTCCTCCCGAACCTCCACCTGGGATACGCCGTCGTCGCGGGCACGATGGTCCCCATCCTCGTCCTCGCGGCGTGGGTATTCCAGCCCCATGTCGCCGAACAGGCGACGACCGGCGGCTGGCTCGTCGAGAAGCCGCCTGCGGCCGACGCCAGCGAGGGAACCCCTGCCGGCGACTGAGACGGAACCCGACGGCCTTTTCTCCCTCCCCCCGTAGACGCCGACGATGACCGTAGTCACCCTCGGTCCCGAAGGGACCTACTCCCATCGTGCGGCCCGGACGGTCGGCGACGACGTCGACTTTCGCCAGTCGGTGACGGCGATCGTCGAACACGTCGCCGGAAGCACCGACGGCCGCGGAGTGATCCCCATCGAGAACAGCATCGAGGGCAGCGTCACCGAGAGCCTGGACGCCCTCGCGGAGTACGACGTCGCCGTCGTCCGCGAGATCGTTACCCCGATCAGACACGCGTTGCTCGCCCAGGGACCCACCTTCGAGACGGTCGCGAGCCACTCACAGGCGCTCGCACAGTGTCGCAACTACCTTGAACGGGAGTACCCTGACGTCGCCCTCGAGGCCGTCGCGAGCACGGCCCAAGGGGTCGAACGCGCTCGCGAGGATTCCTCGGTCGCGGGGATCGGCCACCCCGACAACGCGGGCGGGGATCTCCAGGTCCTCGCCGAGGACATCCAGGACCAGTCCTCGAACGCGACCCGGTTTTTCGTCCTCGCGCCCGCCGCCGCACGCTCGACGGGCGGCGGGAAGACCTCGCTGGTCGTCTACCCGGACGCGAACTACCCCGGACTCCTGCTCGAACTGCTCGAGCCCTTCGCCGAGCGCGACGTCAACCTCACCAGAGTCGAGTCACGCCCGAGCGGCGAGCGTCTCGGCGACTACGTCTTCCACATCGACGTCGCCGCGGGGCTCTACGAGGCCCGTACGCAGGCCGCGATCGAGGACGTAGAGGCGATCGTACGCGAGGGGTGGGTCCGGCGGCTCGGCTCCTACGACATCGAGCACGTCGTCGAGTGATAGGGGCGGTTCCAAGTCAGTGCACCATCGATCGCAACACGGGACTGCGATCGAACGGGACACCGTTGTAACCGACCCTATGAGCCGGGGTCGGCCCGGGTGGCAGGAGCCTCGAGAGCAGGAAGGGGTTGCGTTTATCCTCCCCGATCCCGTACTCGCCTCTATGGGACGGAACCCGTTCGACGAGGTCGAGGAACTGTTGAACCGCCTCAGCAGACAGGTCGAGGAGGGGATGGCACGGGGCTCGGGCTTTCCGTCGCCCGGCTCGGTCGCGGTCGACGTCGCCGACCACGATGACGAGTACGTCGTCACCGCCGACCTCCCCGGCTACGAGATCGACGACATCGATCTCCGGCTCGCCGAGGGCACCCTCCGGATCGAGGCCGACCGCGAGGACCGCCGGGAGTACGAGGCCGATGTCGGCATCGGGAGCGACGACGGGAAAGACGAGGGCACGGAGATCACGACGGCCGACGACGAGCCCACCCACTACATCCGACGCGAGCGGACCCGCCAGTCCGTGAGCCGGCGGCTCCGGCTCCCGGAGCCGGTAGACGAGGAGGGAGTCTCGGCGTCGTACGCAAATGGCGTGCTGACGGTAACCCTGCCGAAGCTCTCGCCGGGCGGGGACTCTCGGCGGATCGACATCGACTGAGGTCCCGGATTTATTTGCGTCGCCGTTGCCCCGAGCCGATGAGCCCCTCAAGCGAGGACGAAGCCGGGGACTCGACCGGCCCGCGGCGAGGGAGGCATGACGCCGGTCGTTCGCCGCCTAATCCATCGCCATGTAGGTCTGGGTCCGTTCGACGCCTCGAATTCCCTGGATCTCGGTCGCCGCGATCCCCTTTATCTCCGCGGGGGTCTCGACGCTGGCTTTCGCGATGATGTCCACGTCGCCCGCGACGATGTGGGCCGACTCGACGCCCTCGATGCTCTCGATGGACTCACGGAGCCGGTCGGCCTCGCCCGTGTTCGCTTTCACCATTACGAAGGCGGTGACCATCAGCGGACACCCCCCTCGACGGCGGCCCGTCTCTCCGGTTCGCCGACGAGGATCTGGCGGACGTCGCTCAACACCGCGAAGTCCGCGAGGACGACGAGGCGGTCGCCCTCCTCTAGGGACTCGTCGGGGCTGGGAATCCCCAGTTCGCCGTCGCGTTTGCCGAACGCGAGGAGGGTTGCGTCGGCCGGAAGCTGGAGTTCGCTGATCGTATACCCCCGGACGGGCGCCTCGGCGGTGATCGTGAGCTCGACGACCTGGAGATTCTGGGCGATGTCGGCGATCGCCCGGATCGTCCCGCCCAGTAAGGCGTTCTTCGCACCCATCGCGCCCAGGCGTTCGGGGTAGATCACCTCGTCTACCTCGTCGGCGTACTTCCGGTAGATCTCCTCGCGGTAGTCCTCGTCGATGCGCATGATCGTTCGGCAGCCGTAGTGGTCGGCGATCATACACGCGGCGAAGTTGACGTTCAGATCGCCGGTGAGCGCGCCGACGGCGTCGGCGTCCTCGATTCCCGCTTCCACCAGGACTTCCTCGCGAGCGCCGTCGCCGGCGACGACCGTAAAGCCCTGCTCGGCCGCCCGGTCTGCCCGGTCGCCGGCCCGCTCGATCAGGGTGACCTCGTGGCCTTCCTCCCGGAGAACCCGGGCCGTCCGGAGCCCGACCCGTCCCGCACCGACGATGACGAACCGCATTGTCATGGACCCACATACGATCCCACCCGTCAATAAGGTTGCCCCGCTGGCGGCACGAGATCGGGCAAAAGCTTTAGTCATGTGGGGAAGTACCACACCGAGAGATGGTCCACGCGTTCATCATGGTCAAGACCGAGGCCGGGGAGTCCGAAGGGCTCCTCGAGGACATTCGTGGGGTCGGAGCGGTCGAGGGAGCCCACATCGTTGCCGGCAACTACGACGTCATCGCGGAGGTCGAGGCCGCGGAGGTCTACGACGTCCTCGAGACCGTCTCCTCTAAGATCCAGGGGATCGGTGGCGTGACGGACACGAAGACCTACATCGCGATGGACTGACCTTCGACGGACTGCCGTACGTCCGTGCCGACGAGCTCCCAGGGCGCGTAGTTTCGCCGGAAACCCGGACAGCAGACAGTACCGACACCGAAAAGAGCGTCGGGCCGATAGGGGTGGTATGGTGTCGTTCGCCGCCGGGATCGGACTGCTGGTCATGATGGCCGCCCATACGGTGATTGCAGCCGTCGCGACCCGCTTCTTCCGGATCCGCCTCGAGAGCACGTGGGGGCCGGCCGTCTACACCGTCCTTCTGGTTCCCGTCGCCCTCGTCGCGTCGACGCTGTTTCTCTCCGGCACTCTCGGGATCGGCGCCGATCTCGGCTCGACGGGGATGGCGCTCATGCTCATGGTGGTGGCGCCGCTGGCGCTTGGCTACACGATCGACGTCTTCTGGATGCCCCATCCCGACGAAGTCGAACTCCCCGAACGGGCCGACGGCTAATCACGCAGGACGTCCGCGAGGACGCGTTCGACGGAATCGAGCACTTCCTCGGGCGAACGGGAGGCGTCGACCTCGACGAACCGCTCGGGTTCGGCGTCGATCAGACGGCGGTAGTTCTCCCGGACGTCGGCGAGGTAGGCCGCGTGCTCGAACTTGTTCGTCGCGCCCGCCCGGGCGGCGGCGGTCTCGGGGTCGAGATCGAGGTAGATCGTCAGATCCGGCTCGGTCGTGAAGGCGCTGTGTACGCCCCGGACGTACTCCATTGGCCGCTCGAGGTGGCCCTGGAGGGTCGCACCCTGGTAGGCGTACCGGGAATCGACGTACCGATCCGAGATCACGAGATGGCCGGCGTCGAGTGCGGGCTCGATCACCCGCGAGAGGTGATCGGCGTGGTCGGCGGTGTAGAGGAAGAGTTCGGCCAGCGGGTCCGCCTCGGGATCGCCGATCGAGCGGGCGACCGCCTCGCCGTACCAGGAGTCGGTCGGCTCGCGGGTGAACGTGGCGTCGGGATAGGTGTCGTGTAAGGCCTCCCAGACCGTCGTCTTCCCGCTGCCGTCGATCCCCTCGAGCGTGACGAGCATGCCCGGCAGTCGTCCCCGCCGAGGTATGACGGCTTCGTTCCCGCTTCCGTCGCCCACGGTTCGAGACGGGTCCGGAACCCGGCGAAAGGACTATGTAATTTCATAACGAACTTTTCATTCGTGCGAAAGTACGCGATCACCGCCGCCGTGCTGGCCGGCTCGCTCGTGTTGTTCGTTCCCCTCACGGTCACCGCGCTCCTGGGTGCACTCGAGACGATCGGGGAACTGTTCGGACTCGAGCCTGCCACGGGCGGTGCCGTCACGCTTTTGGCGGTGGCCCTGGGCTACGTCACCGCGATGGAGATCGCCCGCGTCCGCCTCCACGGGTTCGACGAACTCGACCGGGGATCGTGGCCCCGGCGGATCGCCCGCCACGCAGTCCTGGCGGCCGTCTCCCTCGCCGCAGGCGTCGTCCTCGCGGACCTCCTCGTCGAGGGAGTCGCGGTCGGGATCGGGAACGGCCAGCCGGTGGTCGCGGCCGGCGCGGCGGCGAGTCTGGTGGCCCTAGCCTGGGTCACCGTCCGCTCACTGCGGGCGTTCCGCGGCGGAGTCCGTCGGCCCGCGCGGCCGCAGTGAGCCGACCCCGACGCATGTAGCCACTCCCTTATTTATCCGTGGCGACCTATTTCCGGGTATGAAGGTCCTGGTCGCGGGCGGAACTGGATTCATCGGCTCGAGCCTCTGTCGGGAACTCCACGAGCGGGGCCACGAGGTGACCGCACTCTCGCGAAATCCCGACGACGGCGACCTGCCCGAGGGTATCGAGGTCGCGATGGGCGACGTCACCGCCTACGACTCGATCGCGCCCGCCGTCTCCGGCCAGGAGGCGGTGATCAACCTCGTCTCGCTGTCGCCGCTGTTCAAGACGCCGTCGGGGACCTCCCACGAGGAGGTCCACCTCGGCGGGACCGAGAACCTGCTCCGGGCCGCGGAGGAGGGCGGCGTCTCCCGATTCGTCCAGATCAGCGGCCTCGGCGTCGATCCAAACGCCGACACGGGCTACCTCCGGGCGAAAGGGAGGGCAGAGGAGGTCGTCCGGGACTCCGACCTCGAGTGGGTGATCTTCCGGCCGTCGGTGGTCTTCGGCGACGGCGCCGAGTTCGTCCCCTTCACGAAGCTGGTGACGACGCCGTACGTGACCGGGCTCCCCGGCGGCGGCTCGACCCGTTTTCAGCCGATCTGGGTCGAGGACCTCGTGCCGATGATCGCCGATTCGCTCGAGGGCGAAGAACACCCCGGCAAGACCTACGAGATCGGCGGCCCCGACCGCCTGACGCTCGCCGAGGTGACGAGGCTCGTCTACCGGTCCGAAGGAAAACCCGTGCGGATCGTTCCGGTACCGATGGCGATGGCCAAGATCGGGCTCACGGCGGCGGGACCGATCCCCGTGGTCCCCCTCGGCCCCGATCAGGCACGCTCCCTGGAGATCGACAACGTCGTCGACGACAACGACGTCGACGTCTTCGGCTACGAGGAGGGCGATCTCACCACCTTCCGGTCGTATCTCGGGCTCGAGCCCGGACGCCAGCGGGCACGAGCCTGATAGGGTCGGTTACAACGATCTACCGTTCGATCGTAGTACCGTGGTCCGATCGACGGTGCACTGACTTGGAACCGACCCTATGAAAGGGGTCCCGACGCGTTTTTGGCGCCCCCCGACCAACGCCGGGAGCGATGGCGCCCCCCCACGTGATCGTCCCCTTTTCGGGAGCCGACCCGAAGACTCGACTCGAGCCCCTGCTCTCGGCGGCAGAGCGCGGGCGGCTCGCCCGTGCGATGCTGTCGGACGTGCTCGCGGCCGTCTCCGGTGCGGGCGCGGAGTCGACCGTGCTCGCAACCGAACCCGTCGACGCCGACCTCGCCGAGCGGGTGATCGTCGACGAGCGCCCGCTTTCGGCGGCCGTCAACGCCCGCCTCGAGAGCGAGGGGCCGGTCGCGGTCGTGATGGCCGACCTCGCGCTCGCCACTCCCGAGGCCCTGGAGGGGCTGTTCGCCACGGACGGGGAGGTGGTCGTCGCGCCCGGGAGAGGCGGCGGAACGAACGCCCTGGTCGTCCGCCACCCCGACTTTAGCGTCGACTACCACGGGGTCTCCTATCTCGACCACCGCGAGCGCGCCCGCGAGGTCGGCGCAGTGGTCGAAACGGTCGACTCCTTCCGGCTCGCGACCGACGTCGACGAACCCGAGGACGTCGTCGAGGTGCTGGTTCACGGCGACGGCGAGAGCCGGGACGCCCTCGAGGGGATGGGCTTCGAGATCGCCGTCCGGGACGGGCGTGTGGGGGTCGCCCGCCGGTGAGTTCAAACACTTATGTGCTCGCCCACGCCAGGTCAAGGTGATGATCCCCGGCGCGGCGGAGTACGGCGTCGACGTGACGATCGAGGAGGCCGACGTCGACCGGCTGTTGGCGGTCGGCCCCGAGGACGTTTCGCCGGCAGCCGAGCTCTCGTTCGCTCGGAACGTCTTCGTCCCGCTGACGACCGCCTGCCGGTACACCTGTACGTACTGTACGTACTTCGATCCGCCCGGCGAGGCCTCCCTCCTTTCGACCGCGGAGGTCCGGGAGATCTGCCGGGAGGGCGCCGACGCGGGCTGTACGGAGGCGCTGTTCACGTTCGGCGATGACCCCGACGACCGCTACACCGAAATTCACGACCAACTGGCTGAGTGGGGCCACGACTCGATCCACACGTACCTCCGCGAGGTCTGTGAAGTGGCTCTCGAAGAGGGGCTGCTCCCCCACGCGAACCCGGGCGACCAGACCGAAGCGCAGATGGCCGAAGTCGCCGACCTGAACGCGAGCATGGGCGTGATGCTCGAGACGACCGCCGAGGTCGGCGCTCACGCCGGACCCCGGAAGAAAGAGCCGGGCCAGCGACTGCGGACGATCGAGACCGCGGGCGAACTCAAGGTCCCCTTCACCACCGGGATCCTGGTCGGGATCGGCGACTCCTGGGAAGACCGCGCCGAGAGCCTGCTCGCGATCCGGGCGATGCACGAGCGATACGATCACGTCCAGGAGGTAATCGTCCAACCCGTCGTCGACAACGAGCGGTGGTCGGGGGGAACCCCCGACCTGGAGACGATGCGGCGGGTGACCGCGATGGCACGCCATGCCCTCCCCGAGGAGATCTCGGTGCAAGTCCCCCCGAACCTGGCACCCGCACGCGATCTCGTCGACTGCGGGATCGACGACTTGGGCGGGGTCTCCCCGATCACCGACGACCACATCAACCCGGACTACAAGTGGCCCGCCCTCCGGGAGCTCGAGGCGATCGCCGAGGAGGCCGGCGTCCCGCTATGCGAACGCCTGCCGGTCTACGAGCGCTTTCTCCCCACGGAACTGCGAACGGAGGGGTTCGACGGCCGCGTCGCCGAAGGCGACTGGCTCTCGGAGCCGATTCGGGCAGTGCTGGCGGCCGACGACGCGGCCGGGCAGCGGTATCGTTCGGTGCTCGCGGGCGAGGGCTACTGAGCGGCCGGACCACGCGTCGGGTTCTCAATCCGCGAGGCGCCGGTAGGCCGCCTCGGCGAGGGCAGGGAACGCGAGCGTCGCCAGGGCCGCGAGAACGGCCGCGAACGCGATCGCGGCCGGCGGCGAGCCGACGGCGCCGGCGAGCGCGAGGCTCCCGGCAACCGTGACGGCGAGGGCGGCGTTGTAGTACGCTATGCGGAGGGCGACGAGCGCCGGAGTGATCGAGACCCACCCCGGGACCGTTGTCGCGAGCGGCGTGACCCATCCGCCCCGGATCGCCGCGACCGTCGCGGTCATCGAGAGCCAGGCGACGAGCGTCGCGGTCCGGACGCCGAACGCAGCGGTCCCCGCCGCGAGGAAGACGAGGAGAACGCCGGGTAGCGAGAAGACCGAGACGTCGGCGAACGCGTAGGTCAGGTCGTGGAGGTAACGGCTCGTCCCGCGCTTCTCGACGCGGGCCAGTCGCCCGTAGCCGTACCAGGTCCGGCGCTCTGGCGAGCGGGCAGCCTCGGCCTCCCGACCCGGCGGGCTCTCCATGGGAACAGGTTGGTTCCACCGGGTCTTAGGTAACTCGGGAGCGCTCTCGGTCTGCGCCGCCCGACGCCGGCGGACCGTCGCCCTCGCCGTTCTCCTCGAGGCACCGATGGAACGCCGATCGGGGATCGGCGGGTGGCTATGACATCCTCCCCGGCGTTCACGCCGGGGTTTCCCCAACCGTACGCTTGGGGCCGGGCCGGCCGTTCCACCGTCGCAAGAGTGGTGGTCAGAACAGACCCGTCCAACGGGGGCAACTTCCCTCTCAAAGAGAGGTACCGGGTATGTGCTCGGTACGTGAGCCCCGTGAAGGGTGTGGCGGGTTCGGCGTCCCGACAGGGACGCGGTATCTCCTTGCACAACGTCCGACGCTGCATCGGACGACGCCGACCGCCTTGCGGTGGTCGGCGACACGGGCCGTGCCATCGGCCTGCCTGTCCTTTCTGCCACGGTGGACAGGCTCGCACGCCGGAGGGGCCACTTTGGTTCAGCCGTCACCACATCTCGCTGTTTCAGAGGCAGTGGTTCTGTCAGCACCTCGGGCGCGTCTGTCGGCTCAGCCGACAGATCCCTGCGGTGCGTTTCGGCGGGAAGTGCCCCAACCAAACTTCCGGGTGAGAGTTTCGGCGATTGAGTTACCGCAATAACCGACTCCGGTGGGCCTAACTTTTGCGGTTTTGTCGTTGAGTGACGCGAGTCACGCCCGTGAGCAAACCGACGGTTTGCGATGCCCATCAGAACGCGTGCGTTCTGAGGACGGCCGTAAACGGCGGGACTCTCTCGCTGAATTAGGTAGCGGAAGGTCGCGTACCAGGAGAAGGGGTTCGCGAGGTTCTCGGCAGTGGGCCGGCACAACCCCTCGATCCGGGGGAAGTCCATCCGCTCGACGAGCGTATCGGAGGGAACGACTACGGCGAACGCGTCGTAGCGGTCGAACGGGATCGAGAACAGTCGGGAAAACCGATCTCTCGGGGAAAATCAGGCCGCAACCTCTTCGGCGGCGAACGTTTCTCGAAGGGTGTCCTCGTCCTCGGGCGAGAGGTTCGTCCGGATCACTTCGGGGTCGTACGGCGCGAGATCTTCGACCAGTCGGTCCTCGGAGATGTCGTGTGCGAGCATGAACAGCGCGGAGTGGCCGGGTTCGATCGTCTCGGACACCTCGTCGATGAACTCGTCGTCGATACCCACGTCAGCAAACTTGCCGGAAAGCGCACCGCTTGCCGCGCCGACGGCGAGACCGAGCCACGGCATCCAGAAGATGAACCCGATCAGCAATCCCCAGAACGCACCGCCGAGTGCACCCGCTCCGACCAGACTGCTCGCCTGTTTTACCTTCACGTGGCCGTCCTCGTCCCGGACGACGACTGCGGCATCGTCGAGCTGTACCAACTCCTGTTTCTGGAGGTCGTAGAGTTCGTCACGGACGGTTTTCGCGCCGTCCATGGAATCGAACGCGAGCACGATGAGTTCTTTCATCTGCAAGGGTCGGACAGCTAGAAGCGTGATAAATCCTTCACACGACCGCCTATAATACAGTTCAGGTGGAACCACGGCGACGAGTGGCAGTCGCGAGCCACCGACCGAACAGGTCTCGGGTCGGCCGTTAGATGCCTCCACGAACCGGTCACTGGCGGTCTCGAGCGCGCTTCCTCGAGACGAACCACGCGAAAACCTGGGACAGCAGCCGTATGGACGATGCCAGTGGCTGTTCGGCGAATCCCGTCGCGCGTGGGCCGATATGACTGTGATTACTTATTCGTGAACGGGTCGTCCGGTCGCCATGCGACTCGTACAGGTTCTGATTCCGAACGGAAACCGCGAGTCGGTATTGAGTGCGTTGGACGACCACGGGATCGATTATGCCGTCTTCGACGAGACCGGTCGAGGCGAGTTCGAAGCACTGGTCCAGTTTCCGGTTCCACCGACCGGCGTCGAGCCAATCCTCCACGACCTCCGGCACGCAGGCATCAGTGAGAACGCGTACACGATCGTCATCCCGACTCGAACCGTCGTCTCGCAACGACTTCACGCCCTTCAGGCCCTCTATCCAGGAACCCGTCTCTCTCGGGGGGAACTCCGTGCAAACGCCCTGGAACTCGCTCCGGCGATCTCGATGTACTTCGCCTTTATCGTGTTGAGTACGCTCATCGCCACGACCGGATTGTTACTCGACTCGGCAGCCACGATCATCGGCGCGATGGTCGTTGCACCGCTGATGGGGCCGGCGATCACTGCAAGCGTCGGGAGCGTCCTCAACGAGCCCGACCTCGCAGGCAGAGGTGTTACCCTCCAAGTTACCGGCCTCCTGCTGGCGATCGGTGTCGCCGCGGTGCTCGGGGCAGTGCTTCGGGGGACGGTGCTCGTTCCGCCGGGGATCGATATCCGGACGATTCCCCAGGTCGCCGAACGGACGAGCCCGAACTTCCTCTCGCTGTTTCTCGCGTTTGGCTCGGGGATCGCCGGTGCGATCAGCGTCTCGCGGGGGTCGGGATCGACCTTGGTTGGCGTCGCCATCGCAGTCGCGCTCATCCCACCCGCAGCAACGGCAGGACTGGGTCTCGCTTGGGGATATCTGGGGGTCGCCGGGGCCGCGTCGGTGCTGGTGCTGGTCAACCTCCTCTCGATCAATCTCTCGGCGTTGGTGGTTTTCTGGCTCAGCGGCTACCGACCCGAACGGGCCGAACACCACACGACCGCGTTCACCTCGGTTCGAAAGCGTGCCACGGTACTCGTCGTCGCGCTCGTCGTGCTTTCCGCCGTGCTCGGAGTCGTTACGCTTGCATCGTACCAGACGACGACGTTCGACCATCAGGCAACCACCGAGACGGAGCGCTTTTTCGACGGCCCGGACCGGTCGGCGTACGTACTCGATTCGGTACGGATAACCTACGAGCCACACGACCTCCTCGTCGGCACGAAACCGGCCGTCACCGTCGTGGTCGGACAAGCCGAGCCTGCAGCTGCACCTCCCGACTTTGCAGACCGCCTCGAACGGGACATCGAGGAGGCGACCGGGGAGGATGTGGCCGTACGGGTCGAGTTCGTCGTCACTCAGGAAACCGAGCCGCTTCCGCCGACGGAGGTCGGCCGTTTCCACCGTCCCGACGGAGAGATCGGTCCAAGCACAACCCGAAGGGTCACCGAATCCCCGGCGGGACAACCGGGGGAGCGGAGGACCGTTCCACGAGCGGGACGTCATCGGTTCGTCCTGCACGGAGAAACGATAAACGACCCGTGAGTGTCACCGGTACCACACCCGCGTATTATCGGTCCTCGGAGCGAAACTACTCCAGACGGACACGCCCCCAGGCGTGTTCTCTCCGCATGACGTCCTCCTGTAAACTACCCCGCCCTACTCGCACCCTCCCGCCTTGCGGCGGTCGGTCACTCCTTGAGGGCGGGGCTTTACCGCAACGACATTGTACCCCGCGACCCCATGCAAGGGCGCGGCCCGGCTTCCTCTTACCGTCCACGGGCGGACGGCGGGTCGGAGTTGTTGCTGCGACCCGCCTACCGGATCCGTTCCGTGGATTGTCCCGCCGATTTAATTCCCGGTGTTCTCTCACTCTACCCCAACACTGGGGACGGGGATCGAACCCGTTCGCGGTCGTCGTTCCCGAGTATAGGGTGCGACGGCCACGCCGTCACACCACGGGAGCCAGTTTACTCGTGGCTCCTACCGACCCCGGCTTGTGCGAGGACGGCAGTATCTCACATAACGGGCGGAGACGGCCTAAGCCTTGCGGTTTCGTCCAGCTTCGCAACGCGATTCCTCTCCACCCTACTCGCTCCCGTCGGTCGCTCGTTGAGGAAGGAGGCTCCTCGCTACCGTTTGCTGAATGTGATCGGTGAGGTCGGCATAGAGGTCGTGGTAGTCGTGGTCCTCGTCTTCCAGTTCGGGGATCCACTGGGTTCCCGCGCCGTCGAAGATCACCTCGGCGTCGTCGCCTTCATCTATGAACTCGGTGGCCGTCTGGAGGGCGTTGACGACACGACCGAGGTCGGAGGGGCTGTCCGTTCCTGCCAGGATGACGATTGCTGCGTCGGGCATGCGTCCGTCCCGGGAGGTCACCACGTAACTCGGTTGGGCGCTCGTGTGCATGCTGGACACGACCGCCGGAAGACACCGAAGGTCTTGTACTTCCATCCCAAACGATCGTGCATGATCGACCCCGTTTCGGATCCCCGGTCGCGTCCGTCAATCGTTACTCGCCTTCCCCGCGGTGATTACCGGTGACCGTCATCCTCGACGGGGAGACGCTCACCCCCGAGGACGTAGCCGCGGTCGCCCGCGGCGGCGAGGACGCCCGGATCGCCTCGGAGGCCCGCGAGCGGGTCCGGACCTCGCGCTCGCGCGTTGAGGACGTCCTCGAGGGCGGCGAGGCCGTCTACGGCGTCAACACCGGGTTCGGCGAACTGGTCGACGAACGGATCCCGCGCGAAGACCTCGAGACCCTCCAGACCAACCTGCTCCGGAGCCACGCGGCCGGCGGCCGCCGCGAACTGGACCGGGAGGCCGTGCGGGCGATGATGGTTACCCGGATCAACGCCCTTCTCGTGGGCCACTCGGGGATCCGCGAGGTCGTCGTCGACCGCCTCCTCGAGTTATTGAACGAGGGGGTCCGCCCGGTCGTCCCCTCCCACGGCAGTCTGGGGGCGAGCGGCGACCTCGCGCCGCTGGCGCACATGTCGCTCGTGCTCGTCGGCGAGGGCGAGGCGTGGGTCGAGAGCGGAGACGGCCCCGAACGTCTCCCCGGCGAGGAGGCGCTCGCGTCGATCGGTGCGGAGCCGCTCACGCTCGCGCCCAAGGAGGGCCTCGCGCTCATCAACGGCACCCAACTCACCGTCGGGATCGCCGCGCTCGCGATCGTCAACGGCGAGGAACTCCTGCTCGCCGCCGACGTCGCGGGCGCGCTCACCACGGAGGTCACCCTGGGGACGACGGCGAGTTCACACCCCGCGATCCACGACGTCCGGCCCCACGAGGGCCAGCGAGCGAGCGCCGAGCACGTCCGGGAACTCACGGCAGGAAGCGAGGTCGTAGAGGCCCACCGCAACTGCGATCGGGTCCAGGACGCCTACTCGCTTCGCTGTCTCCCGCAGGTCCACGGCGCCGCCCGGGATTCGATCTCCCACCTCCGCGAGGCCGTCGAGGTCGAACTCAACAGCGCGACCGACAATCCCCTCGTCTTTTCGGCGGGCCGGGCTGACGACCGCGCCTCCGGCACCGACCGCGCGGCCGTGCTCTCGGGGGGCAACTTTCACGGCGAACCGCTCGCGCTCCGCCTGGAGTACGCCCGCCTCGCGCTCACGGATCTGACGGCGATCGCCGAACGCCGGATCGACCGGCTGCTCAATCCCAATCTCCAGGAGGACCACCTTCCCCCCTTCCTCGCGCCCGAGAGCGGTCTCCAGTCGGGGTACATGCTCCTCCAGTATACGGCCGCGGCGCTTCTCAACGAGAGTCGGTCCCTCGGCGCTTCAGTGACGGACAACACGCCCGTCAGCGGCGGCCAGGAGGACCACGTCAGCATGAGCGCCCAGTCGGCGTACAACGCACGGCAGGTGCTGGAAAACGCCCGCAGAGTCGTCGCGAGCGAACTCGTCGCCGCTTCCCAGGCGGCCGAGTTCGTCGATCGGGCGTTCGACGCCGGAGCGCTCTCGCTGGGGAGGGGTACCGGCGCCGCCTACGACGCCGTTCGCGGGGTCGTCCCGCCTCTACGGGAGGACCGGCCGGTCCGCGAGGACGTCGAGGGGGTCCTAGAACTGCTCGAGAACGGTGACCTGCTCGAGTCGGTCGGCGAGGCGCTCTAGATGTGACCTTCGGCTTTCAGTTCCGCGATGACGTCGTCGACGAAGGCGTCGACGCTCTCGTAGGGGAAGTCCCCGCCCGAGAGCTTGGTGTTGAGTTCCATCGCCGTCATCTCGAACTCCTCGGACTCGAAGGTCGTTCCCGGCCCGTTGGGGAGTGCGGGAACGAGGTCCATCGGGCTCGAGATGGGGTAGTCGGCGCCCTCGAACGCGTCGGTGAACTGTCGGCGGAGTTCGGCTTCGTCTGCCATACCCCGCCGTTTAGGCGGATAAATAATAAATCCGTTGACCGTGGCTGCTACGATGGCCGGCGACGGGCCCCGTCCTCACTCCCCGCCGCGACGCCCGAGGGCGGCGTACGCTACGGCGAGGAGGACGGCGAGGACGAAAACACCCTTCAGGGAGCGCCCGCCCGACTCGGCCTCGGGGGCCGGCGAGACGTCGGTCCCGTCGAACTCGCGCTCGCCACGCTCGACGCCCTCGAGGATGGGCTCGCGAAGCGGCGACTCCATCGCGACCCCGACCGCCTCGCGGACGAGAAACTGCGTCAGTTCATGGCTCAGGACGTCGTCGTACGATTCGGTGTCGATGTAGGAGTTGGGATTCATGGGTCGTTCGCGCCGATCGCCGGTCGGATCGGGCGCGTCGGACGTCGGTACGCACGAGGGGCGGATAGTTCTTGACGTGGAAAGAGCCGGCTCCGGTGCCCTCAGGGAACGAGGGCCTCCCGAACCGGCGACCACGCGCCCTCGCTGGCGTGGGGAAGCCCGAGACGATACCGGACGGCGTCGTGGGCCCGCAGGGGCTCGAACACCGCGGGCTCCTCGAGCGCCCAGAGTTCACATCGGGGGGCGTCGCTCCCACTCCGATCGAGAATCGCGTTCGTCGCGCGGCGTGCGGCTTCGTTTGCTCCCTCCATGCTCGCCAGGTCGGTCTCCGTCCGGACGTAGTCCGAAGCGAGCACGAGGTTTTTCATTCCCGTCGCGGCCTCGGGACGATATCGCAGCGAGCCCGCGGTGTTGACCAGCAGCGGCTCGCGGTTTACGACCCCATCGTCGGTCTTCTCGATCGCGGGGTTGAGAAACCACTCGACGAGGTCGTCGTCGGCGAGTCGGGTCTCGTCGCGGTTGAGGTGGGTCGTGAGCTGGTCCCACGTCTCGGCTTTGATCTCTTCGGGCGAACAGTCCCGGGCGGGCTTGCCGGTGAGTTCGCCGGCAGCGTCCCAGTCCGAGATGATGACCGAGAGAACGTCTCCGACCGCTCCGGATCCCGCTTCCGAGAGGTCGTATTCCGACCAGAACTGGCCCTGTGAGATCGCAGTCAGTGCCCACGGCGAGTCGAGATAGAGCTGGTGGCCGTGGACCAGCGGCCGGTCGCTCTCGAGGTAGAACTGGATCCCGGTCATCCAGCCCGTCTCGAGGCGATCTATGTGAGCCAGCGAGGGCGCGCCCCGTTTGAGATCCGGACTCAGTAGCTCGACCATTGCCTCGACGGGCAGGGCGGCGACGTAGTACTCCGCCCCGACCTCTCCGCGGATCGTCTCGACGCCCGTCACCCGCTCGCGGTCGCAGTCGATGCCCGTCACTCGCGTCTCCCGGACGAACTCGACGCCGAGGTCCTCGAGATACGCTACCCAGGGCTCGATCCAAACCGTGCTCGTCGGTCCATTGAGGATTCGTTCTGCGTCCATCCGGGGATCGAGCTGTCCGCGGATCAACTGGAGGTAGATCTTCCCGAAGGTGCGCGCGCTGCCGTCCTGTGGGCGAAGCGCGACCAGCAACTGGGTGACGGCCGCGAGCTTCCGGTAGGCCGGAGAGAGGCGATCGGCCTCGACGAACTCCCACCACGAGCGGTACTCGAGGTCGTCCTCCCGCCGGGCGTCACAGCTCGTGAGCAGGGTCAACAGACGCTCGCCGAGCACGGCGGCCTCGCGCGGAGGAAGGCCGTCGGAGGTCGGCGGCTGGAGGGCCTCGCGCCACTCGCCGATCGTCCGGGGGGTCGCCGTCCGCGCGACGACCTCCTCGCCGGTCGCCCGCGCGAGCAGCGACTCGGAGGTCGGGACGAGGTTGTCTGCGACCGTTCGATCGCGGTAGGGAATCCGCGCCATCGTGTCGGTGACGTGGCGGTAGAACCCGGGGAAGAACCGAAAGCCGTGTTCGCCGAGGATCGCGTCCTTGCTCCCGTCGATCGGGATGCTCCTGGCTTTCCCGCCCATCCGCTCGTTGGCCTCGTAGACCGTGACGGCGAACCCGCGTTCGGCGAGTTCGTGGGCCGCGCTCAACCCGCCGATCCCGCCGCCGAGGACGGCAACCGAGGTCATCACCTGTGCTTGGGCCGGACGTATTTCAACTGCGGGGTACCGGCACACGCTCGTCTCCCGGGCCGGCGACGGCACCCGACCCGACCGTCGGTCGCCCTTGGGGTATCCACGAAGGGGTGAGCTTTTAGTGAACCGCCCGCATCGATCCGACCGGATCATGGTTTTCAAGAAGATCACGCTGATCGGGTCGAGTTCGGAGAGCTTCGACGACGCGGCCGACGACGCCATCGACCGCGCCGAGGACACGCTGAACAACGTTCACTGGGTCGAAGTCGAGGAGTTCAGCGTCGAGATCGCGACCGCAGACGACCGGGAGTATCAGGCGGAGGTCACCGTCGCCTTCGAACTCGAGGAGTAGAACCTCCAGAAACTACGTTCGGAACGACTCTCCACAGCCACACTCGCTGACCACGTTGGGGTTCTCGACGTGGAACCCTTCGGCCTGGAGGCCGCTCTCGAAGTCGAGCACCGAGCCCTCGATGTACTTCAGGCTCGCGGGATCGACGAACACTCTGAGCCCGTGGTGGTCGTAGATCGAGTCGTCCTCCTCGGGCTCGTCGTCGAAGCGCATCCCATACGAGAGCCCCGCACAGCCGCCCTGTTGGACGAACAGTCGGAGGCCCGCGACGTCCGTGTCGAGGCCCTCCTCGGTCAGGAGGTCTATGGCCTGCTCGGCGGCCGCTTCGGTAACCTCGATCCGGGGGCGGCTCTCGCCGTCCGCGCTCTCTGTACTCATACCCGTTCCTTCCGGCGCGACGGTGTTAACGTTGACGCCCCAGGTAGCGCTACTGGTCGCCGCCCCCGTTCTCGCCGCCCGTCTGCGTCCGTACGTGGACGCTCTCGGCGTGGGCCTCCAGGCCCTCGGCCTCCGCGAGCGTCGTGATCGTCCCGCTCAGGTCCACCAGTGCGTCGGCCGAGAGTCGCTGGACCGTCGTCGCCCGGAGGAAGGTGTCGACCGAGAGCCCGCCCGTGACCTTCGGGAGGCCGTTGGTCGGCAGGACGTGGTTCGTCCCGCTGGCATAGTCGCCCGCTGCGACGGGGGTCGCCGACCCGAGAAAGACGCTGCCCGCGCTGTCGATCCGCTCCAAGACTGCGTCGTCGTCGTCGGCGATAATCGAGAGGTGTTCGGGGGCGTACTCCTCGGCGAAGAGGATCGCCTCGCTCATCGACCGGGCGAGCAGGACCCGGCTCCCCTTGCCCGCGAGGGCCTCCCGGATCGTCTCCTCGCGCTCGCGCTCGGGAAGCCGGTTCTCGACCGCCTCCACGATTCCCTGGGCGGTCTCCCGGTCGTCGGTGACCGCGACCGCGGGCGACGTCGGCCCGTGTTCGGCCTGGGCGAGCAGGTCGGTGGCGACGGCGACGGGGTCGGCGGTGTCGTCTGCGACGACGACGATCTCGCTCGGCCCCGCCAGAAAATCGATCTCGCAGTCGCCCCTGACCTCGGCTTTGGCCGCCGTCACCCAGGGACTGCCGGGACCGACGACCTTCTGGACCCGCGGGATCGACTCCGTTCCGTAGGCGAGGGCCCCGATCGCCTGGGCGCCGCCGACGCCGTAGACTGCATCGGCGCCCGCGATATGGATCGCCGCGAGCGTCGCCGGATTCACCTCCTCTGCGGGCGGTGTGACGGCGACGACGTGGGAGACGCCCGCGACGACCGCCGGCACGATCCCCATGATCGCGCTCGAGGGGTAGGCGGCGGTCCCGCCGGGGACGTAGACCCCCGCCCGCTCGATCGGGCGAAATCGTCGGCCGAGCTCCCGCCCGTCGGAGAACTCGCGGCGCCAGTCCTCGGGAACCTGGGCCTCGTGGAACTCGCGAACGTTGTCGGCGGCGGCCTCGATCGCCGCCAGAATCTCGGAATCGACCTCCTCGACTGCCCGTTCGGCCTCGTCGGTGATCTCCAGGTTGCCCACGGAGACGCCGTCGAACTCCTCGGTGAACTCCCGGACGGCGACGTCGCCTTCCTCGCGAACGCGCTCGACGATCCCCCGGACGTCCTCGCGGACGTCCTCGATGCCGGCCGATCGCTCGAACAGCGCAGCCCGATCGGCCGGCCCGAGGTCGGCGAGTTCGTCCACCTCGAGAGTCGTGGTCATAGCCGTGGGTTCGAAGGGCGCGTGGAAAACCGTTTCCAGTCGTGGCCCTCGATTACTCCTCGATGGTCCGGAGGCCGACCGCCGACAGCGTCGCCCGCACGAAGAGATAGCTCAGGAGCGCGAAGGCTGTGAGCCCGATCGGTGCCGCGAGGAGCTGGGCGGTCCGGTAGGGGACGAGGAGCCGGGAGGTCCCGAGGACGACGAAACTCGCGACGGCGAGGCCCACCGCGAGGAGCGCGAGCCGGACGAATCGCTGCTGATCCATGGCTCCGCTTCGACCGCCGGCAGTAAGGGTGTCGGGGCTCCCGAGGTCGGGCCCGCCGGACGAGGGTCGATCAGCTCGCGCCGTCAACGGACCCCCGAGCCTCGATCTCGTGGGCCGCCTCGAGGATCGCGTCGTCGTCGACGTGCCTGAGCAGGCGCCGGTGGCCGCGCGTGGCCCGCCGGTCGATCTCCTCGTCGGGGAGGTAGGCGTCGAGCCGGCGATCGATCTCGCGTTCGCGGAGCTCACGGAGGCGCTCGTCGCTGGCGTCGGAATCGTCGGGAAGCCGGTCGTCGAAGTGCTCGCGCCAGCGGTCGCGGTCGGCCCACTCGGCGGTCAGTTCGCTCTCCCGGCGGACCCAGTCCCAGTGCTCGCTCAGGGCCTCGGGGTAGCCCCGGTCGCGGCGGGCGTCGGCGATCACGGTCCGGGCGACGCGTGCGCCCCGACCGGCGGCGACGACCGCCTGTGCCCCCGCGTCGCCCGCGGGCGTCGCCACGTACAGCCCGTCGATCGGCGTCGTGCCGTCGTCTGCGGGACAGTCGCGGTCGAACCGCTCCTCGCCCTCTTCGCCGTGGTCGTCGGGGACGAACATCGACCCCTCGTCGAGCGGGCGGAGGTAGCCGGCTCCGTACCGGGTGGCCGCGACGACGCGATCGGCGCTCGTGGGTTCGCCCTCCTGGGGTTCGAGCCGGAATCCTCCGGCTCCGTCGTTGCCCTCCCCGTCGTCCCCGACGCGCTCGATCCGTTCGACCCGTTCGACGAGATCGGGCCGGAGTTCGGCGCCGGCCTCTTCGACGTGGTCGTGGATCAGGCCGTAGAAGGTCTCGACGTCGATCCCCGCGGGAAAGCCAAGGAAGTTCTCGAGGTAGCCACAGCGCCGGAGCGACGAGCGCCCGCGGTCGAAGACGACCGTCTCGAGGCCGTAGCGCGCGGCGAAGACGGCGGTCGAACAGCCCGCGGGACCGCCGCCGACGACGGCGACGTCGTAGTCGGTCCCCTCTCCCGCAGTCATTCCTGGCCCGCACCGCCGATCGCGTCGGCGACCCGCTCGCGGTCGAACAGCCGCTCCTCCTCGGGGAACTCGGGATAGGCCTCGCCGTGGTTGTCCTCGGGCCAGGCGCCGAACTGGTCGGGGTAGAGCTGTTTGGCCGCCATCTCGAGCTGGAAGAGGTTCATCAGCGGTCCCTGCTCGGGGTCGCCGGAGGGGTAGACTCGTCCGTTCTCGACGGCCGTGATCCGGCTCGCGACCGGGTGGTCCGCGAGCGTCTCGGCGATCGCCCCGACGTCGTAGTAGGAGGCGACGCCGTAGCGATGGAGGAGCACGTCGGGATCGAACTCGAGCATGGCCTCGTAGTCGTAGCTCGTCTCGTAGGTCAGCTCCTCGCCCGCGAAGGCGTCGGTCGCTCCCAGCGGGCGCAGATCCGCCGTGGCGAACCCGGGCGCGTCGAGGGCGGAGGGGTAGAACGTCTCCTCCATGAAGATGATCGCGCCGACCGTCGGGCGCTCCTCTTCGGGCGGAAGCCCCTCCTCGATCGTCGCGACTAGGTCGTCGTGGACCGCCGACAGCTCGCCGTAGCGCTCGCCGGCCCCGAACAGCGCCGCGACCCGTTCTGCGATCTCCCAGAGGGTGTAGTACTCGTAGTCGTCGGCGTAGGACTCGGGAGGCTCGCCGTGTGCGCGGCTGTAGGCGTTGCCGAACCACGGGGCGACGTTCTCCGCGATCTCCTCGACGGTCTCGCGGTCCCAGCCCTCGAACGACGCGATGAGCGCGGGATCGGCGAGGTGGAGGTCGGAGTCGAGTTCGTAGAACAGCTCCTGATCGACGCTGATCGCTCCCGACCCCGTGTTGAGCTGGGTCAGATCCTCCCGGTCGAAGGAGACGCCCTCGAGGTGGTCGTAGTAGGCGTCCAGGGTCCCGCCGCCGGTTTCGGCGTCGAAACCCAGCGAGTTGACGGCGTCACCGTGGCCGTAGGCGACCGCCATGTCGGCGTACAGCAGGCTGTAGACCATGACGTCCTCCGGGATCGCCTCGAGCGTTACCTCGCCGACGGGCGCAAGCGAGGAGGTGTACGGCCCGCTACTGCCGTCGGTCTCGTTTCCACCGTTGGACTCGTCTTCGGCCTCCGACTCGTTTCCGGCGTCGGCGTTCTCGCTCCCGTCGGACCCGGTTTCCGTTTCGTTCCCGCTGTCGGTGTCGTTCTCGGCGGTTTCGGTCCGTGTTTCCGTCTCGGTGGCCTCGGTTTCGTTCCCGCTCTCGGTCCCGTTTTCGCCGTCTTCGCCGTTCCCCTCTTCCCCACCCAGACAGCCCGCGAGCAACGACCCGCCGACGACCGTCGTCCCGTACGTGAGAGCTCTCCGGCGCGTCACGTTCCTGCGTTCTCGTGCCATGTTTTTAGGCATCCCTAAAATCTCATAGTGCTTTCGCTTCCGCTCGGCCGGCGACCACCGTCGGGGCGGTCGGTCAGGCGTCGCCCGTAACGATCCCGGCGACGCGCTCGCGGTCGAACAACTGCCCGTCGCCGAACGAATCGGGGTAGAGATCCCGAGCCGCCCGCTCGAGCTGGAAGAGATGGATGATCGGCCCCTGGTAAGTCAGCCCCCCGTAGACGACCCGTCCCTCCGATACTGCCCGGAGCCGACTCGCGACGTCGTGGGACTCGAGATGGGAAACGATCTCGCGCTCGAAGTAGTCGGGCGTGACCGCTCCCTGTAGCCTGATGGCGAGGGCATCGGGATCGATCTCGAGGAGCGTCTCGTAGTCGATCTCGCCGCCGCCGGCCTGGGCGTCGGTCACGTCGGCGAGGGCGTCGCCGACCTCGAGGTCCGTCCAGTGTTTGGACTGGGTTCCCTCCCCGATGCGGTAGGGATAGAACGACTCCGGCGGGACGTCGGCGGGGTACACCACCGCGACGTCGGGGGTCTCCTCGGGCAGGCGCCCGCGGACGTCCGCGAGCACCTCGTCGTGGTACGCCGCGAACGCCTCGTAGCGCTCTCGCTCCCCGAAGACCTCGGCGACCGTCTCGAAGGCCTCGTACAGCGTGTAGTGGGGGTAGTCGTGCCAGTCGTAGACCCGCGAGAAGATCGTGTTCCCGACGAACGGGCCGACGGTCTGTGCGATCTTCTCGACGTCGCTCTCGCTCCACTGGAGGCGGTTCACCATGAAGTTCGGATCGATCAGGTGGACGTCGGCGTCGAGTTCGTGAAAGACCTCCTTGCCGGTGCCGTTCTGGTAGAGTTCGGTGAGGTCGTCGTCTTCGACGGAAACCCCCGGGAGTTCCTCGTAGAGGTGCGAGCCGAACCGGGCGCGGACGCCGACCGCCGAGAGCCCGTCGCCCTGGCCGAGCGCGACGCCCATGTCGGCGTAGTCGCCCGTATACGAGAGCCAGGTCTCGGGGATCGCCTCGAACTCGACCTCGCCGACGGGCTCCATCGTCACCGAGTAACCCCCGTCCTCGGCGTCGTCGCTTTCGTCGCCGCGCGTCCCGGCGTCTTCCCCGCCTTCGTTTTCGTCGCTCCCGCCGGTTCCGTCCGTTCGGTTCTTCCTGTCGGTGTCGCTCGTGTCGTCGTCCGATTCGCCTTCCGTCTCCGCGCCGGTCTCGTTGGTCCCGTCGTCGGGGTTTCCATTTCTACTGTCGCCGCCGTTCCCACCGCCGCCCAGACAGCCGGCGATCGCCCCGATCCCGGCGGCCACGGCGCCGGTTCTCAACAACTGCCGTCGGCTCGGTTCGTGCATACGTTTTAGGCATGCCTAAAACATAAAGCCGTTCCGATTCTTAGGCGTGCCTAAATACGGCGTTCCGAAGCGTCCTTCTGCGGGGTAGCGCCCGGCAGCACAGCCGCCGGGGGCTACGGACGGGCCGACGTTTCTGCGACGAACGCGTCCCGACGTCGCTCCGAAACCACGCAAATCAGAGGACAGGAGGTGGTCTGCGTGTCGTCATCGGTCGAGGTTACGCCGGTAGCCGGTACGTACCCAGACGGTCGAGATTCTGCGAGAACCGCCCGCGATCGAGAGAGTGTCGCCCGGAACACTTCGATATTATATATAAGTCTAAAGTGGTGATTAGTCGAGCTACGGGCCATCTAACGCACTAATCAGACTAAATAGTTGCTTTTATCTATCATTCTGTCGCCGCGTAGTGTGATCGGGTTCTGATGTATATTCCAATCTTCGCCCGTAGAGTTCCCCACATCGCGTCCAATCATTCGTGCATCTGAGTCCCTGTTCGAAAGCTCGTCAACTCCTCGATCCGCCCCTCCAAGTCCTCAATCTCTTGGCGGAGTTCTTCGGCACCCTCATCCTCAGTCGCAGCGAGCTGATCCTTTAGTCCCTGGAGGCGGGTTTCCTTTACGTCCTCGTCTACGTCGGCCTTCCGAACGTACTCGCTCTCCTGAATCTCGTAGACATCTGACTCAGCCAACTCGGTCACTTCCAGCGCCTCATCGACTCTTGATCGATCCACACCCATCACCCGCTCCCGATCAATACCTTCGTTCTCGAGGGCCGCCAGCACCTCCTCATCGTCCTTGAGAGAGCGATTACGGCGTGCTGTCCGCTGGACGGATCCAAACGGCCCACTGACCGGTCGATCGTGATGCAGGCGATTCAGGAGCACGTCAGCGACGTCCTTCCGGAGAGTATCCGCGTTTCGCTGAACGTCCGAGAGAAGCGTGTAGAGGTTCACCAGGGCGTTCGACTCCACCTCTGCAAGTGTGCTCACGTCGTGGCGCTCAAGCGCGTCAACAAGCAAGAGCGCGTCCGCATAGACGTCCAGATCCGGCTCCGTCCGTTCTTCGTTCTCCTCATCGTGAGCGTGGTCGTCATCGAGAAGTTGGGTTGTCGTCGGGCCATCCCTCTCGATGATCACGCCGTCGTCCTCGTCGATCTCGAAGCGCGGGTGGAGACTCAACACAGTTGGATACGGGTCCGCATCGGGTGGGAGCCGCTCGAGTTTGAATCGGCCCGCATCCTCCGTGATCCGCCGAAAGAGTGTCTCGAATTGGTCCCGCTGGAGCGGACGTGATTCACCCGAGTCTTCGAGTTCGATCACGACACGGTGTTCTTGAACGTCGGTGATGTGGAACCGGTCGCCGGACAATGGCGTAATGAGTGTCGCCCCCTGTGATAACTCGTCAAGCTGGTCGAGGAGCGTGTGCCACGAGACGTTGAACGGCATACCAGAAGAACGAACACGTGCAGTAAAACTCTACGGGCCCCATCCCAGATCGTCGCTGGATTCAGTTCCAAGGCACAATTGTGAGGCACACTTCCGGGTATTCAAAGTCATTCAGTCCCCTCAAGGCCGGAACACAGTTAATTCGGTAGATACGATGAATTACTATTAATTAACTATAGCCAAAATCTGGTTCAGTCGAATTAACTATTTTGATGGCCTCTATGCAGTTATTAGGGGAGAGCGACCTTCTGGGTGAGAAACGGATCTCGAATCGCGAGTCTGTTGTAGCGCGATGGCGAGGCTGATAGCAGGGCGCTCAGTAAGGGAAGCTACGATTGGTCTGAAGGCTCATGAAACATATTGGCTCAAGATAGAGACACGATCCACCTATCGGCCGGGAATGGTAACAGTTGGTAACGCTGGGGTTTCGAACGCAAACCACTACTCTCTAATATCGCTTGAGCGCTCACTGCTATCAGCTTCGTACGAAGAGAACTCCATGTATCCCTACTACGAAACCCTGACGTATGCGACGGTTACCCGGAAGCGTGAGTGGGCGAAACCGTATATGACCAGCTCGAAGACAGGGACCTACACAACGGCGGCCACCGACTTGTGTCCTACGCCGGACGAGAATACTTCTCAATCAAGGTAGAAGGCTACTCCAATCACCCATTTTATAAGTGATCTCTGCTTGATTTGCGTTATTCAGGTCACTTATCAGTTCACCCTCAGAGGAGGTGTCAACCGGAAATATGAATGCCATTTGGCTTGTATTATTATCAAGCTCTAACTCCATAGACGCTTTGTATATACTTCCGCCCTCAATATGGTAGTAATCTATATCGTTAGGATTATGTACGATGTGTAGATCTGCATCCCCACTTGTGAGGTTATTAATCTCTGTATCTGAAGCCAAGTTGTCCAGTTCCTGTCTGAGCTTACTACTAATGCTCATAAAGGTATAATATCAGCCCGATCTAATCATAGTAACGATTAAAATCAGAGAGGAATATAAATTCACTTACACGCTACTCTGAAAGCTCCCTGATCGGAACCCATTCCCCGTCTTTGTTTTGATATTCCCACCAGCTCCATCCGTCGTAACTGTAGGAAGCGCGGGCATCTTCGCCTCGATAGTGGCGATCAGCGACCCGAGCAGCACCCATCGGCGTTCGGGTCAACTATCAGAGTTATCCGATTCAGGATCACCGCTGACATCGATTCGTTCGCCTTTTATCGTCGCCGTTACCGTATTGCCGCTGTAGTCCCCTCGCTTGTAGACGTGGCGTAAGGTAGTGCTGTCACCCAACTGTCCGAGCTTCAGGTTAAGATGGTCAGGCAAACGTTCCATGGTTATCCCTCCGTGAGTTCGTTGATCGGAACCCATTCGCTGTCTTCGTTCTCGTACTCCCAGCCGTCTTAATCGCTGCTACCTGCGTCTTCCTCTCTGTTTATTGGCCGCGACTCACGCAGTATCGGAGTGGTACACAAGCGAAGAACGCTTGTCAGGATTACCAAAAGTTTCTTTGGTTATCCCGTTCGACCTCATCGCTACGATCAAAACAAAACCGTTATGAGTTCTAAATCAAAGCTCCCTGTCATCTTCCTTTATACGGATAATACTACGTCGATTGATGGAGCGACACGCTTCCAAAAGCTTGTTTTCCTGGCTCAGGAAGAAACAAAGTTGAAAGATGTATATGACTATCGAGCGGATCGTTTCGGACCCTTTTCAGTTCAACTTCGTTCCGACCTGGAAACACTTGATAATGAGGGATATATTGAAAGAGAAGTCAACACAAATGAATATGGATACTCCAGAATAACATATAGCTTAACTAACAAAGGAGTGCAAGAAGCACAACGACTTCTTGGACTTGGGAATGATGGTGTATTTGACATTGTCAATGATATAAAGGGGAAATACAATAATAAAACTATTTCCGAGATACTTGAATATGTATATAATAAATATGATGGATATACGGACGTGACAGATGCAGATACAAAGACGCTCTTTGACCCAGATGCCAGATCAGAATTTGAGCGGCTACCCAAAAGAAGCTCTAATACCCCCACAACCTTTGGAGAACGTCTACAAGCTACACCACATACGTTATATCAGATGCCAAAGCGCGAGACTAACGCATATTTTTATTACTTCACCGATGATTCATACTCTCGGGAAGATAGTAAATTCAAGGCCTTAGATGATGAATTGACCTTACTTGGGCGAAATCGTAGTCAACTGGAAGTTGCAATGATCGATCGGGATCGGATCCGAATAGAATTGTGGGATGCCTTAATCAGTGGATTTGACATTAGTGATTATCCATCACTTGTTGTGGCGGATCAAGAACTTGGAGTCCGAGACGTAGAGTTATCCGAAGATTCTTTTTCACCTGAGAACGGAAATTATGCAGTAATTGAAAGCGGAATCATATCTGATAGTATTCTAAGCGACAATGACCGAATACGTGATTTCCTCAACGGCTTATTTGATTGTTCCAGAAATGGTGATATGAAAGATGGGATGAGGAAGCGAAAAGTTGTTGAAGGGCTGAAAATAGCTAAAGGAGAGATAACTAACATATTGTCCGTCTCTCCCTGAGAATTTGGTTACATGAGGTATAATAAGGTCAGTTACAGTGGGCTATCGACAACTACGAGATACGGGTCTGCATTCTCGCTGTCTCGAGGTGCTATCAGCTACGTTCTAAAAAAGCGTGCTTCCGAGGCTGATAGCAGTGAGGGTCAGATCGGTATATAGGGACGTAAGTCGCTGCGAAATCTGTCCTATCCAGCACGAATGCGACGGATGAAATTTGACCTACCTATCGGCTGGCCACGCTAACGTATAGCATTCGTCGAAGATTCGGACACGAACCACCAATCTCTGTATCACTTGAGCGGTCACTGCTATCAGCTCCGTCATTAGCGAAACTTGGCCCACAGAGCTGGGACTACTCCGCATTCTCTGATTAGTGGTGCACCCCTCCAAATCCAGGCAAGCGTACTCAACTTCGGACTTTCTCTCTATGGCGAACTTTAATCAAGAAGTCGTTTGAATCAGTGACCATGTCATACACAGATCGGGCCACCCCGATCAAAGAGGAGGTCCACGAGTTAGGTACCCAACTCGGATTCTCGACCGCCGAGGAAATCGATGATACCTTTCTCTCGGTGGCGCTCGAGGAGAGCTACACCCCGCGAGTCGATGTCGTCTGGTATCTCGATCTCCGGGAATTAGGACTCGATACCACACAGTTATCCGACTACTTCGGCTTCGAAGATGACGAGCAGTATCGGCGGTTCCCCCTGGTTGCCTTCGAGATCGAAGCGTCGGATCCCACGACGAAAACGATGACAGCCGATCTGGCGAACCTCCAAGCGATCGGGGCACCGATTGGAATCCTAATCGTAGACGAAGAACGCGAGGGCGGTCTCTATCGCCGTGGCAAGCGTATTGTCCGGACCTTCAGGCAACTCCACGGTCATACCAACTGTCTCTGTCTTGACCGAAGCCATCTGACGGATCTCGTTAATCGGGAGTGGGGTGGATCAACCGATCAGCCAGCATTCGAACACGATATCTCTGAGGGTGCTGGCGGAGAAAAGGAGTGGAGTACCCGAACGCGGCGTCAGCTCGCCGATATGGGCAAAGAGATGGGCTTCGTCGTCAAAGAGGACTGGATCCCTGACGACCTTAGCCAAGCCTACGATCGCCATCGCGACCTCTGGCAAGAGGCTGACGGGACCACGGACCATGAGCAGTACGCGTGGGACCCCGAGGGGGAGCGGAAGACCTTCCGAGGGTGGCGAACCTACTACACGGGGTCAAAAATTGATCTCACATGGACGATGCCGTATCCAGCATCGTTCAAAGAGTTCCTTACCGCAGTTGTTGACCTCGACCCTGACTTCGAGACGCATACCCCACTCCTTCGGGAAGCCGAAAGCCTACATCCACTCTATGGGTTCGAGCTCGAGAGCTCCGCCGGGAAACACGCGGCTGGTGGGGTACTCAATCTGGGTGCCTATCCAACCGTTGGTCAGATCGTAGTCCCGAACGAAACGAAACGACGCCGCATAGAGACGAAGATCGAGACGTACGAGCAGGCACTGGGCATCCGGAACGTCGAAACTCAGGTGATGGACCATGACTGACCCGATCCACGTCGGAGCATGGCTCCCGAAGCACTGGCACCGTAAATTTACCGACGAGGAGCGAACACAGATTGCCGAGAGCGACCTTGACCTCCTGCTCGTGCCCGAGAACCACGACCACTGGAAGAACCGTGATCACTGGAAGCAGACCGCTGACGAGCTTGATGTGGCGCTCTATGCAGGGTTCGATGACGGTGACTGGATCAGGGGTATCTTCTATGATCCAGCGACGGATACCGATTTCACCTATACGAAACACAGTTCCGCCGGGAAGCTTGCGCTTGAACTGGACGACTGGCACCCCGAAGACGCACTCAAGACGACAGAATTTCGGGGAACGACTGTCGGGACCACGATCTGTCACGACCAGTATTTCTCGCCGTTCATGGGATACGAAGGACTGGCCGGCGCTTCTCTGTTGCTCAACGTGAGTGCAACACCAGTTGTAGCGAAAAAATGGGGTGAGGTACTCCAAGCGCGAGCAATCGAAAACGGCGCCTACGTCGTTTGTACGACGCATGGATCCGGCCCCGATGGAACCGTCAAACGAGGGAATAAGGCCCACGTCTTCGCCTTCGATCCGTTCGGTGATCCAATTATCCTCACTGAGTTGGGAACCGATGGCAAGCGAGATCTCGTTGAGACAACACCCGACAATATCTACACGGTCTCAGTCGATCCAGCGCGAACATCAAAGGCACGCCAGACGCTGACGAACCAATACGACCGGCCGTCAATCACCCGCATTCAAGATTCGACCTCCGAGAGCGTCTCACTGAGCGAGCCACGGGTTAGCGTTCAAGCCGATTACAACGGTCTTCGCATCACCTATGAATCGGATTCAATCGATATCGGTAACTTTGAATCACAGCCGTTCACTCTCGCCGACGAGGACTTTTACCTCGCCGCTATTGAAAGTGATGAGATTCTGAAACCTGAGCGACTGTACCAAGAGATTCTATCGGTGCCGGACATTGAGAGCAAACGGTTGCTCCTCCTTAATCACTGGTCTGACCTTGCTCCCCACTACCACCAGAATGTCGTTGAACCCGTACTTCGTGCTCGATGCGTTGAGTGGGCCAGTCCAGCCATCACGGTAGCACCCGACCACAGTTCAGCTTATCAAGTGTGGTACGCGAAAAACACCAGTAGGATGAACCCCGACGAGAACGGACACTTCCGGCTCTTCCTCTATGCAGCCCGTGGGTTGTCAAGTGCTCTCGAGCCTGTAAACCATGAGACTGAGAAGATGAAGCAAATCGCCTCAGCCTGCGAACAGCGTCGTACTGGAAGCGATTAGAGAAGGACGCCTCCGATGGGATTGTACTCACTTCCTTAGTCCTACTCCCGCGGTTCACGATGAGCGAGTAGCATGGAGTCGCCCTCTGGAGTAGGTTGAAGCCCCCGAAGTATAGCAATTTTGCCTCCGCTGAAGATGTCATTCAGTGCTATTGAATAAATTAATTTATCGATTACACTTCGGCTTCAGAACCCGAATCAGCCTGTTCTCTCTGATTGCAGCCTCTGTGGTACAAGTCTCGAACGAGGATAAACACACTCTACGCTCAACCGCGGAAGTAGGATTAGGTGAGAGCAAACAGGTCACAGAATTAACTCACGTCCAAGGAACGGATACGAGGTTCCAAGTCCTCCTGGAACTCGTCCATCGTTTCCGCACCCCACTCGATCAGTTGCGCTCGCTGATCCATACTCAACTCGGTGATCCTTCGTTCAATCGGCTTTGCCCACTTGATACGACAAGCGGCTTTTTCCGGAAGCCGTTGCCAAATCAATTCAGCATCAAGATTCGACTCGATCTTGTCGCTTTCCTCCTTCAGAGCCTCAAAGATAGCCAAATTTCGGTCGGGGTCTGAGGTCTGAATATACAGCTCCACGGAGAAACCAGGTGTCTGATGAAAGACCCACCCGAAACTGACACCACTCGTCCCAGCACTAAAAGTAAGGTAATTTCGAGGGCCCGGTTTCAGCTTGTTCCAAGTAGGTCGTCTTGCCGAATATGTGTCCACCATCTCTGCGAAAAACTCACGATAGCTGTGTTCCGTCTCCGTAAGAGAGTCATCAACAATCTCCCGTTCCCAGTCATTGGGTTCAACGACAATCTCAAATTCAAACCCTCGTTCGTCTGAGCCCTCTATGCTCAGTACCCGTGGTTTGATGGCGAAGAACTTCACATCTTTGGGGCCACTTTCATTAAGCCATTCCAGAACACTACGATGTTCGGGCCTAAAGTTTTCAGCTAACCAAATTGTGAAACCAGCATTCTTCCCAGAAGAGTACGTCAATAGCTTCCCAAGGTGATCGTGATCGGTGTTACCGTACTGATTCTCGATTACAACCGTTTCGCCGGTATTCATCTCCCGAGCCACGATGTCGGACGAAAAATCCCCTACTGCTTCCTCAGTGCGCGCATCTTCAAGCTCAATTCCGAGTTCTGAGCCCAGTAGATCAATGTTCTCCGCGAGCCATCGAGTGAAACCACGCTCTTCGTTTTCCCATACAGTCCGGAGGTTATGATCTTGGATTTGTGCGACGTATCTCTCCATAGTCCGTCTTTGAGATAGGACACTAAATCAATAGTGGAGTATCAACTCGGGATAATGGTGGTGCGGATTGCGAGGCTGATAGCAGGGTGCGCTCAGTTGTAGAATGGGACTCTCAACCGTTCCGTATAATACAATAATATGGTTATTAAACGGGGGAATTTCTACTTACCATTGTGTTGGCGGTCTATTGAAAATCGTCGAAGGACGATTGCGAATCGTAGTTGTCTGGAATGTATAGTTCACGTTCTGGTTTTGGTAGGGCAATTAGCGTCCGGTCATCGAATTGATTGCGTTCAAACGTCCGGACGAAGTCCGTGATTTGAGCCACTCCTTCTTTGCGGATTGTTGACCTCAAGCCAGTACTCCTAATCACTTCTTGATCATCCGCTACCATCTGAAACGCGTTATCCAACCGGACCTGTTCCCAAATGGAGTATCCCGCTCCCGAGCGGTCAGGACCGTATACTCGCCATTCAATTCCATCAGTTAAGATCCCGTATGGTGTGTCGAAGCCGTCAATGCTCAGGTAGGCTTTGATCTGATCCTCACCGGCTGAAATATCGTTGAGCGGTTTAATCTCTCCTACTACTGGAATCACAGTATTTGATAGTTCAAAATCGGGCCAACGATCACGCTCGAGACCCCGCGCCTTCGGTTCGGGACGATACTGTAGGTTCACTGCGTCTAAAAGATTATCGACAAGAAGGATTCGGGTGAACTCTTCGCATTTGTAGCCAAAATTGAGGTCGGAATCAGACAAGCTGACGGTCCCAAACACGAGCTTCGTGACTGTTGATCGAGATAGTTCGTCAGCGAGTTCCCTAACGAACTCCGTGAGGGTGCTCCGAATTATACGAGCAGTAGGATACTCTTCTTCTAACAAAGGGTAATCAGTCATCAGCTACTGCGTCCTCTACAATTTCGATCTCTTCCTCTGTCAGGTCGTACAATTCGTATACCAGTTCGTCGATAATACGCTCTTTTTCCTGTATCCGGTCATTCAGCTCATCCGCACGATTAACCTTCTCTCGGTAACGACCTATATCTTCCTTCACATCATCTAATTCCGGAAGGGTGATGTCTTCAAGCCGATCAATTAGTGAAATCGTTTTCGTTGCATTATCTGAGAATCCTCCTTCTTCGTTGGCTATAGCGTACGGGACAAATCCACTGATCAGTGCGATCATCTCTTCATCAAGTCCCTGGAAGACCATCGCTGGCTCTGGATCAAGCGTTGTGTAATCCCGGTTATTTGTGTCATATTCATCTTGGACAGACTCATTTGGTTTCACATATGGGATGGCAACGATAGTTAGAGTGTCATTTTCTCGATGTATTTCAATATCTGTGACTCGAAGAGTTTCAAACTCATCAGTCGTTCCCTCGCTCTCATTCAGTATGCTATCAGCAAAACCCTCTGGACGAATCGGCGACAGATCAGAAAGGGTCGATCCATCGTCATAATTGCCGAGATAATCCGCTAAATCAAGATTCAGGTTTTCCTTCTCAGATTTACTTTCAACAATATCAGAAAATAAACTGGATAGTTTCTCTTCATAATTTGTAATGTTACTGTTATCACCATACCCTGAGTTGTACGTATTTTCATCTGGTATCGGAAAATGGCGAACAGATTGTGGCCAGACGTCAGAGTATGATCCTTGCAGGGCCCCGGTTTCGAACTTATATTTGAACAGCCATGACATGAACGTAGAGTTGATCAGTGACGTAATAAATGACAGATCAGGGGTTGCATCTAATCTTTCGAACCCTTCGAAATCAGTAGTCGCACCGGTTCCTTCTAATGGTTCGTAGTCACAACAGACAATCACTGTGTCGTCACAGTACATGAAAGCGTCGTCGAGAGCTCCTGCGAGTTGACCACCTTCATCCGTTCGCTTCCTGACTACAACCTTTTCAGATTCAAACATCTCTGACTGACGAGATCCCGACATCTCATCTTCCCTATAGTCAAGCCATTGACCTTTCCAGTCAATATGCCACCGTTGCACATCAGTTCCTTCAAAGAATTTTTCAGCATTACCAACGGGTTCATCAGACACAACATCTGATTTAGTGAACTCGCCCGATTCCTTACTTGAGACGGTAGCACCGACATTTACATAGAGATACTGGCCTAATTCATTAGAATTATTGTCTATCTTTTTAACCAGTTGAAGATGGTTTTCAACATAATCCTCATCAACGCGGATTTGATGATTATATACATTCAACCAGATATCTGGAGTTGCTTTAGTTTCTTCCTGATATTTGAAGGGGTCCTGTTGTAGGCATGTTCGAAGTGAATGCTCATCTTCAGAATGACCGTGATTTGTCTCGATTGTATAAATAACACATTGTCGATCAACTCCAGGAAAGACCTCCCGTTCTTCGAAGTCGAGTATGCTCTTCAGCTTATGTTCTGAAAGGATTATTTCCCTCAACTGTTTTGAGTATTTTTCTGTTAATACCGTGTTTGGAAGGATAAACGAATGATGGCCATGATCTCGGGTGAGTTCAATTGAATGTGCTACAAAGGGAATATACAGATCCCAATGTCCTTCTAAGGCCCCAGAATCATCGAACCGATGTTTCAACGCTTCGCGCAACTCTGGCATCTTCTCGGTCATTGACCAGGCATTCAAATATGGGGGATTTCCGATTACTACGTCGAAACCGGGGTCTTCCCGTTCTAATTTTTCACCCTGGCCCGTGTTCTCTCGATAAAAAGCCTCTGGGAAAGATAATCTCCAATGGAAGAAATTATGCCTATCAGAAATTTCCTGGGCTTGACTAAACCAGTCTGTTTCAGTAACATTACTCCACTCCTCATCATCTTCAAGCGCCTTTGCCATCCTTTCATATATTCCACTGGGAGGATCTAATTTAAAATTCTCAGCAGAATAGACGTTTGCCATCGCTACCAAACGCTGACGCAATTCATCTTGTTCGATCTCATTATATTTTTTCTTCATCTTCCTGACGCCTTCAACTGTATCGTTTCCGATAGCGAGGAACTCACCGTAGATCTCCATCAGCCGCTCAATAGTCCCCTCTGTGGTCGCACCAAACTCCGCCAGTGACGACTGCTCCTCATCATCGTTGGCATCTGATTCTAACTCATCAATGGATTCGATGTCCGACCCTATGAGCGAGTTACCTTGCTTGAAATGGTGATCGAGGAATGCTAACGGACGATCCGCTGCAAGCGTCTCTAACCACATCGAGAGCTTCGCTAACTCCACAGCCATTCCATTCAAGTCAACACCGTAGATACACTCCTTGGCGATCTCTCGACGGACGTGTTGTTCGTTGAACGCGACACCGAACTCGGATTCCACATCGCGTACCTCCGCCATTACTTGTTCAGAGAGATAGCCCGTTGCCTTTGTTAAGAAGTGACCACTCCCCATCGCGGGATCAAGAATTCGTAAGTCGGTTACGCGCTGGAAGAACGGGCCGATATACTCCTTGGTCCCCGGGTCGAAACCCTGTTCGATGAGGTCTTCCCGTGTCTCCTTGACAAGCGGCCCGACCGTTTCCTCGACGATATACGTCACCACATAGTCCGGGGTGTAATAGGCTCCTGTCGCCTTGCGCTCTCCTTCGTCATTGACGACGTATAACCCACCTTCGGGCACCGCCTCGATGGCATCAGCACCCGTCACTTCGGTGGCTTGCTTCCAGACCTGGCTCCCGTCCTCTGCAACCGCCACGTACTGTTCGGGTGCGATTCGAAACTGGTGTTCCAACAGCCCCTCGTAAACCGATCCCAGGTGACGAGTATCGAGATCGATATAATCGGCCAATACATATCGGTTATCATCATTCTGTGTGGTTGAAAGCCGGTATATGACCTCAGAAAGATACTGGTTACTTACCTCATGCTCGGCCAGGAATTCGTGTTCCTCATCGTCGAACAACCCACCATTGTACGGCGGGATCCCCAGTTTCTCCTCGCCCTGGTCAATAAGTCGAAATAGATCCTCCAGACGACCCCACATTCCGGTCGAATACTCGCTGAACTCCTCCTCGAAGCCTTCGTCAACTTCACCGATCTCCTCGTGGATCCCCAGCCGGAGTGCATCAAGACTGAAATTCTCCTCATATTCGTCCTGGGACGACTGGTTCTCGGGGTGGATCAGTCCCCGCGCCTCGGCATACAGTACGAACATCAACCGGTAGAGTAACACCAGCGATTGCTCTTTGAGTTCGTCCAGCGCCTTCTCGTCGTTCGAGCCTATGTTGAGGTCTTCGTTGGTCTCGATGAATCCCCGCCCGAGAACCCGAAGCGCGGTAAAGACGTTATCCTGAAGGTCTTCTCCGAGTTCCTGCGACGCGAGTTCGCTTTCGGACCAAACCTCATCGAGAAACGTGGTTCCCATCGATTCATGAAACGCCGCCGGCCGAAAGAACACATAGAAATATTTGAACGCATCCAGATCACCACGTTCCAACAGTGCAGGGAGATCAACTTCGTAGTAGGTCTGGGTCTCGTAGTCGTTTGTGCCATAGAGCCGCCACTTACGACCATTCGTGAGGACACCCCACTGGAGATTTGGTGTTGTGTTTTCGAGGTAGTGTTTAATTTGGTGTGAGGCGTTTCGGTAGGGCCGTTGTTCGCTGAAGCGTTCAGTGAAACTGGCATCCCACTGTTTGGCCTCCACCACACTAACGGCGCGCTCGAATAGATCAGTCGTGTCCTTGGTATCCAAATAAACCCTTGCGGCATCACGACGTGCGGCCGGACTTTCGAATAATAATTCGTCAACGAAACCACCACCTTCTGGTAGGGTGATTTCCTTCTGAGTACCGAAGCCGAGTGCCTCCAGTACCCCATCAATCCAGTCATCGATAAGTTCACCTTCTTTTTTACCTATGACGAGATCACCCTCCAGTTCGTAAAGAGACTGAAGTTCTTCCATCGCTTCTCGGGCGTCATCGTCGCACTCCCACTCATTCCGTTCACTAACTCGTTCGTCAAGGTAGTGATTCTTGAAGAGGCCCGAATTTACGAAAGGACGTTCGTGGAGAGTCGCTTGACTCATGCAGGATGTCCTATACTGGATAGGCGACTTACAAATACATAACGAACAAATTGAGACGGTTGAATGCATAAAATCATGAATAGGCGTGATTTCTGGTTTCTTACGATCCATTTTTCTCTGCTTCAATCATTGACCACAACCGCCGCAAGCCGATGTTTCCAGAAGACCGCCCTGATAATCGCCTCGTCCGCCATCTGTTCCTCGTCCAATCGTTGACTCCCCACAGCCGTCAACCAAAGCCGTCGGACCACCCATCCATCGTACTCAAACCGGGTCGCGTACGGCCGCACGAGATCACCTGTTTGGATACCCTTGTTACAGCCTGAACAAATGTTCCCAACCTGTGCTCCTGGGAGTACCTTCGCAGGCCCGGTCATCGAACGCACCGACTCTGACCTCGGTTCAGCTGTTTCACTACCCTTTCGTCCCTCTCCGGTCGATGGACGCCCAGTGGAAGGGTGTTTCCGGAGTCCGACCCCCAGGTTGAGGCGGTGAAGACTGGGTCATCGCGCGACCTCCTGGAGAGAATCGAGTGCGTTCTCGATCTCCCTCGCTTGTTCATCGAGTTTCCGGGCCTCGTCTTCGAGCTGTTCTGCATCCGCTTGCAGGTCCGTCGCTCTCGAGGCGAGTTCCGATTGCAGGGCTTCGATGTCCACCTGATTCACCTCGATCCGAACTCGCCGCAGATGCTTGCACTCCTCGACGCCATCCCGATATTCGAAATCGGGACACGAGCAGACGCCCTCACGGAGATCCACAGTGTACGTCCTCCCCGACTCACTGGTGACCTCGAATAAGGCACGGGCCTTTTCCTCGACGCACATCTCCTGTGTCGCCGCCCGAAGCGTTCGGTCATCGAGGTCGGGCTGGACGCTCTCGGACAACTACCCCCCACCCCCGTTGCCCCTGACAACCCAGTAAGGCTCCTCAGCGTTGAAGCGAATTTCACTCTCCAGGTGGCATCCACCGACGATATCGGCCGCTGTCTTCGCCTGGCGGAGGGTAATCGATCTCCCCCGAAACGTCCTCCCTCGCTCGAAGCCCTCGGGATCGGTCGTCAGCCTCACATCGACTACGGGACCGAACCCTCGCTTGTTGAAGACGCCCGCCCGGCTTGACCACGGCCCTTTGAGCGTCACCTCTTCGCCGTCGACCGTCGTGATCGCGTAGCATTGGCCGCTGAACCCGCCCTCGTTGCCCGGTCCCGACCACGAGAAATAGCGTGCAAGTCCGTCCCTCTCGGCATACCACAGGCCGTCCTCGTGACGCTCGAAGCGCATTTCATCGAGTTGTGAGATCTCATCGGCAAGGACGTAGAGAACCGGATCGTTTCCGACGTCTTCTTTCCAATCGACTCGAGCATCTACGACCCTCATTGCTTGTCCCCCTCGCACTCATCAGGAAGATCGCGTGTCCGCATGACCTCGACCCCACACCGAATACAACGGTAGTACGACTCGACGTACCCGACTTGGTGCTCATCGCGGAGGTGGGGCTCCGGGTGTTTCCCAGGACACCACTCGGATTTGTCGAGAACGATGTGATCCCCGACTCGTTCGGCGTCGGGATACTGATTCGAAAGCGTTTCCACTCGTCGGCCTGTATTTTGCATCGCTTGTCACCTCGCAGTGGGAAGCACGAATCCGGTGACCTACCACCGGGTTTCTGAGACGGTTAGTCCCAGAGCAACCGCTATCCGTGATTCCTTATATTAGAATAACACGTGAGGGGTTATAAAATTTCTTATATCTTAGAGAGATTAGTGGTGATGAAGAGATCGATCAGGGGATCGTGGACTTCGTACAGGAGAACATGGATCAGGTCGAACGTAACCAGAATCAGATCGAGGACGCCAAACAGAAGCTTGAAGAAAGTCAGATATTATTATATTATTGACACCACGGTTCGCGCTACGATGGAACGGTATTACCCTTCGTCAAATTCGCTTCCGATCAGTTTCACTTTCCCTTCAATCGTGATCTCCATATTCTCATACGTTAGAACCTTGTTCATCTCCTCAATAATCGTGCGCCGTCGATCCTCCGCATCTACGTGCCGGTTTCGGTGTACCATCACCTCAATCACGTCGATGATGTTCTGATAGTCTTCCTCGTTCAATTGTTGGAGGTGATCTCGAATGAGCCTCCATCTATTAGACATAGTGAATTTTCGAGGATACTCAGGTGCCGGAAGATCGGCCTCGGTGAAAATCTGGGCAACCTGCTCTCTATCGGCTGTTTCCTTTCCTATGACCGTCTCATCATTGAGTTTCTTTTCAACACCACTGCGTGAAGTATGATTGCTGATACACTTGGCCAGACGGATAATTGTTGGCCCGCTGAACCGCTGCAAGGCCTTCAACTCCTCCAGATATTCCCCACCCCCTTCATTCAACTCTTCGACACGCTCCGCCGTCGAGTACAAGTTCTGCATCTCCTCCCATTTCGGCGTCCATACATACTCGTTCCCAGCGTCGTCTTCAAACACTACGTCCATCGTCAACGCCCCACGTGGAAATTTACCCTCCGTCGTGATTTCATCGAACCAGATACGTTCGTACCCGTGCTTCGGCATATTGGAGGGATAGACAGGACAGGGCTTGAAACTACCTAATCATTAATATAATAAATTTAAATTAATTATCATGAATTAGATGAGAATGATTCAATGATTACGCTATACGCCCTGTCGTTTCAGTTCTGTTTTAACATCATCAAGTTTTCTTTCCAGATGCTTGTGTTTTGATCGGAATTCTTTTTGAGTCTCAACAAAACCCATCCACCAACTTGGATGTTCATTGAGAAATATCCCTGTGTGGGCCGAATCGAAATCTCCTGAGCGAGCAATGTCTTCCCTGAGGTCAAAAGTATCATGATTAACGTCAAGATTTTCTCGAATCCAGTTTGGGGGAGGTGCTGCTCCAAACAGGAGAAATTCAGTTATCGCTTCCCCATCATCTGTCCGTTCATCCTTTGAATTGCTTAGGTAGATCTCTACATGTGGGCGCAACTTGTCTCGCACATCAATTATTCCATTGTGGTATTTTTGACGTTTATCATAGTATTCATCAAGTTCTTCGAATAGATCTGGGTGTTCTTCTTTAAAATATTCTAAATGTATGGTTTCAACAGAGTCTTCATCAAAAACAGGCTCTTTTAAAATTATCCCATCTGGGTCTTCCAAACTTTCCCAATGAGTGTCTAATACCGATATGGTTTCTTCAATAATCTCTACGCGTTCAGTGAAATGTGATTCAAGTCGTGCTTTCCGAGATTCCTTGATCTGTTCTCTGAGAAGCTGAAGTTCTTCATCGTACCGTTCGATCATCTCACGCTGCGATTCGGCCAGATCGTCGTGTTGGTCCTTAGCCTGCTTGTAATTCTGCAACGACTGGAAATACGCGACCCACACCGCGAAGAGCGTAGCGGCAATCGAGATAGCGGCACCCGTCCCGATCTCTACTGCACCATTTAGAAAAGCCGCTACAAACGCCACCATGAGAATAGTAATTCCCAACAGAACAACATCAAAAGTTTCGCGCAGAGTCTCGATCATACACTGGGCTTGAACTATCTACATATAATATCTGCTATACATTTCGGCCCAAAATACAAAAAATAAAATCCCACGTTCGCACCCCCTACCGGAGAGATCTGGGAACCCGCGGAATCTGCGAATTGGGACTCTTTCTACCACGTCGACGAAACCATGCCACCAGCACGAGCCGCAAGGGCTAACGAATCAACACAGTCGTCATGCTCTCCCTCCGGCGCATGATAGCGCACGTTCCCCCGAGCCGTCACGTCATACTCGAAGTGCTCGAGCTCTCGTCGCAACTGAGTGAGTGACGCAGGGATCGTCACCTCTCCCTTCTCGAACTTCGCAGCCAGATCCTCAACCATCTCACGCTTCGAGTCGCGTGGTTCGTTACATCCAGATTGAAGCTGATGGCATTCCGATCTCGATTTGGTGATAGTAGCAACAATCTCACCTGAATCGCCTCTATGTGACGGCCTCAAAATCAACCCGTCACAATAAATCGCATGACTGCGAGGGGGTGTGACGATCCCGGATTGAGGCCGTCACACGAAAACCACCAGCGTGCGTCGGGGGTGTGACGCATGTGACGGATTTTCGGAGCAAAAAGAAATACAGAATCATACCCCCCACCCCATGTATGAGTAGGAGGGAGGGGTGGTTATAGTGAGAAAGAAGTGCAGAGGGGGTCGTCACAAAATGTGGATCAACCCGACGCACGCTTGCGGTTTTAGGGTGTGACGGGGGGAAGGGGGCCGTCACAAACCGGAATGGGGGTCGCCGCCGTACTGCGGTTAGAATATTCGAGTGTGACGGCCCCGTCACATGGCCTTTCGCGGGTCGATGTGGATGTTCCTGAATCCTCGGAATTGGTCACCGTCCCTCCGGTATGTACCGTAGTTAGGGTCGTCAAATGCTTCCTTGACGTACTCTGTGAGCTTCTGCTGGCTGATCGGTGACGACGGTCGGTGTTTAATGAAGGCCTTGTATGCCTCATAGATCTCCTTTGTTGAAGTTGCTGGCTCCGAGTTGCAGTGGTGCAGACATTTGTGGATGAACTCGCTGTACGGCTCGGCGAACGCGCTCCAGTCGTCCATCACCTCTTCTGGATCACGCTGGTTCGTGAATACGCCATCGTTCTCGCAGAGGCGCTGAAAGCCTTCAACCGCCCACGCGAGGATCCCTTCTATTTCAGCCTCTAAGGTGTCTTCGAGATCGGGATCTACTGTACCGTGAGTATCATCCTCGTTGAGGGTGAATTTGTTCGGGAACGTGACAATTAGCCATCGGCGGTAGAATGCCGTCTCGTACGTATCGGCTTGCGGGATCTTGTTGGCCGCGAAGATCAGTTTCGCGGAGTTTTGCAGATCGAATGGATCGCCGAACTTTTGCTCAACTTGAAATATATCTCCCCCAGTCATGTTCTTGAACATCGAGAAGTGGGTGATCTCGTCGCCCTCGATGTCGGCGTTAATGTTCGCCAAGTTGCCCTCAAGACGGTACGCGCTAAACCGTCCCTCGGAAAGCTCGCCAAGGTCGGCCCCCATCACGTTGTCGTGACCCAGAAGTTTCTCTACTGTATCCAGAAACGTGGATTTTCCGTTTCGACCATCCCCAAGCAGCATGAGCGCCTTCGCGTAGGGATAGCCGCCCTGGAATAGACAGTAGCCGACGTACTCTTGGATCATGGCTCGCTTCCCGACCTCAATGATCTCGTTGATGAACTGCTCCCACCGCTCACACTCGGCGTCGGCGTGGTACTCGTGGGGAACCATCTTCGTGGCATAGTCAGCAGGTTCGAGATCGCGGATAATCTCCCCCTCATAGAGATCGAGCACACCGTTTTTGACCGCGACGAGACCGGGGTCAAGCCCGAGTTTCTCGACGCTGACGTTCGTCTCGTTCTCCGCTTTAATATACTGATTGATCACCGTGTTTGTGACTGTCGGGGCGCTGGTCCCTTGGAGGAGGGTGTTGAGAGTACGGGTGATTGGTTTCTCACCTCCGTCAGACCAAATACCGTTATCGTAGCCGAGCAATGTGCCGTTATCGATCGATTCTTCTTCGATCGCACATATGTCGAGATTGTCAGCTATCCAATCATATGCGTTTCGTGCTCGCTCGCGGTCGTTCATGTCGTACACGTCAAGCTCGTCCGCAAACTCGTCGGCATCGAAGGACGCCGCGGATGGTGACTCGCTGGCGAGCTGTTCGGCTCTTGCTCCGATGACACCTTTGTATGAATTAGCATTGCCAATACTATCGATCTCGGTCAGTTGGCCACTGAACCGCGCCCAGAGCTTCCCTGAGTCGTTCTTTGACTTTGCGAGCGCGTGGATGAGGGTGTCGTCCCATACCGCATCGGAATCGTCCTCGACGGCCTCCATGATGCTCTCGTAGTCGTAATCTTCTGAGAGCACTGGGTCGTCGTCCGACGTCTCTTCAGTAGCGGCCATGTTACCAGGCCTCACTCTCTTCCATCATCTCTTCAAGCTCTAAGAGTCGTATCTCCCGCTTTTTCTCCTCCTCAATCTGATCTTGGATGAAGTGACTAAGGCGGATATGATTATCATCGATGAACGCACCGAGCTCGTCGTCCATGCGGACTTGTTTCCGCACCATGTCCCCCTCGCGCTTTATTCGGTTACTGGGGAAGCCTTCGGCTCCTTCTTCTTCTCGGCGTTTTTCGATTTGCGACCGTGCCCAACCGCTGAACTCGATGTGTCGGTCGCTAAGGTAGTGGTCCTGTTCCTCCGTAATTGTAACAGCTTTCCGCACCATATGTTTGTAGTAACACGTACAGGAAGAGGCTATATAAGGTTTCTGTCCGGGTATGTTGCACTAATTTTGACCGAATCTAATCCATATTGGACGGAACAGGACATAATTCAGACCACTCTAATACACCCTCAAAAGGAATCAAAAGGCCCTAAAACCCGCTTTCCTATATCTATAATCAAAATCTTGTACTCTTCTGGGGCAACTCTTAATACACATCAGAGTGTAGGTAATACTGTGTTAGAGCACAATTGTGAGTTGACACGAGGTACCGATTTTCAATCGATAAGTAATCCAAAGATGGAAGTTAGAAACGCTTGCACGGACGTTATTAGGGGTATAGTGACGAAGTTAACAGATACACAGCTTGGGGTGATGGTGTGAAGCAACCGAACACGACCGGGAGGTACAAGGCGGACGTGGTGAAGGAAGGACTTCATGGGATGGGCTTCGAGATCGGCGAGGGAGGCCCGATTAACGAGACAGAAGTACGCGCTCGGAAGGGTAACACCTTCATCCATGCGACGGTCCCAGAGAACCACCCGGACCGCGCAGAACTCAAGATACTCCAGGTTGAGGACTGGGAGACGGAGATTCCGATTTGGGAGATCTCGATCGTTCTTCGTGAATGGGAACGGGTTGAGGATTTCAATCCATGGATATTCTTCAGACAATTGAAAGAGTTCGACAAACGTTGCAAGATGCTCCAATGGTTGAATTCTCCTGAATCAGAGCCCTAAGAGTGTATACGGGCGCTGGCTTTAGCAGAAATAGATCCTAATCCATCTTTACACGAATACTGACCGACCCGGAGTGCCATCAGCCTCTTCTTTACTTTGCGAGATTAATTTGATCTATTATATGTTGATACGAATCGGTAAACCACGAATTAGTACGCAATCGATTCTTTCTAATCAGGAGACACGGGCACTGAACCTGTGTCAGCTCATAGAGTCATTATAATTCAATAATGATCTCACAAGCTATCTAAATGGGTTGTTCAAACCGACGCTGAAAACAGGCCCCCAACTAAAATAGCCCGTAGACTGATCCCAACCTGACAATTTGCTTTTAGGGGCGAATATCGGTGGGGGGTCAAATGGCGCACGTACATGAATACGCGTATGTATGTACGTGCGGTGGGGTGGGGGGTATCAGACCCCGATTGAAGGCATTGCAGACTCGTATTCCTCGCGAATTTCGTCTTCATTATATTGTGTGTAAAGTGTTACCATGTCACCGGCGGCATCCCCACGAAGTCCCTTGATAACATCACGAGAACAGCCTCCCCGGTTGAGCCATGTAGTGAAGCAGCGGCGGGCATCGTGCGGCGTGAACTCGTCGATTACCTCGGCCAGCTCATCGTCATCAGTAGCCTGAACTACACGATCAGTCGCTTTCTCCACCCATCTGGAGATCGTCATCGTCGAAACATGGTTACCCTCTTCGTTCGCGAACATCCAGTCCATGTCACCGCCATGTGTTTCCAGCCAGTCCCGGACTGCATCGACTGTCTCATCATCCAAAAGTTTCTGGTCGGCGTCGTTCTCTGCGAGTCGTGTGTCACCGACACCTTTTGGTGATCGGTTGTAGAGTTTCTTTGAATCCAGATCGACGTCCTCAACTTTCAGCAGGGCGAGTTCCTTGCGACGGAGTCCGGTTTTTGCAGCCAGCATCAGTAGAGCATAGATACGAGGCGATCGGTTCCATTTTAGTAGGGCGGTGTACTCATGAGGTTGAAGTGCAGTCCCATTGTGCTGGCCACTCCGCCGAAGTTCAGCACTATTCTGGCTCTTATACCTATCGAGCGCGGTCGCGACTGTGTTCGTCTCAGGTCCCCATTCTCGATCACACATCCAGTCGTAGAGCTTCTTCACGCGGCGGAGGTAGGCCTCCATGGTACTGGTGGCTACATCGTTTCCTTCTCTTCCTGACCAGTTGGCGGCAAAGTCGAGGGCATCCTGTTCTGACACGTGACAAAGGGGCTCATCTCCAAGATAGTCGCGAAAGTACTTGATGCTGAGTCGGTAAGGTCTCTCAGTTGATTTAGCGTAGTTTCGAGTCGTGAAGAAACCACTTACAATGTCGTCATTCGAAGGCGGATCTGGTTTATCACCCCCCTTTCGAATGGCACGGAGTTCCTTACGCAGCTCGCTGTTCTCCTTTCGTAACTCGCGATTGTCTTCTCGAATAGCTTTTACTTCATCACGAATTTCCGCCAGAGTCTCGTTGTCAGTCATAGTTCTCCGTTTTGTCGCCGGATGTGATCCGGATCGATGTTTGTCGCCTCACAGTAGGTTTCAAATGCATCACGGCTGGTGGCTTTCGCTTTCTCGTCGTAGTCATCCAGTTGAACGTGTCCGCCACCCTCGGGTCGAGATAAGGTCCGAGCATACTGGAGAACGGTGTTGAATTCATAGCCGGTTTTTCGGGCGATGTCGTACAGTTCGATATAGTTCATACCACGGGGGCCGGCATGCTGACCAACAGCCTCGTTTTGACAAAGGACTTCGAGAATACTGGCCTCAATTCGATGCACACGATCGGCCGCATCAAGGTGGCTTTCTTCCCCACGTTGGCGATCGAGTTGCGTTTTCAGGCGTTGCACCTGAGCACGGTAATTATCTACTTTATCCTCGAGTTCCTGAAGCCGTTCACGTTCGTCGTGGTTAACAGAGTCGAGTAGTCCCTGCTCTGCTTCCATCCCTCGTTGAATAAGCTCGCCAATCCCCTTCGACCACTGTGGTTCTTTGTCATCTCCTCTTACAAGACCCATCTCGTTTGTAATGAATTTGGAGACCTCCTCTTTCGTAGGTCGTTGATCTCCAGGTTGACCAAAGTACAAACGTATCATCCGGTCGGGGTTTGTCTCGCCCATATCCCCATAACAAGGCGTTCTTTTATAAGTATTATCTATAAAGTGGAGTGTGTCGCCCGGAACACTAACGTCCGACCTCATCCCTGGCGGCATGCCGTGTCGGTCGGCTAACCCTCGTGCCGGGCGTCGCGTGGGTTCGCTAGAACCCACGATCTGTGAGGCGGCGTCAGCCGCCGGTTGCGCGGTTCCTGGCGGAACCGCGACTTGTGAGACGGTGTGAACCGTCGAGTCCGGGATTCCGAGCGGAATCCCGAGTCTTCGGATGTCGCGCGCCCGGGTTCGCCGTGCTGTCATCGCACCCGAACGGGTCGGCTCGGCCGGGGACTAAAGGCGCGCGTTCCCCGTAGGAGCCGGCCGGGGAAAAGCTCTCGGCCCGACGACCGCGATCAGACGGCGTACTCGTCCTCGGCGAGCTGGACGTACCGCCCGTTCCGGTAGCGAAACTTCCGGCGCTTGTAGCCCGCGAGGATCTTCGAGGCACCGATCCCGGCGGCGTACTTCCGGTCGAGCAGGACGCCCGCCGACCCCGCGTCGGTCATCCCGTTGACGACCTCGAAGACGCGGTCCCAGTCGTCGGGCTCATAGTCGGCGACCATGTCCGCAAAGGAGACGTTCCGGAGGATCTCGGCCCCGATCGCGCGCTTCCAGACGTCGTTGTACCGATCGAGGGTGCCGGAGGCCGCGAGCCGGCCCGCGATCGACCCGGTCCGGACGGCGACGTGGTAACCCCCTTCGTGAAACGCCGACGTGGTCCCCATCGCGCCGCCGGCGACGGCAATTCCCGCCCCCACCGGCGAGTCGATCGGCCGGGTCGAGGAGATGGGATACGTTTCGGTTCCCTTCGACTTCCCGCGGTCCTCGACGCGCGGGATCTCGCTTTCGACGTCGTACTCGTCGCCGTACTCCGCCTCGAGGAGCCGGCGGACGTACTCCCCGCCGGTCGGAATTCGGGCGTCGCCGGGGCGCAGGAGTTTGTAGGAGTCACGGTTGGGGACGTCGGTGAGGTCCATTCCGATCGGCATCGTCAGCCCGACGCGGGCGACGGTGCCGTCGTTGGGGAAGATCCAGGGGTAGGCGGTTTCGCCCGGAATGTGCCCCCACCAGAACTTCAGGCGGTCATCGAACTCGGAGAACAGTTCGGGGGGGAACTCCCGGTACTCCTGGTAGGCGATGTGGTTCGCCCGCGGCGGCGAGAGAGCATCCGAGGCGCTCCGATCGTCGGGAAGGAACTGATCGAGCGCGTCGATGGTGATCCGCCGCTGGGGGCCGTCGGCGAGGACGACCCGGTCGGCCACCAGCTCCTCGCCGGAGGCGAGCGTGAGCCGATGGCTGTATCCCGAGGACGTGCGTTCGCTCTCGAGGGCGGAGACCCCGGTCCCGATTCGGAGGTCCGCACCCGCATCCGTGGCGCGCTCGTGGAGCCAGTCGTCCATGCGCGTCCGGTCGAACGTAAAGCCAAAGCCGGGGTAGGAGGCGTCGATCCCCGTCGAGTTCAGTTCGACCTCGCTCGTCGGCCCGACGAAGTCACAGCCCTCGAGTTCCCGGAGGACGACCTCGTCGGGGATCTCCGAGAAGGGGATGTCCAAAATGTCGACCCAGTAGTCGAGCATCCCGGCGGCGTCCGTCGAGTCCGGGCCGAGTCCCTCGCGGTCCTCCCTCGGCACTCCCTGCTCGAACAGGACCGTCTCCGCGCCGTAGGCGGCGGCCTGCTCGGCCGCGGCGGCCCCCGCCGGCCCGCCGCCGACGATCGCGACGTCGGCACGCTCGCTCCCCGTAGTCATACTCCGGGGACACTCAGGCGACCGTAATAAACTGCCTGATACCGCCCGACCTGGCGGCTGACCGGCGCGTTCGAGCCGTGTGGTGGTCCGTCCCGTGGTACCTCGTCAGTAAGCGCCTCCGGATCGAAACGGGTATACTCTCGACTCCGTTGAGGAACTATACTTCCGATTGCCCCTATGTCCCCCCAGAACCCCCTCCGCGTCTCTCTGCGCCTCGCCCGTATCGTCGCCTTCGTCCTCTCGAGAGCCCTCCGCAACCCCGTCAAGTGGCTGCTGTGGGTGGTCGGTGCCCCGCTGGCCCGTGCCGGCTACGTCGACGGCTCCCGGGTCGAACGCGCGACCGAACTCGCCTGGCCCCGGATCGTCACGGGGCTGGCCCGGACCTCCCAGTCGGTCGCCGACCTCGCGATGGTCGGTGCCGTCCTGGGTTCGGGCGCGGTCGCAGGCATCGGGATCGCGACCCCCTTCGCCTTTCTCGCGGGCACCCTCGGCGGCGGGATCGCCGGCGGCACGATCGCGCTGGTCTCCCAGCGGTTCGGCGCCGACGAACACGGCGAACTCGACCTCGTCGTCAAACAGAGCGTCTGGCTGACCCTCCTGGTGACGCTCCCGCTCTCGGTCGTCTTCGCGGCCGTTCCCGACGAGTTGGTCGGGCTGGTCGCGACCGACCCCGCGATGGCCGCCTACGGCGCGACCTACCTCCGGGTGATGAGCGTCGCGACCGTCTTCATCGGCCTCAACCTGATCGCGAGCCGCACGCTGGTCGGCGTCGACGACTCCTACGCCGCGATGGTCGTTCGCGGGGGCGGCGCCGTCGCCAACATCGGGTTCAATGCCGTCTTCGTCTTCGGCCTCGGCTGGGGCGTCGCCGGCGCCGCCGCGGGCTCCGTGCTCGCGAACGTGCTCGTCACCTCCCTCTTCGTCTACGGCTTCCTCGGAGGGACGGTCCCCTTCGTCGGGCGGTTCCCGGTCACGGTCTCGCTGCGGGGGCCCTACCTCGATCGGGGGCTGACCCGGGACCTGATCGACATCTCGACGCCGATCGTCGCCACCAACCTGGTGTGGTCGACCGCCCAGTTCCCCCTGCTCGCCGTGATCGCGGTCTTCGGCCCCGAGGTCGTCGCCGCCTTCGTCATCGCCCAGCGGGTCCGCGGGCTGATGGACACCCCCAACTGGGGGCTCAACCTCGCCTCGAGTTCGCTCGTCGGCCAGGAACTCGGCCAGGGCGACGAGTTCGAGGCCGGGGCCTACGGCGACGACGTCCTCAAGCTCACCCTCCTGGTCTACCTCGCGATCGCCGCGGGCGCGTTCGCGTTCGCCGAGCCGATCGCGGGCGTCTTCGTCGAGTCCGGCGACTCGCTCGCGCTGACGGCCACCTTCGTCCAGGTCGCGGCCGTGAGCGTGATCTTCAACGGGATAAACGGCGCCGCCGCGGGCCCGCTGAACGCCAGCGGCGACACCCGGTGGCCGCTGTACGGCCGTCTGCTCGGCCTCTACGGCTTCGCGCTCCCGCTTGCGTTCCTCGGAACGACGTCCCTGGCGATCCCGTTCGTGGGAACGATCCCCGCTCTCGGAATCGCGGGGCTGTTCGCCGCACTCGTCGCGGAAACGCTCGTCCCCGCCGTCGTCGTCTGCTACCGGTTCTCGACCGGCCGGTGGAAGGCCGTCAGCCGCACGTATCGTCCGGAGACGGAGGCGGTGGCCGCCGACTGAAGCGGAGGCTCGACGACGGGACCCGTCGCCCCGCCAACGGTCCAGGGCACCGGCTCCTGACGGGGTACCCGGTTAGGCCCTGGCTTTTCACTGCTCCGGCGCCACTCCTCCCCATGCGCATCCACTGGCACCGCCGGGACCTCCGGATCGCCGACAACCGCGGGCTCGCGGGCGAGGACGCCGAGGAGGTCCTCTCCGTCTTCGTCTTCGATCCCGCGGTCCTCGGGCAGGCCTCCCCGATCCGTGTCGCCTGTCTTCTCGAAGCGGTCACGGATCTCCGGGAGCGGTACCGCGAGCGCGGGGCCGACCTCCTGGTCGAACGCGGCGACCCGACCGGGATCGTCCCCCGACTCGCCGACTCGCGGGACGCGGATCGGGTCTCCTGGAACGCCGACTACTCCGGGCTCGCCCGCGAGCGAGACCGCGCCGCGATTGCCGCCATGGAGGATCGCGGGCTCGAGTGGAAATCGGCCGAGGACGCCCTCCTCTTCGCGCCGGGGTCGATCTCGCCCAACGAGGGCGACCACTACTCGGTGTTCTCTTACTTCTGGGAGAAGTGGGCGGACCGAGAGAAGGACGAACCCGTAGACGCGCCTCTCGAGGACGACCTCCTCGAGCCCGAGGATCCGGGGGAGATCCCCGGGCTCGACGAACTGGGGTTCGACGAGCCCGAGGCCGACCCGCCCGCGATGGGCCGCGAGCCCGCCCGCGACCGCCTCGAGACGTTCTGTGAGGAGGATATCTATCGGTACGCGGAAAAACGCGATTACCCCGCCGCCGAGGCGACCTCCCGGCTCTCGGTCGATCTCAAGTGGGGCGTCCTGGGGATCCGCGAGATATACGCCGCGACGGGCGAGGCGATGGCGAGGGTCGGCGGCGAGGGAGAGCGCGACTCAGTCGCCGAGTTCCGCCGGCAGCTCGCCTGGCGGGAGTTCTACGCCCACGTGCTCGCCCACAACCCCGAGATGGTCGGCGAGAACCTCTCGGGACCCGACCGCGTCGAGTGGCGTTCCGATCCCGGCGAGATCGACGCCTGGAAAACGGGAAAGACCGGGTACCCGATCGTCGACGCCGGGATGCGCCAGCTGCTCGCGGAGGGCTACGTCCACAACCGGGTGCGGATGATCGTCGCCTCCTTTCTCACGAAGGACCTGCTCGCCGACTGGCGGGTCGGCTACGACTGGTACCGCGAGCATCTCGCCGACCACGACGCCGCGAACGACGCCGGCGGCTGGCAGTGGGCGGCCTCGACCGGTGCCGACGCCCAGCCCTACTTTCGCGTCTTTAACCCGACCAAACAGGGCCGTGAGTACGACCCCGACGCCGAATACATCCGAGAATTCGTCCCCGAACTCGCTGACTGCGAGCCCGGGACGGTCCACGACTGGCCCGACCTGAGCGACGCCGAACGCGAGGAGCGCGCCCCCGACTACCCCGCGCCGATCGTCGATCACGGAGAGCGCCGCGAGGAGGCGATCGAAGCCTTCGAGCGCGCCCGCGAGGAGGATTAGTCGTCGAGCCGGACGCCCTCGCCGTCCTCGCTCGAGCGGTAGATTCCGTCGATCACCCGCTGGACGTCCAGCGCGTGGTCGACGTTGTCCTCCAGGGAGTCCCCCGAGGCGATCGCGTCGAAAAAGGCCCGCTGTTCGTCGGAGTGGGTGTCGTTCTGGTGGGCCTCGATCGAGGTGTCCGCGAGGTGGTTCGAGCCCGCCGTACTCGCCGAGTAGATCGTGAGGTCGTTCTCGAGTAGGTCGAAGCGGGCGGCGGCCTCGGTCCCCCGGACGACGAACTCGTGGTTCGCCGGCCGGTTGGTCGCCCAGGCGACCTCGAGAGAGATCGTTCGGTCGCCCCCACACCGGACGAACGCGGACGCGGAGTCGTCGACGTCGAACCCCTCGGGGCCGGCGTCCTCGCCCCACATGTCGAGGTAGGCGTAGTCCTCGCGGGTGCCGAACTCGGTCCGGGTGGTGCCCGAGACCTCCCGGACGGCCGGGTAGCCGAGCAGGTAGAGCGCGAGGTCGATCGCGTGGACCCCCAGGTCGATCAGGGCGCCCCCACCCGAGATCGCCCGCCGGGTGAACCACGACCCCCGGCCGGGAACCCCTCGACGGCGGACGTAGTTGGCCTCGATGTGAGAGATATCCCCGAAAGCCCCCTCCTCGATCCGATTTCTGACGATCCGGACGGTGTTCAGAAAGCGGTTGTTGAACCCGACCATACACCGGGCCTCGGTGTCGGCGGCAGCCGCGGCGATCCGTTCGGCGCTCTCTAGGTCGTGAGCGAGGGGCTTTTCCAGGAGGAGATGTCGGTCCTGCTCTAAGGCGGCGACGGCGTACTCCTCGTGGTACTTGTTGGGCGTGGTGACGATGACGGCGTCGACCTCGTCGAACAGCTCCCGGTGGTCGTCGTAGACGGAGACGTCGTAGCGCCGGGCGAAGCGGTCGCGAGCGTCCTCGGCGACGTCCATCCCGCCGACCAGCGGAACGCCGAGTTCCCGGAGGCGCTCGGCGTGGTACTGTCCGATGTTTCCGAGCCCGACGATCCCGGTCCGGATATCGGTGCGCTGTGCGCTCATGGCCGACTGTTCGAGCGCAGGGGTTTCAGTGTGGGTGATTCGAGTGCCGGGTCAGTAGAGCTGGCGTTCCCGCTCCTCGCGTTCTCGCTCCTCTTCGCTCTCGGCCGTCCGTCGCTTTCGACCCCGCCAGTACTGGCGGAGACCGGGCAGGATCTTGTTCTTCAGATCGAGAGCGAACGAGGCGATCCCGTAGATCCAGAAGAAAAACAGGACCGTCACCCCGCCGACGTAGACCAGAGGGATCCAGTCCATGATCAGCTATCGGATTCGACCTCGCCGGCGGCTGGCTCGGACCCGATGCCCGTGAGGTCTGCGACCCCGTGGGCCAGCGCCTCGCCCGTCGCGGTATCGAAGAGGTGGATCTTCGAGCGATCGAGGACGACGTCGACGTCTTCGTCCCCTTCGATCTCGGTGTCGGGGGTGACGCTCATCAGGAGCTGTCCGGCCATCCCCTGGTCCTCCATCGACGTCTCCTGGTCCTCCTCGAGCAGGAGGTAGACGAAGATCTCGTCGCCCATCGGCTCCAGGACGTCCGTCCGGACGTCGATCCGGTCGGTCAGGTGGGGTGCGTCGGGGTCCTCGATCTGGTCGACGAGGTAAACGTCCTCGGGACGGATCCCGAGGCTGACCTGGTCGCCGACCGCGAGACTCGGGATCCCCGCCGGATCGAACCCGACCTCGAAGTTGTCGGTCTCGACCCCGTTCTCGACGACGTTCCCCTCGACGAAGTTCATCGACGGCGAGCCGATGAAGCCGGCGACGAACCGGTTCGTGGGTTCGTTGTAACAGACCAGCGGCGGATCGATCTGCTGGAGCTCGCCCGCGTTGAGGACGGCGATCCGGTCGGACATCGTCATCGCCTCGGCCTGGTCGTGGGTGACGTAGATGATCGTCGTGTCCAACTCCTTGTGCAGGCGTTGGAGTTCCGTGCGCATGTGGACCCGGAGCTTGGCGTCTAAGTTCGCCAGGGGCTCGTCCATCAGGAAGACGTCGGGGTTCCGGACGATCGCCCGCGCGATCGCGACCCGCTGTTGTTGGCCCCCCGAGAGCTCGTTGGGTTCCCGATCGAGCATGCCCTCGAGCTGGACGACGTCGGCAGCCTCGTCAACCCGGCGGTCGATCTCCTCTTTGTCGTAGTTCCGGAGCCGGAGCCCAAAGGAGATGTTCTCGTAGACGTCCATGTGGGGAAACAGCGCGATGTTCTGAAAGACCATCGCGACCCCGCGGTCCTTGGGGGGGAGCCTGGTGACGTCGGTGTCCCCGATGTGGATCGTCCCCTCGGTCGGCTTCGTGAGCCCGGCGATGGTCTCCATCGTCGTTGACTTCCCACAGCCGGAGGGACCGACGAGACAGACGAACTCGCCGTCTTTGATGTCGAGGTTCATGTCGTTGACGGCGACGACGTCCTCGTAGCGTTTCGTGACGTGATCGAGTGTTACGCGTGCCATTGTGATCTTATTCTTTGAGTGCGCCTGCGGTCAGTCCGCTCACGATCCGTTCCTGGGCGATGATGACGAGGATGACGACGGGGAGCACCCCGACGATGCTCGCCGCCGCCATCAGGTTGAAGTCGGTCGTATACTGGGTCTGGTAGCTCAGGATGCCCCCGACCAGCGGCGACCAGTTCTCGGGGTTATTCTCGAGGGCCATGATCGAGCTGAAGAAGTATTCGTTGTAGACCGAGATAAACGTCAACACCGCGGCGGTCGCGATCCCCGGTGCTGAAAGCGGCATGATTACCCGGACCAGCGCGCCCAGCCGGGTCGTCCCCTCGACGCGGGCGGCGTCCTCCAACCCGTCGGGGATCTGGGCGTAGAACGTCGTCAGGATGAAGATCGCGAGCGGCAAGAACAGCGCGCTAAACGGCATGATCATCGAGCCGGGGGTGTTGACGAGTCGCGGCGGGCTGAACAGCTCGATCCCCAGGAACGGGACGACGACCGGGTTCCCGAGGAAGGCGTCGAACAGCGGGATGAGAAACGCCGCCGGCGGGAAGTAGGAGATCACCAGGATCCCGAGCATGAGCGCCCCCCGGCCGGGGAACTCGAGCCGGCCGAAGACGTAGCCCGCGAGGGTCGCGATGACGAGGACGATGATCGTCGTCGTCGTCGCGAGCACGAAGCTGTTGAACACGAAGTAATGAAACGGCACCACCTGGAACACCTCGACGAACGCGACGGGATTGAACCCCTGTGGGTGGGGGAACTCGACGCCGATGACCGGCAGCGACCAGTCGCCCGTGAGGATCCGGTTGTTCGGCGTCAACGCGAGGACGAGCAGCCAGTAGAACGGGAACAGCGTCGTGACGAGGAAGAATCCACACGCCGTCCAGAACAGGGCCCGGTAGAGGCGCTGGCGTTTGGCCTCGTCCTTGAGGACGCCGTTCGTCCAGCTCTCCAAGGGTCCGCCCTCGGAGGTGTCGTCGTCGCGTTCGGTGGTCGTCGCCATCTCAGATCCCCTCCTTGTACTGCTGGTAGATGACGACCGAGACGACGATGCCGATGACCCCGGCGGTCACAAACGCGACCGCGGAGGCCAACCCCCGGCTCGAGTAGAAGGTCTCGACGACCATACACGAAAGCGAGGGGACGGTCGTACAGCTCGAAACCGAGTCGATCAGGCCGTAGATCCGCATCGAGTCGATGACCCGAAAGAGGACCGCGATCCCGAGTGCGGGGAGCACCAGCGGGAACGTGATGAGCCTGAACTGCTGCCAGCGGCTCGCGCCCGCGACCTTGGCGACATCGTAGAGGCTCCGGTCGATGCTCTGGAGGCCGGCGAGGATGAGCAGGGCCATGAACGCCGTTGTCTTCCAGATGTCCGCGACGGTGACGATCAGGAACGCACTCGTTGGATCGTTGAGCGTGTTCGTCGACGCGACGATACCCCACGACGACAGATACTGGGTCAGGAAGCCGGTGCTGGGGTGAAACATCAGGTAGAAGATCATCCCCTGGATCACCAGCGGGATCGCCCACGGGATGATGATCGCCGCCCGGACCCACCGGCGGCCGCGGAACTCCTTGTCGAGGACGAGCGCCTGGCCGAACCCGATGATCGTCTCGAAGAAGACGCTGATGACCGCAAAGAGAAGCGTCACGAGCAGGGTGCTCCGGACCCAGTTCTCGACGTGGACGAACGGGAAGCTCCCGTCGGTCGAGATCCCCGGGAGGAAGATGACCGATCCCGGCAGATCCGGGTTCGCATCGCCCGTGAACAGGTCGACGTAATGCTGGAGGCCAATGAACTCCTGCTCGCCCTCGCCCAGGATGCCCGTGTACATCGACAGCTCGAACGTCCGCAACAGCGGATAGAGCGCGATCGCCCCGAGCAGGACGAAAATCGGCGTCAACAGGAGGTAGGCGAAGGCGGTCTCGCCGAGGTTCTCGATCCACCGCGTGACCGCCACGATCGGGCCCGACCGCTGGGATTCTCGACCGGCCTCCGATCCTCGCTGTTCGGTAGACATTAGCTGGATTCGATCTCCTCGATCGCCGTCTGGAGGTCAGCGGCGGCCTCCTCGGGTGTTTTCTCGCCGGCGACGGCCTGGTTTGCCTGCTCGGCGATCGTTTCGGCCTGGGAGGGCCACTCGGTCGTCACCGGACGGGGCATCGCGCCCTCGCCGGCGACCTGGAGCGTGTTCATGTAGTTGGCCACGACGCCGACTGCGTCGGGGTCGGTCGCCTCCTCGGACTCGAAGAGGTCGGGTTTCGGCGGGAGCCACGCGATGGCCTCGAGCATGCCCAGGTTGAAGTCGTCGGCGGTCATGGCGGACATCGCCTCGAGGGCGGCGTCCTGGTTTTCGCTGTTGGGGTTCAGACAGATGTGCCACCCGCCCTGGGCGGAGGTCGAGCCGCCGGTTCCCGGGTAGGCGCCCTCGCCGTCCTCGACGGCGTAGGGAAGCGGCATCGTGCCGAGGTCGTCGGGGCCCTCGAAGTCGAAGTCGCCGGTCAGGGCCTCGACGATCGCGTAAGGCCAGTTGCGGTGGAACGCGGCCTGCCCCTCGGTAAACGGCGAGAGGGCGGGGTTCTCTCTCCACTGGGTGATGTTCGACGAGGCGACCCCGGAGGGGTAGTCGTCGAGAGCCCCGTCGCCGCTCCCGTCGCTCGCGAGGGTGTAAACCATCGCCAGCGCCTCGATGAACTCGGGTTCGTCGATGGTGACGGGTCGGTCGCCGACCGGGCCCTGGAGGTTCTCCTCGCCGCCGAAGTACGCCCCGCCGAAGGAGGTCATGACCTCGTTTAACGTACAACAGGCGGTTCCCTCGTAGATGTCCCACTGGGTCGAGAAGCCGAACTCGGCGTCGGAGGCCTCGGTGATCTCGGCGGCCATCTCGGCCCACTCCTGCCAGGTCATCGGCTCGGTCTCCCACTGCGAGAAGTCCTCGTCGGTGTAGCCGGCCTCCCGGGCGTACCCCTTGTTGTACATCATCACCGCGTAGTCGGGAAACAGCGGGATGCCGTAGAGATCCCCGTTCTCGGTGTCCCGGACCGTGTTGGTGAACGCCTCGAAGTAGTTGTCGTTGATCGTCGAGAGCGTTTCGTCGTCTAGCTCCTCGGTGAGGTTGGCGATGTATCCCTGCTGGATGAAAACGTTCGCCCACCCGGTGTCCATCATGAACAGGTCGGGGCTGGTCTCCTCGGCCTCGAGCAGTTCGATGTAGCTGTCCCGCTGTGCCCCCGAGTCTTGCTCCTGTTCGCTGAAACTGATCTCGACGTCGTCGCTGAGGCCGTTCTCGTGGAGCAGGTCCGGCAGGCTGTCCTCGACGTTCGAGATGGTCGTCGACCCCATCGCGATCGTGAGGGTGGTTCCGTCGCCGCCGTCGTCGCCGCCGTAGATACAGCCGGCAAGCCCCACCGCGGCGCCTGAAGCCCCGGCGGCCTTGACGAACGTCCGTCTCGACACACCCGTCTCTTCGCTCCCGGTCCCCTGTAAACGCTTTTCGGACATGTACCGCCATTCTACCGGGTAGATACTTATAATTACTGCAGGAGTTACAACGGGTGTTGTTAACTACGTGTCAGTCGCCGCCCTCGGCGAGTTCGACCGTGACCCGTTCGGCCTCGACGTCCTCGAGGGTCGCCCCCCATCCTCCGACGGTGTAGGTGTCCCCGCCGGCGTCCATGGTGAGATACGCCCGCCCGGCGAGCGCCGAGAGCGGCGGCATTCCCTCGGTCGCCCCGGAGGGTCCGGCGTAGGTGACGTCGGTGACGACGCCGCGATGCTCCACGGGCTCTCCCGTCCCGACCGCGAGGCCAGTGACGGTCGCCTCGACTCTCCTCCCCGACTCGAGGAGGGGCTCGATTCGGCGGATACACTGGCGGACGTCGACGTAGGTCGCCGGGAGCCCGCCGTCGGAGGCCGAATAGATCGTCTCCTGGACCTCCCAGAGACAGGTCAGGAAGTACCAGTGGAAGACGTAGGCGTGGCTCCGGTCGTCGACGACGATCCCGTACTCGTTGGTCGAGTCCGCCGGCGGCGAGAAACAGGTCCACGTCCGGTCGATCAGGGCGACGAACGGCGAGGGGATCGCCCGGTGACGCGCCTCGGTACAGACCGCCGAGAGCTCCTCGCGCGGGAGCGTTCCCCAGTCCCCGTACAGACAGAGCTTGACGTCGACGCCGTCCTCGACGGCGGCCGAAAGCACCGGCGAGAGGCGCTCGTACTCCCCGCGGGCCAGCCCGATCTGGACCTGGTTGTCCGCAGACCGGATCAGCGACTCCGCGCGCGCGAGGACCGTCTCGAAGCGCGTGACGATGCTCACGTCGTTGTCCTCCAGGTCCGGACGGTCCCACCGCTCTTCGATCTCCTCGGCGGCGGTCTCGAAGCGGGTCGCCCGCGAGCGGAGGTCCTCGAGGACCGTCGCGAGGTCGTGTGCACGCGCGTGGAGGCTCCCCTCGTCGTAGGTCTCGGCGTACCCGCGCTGTTCTAAGTCCCGGAGGACATCGTAGATCCGGGGATCTGGGACCGAACTCGACGTGGCGACGTCGGTCGCCGAAGCCGATCCCCGCTCCAAGAGCGTCACGTAGGCGTCGGCCTGGTACGGCGAGAGCCCGGCTTCCTCCAGGGTCGCCCGGAGTTCGTCGCCGTTCATGGGTCGGGCGCCCGGACGGACGACGGCCGGGCAGATACGGGTCTCGCCGATCCGGGGGGGACGCCGATCGGTTCGCCGCTCGCCTCCGCCTCTACGTCCGTCATTCGGTGGTCGATACCACAGCCGTTGTAAAATACCTGTTCCCGGGCGTCACACTCATGGCCCCCGCGACGAAAGGGCGGGCATGGCTGCGTACGCGCTTTTCGAGCGGCTCCGCCGGCCGGAACACACCGGCGTCCACCGGTGTTGGCCGTGTACGGTTGCGAACCTCCTCGTCCTCGCCATCGCCTGTCTCGCGCTCGGGAGGATCCGCAAGCCCTTCGCCGCCGCCCTCGGAATCGTCGGCGCGGGCGCGATCTGGCTGCGGGGCTACCTCGTCCCCTACACCCCCCGCTTTGCCCCGCGACTCGCCTCCCTGCTTCCCGGCGACCCGTTCCACGAGGACCCGATCGAACCCGGGTCCGGATCGGGGCCGCCAGCCACGGGGCCCGAGGACGGCCGGAATGCCAGCGGCGACGAGCCTGCAGGCGACGGCGACCGGACCGGGGAGTCCGAACCGGCACGGGGATCGATCTCTGCACCCGGCGACGCGGCGACCGGCGAGGACCTCCTCGAGGGCCTCCTGGAGGCGGGCGTCCTCGAGGCCGACGCGGAGTCGGTCGCTCCAACCGACGCGTTCCGCCAGCGGTGGGACGAGGAGATCGAGACCCTTCGGGGGGTCGACGACGACCGACTCGCGGAAGCCGCCCTGGCGGAGAGCGCGGCCGCCGACGCGGACGTCGTCACCCGCGACGACCGGACGTACGTCACCCTCGCGGCGGAGTCGGGCCGGACGATCGACGAGTCCTGGCTGCGACGGCCGACCGCGATCGGACAGACCGCGGCCGCCCGCGCGCTCGCGGAGATGGGCGTTTCCGACGTCGACCGGCCGAGTGCCGCCGTCGCTTTGGGAATGTTCCTCGCCGAGTGTCCCGACTGCGGGAGCGAACTCGTCGAACGTCCCGTGGGGGGCTGCTGTGGCCCGCCCCAGACCGGCGCCGACGGCAGGGCAAAGACGGGGCTGACCTGTCCGGACTGTCGCGTCCACCTCCACGTCTTCGAGTGAAGTGGCGGTTCCCGACGCCCTCGACGGTCTCCGGCGGCCCGAATTCACCGGTGACGCCCGCTGCTGGCCCTGTACCGTCCTCAACGGAACGATCCTCTGGATGGCCGTCACGGTCGTGGCGATGGCCGGTCGCCTCCGGCTCGCCGCCGCTCTCGGGATCGTCGGGATCGCCGCGATCTGGCTGCGGGGTTATCTCGTGCCCTACACTCCCCGCTTTGCCCCACGGCTCGCCGCCGTGTTGCCCGGCGACCCCTTCGATCACGCCCGCGAGGTGGGGTCGCTGGCGGACGTCGTCGACGTGGGAGACGAACGGGCGGCGGCGATACTCGATGAGGCCCTCGAGTCCGGGCGCCTCGCTCCCGACGCTCGCCGGGCGTGGCGAGAGGCCGCGGCCCGCTACCGGGAACTCGAGGTCCCCGATCTCGCCGCCCGCGTCTCCGACCGGGTCCCGGCCGAGGCGCGGGCCGAGCGCAGGTGGGGGACCGACTACGTGGTCCTCGACGCTCCGGACGGCCAGACCCTCTGTCCGCGCCCGGTCGCCGTCGCCGACCTCGCCGCCGCCGACGCCCTGGAGGCGGCCGCGGGCCCGGCCGGCGAGCGCGAACGCCTCGCCGCGGCCGATCCGTTCCGGGCACTGCTCGAGAGCTGTCCGCTCTGTGGGGACACTCTCGCGATCGCCCGCTCGCCGTGCTGTGGCGCGGCGCCCCCTGGGACCGCGACGGACGAGCGCCAGCTCGTCTGCGAGGCGTGTCCGGTACGGCTCTACGTCTACGACGAGAGCTGACCGCTCGGGGAACCACGACGACGGTCCCGGTCCGGGCGCCGGGTCGAAAGGCGTGGGTTTAGGAACGGATGGCGACTACGCGGGCCATGCACGACGGCCGGTTCGACGGGACGGGAGCGAACGCCCTCTTGGGCTGGCTGGCCGTCGCCGTCCTCGCGGGGCTGGCGATCCGTGAGGGGCTCGCGGGCTCCTATCGCTGGTTCTCGCTGACCGCGGCGGCGATCGTTCCGGTGGTCCTGCCCGCGGCGACCCTGCGGGATCCCCGCGCGATGCCCCCCTGGGAGCTGATCGCGCTGGTCGCGGTCCCGGTCGCCGACGCGGCGCTGCTCGGCGAGACCCTCCTCTCGCCGGTCGCGACCTACCTCGCGGTCGCGGCGGTCGCGCTGATCGTCGCCGTCGACCTCCACACGTTCACGGCCGTCCGGATGACCCGCGCGTTCGCGCTCGCGCTCGTCGTCATCGCGACGCTCGCGGTCGCCGCGACCTGGAACGTCGCCCAGTGGGTCTCGGATACGGCACTCGGAACCGACTACCTCGTCAGCGACCGGAGCGGGGACGCCGCAAACCACGCCATGATGATCGACTTCCTGTACGCGACGCTCGCCGGCCTGCTCGCGGGGGTCGTCCTCGCGGGCTACCTCCGATGGCGGTCGTTCGCCCCGACCGCCGCCGGCGTCCCCCGATCGGCCCCCGAGGAGGTGCCTGAGCCGACGCCATCCTTCTCCCGCGAGCGCTTCGCACTCCCCGACGAACGGCTCGCACAGTGTTCGTGGGCGATGCAACTCGCGCTCGGCGTGTTGCTCGTCTACGGCCTGCTCGCCCGCGACGTCACGACGATCACCAACGCCGCCATCGCGCTGTCGGTCACCGCTCTTCCGGCCGTCCTCGAGCGCAACTACCGGCTCCCGATCGAGCCCGAACTCGTCGTCTGGCTGACGGCCGCGGCCTTTCTTCACGTCCTCGGCTCGGCGGGGCTCTACGACCTCCTGGGCCAGTGGGACACCCTCACCCATACGCTGTCGGCCTCGCTGGTCGCCGCGACGGGCTACACCGTCGTCCGGACGGTCGACCTCCACTCCGAGGAGGTCTACCTCCCCTCGCGGACGATGTTCGCATTCATCCTGCTGTTCGTCCTCGCCGTCGGCGTGGTCTGGGAGCTCGCGGAGTTCGGCGTCGACTTCCTTGCACAGCGGTTCGTCGGCGGCGACGCCGTCCTCGCCCAGCACGGGATCGACGACACGGTCACCGACCTCCTCTTCAATCTCGTGGGTGCCGTCGTCGCCGCGACCCTGGGGGCGAGCTACCTGACCGAGACCTCAGCCCGGCTCGCGGGCCGGATCGGCGGCCGGACGGGCGACTGATAGGGTCGGAGGAAACGGTGTACCGATCGGTCGCAGCACGGCCCTGCGATCGACGGTGCACTGGCTTTCCCCCGGACGACCGTAGCTACTCCTCGTAGGCCGGGGGCTCGTCGCGCCCGATCCGGATCTCGTGGGCCTCGACGTCCTCCAGGGCGGCGACCCGGCCGCCGACGGCCACCGCCCCCTCCTCGGTCTCGAGAGTGAGGGAGGCGACCTCCTCGCTGACCTCGAAGGAGACCTCCGAGACCCGCCCGGAGACGACCCTCGAGCGGCCGGACTCGACGTCCCGGCCGTCGATCGTCGCGTAGAACTCGCCGCCGGCGTCGAGGAGGTCCTTCACGCAGCGCCGGATCGAGGCGTACCGGCGGGGGTAGGGCCGCCCCTCGCCGTCCTCGGCTACGGTTTCCTCGGTCGTCGTCCAGAGGACGGTTCCGAAAAAGCCCGAGACGAGGAATCCGAGCGCCGAGCGGTTGAAGATCACGCCGTAGCGGTCCCGGTCGTCCCGGAGGGCGTCCTGGGTCGCGTAGATCGAGTAGGTGCCGTCGGCGACCGCGATCACCGGCGTCGTGATCCCCCGACGGGTGCGGGCGGTTGTCGCGACCGCGCCGTAGTCGAACTCGTCGGCCGGCGGCGCGCCCCCCGAGGGGGCCACGAGCAGGTCCACGCTCACCCCCGCATCGGTCGCCGCCCGGAGGTCCTCGGCGAAGCGCCCCAGGAGGTCGGGAGTCAGCGAGAGCGCGAGCTCGTACTCCGCGCTCTCGATGATCTCCTCTAGGTACCTGAGGATCGTCGAGCGGGACTTGACGAGGGTGACCGCCTCGGTTTCGCGGGCGGGTGCGGTGTACCGGCTCTCTAGCCCGTCGATCATCTCCCCCAGGGCCGCCTCGACGTCCTCGAAGGCCTCGCCGGGGTCGATCGCGACGACCTTCATCGGGCGCGACTCCTGGAGTTCGACCAGCCCCCGGTCGTTCAGGCTCCGAACGGTGTCATACACCCGCGGCTGGGGGATCTCGGTGTGGTCCGCAATCTCGCTCGCCGTGAGCGTTCCGTGCTCGAGTACCGCGAGGTAGGCGTCGATCTCGTACTCGCCCAGGCTGAAGCGATCCCCGACCCGCTCGACCGTCGAGCGGAGCTCGTCTCTGGCCATACGGTCGCCAGAACGCCCCCGGATAAACCAGTATTGGATCCCGAGTAACACTCGGTTTCGAAACGGCGTGGGATCCCCCGGCGGGATGTCAAAGGACGCTTAACCACGGCGGTCGTGAGGATCTGCCAATGGCGGGGGTACCGCTCCAGACGGAGACCGAGACCGCGACCGGCGAGGGGGGAAACGCCCTCCCGAACTGGGTGGCCGACAGCGCCGGCGAGGTCCTCTTCGCGCTGATCGTCCTGCTGGCCGGCTGGTACCTCTCGAAGGTGGCCGTCCGGCTGGCCGGCCGGACGGTCGCCCAGCGGATCTCCCGGCCGAGCGTCACCCGGATGGTCCTGCGTGGCGTCCGGGGATCGGTGCTCTTTTTCACCGTGATGCTCGTCGTCACGATCCTCTTCGACGGCTTCGAGGCCGTCGTCTCGGTGGCCGTCTTCTCAGCGGTCATCGGTATCGTGCTCGCGCCCCTGGTGGGCAGCTTCATCAACGGGCTGTTCGTGCTCGCCGACCAGCCCTACGAGATCGGCGACATGGTCGAGATCGCCGACGCCGGCCACCAGGGGTTCGTCGAGGACATCACGATCCGGTACACGAAGATCACCACCCTCGACAACACGTTCATGGTCGTCCCCAACGCCGAGATACGGACCCGGGACGTCATCAACTACTCCGCGGAGGACGAGCGGACCCGACTGGGGATCAGCTTCGAGGTCACCTACGAGAGCGACGTCGATCTGGCCCGCACACAGGCCGAACAGGCCGCCAGAAGCGTCGAGGAAGTGATCGGCGGCGGCCCCGACATCCGGGTCGGCAGCGCCCGGTATCCCGCGGGCCCCCGGTGTTACATCGACGAGTACGCCGCAAGCGGTATGCGTCTCACCCTCCGGTACTGGATCACGAGCCCCTACAAGTTGCTCGCGGCCCGCTCGAAGGTCCAAGAACGGATCCGGGAGCGCTACGCCGACGCCGACGTCGAGATCGCTTACCCCCACACCCACCACGTCTTCGACGAGACGAGCGGATCCCCTCGAGTCCGCCTCGACGACGGCGGGAGGGTCGATGGGAACCGAGAACCGCCGGCGGACCGCCGCTAGGCCGCGGCGCCCTCGACCGTGATGACCTCGCAGTCGAGGTGGTCCCGGAGGTAGCGGTCGATGTTCGGGTTGTCGGTAAACCGCCGGAGCAGCCGGCGCCACCGCCCGGCCTGTTTGTGGCCGATGACGACGATGTCGGCCTCCTCGCCGGCGACCTCGTCCAAAATGGACTCCTCGACGAGAAACCCCGTCCGAACGACGTACCGGACGTTCTCGATCCGGCCTACCGCCCGCTCGACGGCACGTTTCAGGTCCGTCCGCGTCACGTTCTTGCTCGTCTGATACAGGTTCACGTGAAGCACCGTCAGTGCCGCCTCTCGCTCCTCGGCGACCTCAAGGGCCTCCTCCAACGTGCGCCGCGAGTGTTCGGTCAAGGGATAGCGGACGGGGACCACGACCAGCGTCATCAGGGAAGCGAACGCGACGGTGTGCCGTAAACCTTTCAGTTGACGCGTCTGACCCGTCCCTCCAGGGACGTCTCGACGCCTTCCGCCCGCGCGTACTCCGTCAGGACCTCGTACTGGGGGACCGCGGTCGTCCCGAGGCGGTCGTCGGCATCGAGGCCGGGGAACTCCGCGTCGGTCTCGACGAGGAAGTCCGAGGTCGCCAGCCGGTACGTGTCCCCGGGGTCGACGGGCTCGCCGCCGACCGACCTGACCGAGACGCCGTGATTCTCCGTGTCCCACTCGAGGACCGCGCCGCTGACCTGGGCGTGCCACCAGTCGGGTTCGGCGAAGCCGACGTCGAGGCCCGCGGCCCCCGAGAGGATGGCGGCGAGTTCGGCTCCGGATACCTCGACGACCGCGACCGGTTCGTCGAACGGTACGAGCCCGACGACGTCGGCGGCGGTCACTGCGCCCGCCAGGGGTTCGCCCGAACGGACGCCACCGCTGTTCTGGAGGGCGACGTCGGCGCCCGTCTTCCAGCGGTAGGCGTCGGCGACGAAGTTGCCGACGCGGCTCTCGCCGCCGAACAGCGTCGCCTCGGTGCGCTCCATTGGCCGGGAGACCGTCGCGAGCGTCTCCGAGAGGCCGGTCTCGCTCGCGAGGTCCGCGAAGGTGGCCGCGACCGCGGGGTCGGGCTCGCGTTCGACGGTCGAACGCACGGTGGCGGTCGATCGGCCCTCGAGGGAGACCTCGACGACGGCGCGGCCGCCGTCGCCGGGTCGGGTGAGGAGGGTGCCCGCGACGCGGTCGACGCGGGCGGTCGGGACGTGACCGCCGAGGATCACGTCGGCGTCGACCGCCCGCGCGAGGTCGTCGTCGCCCCGGCCGAGATGCGAGCAGACGACGACCCGGTCGACGTCGCGCTCGCGGAGCTTTCCGATCGCCTTCCGCACCGCGGGGATCGGCTCGGAGAAGCGAAGTCCGTTGGCCATCGGGTTCGTCGCGGCGGTGTCGGGGTCCGTGACGCCCGTAAAGCCGACGCGGACGCCCGCCCGCTCGCGGATCGTCCAGGGGGTAACTCCGGCATCGGCGGCGAAGGCATCCCCGTTCCGGCGGACGTTCGCGCTCACCCATGTCTGGGGCGAGTTCTCGAGGATCTCGCGGGTCGCCTCGAGCCCGAAGTCGAAGTCGTGGTTGCCGAACGTTGCGACGTCGGGGGAGATCGCGTCGTACAGCCGGAGGGCGTGGCGGCCCTCGGTGACCAGCGGGAGGACGCCGGGACCGGTGTTGTCGCCGGTGCCGACGACGAGCGCCCCATCGCGGCGGGCGTCGATGGCGGCCGCGAGCCGGCCGACCCGGGCGGGGTCGTCGGGCGCGTTCTCGACGTCGGAGTAGTGAAGCAGACGGAGGGGCATCGCGTTCGCCGGAGTAGGCCGAGGGGCGACTTCCCTCATTCGGTTCCCGTCTCGGCCCGCGAACGGACCGCACGGATTTTACCCCGCCGGCCGCTATCCGGTCCATGGACGCACGTACGGTCGAGGACGGCGTCACCGTCTACGTCGGGCGGGAGGGCTCTCGCGGCTCGAAGGGGCCCTTCCTCGTCGCCTACGAGAGCCCCGACGGCAAGGAGCGCTACGGCTGGTTCTGTACGAACTGCGAGGGGGCCGACGCGGCGATGGACTCGATGGGCCGCGTCGAGTGCAATCGGTGTGGCAACCTCCGCAAGCCCACCGAGTGGGACGCGGCCCACGAGTAGGCCCGGCCGATTCCGCGAACGCTTACCGACGGCGCGACCGGCCCGGGGCCCGCGTCGCGACGGCCGAGCCCGCGGTCCGCCGGAGATGGCCGGCCGCGATCGACCACTTCTGGAGGCACGCGATCAGGTACCAGCCGACCGCCTCGGCAAAGCTCGGGGATCCGCCGGCCACTCGCTCGCGGAACGCGACGGGGTTCACCGGGAAGTAGTTCCGCGGATTCGCCGGGTCCCGGACGTCGAACCGGTCCCCGTGTCGCTCGCGCAACTTCCCCTGGCCGCGGCCGATCCGGGCGCTCTGGGCGACGAGTTCACGAAGCGTCGACCGCGCGGGGTGATAGAGGGTGATCCCGGGTTCGTAGACGAGGTCGAACCCGGCGTCGTGGGCGCGCCGGCCGAACTCCAGGTCGCCGTTCGAGCGCAGTCGGCCGTCGAAGCGGCCGACGGCGTCGAACACCCCCCGGCGGACCACGAGACAACAGGTCGGCGCGAACCGCTTCTCCCGAACGTAGGTCTCGACGTCGAACCCGGTCGCGGCCCTGTAGCGGGCGACGAGTCCGCCGTCGGCGACGACCTCGACTCGACAGCCCATGTACTCCCGATCCCCGGCCTCCATCCGGTCGGTGATCGACTCGACATAATCCGGCTCGACCCACATGTCCGCGTCGACGAACCCGAGGATCTCCCCCTCTGCCGCCTCGATCCCCGCGTTTCGTGCGGCGTAGGAGCTCTGGATCCTCTCCTCTCCGACGTAGCGAACCCGCTCGTGTCGGGCGAGGCTCCGGGCGACTTCCGTCGTCCCGTCGGTCGATCCGTTGTCCGCGATGACGACCTCGTAGTCGGTCGCCGTCTGGTCTCCCAGCGACTCGATGGTCGTTTCCAACCCGTCGGGATCGTTGTAGACCGGGACGACGACGCTGGTCTTCGGGTCACTCACGGTCGGATCGGTCAGTAGGGCGATGGGTATCGGTGGACATTTCTCTCCGTCGGGCCTCGATGGACCCGTTCACCCCTCCGTTCGACCGGCGGATGTAAAAGCTTTTTAGGTCGGCCAAAAACACGGCGTACATGACCAGCGACACGAGCGACGACCGCGATGGGGACCACGGTGGGTCCGAACGCGACCGTGGTACCGACTCGAGACGACGAGAGGTCCTCAAAGTAGCCGGCTCAACGGCGGGGGCGTTGGTGGTCGCGGGCTGTCTCGGCGGCGACGGGGGGAACGGAAACGGCGAGAGCGAGAACGAGACCGACGAGGACGACGAAACCGAAACGGCCAGCGAGAACGCGGACGGGGACAACGAAACCGGAAACGCGACGACCACGCCGGAGGACTCGAACGACACCGAGACGAACGACACCGAGGAGACCGAGATCGACGACAACCAGTCCGAAAACGAGACGAACGACATCGAGGGGAACGAGACGAACGACACTGACGGGAACGGGACGGCCGAGGAGCGGACCTACACGGAGGACGAACTGTTCAACATCGACGACTGGCGCGGGGACGGACCACTGATTCAGGATCGCCCCAGCGAGTACACGGGCATCTCGATGCTGGATCTCCCCGATCTCAGCGGCGAGCTCACCGTCTATCTCGGCGGCGGCGAGGGAGGGCTGTACCAGAATCTCATGAATCGGATCCAGTCGGCCTACGAGGAGTTCTCGGTCTCGATCCGTCCCGCGCCGTCGGCACAGCTGGCCAACACGATCATCGAGGAGACGTCCGCGGGCTCGAGTTCGGCGGACGTCTTCTGGGCGATCGACGCCGGCTCCATCGGCATCGTCGCCTCCAACGACGCGACCGTCGAGCTTCCAGAGCGGGTCGTCTCGGGGGTGCCGGACACGTTCCACCCGACCGACCAGTGGGTCGGGATCATGGGCCGCGCCCGGAGCATCCCCTACAACACCGATGAGTTCGACGCCGAGGACGTCCCGAACGACGTCATGGCGTTCGCCGAGGACGAGCGCTTCCAGGACGCGATGGGGTGGGCACCCACCTATGGTGCGTTCCAGTCGTTCGTCACGGCGATGCGGCTCATCAACGGCGAAGAGGAGACCCGACAGTGGCTGAACGGGATGCTAGAGCAGGGCGTCCAGACCTACGACAACGAGCTGGTCGTCGCGAACACGGTCGCGAGCGGCGAACTCGACGCGGGCTTTTCGAACCACTACTACTCGAGGCTGGTGTACGAGGAGCGCCCGGACGCCCCGCTGGATCTCGCCTTCACCCAGGGGGACGCCGGCGCACTCATCAACTGCTCGGGGACCGAGATCATCCAGGGAACCGACAACGAAGAGCTCGCGGCCGACTTCATCCACCACCTGCTCAGCATCGAGGCCCAGGAGTTCCTCGGGACGCGAGGCTACGAGTACCCGCTCGTCCCGGGCGTCCCGCCGATCGGCGACCTGCCGACGATCGACGAACTGAACCCGCCCGAGCTCAACCTCGCGGAGCTCTCGGACGTCGAACCCACCCTGCAACTGCTCCGGGAGGTCGGCGCCCTGTAGCATGTCCGTCGCCGACCGGCTGGCCGAACCGTTCGATCGGGGGGGCAAGGGCAGCCACCCGATCGGGTTGACCCTGCTGAGCGGCGCGATCGCCGCCGCGGTGCTCTCGCCGCTCGTCTGGATCGCCATGCGGGTCCTCCAGGTCGATACGGAGTACGCGCGATCGATCCTCGTGCGCCCGACGACGGTCGAGATCCTCCTGACGAGCCTCGCGCTCGTCGCCGCCGTCACCGGCGCCTCGATCCTCCTCGGCGTTCCCCTCGCCTTCCTGACCGTGCGGACCGACCTCCCCTTTCGGCGGTTCTGGACCATCGCCGTGGCGCTGCCGCTGGTGATCCCGAGCTACATCGGCGCCTTCACGTTCGTCATGGCGTTCGGCCCCAGCGGCGAACTCGCCGACGCGCTCGCGCCACTGGGAATCGGGTCGATCCCGTCGATCTACGGCTTCTGGGGGACGACGCTCGTGCTCACGCTGTATACGTATCCGTACGTGTTCATCACCACGCGGGCGTCGCTGCTCTCGTTCGACCAGGGGCTCGTCGAGGCCGCCCGAACCCTCGGCACCTCGCGGCGGGAGGCGTTCAGGCGGGTGACGCTCCCACAGCTCCTTCCGGGAATCACCTCGGGGGCGCTTCTGGTCGCGCTCTACGCTCTCTCTGACTTCGGGACGCCGTCGCTGATGCGCCTCGACGTCTTCACGCGGGTCATCTACGTCGAGTACAACGCGTTCGGCCGGGAGACCGCGGCGTTGCTCTCCGTCCAACTGCTCGCGATCACGGCAGTGATCCTCGCGATCGAATCGCGGATCGGCGACTCGAACCGGGGCGCGTACGTCGGGACGAGCCCCAAGGAAAGCGAGACGACCGTCTCCCTCGGGCGGTGGACGGCTCCGGCGCTCGGCTTCTGTGCGCTCGTCGTCTGTCTCTGTCTCGTCCTCCCGATCGGAATCCTGCTCCAGTGGCTGGTCCGCAGTCCCGAGGGCGCCACCAGGATCGCCTCGGGGTTCCGGCTGGAGTTCGTGCTCAACTCGGTGCAGGTCTCCCTGGCTGCGGCGCTCGTCTGTGCGGTCGCCGCCGTCCCGGTGGCCTACCTCGCCGCGCGACACCGCTCCCGGCTCGCGGAGCTGTTCGATCGCGCGACGTACGTCGGCTACGCGATGCCGGGGATCGTCCTCGGGCTGGCGCTCGTGTTCTTCGGCGTCTGGTACGACGCGTCCGCGGGCGGGATCTCGGAGACGCTTCTCGGGAGCAACGTCGCGCCGGGGCTCTACCAGACGCTCCCGCTGTTGATCTTCGCCTACGTCGTCCGTTTCCTCCCCCAGGCCGTCGGCGCGACCCGCTCGTCGGTCCGGCGCGTCGATCGGAGTCTCACCGAGGCCGCGCGGACGCTCGGGCGCACCCGATCGGCCGCGTTCCGCCGGATCACGCTCCCACTGATCGCGCCGGGCGTGATCGGCGGGAGCGCGCTCGTCTTTCTCACGACGATGAAGGAGCTTCCCGCGACGCTCCTGCTCCACCCGACCGGGTTCGAGACGCTCGTCACCTATATCTGGGGACTCCGCGAGAGCGCGGACTACGGCGCCGTCGCCGTCCCCGCGCTCGCGCTCATCGTCGTCTCCGCGCTCTCGATGGTCGTCATCCTGTCACAGGAGGACAACGCATGACACGACACGTCCACGACGAACGGTCCGCCGTCTCGACCGACCGATCCGCCGAATCCACCCGCGAGCCGGAGGGCGATCCCGTCCTCTCCCTCGAGGGCATCGCCCGGTCGTACGCCACCGAAACCGCCCTCTCGGAGCTCTCCGTGTCCGTCCGCGACGGCGAGGTGCTCACCCTGCTCGGCCCATCGGGCTGTGGCAAGACGACGACCCTGCGGCTGGTCGGCGGGCTCGAGCGACCGGACGCCGGTCGGATCGAACTCCACGACGACGCCATCGCCGACGCCGACCGGGGCGGGTTCGTCCCCGCCGAGGAGCGCGATATCGGCCTCGTCTTCCAGGACTTCGCGCTCTTTCCTCACATGACCGCCGCCGAGAACGTCGGGTTCGGGTTGAACGACCACAGCAAGGCCGAACGCCGGGCCCGCGTCGAGGAGTTGCTCGCGCTCGTCGATCTGGCGGACCACGGCGAGGACTACCCCGGCGAGCTCTCGGGCGGCCAGAAACAGCGGATCGCGCTCGCACGGTCGCTCGCGCCCGAACCCGACGTGCTCCTGCTCGACGAGCCGCTGTCGAACCTCGACGTGAGCCTCCGGGTCTCGATGCGCGAGGAGATCCGCCGTATCATCGACGAGACGGGCGTCACGGCGATCTGGGTCACCCACGACCAGGAGGAGGCGCTGTCGGTCGCCGACCGCGTCGGCATCATGAACGACGGCCGCCTGGAGCAGATCGGCCGCCCGGAGACGGTCTTCGAGCGTCCCGCCTCGCGGTTCGTCGCCACCTTCCTCGGTCGCGCCGGCTTCCTCTCGGCGACCGTCGCCGACGGCGTCCTCCTGACGGAGGTCGGCGAGTTGGATGCCGACGCGCTCGTCGGGGTGGAGCGATCTGACTGGGGGGCGCTGTCCGAGGAGGCCGCCGTCGACGTCCTGGTCCGACCCGACGACCTCCGGGTGACGCCCACCTCTCCCGCGGACGCCGACGGCACGATCACCCGGCGCCAGTACCAGGGGCCGTCGTTCGTCTACCGCGTCGAAACCGACGGCGGCGACACCGTCCAGTCGCTCCACGGCCACACGGAGGTGTTCGACGTCGGCGAGTCGGTTCGCCTCGACCTCGTCGCGAACCACCCGCTGGTCTGGTTCCCGTCGGCCTGAGCCCGGCTCACTCCCCGACGACCCGCTCCGTCAGGGGCATCTCCAGGACGGAGACCAGCCGGTAGAGCTCCTCGGCGACGTTCAGCTCCCCCTCGCGGTGTCGCCGGTAGGTCTCTCGAACCGCCGGCCAGTCGACGCCGGGAAGCTGCCGGCCGTTGGCCTCGTGTCTGTCGAGGGCCCGACCCACGAAGTCGTCGCCCCGGACGACCTCGTTTTTGTTCTGCCAGGGGCCGTCCGTCCGGTAGGAGCCGGTCGCCCTGAGCTTGTCGACCTGGTTGGTCACGCGGTTGCCGACCGCGTGGGCCGCCTTCGGATAGTCGAGGGGAATCCCGGTCCCGGCGTGGGGGATCGCCGCGAGCGAGCCGTCGAGACGCTCGATCGCCCGGTGGAGCGGGTCGTGGCGGAGCCGGTATTTCAACGGCATCGCACAGTGGAGGTCGATCAGCCGCCGGTCCAGAAACGGGTTCCGCGTCGGGGCGATCTGGAGGGCGCTGTAGAGGTCGAACCCGATCCCGTTCGTGATCGGGTACAGCGTCGAGGCGAGGCTGAGTCCCCCGACGGACTCGTACTCGACGCCGTGGAAGTCGACCCGGCCGCCCCTCGAATCGACGTTGCGCCACAGGATCCCCTCCAGGGGGGTCGAATCGAGGAAGGGCGGCCGTCGGACGGGTCCCGAGTTCGCCAGTTCGGAGACGAACTCGGGAAGGGCCTCCGGCAGGCGCGCGAACGGCAGCCAGAACCGAACGCCGGCGGGCAGGTCGAGCGTCGCCTGCGAGACGCTCCAGGAGCCGAAGAGGTCGTCGCTGTACAGCCCCGTCAGCAGCGTGTCGGCCTCCTCGCGGATCTCCTCGGCGAACCCGAGCGCGTGGCCCGTGTGGAACGGTCCGATGAACTCCTGGATCGGGCCCGCGCGCTCGAGCAACTCGGCGTGGTAGTTCGGCCCGCGATCCAGCAGGCGAAACTCCGCGCCCGCGGCGTCGGCCGACCGTTTGGCGATCCGTGCCTCCCGGTTCCAGCCGTCGCCGAGGTGAAAGCCCGTCGGCGGCTCGTCGGCGGCGGCCAACACCGCCCGGGAGTCGCTTCCCCCGGAGAGCAAGAGCCCGTGGTCGCGGTCGTCGCTCGTCCGGTCGGCGACCGCCCGGTCGAAGCGCTCGGTCAGCTCCCCCACGAAGTACGAGAGGGGCCTGTCGATCGGGCGGTAACGGGGTTCCCAGTACCGGCGCCGGTCTACGTCGCCGCTTGCGATATCGTACGTCAGAACCGTCGCCGGGGGGAGTTGTGAGACGCCCCGGACCGGCGTCCGCGTGCCGATCGTGCGCCGACAGTAGAGGTACTCCGCGAGGTACTCCTCCTCGAAGCGGAGCTCTCTCCCCGGCACCACGGGCACCGTCTGGACGTTCGTCGAGAAGGCGAGGCCGTCCTCGGTAGCGGCGTAGTACAGCGGGCGCGCGCCGAGCCTGTCGAGGAAAAAGGAGACGGTGTCGGCGGCCGGCTCGTAGACACAGCCGACGAACTCGCCGTCGAGTCGGGTGACGAACTCGAGGCCGTGGTCGGCGTACTCCCGGGCGCAGACGCGGGCCGACTCGTTGGGATCGACGGTGGTCCGCGTACCGTTCGAATCGGTGACGCTGTACACCTCGCCCCATGTCCAGACGAGCGCGCCCCCGGCCTCGGCGGGCTGGTCGGTCGCCGTCCCCTCGTGGAACGCAGAGCGGACGGAAACGCCGTGCTCGCGATAGGTGTCGGCGACCTCGCCGGCGACGGTTTCGGGAACGGTCTCGACCTCGATGCTGTCGGCCGCGTCGCCGAAAACCCCTGAGAGGCCGACCATCTCAGTCCTCGTCGCCCACTCGCGGTGCGTCCGAGAGCCGGCGCGCTCCCCGGTCGGCAACGAAGTCGCCGGCCGCGAAGCTCTGGAAGACGTCGGCGCTTGCGGGCTCGTAGAGCTCCTCGCTGGCGACGGCGTTGACGATGGTGGCGTTCCGGTAGGGACCGAGCCCGAGGTCGGGCGCGTTGATTCCGTGGGTGTGTAACTCCGCGTTCTGGACGAAGATCTCGCCGTCGAGTCCGTCGGTCACGAAGCGGAAGTCCCGCGTGATCTCGAGACGGCCCTGCCCGTCGCGCCGGAGCCGGTCCTCCAGGGGCGCGAGGAAGGGCGGATCGCTCCGGGCGTAGCCCGTTCCCAGGACGACCACCTCGCTGTCGTGGAGGAACCGTTCGTCCTCCTGGCACTGCCGGCAGATCATCCGGTAGCCTCCCCGCGACTCCCGGCTCTCGATGTCGGTGACCTCCGTCGCCGCGAGCAACCCCACGTCGGGATCGGCGTCGCCGATGGAGTTCCGGTAGAGCGCGTCGTAGATCCGCGCGCTCGTGCGCTCGTCGATCCCCTTGTAGAGGAGGTCCTGGCTCCCGAGCAACTCGTCTTTGGTCTCCCGATCCAGATCGTAGAAGTAGCCGATGTAGTCGGGGGTGTAGACCATGTGGCCGAGTTTGCCGTCAGCCATCTGGAAGAATCCCCGCGACCGGGTGATCCAGTCGAGGCCGTAGTCGTGGTCGGGCTGGCGCTCGAGGAGGTCCCGAACCACCTCCGCCGCGCTCTGGCCGGAGCCGACGACGGTGACCGAGTCGGCCTCCAGACACCGCTCGCGATTGTGCAGATATGACGCCGAGTGGAACACGTCGCCTCCGAGGACGTCCTCGAACTGGTCGGGGACGTGGCGCTGGGTCCCGATCCCCATCACGACGTTCTCGGCGGCGTAGCTCGTCCGCTCGCCCGTCCCGGGATCGACCGTCTCGACGACGAAGACGCCTCCCTCCTCCCGGACGTCGGTGACCCGCCGGTCGAACGCCAGTGACGGTAGCTGGTCGGCGACCCACCGGCAGTAGTCATTGTACTCGCGACGCGGGATGAAGAACTCCTCGTAGAAGTAGAACTCGTAGAGGCGGTCGCGGTCGTGGAGGTAGCTGAGGTAACTGTAGGGGTTCGACGGATCGGCCATCGTGACCAGATCCGCGAGGAAGGGGACCTCGAGGGTGGTCTCCTCGATGAGCATCCCCTCGTGCCAGTTGAACTCCGGTTCCTGCTCGAGGAAGACGGCGTCCACGTCGGCGGGCGCGTCGTCTACGAGCGCCGCCAGCCCGAGGTTGAACGGGCCGATTCCGATGCCGACGACGTTGCGGACGCGGTCGGTCATACGATCTCCTCCTCGAACCGATCCCGGTCACAGAACATGAGAACGCCCGTCTTGTCGGGCAGTTCGACCTCGCGCTGGCGCTCGAAGCCGCTCCTCTCGAAGGCGCGAATGGCGCGTTCGTTCCGGGCGTCGGGCTCCGTGACGATCCGCCGGGTTTCCGGATGTTGGAACTGGAAGGCGACCATGGCCGTCACGAGCGGGCTCGCGTACCCCTTCCCGAGATACTCGGGGGGACCGATGAGCAGGTGGATCCCCTGGTCGGCCGGTTCAGCGTCGTAGTACTCCCCTATTCGGTCCCTGGCGGCCCAGTAGGACTCCCAGTAGCTCATCGGGGTGTGATCGAGGTAGCCGATGTACAGCGTCTGGTCGTCGTCTCTCGCCCGCTCGTCGATCGTGTCTCTGACCTGGGGAAGCGGATCGTTCTGGGTCCAGTAGGGCAGGACGTGCTCGCTGTTGAGCCACGTGTGGAGGCGTCCGAGGTCGCGCGCGAGATCGACCTTCCGGAAGCCGATGGTCCTCCCGAGGTCGGGGTCGGTCGTGAGGAAGCTGTACCCCGACCCGACGGTCTCCCGGGGCCCGGTCATGCCGGGATCGCCGTCCGGAGCCGAGAACGCGTCGTTTCAGTGTGTGAGTTCATCTCCTGATCGCTCGTTACACCCAATTTTTAGGCCAACCTTAAAAATGTGTAGGTCCCGCGTCGGCCCGCCGACGCGACGAGGCTCTCACACCGACCCTTTCGGATCCTCGAATAAAGCCGTTCCCATATGTTTGGCCGGCCTAAAGCACCCGTCTCGAGGCTCGGAGGGGGCGATACTCGGGGATGAGTGGATTTATACGCCCGAGGCCGGAGGGGTGACGTAGACACAGCCACCCGCCATGTCCGACTCCGACTCCCCGCCGGCCTCGCGACGCGAGAAACTCGACGCCTTACGCAGCGTCCTCGCCTACGACCCGAAGCTCACGGTTCCGATCGTCGCTCTGGGGATCGCCGCCGCCGTCCTCGAAGGGATCGGACTGAGTTTCGTCCTTCCGATCATCGAGCTGGTCCGGGCCGACGGCCGGCCCGCGGAGGGCGGGATCGCCGGGGTCTTCGCCACCGTCTACCGAACCCTGAACGTCCCCCTGACGCTCGGAACGGCGGTGCTCGGCGTCGCCGCCGTCATGACCGTCCGCTTTACCGCGAGCTTCCTGGTGGCGTGGTTTCGCGAACGCCTCCGGATGTCCTACATCAGGGACCTCCAGACCGAGGCGTTCGGGAACGCCTTCGACGCCGAGATCACCTATCTGGACGAGGAGGGCTCGGACGACGTGCTGAACGCGATCATCACCCAGACGTTCTACGCGGGCCAGGTGATCGAGCGGCTGGTCCTGTTCGTCGAACAGTCGTTCCTCGGCATCGTCTACGGGCTCATCGCCTTCCTCGTCTCGCCGACGCTCACCGTCCTGACGGTCGCCGTGCTCGGGGGCGTGACCGTGTTGTTGCGCGTCGTCGTCGAACCCGGCTACGACATCGGCGATCGGGTCGCCGACGCAAACGAGCGGCGCCAGGAGGCCGCCCAGGCGGGCACACAGGGGATGCGCGAGAGCCGGATTTTCGGACTCGTCGACGAACTGTACGGCGACTTCGCCGACAGCGTCGAGGACTACACGCGGGCCCGGATCAGGCTGCGCCGCAACGAGGCCGCGATCGACAACGCCTATCAGCTCGCCGTCGCGGTCTCCGTGTTCGCGCTCATCTACGTCTCGCTGACGTACGCGGAGCTGACGCTCGGCTCGCTCGGACTCTTCCTCTTTGCGATGTTCCGGCTGGGGCCCAAGGCCAGCCGGGCCAACGAACTGCTCTACCGGATCGAACAGGACCTCCCGCATCTCGTGCGCACGCGACGGTTCACACGCGACCTCGCGCACAACGCCGAGCCCGACGTCGCCCGACGCGAGACACCCGACACCGTCGAGTCGATCGCCTTCGACGACGTCAGCTTCTCCTACGACGGGGAGACCGACGTGCTCCGTGGGGTCGACTTCGCCGCCGAACGGGGGGAGTTCGTGGCCTTCGTCGGCCAGTCCGGCGCCGGGAAGTCGACCGTCGTCTCCCTGCTCGCGCGGCTGCACGAACCCACGGGCGGCGAGATCCGGGCCAACGGGATCCCGATCGGCGAGATGGCGATCGAGGAGTGGCGCGAGCGCGTCGCCGTCGTCGGCCAGGACCCTTACGTCTTCGACGACACCCTCCGATACAACCTGACGATCGCCGACAGGGCGGCCACGCGCGAGGAGATCGATCGCGTCTGTAAGATCGCACGCGTCGACGAGTTCCTCGACGACCTCCCGAAGGGGTACGAGACCCGGGTCGGGGACGACGGCGTGCGCCTCTCGGGCGGACAGAAACAGCGCCTCGCCATCGCGCGGGCCCTGCTCGGCGACGCCGACGTGTTGCTCCTCGACGAGGCGACCAGCGACCTGGACTCGACCCTCGAGCGCGACGTCCAGGAGGGCATCGAGACGATGGACGAGGAGTACGTCGTCGTCACCGTCGCCCACCGGCTGACGACGGTCCGGAACGCAGACCGCATCTATACGCTCGACGCGGGCGAGATCTCCGAGGTCGGCTCCCACGACGACCTCGTCGAGAACGACGGCGAGTACGCCGCCCTCTACGCGACCCAGACCGGTGGGTAGAGCGCCGAAACCGCCGCGGCTACCGGAGTCATCGCTCCATTGCCGCCTCGTACAGCGCCTCGAACTGCGGAACGACGGCCTCGGCCCGGTAGGCTTCGATCTCCTCGGCGGCCGCCGCCGATCGGGCCGAAAGCGCCTCGCCAGCCAGGAGGTCCGCCAGTGCGGCGACGACCCCCTCGACGGAGCCGTCGGTCGTGACGCCGGCATCGCCGACGATCTCGGCGACGCTGCCCACGTCGCTTGCGACGACCGGCGTCCCCGTCGCGAGCGCCTCGAGGAACACCCGCCCGAACGGTTCGTCCCATCGACCGGGATAGACGAAGCAGTCGTGGGACGCGAACACCGCCGGGAGGTCGTCGTTGGGCAGCCAGCCGGTGACCGTGACGCGATCGGCGAGACCGCTCTCTGCGGCCTGTCGTTCCACGTCGCTCCGGAGATCGCCGTCGCCGACGACCGTCAGCCGGACGGCGTCCGAAACCTGCCGGTTCAGGCGATCGAGGACCGGAACGAGACGATCGACGCCCTTGTGTTCGGCCAGCGAGCCGACGTACAGCAGGTCGTAGGGCCCCTCGAAGTCGCTCTCGTGGGGGCGGCAAAACCGCTCGTCGAGAACGTTGGGAACGACCGTCAGCCGCTCCGGAGGAAAGCCGAAGTCGGCGTAGGTGGCCGCGATGTGGGGCGAGAGGGCGTGGTAGGCATCGATCCGGTCGGCCACCCGTTCGCCCTCCTGCACGAGCTTCAGATAGCCCAGTCTGCTCGCCGAACGATAGAGGGGACCGTCCTCGCCGCCGCCGCTGGTCGCGAGCGAACACGCCGTACACTTCGCCAGCCCGTTTTCGGTACAGGGCTCGCGGTCCATGTAGCGGAGGTCGTTCTTCGGACAGATCGCGCCGTAGGCGTTGAGCGTCACGACCGTCGCGGCGTCCGTCCGCTCGGCGATCGCCCCCATCGCCGGCATGGCGTTCATCACGTAGCTGTGAACGACGTCGTACTCGTCGAACTCGGGAAGGCGCTCGCGGAGCGCGTCGTTCAGTTGGAGCGCCGAGTGGTAGGGATATCCCGAGAGGGCGAGCGGGCGGACCGAGACGCCGGCGTCGATCGTCGCGTCCTCGGGCGGCGTCTCCCAGGGGTATATCGTCACGTCGTGGCCCCGATCGGCCAACTCGAAGGCGATCCGCGAGGCGCTGTGGGTCGCGCCCGTCCCCTCGCCCTGGGGGTACGTCGGATGGACGAAACCGACCTTCACGCCGTCCCCCTCGCGTTCGTTCTCATTCGGCGTACCCGAGGTCGCGGAGCCGTTCGGCGACGACGTCGTCGTCGGCCGATTCCTCGCCGTGGCCGGCGGTGGATGCACGGATCTTCCGGCGGGGGCCGTCCTCGTAGACCAGCCACGGGACGGAGACGAGTTCCGGGGTGTAGACGCCGCGGGGGTGGCCCCACTCCCGGAACGGGATCGGGAACGCGCGCTCGCCGACCATGTTGCCGTGGTCGGCGGTCACGACCGTCCTCCCCCCGAGTTTCTCCATCGCCTCCTCGACGTGGGGGAGCGCCCGGTCGAGGTTGGCGTCGTACAGCTCCCAGATCCCCTCGCGGTCGGCGTCGAGGCGTCCCTGTAACAGCTGGACCCAGACGTTTTCCTCGCTCGCTTCCGTGTCGGTGAAGTCCCCGCCCGCAAAGCGGGTGTCGGCCCCGATGAAGGGGTAGTGGGGCTGCATGTAGTGGATCACGAGTCGCTTGTCGGGGTGTTCCTCGTTCGCCCGGAGTGCGGCCGCCGTCACCGTCTCGGGGAGCACCGTGCCGTGCTCGTCGTCCCAGCCGTCGGCGCGCCAGACGTCGACGACGGCAGCAAACTGAGCCTCGATCGACTCGCGGTGCTGGTGGAGCTGTGGGTTCGCGGTCACGTAGACGGTGTCCCGGAGGTCGCGCCCGCCGACGTTCGCACGGAGGAACTCGACCGTCGTGGAGGCCCGCGACTCGACGCGTCGGAGGCGACCGGGCAGGTCCGCCCGGCGCTCGAACATGTCGTACCGGCAGGCGTCGAGCACGAGCAGGTTGTCCCAGTCGGCCGCGAACGGGTCGATGCCGTCCTCGTTGTACGAGCGGAGCCCGAGCCGGCGGTGGTACAGCCGGTTTGCGTGTCTGCAAAACAGGATCGGGTTCTTGAGCGCACGGGACAGCCGCGGACGCGCGTCCATGTGCCCCAACCTCGCTCGAGACGGGAAATGAGTGTTTCGCCATCCCGTTCGAGCGAACCCTCGCGTCGAGCGCAACGTTGATTCTCCATCGCGGTCCAGACGGCGTATGCACGTCCTCGCCGCGACGAACAACCTCTATCCCGAGCCGGAGGCGACCGGCTCCGGGCGCTACAACTACGAGGTCGGTCGCGAACTCGTCGAACGGGGGCACACGGTGTCGGTCGTCACGAGACGCCGGGGCGACGCGCCCGCCCGGGAGACGGTCGCCGGGATGGACGTCCACCGCTACGGCGCGTCGATCCCGCGGCTCCCGGCGACGCTCCGCGAGATCGACCGGCTGGTGGCGTCGATCCGGTCGAAGGCGCCCGTGGACCTCGTGAGTTTTCACGGCGCACTGAGTTCGTTCGGCGTCGATAGAGCGGTGGCCGACCCGGTTCCACGAACGTACACGGTCCACGGGCTCTGGGGCGTGGAGTACCGCGACCGGCTGGTCGACCCGAGTCCGTGGGCGGCCCCGTGGCACTGGCTCAACAGCATTCTGCGCCACCGGATCGAGGCCAACGTACTGGGCCACAGCGACGGTGCCATCGTGTTGAGCGAGTTCATGCGCGAGCGCCTCCGGGAGTACCATCCCCACGCCTCGCCCTGTTCGGTCGTTCCGGGCGGCGTCGATGCCGCCCGGTTCGCTCCCCTCGACGGTCCCCGCCCCGACCTGTTCTCGGACGGCGAGACCGCGTTTCTCACGGTCCGCCGGCTCACCCCGCGGATGGGTCTCGAGACGCTACTCGACGCGTTCGCGAGCGTCGCCGACGGCGCCGACGCCCACCTCTACGTCGGGGGCGACGGCCCGCTCCGCGATCGACTGCGGGCGCGCGCGGATCGGCTGGGAATCGAGTCGGCCGTCACCTTTCTCGGCTACGTCCCGGAGGAAGACCTCGCCACCCTCTACGCCGGCGCGGACGTCTTCGTCCTCCCGACGCTCGAGCTCGAGGGGTTCGGGCTCGCGACGCTCGAGGCGCTTTCGGCGGGCACGCCCGTGATCGGGACGCGGGCCGGCGCGACCCCCGAGATCCTGGGCGATCTGGAGTCCCGGGAAGGGATCCCGGAGTCGCTGCTGGTCGACCCCGGCGACGCCGACGCGCTCGCCACACGGCTGGTGGCGTGGGCGCGGCTGTCGGCGCCGGCGCGTTCCGAAGCGGGCGACGCCTGTCGGTCCTACGTAATCGACGAGGGCTACACGTGGGGAGGGGTCACCGACCGACTCGAACGAGGGTTCGAGGGACTGGTCGGCTGACCCATCCCGGAGTGCCAACAGTTATCATCGGATCGGGCCTACCCTCGATCGATGGATCGGGACCGACGCCGATCGTCCTCGGAGTCGAAGGCGAACGCCGCGATACGGACGCTCTACCGGCGGGCGGCGAGCAGCAGGGCTCTCTCCGTCCTGGGCGACGAGCGGGTGCTGATCGGCGCTCTCGCCGTCTCCGTTCTAGCGAGTGCGGTCTCGGTGTTCCGCTCGAACCCCGCCGCCGGCATCGAGTTCCTGAGCTTCGTGCTGGTGTTCGTCCCCCTGGCGGTGCTGATCGACCGTTTCCTCGAGATACCGACGGAGTGACCGGTACCACGACTCGAGGACGGGCGCGCCGAGGACGGCCAACAGAAACACGAAGATCGAACGGTGTCTGATCGTAGTCCCGTAGTTCGAGTCGATCAGGCCGTAGCCGACGACGCCGCCGCCGTAGACGACCAGCAGGAAGACGGCCACGGCGGAGTCGGCTTCGACGGCGCGAAGCGAGCGGTAGGCGATCACGACGAGCGCGACCAGGAGCGGCAGCGAGAGGACGGCCGCCAGGTCGAACGCCGAATCGACGTGCAGCGGGAACGGCGCGAACTGGAAGTAGATCGCACGGACCGGCGCGGCCAGCACGACGTCGAGCCACGACTCGTATCGCATGGACTCGAGGTAGGCGCCGCCCCCGATCGCGCGGTACTGCACCCGCGCGTCGAGGGCATCGACGGGGAACAGGGCGGAAAACAGCGCGAACCCGCAGACGCCGACGGGGATCGTTGCGAGCGCCAGGGAACGCAGCGGGATCTCCCGGCCGGCGATTTTCCTCACTACGGCGACGAGCAGCGCTCCCCCGGCACCCAGCAGGATCAGCAGGGCCAGTTCCTCCCGCAACAAGAAGACGGCCACCCACAGCGCCGGGGCGGGAAGCGCCCACCGGCGCCGGCCGTCTGCGATGACCCGCACGCAGACCGCGAGCAGCGCCACCGCCAGCAGCGTCGAGAGCGCGTCGCGCATCGGGAGCGTGTTGAACAGGAACGGGAACGGAAAGAACAGCAGAACGACCAGGAGGCCGTCGGTCGATTCCAGGGGAGCGTAGAGACGCCGGGCGACGTAACACAGCGGGAGCGGAATCAGGACGGCCAGCAGGCCGTTGACGACGGCCAGCACCGTCGGATCGGCCCCGAAGGCGGCGTAGAGGAGCGCCTGGACCGTGGCGAACGCGTCGACCGGGGACAGGAGGTTGGGGTCGGCCCCGGAGAGGATGGCCACGGCGGCCGTATGGAACAGATCGATGTCCCAGTCGTAGGGGACCAGGGGGAGCACGACCACGGCGAGGAGGAGATGGCCCGCGAGGGCGACGCCGCCCGCGTAGCCGTAGAGCCGGGATCGTCGCCGAGCGACGAGGGCGAACGCCACGACGACCGCGACGACGGCGGCGGCGACCATTCGCGGACGGCTACTCCCGGACGCCCCATATAGATGCGGATCGGTCGAAGGCCCGGACTCGATCCGATCGGGCGGTCACTCGGAAGCGACCGCGTCCCGATAGATGGCGCTCGTCCGCTCGAGCATCCGTGTCTCGGCGAACTCCTCGCGGACGCGACGCCGGGCGTTCGCCGAGTAGCGCCGGTAGCGCTCCGGATCCGCGAGCAACTCCTCGGCAGCCGCCGCGATCGCCCCGGGGTCGCCCGGAGGAACGGTTCGGCCGGTCTTCCCGTCGACGCTGACGTAGGGGACGCCCGTGGGAAGGGCGGTGTTGATCACCGGCAGCCCGCGTTTCATCGCCTCGAGCTGGACGATCCCGAACGACTCGTTTCTGCCCACCGACGGGAGGACGAACAGGGTCGCCTCGGAGTAGAGCCGGTCGAGTCGTGCCTCGGAGACGAACCCCTCGAAGGTGACGCGGTCGGCGACCCCCTCCGCGCGGGTGTGGCGTTCCAGGGAGTCCCGGGCCGGCCCCTTCCCGACGATCGACAGCGTCGCGTCCAGGCCCCTCATCGCCGAGATGAGGCGATCGACGCCCTTGAACTCGACGAGACGACCGACGAACAGGAGCTCCCGGCCCTCGAGCGGTTTCGGGGCGATCGGGGTGTCGTCGGCCTCGATTCCGATGGGGACGACCGCCGCGTTCGAACGGAACTCCGAGAGGCGCGCACACTCGTCTCGCATCTGGGGCGAGGTCACGATGATCCGCTCGGCACCGCCGAGAAACCGGTCGAGCACTGGCTTGTAGGGGTAGACGACGGGTCCTTTGCCGATGATGTCGTCGTGGAAGGTCGCGACGAACGGCGTCTCGACCTGGTTCAGGAGGTGGCTCACCGGCCCGAGCGGAAAGGGCAGGTGGTAGTGGATCAGGTCGGCCCACTCGAGTTGCTCTCTCAGTCGGCAGGGAAATCCCGGACTGATCGGCGTCGATTTGACGGGGCCGAAACTCCCGGCACGAACCACCGTCGTACCGTGTTTCTCGCCGACGCCACCCCACCCCCGGGTTCGTGAGGTGAGGATCCGGAAGTTGGCGTCGTCGATTCCGGTGACCAGGGTCCGAACCATCTTCTGTATCCCGCCGGTAAACGGGAAGTAGTACGTACAGACCTGCAGGACGTTCGGCGTGTTCTCGGTCATGGGTTGGGGGGTGCTATCCCGGCAACGGCGGTGGGAGGGCGTGCTCGTTCGGGATAGTGGAAAGAGGGAAGATAAACGATGCGATTCTTAGGCCGGCCGAAAACAATGTGGGGCGAGGGAGCGAACGATCGTAGGTATCCCGACGGAACCCCGCCGATACGGGCGTGGCACGCTCGAGCCGAAATCCATACGCTTTTGGTTTAGGCCGACCGAAAACAGGGCGATGCCAGCGGACGCACGGTCATCGTCGAACGTCGAGACGACGTTCGCCGGCGATGGCTCTCTCTCGCGTCGCAAAAATGTCTATCGGCTCCTCTCGTTCGTCGGGCTGGTGGTTGCGACGGGGCTCGCTCTCGTCGTCGTCGCCGCCGAGCCACAGCGACTCCCGGGCCTCGAACGGCCGTTCGAAAGTGGACGGACGACCCCCTCGATGACATTGTCGCCGGTCGTTCTGGTGACGACGGCCGTCGTGACGGTTCTCGCTGCGTTGCCGCTGTGCAAGCCACGGCCTCGGCGGATTCTGGACATGCTCACGGCGACGGTTCGGTCCCTGCTGATCGTCGTCGTCGCCCTCGCGACGGCCGGCTACTTCTCGACGACGTTGTACCTTCCGCGGGCCACGCTCCTGTCGTACGTGGGCGTGCTCGCCGTGACGCTTCCGGGCTGGTTCGTCCTCCTCCAGCAGAGACAGCTCAAACGAGCCGAGGGGACCCTGGTCGTCGGTAACAACCCGGATCGGATCGAGGCGGCAGTGCAGGCCGCGGCGGAACCGATCGCCGGCTACGCGTTCTCGCCGACCGACTCCCACGGCGTCGACGGTGACGCCCGCGCCGACGGCGGGGCCCACCCGGTTCCGGAGAAACTGGCACAGTACGACTGTCTCGGCGGGCTCTCCCGTCTGGACGACATCCTCGATCGGTCGGACGTCGGGACGGTGATCCCCGCCCTCCCCCAGACCGACCGCGCCGAGTTCTTCGGCGTCCTCGAGACCTGCCACCGACACAACGTGAACGTGGAGATCCTGACCGAGCACAACGAGAGCGTGCTCGTCGAGGACGAAAGCGCCATCTCGTCCGAACAGGCCGACCGTCTGATCGGGATCAACATGGAACCGCTGGACCTCCAGAACCGGGTCGTCAAACGGCTGTTCGACGTCGCGTTCGCCGGCGTCGGCCTCCTCGTGACGCTGTTCCTGTTCGTCCCCATCGCCATCGCGATCAAACTCGACAGTCCCGGACCAGTGATCTACAAACAGGAGCGCACCACGCAGTTCGGCGATCGGTTTTCGGTCTACAAGTTTCGGAGCATGGAACCCGAAAGCGAGGCCGCCGCTCCCGGTGACGACGAGGACAGGATCACCCGCGTCGGGCGCCTCCTGCGGTGGACCCACCTCGACGAACTCCCCCAGGTGTGGGCCATCTTTACGGGCCAGATGAGCGTCGTCGGACCACGAGCGGCGTGGACGGCCGAGGAGGAGGTCATCCAGCGGGAGATGGCGACCTGGAAGAAGCGGTGGTTCGTCAAGCCCGGCCTGACCGGGCTGGCCCAGATCAACGAGGTCTCGAGCGAGAACTCCAGGGCGAAACTGCAGTACGACCTCACGTACATCAGAAACCAGTCGTTCTGGTTCGACACCAAGATCGTCATCCGCCAGCTCTGGATGGTGGTTCGAAGCCTCCTCGATCTCGTCCGGCGGTCGCTCGTCGGACGTCCGTGACGAATGACGCCGGACCGAAGGTACCCGCCGGGTGAACGCGCTCGCCGAACCGACACTCACGAGCGCGCCGATCCCATCGTGGAGTCCGAACCGAGAACCGACGGTCCCGAAATCCGTTCGTACCGACGCGGATCTGCTCGATAGGCGAGTAGTCCGGCGAGGGCGAACAGATACCGGTTCTCGTTTACGTCTCCGGTCACCATCGCGTTGATTCCCAGATAGACGAACACGACGAGGAGAACGAGATGGACGGACCGACCGGTCGTCTGCCACTCCGAGAGCGCGATGAAGAGGGCAGTTCCGAACAGGCAGGCGAGAAGTCCCAGACCCACCAGCCCGAGTTCGAAGACGACCTCGAGGACGAGATTGTGGGGATAGTACTGGTGGTCGCCGTAGCCGGTGAGTACCGGCCACGAGCCCAGGCCGTGCCCGACCGGAAGCATCCCGATATCGAGCCCGTCGATGGTCTGGTTCCAGAGCACGAACCGACGGTTGAGCGACCATCCCGGTCCGTCGGCCAACACCAGGAGCCGCCGGACAGTGGCGAGCTGGCGCCCGACCGTCACCGTAAGGACTCCGAGCGCGAGCGCACCGCCCGTGTAGGCCCCGATCGCGGCGACGCCGTTCGGAAGCGTGCCGGTCGAGATGCCGACGACGAGGAGCAGCCCGATGGCGACGATCGTCGCGACCATCGGACCGCGGGCCCCGGTCGCAAAGAGCGCGAACACCATCCCGGGGAGAGCCACGGCCGCGGCGACCGTGACCCGGCGATCGCTCCTCGAGAGGACGAGATAGCCGACGAGGAGCAACACGCCGAGCCCCAGGAGACGACTGGTGATCAGGTAGTTGGTCCCGAACGGCGAGAGCGTGGCCCGGCCCGACGGCTGGGCGTACTCGATCAGCGATTCGATCCCGGTGAGCACGGCGAGTCCCGTCGTCGCGATCCCGGTATACCGGAGGCGTCGGGTCGACGACGCGACGCCGAGGGCGCCGGCGCCGAACGCCAGTCCGGTCACGGCGACGAGCCGGAACGCCTTCGAGAGGTAGTACTCCGAACTCGGCGTCCACAGCCCGGAGACGACCGCATAGGCGCTGAAGGCGACGAAACAGGCGGTGAGGGCGAGGCCGGCCCGGGTGAGCCGGATCCGCCCTCGCAGGACCAGCCAGCCCCCGGCGGCGACCATGAGCGTTCCGAACACCAGGGTCAGATCGACCGGGATCCAGGCGAGGTACCACGCGCTCTTGTAGACGCCCGCGAAGACGAACGCAACGTAGAGAGTCGAGAAGACCGCGTCGTCACGGGCGTGAGACCGCATCAGTATCCTCTTTTCTCGCCCGCTCGTAAAACCCGCGGAAACGGTGGCGTCCGGGTGGTGCCCTCGACCGCGCTCGACGCGGCCCTGCCCGCCGTGTCGCCTCCGGTGCCCGAGCGAGGACCGTAGCGCTTCGTTTCCGACCTGTGAGCGCCGACGCGGCGATGGACCCGATGGGGCGAGCGAGTGCGACTGCCGGCAATCTCCGCACGCCTACCGATCGGGGCGCAGAACACGGATAGTTCTGACCCGGACTGATGGGCCATGTTTGCGCTTTATGGCCTTTTATCGTCCGCACGTCCACAAACATCCGCCAGGAGAGTACAACGCAAAGGCTTATGACCGATGCGAACGTATCCCAGTACGAATGGGACCTGTTAACACGCGTCTCGTCGAGCAGGCCAGGTCGATTTTCGCGGAGCTGGGATACACTGTCGAGGGCGACGGCCCCGAGTTCCGGGCCGAACGCGAGTGGAAGGTCGTCCACGTCCGGACCGTACTCGAGGAGGGACGGCTCCCCGAGGGCGGCGACTTCCACTGTTTCGTCGCCGAACCCGAGAGCGCCGACGACCTGGAGGCCGAACTCCGCCGGGTCGATCCGGACTACGAATGGGCGATCATGGTCGTCGACGGCGAGGAGTACGAGGTCGAGCGCGCGCCCCCGGGACCGACCGTCTCGGCTTAGCGCAGCGCGCGCCGTGTCGCCGCCACGCCGGCGTCGGGATCGACGTCGGCACCCATCGACTCGAGCACGTCACCCAGTGCCGTCACCACGTAGATCACGTTCTCCGGGCGCGCCGAGTGGCCCATACAGCCGATCCGGAAGATCTCCCCCTCTAAGTCGCCCAGTCCGCTCGCAATTTCGAGGTCGTACCGATCCAACAGCTCCGCACAGACCTCGCCGTCCTCGACTCCGTCGGGAACGCGGACTGCGTTCAGGCTCGGGAGCCAGTAGTCGTCGGGGGCGTTCATCTCCAGCCCCATTCCCTCGACGCCCGCCTTCAGCGCGCCCGCGATCCGCTCGTGGCGCTCCCAGCGTGCCTCGATCCCTTCCTCCGCGACGAGCCGTAGCGCCTCTCGCAGAGCGTAGACGTTCGACACCGGCGCGGTGTGGTGATACGAACGTTCCTCGCCCCAGTAGCCCTCCAGAAGAGAGAGGTCGAGGTACCACGACCGGACCTCCTCCTCGCGCGAGAGCACCTTCTCCATGGCCTCGTCCGAGAGCGTGAGTGGGCTCGCGCCCGGCGGACAGGAGAGACACTTCTGGGGGCCGGCGTAGGCGACGTCGATCCCCCAGTCGTCGACCCGAAGCTCGACGCCGCCGATCGAGGTGACGCAGTCCGCGATCACGAGCGCGTCGTGGTCGTGGGCCGCCGCCGTGAGTTCGGGCACTGCGGGCTGGCGGACGCCGGTGCTCGTCTCCGCATGGATGAAGCCGAAGACGTCGGGATCGTGGGTCGCGAGCGCGTCGGCGACGGCGTCGGGATCGAGGGGCTCGCCCCACGGCGCCTCGACCTCCACGACGCCGCCGCCGGCCCGGCGGGCCATCGAGGCCATCCGGCCGCCGAAGTAGCCGTTCGTGGGCACGAGTACGGTGTCGCCGGGCTCGACGACGTTGCCGATGGCGGCCTCCATCGCGGCCGAGCCGGTGCCCGAGACGGGGATCGTCCACTCGTTTTCGGTCCGGAAGGCGTACCTGAGAAGCTCCTGGACCTCGTCCATGATCTCGACGAAGGCGGGGTCGAGGTGGCCCACGAGGGGGGTGCTCATCGCGCGCAGCACGCGCGGGTGGACGTCGCTCGGTCCCGGCCCCATCAGCGTCCGGTCCGGCGGCGTCAGTTCGCCCGTCGTCGGCCCGTCGGTGTCGGCCATAGCGGGGGCCAGGAGGGGAACCGACAAAAGCGTTCACGCATCGGTCAGATGACGACCACGAGCACGGAGAGGTTGTACGCGGTCGCACAGAGCCAGGGACCGGCGAGACAGGCCGGGACGATCGGCGCGTAGGGAGCGGGAAGCAGCGGCCGGCAGGCGAGGCCGACGCCGATGGCCCCCGCCTTCATCGCGACCATCGCGACGGGTCCCGCGACCTCGATCGCGCCGCGAGCAACCGGGTTCGACTCGACGAGGCCGAGGTGGAGTCCGAGAAGCGTCGTCACGACGTCGCCGACGAGCGCGAGGGCGACCGCGAGCCAGAGGGCGCGCTCAAGCCTGCCCGGCGTCCCGGGTCGTCCGAGACCGAGGACTTCCTCCCGAACGCGATCGGTTCCCATACCCCCGCCGCCGGAGTCGAACCGGCCCGAACCCTCGCGGGAACGGAGAAGGACCGGGCGGGAGTATTGGTATGAGCCGCGTGCGGGCCCCCTCGGGGGATCGGTAGGCCACCCCTACACCAATGGAGGCGGCTCGAACGGCCACGGAATCCGACGAACGGGGTGGTTACAGGATCGTCCCGTGTTTCTTCGAGGGCAGTTCCTTCTCGACGTCCGCGTAGAAGTCGAACCGGGCGGCGAGTTCCTCTCGAAGGCGGCTCGGGGCGACGATCTCGTCGATGACGACCTCGCTGGCCATCCGGTGGATGTCGATGTCCTCGCGGTACTCCTCGCGCAACTCCTGCTCGCGTCGCTGGCGTTCCTCCTCGTCGTCGATCTCGGCGAGTTTGCGTGCGTAGACCGCGTTGATCGCGGCCTCGGGACCCATGATCGCGATCTCGCCGGAAGGGAGGCCGAGGACGCTCTCGGGGTCGTAAGCTGGCCCACCCATCGCGTAGATCCCCGCGCCGTAGGCCTTCCGGACGACGACCGTCTGTGTGGGAACCGTCGCGGAGGAGGTCGCGTAGATCATCTTCTTGCCCTGTTCGAGAATGCCTTCCTTTTCGACCCCCGAGCCAGCCATGAAGCCGGGCGTATCACAGAGGTAGAGCAGGGGGACGTCGAACGCGTCGGCTTTCCAGATGAATCCCGCCGCCTTCTCGGCGGCGTCCGGAAAGATCGCGCCCGCGCGGTGGGCGGGCTGGTTTGCGACGACGGCGACCGGGCGGCCGTCGATCCGGGCGAACCCGGTCAGGATCTCCTTGCCGTACTCGGGCTGGAGTTCGAAAAAGGAGTCGCCGTCGACCACGCGCTCGATCACGTCGGCCATGTCGTACCCCTTGTTCGGCGCCCCTGGAACGACCGAGTCCAGTCCCTCGGGCGCCGCCGTCGGCTTCTGGGACTCTGCTACCGGCGGTTTCTGGTCGGCGTTGTCGGGAAGGTAGCCCATCAACTGGGCGACCAGCTCCCGGGCGTGTTCCTCGTCGCGGGCGACCAGATCCGCCGAACCGGACTCTCGGGCGTGGACCTGGGGCCCCCCGAGATCCTCTAACGTGATCTCCTCGCCGGTGACCATCTCAACCATCCGGGGGCTTGCGATAGCCATCGCGCTCATCCCCTCGACCATGACGGTGAAATCGGCGAAGACGGGGGTGTAGGCCGCGCCCGCGATACAGGGGCCATAGAGGACGCAGATCTGTGGCACTCGCCCGGAGAGCATCGAGTGGTTGTAGTAGTATTTCCCGATCCCCTCGCGGTTGGCGAAGAAGCCGGTCTGCTGGTCGATCCGCCCCCCTGAAGAGTCCATCAGGTAGAGCACCGGCTTTCCGGTCTTCAGCGCGCGCTGTTGCATCCGGAGGAACTTCTCGACGCCCTTCTCGGCCATCGAGCCCGCCTTCACGGTGAAGTCGTTGGCCATGAAGTGGACGTCCCGGCCCTCGAACTCGGCGGCGCCGGTCAGCAGGCCGTCGGCGGGCAGGCGGTCGTCGGGGTCGGGATCCCTCCCGTCGGGATGCCAGGCGTCGAAGTTCGCGAACGAGCCGTCCTCGAAGCGGATCCCGCCCGCCGAATCGCCCCCCTGGTGGGCGCTTTTCTCCCCGAACCAGAGCTCGAGTCGGTCGCGGACGAACAGTTTACCTTGCTCCGCGAGCCGGTCGCGATACTTCTCGGGTCCTCCCTCGAGGATGTCGTCGATCTCCTCGCGCAGCCGTTCTTCCCGGTCGGTCGGTCCCGCTTGGACCTCGGGCTCTCGATCGTTCCCGGAGTCCTCGCCTCGAGTTTCGCCGGGTGGGTCCCGAACCGCGATCGGTTCCTCGCCCTCCTCGGCGTAGACAGCGACCGATTCGTCGACGTGTCCCGCGAGCGCGGCGGCGATGGCGGCGGCCTCCTCCTCGCTGGCGCCGGCCGCGATTCGGACGTCCATGCCGGCTCTGGGAGAGCGCGCTCCAAACCGTTTTCCCATTATCGTTCCCGACCGACCGCTGTACGTGAACATTAGCTATCACGACCGGCGCCACACTCTCGCTCTCGATGACCTCAACCGGGAGCCCCGCCGACCGACTCGCCGCCGTCCGGGATCGGCTCTCCTCGAGGACATCGAGGCGTCGCTTTCTCCGAGTCGCCGGAACCACCGGCTACGGCCTCGGGCTGGCGAGCCTCCTCGGCGTCGACGAGTTCCTCGCGGCCGACGAGGGCGAGGTCCCGGTCGTCACCGCCCTCGTGCGGGAGGACCGCTCGGATCCGTCGTCGCTCACCTCCCGGACGCGGGCCGTCCCCGCCGACTGGTACGCCCGGGTGTCGAAAGCCTTCGCCCTCCACGAGCAGGTCGCCGCCCGCTCGATCACCGGGCTGCTCGGCAGCGCGGTCCGTCCCGGTTCCTACGACCGAGGGACGGCGACGCTCGCGGTCGAGGTCCGCCCGGAGGACGCCGACCAGGTGGGCGAGGCCCTCGAGATGCTGCTCGCGGGCGAGGAAGTCACGATCGAGTCGGTCCGTCGGCACCCTCCCGAGGACGCGTCGGGCGAGCCACGACTCGCGGGTGCTCTCGGGGGCGGTCCCGTCCCCGGCGGGGTTCGCTGCCGGACCGGGGACAGGGTCGCGACGCTCGGGCCCGCGCTCTACCGGGACGGTTCTGCGTACTTCACGACGGCCGAACACGCCTACGGCGAGGGCGCGACCGTCGGCGACCCCCTCTCTTTGCCCCGGCGGGACGCGGGGACGGTCGAGATCGGACGGGTTCGCCACGTCCACCCCGCCGTGGACGTCGTCGCCGTCTCGCCGACGGGGGGGTTCGAACCCGAGAGCGCCATCGACGGCGCCACCCCCTCGCGGGTGATCGGACAGCTCACCCGGTTCGGGCTCGCGGACCTCGCGGCGCGGGGCGAGCCTCTCGAGAAGGTCGGCGCCCAGACCGGCCACACGACCGGGGAGATCCTGGGGATCGACGCCGTCACCTGCGTGACCGGTGACTGCCGGCGGGGACAGCTTCAGTGGGGCACCGAGACCGACCTGACCGACGGCGACAGCGGTTCGGCGGCCTACTACCCGACGGAGGAGGGGCTCCTGATCGCGGGGTTCAACAACGCCCGGACCTGGTGGCCCGGCCAGAACCACCTCTGGGGGGTCGCCGCCTACCACCTCACCGAAACCCATGGGTACCACTTCTGACGTTCTCGGCGTCGTCCGCCGGGTCCTCGCCGACCTCCTCGTGGTCACCGTCTGGGTCGCCTTCCTGACGCTCGCTGCCCTCGCGACCGCCTGGCCCAGGTCGGTGTTCTACGCCCTGCTCGTCGGCGGGATCGCCGCCTGGGTCGAGATCACGGCCGATCAGAAGGATTGAGAGACCCCGCGACAACACTCCCTTCATGAGCGAATGGGAGGCGATCGAGCGGGTCGCCGAGCCGGTGGTGCCGTCGCGGATCGTGGCCGACCTCCGAGCCCTCGGAATCGAGGGCGGCGAGACGCTGCTGGTCCACTCCTCGCTGTCGGCGATCGGGTGGGTTCCCGGCGGCGCGCCGGCAGTCCTCGATGCCCTCCAGCGAGCGGTGAGCGAGGCAGGGACGCTCATGATGCCGACGCACTCGACGGACTACACCGATCCCGAGAGCTGGTCGAACCCGCCTGTTCCCGACGAGTGGATCGACCGGATCAAGGAGACGATGCCGCCGTACCGTCCGTCGATCACGCCGACTCGGGGGATGGGCGCGATCCCCGAATGCTTTCGGAGCTACCCGGACGTCCACCGGAGTGCCCACCCCGCGACCTCAATGGCCGCCTGGGGACGGGACGCCGAGGCGGTCGTCGCCGATCACGCCCTCGACTACCCTCACGGCGAGGATTCCCCGCTGGCAGAGATCTACGATCGGGACGGCTCGGTGCTCTTACTCGGCGTCGGCCACGACGCCAACACCTCCCTGCACCTGGCCGAGAACCGGGCCGACCTCGGGACCGAGACGGTCGAAAACGGCGCCCCGATCCTCGCCGACGGCGAGCGCGTCTGGATCGAGTACGAGAACGTCCCGGAGGACACCGGAGACTTCCCCGCGGTCGGCGAGGCCTTCGAGCGCGAGGTCGGCGCGGAGAGAGGACAGGTCGGCGCGGCAACCGCCGTCCGGTGTGACCACCGAGATCTCGTCGATTTCGCGACGGAGTGGTTCGAGAAAAACCGGTAGCCGCCGGCTACGCGAGCGCGTCCTCGAGCCGGTCGATCAGATCGGGGGAGCCGACGTGGACCGGGGTCCGTCCATGGAGTTCGTCCGCATCGCGGGAGAGCAGCGACCCCTCCCCATCGGAGGAACGACCGCCCGCACGTTCGACGACGTAGCCGATCGGGTTCCCCTCGAACTGGAGTCGAAGCTTTCCGGCGGGCCGGGAGCCGAGTGCCGGGTACGAGAAGATCCCGCCGTAGGAGAGCACCTGGTTGACGTCGGCGACCATCGCGCCGCCGTAGCGGGGTTTGCACTCGCCTTCGATCTCGCGGGCGAAGGCGGTGAACTCGGGGGACCACTCGGGGACCCGGCCGCCGAAGCCGTACACCGTCGGCTCCCGCGGGAGGGTCACGGAGCCCTCGAGCAATCGGCGGTCGCCGCCGTCGATCTCGTACTCGGCGGCGCCGTCGTCGGTGGCGACGACCATCGTCGTCACGGGGCCGAAACAGACGTAGCCCGCGGCGACGAGGGCGGTTCCCGGGGCGGGGATCGGTTCGGTATAGCAGCCGAAGATGGTGCCCATCGGGTTGTTCGAGACGAGGTTCGAGGAGCCATCGAGGGGATCGACCGCGACCGAGAGTCCCTCGCCGCAGTCGACCACCGACTCGCGCTCCTCGCTTGCGTACTCGCCGACGCCCTCGATCGCCCGGAGCCGCTCTCCGAGGAGGTCGTCGGCCCAGACGTCGGCTTCCATCTGTGTGTCCCCGGTGGGGTTTGCCTCTCCGCCGACCGGCTGGCGCCGGCCAACGAGGCCCTCCCGGATCTCGGGGGCCGTTCGGCTGACGACGTCTACGACCTCGCCGACGACGCGGTCGTGGTCGCCGCCGACGACGAGGGCATCCAGACCCTCGCTCATCCCTCGATGGCGGCGTCCGTGGCGTCGGCCTCCGACTCGTTGCCGAGGGCGGCCCCCGCAGTTTGCTCCTCGTAGATGACCGACTCGAGGCCGTCCAAAAGCGGCGTGGGGTCCTCGCGCTGCCAGACGTTGCGCCCGACTGCGAGGCCCGACCCGCCGGACCGGATCGTCGACTCGACCGTCGAGAGGAACTCCTCGTCGCTGGTCTTCGAGCCGCCGCTCATCACGACCTTCATGTCGCCGGCACACCGGCAGGCGTGTGCCATCGCCTCCCGGCTGCCGGGATACTTCACCTTCGCGATGTCGGCGCCGAGTTCGAGAGCCAGGCGGGTGGCGTAGGAGATGGTGCTCGGCTTGGTGTCGTTTTTCAGCCCCTGGCCGCGCGGATACGACCACATCACGACCGGGAGGCCGTACTCGCGGGCCTCCTCCTGGATCTCCCGGAACTCCTCGACCATCTCGATCTCGTGGTTCGAACCGCCGTAGACGGTGAAGCCGACGGCGTCGGCGCCGATCTCGGCGGCGTACTCGACCGAGCAGTTGACGGCGCTGTCGGGCTCGCCCATCCAGAGGTTCGAGGTGCCGTTGAGCTTGACGAGCAGGTTGACGTCGTTTTCGTAACTGGGGTAGTACCCTTCGGCGATCCCCTTCTGGACGGCGATCGCGGTCACCGCGTCGTGGGTCGCCGTCTCGAAGACCTGGGCGGGATCTAACTTCTCGGGCACGTCCTCGAAGTCCACCGGGCCGTGTTCGAGTCCGTGATCCATCGCGAGGATAACGGACTTTCCGTCCCGGACGATCGGCGAATCGTCGATCGGTAGCATTGGGAAACACCTCCGACAGGAGCGCATATATTTGTGGCGGTTGCAACGGTGAAAATTTATACTACCTCGTGTAGTAAATCCTCGGGGCGCCAGGCTTACGGCCCCCTCCGAGCAACGGAGGGCATGGTTCGCGATCGGATCGACCGGGTCGGCGTCGTCGGCGCGGGGACGATGGGAAACGGGATCGCACAGGTCGCCGCGACGGCAGGCTACGACGTCGTCATGCGCGACGTCGAGGCGGAGTTCGTCGAGGACGGGCTGGCGGCGATCGACTCGAGCCTCTCGCGGCTCGAGGATCGGGACGACCTGGAGGAAGAGCCCGGGGAGATCAGCGGGCGCGTGACGGGAACCACCGAGCTGGCGGACCTCGCGGACTGCGATCTCGTCGTCGAGGCCATCGTCGAGGACCTCGAGATCAAGCGGGAGGTCTTCGCCGATCTGGACGACCTCCTTCCCGACGACGTGGTGCTCGCGACGAACACGAGCACGCTCTCGATCACGTCGATCGGGGCAGCGACCGATTCTCCCGAACGGGTCGTGGGAATCCACTTCATGAACCCCGTCCCGATCATGGAGGGCGTCGAGATCGTCGTCGGCGAGCGGACCAGTGAGGGAGTCGTTGCGCTGGCCAACGACTTCTCCGAATCGCTGGGAAAGACGACCTGGGAGGCCGACGACAAGCCCGGCTTCGTCACCAACCGGATCCTGATGCCCTGGATCAACGAGGGGATCCGAGCCTACGACGAGGGCGTCGCCGAGAAGGAAGACATCGACCGGGGGATGGAACTCGGGACGAACGTCCCGATGGGGCCCCTCAAACTGGCCGACCACATCGGGCTCGACGTCTGTCTGCACGCCTCCGAGACGCTCCACGAGGAACTGGGCGATCGCTACATCCCTGCCTACCTCCTCAAACGGAAGGTTGAGGCCGGCGACCTCGGGAAGAAAACGGGCACGGGATTCTACGAGTACGAGTGACGGCCGTCCGTCCCGAGTCGCCGCCCGTCCATCGCGGGGTACCTATTTGGCACTGACACGAGTTGATCGAGTCGATGGGACGCGCCGGTCTCGCGTTCGCGGTCTATCTCGTGGTCGCTGGCGTCCTCGCCACCGCCGTCGTCGCCGGCGCGCCGCCGCCGGAACAGCTCTGTGGCGTCTGTGGCCCGAGCACCGCGAACGACGCCGAGATCGCGGGCGCGAGGGGTCCGGGAACGCTCGACGTTTACATCGACGACGACGGCGACTCCCGCTGGCAGGCCACCGTGCCGGTCGCCGAGGACGCGGCCGAGCGCTACCGGACGGACGGGGCCGCCCTCGAGGCCGCGGTCGAGGACGCGTGGGCGCGCCACCACGTCGCCGCTGGCGACGTCCGGACCGTCGAGTCGAGGGTGGCCGAGGGCGCCGTCGTGGTGAACTACACCGTCGATGACGTCGCCGAACCCGGCGTCGGCGACGCCTGGATCGTCGATTACTTCGCGACGGGTGCGTCGCCCACGCGTTACGAGATGGTCGTCGAGCGGGTGACGATCCACGCGCCGGCCAGGGCGGTTGTCACGAACGATCCCGCCGGCGCCGCCGTCGAGGGAAACGCCGCTACCTGGACCCGCGAGGGCGAAGTACCCGGGGGGTTCGACGAGCAGACGTACGTTACCTACGGCGGAGACGGCCCCTTTGGTTCGATGAGGGGGTATGCGACGCTCGCCGCGGAAACCGGCCCGACGGCACTCGACCACGGCGTTCGCGGCGGGGTCGTTCCCGCGGTGGTGCTGGTACTCGCGGGAATCGGGATCGGCCACACCCGCTTCGGCCGCGACGCGTTCGACGCCGCGACGCTCGAGAGACTGATCGTGGCCGTCGGGATCGTCGGCGCGGCCGGCTTCTTCGTCGTCGGTGCGGTCACGACCGCCGGCGGCCTCGCGCCGGAACTCGCCGCGCTGGCCTCGCTGAGCGCCGGCTACGCCCTGCTCGGGTCCGGAGCGCGTCGTCTCGCTCGCTTCGGGACCCGCGGGCTCGTCGGCCTCGCGGTGCTCGCGACGGTCGTCGCCGCGGGGATCGCCCACCTCCTCGCCGGTCCGGTGTACGCGACACCGCTCGCCTTCGGGCTGGCGACCGCGCTCTATCTCCCGATCGGCCACGCTGCCGAGCGGGGACGGACGCCGGTCGCGATCGTCGCGCTCGCCGCGCTCGCGCCGATCGCCGCGGTCGCGGCCGTCGCTCCCGTCTACGTCCTCGGCTTCGGCCCGGCGGTCTACGGTCTCCTGTTGATGCCCTGGATCGCCGTCGTCGTCGCCTTCGGCTATCCGGTCGCGTTGCTCGGTCGGCGCCTGGCACACGAGTAGTCGGGCGGAATATCGTGGCGGCCGGCGAGAAGATCTACTGGTGGAGGGGCGCCTCGACCATCTCCTCGCGCAACGCCTGCAGGTGCGCCTGGGAGACGTCGCCCTCGAAGGCCTGGAGCAGCGCGTATACCTCCGCCCGCGAGATCTTGACGTCGCCCTCGCGGAGGACGTCCTCGGGGCGCTCGCGCAGTTCCCGGAGGGTGCCGACCGCGAGCAGGTAGGGGATTGCCCACGCCGAGAGCGTGTTGCCGTGGCGTTCGGGGACGGCCTCGAGGTAGCGGTGGGCGCCGTCGAGGTAGCCCTCCGCCCGACCGGCGACTCGCCGGATGACCGTCGTCACGCCGCCGTGGTTCGCGTCGTCGGTGACCGCCTCGCTCTCGACGTCCTCCTCTTCGAGCCACTCCGCGGGGAGGTAGACGTTGTTCTCTTCGTGGTAGTCGTCCTCGACGTCTTTCGCGACGTTGACCAGCTGGAGGAGGAGGGCAAAGGAACGGGCGTTGTCCCGGAGCGTCGCGGCCCGCTCGGGCGAGGCTCCCCGCGAGACGAGCCCGGTGATCAGCGTGCCGACGGTGCCGGCGGCGTACCAGCAGTACTCCTCTAACTCCTCTAAGGTCTGGAGGCGAAGGCCCCCTTCCTCGGCGTACCGGCGGGTGAACATCGCCATCCCGTCGACGAGTTCGCGGACCGGTTCGCGCATGATCTCGCGGGGCTCCTCCTCTAGGGCCTCGTAGGTCGCGACGACCCGGGGCGTCCGGGCGACGACCTCCCAGTCCTCGGTGCGCTCTTCGGGTTCGGGGAGCCAGGGTCCGACCTCCGCGACGAAGGCCTCGGCGTCTGTCGGGTCCTCAGGGTCGAGGACGCGGTCGTACTGCTCGAGTAGCCGGCTCTGTTCTCCGGGAGGAATATGCCCTGCGTCCTCGATCGTGTCCGCGACCCGACAGAGGAGGTAGCCGAGACAGATCTGTCTCGCCATCGGCTCCTCGAGGCGATCGACGGTGATGGAGAACGTCCGCGAGACGCCGTGGACGGCCTCGTAACACCACTCCATATCGGCGTCTTCCGTCGATCGGGACTGGCTGGTGGTCATCTACGTGCCCCCACGTATGTTCCCATTCCGGAAAAACACCGTGGTCGCGGCCGTTCGCGGCCCGGGATGAGGAACAATGAAGGTCCCTCCGGGCGACCGGGCGGGTATGGATCTCACCCTCTCGGCCGAGCAGCGCCAGATCAGGGAGATGGTCGCGGAGTTCGTCGACAGCGAGGTCGTCCCCGTCGCGGGAGAGATCGACCGCGAGGACGAGTTCCCCCAGGATCTCGTCGGGGAGATGGCGGAGCTCGGACTGATGGGGATGCCGTTCCCCGAGGAGTACGGCGGGGCCGGCCTCGACTATCACGCCTACGCGCTCGCATTGGAGGAGATATCGCGGGGCTCGGGCGGGCTGGGAACGGTCGTCGCGGCCCACGTCTCGCTCGCCGGAAACATGCTCTACGAGTTCGGCAACGAAGAGCAGAAAGCGGAGTATCTGGTCCCGCTCGCCGAGGGCGAGGAGATCGGCGCGTTCGCGCTCTCGGAGGCGGGCGCGGGCAGCGACGTGCCCGCGATGGAGACCAGGGCTCGGAAAGACGGCGACGAGTACGTCGTCGACGGCGGCAAGCTCTGGATCTCGAACGGCTCAGTGGCTGATACGATCACGCTGTTCGCGAAGACCGATCCCGACGCGGGAAACGCGGGGATCTCCTCCTTTATCGTCCGGCCCGAGGAGGACGACGGATTCCACGTCGAGGGGACCGAGGAGAAACTCGGCGACAAGGGCTGTCCCACGGCGGAACTCCGGTTCGACGGGATGCGGATTCCAGAAGAGCGCCGGCTCGGCGAGGAGGGTCGGGGGTTCGTCCACGCGCTGAAGACCCTGAACGGCGGCCGGATCACCATCGCCGCCCGCGGCGTCGGCATCGCGCGGGCAGCCTTCGAGGCCGCCCGAGAGTACGCCGGCGAGCGCGAGCAGTTCGGCCAGCCCATCGGCGAGTTCCAGTCGATCAAACACAAGCTCGCGGACATGGACACGAAGATCCAGGCCGCGAAGCTGTTGATGCACCGGGCGGCGGATCGAAAGATCCGCGGCGAGGACTACATCAAGGAGGCCGCACAGGCGAAACTGTACGCGAGCGAGGTGAGCCGGGAGGTCGCAAACGAGGGGATCCAGATCCACGGCGGCTACGGCTACACGAAGGACTTCCCCGCGGAACGCTTCTACCGCGACGCGAAGCTGAACGAGATCTACGAGGGTACCAGCGAGGTACTCCGGAACACCATCGGCGATCAGTTGCTCGAGTAGTCATCGATCGCTCGGCCTAGTTGTCATATACTGCGAGCGTCTATTCGTCGGTGTAGCCGTCGTCGTCGTCTGTTCATCGTTCTCGGCATCCCGCTCGATTGCGGTGGTTCTCGTGGGAAGCGATCCCTCTGTCGTAACTGTAACTTCGTATCCGTCCGAACTCATGTCCTCGGTACATGATCCCAAGCCGAGAGGGTTATTATTCGGATGATTTCCACTTTTTCCGTGAGTGACAATAACCGTGAGCTGATCTTCCGATTTCTCGTACCGTATGTCGTCTAACTGTGCTTCTTTGCAATTCCCGGACCCCACAAAGAGACGCCCAGTAACCGTAACCTGATTCCCAGCCGTATCGAACTCTATCTGTGGACCTTCATTCGGATCCTCAGAAAACTCATCGTACTCAAGAAATTGGAACTCCCTACGTTGTATTACCGACGTGTTATCCGAGGAGATGTCGCCATCTCTCTCGATCCGACCCAAGCAGCCACTAAAAGCGAAGCCCGCTATGGCGATCGAAAGTACCGCTCGACGATTCATGGATGTCGATAGAACCTGAATTATAAAAATTGCTAACGTAACTACAATCGTTGTTTGACCTACGGATTAGGAAGGAAAGTAGTTCTGACAATCGATGTCACGAACCCACCGATCTGCATGATGCCCGGCGACCCGTTCGAGTAATTCCGCCTACTCGTTTCCGCCCTCAACCGCGCCGGACATCCACTCGAACTGCTCGCGGAGCCGGCGCTCGCCGGCCTCGGTGAGCGCGTAGAGATCCTGTATTCCTTCAGTGCGCTTCTCGACGAACCCCGTATCGACCAGCGCCGACAGCGAGCCGTAGAACGCCTTCGGCTCGATGTGCTCGTCGTAGCGGGACTCAAGTTCGGACTTCACCCGCTGGCCCGGAAGCTCCCCCTCCGCCGCGAGAACGATACAGATGTCCCGTCGGCGCCCGCTCTGTAGCCACTTCGCCATACCGCCGGTTAGCGGTGCCGTCCTCTCGAAGATTTCGGTCGGGCCGGGACCGACACGTTGGCGTTCCCCCACGCCCACCGTCCGGCATGGACGGCGACCCCGACGACCGAGGCGGGAGCGAACGCGTCGACACGGAACGCGAGTCGAACGGCATCGTCGCGACGTACGCCGAGACCGAGACCGAGCGGCTCCTGACGTTCGAACGCGACGGTCGGACGGCCGCGGTCGCCCAGAACCGCGACGGCTACGCGATGGTGGCCGTCAGGACCGCTCGCGAGGGCGAGGAACTCGAGCGCTACTACGGGTTCGAGATGGCCCTGGACCACGTCGGCGAACGCCTCGGGGTCTCTCCCCGCGACCTCCCGGTTCCCGACCCGGCCGCGGACATGGGGATGTGAGCCGGGGCGGGTCGGTTCGCGAGGGCACGTCCGCTCGAGGTACGGCCCGGTGATCGAGCCGAACCAACCGACGTCGCGAGATCGAGGGGGACCCTAACGGTTTATGCGCGCGAATTCGTTGAGGTTTCACATGAACACGTTCGAAGGCTACCGGCGGGGTGACGGCACCGTCGGCGTCAGGAACGTCGTCGCCGTCATGCCCCTGTCGGTCGCGGTCAGCGCGGTCGCCGCCCGGATCGCCGAGGAGGGACCCGACCGGGTCCATGCGACCCCCCACCAGCTCGCGGCCGACGCGCCCGAGGCGACCCTGGAGCAAACGAGACGGGTCCTCGAGGGCGTCGCGACCAACCCCAACGTCGGCGGCGCGTTGCTCCTCAAGCTCGGTACCGAAGCGGTCGACGGCGAGCGGGTCGCGGATGCGGTCGCCGCGGCGGGCCGGCCGGTCGAGACCTTATCGATCCGGGAGGAAGGTGGGACGGCCGCGGCAGTCGCCGCCGGGGAGGAGATCGTCGACGATCTGGCTACGGAGACCGCCGGCGCCCGCCGAGAGCCCGTCGACGTCTCCGAACTCGTCGTCGGCGTCGAGTGCGGGGGCAGCGACGCGACCAGCGGGCTCGCCTCGAACCCGGCGGTGGGAGAGGCCTGCGACCGGCTGATCGAGGCGGGAGGAACCGCCTCGTTCAGCGAGACCCCCGAGTTCATCGGCGCCGAACACGTCCTCGCCGAGCGGTGTGCGAGCGAGGCGGTCCGCGAGAAGTTGCTCGCGTACGTCGAGCGCCGCGAGGCCGCCGCCGAACTGATGGGCGCCGACCTCCGGGGCGCCCAGCCCTCGCCCGGAAACCAGGAGGGCGGTTTGACGACCATCGAGGAGAAGAGCCTGGGCGCGATCGCGAAGGGCGGGACGACCCCGATCCGGGACGTCGTTCCCTACGGCGCAGACCTTCCGACGGGCGAGGGACTCGTCCTGATGGATACCCCCGGCTACGACGTCGAGAGCGTCACCGGCAAGGTCTCCGGCGGCGCGCAGGTGATCGTCTTCACCACCGGGCGGGGGAGCACGACCGGCAACCCGATCGCACCCGTGATCAAGGTCTGTGGCAACCCCGAGACCTGGGAGCGGATGGGCTCGAACATGGACGCGAACGCGAGCACGATCGTCACGGGCGGAGACGACCTCGAGACCGTCGGCGAGCGGATCTACGGGACGATCCTGGAGACGGCGAGCGGCCGGCGGACCGCCGCCGAGGTCCGGGGACTGCGGGAGTTCGCGATCAACGAGCTCCAGCCCAACGAGCTCGGATACTTCGAGGGCGAGCCCGACCCCGCGGAGGCGGGCGGCTCGTGAGCGACGACCGTAAGGCGATCGTCCTCGACGGGACCGATACCGTCGCGACGATGCTGGAAGGCGGCGAGGTCGGCCACTCCCTCGCGGTGGAGGGGGACGTCGAACTTGCCGAAGAGATCCCCTTTGGGCACAAGGTCGCCCTTCGAGATCACGAGCGGGACGAGGCGGTCCGGAAGTACGGCGAGGCGATCGGCGTCGCGACCGAGCCGATCCGGGCCGGCGAGTGGGTCCATACCCACAACTGCGACAGCGCGCGGGGGAGAGCCGACGGAGCGAACGCGGACGCGGCGGCCGGAGGGGGGCGGTCATGAGCACGGCGGACGCCCGAACCGCCGAGAACCGCCGGGAGCCGGGTATCAGGGACAGGGTCCTGATCCTTCCGTCGGTCATCTGCTCGCACGAGGTGACAGAGGAGATCGCAGACCGGGTCCCCGGCGCGGTCGCGACACCCCACGACCACGGCTGTGCCCAGATCGGCCGGGACAACGACCGGACCGCACGGACCCTGGTCGCGATGGGCGACCACCCGAACGTCGCCGGCTGCGTCGTCGTCGGGCTGGGCTGTGAGCACGTCCAGAGCGACGCCCTCGCCGGCCGGATCGCCGACCGGGGCGTCCCCGTCCGGGAGCTCTCGATCCAGAGCGTCGGCGGCACCGACGCCTGCCTCGAGGAGGGAGTCGCGGCCGCCGAGGAGCTTCGGGCCGACCACGCCGTCGAGAACGGCGGGCCGGACCTCGGCGATCTCACGGTCGGCGTCGTCAGCACCGACCTCGCCGAGCCCACCGTCGGGCGGGCCGAACCGCTGGTCGGCGAGTTCGTCGACCGCGTCCGGTCCGCCGGCGGGCGGGTCGTCGTCGCCGGAACCGAGCGCGTCCGGGCCCATCCCGACGCGGCCCGGGAGCGGTTCGTCGGAGACCGAGAGGCGATCGAGGAGCTCCTATCGGACCGGGGAGAACCCGCCCGAGCGCCCCGTGTGGCCCGCGAAGCCGGGGAGTACGCTCCGGCCGAGGTCGGTCGGCTGTGGGGCGAAGGAAGGATCGAGGAGGTCGTCGCCTACGGCGACCGTCCCGCCCCCGATTCCGGGCTGGCGCTCGTCGATTCGGCCTCCCGATTCGAAGAGGCCGCGACCGGAGTCGTCGCCGCCGGTGCCCATATCGTCGTCCACGTCACCGGCGACGGGATCCCGACGGGTCACCCGCTCGCGCCCGTCCTGAAGGTGTCGGCGACGCGGGCCACCCTCGAGGCGGTCGGCGCGGACATCGACGTCGACGCGAGGGAGACCGACGCCGCGGGACTCGCCCGGCGGGTCCGAGAGACTGCGGCGGGCGAGCCTTGCCGGGCGGAACGACACGGCGTGACCTCGTTTGCGATCGAGCGGGCCGGGCCGTCGCTGTAGCGTTCGACCGGTCGGCACCGATATCGGCCGGACGCCTCGAACGACGGCAGCCGCCTCCGGGAGGGCTGGCTTTATGATACTCCCCGCCGGTCGTCGCGTATGGCACCGACGATCACGCGCATCGAGAGCCGCGAGTTCGAGTACCCCTTAGAGGACCTCGCGACCGACCAGCACGGCTTCAACCTCGTCTACGAGCCCGGCGAGACTACCTGGCGGAAACTGTTCGCCATCCAGATCGAGACCGACGAGGGCGTCACCGGCGAGTACGTCGGCGGGAACTCCCCCGGCGCCGCCCAGGTCAACATGTTCGCCGACTACCTCATCGGGAAGAACCCCTTCGACCGCGAGAAACATTGGTCGGAGATCAAACGCGCCCTCCGCAAGTACGACCGCATGGGCATCGGCCCCATCGACATCGCCCTCTGGGACCTCGCGGGCAAGTACTACGACGCCCCCATCCACGAACTCCTCGGCACCTACCGGACGGAGATTCCGGCCTACGCCTCGACGTACCACGGCGACGAGAACGGCGGGCTCGACTCCCCCGAGGCGTTCGCGGAGTTCGGCGAGGAGTGTCTCGAGATGGGGTACACCGGCTTCAAGATCCACGGCTGGGGTGGCGGCGACGCCAGCCGCGACCTCGGCCGCGAGATCGAGTCGGTCCACGCCGTCGGCGAGGCGGTCGGCGACGAGATGGACCTGATGTTCGATCCCGCCTGCGAGTACGAGACGTTCGGCGACGCCCTCAAAGTCGGGAAGGCGCTGGACGAACAGGACTTCTTCTGGTACGAGGACCCCTATCGGGATGGCGGGATCTCCCAGCACGGCCACAAACGCCTGGGCGAACACATCGAGACGCCGATCCTCCAGACCGAACACGTCCGCGGGCTCGAACCCCACGCCGACTTCGTCGCCAACGGCGCGACCGACTTCGTCCGCGCGGACCCCGAGTACGACGCCGGCATCACCGGCGCGATGAAGATCGTCCACATGGCCGAGGCGTTCGGCCTCGACGTCGAGTTCCACGCGCCCGGCCCCGCCCAGCGCCACTGCATCGCCGCCACGCGAAATACGAATTACTACGAACTCGCGCTGGTCCACCCCGAGGCGCCCAACACCCAGCCGCCGGTCTACGAGGGCGACTACTCGGACATGATCGACACGATCGACGACGAGGGGAAGATCTCGGTCCCCGACGGTCCCGGACTGGGCGTCTCCTACGACTGGGAGTACATCGAGGACAACGCCACCGGCTCGGTCCACGCCTACGAGTAGGTGTCGGAGATGAGCTACACGGCAGGCATCATCGGCACGGGCGGCATCGCAGGGATGGGCATCCTCGGGATGCACGACGCCGAGGAGATCGGCCAGACAAAGATCGAGGCGAGCCACGCCGGCGGGTTCGACGCCACCGAGGAAATCGAGCTCGTCGCGGTCGCGGACGTCGACGAGGGAAAACTCACACGCTTCGGCGAGGCCTGGGAGATCCCCGACGACCGGCGCTACGTCGGCCACGACGCGATGCTCGCCGCCGAGGACCTCGATATCATCTCGGTCTGTACGCCCTCCTACCTCCATCACGACCACGTCGTCGACGCCGCCCGCTCGACGGCGGACCCGTCGCTGATCTGGTGTGAGAAGCCCATCGCCTCGCAGGTGAGCGACGCCGAGGAGATGGTCGACGTCTGTGCGGACACGGAGACGGAACTGCTGGTGAACCACTCGTTCCGGTTTACGGACAAGCTTCAGCAGCTCCGACAGTTGATCCACGAGGAGAACTTACTAGGGGAGATCCGGTCGGTAAGCACTCAGTTCCGGATGGAACTGCTGCGGAACTCGACACACCTGCTGGACACGCTGGTTTACCTGCTCGACGCGCGCGCGGAGCGGGTTTCGGGGTACATCACTGGCGAGAACGAAGCCGTCGAGAGTCTCGAGGCAGGCGAACAGGTTGACGATTCGGGCGGGGGCGGGTTCGTTGTGATGGACGACGGTACGTTCGTCACCGTCGACTGCACGCTTCCCCGGGAAATCTCCTCGATGACGTTCAACGTCGTCGGCACGGAGGGAAAGCTCTACATGAACAACGACGACGGCGAGTGGCGCTACTGGAGTCTCGAGGACGGCGACCACGTCGAACGGCCCCTCCCGGGAATCGAGGGCGCCTGGACGTGGGACGACGACTATCAGCGCGCGTTCGCGAACGCGGCCGCCCACATCGTCGACGTCCTGGAGGGCGAGGCCGAAAACGGCTCGACCGGCGAGGAGGCGACGCGCTCTCTGGAGATCATCATTGCCTTCTACCTCTCTCACTACACGGACGGACAGGTCGAGATTCCGCTGGCGCGCCCGCTCCGGGACGTAACCGTCACCTCCTGGTAGCTCGAGTCCGGTCCCCGAACCGCGCTCGCGATCACCGGAATTCGGGCGCGACCTCGTCGGCGAACAGCTCCATGCCTCGAGTGTCGGGAAAGTCGAGGAACATGAGCTGGAGTTTGCCGAAGCCGAGTTCCCGAATCTCCTCGATCCCCTCGGCGACTTCGGCGGGCGTCCCGATCAGCATGCTCCCCTTCTCGCGGGCGTCTTCTATGTCCTCCAGTTGTTCGTCCATGTCGGACTCCTCGCCCCAGGGCAGCGGGAAGATCCGATCGACGTACTCATCGACTTCTTCCTGGTCTTCGCACACGAGGACGTGGGCGAGCCACGACCGGTCGATCTCTGCGGGGTCGCGCCCGGCCTCCTCGGCGTACTCCTCGAACTTCTCTACCTTGAACTCGATGGGTTTGCCACGTGCCCGGGCGCTGATCTCGACGTTCCACTCGTCGGCCTCGCGGGCGATGAGCCGGAGCATTCGAGGCCCCGCGCCGCCGATCACGATCGGCGGGTGAGGGTCGGAAACGGGTTTGGGCTCGTTGAGCGCGTTCTCGATCTCGAAGTGAGAGCCATGAAAGGTCGGCTTGGGCTCGGTGAACATCGTCCGGACGACCTCGACTCCCTCCTCCAGCATGTCGACTCTGGTGCCCACGTCCGGGAAGTCGAACCCGTAGGCGGCGTGTTCGGCCTCGTGCCAGCCCGCGCCCAGGCCCAGCCTGAGACGGCCCTCCGAGAGGATATCGGCCGTGGTGGCCATCTTCGCGAGCAGGGCGGGGTTCCGGTAGGTGATCGACCCCACCAGGGGGCCGATATCGACGTCGTCGGTTCGTTCGGCCAGCGCCGAGAGGAGCGTCCAGACCTCGTACTCCTCGGCGCGGGGACCGAGCATGAAGTGGTCGGGCGCCCACAGCCCCTCGAGGCCGACGTCGACGGCGGTATCGACGCCCGACATGACGGTCTCGCGGTCGAGTCGTTCGAGCAGCGGCGCGTCGCGGTGGACGCCGTCGCCGGCGTAACACTGGACCATCCAGTCGAACTGCATACCCGACCTCCGGAGCGCGGGTCGATAAGGCTGGGGGCCCCAACGAGCAGAGGGCCGTGGGAAAAACCGCCGACGCTAAATACGCGGAGCCGAACCTCTAGCCAACGGTGGCACCGACCGACTTCCCCCGTCCGATCGGAACACACGAACGGTTCTCGCGGCTGCTCACAGCGACCGCGGTGGGGGTCTACCTCCTCTTGATCGTCGGCGCCACGACCTCGCTGACCGACGCCGCCGCGGCGTGTTCGACCTGGCCGGCCTGCTCCCCGCCGACGGCGCCGGGCCAGACAGAACTCGCCGTCGCCTGGGGCCACCGGCTCGCCGCCGTCGTCGTCGGCCTCCTGGTCGCCGCCTCGACCGCCGCCGCCCTGCTGGGGCGAGCCTCCGGCCGCGTCCGGGCCGCCCTGCTTTCGGCGACCGGGCTCTACGCCCTCCAGGTCGGCGTCGGCGCCGTCACCGCGACCCTCGGCCCGGACGCAGTCGCGCCGGGACTCCACCTCGCGCTCGGCGTCGTCATCTTCGCGGGCGTCGTCGGCGCGCTCGCCTGGGACCTAGAGCGGGCGACTGGCACCGACGATCGGATCGACCGGCCCGCAGAGCCCATCGCCGGCCCCGACGAGCCGACCGGCACCGCCGCGGACGCCGGCAGCGTCGACCGTTCGGCCGTCGGACGCGCCCGTCGGACCGCCTGGGCGTACTTCAAGATGACCAAACCCCGCCTGATGTGGCTGCTCTGTCTGGTCGCCGCCGCCGGGATGGCCCTGGCCGCTGGACCCGCTCTCGAGGCCCGGACGATCGTCGCGACCCTCGGCGGCGGCGTGCTCGCGATCGGCGCCTCCGGCACCTTCAACCACGTCCTCGAGCGCGACGTCGACCGGCGGATGTCCCGCACCGCAGACCGGCCGCTGGCGACCGAACTGATCCCCGTTCGGAACGCGCTCCTGTTCGGGCTGGCTCTGGCGGCGGCCTCGATGACCGCCTTCCTCACCGTGAACGCGCTCGCGGCCGCGCTGGGCCTGGCCGCGATCCTCTTTTACAGCGTCGTCTACACCCTCCTACTCAAGCCCCATACCGTTCAGAACACGGTCTTGGGGGGTGCTGCGGGCGCCCTGCCGGCGCTGATCGGCTGGGCCGCGGTCACGAACTCGATCGGCGCCCCGGGGCTCGCGCTCGCGGGCGTGATCTTCCTCTGGACGCCCGCGCACTTCTACAACCTCGCGCTCGCCTACAAGGAGGACTACGCCCGCGGCGGCTTCCCGATGATGCCGGTCGTCCGCGGGGAGACCGTCACCCGAAAACACATCCTCTACTACATCGGCGCGACCCTGCTGGGAACGATCGCGCTCGCCTGGATCACCGATCTGGGGACCCTCTACGCCGCGACCGTCGTCGTCTTCGGGGCGATCTTCCTCCTGGCCGCCGTCTCGCTCCATTTCGAGCAAAGCGAGGCCGCCGCGTTCCGGTCGTTCCATGCCTCGAACGCGTTCCTCGGGGCGGTCCTCGTCGCCGTCCTGATCGACGCGCTCGTGCTCTGATACGTTCGGAGACGAGACGAGTCAGTGAACGTCAGTCGTAATGCGTTGTTACGACTGAACGGGAAATCGTTGTCTCCGACCGTATAAGTCGGGACCACGCTTATTTTCCGCCAGCCCCTTCCGCTAGGCATGAGACCCGCGAAGAACGTCGGCGGACTGGATCGAACCGTCAGAGGCGTCCTCGGCACCTCGCTGGTCGTCGCCGCCCTCGTGGCCATCCTGGCAGGGAGGCGGACGGCCGGCGTCCTCGCGGTCGTTGCGGGTGCCGGTCTCCTCGTCAACTGGGCGACCGGCTTCTGTGGCGCGAACGCCCTGCTGGGAATCGACACCTGTTCCGACTCCGAGGAGTCCTGACGCGCGTCGTCAGCGCGCCTCGTCGATCCGATCGAACTGGTCGTCAGAGAGTTCGAGTTCGACCGCGCCGACGTTCTCGGCGAGCTGGTCGGGCGAGCGCGCGCCGACGATCGGGACGCAGGTGAACTCGCGCTGGTCGATCAGCCAGCGCAGGGCGACCTGGGCGGGCGTCGCGTCGAGTTCGTCGGCGACCGCCTCGACTTCCTCCAGGACGGCCCAGTCGCTCTCGTCGACGGACATCCCGCTCAGACTGCCCCGGGAGCCGTCCGGCGAGATCACGTCGTTGGGGTCGTCGCCCGCGCGCTCGTACTTGCCCGTGAGGAAGCCGCCCTCAAGGGGCGAGTACGGACAGACCGCGAGGTCCTGATCGCCACAGACGTCGAGATAGTCGCTCACCTCGTCGTAGTAGATGGCGTTGACCCGGGGCTGGGTGACGTCGAAGCGCTCGAGTCCTTCGCTATCCGACTGCCAGAGCGCCTTCGTGAGCTGCCAGGCAGCCATCGTCGAGGCACCGAGGTAGTTGACTCTCCCCTCGCGGACGAGATCGGTGAGGGTTCGCATCGTCTCGACGATCGGGGTGTCGTCGTCCCAGCGGTGGATGTAGTAGAGGTCGAGGTAGTCGGTGCCCAATCGGTCGAGGGTGCCCTCGATCTGGGCGCGGATGTGCTTTCGGCCGAGCCCCGAGTCGTTCGGACCGGGCTCGCCCCAGCCGTCGAAGGGAAAGTAGACTTTCGAGGCGAGCACGTACTCCTCGCGGTCGTGGTCTTCGAGCCACTCGCCGATGTACTCCTCTGCGGTGCCGTTGGGGTCTCCGTAGACGTTTGCGGTGTCGATGAAGTTGATTCCCTGCTCGCGGCAGGCATCGAGGATCTCGTGGGCCTCCTCGCGGTCGGTCTCGACGACGCCGTCGGTCTCCTTGCCGAAGCGCCAGGTACCATAACAGAGCTGCGAGACGGCCAGACCGGTCTCGCCGAGGGTGGTGTACTCCATGCGAGCGGGTTCGCCTGCCGGCGGTAAAAGCCGCCCGAACCCAGGCGCCTTTACCGGAACTCGGGCATCACGTTCTCGGCGAAGAAGTCGATGAACTCCTCCTGGTTGTCGCCGATCTGGTGGACGTAGACGTGGTCGTAGCCCGCGTCGATCGCGGTCTCGATGCTCTCGACGTAGGGGTCGGGGCTCGGCTCGGTGATCGTTCCGCCTTCGGCGACGTCCTCGCGGTCGACCATCTCCGCTGCCTGTTCGAAGTGTGCGGGCGAGGGGAGTTCCTGGGCGAGTTCGCCGGTGATCGCGCCGTTGGGCCAGACATCGTACACCGTATCGATCGCTTCCTCCTCAGTGTCCTGATAGGAGCCGTGGAGTTGGGTGTAGGCCGGACCCTCTCCACCGGCGTCCTCGTAGGCCTCGACGACCTCGGCCTGGGGACCCGAACACCACAGCCCTTCGCCGTAGTCGGCGGCCATTCGTGCGGTCTGGGGACCGAAGGCGGAGACGAGCGTCGGGATCGGCTCGTCGGGGACGGTAAAGAGCTTCGCGTTCTCGACGGTGTAGTGGTCGCCGTGGTGGCTGACCTCCTCGCCCGTCCAGAGGTTTCGCATGACGTCCATCGATTCCTCGAGCATCTCGAGGCGGACGTCGTGTTCGGGCCACCGTTCGCCGACGACGTGTTCGTTCAGGTTCTCGCCGGTGCCGACGCCGAAGGTGAAGCGGCCGTCGGCCATCTCCGCGATCGTGGCGACCGCGTGGGCGACGTTGACCGGATGGATCCGGACCGTCGGGCAGGTGACGCCGACGCCGATGCCGACCTCCTCGGTCTCGCGGGCGATGGCACCCAGCGTGGACCAGACGAAGGGGGACTCGCCCTGGGCCGACACCCACGGGTGGAAGTGATCCGAGATCGAGACGAAGTCGAAGCCGGCCTCCTCGGCACGGACGGCGTTGTCGACCAGTTCGTCGGGGGCGTGCTCCTCGCTCGAGAGCGTGTAGCCGATCTCTACCATGGGGTCGGCTACGGCGATCCGCTCCGTGGGAGTTCGCCTTGCGTGAGCCTGCGCGGTGCCCGACGAACCGAACCCCTTACCCGCGGGCGGTCGGTAGCGCCCGTATGGACGCGGGAGACGCTGTCGTCGTCGCCGAGGACCTGCGGAAGGCGTACGGGGACCATCTCGCCGTCGATGGGGTGTCGCTGTCAATCCGATCGGGGGAGGTGTTCGCGCTCATCGGCCCCAACGGCGCGGGGAAGACGACGCTGATCCGGGCACTGACGGGGACGACCCGCCCGGATTCGGGGTCGGCGACGATCCTCGGAACTGGCCCCGAGGCGGTCGATCGCGACCGGATCGGGGTGCTCCCCCAGTCGTTTTCGCCCCCCGAGCGGCTCACTGCTCGGGAGCTGCTCGCCTACTACGCGGGACTGTACGACGACGCCAGGGAGCCCGACACGGTTCTTCGGGAGGTCGGCCTCGCCGACGCCGGCAACACGCGATACGAGAACCTCTCGGGGGGCCAGCAGCGCCGGCTCTGTGTCGGCACGGCACTGGTCAACGACCCCGACGTCGTGATCATGGACGAGCCGACGACGGGGATCGACCCCGCGGGCCGGCGCACGGTGCGGGGACTGGTCGACTCGCTTGCGGCGGGCGGGACCACGGTTCTGGTCTCGACTCACGACATGGCCGAAGCCGAAGGGATGGCCGACCGCGTCGGCCTGCTCGCCGACGGCGACCTCGTCGCCTGTGACCCCCCCGAGACCCTGATCGCGGAGTACGCCGGCGAGAGCAGGCTGGTCGTCGAGACGGACGCCACCCTCGAGGGAGTCGACTACCCGACGAGGACGGTCGCGGGAGGCGTCGTCGTCGAGGGCGTCGACCCCACGGGGATCGGCGGCGTCGTCGCCGCCCTGGAGGAGCGGGGAATCGAGTACACCGGGATCGCCTGGAGCGAACCCGATTTGGAGGACGTCTACATGGAACTCGCGGGGGAGGTCGAGGGCGTTCGAACGGGGAGAAGTGGCGAAGTCGGCTTCGACGAGGCGGACGTCGGTCCCGCCGGAGCCGGGACGGGAGGTGAGTCGGCCCGATGAGCCGCGTGGGACGCCTTCGCGCGGAGATCTCGGCCGGCTGGCGGTCGTTCGCCCGTCGGCGGACCGCGGTCTTCTTCACGTTCCTCTTTCCGGCGCTGCTGATCGTCATCTTCGGCGCGCTGGTCCGGACCGATCCGGGCGGCGGGGGGCTGTTCGCCGAGCCGCCGGCCTACTACGTTCCGGGCTATCTCGCGGTCGTCGTTCTCTTCACTCCCCTCTCGCGGCTGGGCAGCGAGGTCGCACGCCACCGCGAGGGAAACCGTTTCGAGAAGCTCGCGACCACCCCGCTCACCCGCGGGGAGTGGCTGTTCGCCAGTACGGTCGTCAACGCGGCGATCATCGGCCTCGCGAGTCTGCTCATCCTGGGTCTCGTCGTCGCCCTCACCGGCGCCGGGATCGCGTTCTCTCCCCTGCTGGTACCCTACGTCGTCGTCGGCGTCGTCTGTTTCTGTGGCGTCGGCGCGATGCTGGGCAGCTACACCGATTCCCGGGACGGCGCCGTCGCCGCGAGCAACGCGATCGGGCTTCCGCTGCTCTTTCTCTCGGAGACGTTCGTCACCGCGGCCCAGCTTCCGGGCTGGTTCGAGCCCCTGATGGCGCTCTCGCCGCTCACGTACTTCGCGCGGGGGGTCCGGGCTGCGACCGCACCCGAGGTCGCGGGCGGGGGCGATCCGACGGTGAACCTGCTCGTCCTGTCGGCCTTTGCCGTCGCCTTCTTCGCACTCGGCGCGCGGTCGATCCCACGGACCGACTAGCGGTACTTAGACGGGGAGGACCGTCACCGGGTGGAACTCGTAGCCGTACACGTGGTTCAGGAGGACGTAGGTCACGACTCCCAGAAAGAGACTCAGGATCCACGAGCCCGCGGCGATCCGGCCGACCTGGGCGTGGGCCGTGTTTCGCAACTCGGCCGGCGTGTGGCTGAGTCCGAGGACGAGCGCGTAGAGGACGACCGGGACCGCGACCACCGACAGCAGGATGTGGACGGCGAGCATCCCGAGGTAGGCGTACCGTGCGAGATCGGGGGCGCCTGCGATGTACTTCTCGCCGCCGCCGCCGACCCGGAGCAGGTAGACGACGAGGAAGGCGAGGATCAGGACGAACGCGCCGACCATCGCCAGCCGGTGTTTGTCTACCTCGCCCCGGCGGATCCAGTACCAGCCGGCGACGAGCAGGAGGGTCGCCGCCGCGTTGATGACTGCGATCGCGTGAGAAAGCAGGTTCACCTGGGCCTCGGTCAGGTCGGGGTAGATCGGCAGGTCAACGAGGAAGGTGCCGATCACGAGCGCGTAGCCGACGACCGTCAGCAACAGGGTGACGCCGAGAGCGTGCTCGCGGAGCCGCCGTCTCGCTGTCGCAATAGCCATTATCGGGGGTTGGGACGGGTCCCGTATCCGTGTTCCCCTTCGGACTCACTCCGCCGGCTCGACCGAGACCGTCCCCTCGGCCGTGACGCTCACCGTGTACCCACAGAACCGGAAGGTGACCGAACCGTCGAGCCGGCCTGCGCCGTTTGCCCGCGGCGCGAACAGCGCGTCTAGCGCCCCGGGATCGACGACCTCGTACAGCGTCTCGTACTCCGGCGGCGCCAGTTCAGTCGGCTCTACGCCCTCGCGGTCGGCGACCGCCTCGATGATCGCCTGGCTCGGTTCCATCCGGCCGACTGATCGGGTCGATCGGCCCCCCTCGTCCATACGTACTGGCTCACTCGAGGCGGGAGGATAAGTGTGTCCTTCCCGGCTCGTCGGGCAGAGGAAACGGTGTGCCGATCGATCGTCCCGGCGGAGGCGGATCGCGATCGACGGTGGGCTGGCTTCCTTGTTCTCACTCGAGACGGATCGCCGGCTTCCCCGGTCGGGCCTCGTCGGCCAGTTCGCCGCCCTCGCCCCGACGGACCGTCACCTCGGCGCCGAACTCCTCGCGGACGAGCCAGGCGGCCTCTCGCAGGACCGCGAGTTCCCGCTCGGGCTCGAGGCCCGGATCGACCCCTCCGCTCTCGACGACCGAGGCCGCGTACTCTCGCACCCGCTCGGCCTCGATCCCGAGGCCCTCCCCGGCCAGCCGCTCGGCGACGGTCGCCGGATCGCCCGTCTCGCGGGCGAGGTCCGCCACGCGGTGGGTCCAGTCGGGCGCGACGACGATCTCGACGCTGTCGGGCTCCGGCCGGTCTACGACCGCCGCGATCTCCCGGACGTCGTCGGTCGTTCGATCGACCAGCCGGCGCTCGCGGCGGGCGCGGTCGGCCCCGCGCTCGACGGCCGGCTCGGGCCAGTCGCTCCCGGCGACGAGGCCCTCCCCCCGGAGCTTGTTCCAGCACTCCTCGGCGACGTAGGGGGCGAGCGGACCGATCAGGCGGGTAACGGCGAGCAAGGCCCGCCGATAGCTCTCCTCGTGAACCGGTCCGTCGCCGTGATAGCGCCCGAGAAGCCGGACGAACCGCCGGATCTCGGCGACCGAACGGTGGAACCGGACGCGTTCGTACTCGGCGGTCACGATCTCGATCGTCCGGTCGGTCTCGCCGTCGAGGTAGTCGTCCCTCGGCTCGCGCTCCTCGCGGACGGTCGCCTCCTCGACGAACTCGACGACCGTCGAGAACAGGCTCTGCTGGAGGTCGTAGGCCGATCCGACGCCGTCGGCGGTCCACTCGAAGTCCTGTTCGGGGTGGGCCCCCGATAGCAAGAACAGGCGGGTCGTCTCCGCGCCGTACTCGTGGGGTGCGACGACGTTGCCCGTCGAGGTCGACATCTTCTCGCCGCCGTGGAGCACCGTCCCCTGGGTCACGAGACGCTCGAAGGGCTCGGGATCGTCTACGAGGCCCATGTCGGCGAGCGCACGCATGACGAACCGGGCATACAGCAGGTGGGCGGTCGCGTGCTCGTCGCCGCCGACGTAGAGATCGACCGGCATCCACTCGCGGGCGGCGTCGGAATCGAACGGCGCGTCGGGGAGGTCGGGATCGAGAAATCGCAGGAAGTACCACGAAGAGTCGACGAACGTGTCCATCGTGTCGGTCTCCCGGCGGGCGTCGGCGCCACAGTCAGGACACTCCGTTTCGACGAACGACTCGACCGCCTCCAGCGGGTTGCCGGTCGTCTCGACGAACTCCGGCAGTTCGACCGGAAGCTCTTCTTCGGGAACGAGCACGGGGCCACACGACTCGCAGTGAACCACCGGGATCGGCGTCCCCCAGTAGCGCTGGCGGGAGATCAGCCAGTCGCGCAGTCGGTAGGTCGTCGCCGGCTCGAACGCCTCCCGCTCGAACAGCGCTTCGCGGGCCTCGGGCCGGGCGAGTCCGTCGTACTCCCCGCTGCCGGTCAGCACCTCCCGCGATTCCTCGCCGCCCGCTCCCTCTCCGACGATCACTTCCTCGAGCGGGAGGCCCTGCTCACGCGCGAACGATCGGTCGCGGTCGTTGTGTGCGGGAACGCCCATCACCGCGCCCGTGCCGACGTCGGCGAGGACGTAGTCGGCGACGTACACCGGAAGCTCCTTGCCGGTCAGGGGGTGGATCGCTCGCGCGTCGGTCCGGTAGCCCCCCTCGCGGGCGTCGCGGTCGCGCTCGAGGAAGTCGGCAAGGCCCGGGTCGTCGGTCGCGAGTTCCGCCGCGAGATCGTGGCCCGGCGAGAGCGCGAGGAAGGTCGCGCCGTAGACCGTTTCGGGCTCCGCGGAGAACGCTTCGACGGTGCCGTAGTCGGGGACCCGAAACGCGATCCGGGCGCCCTCCCGGCGGCCGATCCAGTTGCGCTGGATTTCTCGGACGCCCTCGGGCCAGCCTGGGAGGTCGTCGAGCCCCGAGAGGAGGTCGTCGGCGTACTCCGTAACCCGTAGGAACCACTGGTCGAGTTCCCGGCGCTCGACTGCGGTTCCACACCGCCAGCAGGTGCCGTGGCGCTGGTCCTGGTCGCTGCCCCTGTTCTCGACGCTTCCCGACTCGCTGACGGACTCGACCTGGGCATCGGCGAGCACCGTCTCGCAGTCGGGACACCAGTTGGCGGTCGCCCCCTCGTAGGAGACCAGCCCCTCCTCGAAGAACCGCTCGAAGAGCCACTGGTTCCAGCGGTAGTACTCCGGTTCGCAGGTCGTGATCTCCCTCGACCAGTCGTAGCCGAAGCCGAGCGTCCGGAGCTCCTCACGCATCCGCGAGATGCAGGCCCGCGTCCAGGACTCGGGGTCGGTGTGGCGCCGCTCGGCGGCGTTTTCCGCGGGGAGGCCGAAGGCGTCCCATCCCATCGGGTGGAGCACGTCCTCGCCCTGCATTCGGCGATACCGGGCGCAGGCGTCCGCGATCGCGTAGTTGCGGACGTGTCCCATGTGGAGGGTCCCCGACGTGTAGGGAATCATCCCCAGCACGTAGGTCGGGTCGGTCACGTCCTCGGGAAGCGCATAAACGTCCTCGCGATCCCAGACGTACTGCCAGAACTCGCGGGCCTCGGCGGGGTTGTACTGTCTCGTCATCCCGGCTCTTGGCTCACCTGGGTGGGGCGTCCATATCACTGTTGGGCCCGGGTTGACATCCCCCGCGCCGTAAACGACGTGGAATCCCGACCGCCGTTGGGATATTACGGTTTACAGTCCACGACCTGTTCTCGCGGGGCGAAACGGCCCTCACTACAATCGAACAGATGGACTGAAGGCTGTGCCAACCAGCCGTTACTCCTATCCTGCGAAGGACTCGGAGTTACTTTTCGCCGAATGTTCTCCGCACCGTTCACGTCCGCGTTCGCCACCGTATCGCACTCTTCACAGACATACAACCCGCGCTCGACGCGCTGGTCGCCGTCTTTCGTCCCACAGGCGGAACACGTCTTTGAGGTATCGCGTTCGGACTCCACCGTCACGTCGATCCCCTCGGCTTCCGCCTTGTAGTCGAGTATCGACGTGAAGCGGTCGAACGCCCACCCGTGAAGATCGAGGTTTCCGTGTGTGCCCCAATTTCGGGAGTCCCCGTTCTCGTCGTCTCGGATATCACCGAGGTCTCCTATGACGATCGTTCCGACATCTCTCTCGACGCACTCCACAACGATGTGTTTTGAGAGCGTATGGAGGAAGTGAGTTCGGCGTTCGGTACGCTTCCGATCCAGCCGAAGCCGCTCGTGCGACCGACTATCGTCACACTTTGCCTTCTTTCGTCCGAAGTAGTATTCGTCCTCTTTCAGCGCGTTACCGGGGAAGAGGATCGACTCACCGCCGAACGAAAGCGCGGCAACGTTCGAGATACCGAGGTCGATCCCGGCAGTCTCCTCACCGGGTGGTTCGGGATCAATCGTCGTTCGGCAGACGAACTGAAGCCGCCACTCGCCGTACTTGTGGACGGCCCGGACCTGTTGAATGTCCCACTCGGAGAGGTCTACGTCGGGACGTAGCCCGTACTCGCACAGCACGAAGTCCGAGCGATGTTCCTTCAGGTTTCGTCCTTTCGAGAGGCGAACGCGGGTGAACTGTGCATCATGCTTGAAGCCAGCCGCTTTGAACGACACGGTAGAACGTGGGTGCGAATCGCCGCGTTTGCGGTAGCCGGGCGGTCGGGCACGGCTCTCGCCGCTCCGACGCTTCCTGAACCAACCGTTGAACGCTTCAGCGAGTTCCTCGAGAACGCGCTGACTGGATTGAGAATGAAGATCCGTATAGCGTTCGTGGCCTTTGAGATCGGATTTGAGTTCCCCGTCATCGGGGATCTCGCCCGTATCGTCCCACTGTTCGTGTGCGTAGTAGCGACCGACGTTCCAGAGTTTCGACGCGGCCCGTCCGAGTTGATCGAGGTCGTCACTCACCTGCCCTGGGTTGGTGATTGACGCTTCGAAAGTTCGGTGGATGCGCATCGATTTCTGGCTTCATAACCAGTTATGGACCTCGAGAACTTACTACTACCGATCCAGTATAGAATATCCGGCCATGCAATAGGCGGTGGATTGTTGCAGCAATTGACGGCGCGTATCCACGCCCCGGAGTAATTGGCGTAACCTTTGCACGTCCAAGCTCTGCAAACTGCGTCTCCTCGTCCCGTCGGTCCCAGCCTTGACGACCACGTGTTCAAACGTTACGCAGACCACTCAAGGGCGTGGATACGCGCCTGTTCAGCGTATAAACGAGCGGCCTGCAGGTTCCGAAAGGCCTAATCGCGCGCTCTCCTGAAGGTCGGTCAATGAGCCAACAGCTGCCGGACGTCCAGGCGACGGCACCCGACGTCACCGTCGGGCTGAGCCAGGTGGGGGTCACCGGCGTCGAGAAACTGGTCAAGATCGCCCGTAACGGGAAACGGCCGATCGTCCTGATGGCGGAGTTCGAGGTCTTCGTCGATCTGCCCTCCTGGCGCAAGGGCGCCGACATGAGCCGGAACATGGAGGTCATCGACGAGGTGCTCGAGGCGGCCACCCGCGAGGAGGCCTACCGGACGGAGGAAGTCTGTGGCGACGCCGCAGAACGCCTGCTGGAGAAACACGACTACACGACGAAAGCCGAGGTGTCGATGGAGGCCGAGTTCGTCCGCCGCGAGCGGACGCCCGCGACCGACCGCGAGACCCAACACACCGTCGACATCCTCGCGAGCGCGACCGCGACCGAGGAGGGCACCCGCGAGGAGATTGGCGCCCGCGTCGTCGGGATGACGGTCTGTCCGTGCTCCCAGGGGATGTCCGTCGCCCGCGCGAAACAGAAGCTCGAGGACTTGGACGTTGCGGAGGGAAAGATCACGGAGTTCTTAGACGAGATTCCCCAGCCGGGTCACTCCCAGCGGGGCCACGCCACCCTCACCGTCGAGGCCGACGGCGACCCCGACGTCGATCTGAACGACCTCATCGACGTCGCCAGAGACTCGATGAGCGCCCGGATCTACAACCTGGCGAAGCGGCCCGACGAGGACCACATGACCTTCGACGCCCACAGCGACGCCAAGTTCGTCGAGGACTGCGTACGCTCGATGGCCGAGGGCGTCGTCGATCGGTTCGACGGCCTCGCCGACGACGCCGTCCTCACGATGAAACAGTCCAACGACGAGTCGATCCACCAGCACAACGCCCACGCCGAGCGCGTCGTCGAGATGGGGACCCTGCGAGCAGAAGTCAACGGCGACTAGACACCCCGGACGAATCGACGAGCGTCGAATCTATCGGTCGAGTCCTCGTGCCATCCACATCAGAAGGAGAATCACGCTCAGGCTAATACCGATTCCGACGCCCGCGAGTTGGGGACCCGAAACCGCGAAGTCGCCGAAGAGCGGTGGTATTCGACTCGCTCCCCAATAGATCAGGACGAACACCACAGCGAGCCCTGTAAACACCAGTTCGTAGTCGAACCACGTTTTCAACCCCTCCCACGAGGGCATGTCTCGTCTATCACTGGCGAAACGTCATACTCTTTTGGGAGATCCACACCTGTAGGTGGCGTTTCCCACAATGCCGTTGGAACGAATGGCCCGTGGAGATACCAACTCTAAAAGGAAAGCGGCGTCGCCTCCTCCCACCGGGGCCCGAACTTCCCGTAGACGTCGGCGGCGAACTCGGGGTCCTTCAGGTCGATCATCCCGAACGCCTCGCCCGATCCAAGCGGGTTTGGGACCTGGATACAGACCTCGACGCCGTCGACGATGGTAAAGGACCCTCGGACGTCGGGGCTCGTCCGGACCGCGAAGTCCGCACGCTCCTGGAGGGCCTCGCGATAGCGCCGGCCGACGGTCTCTGGAAGCGAGTCGACGAGCTCCCGGCTCATCAGGATCTCGACCGTGACGCCCCGATCGAGGGCGTCCTCTAAGTGGGCGAGTGCGTCCTCGCCCAGGGTTCGGATGTCGAGCTGGGGCGAGGGATCGACGGCGACCATCACGATGTTGTCGTCGGCCGCGGCGAGCCGTTCCAAGAGGAGGTCGGCGGTCTCCTCGGGGCCGACCGTGGCGGTCCAGAACTCCTCCTCGATCGGTTCGGCGGCCTCTAGCTCCGCGGAGAGCTCCTCGACCATCGCCTCGTAGCGCTCCTCGGTCTCGCTCAGTTCGCGTCGCTTGTCGTCGAGCAGGCGCTCGAGGGCGGTGTCGGGTTCGACGGCGACGTACTTCTTCGGGCGGCTGGCGGTCTGGCTCCGGACGAGGTTGTACTGTTCGATCGCGCCCAACACGTCGTAGATCCGGCCCATCGGGACGTCGCTGGCCCGTGACAACTCCTTTGCCGTTGTCGGACCGGTGTTCAACAGGGCGCGATAGGCCCGCGATTCGTACTCCGAGAGCCCGAGATCCCTGAGACTGGCCATACCGGGACGTCCGCCCCGTCGAGTATAAACGCTGTGGTAGTTTGATTCACTCGAACAGCGCCGAGACTCGACTCTCGAGTTCGGCGGGGGTCGTTGCCGGCTCGGCGACGCGGTCGCCGTACTCGACGACCGCGGTGTCGCTCTCGACGTCGGCCCGGGGGACGACGAGTTTCTCGTGGTCGGCGAGGCGGAAGGCGGCCCGATGGAGGTCCGATCCCGCGTCGGTGCCGACCCGGATAACGAGCCGGTCCCCCGTGAGGCGGGCGACGGCGGCGGCGTAGCCCGCGGCTTCGGGACCCAGACGGTCGCTCGCGCCGGCAAACGCCGAGAGCGTCTCCCGGGCGACCTCGCGGTAGCGGTCGTCGCCAGCGAGGGTCGCGAGGTCGAGGCAGGCGTCGGCCATCCAGACGTTGCCCTCGAGCGGGCGAAGCGGACGGTCGAGCAACCCCTCGCCCTCCCGGGGGCCGTCGAGGAACGACTCTCCCTCGCGAAGGGCCTCGATCGTCCGGTCTGCGACCTCTCGAGCGGGCGCTACGGTGTCGCTTCCGAGCACGCTTCGGGCGGCGAGCAGCGCCCGACAGACCCGGGCCTGGTCGGCGAGCAGGAGCCGGGGGGACTCGGTGTCCGTCCGCCACGGCGGCGGGTCGGCCTCCCCGCCGTCGTGGCCCCCCTTGCGCGTCGGCTCACGATACCGGACGACTTCTCCCCCGTCGAGGAGCGACTCCCGGATCGTATCGAGGGCGCGTTCGGCGTACTGACGGGCGCGCTCGTCGTCGGTGTACGCGCCGTAGGTCAGCAGGGCCTCGACGGCGAGGGCGTTCGGGCCGGCGAGGACGGTCCGATCGACCGGTGGCTCGGTGGCTGCCTCCCGATCCGTGGCCGCCGCGGTGTACGCTTCGGGGTCGCCGGGCGCCTGGCTGGCGGCGAAGGCGTCGCCGGTCCACAGCGTCGTCGTCAGGTACTCGATCGTCCGTTCGGCCGGCAGGCGATACTCCTCGCGGCCGGTCGCGAGGTAGGCGTTCGAGAACGCCCTGACGAGGGCGGCGTTCGTGTCGAGGAGCTTCTCGTGGCGGAGACCGGACCAGTCGGGCTCGCCCGCGAAACGGTGGAAGCCGCCCTCGTGGTCGTCGAGCAGGTTCGCGCTCACGGCGTCCAGCGAGCGGGTCGCCATCGACCGGTCGCGGGCGAGCGCGAACTCGAGGGCCTCCGGCAGCGGGAACTTCGGCCCATCGCCCCAGCCGCCGACGACCTCGTCGTAGGCGTCGGTGAGGGCGACGAGCATCCCCGTCTCGATCGCCTCCGAGAGCTCTCCCGAGGGAGGCTCCTCCCCGGCGAGCGCCCGCGGGATCCGTCCGGCCTCGCGGCCCTCCTCGTCCCACATCGTCCCGACTCGCTCTACGACCTGCTCCATCCCGTCGGGGCCGAGATAGCCCGCGCCGGTGAGCAGGGAGCCGTCGGGCGACAGAAAGACCGTGGAGGGGAAGCCGCCCATGTTGTACCGGTCGCGGACCCGCGGGCGCCGGTCGACGTCGACCCTGACCGGGACGAACCGCTCGTCGATCGTCCGGGCGATCGACTCGACGGCGTAGGTCTCCCGGTCCATCTCGTGGCAGTGGTCACACCAGGTCGCCGTCAGCGAGAGCAGGAGGGGCCGGTCGGATCGCTCGGCCTCGACGAAGGCGGCCTCCCCCCACGGGCGCCAGTCGACCCGGCTCTGGTCGTCCATGCCGGAGGGTCGGTCGTGGCGGGCGTAAGGCCTTCGTTCGCCCGTGGGATCGCCCGGCGCGTCCGACCGGTCGAACCCGTGTCGGACGTAAAGGGTTTTCATCCCCCGGACGCTACCGCAGGGTATGCTCCGGTGGATCCTGGCGTTGTTGCTCATCCCCTTCCTCGACGCCGTCGTGCTCGCGGTCGTCGTCAGCCAGACCACCTACGTCGGCTGGGTTGGGATGGTGTTACTGGTCGTCCTCACTGGCCTGGTCGGGATGATCCTCGTCCGGGCGGAGGGCCGGCGGACGATCCGCAAGATCCAGCGCTCGCTCGCCGAGGGGCAGCCGCCGACGAACGAACTCTTAGACGGCGCGCTCCTGATCGCCGCAGGCGCCTTCCTGCTCACGCCGGGGCTCGTCACCGACCTGATCGGATTCTTGCTGGTCGTCCCGATCACCCGGGTCCCGATCCGGATGGGCGTCAAACGGTACGTCGTGACTCCCTATCTCGACGAGAAGACCGGCGGGTTCACGAGCGGCGCCGTCTGGACCTACGGCTTCCCCGGCGGTGGCGGCACCGACGCCGGGGGCCAGGCCGGTCGGACGGGCACGGGACCGGGCCCGGACGCCGACGACGGTGGGGACACCGTCGATCTCGGCGACGACGACTACTCCGTCGAGGGGGAGTCGTACACGGTCGACGTCGAGGACCCTTCCGACGGCGACCCGACTGACGACGGCGCCGACGCCCGATAGTCGACGGGGGAGAAAGAAACGTTTAAACCCGACAGCCGGCAAGGGGGAGACGCGCGGGCCAATAGCTCAATTAGGTTGAGCGCCACTCTGATAAGGTGGAGGCTCTCGGTTCAAATCCGAGTTGGCCCATACTTCTGTTGGACGACGGCTATACACAGTATAGAGCGGTGAATTAAAAGCATCTACCGGTCAAACGGTTTCAGTTCACCTACTCAGTAAGTGCAGTGCCTTCCGTCTAGGGATTTGCGTCAGTTGAACCAATTGAAGGCGTCATAGGCCATTGAGCCGCAACCAACCATCAATGTAGTTGGATAGGTCTATAACTTATAAGATAGTATAAACATTATCACACAGGGCTCTATTACTACTAAGTCAGAGGTTTGCTCAATAACTCAGTAAATAAGATACCGCCCAGCCCTACTCTATTGCTCCTTTGACGCCATTAGTGACTGTTATCACTATTGTCAAGTTTTATTTGACTGTGCGTTGTGGACAAGGATATGCGACGACGAAACCTGTTGGCTGGTAGTGCTGTGCTCCTAGCTGGCTGTACTCAACAGTTAGATGAAGAACAACAAAGTACAGAAGAAGACGTAGATGACAACACATCCACTTCATCTAATAATAGTTCTGACGACGACTCCAACAGTGTAGATCAATCGTCTACAAACTCGGCTCTGCACGTTTATAAGCTCCCGTCAGAATGGAGGAAGAGGTGGTCGATTTCCTCCATCAGTCCGTCGAGATTTCGGTCTGGCTGGTCGCGGACCCACGAGAACATGTTGTAGATCGCCTCTTTGAGGCCGTGTTCGAGCTGTGCTCGGAGCGACGAGGCTTTCGAGACGAGTCGCTCCGAGACGCTCGATTCCGGACCAAGACGAAGGAGGCTGTAGGTGAGCATCTGGAGGTGCCAGTGACGACTGGCACCGTCAGAATCACGCATCTCGCAGTCTCCCAGGCCCAAATCCTGCTTCGAGTCCTCGAAGAACGTCTCTATTCGCCATCTGTAGGAATAGCTCCGAATGATATGGGCTGAAGGCGCGTCGATCTTGTTGGTCGCAAGGTACTTGATCGGGTTCTCCTCGTCGTCGTCAGTCACTTTCTCAGCGATCACCAGCCGAACCTCGCCCAACTTCGACACAGGCAGCGTCTTCGTCCAGATCTTGTACGTTTCCTCGTCAATCTCCCGTTCTTCCTTGTCGATGCGCTCTTCCAGCGCATCGACGCGCATCTCCTGGTTTGCGTAGGTCACTTTCCGGTTGCTCCGAAGCGGCCCGATCCAGTCCTTGCCGTATGATTCGACGTGTTTGATCAACTCCGAGTCGTGTGCAAACCAGGAATCGAAGAGGTAGGTGTCCGCAGGCACACCTACCTCTTCTTCCAGTTCCGTGACCATCTCCCGGGACAGATCGTACTTCGTCTCGTCTGCGTCATCCTGATCCTCGTCGTCGGCTTTCTCGTACTGGCGAAACACGAGCGGATAGGACGTTTTGTCGTCGGTGTAGAACGAGTAAACGAGATCCTGTCCCCAGACAGGCTCTCCTTCGGTATGATCGTAGAACTCCCCAGCACCGGGAAGTTCCTTCCCGGTTCGCTGGAACACCGAATCGTCGATGACGATGTAGCCATCCTGTGACCACCGCGTCTCACCGTGCTTTTGCAGTTCCTCTAACCGCTCGTGGTTGAGCTGGTCTTCGTCCCAGTCGTACTCGGTGAGGAACTTGTTGAGCGCTCGGTCACTCCCTGCCGGAAGTACCTCTCGTGCGATCCCAGTCACGGTCTTGCTGCGGGCCGCAGCAAGACCTGTCACGTACGTTTTGGCGTGATGTGTCTGGTGATACGACAGCGAATCGAACTCGTCCAGCGGGTCAGTACACGACAGGAAATCTGTTATCGGCAGCATCAGCCGTTGACGCCGCCTACAGCACGCCTCAACTTAAACGTGCAGAGCCGAGTACAAACAACACATCTAATAGCAATACCAACAATACGTCTCGTTCACAGACGACTGAAGGCAACACAAACGGTTCTGAGCGGGTTGACAATGGCTCTAACAGAACTGAACAACCATCTACCAACAATCAAAACGATTCTGACGATAATCAGGCCCCTGAAAATGCCACTGTAGATGATGGAGATACCAGTGGTTCTGAAAATGCGTCTGACGATCAACAGACCACTGAAGAGCAATCAACTGAAACGGCACAACAAACTGAAGAAGAGGAGATGGATACCGAAGAGGAAACTGTAGAGGAAGATACTGAAGAACAAAGCACTGAAGAAGACACTCCAGATGAAGGGGAGGGGAATGACACCGAAGAAGACACCTCTACCGAAGAAGAAAATGATACTTCAGAAGCTTCTGATAGCTCTCACACTGAAGAAGACGATGATGGTCCGCCATATGAGCTAACCATCACTACCGTCGATGATGGTGAACCAATTCAAAGCTTTTTGATGTTTAGTGGTGGCAATGGCATTATCCAAACTAACGACGATGGCGTTGCAACCATAGATGTATATGAAGAGCCTGCTGATGGTGTTTCCATCTATGCATTAGCCGACAATGGTGTTGTAGACATTACTGCTGCAACTAGACAACAAGGCCATCTATACGAATATGGAAAAACGACTAGCGTAGAAGTTCATGATGATACTGAAGTTCAAATAGAAACCTTCAATGAACCTTTGTGTAGTACCACTATCACTGTCCTAGACGAAGCTGAAGAACCTATCGTTGGTGCTACCATCGATGTTGACATTACGACTACTGCTGGAGCCTTTGCTAATACAGACGGATCTACTAACAAAGCTGGTGAAGCAATTATCGATGAACGCTGTGGTGAATGGACCATCGACGTAAGTGCTGACGGCTTTGAAAGCAATGGAACCACTATTGATGCTTCTGGAGTCGATGACGTTACCATTGGGTTAGAGTCACCATCAACCCCGTCAGACGATGCTAATGGATCTAATGAAACTGCCTCTACTGCTTCTAACGACGATGAAAATGCTTCTACAACGCCGTCTAATAACTCCACCGAATGACGAGTTCTCGGCACCGACTCCGACCGTACCCACTACGGTTCCGACTGCGGGTTCTCGACCAGCGCCTCCTCGAGCAACTCGAGGGGGTGGCGGATCTCGTAGCCGGTGCCGTGTTCCATCTGCATCGCACACGTCGGACACTCCGTCATCCCGACGTCGCCGTCGGCCTCGGCCATGTGGTCGAACATCTCCTCGCCGATCTCCATCGAGGTCTCGTACTTCTCTTCTTTCCAGCCGTAGGTTCCCGAGATCCCCGAACAGGAGTCGCCGACGTCCTCGATGCCGGCGCCCTCGAGGTCGCCGAACAACTCGACTGACTGGCGCTCCAGTCCCTGATTGCGGGCGTGACACGGCGCGTGGTAGGCGAACTCCCTGGCCAGCTCCCCGGAGACGCTCGCCTCCCGGACGTCGGTTTTGAGATCCTCGTGGATGCGCAGGTACTCGACGGACTCGAAGGTGTTGGCGGCGACCGTCTCGATGCCCTCGATGTCGAACAGTTCGGGGTACTCCTGGCGAAGCGCCATCGAACAGGAGGTACACGACGCGATGGCGTCGTACCCCTGTTCGACGAGGTCCGCCATCGAGGAGACGTTGACCTCGGCGTGGCGTCGCGCGTCCGCGAGCATCCCGTTGGCGAACATCGGCGTGCCCGAGCACTTCTGTTCGGGGGCGACGACCTCGTAGCCGTAGCGTTCGTAGACGCGGACCATCGCCTTCCCGACCTCGGTGGTGTTGTAGTTCGAGTAACAGCCGTGGAAGTACGCGACCCGTTTGTCGGCGTCGCGGTCCAGTCCCAGACGCTCACGATGCGCTCTGGCACGGCGACGGGACTCGTCGGCCCCGCCGCGCTCGGCCCACCACTCGCGGAACGTCGTGGACGCGAACTCGGGGAACTCGCGTTCTTTGGTGACACCCATCGTTTTCTCCATGAGCCAGCGGGCCGGCCCGAAGTTCATCGCGACGTTGGCGAGGCGGGGCACCTTGCTGGCGAGGAAGGCGGAGGTGCGGTAGTTCGAGAGGACGCGGTTGCGCCAGTATTCGACCGACGTCTTGCTCATTTGCTCGCTGACGTACTCCCCGCGGGCAGTGTTGTGCATCTGGGAGAGCGGAACGCCAGACGGACAGGCGTCGTCACAGCGCATGCAGTTCGAACACGACATCACCGAGTCGTCGATCTCGTGGCCCTGCCGGCGCTTGAGCCGCCACTGTTCGGGCCCCTGGAACTTCGGTCCGGGGAAGTCGTCGTCGACCTCCGCGACCGGACAGCTCGTATCACACGCCGAGCATTTGAAACAGGAGTCGGCGCCCGGACGCAGGTCGAACTCCTCGGTCGCAGGAAAGACGTCGACGGGCTCGAACTCGCGGCCCGTGTTCGGTTCGATCGGATCGAAGTCGGTTTGGGGTCCTGTGTCGCTCATCGTACCTCCATCGCAGCCGTGTTGCCCGCGACGTAGCCCGTCGCGATCGAGACGCCGCTGCCCGATTTCTCCGCGGCGAAGTCGTAGCCGCCGACCACCGATCCCGCCGCCCGCAGGTTCTCGAACTCGACTCGCCCGTCGGCGGCGAGCGGACGGAGCGTTTCGTCGGTGTCGACGCCGAACCTGGCGAAGGGGTGGTCGCCGAAGGCGTCGCCGTCGAACCACTCGTAGCGGTCGTCGGCGTGGGCGACGTGACAGTCGAACACCGGCTCCCGGACCGACTCCCGATCCGATTCGATGCCCTTGCCGACCAGCCCGCCCGTCGCGAGGACGTACTGGTCGGCGCGGTTGGGGATCCGCGCGCCGTTTTTCTCGACGTACACCGTCTCGATTTCCCCGCCGTCGGCGTCGAAATCGACGACCGGGTTTCCGGTCTCGACGCTCGCGCCGGCCTCCTTTAGGGCCTCGAACAGGGCCTCTTCCAGCCGGAGGCCGGGTAACGACGGCGGTCCCATCGGAACCTCGAAGACGTCGGCGCCGATCCGGTCCTCGAGCGCACCGCGCACGGCGTCGGTATGTTGGTCGCCGAGGACGGCCGGGAAACCGACGCGCCGTTCGTTCCCGTGGACGGTGTTGACCCGTTCGGCGAGCGCGTCGCGGGCGCCCCGCGTTCGCCCCCGGACGGCGACCTCGCCGTTCGTGTCGAGCAGCTTCGCGTACCGGGTCACCTTCGCGTCCGCCCGCAGGTCGCCTGGAAATCGGATCGTCTCCCCGCGGACGTCGAACGGGACGCCCGCGGCCTCCAGGTGGGCCGCGGCCTGGGGCGCATCGAAGTCGGTCATGGACTCGATGCCCACCAGCAACACGTTGCGGTCGTCGCTCGCCAGCCCGGCGGCCGCGCCCGCCGGGTAGCGCGCGGTCGGTTTGACCGTCCCGCCGTGGGTCGGGACCAGCGCGTTCGCGTCGGTGTGGCCGCCGCGGTAGTCGGTCACGTCGTCGAACAGAGTCATCGCCTCCCGGACCGTCTCGACGCCGACCGTTCGGTACGGATGGTCGTCGGGCAACCCGGGCATCGCGGCGTAGGGATCGACTATTGGCCCCTCGCCGTCTGGCGTGTACCCCAGCAAGTCCACCAGCCCGGAGGCGTGGTGCAGCGAGCTCTGCTTGTAGGAGACCAGCCGGACGTCCGCGCCCTCGCGTGCGGCCGCGAGCGCGCTCGTCAGTCCCGCGAGCCCCCCGCCGACGACGAGCACCTCCGACTCAATCGCCATCCTGGCCCCCTCCGTCGGTGGCGACGCCGGCCGTTCCCGAGGGCTCGCTTGATCGGGCGCCGCCGTCGAACGCCGTGAAGTCGACGGGATCGCCGTCGGCCGGGTCGCGGTCGCGGTTCTGTGTCGTGGCGTGGAGCGCGTAGTTCAGTGCGGCCTGGGAGAGCTGTTCGCCCCAGAGGGCGTGGCGCTGGCCCTTCCAACGCTCCTGGAGTAGCTCGTCCCACGCTTGCCGGGCGACGTCCTCGTCGTACTCGCCGTGGAGTTCGCCGGCCATGCGATGACAACAAAAGCCCCCCTGGCAGTTGCCCATCGAGGCGCGGGTCCGGATCCGGACCGCGTTCAGGTCCGAGCCCGACCCCTCGATCGCGTCTCGGATCTCCGCGCGGGTGACTCCCTCGCAGGTACAGACGGTGGGGTTGGGATCGCTGGTCGTCAGTACCTCGTCGGCCCGGGAGCCGAGGCGTTCGACGCTCCGCCGGCCGATGGGCGATCGCAGGCCGAACTCGTCCATGTAATCCCGGAGCACGGTGAAGTCCTCGCTGCCCGGTAGCGGAACGTCGGCGGTGTGACAGTCGGCGTCGATCCCGAACTGCGCGCAGACGTGGTCGCTGATCTCCTCGCCCATCATCCGGTAGGTCGTGAACTTCCCGCCGACGATGCTCGTCATCCCCTCGAGGCCGTCGCGTTCGGCGTGGTCGAGCAGGAAGTAGTCGCGGGTGATGTCCGTCGGGTCCGTGCTCCCGACCTCGGGCGGTTCGTACAGCGGGCGCACGCCCCAAAACGAGCGGATCGTCCGGGCGTCCTCGAGCATCGGCACCAGTTCCGACAGCGTCTCGATCATCAGGTCCACCTCCCACCCCTCTTCGGGGTACTCCTCGGGGTCCTCGACCTCCTCGTCGGTCGTGCCGAGGATGGCCGTCGTCTCGTGGGGGACGACGATATCGGCGTCGCCCTTCGGCCGACAGCGGTTGATGACGGTGTCGACCTGCCGGACGTTCATGATGGTCATGACGCCCTTCGAGGGCCGGACCTCGATGTCGACGCCCGCCATCTCGCCGATCCGGCCGGCCCACGCGCCCGTCGCGTTGACGACGTAGTCGGCGCGGATCTCCTCGCGTCCCCCCTCGGTGCCGTGGACGCGCTTGCCGGCGCCCGAGGCGTGTTCGACCTCGAGGCCGACCACCTCGCCGTCTTCGATGAGGACGTCCCTGACCGTCGAGTGGGTCTCGATGCGCGCGCCGTGTTCGATCGCGCTCGCGGCGTTCGCGACCACGAGCCGGAAGGGGTCGACCGCGCCGTCGGGGACCGAGATCGCCTTCTCGACGTCTTTCGCCAGGTGGGGCTCCATCGCGCGGGCCTCCGCCCCCGAGACCACCTCGGCGGGGATCCCACACGCTCGACAGCCCCGAAGCTTCTCCTGGAAGTACTCCTCGTCGTCCTCCGGGCGTTTGACGAACAGGCCGCCGGTCATCTCGACGCAGTGGGTCGCGATCTCCCTGAGTACCCGATTCTCCTCGATACACTCCCTCGCGCTCGCCCGGTCGGAGACCGCGTACCGCCCGCCGCTGTGGAGCAGCCCGTGCATCCGGCCGGTCGTGCCGTGGGTCAGGTTCCCCTGTTCGACGAGGGTCACGTCCAGGCCCCGCATCGAGAGGTCGCGGGCGATCCCGGCTCCGGTCGATCCGCCCCCGATGACTGCGATGTGTGGTGGCGATCCCATCTCCGTTCGTCCCGTTCGGCCCCGATCCACTTTATTTAACCGGTGGGTCGAAGCTGGTGGTAAACTTATTCAGCAGACGGTCACTATCCGCCCGAGAACTTCCTCGTCGGAACGGACCGCTTCGGCCCGCGGATCGCGCCCCCGTCGCGCCCGAACCGTCTCGCTACCGCCGATCGCTGGCCGAACCGCTCGTTGGGAGCGGTGAACGCGGTCGATGGACGGCCCGAACGCGCGATCCGGCGGCGTTTCGGACGGGATGGTCACGCTGCCGGCTCGTCCTCATCGCGGAGAGAAAGCGAGAACCCGCCGGGCGAGCAAGAGGCCCCATGCGGTCACCGCCGACGATCCATCGGAGGGGCGGTTTGGGACAATCGAGGCGACTCTGGCCCCGAACGGCACCAGTGTCGCTTCTATCCGCCGATCATGCTCCTGGGACCGACCGAGCGTTCCGTGATTCTCCCCGATTATGGAGAACATTTAATACATATCCCGCTATTGTTTACTGTCAAGGTGGCTCGGTTAGTAAACTGCCGCCTGACGGAGAGTCACAATCATGGCAACTTCATACGTCGGCGCGATCGATCAGGGAACGACCGGGACCCGCTTCATGGTCTTCGACCACAGCGGGGAGGTCGTCGCCAACTCCTACGAACGACACGAACAGATCTACCCGGAACCGGGCTGGGTCGAACACGATCCCGTAGAGATCTGGGAGAACACTGTACACGTCGTCGAGACGGCGCTCGAGGAGGCGGACCTCGACCCCGAGCAGCTGGCGGCAGTCGGAATCACCAACCAGCGCGAGACGACGATGGTCTGGGACGCAGACAGCGGCCGGCCGATACACAACGCCCTGGTCTGGCAGGACCGTCGAACCACGGATCGCGTCGAGGAACTCCAGGACGCGAGCAAGGTCGAGGGGATCCGCGAGAAGACCGGCCTCGAGTGTGACGCCTACTTCTCGGCGACGAAAGTCGAGTGGATCCTTGACAACGCCGAGCCCCTGAAGCTCCAGAGCGGCCGGTCGCGGGACCTGCGCGAACGCGCCCGCGACGGCGAGCTGTTGATGGGGACGATCGACTCGTGGCTGGTCTACAACCTGACGGGCAACCACATCACGGACGTCACGAACGCCTCCCGGACGATGCTGTACGACATCCACGAGATGGCGTGGGACGACGACCTCCTCGCGGAGTTCGACGTTCCGGAGGCGATGCTGCCCGAGGTCCGGCCCTCCTCGGACGAAAACCTGTACGGACACACCGATCCCGACGGCTTCCTCGGTGCCGAGGTCCCGGTCGCCGGGGCCCTCGGCGACCAGCAGGCGGCGCTGTTCGGACAGACCTGTTTCGACACGGGGGACGCGAAGAACACCTACGGCACCGGGTCGTTCTACCTGATGAACACCGGGGAGGAGGCGGTCGAGTCCGACCACGGCCTGCTCACGACCGTCGGCTTCCAGCTCTCGGGCGAGCCGGTCCAGTACGCCCTCGAGGGCTCGATCTTCATCACCGGCGCCGCCATCGAGTGGTTGGAGGACGTTGACCTGATCAACAACGCCGCACAGACCGCAGAGCTCGCGAGTTCCGTCGATTCGACCGACGGCGTCTACATGGTGCCGGCGTTTACCGGGCTGGGTGCGCCCCACTGGGACGGGCGGGCCCGGGGGACGATCGTGGGGATGACCCGCGGGACCGGGAAGGAACACATCGTCCGGGCGACTCTGGAGTCGATCGCCTACCAGACCCGGGACATCGCGGAGGCGATGGAGGCGGATTCGGGGATCGAGACGACGTCGCTGCGGGTCGACGGCGGCGCGGTCAAAAACGACTTCCTGTGTCAGCTCCAGGCCGACATCATCCAGACGGAGATCGCCCGTCCGGTCGTCGACGAGACGACGGCGCTGGGATCGGCGTACGCGGCCGGGCTGGCCGTGGGCTACTGGGACGACATCGAGGAGTTGCGGGACAACTGGCGGGTCGACCGGGAGTTCGTCCCCGAGATGGACGACTCGACGGCCGATCGGATGTACGGCCGGTGGGACGACGCCGTCGAGCGCTCGCTCGACTGGGCGCGCGAGGAGTAACACGATGGACGGAATCGTCCTTCAGGTTCCGGTCGTCGGGATGGCCTGGGAGGAGTTCGCGCTCCTGTTCATCACCGCGCTTGCGGGGGGTGCTTTCGGCGCGGCCCTCGGCGCGCTCCCGGCGTTCGTCTTCACGGGGTTCGTCGTCTTCCTCGGCGAGGGCATCGCGATCCTCGAGCGGGAGATCGCGGGACTCGACGTCGTCGCCGCGGGCGATCTTGCGACCGGGGTCACCGGCGTCATCGGCTTTGGCGCCGTCACCGGCCCGCATATCGCTTTCGCGGGGGGTGTCGCCGCGTCGGCGTACGCCGGCAAGAAGTATCCCGAGATGAAACCCGAGGGGTGGGACTACCACTTCGGGAAGGACATCCTGTACGCGTTCGGGACGAAGCCGGACATCCTCGCGGTGGGCGCGGTCTTCGGCGTCGTCGGGATGCTCATCACGCAACTGGCCAACGGACTCTTCATCAACGTCATGGAGACGACACCCCCGACGGACTTCATCGCGGTCTCGGTGGTCGCGACGGCGCTTCTCGCCCGTCTGGCCTTCGGCTACCCGCTCGTCGGGAAGCCGAGGGGATCGGGCTACCTCGACATGTCCCTCTTCGAGAGCGAGACGCCGTATCCGGAAGCCGAAGGCGAGAAGAGAGAACACGTGGGTCGGTTAGCGACCGAGCCGTGGCTCCCCCACCAGTACGAATGGTCGGGCGTCACGGTCATCGGCCTCGTCGGCGGGATCCTCGGGGGATACATCTGGATCCAGACCGGGAGTATCTTCCTCGGCTACGCGATCTCCGCGATGAGCCTGCTGTTCTTGAACCTCGGCGTCGAGAAGATCCCGGTGACCCACCACATCACGCTCGTCGGTGCGGTCGGCGCCGTCGTCTTCGACCCCGTCGCGGGGAGCGTCGTCGCCCTGCTCGCCGCCGGCGTGTTCGGGGCGGCGAGCGGACTGCTGGGCGAACTGACCCAGCGGCTGTTCTACGCCCACTCGGGGACCCACGTCGACCCGCCGGCGATGGCGATCGCGCTCGCGATGCTGGGCGTCGGGATCCTCGCACTCCTCGGCGTACTCCCGAACGCGGGCTACCTCTGAGAGCACCGATCGCGATCCTTTTTTAGGTGTGACCGAAACTCCCCACCGACGACGATCCGGCCAATACATGGACATCGACGCGAGAATCGAACGACGGCGACGCCAGGACGGGAGCCCTCGCCTGATCCGGAACTACGACTCGCTGTCGCCGGTCGCACACGTCGACGAACCGTCCGATCGGGGACCCGTACTCGAGCGACTGCTCGACCATCTCGATCCGGTGTTCGAGGGCGGGCTCCCCCCGAACGCGTACGTCCACGGCCCGTTCGGGTCCGGAAAATCCGCGATCGTGACGGCGCTGTTCGCGCATCTGGGAGGGCTGTCAAGGGAGACGCGGTCGATCATCCACACGAGCACGCGGGCGGTGCCGCCGACGGTTCCCGAGTTCGTCTACGTCGACCTGCGGGAGGTGACCAGCGAGTTCGCCTTCTACCACGGCGTCCTCGACGAGCTCGTCGACGAGCCGGTCCCCGACCACGGGGTCGGTACGGCGGAGCTCCGCGAGCGCCTCCACGCGCTGCTGGGGTCGTCCCGGACCGGGGCCGTCGTGGCGGTCGACCACGTCGACGATCCCGGGGGGATCGACGCGGCGGCGCTCGCCGACCTGTTTGCGGGCCTTCCGAGCACCGTGAGCTGGCTCGCCGTCGGGAGAGCCGACCCGGAGGAGACGAGCCTGAGCAGGTACACGGCGACGTCGATCCCGGTCGAGCGCTACCGGCGCCGGGTGCTCGTCGACGTTCTGATGGCGCGTGCCTCGGCGGGGCTCGCCCAGCAGGCACTCGAGCACGACCTGGCGCGTCGGATCGCCGTCTGGGCCGAGGGCAACGCCCACGACGGGCTGACCGCGCTGTTCGTCGCCGCCGACCGGGCCGACCGGGAGGGACGCACTCGTCTCACCGAGGCCGACGTCACGGCGGCGATCGAGGAGATCCCGCGGCCGTCGGTCTCCCTCGGGAGGGTGCTCTCGCTGCCGGCCAACAAGCGACTCGTGTTGCGCCACCTCGTCGACCTCGATCCAGAGGATCGGGGTTCGGTCACCGCGACGACCGAGGCGATCAGCGCCGAACCCGACGTCGATCTCTCCGCGGGAACGGTCAAACGGTTCCTCTACGAGATGGCCGAAATCGCCGTCGTCGAGCGCGTCCGGTCCGACTTGTCGACCGGCAAGGGACGACCGCCGAGTCGCCTCGAGTTGCGCTTTCCCCCGACCGCGTTCCGCCGCCTGTACGATCTCCAGCGGTAGCATCTCCGAGGCGTCCTCCCGAGGCTCATCGAAAGGGCTATCCTCGCCTTCGCGTAGTACGACCCGTGAGCGTCGAACCCGGCGATCGGGTACTGCTCGAGTACGTCGGCCGGCTCGAGGACGGGACCGTGTTCGCGACGTCGGACCCGCCGGGCACCGAGAGCGGGGGACCGGAGCCGACCGGCGACGACGACGAGAGCGAGCCCCTCGCCTTTACCGTCGGCCGGAACGAGGTCATCGAGGGGCTCGACGAGGCGGTCGTCGGGATGGACGTCGGCGAGACCGCGACCGTCACCGTCCCGCCCGAGGACGGCTACGGCGAGTACGACCCCGATCGGGTCCGGGAGTACGACGTCGGCGAGTTCGAGGCGATGGTCGGGCGGCCGCCGGAGATCGGCCTCCACGTCGAGGCGCGAAACGACCTCCACGGGGACGTCACTGCCGTCGCCGGTGACACCGTCGAGGTCGACTTCAATCACGAACTCGCGGGGAAGACGCTCGTCCTCGACGTCCGCGTCCGGGACGTCGCGTAGCGACCTCCTGGACCGACTCAACAGCCGGTCGGGCCACAGCTGAGATCGACCCGCCCCTCCTCGAGGGCGTCCTCGGCGTCGCCGACGGCCTCGAGGACGCCCTCGGGGAGGCGGTCTTCGAACTCTCTGCCGACGACGAAGCCGACCCCGCCGTTTGCGATGCTCAGGGTCCGCTCGCCGACCACCTCCTCGAACTCGTCCTCGACGACCGCTTTCGCGACCCGGTAGGTCGCCGAGTCGACGGCCTTGACGGCCGAGCCGAGGATGACGTCGGCGTACTCCTCGACGGCCACCGACTGATCGGTGTCGACCCCGAGGGCGAACCGGCCCCGCCGGTCGGCCGCCGCGAACACCCCCTCGCCGGCCCCGGCGGCCGCGTGCCAGACGACGTCCGCGCCGTCGTCGATCTGGGCGCTCGCGACGCGGTCGGCGCCGGCGGGGTCCTCGAAGCTGCCGCCGTACCCCGAGAGCACCTCGACGTCCTCGTTGGCCCACCGGGCGCCCTCGATGTAGGAGCGCTCGAACGCCCGGAGCAGATCGCTCTCCTCGCCGCCGACGAAGCCGACGACCGAGCGCTCCGGGTCGGTCCGGTACCGGTTGTGATGGAACCGTTCGCCGGTCATCGTGCCGGCGACGACCCCCGCGAGAAAGGAGAGTTGGTCGTTGCGCTCGATCCAGCCCGAGACGTTGTCGGCGCCCTGGATGGCGTTGTTGATCAACATCCAGTTCTGGTCGGGGTAGGTCGCCGCGTTCGTCGACAGCGCGTCCGTGTGGTAGTCGCTGGCACAGACGACCAGATCGTGGCCCTCCTCGGCGGCGTCCGCCTGGACCGACTCGTAACGCTCGGGCTGGGTCGCCTGGATCGTCCGGATCCCGAACCCGTACTCGGAGGCGGCCTCTTGGAGGCCGGCCAGGGCCTCGTCGTTGAACGCGTCGTCGTCGAACCCCGCGGGACTCGAGACCATCGCCACCTCGTCGACCCGCTCCTCCCCGGAGTCCTCCCCGAGACCGCTCCCGGCGCCGGCGAGACAGCCGGCTGTCGCCGTCGTCCCCGACAGCGCGGTCGCAAGCAGCGTTCGTCGGTCGATACGGCTCCCGGTCCCCGGAACCCGACTCCCCGGACGGCCTCCCATGCTACACCTCCACAAGTGATTCAACCGGGGTAAAAACGTTTGCATCTATGATGTCGTTTGTCCAATGGGTATCGCGTCCCGGCCCGGGGACGGGACTCCGCGACGGTCGGACTCCGACGGGTACGATCACATGACTGTCAACCATCCATGTTTTTATGGTCGACCGACGAGTCGATCTCACCAGCCATGACGGTCATTCGAGACGAGGAGACCGAAACCCTCGCCTACGAGCTCCGGCGGCGGATCGCGCCGATCCTCGGCAACGCCGAGCTGGCGCTCGACGGCGCGTTCGGCCCGGTAACCGACGAACAGCGCGACGCCCTAGAGGAGATCGTCGGCGCGAGCGAGGAGCTGGGGACGGTGATCGCACACGCCTTCGAGGCCGACGGCGTCGCGGAGGTCGTCGAGAGCGACGACCCCCTCCCCGCGGCCCCCGACTCCGCGCCCCCGGTCGCCCTGTCGGTCGACGACGGGTTCGACCGGCTGCTCGTCGAGCAACTCGAGCGCTCCGGGTACGAGGTCCTCGAGGGCGAGCCCGACGGCCCCCATCACGCGGTCGTCGACTGTGGCGTTCCGACGCGGGCCGACCTCGAGGCCCTCCGGGAGCGCGCCGGCCGCGAGGAGGTCGTCGGCCTCACGGTCGTTTCGACCGTCGACGCCGACTCGCTTCCGGCGCCGGCGCTCGGCGTCTCGGCGATCGTCTCCCCGACCGCGTCCGAGAGGCGACTCCGCGAGGTGCTTTCCGATCTGGCGGGCGAGAGCACGGTCGCCCTCCTCGGACCGGTCGACGACCGGTTCCGTGAGACGTTGACCGGTGTCGAGGAGGCGTCGGTGATCGAGGTCGATCCTCGCCGCTCTTCTGTAGTACTGCGGAACTGAGATCACGGAAGTTAGTGCATTCCGCCGACAGCAGTTGTACATGACCAATGAACGCGCTGCTCTCGGCGGAATGCTTGAGCAACTCGTTGACCTCGGCGTC
>NZ_JAIWHV010000076.1 GCF_020177375.1 Saliphagus infecundisoli | reverse complement strand
TGATAGCCACGTGGAAACGGCGAGGACTCGATCCACCTGAACAGCTCCAGTCTATCCTCGGTGGAGAACTCAGATCAGGATCAGAGACATCACTAGCCGGTGAGTTCTGATCACGCTATCCAACTACCAACAGTAAAAGGGGCTCTGCACAGCTTTGAGGATCTCGGGGTCAAACCGCCAGTTTTCATTTCAGTTGCGTTGCTCAATGTAGATCAGTACGTGATTAGTACGAGCGAGTACCTCCACTTCGAGTCAGGAAATTTCCCGGCTAGGTTTACGACCTCGCTGATGAAACTTCAGGAGATTCAGCCTTCTGAGTTCGAATTAGAACACTTACGGAGTGTTCTTGATCGAGTCTGGTACCAAGCTGGGCGGTCAAACGGCTCACCACATCTGCCAAATCCTGAGGAGTCGAACAAAGGCGATCATTAACGGAATGAGGGGTGTACATGCTTTCATGAACAACACTCGAAGCATTCTTCCCATTGAAGAGGACAAGCGTTGGGAAGCGCGTGATCTCGACATCGAAGTGTCTGCAGTCGGTGAAATGCGCGATGAGGCCCTCAACCAATTGGACGACGTGGTCGCTACAGTGCGCGGCGAGGGTGGTCACTCCCCGTCGAACGAGGAGCTATGCACGGTCGGCGTTGATTTTGAGGCGGATCGCGTCCGCACTTGCTTACTAGAACAGGTTGATGAACACCGGGATACGCTGATCGGATAGAAGAGAAGACCACACCCACTTTGGATGTGAGATCGAAATACTAATCCTGATGACATTTCACATCAATTGATTAACTAATTGTCACAAATTAAAGCCGCAATATTCCACTTACTTTTAGGATAATGGTACTAGATACCATGAAGGCGAGTACGATCATTGCGGCAAGTAGGGATCGGTCAGCGAGAATTGCGATTGAAATGATGACTAAAAGCAATACAGTATAGTATATAATATTATTATTTTCTAGTACTGTTTGATCAAGCATAAATATAACTAATCCTGCAATTACACCGACAATAGCATACGAGATAGTGATCAAGTCCATCGTTTATATACCTTGATTGGATGGACACATTATATATTTCATTCCAGTCAGGTTAGAAAGAACCCGTGTGTACGCCCGTTGCAGTGCCATCTCTTGTTAATTCGTAGTAATTAGAACCATGATCTCCAACCCCATAGGAAATTCCCGGCACTCTCCAACTATCGCGGTCCCAGACTCCAACGGTAAACGATGAATCGTAAATTATCTCCTGGACTAACGCTGCTAGTCCAGAGCAAAATCCTCCTGCAAATATCGCTGCAATCCGTCCACCAGGAATTGGGAGAGCTGCGCAAATCATTCCCCCAAGAACTGACGTAGATATTGTGTGCGGATTCTCATCAGTTATTATGTTTGCACCTTTATAATAATGGTTGTTATAGTAGCTTGAACAACTGCCGATACGCTTGCTAAAGCTATCATAGCTTCGTGCAGTAGTTGAGTACTGAGATTCTTCCAGAGCTATTTGAGAAGAAGCTGATTTTAAAGTATCATCATTAGAAGATACTTTTGCTACTTCGATCGTGTTGGTATCTTTTCGTTTCTTAATCATATGATCGCCATTTTCATCGCTGACACGATAATAGGTAGCGGTGTCAGTATCCTTAATATGGTCTGGACATTCCGCACAAGACTCTTGTTGCTCGTTCCCACTCACTGTTGAGATGAGTAGCGGAGAGCCAGCAAGAGATACGCCGCTGGTCTGAAGTAATTTTCTCCTCGAAACGTATTGGGACCTATTATTATTTTCCATAGTGAACACAGCAATCCACTAACATAAATAAGTACTGCTAAATTGAAGCTGAACTGAACGGAGTTCTTCGGGGGGAGTAGGATGCTGTTCGGAGAACTCCAGGTTGAGGTGACGGGTTCTTCAGATGTACCGTTTTGGATAGTGATCGGACGCGCACGCCAGCCTGGCTGACCAGGCTGGCGTGCGCTGGACATGCTGCAGCGGCCTCCTTAGCCGAGTGTCGCGATCTCTGCGAAGGGTTCGGCTGACGCCGAACCCGAGCAACCATCCAGCACTGATACCAGTCTTTTGGTCGCGTCGCACACTACTTCCGAGGAATACGTCTGCCGAACAGCTATCGTCTCAGCAATCCGTGAGAGACACGATCAGTCATGTCGTCCGTTCTTCCGCACAATAACGTCGCTGCTCGCAACTT
>NZ_JAIWHV010000075.1 GCF_020177375.1 Saliphagus infecundisoli | reverse complement strand
GTTCACCGGAGCTGAACCCCGCGGAGGACTGCTGGAAGAAGCTCAATCAGGTACTCGGTAACCGCCTCTTCGACTCACTGGACGAACTTCAGGATGCCGCGCTCGCTGCACTCGACAGCATCAATCCACCAAATATCTTTACGTATTTATGTCCGTAAGTATAAGTGGTGGACGACGATGGGTGCACGCGGTGCTCCCCTTCCGGATATCAGCCCCTACGACGTACCGGCAGCGCTGTGGGCCCAGCGCCGGCTGCGTGAGCTCATCGAAACGCAGATCGACCTCAGGCTCTGCCGACAGGAGATGACGGCGGAGCGGCCGCGGCTCGTCGTCGGCGCCGTCAATGTCACCGATGGAGAGTTCGAGACGTTCGTCAACGAGGAGATTACCGCCGACGCCGTTCTGGCGTCCGCGGCGGTTCCAACACTATTCCCTGCGGTCAAGTTCGTCGGCAACATCTACTGAGATGGCCTATTCTCCCAGAACCCGCCTGTATATGATCTCACCGTCGTCCCACCGGAACGCAAACCAGAGGAACTCTGGATTATCCAAATCAACCCGCAAGAACACGAGGGCCCCTTTCAGTCAGTAGGGCAAATTGCAGACCGCCGGAATGAACTCTCGGGAAACCTCTCGCTCAATCAGGAGTTGCGGTACACCGTCCTCGTGAACGAGTGGGTCGACGCGGGATACCTGCCGGATGAGCGGTTCAATCGCATTACCGTCCGGTGGCTTGAGCTGGATCGGGAAGTTCCGTATCCGTCAAAACCCGACCGAAGCCCGGCATTCATTAGGGGCCTGCTGGATTCGGGCGAGCGACGAGCCGAGGTGTTCCTGACTGACGTTCGAGAGGAACTGACCGACTAATTATCGTGCTCTGTAGGATCGTCACACAGCGGTAGATTTTACGGAGATCTCACGCTCCGATGGAGGTTGTAGATGGTGCACTTGAGCACCATTTCACGGGACTCCAGGTGATCACATTTAGGCAGCTGGATCTGATTGCTGGTCTAATAGCAAACGAGCCGTAGCGGACGATTTTTCGAAGGTGTCCAGTTCCTTTCCGCGTGGTGGGCATGAACGTAGAACGTGGAGCGGTGAACAGTCGTTCCCAGGTCGCAATATGGGACGACTGCTTTAATCGATTGGGTCCCCATGGTTCGGTATGGAACTGCTCGTCGCCGTCGACGGCTCCGAGGAGAGTAAGCGAGCGCTCGCGTACGCCGTGGACATCGCAAATGCGACTGATGGTTCGATCACGCTAATCCACGCAATTGAACCGGACGTCTATGACGCCGGCGGAGGCGAGCCGATATCCGTGTCCGACGCCCGGGACAGGCTGATCATCGACAGCCTTGACGCCGCAGAGGCGCAAGGCCGGGCGCTCATTGACGAAGCGATCGAGGTCGCAGCGGAGCTGGGACAGGACGTGTCGGGAGAACTGCTCTACGGCGCACCAGTGAGGACTATAACAGATTATGCCGAGGACGGCGGGTTCGATACCATCTACGTCGGCAACCGGGGGCAATCGGAACGGGCCAAGCGGTTCCTAGGAAGCGTGGCGCGAGACGTGGTCGGAGCGTGCCACCGTTCCGGTTACCGTCGTAAGGTGAGGCCGACAGCTTCACGAGGAAGGCTTCAAACCGATTCCCGAGGCTATTGTAGGTATGGTATCGATTGAACAGCACCTGATTACACTTCTCTATTTGCTCGCACTCGCTACTGTCGTCGGAGTACTCACCGAACGGTATCCCCGAATACAGAACACCACTGGGCTCCTTCTCATCGGGATAGCTGTTTCCGCCGTTGGGTCACCAATCGAGGTCGAGCTCACCTCAGAGTTGATCTTACTCATCGTGCTCCCGGCGTTGGTTTTCAACGACGCAGTCAACATCGACGTCAGGGCATTTCGCGATAACTTCGGTTCTATCCTCAGTCGATCACATCGGGTTAGAGTAAGTGTCTGCTTGGAGAGTGTGTGCAACACAAGCAAGCAGACAACGAGTTAGAGGGAGAGCACCTGCTTAATTTTGTCGTCAACAATCTCGGAGACGAGCTCCCGATTGATCTCGGTGAGAACGTAGAGGTCTCCGCTGATGAGTTGTACGAGGTCCTCGCCGGCGCCAGCGCCGGCGGGACCTCGATCAATCACGTCTGCGAGACGACCGACGAGTCGCCCCACGCCAACACCGTCCGTGACCATCTCACCGATCAGTTCGACCTGGACGCTG
>NZ_JAIWHV010000074.1 GCF_020177375.1 Saliphagus infecundisoli | reverse complement strand
TCGAACCGGTTGACTCATCGAAATCGAATGTGACAGTCCGGCTCTATTTGGTTCGGTTGAACGAGCGCAGATCCCGCCTAATCGGCGGGATCAGCTTTCCCATCGAGAATAACCCTCGGAAGTAGTGTGCGACGCGACCAGCTATTTCCCGCTGGTCCGGATCGAAGCCCGTGTCTCGGATGATTAGAGAACCCCCATAGCTTCCTTCGTCAGTGCTGGCGAAGTTCAAGGGCGTCTCGAAGCACACACCTCCAGAAATACCTCGGATTCCTCGGACTGAAACTCAACTCACCGGACGACTGGTTCGAGAAAGTGCTGTGTTGCGATGTATCGGGATGAACATCTAGCATACATAATTATGTGTGTTGGGCACACACCTACGAACTGAGTATGACCGACGCAAACGTCGCCCTCCTCGTTCGACTCCAAGCACAGTCCGGCAAAGAATCCGATGTCGAGGAATTCCTCCGTTCGGCACTGCCGATGGCCGAGGAAGAACCGGACACCACCACGTGGTTCGCGCTCCGCATGGATGATTCGACGTTCGGCATCTTCGACACCTTTCCGGATGAATCCGGTCGGGAAGCGCATCTCTCAGGCGAAATCGCTGCTGCCTTGGAGGAAAACGCGGACGAGCTGTTCGCAGAACCGCCGGAGATAGAAGAAGTCGACGTACTGGAGGCTAAACTCCCCTAACATCTGAAATTGGACAGACAGAAGCAACAAAGACGAATCTCACATCTCGTTCACGAACGCCGGACGTGGCGATGAACCCTTTCGCGCTACCGCGCCGTTAGTGGCGACCCTCCTCGAACTCCTCGATGATTTTATCACAGAAGGCGGGGATGTCGTCGGGCTTGCGGCTGGTCACCAGTCCCTCGTCGACGACGACTTCCTCGTTGACCCACTCGCCGCCCGCGTTGCGGATGTCGGTCTGTAAACTGGGGAAGGAAGTCAGCGTCCGACCCTCGACCACGTCGGCCTCGACCAGCGTCCACGGGCCGTGGCAGATGACTCCTGCGGGCTTTTCTGCCTCGATGAACTCCCTGACGAAATCCACTGCGTTGCCGTCCGCGCGGAGTTGGTCCGCTCCGACGGAGCCACCCGGAACGACGAGCCCATCGTAGTCGTCGGGAGAGACCTCGGAGAAGGTCTTCTCCACCTCGAACGTCTCGCCCGATTCGAGGTCGTTGTTGACGGTTTGGACCTCGCCGGTTTCGGCACCGACAACATCGGTGCTCGCCCCGGCGTCCTCAACGGCTCCCTTCGGTTCGGTGAACTCGACTTCCTCGGTGCCTCTCGGTGCGAGGAAGACAGCGACGTTCGTATCGGTGAGTGATTCTGCCATGGTGTTTTGCCTCCGTCCCTAACTGTACTTCTGCGGTTAAACAGTAGTTGAAAACACGCACTAAAAACGGAACTGATTCTGACCCGTTCGGTGCAGAGTATCGATGAGAACCAGACTGGCGATAGCCGACTTCTGATAAGTAACTCTTTCTTTATACGAACACCCGAAACAAAAACCTAGTGCCGCTTCAGCCTTGAACTACTAGGTTTATCTCCTCAGAACGCCTCTTAGAAGTATTCAGACGTGCTCTGAAGCCATTCATGCCACGAACCCAGCAGTATGTTGTTGATCTGTCTGCCGACGAACGAGCCGAACTCGAAGCAATGTTAGCGGCTGGAACCCACAAAACGCGTGTCCTCACGCGGGCACGTTGTCTCTTACATGCGGATGACGGCTTGACTGACGAGCAGGTCAGTCAAGCCGTCGGCTGTCACCCAGGAACGGTTGCCCGATTCAGGAAACGCTACACTGAGGACGGCCTCGCGGCGATTCATCGCCGCAAGGCCGACCGCGTCTACGAGCGCAAACTCGATGGGCGAGCCGAAGCGCATCTCATCGCGTTAGCGTGCAGCGACCCACCGGAAGGACACTCCCGGTGGTCGCTCCACCTTCTCGCCGAGCATTTCGTCGCTCTCAACGAGATCGACGTCGAGTCGATCTCGCACGAAACCGTTCGACAGGTGCTAAAAAAACACGACTGCACCCTCACCGATCAACCGCGTGGGTGATCAAGCCCGGCCACAACGCCGCGTTCGTCCACCGAATGGAGGACATCCTCGATCTCTACCACGAACCGTACGACCCAGCTCGGCCTGTCATCTGCTTCGACGAGAGCAATAAGGAGCTTCACAAGCACGTTCGCGACCCGCTCCCGGCTCGCCCGGGAGCGGTCGCTCGCTA
>NZ_JAIWHV010000073.1 GCF_020177375.1 Saliphagus infecundisoli | reverse complement strand
GCGGCTGTGGGGCCTTCTACAAGCCGTCGGAAACTCCGGCTGGGTTCGGTCGAAATCCCTAAGCCCGCCGGGGGAGAAAGCCCAATTAGCGGTAAACCACCCGGCAAAGTGGTCCGCGGTTGTTGGCGGGGCACTAACCCCGCCGGCTCTCACCATTCGATAGAGCAGTGTGTATCGTTCTTAGCAGCCGCATCAGAGCGCCGGCCCATAGTTCTACCGCCCACTACCCAGGATCAGATCAGAGGTCAACGTACTGATTCTCCCACTCTCGACGCTCACGAAGCGCATCTTCACCTGATTCAGTAAGCGCGTAATAGTTCGTCCGGCGATCCAGTTGACCTTTCTCAACAAGTCCTCCCTCAGCCAGTGTATCGAGATTCGGGTAAAGCCGCCCAGCATTGACATCTCCCCCATAGTACTCCTGAACCTCGCTCTTCACGGTCTGTCCAGACGGTTTGTCGAAGCTCGCGATCACATACAACAGATCTCGTTCGAACGCAGTCAGATCATCCATACGGAATGATAAACACAGCCAACTAACAAGCCTTTCGACCAATTCCGAAAGATATCCACTGACAGCCAGCGTCAGAGGAGCAGAATCCAGCCCGTCAAACCGCATGGCAAGATAAACCGCGCAGCCCTCCGGACGGAAACCACAAGAGGGCGCCCCGATCATGTGAACAGTTCTCCGATTAAGAGCACTGTGGTCACTCAGCCAACTAGATCAGACCACATGAAGATCCATCCCAACACCTCTCCCACTACACTCTTCGTTCGGACACCACCACAAACCTCCATCACTCCCATGCCGTCGTTCGTAGACGATCTCTCCCTCGCTAAACCTCTCCCCACAATGCAGACACTTCATCTCACGCTCACCGCCTCTATCCGGCGAAAACGGATCCCTATAATCCGGAACCAAATCACCCTCCCCCTCTACCGCTTGATCGCACTCCTCTTGGTGGAGTTTACACTCAGTGATCGTCTCAAACCTCTCCCCACAATGGGAACAAGTACTGGGCCTAGTCATGGGCACTCAGGAGGGTCTAACCCCCTTGAAGTTGTGAACGTACTGACCCCGCTCCCCCCATCGCTCGCCGGAATAAACTCACCATCCCGCTCCACACCCGCGAGCACCCAGAGAGACTCTTCTTCATCCTCCTCTCCCTCAAACCGCATCCATTCACTGGCCCGTCCACCCGGACGAACGCTCTGTGTCCCCGTTGCCCACATCACGACCGCACCGGCCACCTGCGATTCTGGCAGTTCCTCGAGAGACTCACCGTAATTCAGCAGGTACCCCGCTAAGTAAGCCGGCAGGTTCCCGATCACCTCCTCCGTCGCCTCCTCCGAGTCCTTCCGCCCAGAAACACGGCTCCGTGTAACCGCCTCAGAAAGCCTATGAGCATCATGCTCTGCGTTCGGGCTGTTGTTGACATGAGCGTTCAACACCTTCTGCAGAAGCCCATCAGGGACCCTCTGACCGCTAACGATGACCGGATGTTTGTGCAAGTAACCGTCGTTCGTCCCACCCCCAGGATGCGCCTCGACGAACTCGATAGCAACAGCATCACCCAACTCGTCCTTGAGCCGCCGGATCGCCTCTTTCACAGCATCGTTAGACGCATCGCAGTCTCTCCAATGATCAACAGGACACATCCGATCACCATCCGGCGTTGACGACCCTGTGAGCCCCAGCATCGTCGTATGAACGACCGCCCAGCGCTCCTGTGCAGCTCGAAGGAGATCATGGAACTTCGCATACCACCTCTCCCGGTACTCCGGCTGGAACCGATGCGAAACTGCGCTACTTGCTCTCGTCCCCGTCAAAGTATTCTCAAACACGTTCTCCGTTCGGCGCGCCTCACGGTCATATTCAAGAAACTTCCTCTGACCTTCTGCCCAGGTCACCGCCCGATCCCCCTCCCGGCACCACCAATCTCTCACATCTTCCCGAAGCGTTATTTCCTCTCTGTCCGTTAACCGGAGCCCGCGAGAAGGCTTCTCTTCTACGATTTCACGGTTTGTGGAGTTAGTATAGGAGAGCCAAGACAGCCCCCGAACTCCGTCACTGACACCGCTGTCAGTCGCTCGACTCACAGCAACCGCCCCCTCACACACGACCAAAGTCCGTCGGTCCGTCCGACCGACGGATTCCGTTTCTCGCGCCCTCCGGGCGCTGCGAGACGGCTCGGGTCAGGCCCCCATGTAAGGGGGCCTGCTTCCGCCGAAACCGCATCAGAGCGGCTGTGGGGCCTTCTACAAGCCGTCGGAAACTCCGGCTGGGTTCGGTCGAAATCCCTAAGCCCGCCGGGGGAGAAAGCCCAATTAGCGGTAAACCACCCGGCAAAGTGGTCCGCGGTTGTTGGC
>NZ_JAIWHV010000072.1 GCF_020177375.1 Saliphagus infecundisoli | reverse complement strand
CACGCCTCTGGGATGTAAAGCGTCTACAAACGAATCGCGGTAGAATCAGATGAAATCTGAGGCGAATTCTGTCGAATCTACGTGACAATCTGTGATTCGGTGAGCAAGATGTGCTGAGTGGCGTGCAACATGCGATTTTGGAGTCAGAACGCGAGTCCTGCGGCTTGCCGCAGGCGAGCGACGACGGACGCTCTCATCTCAGCCGCCTTGTCGGAGTGACTGACCGACCGCCCGGACGAACGTCCTGGCGGTCACGACCGGCGGCGACCTGATCTCACGGTCTGTTCCGACCTTCACCAAATAATCGGTGAGTCTCCAGAGATTATACAACAGTGCTGCGAACGTGAAGCTGAACAACCGAACACGGTAGTCCTTCGAGGACGTCTTGGGCAGAAACGACTTCACCGACTTGTACTGGTTCTCAATGTCCCAGCGCCGGCTGTAGCTGTTGGCAACGTGCTTGATCTCGTCGAGAGCGACGTGATCACGGTTGGTCACGAACACCGCATAGGTTCCTTCAGCCTCCTCGTCAGTCGCTGGCACGTACAGAAACTCCGCTTTGTGGTGGAGTTCGCCATCAATGGCGAACGGAACATCGTGCTTGACAGCGGCGTCAACTCCTTCTTTGCTCTTGATTTTCCCGATCGACTCGTAGTCCTCTTCGTACTTCGGCACTGGCGTCATGTACACAAGCCCGCGATCGTGGATCGTCGCGTACACCTCGTTGCTGTAGAATCCCCGGTCCAGGAGCACTTCGTCGAGATCGACGTACTGCTGGGCTCTGTCCAGCAGTACGTCAACTATGTCCGCCTTCGAATCAGCCGGGGCATCATCCGGTTCCCATCCAGAGCGTTCCTTGACCGGCTCGATACCCAGGATGATCGGGACATCGTTCCCGACGATCGTGATCGTCGCGAACGTGTATCCGTACTTGATCTCGCCGTCATCTTTGTACCCGCTCACCATGGGAGGATACTCTGCTTTCGGGATTTTCTCGTCCTTGTCGATCCAGGGCCAGACGTGATAGGGAACGTGTGTGAAATCGACGGCCGCCACGACGTGGCGGTCGTCGAAAGGATCCTCGTGACGAATCGTCTGGAGAATGTTTTCGGTCGCTGCATCGAACGACGTCATTACGGCCTCCCGGTACAGTTCGGTGAACGCGACGATATCCTCGATCTGTAACTCCTGAACGGAGCCCGTTACTTCCTCGTCGGTCGGCGTCGCGAACTGCTTGATGACTCGGAGAAACGTTGAGTCGTCACAAACCTCGTTCTCCTCGAGAAACCAGCCAGCTTCTCCTTCCGAGTGAGCACTGCCTTGTGTGAGACACGCGTTGGCGAACAGATCGAGGATCTGTTCGTCCTCGTAAACCCTGTTTTCAGCCCTGTCAGAGTCGAACTCGGCGAAGCCGTGTCGGCGAGCGAGTTCGACGACTTTGCTGCCGTGCTCGCGCACATGTGCGCGAGATACTGCCGAATCGGTTTCATCGTCGTCAGCTTCTTCTTCGTCTTCGTCCAGGTCGATCGGAACCAGCGCGTCGGAGATAACGTCATGATCGCGGGCTTCAAGCGCTATTCCCTTCGCAGCGGCTTCGAGCGTGGTCTTCGTCTGGTCGCTGAATTGGCTCCAAGCATATGAGAGGTTCTGCTGAGTCGGTACCTTCCTCAAGCCCAGGTGCTTCAGCAGTGCTGGACGGTTCTCAAGGCGATCTGCGACCTCGCTCTGAGCGAGGTCGTAGATCATTCGGTAGATGTAGATCCGTGCCATCGACTCAGTTCCGAACGTGACCTTGTGCTGTTGACGGGCGTCAGTCAGTCCATCGATGGGAATCGAGACGTCTCCGAGAACACGCCAGAGATGATCAGCTGTTTCACAGACTTTCTCGGCGTGGAGGACGATCGCCCCCGCCAAGGCGGGGGCATCGTCGTCAACGGCGGGCGTGATGTCAGGTTTCATTGGGTTGCTCCGGTGTGATGAAACCGATGAAGGGGCGCCCTATTAGCACCCACACTGGAGCTCACACCGAACAATTATTTTTGCGCGCTCGGCCTTACTCTAAGTATGGTTGAAGAAGGCTCTCTTGCCGAATCACTACCAGACCGCCCTCTCAGGAATACTGAGAGAGACGCACTCGAACGACATGGCCGTATCCAGTCAATAATGCCTCAGGACATAAAATTCGATCCAGAACACGGAGAGATAATGGACACTGCACTGTTCATTGGCGACGACTGGGTCACAGCCGTGACCTACGAAGCAGGTCACGGCTGGAAAGTGATCTACAAGAGTGATATGGACGACAATATCCTCGCCGATGGCTATCTGCGAAGCGAGGAGCTCTATGACGAGCATCCAATTCAGCAAGGAATGGATGCTATGAACGCTGTCGCATCTGAAGACGAAGAATAAGCACTTCCTCACAAACGGTTTCTCTCAACCTCTCCGAGGGCGATAGTGAGAAGCATATCAATTGACTGGTGGTTTGTAGAAATACACATCCCGAACTTGTG
>NZ_JAIWHV010000071.1 GCF_020177375.1 Saliphagus infecundisoli | reverse complement strand
CGCGATCGCCGGGTAACTGAGCTCGGTTCTCTTTGTTGTCGACGGGTCAATCGATCTGTCGCAGCGTGCAGCGGTATCTTCAGCTGGCGCCAGGAGAACCGGTGAGGCGGAATTCTTAGACAGGCTCACCAGCGACGAAATTCTCGATGAGGTCTTGTGCGGCGAAGCCAACGGCAAGGGAAAGGGCAGCCGCTAACGTTGCGAACGCCCCCAAGACGACACCGAATCCGGCGACTGTCGCAGCCAGCGCCACCGCCACAACGGTGACCACTACCACAGTCGTGCTGACGGCGAGGTCAATTAGGGTCTGATCGAAACCACGGTGTTCGAGACCACGCTCGACTGTTCGAGACATGAATGACTTCCCGATCCAGTAAATGAGCGCGAATGCGACGACGAACAACGCGACCGTCGTCAGTGCACTCACAAGTGGCGGGATGTACTGTTGGGGATCGATGGAAACTCCTTGCTGAAGTGGTAACATACTCTCGTGGGTGATATAGCAAGGTGTTTATTTATATCCTCGGATGGAAGATGATACACATTATTGTGAAATTTTTGAATTAAAAATTTATTAACATATATGGCATATTAAAGATTTTGTCCTATATGAGCGAGCCTGGTGATCAAGCCAAAGAGGTGAAGTCGGTTACTGGTCTGAGTTTTGAGCCGGTGCAACCATATCGTCGATTTGGAGAACGAGGATGTTGTCCGTCTCGTCTATCCCATCAACGTGGCCCTCGATCTCGAGCTTCGAGAGGGGTGTTGGGCCCACGGTGACGGCGTCGTCCTCGTGAAAATCGGTAATCGAGCCCTGAATATGCACCTCTGCGCGGCAGAGATCTGGATGGTGAACGCTCGAGAGGTCGATCTCCTCGACAATAACGCCCTCGACGTCTTCACCTTCGTGCTCAAGCGGGACAGACGCAGGATTGTTCATCTGCTGGATCTCCAAAGCCTCGTAGGCCGTCGCCGTCGGCTTGTAGCCGCCCTTTGGTCCGGGGACGCCCTCGACGAGTTGGAGCGCTTTCAGACTCTGCATCTGATTACGGATCGTGCCAGGGTTTCGGTTGACCTCCTCAGCGATCTCCTCGCCTTTGATCGTGTCTTCGGATTCTCTATGAAGGTTCGTCAGCGTGCGCAGGATCTTCTTCTGGCTCGATGTGAGGTCGATTGATGACATATGAGAAACTCCACTATAGATGCTGATAAAATTATCGGTTGTCCCTATATGAGGAGAAATGGCTCCTCAATCAGCTATTATTTTGTAGCTCTAGAAACATTTGAATTGAATGTTCGTCCACAGGCAACTAACTGACAGTCAGGACTGTGCCGCTAGCCATGCGATATCCAACCAGATAGGGAATGTTGTACTACCCCTCACCTGGATCTGGAATCTGGATTTCCCGCAATCACTACTAAGAACATTTCCTCTTTTAGTTGGAGAAGAACAATCAAACCTATGATTCTGCATGTCTGTGACTTACTTGCATGACCTGGTTTCCCTTCCGGAATGTTCCCCCCAGGTTGTGCGATCTGTTAGTGTGATTCCGATCGGGTTGTACCACCACTCCCAATCCGGTCGGGTTCGCACGTAGCGCGATCAGATTCCGGGATTCGATAGAGACTCTGTCGTGCATCTCGAATATAAATGCCTTCCTCGATCAAACCCCTGGATTCGAGCCGCTGCAATGCATCGCGAACCGTGCGTTTTGCAAGACGTGTCTCGTCAGTCAATTCGTTCTGAGTCAATTCGTGCTCGTATTGGAGAACCTTATAGACGAGTTTCGAACTCGGAGGTAGATCCGTTAACTCCTGAGTTGATTCTGGCATATGATTTAATATAGTATTCCTATCCCATATCACTGCAAGTCAGTTTCGATCTCCGTATCACAAAATATTGCTCTGTAGGAACGGTAGACTGGACCGCCGCAATCGCGTTATCTCCGTAGAAAGCGAAGAGGCAGAGTGTTGTGGTATCCGAATTCCGCCTCTTCACCCGAAAATCGGTTGCGAAAGCTAAAAGCGTTGTCGAGAACCCGGACGAACCCGCCAACCCCGATAGTGACTCAGCTAAGTTTTGGGTATACTTACCGTAATTTGGGCCACCTTTACGGTAAATAGTGGAGTACTGGGATTTGCGTACTTATTCGGCGAGTCGCTGAGCGAGTAATCGGGCTAGCGCTGCCTCGTCACGTTCGAGTGCGATCGCCGACGCGGTTGCAGTCGCGTCGGCGATACTCTCACACTCGTACTCACTCATAACCTCCGTAAGCTGCTCAAACACCTCGTCAGGGACTGTAATCGACGTATAGCCATCCGGTGGCATGTTTCGGTCTCGTATCGTTACGGTAAAATAGCATCGGTTTACCGTAAAACGACTATACCCAATTATTCTGTGAATCACTACGCCGTGCGTGCGCGAAGCTGGCACCTCGAATTTCGCGAGATGGTTCTCAAATGTGCGGTCTACAATCTTCGTCGATCGGTTAGATATCCGTAGGAACCGCCGCAGTATTGCGGTTTCCCACCAGTGGATACACTAGCGAAACCTGCAAAATCAGCTCACGGCTAGCGGTCCTACGAAGCACAAAATATGACGACATAGGGTGTCATAGAACTCTTTGAACATCTCGGTAGCACTCGAAAAACGGCTGCCTGATACTTACGGACATAAATACGTAAAGATATTTGGCGGATTGATGCTGTCGAGTGCAGCGAGCGCGGCATCCTGAAGTTCGTCCAGTGAGTCGAAGAGGCGGTTACCGAGTACCTGATTGAGCTTC
>NZ_JAIWHV010000070.1 GCF_020177375.1 Saliphagus infecundisoli | reverse complement strand
TTAAACATAGACTGTTCTAATTATCTAATAAATCTGCTAAAAACACCCCGCTCGACTGCAAACGTATTATCTATCTGTCTGTACCAATCCTGTCTCAGCACTCAACAACACGAGACTTGGTAGGGTCCCCCGGCCATGGTCTCCCTACGGATGGGTGCCAAAAGAAGTACTGGGTAGTCTCATCCACTTCAGCCAGCGATATGGACGGAGTGAGCGAGCCAGCCCCTCGTAATTCGCGAAAAAGCAGCGGAATCAGTGGGGTGTCGTGTCGATGTTGTCTTCGTTCTCGGCGATTCGACTTGGATTCTATCAACCATGGAGGGACCCTATGCGGTATGTATCCAGAATCTGTATCCTGTATCCATATTCAGAAAACAGATCCCTTATCCGTATTCTTGTTCCTTGCTGCTTACCTACGACTCCTCAGTACCGATCGGCCCCTGAACCATCTCTACAAAGAATCTAGTAACCGTATATCGAATCCATATCCAGTATCTGAATCCAGTATATCTTTCCAGTGTTTGGATTTAGAAATCGTCGACTTCTGTAAGATACTGTGTTCGGCCTGATTTCCCACGGTCGAGTATCGAGTCGTCTATGTCCGAGATCGCGTATCGAAGAAGCAATCGGAGAACGTCCGCTCGCGTATTGATCGTGGCCTCGCGTCCAAGTTCATCAGCAGTTGCGTTTCCGAGTTCGGAAAGCTCGCCAGACTCCTCGAGCCCGGCGAACAGAGCGGCGAGATTATCGTCTCGGAGGGAGATATTTGACGGTAAGTCATTACTGTCGAGTCGGCGGTAGGCATCAGCCACTGCGTCCTCAAGAGGAGGCGTATCAGTCTGCTCGTTCTCGGGTTCAGTTTTATGCCGAGACTGGTCTTTTGCTTCTTGGAGTAATTTCTCAGCTTCGTCTTCGTTGTTGGCCATCTTATCTGGCCTCCAATCGCTCGAGTAGGCTGGTAGTGAGCTGCCGATACGTCTCGCGTACACGCTGCCCCGTCTCATAGAGTTCGTCGTCAGAGAGGGCAAACAGCGTTTGTCCGTTCGCCTGCTCGTTTCCAATGTTCGCTGATTCCGCGACCGGTTGACCAGAGATGTCTGGATACTCCTCGTCAAGCGCGTTCGTAAATTCTTCTGAGAGGTTTGTCCGTGGAACAACCATCGTCGCGAAGACAAGCTGCAACACTGGTTCTGCGTCGTGGTCGTCATCGTCGCGAATCATCGCAAGCTCGCGTTGCAGACTTTCGAGTTGCGTCCGCTCGAACTCCCCCGGTTTCAGGGGGGCGATCACGTTCTCAGCAGCAAACAGGCCGTTGATCGTGATGTTGTCCTCTTTGCCCGGCAAGTCGAGCAATACCAGATCATATCGTGGTGCCACTTCCTCGGAGATGAACTGCTCGAGGCGATCGTAGCGGTTCTCTCGTGGAACATTTGCGAGGTTGTTGTCCTCGGCCCCGAGTCCGTTGTCCGCTGGAATGAGGTCTGGCCCTTCCTCTGTCTCAAAAGTCATTCTCTCGAAAACGTCGTCGATATTCTCTTGAATAAAGGACCAATTCTCGCCAAACACCGCCGAAATGGGTGCGTCCGGGTCGAGTACATCATCGGCTAAGCCGAACTGAGTCGCGAGGTCGTTTTGAGTCCCCGCCAGATCGATTAGAAGCGTGTCGAGATCGTGGTCATTGTGCGCCGATACTGCGATATGCGCCGTCGATGTCGTTTTTCCGACCCCACCTTTCGGGACGTAGGTCGTCGCCCGTCGTATGGTGTCTACCATATCTGTATACCGTATACATATCCCGGATACATATAGCTAACCCATACTATGAGCTTGGATATGAAGTCTGTTTTCGGATAGAGTCCTCAACGAGAGAGCTAATCGGCGGATAGGCACCCGCTATCCATCAAGGAGGTCATCGACTTGCTGTGCAGTGTCTGCGGCCTGGATATCGGAGTAGGATTCGTGCGTGGTCTCGATACTCGCGTGCCTGAGCGCTGATTGAGCGAGTTCTGCGTGGCCACTCGCATAGAGTTCGTGTCCGAGTCCTCGTCGAGCACCGTGTGGTTTCAAGTAGTCACCGTCGACCTCGATCTCAGCACCTTCACAGAGACGCTGCATCAGGTTTCGAGCGCCGTTCGTAGAAAGCGCGGGTGGAACGACGTTTCGGTCTCTAAGCACTGTCTCGACGTCGTTTCGGTCCAGAATCTCCTCAATTTCGTCCTCCGAAACTCCATCGTCAGCTAGCTGCCTGCGAACGGCCCGGTACTTCGAGGGAGCGTGCCCGGTAGGGAAGACCGGCCAGTCGTCACTCGGCGGCTCGAGGACGGTCTTGTACCGCTCGAGCGCCGATGCAGCCCGTTCGGGGAGTTGAGCATATTCGTACGCTCGTGACTTCCCGAGGACGCGTACAGCGCCGGCTTCGAGCTCGACGTCCCTCCAGGTGATGCCCGTCCGCTTGTCATCGGAGGGCTCTGAGAACACTTCTGCACCGCGAACGCCCGAGAGCCCCAGCAGATAGACGATCGCCCGATCGCGAAAGGCCCGTTCCCGGCTGACGTTTGTGACATCCTCGAGAGCGTCGTGGGCTCGTTCGTCGGCGTAGCGCATGATCGCCTGCCGCTCTGCTTCCTGCCAGAACTGGCGGTCGGTGTCACCGAGGTCTTCGGGAAGCTCGTCGGTCGCTCGCTGGGCTTTCGCTGGGTTCGTCTCGAGGAGTTCATCGGCGACACAGAACGTGAGAAAGGCACGAACGTACGCGTAGTAGGTGGTCGCCGTACTCGCTTTCAGATCGCCGTCGCGAGCTCGCTGTTTGAGATGCCGGGCGTATCGGCGGCAGTCGATGACCTCCAGGTCCTCGAGGGCCGTCACACTCCGTTCCTTTCGGAGCCAGTCCTTCCATGTCGCGAGCGTCGACTGGAAGTTCTTCCGGGAGTTACCGGCTTCGACGCTTTCGAGATATTGCTGGATGGCCGTTTCGACCGTCGTTTCCCCGGGTGTAGCGCCGTCCTCAGTGGATCCCATCTGTTGTGCTTGGCCGAGGGCGTGGGGGTACGTAAATCCACTGTGTACAACCGCGTTAATACACAGTGACATCCAACATCACAAATCGTCCGAATTCAGGTGGTATGAGGGCTAAAAGCTAAGAACCCCCATTAATAAATTACATAATGGTATATAGATTTGAGAGAGTGCCGTTCACAAGTTCGGGATGTGTATTTCTACAAACCACCAGTCAATTGATATGCTTCTCACTATCGCCCTCGGAGAGGTTGAGAGAAACCGTTTGTGAGGAAGTGCTTATTCTTCGTCTTCAGATGCGACAG
>NZ_JAIWHV010000006.1 GCF_020177375.1 Saliphagus infecundisoli | reverse complement strand
ATCTGTCCTCGATCAGGTCGTCGTTGACTCCCTCGAGTCGCCAGACGGGGTCTTCGAGGACGACGGCCCGCGGCCGGTCTGGTTGGCGGGCCGCGGCCGCCGTGACAGTGTCCGCACCCATCGAGTGTCCGAACAGGATCGGATCGTCGAGCGCGAGCACGTCGAGTAGACCGAGCAGGTCCGCCGCTCGCTCGGGCGCGCCGTACTCCGCATCGGGGGCGTCAGAACGGCCGTGGCCGCGAGCGTCGTACAACACGACGTCGAAGTCGTCTCCGAGTTCACGGGCGAGGTCGAGCCGACAGTAGCCGTCGTCGGTGAAGCCGTGGGAAACGACGAACGGCGGCCCCGACCCGCCGGTGCGACAGTAGTGGAGTTCGATGCCGTTCGCCTCGACGAATCCGCGTTCCCAGTGCTGGGGGAGCTGCGTCTGCTCACTCATCGAGGAGGATCTCGCAACCGGAGCAACAAATCAGTTCGGGGGCGTCCAGCCGATCGGATTCGATCGCTGACGACCGGATGGAACGAACCGGGCGTTAATCGCCGAGAACTGTAGTGATTTTGTCGAGCAACGTCTCGTTGCGGTCGCCGTAGAACTCCCAGAACATCATACCGCCGTACTGGTGTTCCTGCACGTATTCGGCCTTGATTCCGACGGAATCGACGTCCTCGTAGGTGATGAAGACACCGTCCTCCACCGAGTACACATACGGTACCTTCGCCTCATCGTCCCAGTGGCGCTCGTAGGACGGCTGTGACTCCAGAAGATCGGATACGTACGGATAATCGGTCTCGCCGGGGTCGCCCCGGTTCAGATCCGCTGCGTCATCGAAGGGCTGGTAGAGCCCGTTGTTTTCGTCCGGGACGCCGACGAACCCGTATCCAAAGAACCCGGTCCCGTAGACGAGTTTCTCTTTCGGCATTCCTTCCCCGGCCCAGCCCTTCATTCCGGCATCACCACTGTACCTGTCGGGTCCCGGATCGTCGTCCGCCGCGTAGAGTTTGCCGTTGTGGTTCGTCAGCGAACTCCAGGTCCCAGTGTAGTCGTAGTTCATGACGCTGACGAAGTCGACGTACTCGGCAATTGCCGGCACGTCGAGCGCGGCGGCTTTGTGTGGATCCGTCGCAGCTGCGATGCTCAGTTCGTACTCCTGGCCGTCTGTTGTTTCCGCGTCGTCGAGCTGCTGTCGGACTTCTTCGAGAAGTAGGACGAAGTTTTCGGGATCCTCCTCGCGCTCGGTGTTCCCCGGCGCACCTCCGCCGTCGGGGTATTCCCAGTCGATATCGATCCCGTCAAAATCGTACTCCCGCATCAGATCGATCGCCGTTTGGGCGAACCGCTCCCGGTTTTCCTGAGTCAGTGCGGCGTCCGAAAAGTGCTCGGAGAGTGTCCAGCCCCCGATCGACAGCTGCATTGTCGTCTCCGGGTGTTGCTCTTTCAGATCTCGGAGCGCGTCTAAGTTTAGTGGATCCGCGTACTGGTCATAGAAGGTAACGGTCCCATCCGACTCGATGTCCATGAACGCGTAAATGAGGTGAGTGACCTTCTCGAGTGGGACATCGCTCGGATAGTATTCCTGGTCGTAGCGTGACCAACTCGTGTAATAGCCGACGATTCGCTGCTCCGATTGGGGGTCACTAGGAGCCGATTCGGTTGTTCGCACTGTCACCGGTGACGAGGACGGTCCTTCCACGCCGTCCATACTTGCCGTCACTTCATACGTGTACTCCGTTCCTTCGTCGAGACCGTCGTCGGTGAACGCCGGATCAGTGGTCTCCCCGACGACTGGTTTCTCGCCGGTGGAACCGTTATCGGTGGTACGCCTGTAGACTCGGTAGGACGAAACCCCGTTCAGAGCGTTCCACTCAAGCGTTATACGTGTGGGCTGTACTTCGACGGCTTTCACTCCGGTCGGTTCTCCAGGCTGTGGTTGATCGTTCCCGGCTTGGCCGATCTGATCCCATGGTCCGTTGGACGCATTCAGCGATGGTTCGTCACCTTGTGTCCACCACTGTGCTTCCCAAACGTACCCGTCGTGGACGACCCGATCGCCCTCTTCGTAGACGTTTTCGAGATACCAGGTGGGATGGTCGTACGATTCGTCGAGAGCACTGTAGCGCTTCCAGACCCTGGCTGCTCCAGTCGGCTCGTCGCCACGGGTCCACCACTGGGCATCCCAGATGTAGCCTTCATGGACGACTCGGTCACCCCCTTCATACACGTTTTCTGGATACCAAGTCAGATAATTGTACGATTCGTCGAGGGCTCTAAGGCGCTTCCACACGTCGAGGCTGCTCCTCGGTTTTTCTCCTCGGGTCCACCACTGCGCCTCCCACATGTATCCCTCGTAAATGATCCGGTCACCGGTCGTATAAATGACATCCGACTCCCAGTCTGGATACTCGTTGCTTGCTGCCGATATCGTATTCACACCTACTAACAGTCCAGCAAGTATTGATGATTTCTGGAGAATTCTTCGACGGGATTCTTTCATGAGTTCTGTAGCTGCCTTAGGTTATAACCATTTATATCTATCGGCAAAATTATAACACGACAAAATCACACTCGTCGAATAATGAGTGATGGCTGCCGAAATGCGGCTAATCGTTGGCCTCGTGGCAAATCAGCTGAACCGATTCTAGAGAAAATATCCGTACAATATCTTATAATTTAATGAGTAATATACTAAGACGACCAGAGTTCACCAGCCAATATTATTACAATATACATATAACTTAATCAACTGGAAGTCTTATTGTTTCGCTGGTCGGGTCGGTAATCGCCACCTCCGTCGTTTCGGTCGCTCCGTCTACACGTGCCGTTAGTTCATACTCCCCAAGGAAGGCGGAAATGGTGACCCGCCCCTGATCGTCAGTGGTCCTCTCCGTTTCGGTCCACCACTGACTGAATACCAGATCGATATAGACGTCGTAGGCCGGTTTCGGCGACCAGTCGGTCCGAAACAGTGGGGCGTTGTCCTGCCAGTGGATCGCGTCCCAGAACCCCCACATGAGAAAGCCATCCACGCTCGGATGGCTGAAAACGGTCTTCAGGAACTGGTAGAGGTAGTCGGCTTCCATCTCTTCGGTCCACTCCTCGCCCCACGTGTCGTATTCGGTGATCTTGATCGAGTCGACGAGGGCGCCGAACCGATCAAGCGTCGCGAGCAGTTCCTCGGGCTCTCGTCGATGGGTCACACTGGGATGGTGGCCCTGCATCCCCAGTCCGTCCAGGGGAGCGTCGTTCTCGACCGTATAGGCGATAATGTCCTCGAGGGTCTCGCGGTGACGGTCATCATCACCGACGAGGGCGTCGTACTCGTTGAGGTACAGTCGTGCGTCGGGATCGGCTTCGGCGGCGAGCCGGTACCAGTCGAGAATCGGTTCGGACCGAGTGGGTGGGGCGTCCGGATCGATGAGATCAGTCATTTCGTGATACGCGACCTGCTCGTTTAGTACGTCCCACTCCGTCAGACCCGTAGTATCGCTGAGGTAGCCGACAATACTCGAGACGTGATCGTTGCTCCGAGTCGCGACGTACTCCCCGTCGCCGTCGTCCATCGCTTCGAGGACGTCCTCAGGAATGGCGCCCTGGTTGCGCCGTTGCCAGATACACGTATGGCCTCGCATCGTCAGCCCCTGTTCGAGCAGCCACCACGTCGCGATCTCGGCGAACTCCCGCTGGGAGGGATCCTCCCAGAAGCCCCATTTGTGGTGGTTTTCTAGAACGGCCGTATTGAACAGCTCCGCGATTGCCGTCCGATAGTCGTCCCCCGGGTCGCTCTCCTCGACGAGGTATGCTGCGTTGACCGCGGTCCCGAAGTCGAAGGCGTGTCGTTGCATCGCCACCTCGACGGTCGCCCCCTCGACGGGATCGCCGCTTTCGTCGACAACAACAACCTCGAGTGACGTCGCCCGATGGCGTTCGATCCGGTCGTCCGCGTTGGCTTCCCAGTTCGATGGCCTTTCATCACGGGCGTCCTCGGGCGGGTCGATGTCGTCCACATCCGTGTGTGAATCGTGCTCGTTCAGTGAGCCAACCGAACGGAAAAAGTCGTAGACGAGTGCGAACGAACCGACGACGAGCCCGCCTAAAAGTACCCCGCTGATGAACACCCGTCGCGTCGTCATAGTGACACGATCTATGGGTGAATCCATCGGGCTAGCAGTGTCTGTGTCCTCGTCTTTCGGCCCTTTATCATTCATTTACATCTCCGCCGATCAATGAGAGCCATTCGCTTGTCGTAATCACCTCAATACCGTCTGCGTCGTCGATGTATTCGATCGTTTCCTCGAACCCAGCCTGGGAGATCCAGTCCTCGGATTCGCCGACGTCATGGAACATGATGGGGACGACGGTATTGTACACGGTCGCCCGATCGATCGCTGCCTTGACTTCCTCACGGTTCTCCGCGGTGGCGCGCCCACAGAGTAGCGGTGACGTGATATTCGTTCCGTACTCTGCACGTGGTACCTTGAAGCCGAGTTTGTGGTAGCGGGAGACGACCTCGAGGTTCTCGTCGTTGATCTCTCCGTATGGGTAGATGATGTAGTCGAGGCCATCGTCGAACCCGTGATCGGTGTGCCAGGCCTTGTACTCCGCGAGGAGCTGGTCGAGTGTCGATGGCTTCATCTCCGCGAACGACTCCGCGGCGTGGGGGTGGCTACAGAATTCCCACCCGTGATCCGCGAGGTCGCTGATCTGGTCCTGACTCATATAGTTGTCCGCACCGATCGCGCCAATGGTCGTCGCGCCGGTCGCCTTGAACCCGTACCCTTCCAATATGGGGAACGCGTTCGTGTACGCCCCCTCGAAAAGGTCGTCAAAATGCAAGAGAACGTAGCTCCCGGTGGCCGTCTCGGTCGTCCGAATGTCGCCGACGTAGACCTGGGAAGTGACGTCGTCGACCCAGGTCATGACGTCGACGGTCACGATCGCCGAGAGATCCGGTTCACCCTCGATAGCGTTAACGCCGAGATCGTATCGGTGCCACCCCTCGAGCGTGAGTGTTTCGACGTACTGAGTGAGCTCGAGGGCGTCTCCTGACTCGTCTCGTAGCGTGAGTGCGACCTGATAGTATGCGTCAGTTGGTTCCTCCCATTTTACCGCGATCGAGATCGACCGATCCTCGAAGTTATGGGGTTCGGCGAACGTCCATCGGGCGATCGCTTCCGTCTGGGTTTCGTCGGTTTCGAGGAGCAACGCCCCGTCTTGGTGTCCAGCGTGTTCGTCAGTGGTCGCGGAGACGGCGCCGGCCCACGCGTCCCACTCTTCGAGTTCCTCGTTGAGTTCCGGAACGACTGTCCCGGCACTCGACCGATCATCGAGGAACGCCGATCCGATTTGGTACTGCTCGGGGTCGAACGTCTCGTCAGTCGTCTTGACGGGAGAGGTATTCTCGTCTGGCGTCGTCCCGCTCGACGGGTCATTGGATCGGGCCCACGAGAGACATCCCGCTACGGCGGTTCCTACGGTCGCTGCCGTGAGTTGAAGGGCCCGCCGTCGGGAGCTGTTCGGATCGCGTTCTGTTGGATATCTGTTGGTCATCTTAGAGGGAAGGCGTAAAGTCGTGGAGCATGTCACTTGCTCCAGTTCCGGTTTCCAGTGAGCAGTTCGCCCACTACCCGAATGTAAATATAGAGCGCTGCCGGAAGCTGGTACAGGCGTACCGGGATCGCCACGAGAAACGCCACGAGCGTGAAATGCTGCCGTGCGAATACGAGGGCGATGAGCCCGAACACCGCATACTCGATCGCGACGATCGCGAGCGGTAGCGCGATCGACGTTACTCCGAAGATTGTCAGTACTCCAACAACGAGGAGTCCGACAGGATACAGCCCATCGACAACCTGTGAGGCGACGATTGCGCTAAGCATCCGCTGTGGGTGGGTACGCGCGGCCCCCTGGTTCACTCCGGCCGCCCGTCCGGCGGGCCGGTCCTTGGCCCTCGATAACGCGATTGATTCGTCGGTCGGTGACGCTGGCTCGTCCGTTGCCATCTCCCTCTGGCCTATGACGGACGTCCTGTTTGCACCCCCGTTGGGTTCGGGATCGACTGACGAGTGCGACGCTGGATCAGTACCCGACTCCTGTCCGATGCCGTCGGTAACGTCCCCAGTCCAGGCTCGCAGTCGCCGTGAGAACAACCGGTAGTAGTACGTACTCTGGAGGTACGAAGAACCCCAGAGATACGTCTGGCGGAAGAGCCTCCCGATCGACGGCTCGGTCGTTCGCATCGTAACGCCGTCGACCTGAACGTTTCTGAACCCGCGGTCGAGGAACGAAAAGCCGATGAAGATGTCCTCGCTGTTGGTTAACTGATCGCCGAGAGACGTCTCGAAGTCGTCAACGACCTCCTGGAGCTTCGCCCGGTCGTAGAGAACCCCACAGCCAACCGGAAACAGCGCCGAGCCGATGAGACGCATCTGTGAGGGTTTGAAAAACGCCTGTTCGATCCCATAGAAGACCGAGCGATACTGTTCGACGGAGCGGTGAGTGAGCAGATAGACGAGCCGCTCGCGCCACGATCGATCGGCGACCCGTTTACGGACCGCGTCTCCTGCTCTCGTCTCTGCGGACAGCAGCGATCCCAACTCTTGACTAGTGTAGCTGCTCCTGGCGGCATCGGAGTCGGGATGGACGATCCCGAACGAACAGCCGACGTTATCGAGACTGTGGGCGTCGACCAATCGTTCCAAATAGGTCTCACTGACGAGGTACGTATCAGCGTCGAGGACGAACATCTTATCCGCAGAACTTCGCCGAACAACCTCCTTAAGCCGCTTGGTCTTGCTTCCCGGATCGTCGTGGGAGACGAGATCGATCTCGAGATCGACGTGGGCTCGCATGTCGTCGACGATCTCCGAAGTCGCGTCGGTGGACCCGTCGTCGACGACCGTCAACCGCTCCGGTCGATACGTCTGTCTATCCAACGAGGCGATCGCATACGCGATCGTCTTCGCCTCGTTGTGGGCCGGTATGAAAGCCTCGACTGTTGGATCGGTAGTCCGCTCCTCGTCGCGCAGTACCGACGGGGACGTCCGAAAGAGATAGGCGTAGAGCCCGAGGAGGACCGAGAGACCGGGGAGGAACAACACTCGTTGTCACCCCCTCACTGCTGGGAGAGGGTGAACTGCTCCGTCTGGAGGAGCGTCTCAGCGATCTTTCGAATCCCATCCGAGAGCATCGTTCGTGGCTCGTACCCAAGACGAATCCGTGCTTTCGTGATATCTGCACACCGGCGCTCGACGCGATACGGTCGCGGATCTTCGATATGGACAACCTCCCCACAGTCGAGGACTTCAGTGACGAGTTCGGCGAGTTCCCGGATGCTCGTCTCACGGCCGGTGCCGATATTGAACGTATCGTTTCGTCCGGCGGGCCCCAGCGCACGGATCGTTCCGTCGATCGCGTCGTCGATATACGTAAAGTCCCGCGTCTGTCTCCCGCTACCATAGACCAGGACCCGGCCGCCACCGAGCGCGCTTCGAACGAACTTGGGGACGACGTAGCCGTCGGTCGAGCCGTCCTGATTGGGCCCGTAGACGTTGAAGTAGCGAACGATCGTGTAGGGGACGCCGGCCTCCGTACAGTATGCCTCAACGTACCGTTCGTTGACCGCCTTCGCGACGGCGTAGTTCGTCTTCGGCGCGATCGGGCCGTCCTCCCGGTACGGTGGCTCAGAGAGGTCGCCGTACATCTCCGAGGTTGAGGTGAACAGCACGCGATCGATCCCGGCCTCGAGCGCGCTGAAGAGAACGATCCGGGTTCCCTCGACGTTGACCTCGAGTGTTTGGGAGGGGTGGTCGATCGTCCGCTGGACGCCCGCCATCGCTGCCATGTGGACGAGCACGTCTTGCCCCGCCATGACCCGATCGACGAACGCCTGATCCTGGATGTCGCCGGTTTCGACCGTCACCCCGTCGATCCCCTCCATGTTCCGGAGGTTACCGCTCGTGAACGCGTCCAGAACCGTCACATCCGCGTGTGGAGCAATCCGTCTAACGAAGTTCGAGCCGATGAATCCGCCCCCGCCGGTGACGAGGATACGCTGTCTGGCGAGTCCCTCGACCGTGAACTCGGTCGTCTCCTCGTGTCCCGACCCGTCAGCTAACGCGGATCCCGTCACCGAGTCTGATCGAGTCGATCCCTCGCCATCGTTGTGGTGGTTTACCATGGATTATAGCCTCCGGAAGATGATGTCCGAGCGGGTCGGCTCCTCGAGGTGCCCGGTGATGTCGACGACGACCGGCGGCTCGGACAGCGACGCCGCGAGCCCGTCGGTCGTGAAGTCGGCGAACTCGTCGTGATTGGTAAGCAAGAGGACGGCCGACGCATCGCTCTGCTCGATCGACGAATAGCATTCGAGGTCGAATGCCCCGGCCGCCGCCTCGGGCTCGACGTGTGGATCGTAGCCGACTGGTTCGAGACTGGCTTCGCGGAGCCCGTCGAACAGCCGTCGTTTGATTGTCGAGCGGACGTCCGCTGTGTTGGGTTTGTACGCGAGGCCACATGCGAGCACGCGGTGTCCCGTTGTGGTCGCGTCCCCGTCGTCAACCCCGTCTTGCTCACGGCGCTCGTCGAACGCGTCGGCCACTAACTCGAGGATGTAGTCGGCGACCGATTCATTGACGACTCGAGCCTCGCGCATCAACGAGGCGGACTCGCCGTAGCGTTCGATCGTATCGATCAGATAGTACGGATCGACCGGGATGCAGTGGCCTTCGACCAGTCCAGGCCTGTAGCGTTGAAAGTTCCATTTTGACTCGGCGACCCCGAGGACGTCCTCGTAATCGAGCCAATCGATCCCTTGACACGCCATCGCGAACTGATTGATAAAGGCAATGTTGAGGTCTCGCTGGGCGTTCTCGAGACATTTGGCGGCCTCGGCTGATTCGACCGATGGCGCGAGATACACGTCTCCGGCGACGTTGCCATAGAGGTCCGCGAGCGTCCCACGGACATCGTCGGTGAACGCACTGACGGGTTTGACGGTGTTTTGGAGGCTTCTGTCGGTTCCTGGATCAATTCGTTCGGGAGAATAGCCGACATCGAAGTCCTCGCCGAGAACGAGCCCGGAGGCCTCCTCCAAGACGGGCACGAACTCCTCACGCGTCGCACCCGGATTTACCGTCGACTCGAGAACGGCGATCGTCCCCGGGGTGAGCTGTTCGCCGATAGTTCGACCTGCAGCACGGACGATTGAGAGATCCGGTTTCCGATCCGCGGTCACTGGTGTCGGTACCGACGTGATGATGACGTCGCAGTCACCCAACTGCGTCGGATCGGAGGTATAGGCAGGCGGATCCGATCGATGCGTCGTTTCGGGGATGTTCGTCACCGCAGCCACGAGCGCTTCTCGACCGAGGGTCTCGATCTTTTGCTCGTCGATATCGTAACCGGTGACTCGAAACCCAGCGTCCGAAAACGCTGCTGCGAGTGGCTGTCCAACGTACCCCAATCCAACGACACCTATATGCATTCCTAACTACCCCCTTGAGTTGTATCTCTTATGATACTGACCTAGCGTAAAACTGTATCGACACTCCTTTTGACTTGATTTATGAATTGGATATAAGGTTAGACAAACAGCCATGTTCGAGGTTACATCCCCTGTATGGCCTAAAATGGGCTATCTCAGGCGCTCTTGGAAAACATTCTATCCTATACGATCGATATTTGTTACAAATATTAGGGATTGAATTTTAAGAAATGTCATAGATGGCTCACTGAGAGGGATGGGATATGTTCTATCCAATGGCTCTTTCCAGTACGAATTATCAGCGAATGATGAACATTGGATTCGGTAATTCGACGCCGTGAATCAGCTATCTTTCATAGGCGAGAGAATCCGGTCGGTCACGGCCGTCCTCAGAACGCACGCGTTCTGATGGGCATCGCAAACCTTCGGTTTGCTCAGGGGCGTGAATCGCCGCATGGTCCGTAAACCGCCGGACCGGCAGTGTTAGGTGCGTACCTCCGTCCACCCGACGCTAACAGATCAGGTACCTCAGACTCCCGAAACTCCGAGTGGAACCGCGTTCGGTCGAAACCGAACCGAACGAACCGACTGCGGCTCAGGGAGAGGAGTAACGGCTCTGTGGCAGTGCCAGCACTTCGTCGGTGTGCGAACCTGCAAACACCTAACTCATCGAGATCGGCCTCGTGGAAAGCCCCGGCGTGAACGTCGAGGAGGATGTCACACAGTCAGATAAAGTCTGACAACGTCCTGACCACAGGAAGCCCCACCCTCACAGAGCGAACAGCGTCAGCTGTGAGCGGGTCGGGTGGGAGAAAGTCACTTAGGGGATGGCTTCAGTTTGACTGGCATGAAAGTGCTCTGTATCGCCGCCCATCCCGATGACGAAGTACTCGGTGTCGGGGGGACGCTCGCGAAACACGCTTCGGAGGGGGACGCGGTGGAGGTCATGTTGTTGAGTGACGGCGAAATGGCCCGTCACACGACGGTCACACCGGACGTTCAAGATCGGCGGGACGAACGGCGCCGAGAGGCGCGGGATGCAGCGGACGTCCTCGGGGTCTCGGGGATTGAGATTCACGACTACTGGGGAAACCAGCTCGACGACGTAGCACTCATCGAGATCGTCCGTGACATCGAAACGAAAATCGAGGCGTTTCGTCCAGATACAATCTATACGCACCACTACGGCGACCTCAATATCGACCACGAACTCATCGCTCGGGCCGTTCGAACGGCCACGCGGCCGGACGAGGACTCAACCGTCGACCGGCTCCTCTCGTTCGAAACCCCGTCAGCCACCGAGTGGGCGATGCCGACGGCCGACACTGCGTTCCAGCCGACGGTGTTCGTCGACATTGATGATCACCTCGCACAGAAGATGCAGGCGTTCGAGGTTTACCGCAGCGAGAGCCGCGACCGCCCCCATCCTCGCAACGAGGCGAGCGTCCGGGACAACGCGAGACTGTGGGGGGACAAAAGTGGATTGTCCGCAGCCGAACCGTTCGAATTGCTCCTCCAGCGCCGTCGGTGATGGTCTCCCTCAAGTAATTTCCTGGGCTTTCCCGTTCCACGATAGGGCGTATACCGACGGCACAGCGGCCCCGGTCTCCAGAGGTGTTTTGGTCGTTCGGCTCCACCCGTTCCTACCGATACTACGCGAAACACCCTTCAGCACTGACCCGAAAATCCCCTACTTACTGAGATTGAACGTCAAAAGGTTGCGCTAGATCCTACCGTCTGGCGAACGCGCTTTGCAGCAATCGACTGCGAGGCCGTCTCCTCTGCTCGTGCATTCCGTGCTCGCTGAGGAAGAGGCCTTAGCGCCCCGGTTTACGTAATCCATAGTGAAGTTCATCCGTCCCTCAGTGACAGACATATGGGGAGGATCGTCTCGGGGCATCAACCGCAGTACTATCCGCCGTTGCATTACTTCGCCCGGGTGCAACAGGCAGACGTCTTTTTTCTCTACGACGACGTTCAGTTTTCCCGGGGATCGCTCCAACACCGCGTCTTCATCCGCGGCGATAGCCGAGACTGGTTGACGATCCCGGTCCGAAACACTGGGATCGACACCACGATCACCGATGCGCGAATCGACATGGCGACCCCGTGGCCTGCACGCCATATCAGAGCTCTCGTCGAGCAGTATGGCGAGGATGTGAGGGAACTGACGCCGTTCTACGAACGCCTCTGTCCGCCCGTCGTCGATCCCGAGACCCTCCGTGAGACTCCCGATCGGTTCGATACGGCGGGATTCGGAACTCGACTCGATGAGTGGATACGGCTGGACGAGAAGTGGCGTACTCAACGAACAAAGCTGCGAGCACTCCAGCAGGCGAAATATCGTCTTGCTGCCGAGATCGGTCGACAGAAACGGGTGGATCCGACTGCGGCGATCGACGAGCTGACCGCGGCTGCTGAAGCCCTCACGGCTAAACTCGAGTGCGCCGAGAACACATCCCAAATATTCCAAACCCGTCGTGACAGGGTGCTCTTGGACATCTCACGGGCCTTCGATGGCTCCAAGGAAATTGACAAACTCCCAATGGCAAAGCGGTGGGAGCTTGCTCTCGATCCCGTAGAGTGGATGGGTGACGTGAAACTGGTCGACCTCACGATCCCGTTGCTCGAGGAACTGTTCCGGCGGCTCGAAATCAGTACGACGATCGTCCGGTCCAGCGAGCTGCCCGTCGAACGGGCCGACAACCCGTCCGAATATCTGGCCCGGCTGACCGAGCACCTCGGAGGAGATAGGTTTCTCTCCGGCGGCGTCGGCTACGCGGCCTATTTGGACGAAGCCCCGTTCGAGACCCGAGGGCTGGAGGTAATCGTCCAGGACTGGACGCCGACGTGGGTCGAGGGAGACGTTTGTGTCCTCGACGTGCTGTACGGAGCCGAGGATCCCTCACACTACATCCGCTGAGCAACCTCCTGGATGGGACAGTGGCCGTCACCAATGTCAATAAGCAACGCTTAATTATTTCGTCAGAATTATTTATATTCGCCCACAGTGTACGCTTTTCCATGCCAAGAACCATGGACGACGAATTACAGGGATTGGTCGCGTACAATATCGGACGGGCCAGGGATTTCGCAAACCGGATCAACGAAATCGGTGACATCGATGCGGACACGTTGACCACGCAGGATCCGATCGATACGGAAGGGGTCACCCTTTCGTTGAACGGCTATCTCGGAACGATCAACCTCGCGGTGGACGTCATCCGGACCCAGAGTCGCGACAACTTGAGCGACGTCACCGGGATCGACGCCCACGACCACCTCCAGGAGTTTTTCACTACTCACCGGCGTTCGTCGATCGAGATCCGGAGTACCCTCGCCGATGTCGATTCCGACATAACGAACACAGTGATCATCGTTCCGAACATCGACACCAAACACGGGCGATTCCATTTCAACCTCGCCCGACTTCCTGACCCGGTCAAAGAACACTACGCAGACAAGTCCTACGATGCCTACGTTGAAACCGACCGATGTCCTTCCGTGCCGCTCTCGGAACTGTGTTTAGAGTACGCGAACAGCGTGAAGCAGTGGGAAAGTGAAACGTTGTCACCAGCGATGGAACCGCTCCCTTCCTCGTCCTGACGCGCGCTTACCCGTTTGTAGCCGTTCGTCGAATTGATAAGTCCGTGTGCTCTACCCTGTAGCCTACTAGAGGGTTCGCCTCCCAGCTAGTCGACAACACCTAACAGTCCGGTCACAGTCCTAAGAGTATGAACTACACAGTCCTTCGAGTGTGGGGAATCCCGATTCGAGTGAATATCTCGTTGATAGTTTTCCTACCGATTCTCGCATGGCTCATCGGGAGCGGCGAACAGCTGGCAGCGTATGCGACCGTCATCAACAGCATGACGCCGGCAACCGTTTCGGCCACTGATCTCGGAGCGACCGATCGCTGGATCATCGGAACTGTCGCGGCAGTCGGGTTGTTCGTGAGCGTCACGATTCACGAACTCGGTCATGCGTGGGCTGCCATGCGCTATGATATCACTGTCAAGTCGATCACGCTATGGCTTCTTGGCGGGCTGGCACATCTTGGCGAGGTGCCCAAACAGTGGGATCGTGAGTTCTGGATCGCCATCGCAGGCCCCATCACGAGCCTCCTCGTCGGGGTCGTCTGTATCGGTGCGCTCTCCGTCATCCCTGCGTCGGCAACAATCGTTGTCTTTGCGGTCGGGTTTCTCGCCGTGATGAATCTCGTGATGGCGGTGTTCAACATGCTGCCGGCGTTCCCGTTGGACGGCGGCCGGGTGTTGCGGGCCTTGCTCGCTCGGAATCACTCATACGTCAGCGCGACGCGGACGGCCGCCCGTGCCGGAACCCTGTTCGCGATCGTGTTCATCATCCTGGGGGTTATCGAGTTCAGCCCCGTTCTCATCCTGATCGCGGTGTTCATCTATGTGGCAGCGACAACCGAATCCCGGACCATCGTTCTCGATGCCCTTCTCTCGGGGGTAGCTGTGACGGACCTTCTGGGCACGCCGGAGACGGTTCCGGTTGATGCGACCGTCGACACCGTCCTCCCCCACTTGCTCAGCGCTCGCCGGACGGATCTCGCTGTCGCCGACGAGACCGGCACGATCGTCGGAGCCATTACTGCGCCCTCGCTGCGCTCTGTCCCTCCTGCGGAGTACGACACGACGACCGTCGGCGACATCATGACAACCGATCTCCCGCGTGTCAACAGCGAGACGAGTGCCTTTGATGCACTCCAAGCACTGCGTCGCAGCCCGGCTACGGTCGCCTTCGTCGAGCGCGATGGCACGCTCGTCGGGGTCCTCTCGAACGGCGATTTCACCGCCGCGCTCGATGTTCGCCGCAACGCTGAACCGTTCTAGGGGAATCCACCCGAACGGAGCCTCCACTGCGTTCAGGTTCTATTCTAGTGCGACATAAGGCACCGATCCGTTCGACTCAATCGGCGTGTGTGACGCTGTCCGTACGTTCAGAGATCACTCGGCAGCGTCGACATCGACCCCGATTTCGAACGGAAGATACGCTCTGAGAAAGCGTCACGCTGGCGTTCCGGGCATATCAGGCTGCGTGTCGGGCCGGTCGGGCTGGTCGAGCGTGCGAAGCTGGTCGTATGCGCTGACGGTCGTCGCGAGTGCGTACATCGTGAGGGCTGCGCCGACGGTCTGGGTCACGATGGCGCCGACGATCCCGAACGGCGCGGCGGGAATGGAGACGAGGGCGGTGACCACGACCAGCAGTCCGACCACGGCGACACCGAGACCGAACAGGCGGAGTCGACTGCCGCGAGTGAGGCTCCAACTGCTCCGGAACGCACGAACGAAGTTCTGATCCTCGACGGCAACGAAAACGCTCCAGTAGTAGAGACTGACCAGCAGGAACAGTCCCGGTATCACCAGCAACACGCCTCCAAGAGTGACGATGACGGCGAACACGACCCCGCCGACGATCACGTTCAGCGTCGCCAGACCGATGGTCCGGCGGACGAACGCCCGTGGGATATGTTCGGTTTCGCCGGAGGCGAACACTCGAAGGGCCACGATCATGGTGACCACTGACGCGATCGCAACGACGAACGACAGAAGGCCCATCACAAAGCCGAGGACGCCGACGGTTGGGTCGGCCGTGCCCGCCGGTTCCATCGCAGTCGAGGCGAGGAGGGTATTCATGACGGTGAGGACGGCGAGGACGGCAACGAGGACGAGCCCGTTTCGCTGAACGGTTCGCTCGAACCCCTCGGACATCGTGTTGAGGATCGCAAAGGCCATACACTGAGTACGCGCCCAGCGGATATATACTAGCGAGGTAACATGTATCGCGGACGCTGACGGTCCCGGATGCGTTGTTCTGGGGGGTGACCACTGCCTTCTGGGGTAGCTGGAGCCGTCTTCCCGTTGGGTCCGATAGGATCGTCCCGTGGCCGGAGTTGTCTGTGCAACGTTCGAACGAATCTCACTGAGGACGGGATCGGCGGGAGGAGGTAGTCATCGGGAGTTCGTTTGAGAGGGCCGATGATCACGTCGTGCCGCCGGTTTCGGTAGCGATACCGAGGGTTGCGATTGCCGTGATCGCTTCCTCGACGTTCATCTCGACGTCGGTTACGTGCTCGGTCGGGACGTGCATGACGAAGCCGTTCGTCGTCGGGTTCGGGCCGAGGGGAACCATGATCGTGACCATCTCTGCACCGAGGCTGTGTTCGATTTCGTCAGCGGTATCGCCGGTCAGAAATCCCAACATGTGGGAGTTCTCGTTCGGGAACTCGACGAGTTTCACGTCCTGGAACTGGTCGGTATCGTCGTCGAGAAAGATCTCGCTGGCCTGCCGGACACTCCCGTAGATCGCGCTCACACCCGGGATCGTCTCCATTGTCTCGTGGACCGCCCCGGAGACCCGCCCCCCTGGGGTCTGATCGGCGATGAACCCGATCACGAGGATGAGTCCGACCAGCGCGAGTATCGTCACGAGCTGGAGGACGGCGGTCGACGGTTCGTTGGACCACGCGTATCCGATCGCGGCTACCACCGGGGAGAGTGCCCGGAGCAGGAAGTTCACGACGACGCTGAGAACGATCAGGGTGATCACGAGCGGGATCGTGACCACGACGCCGTTGATCAGCCACTGCTTCACCTTCGCCCAGAGGAGCGCCATGCTGGCCGATTCCACACAGGGGTCCGGAAATTTTTCGGGTTGCGAGAGAAGGCACGCGGTCGGGCACTGGCCTCCTTGATCGTCGCTTCGGCGCTCGTTCAGGGACTTCGTTGTGAGCCTTAATCGAGCGGAACCCCACCCGTTGAGTGATTAGCGCAATGGATGAATACGCATCACAGGCTCCAGCTCAAAGCGCTTCTCACCACAAGTGGATTTCCCGATTAAACAAGCCTCCGAGCGTCGCTGAGAACTAGATCGCCACGTTCCTTCTGGATATTCAGGTGTTGCAGTGACCACTCCACGGGTGGGTCCGAGCGGACGAATCGGCCACAACCGCACGGTTTAGGCCCGTTGGGGTCGTTTGTTGGCGTAACTCAACCGGGAAATCTGGGGCTGGCTTGGGCTTCTCCGTCACCAACTACAGCACCCCTTCCCGCGTGGGGCTTGCGTCGATCCGGTTCGCCGCAAGTACGGCCGATGGCGCGGCCTGTGTGCCACAAGCGGGGCGACCGCGACGGACTGTCGCGGTCGGCGTTCCCATGCGTTCTCCGCCCCGACGTGGAGCATACGAACCGAGACCGTCCAACGGTCGGACGGGAAGTTGCCTCCGTCGGAGGTCGGTTGCAGTGACCGACCCCGAGCGTACGGACGAGGAATTCCACGACTTCAGTCGTGTGGAGGGCGTCAACAAACGTTTCGCGTTTGTGATCTATGCAAGACCGAACGTCTTGCAGTATGACGAAAGTCGCGAAGCGCCTTTCGAACCACCGGCTGGCTTGAGTGATTGGCATAACCTTTGAACGTCCCCGGTCTGCAAACTGCGTCTCCTCCTCCCGTCGATCCTGGTCTCAGCGTCAACGTATTCAAACGTTGCGCGGACTACTCTCGCCAGCCCTCGGCAAAAGCTGGACCAAACGCACTCCACTCCCGGTGGTCGCTCGTCGGCTCGCTCGTTTGCGGGGAACGGCATCGCTTGGGTTCTTCGAACCGTTGGGGTCTATCCAGACGACAGTAGAACGTTCTTATCGGCCGTTGACCCGGATCTGAACGGTGCCGATGCCGGGGACCGCCAGTTCGGTCATCCGGCCGTGGAGCCGCCGGGCGAGTCGTGGCGCCCCGAGACGGAACAGCGCCGCGGCGGCGGCGACCGTTCCGACGACGGCGACGGCGTAGACGGGGTAGCTGATCGCGACGAACAGTCCCATCACCACGAGGGCGAACAGGAGGCTCCCGCGGATCGAGGCGGTCGTCGTGTGCTGGTCTCGTGGGACGTCCGGCCGGCGTTGGTACGGATGTGGCGTCATGGTGGGTTTCGGATCGAAATACGCCTCCAGCGTATATAGTGTTTCATATTTCTGGTAGGAATAGATGGGTGTTACCACACCTTATATAGCAATATCTCCTTATCGACGCGTCTTGCGCCACGTAGCTTCTAGCATGGTACACGGTCATCTCATTACGGTATGATTATGGTTATGTACAGAACGATCGTGGCGGTCGTCGGGAGGTCCAGCGCCGGCTAGAGGTCGGCGACGTCCTCGATGGCGTCGGTCAGCGCCCGGACGCTCTCGACGTCGTGTTCGCCCATGTGGCCGATCCGGAACGTCTCCTCGCCGAGATCGGAGCCGTAGCCGTTCGCAAAGACCATGTCGTACTCTTCGCTGACCGCCTCGATGGTGGCGGCGACGTCGATGCCCCGGGTGTTCTCGATACAGCTCACCGTCCGCGATTCGTACCCCTCCTCGGGAAACATCTCGAAGTGTTCGCGGGCCCATTCGCGGGTGTAGTCGGCCATCTCGCGGTGGCGCTCGTCGCGGGCGTCGTGGCCCTCATCGAGCATGTGTTTCATCTGTTTACGGTAGGCGAGCATGACCGGAATCGCGGGCGTCGAATGGGTCTGGCCCTTCCGGTCGTAGTAGTCGAGCGAGCGCTGGAAGCCGCCGTACCAGGAGGCGGAGTCCTTGTCGACCTCGCGCTCGTATGCCTCGTCGCTGACGACACAGACCGCGAGTCCGGGTGGCATCGCGAACGCCTTCTGGACCGACGTGAAGATGACGTCGATTCCATGGCTATCGATGTCGACGTAGTCGCCGCCCAGCGCGGAGACGGCGTCGACGACGAAGTACGTCTCCGGGTAGTCGGCGACGACGTCACCGATCTCCTCTATGGGGTTTCGGACGCCCGTCGAGGACTCGTTCATCACGCAGGTGACGGCGTCGTACTCGCCGTCGCTTCCCTCGAGTGCCTCCCGGACGTCCTCGGGTTTGACCGCCCGGCCCCACTCGTACTCGAGGGTGTCGACGTCCTTGCCGAGGCGTTCGGCGACGTTGGCCTGGCGTTCGCTGAAGCTGCCACACGTCGTCACGAGCACCGACTCGTCGACGAGGTTGAGCATCGAACTCTCCATGAACTCGGTGCCCGAGCCCGTGAGGACGATGACGTCGTTGTCGGTGCCAAGGAACTCCTTGGTGTCCTCGACGACGGTCGTATAGAGGTCGGTCATCCGGTCCATCCGGTGGCCGAACATCGGCTGGGCCATCTCCGCGATGACTTCCTCGCGGACCTCGGTCGGCCCCGGGATGTACAGCGTCTTGTCGGGATACTCCCCGTACTCGTGTTTCTCGGTCACGGTGGGGACAACTGCGTCGCGCGAGGGTATGGTCGTTGTGATAGCCCCGAAAACTGACGGCGCGCGCCGCTCAGGCGACCAGCGGGGACTCCGGCTCGCCGTCGGCGTGCTCGGCGAGGAACGCCCGAATCCGCGCCGCCGTCCAGTCTGCGTTCTCGACGGGAAGGAGGTGCGAGCCGCCCCGCCGAGTCTCGAGCCTGGCGTCGGGAATCCCCGCCTCGAGGAGCCACGAGTTCTCGACCGGCACCACCCGGTCGGCGCTCCCGTGGAGGACGAGCGTCGGGAGCCGGATTTCCTCCAAGCGGTCGCTCGCGTCGAAGTCCTCCATTGCCCGCCACTGGGCCTGCCGGGCGGCCTCGCCGACTTCGCCCTCGAGGCGCCACTCGACGATTCGGTCGATCAGGTGGGGGTTGCGGTTCGTAAAGCGCTCGGTGAAGGCGGGGCGCATCCGCTCGCGAATCGTCGCCCGGTCGGAGCCCGCACGCGCAAACAGCGCCTCCGCCGCCCCCTCGGGAACCGCCACGGCGTCGCTCCCGCCGTGGGTCGTTCCACAGAGGGTCAGCGATGCGGCTCGCGAGCCCTCGAGGGCGTACTTCATGGCGACCATCCCGCCGAGGCCGAGGCCGACGAGGTGGGCGTTCCGGATCGATTCCGCGGCGAGGACGGCCTCGAGGTCGTCGGCGAGATCCTCCACGGTGTAGCCGAAGCGAGAGAGCAGCGGTCCCCGCAGGAGGGAGGGGAGCGCGCGAACCGGCCGGGGGATGGCGACGTCCGACCGGCCGGTGCCCCGCCAGTCGGGCGCGACCGCATCGACCGCGAGGGCCTCGCGCTGCCAGCGCCAGAGCCACCGGCCGTACCCCATCTCCTGGAGAAAGACCACGGTCGGCCCCTCGCCCTCGTCGCGCTCGTAGTGGATCGCCACGCCCGCGTCCGTTTGCGCCCACGGCATGCTCGCTTCGAGGAGCGCGAGGGCCTTGAATGAGGGGTAACCACGGCGCTTAACACCGGCCGCGCGAATGGGTTGACGATGCAGCGACTGCACGCGCGCTACCCGTTTCTCGAGGCCGCCCGCGAGACCGTCGCCTCCGAGACGGTCGAACTCGCGACGGTCGTCGAGCGCGATCCGGCGGTCGTCGAGCGCGCCGTAGAGCGCGTCGTCGCTTCGCTCGAGGACGGCGACACCGGCGAGCCAAGCCGGGACACCCGCACGGAGCTGCTCTCGTACCCGGTCGCGCGCGTGCTCGTCTCCGCGGTCGAGGAGAACGTCCTCGTCCGGAAGTACGCCCGCGCCGAGGCCGAGGAGGCCCACGACCGTTTTCGCACCGAGTTCGAGGAGACGGTTGAGCTCAAGTCGGCAGCCTCGTCGGGACTCACCCGCGAGACGCTCCTCTCGGAGTTCGACCTCGCGGGCGACGTTCGGGCGGTCGAGGGAGGCTACCGGATCGGCGTCGGCGCCTACCTCCCGCTGGCGGCGGGTTGCTGGGGCGACGAGTGGCGCCTGGTCAACCGGGCGCTGTCCGACGGCGAGGTCCCGGTCGACGAGACCGAACTCCACGCGCTCCTCCGGGAGGCGGTCCGGGCCCGCGTCGAGGAGGGGCTGCCCTTCGCGGTGCCCGAGGAGATCGTCGACTCCCTCGAGGCGGAGGTCGCCCGGGTTCGGGAGATCCTCGCCGACCTCGAGCTTACCCGCGAGATCGACACCGTCGTCCCCGACCTCTTTCCCCCCTGCATGACCGCCCTGCTCGACGACATCCGGAAGGGCGAGCACCTTCCCCACCACTCGCGGTTTGCGATCACGGCCTTCCTCGCGAGCATCGGGATGGATACCGACGAGATCGTCGAACTCTACCGGGTGAACTCGAGCTTCGGCGAGGAGATGACTCGCTACCAGACCGACCACATCCGCGGGGAGACCTCCCCGACGGAGTATTCGGCGCCCTCGTGTGCGACGATGCAATCGTACGGCGACTGCGTCAACATGGACGACCTCTGTGAGCGGATCTCCCACCCGATGGCCTACTACGAGCGCCGGCTCGACGACGCCGACGACGAGGAGATAGAGGACTGGCGCGAGGCGGAACTCGAGGAGGCCTGATCAGGCGGCGTTCGGGCCGTCGGCGTCGTCGAGGCCGTCCTCGGGGTCGTTCAGCGCGTACGCAAGCGCGATCCCGACGGCCGTAAGCAGGAGGACAAACCCGGCGATCACGGCGACCAGAAGCTGGCCGCCGTCGGTGCCGAGGTCGCCGCCGTTGCCGTAGGTCGTGCCGATCCAGTACATCGCGGCGATCATCGCCCCGACCGCGCCGACGGCGGCGACGATTTCGACGATCCGGTCGCGCTCGAGCATTACTCGGGGTTCCAGCGGACGGGTCAAAAGGCCTTCGACGCGGCCGGTTTCGGGCCTGGAGGACGCAGGCGAGGGTGTTAGGTAGCCTCGGCACCTACTCCCGATACAGGCGAACCGTCCCCCAATCACCCGAGATCAACCCACATGACGCAACCCATGAACACACCCGCGTCACGGAAGTCCCGCCTCCCGCTGCCCGACGAGCCGTCGGTCTTGGACGACCGGTCGCGGCGCGCACGAACCGAACGGATGTCCGTCCTCGCGCTCGGCGAGGGCCTCTACGAGGTCGGTTCCGAGAGCGACCACACCTACCTCGTCGACCTCGAGGCCGGCCGCTGTACCTGCCCGGATCACGTCTTCCGGGACGCCCGCTGCAAGCACGTCCGCCGGGTCGCAATCGAGATCACCGCGGGTCGGACGCCGCCGCCGGGCAAGCGCGCGGTCCCGTGTGGCGACTGCGACGAACCCGTCTTCGTCCCCGAGGACGCCCCCGAACCGGTTTATTGCGAGGAACACACCCTCGCGCCGGGCGACACGGTTCGGGACCGCGAGACCGGCGACCGGCTGACCGTCGTCGGCGCCTCCGACCTCCGGGCCGACAGCGTCGAGATCCCCGAGGCCGGCTCCACGGTCGCGGAATACGGCACCAACGCGGGCTACGAGCCCGACGTCCCGGTCGTCGGCGCCGTCTATCCCCACGCCCGGATCGCCCGCAATGGGCCGGTCCCCCGGGAACTTCGGGTCTACACCTTCCCCCGGACCCGTCTGCAAAAGGCGGATGTCGGCGAGGAAGCGACGGGCGAGGCCCAGCCTGCTTAGCGAGAGCATAGCGTCCGACGGTTGTTTTCGGCCCGCTCAACCTGATTCTCGTGCTTAGTACAGGCTTAGATATATCGGTCAGTACGAGAAGGCATATTATAAATCAGTGTGAAGATCGGTCGTGTATGTCCACCCTCACGCAACAATTGGTTGATTTTTGGGGATCGCGAACTGCACAGGCCATCGGAGCTGTGGTCATCCTCGGATTAGGTGGATATACTCTACTGTACGACACCGGAACGTTCGCTCTAGTAAGTGGTGTCATGTTCCTTTCCATGGGACTACTAATGCTGTATGAACTGCTCGCCGGTAAGGCTACCAGCTGAGTATGTGAAGAACGACTGACGTGGATGATACATTCATGTCTGGAATGAACATATTCCAGAAATAACACCAAGTGTGGAAACGGCTCTGTGACTTCCTAACGCAGTCGTACCATCACGTTCGGGCGGCTCACTCCAACATTGCCGCGCCCTCCTCGACCGACAACTCCCCCTGCTCGACCGCCTGCAGCACCCGAACGATTTCGGGGTCGGGTCCGTCATCGGCGACCTCCGCCAGGGTGACCTTCTCGCTGTCGCCGACGAACTCGGCGAAGTCGGTGCCGTCGGCGAGCGAACGCTCCTTTTTGACCCGGTAGTTGCCGCCGTCGGTGACGTAGAGGTCGGCGGGATGAAAGAAGTACCAGTCCTCGCGGTCGAACCGGACGCCGATGCGGGGTTTCGCGCCGAAGTTCCGGGCGAAGTAGGTCAGCGCCTCGACCTCCTCGCCGGAGAGGTAGATCGGGTCGCCCGCGCTGGATTTGGCCTCGATCGCGTAGAACGTCTCGCCGTCGCCGGCGAGCACGTCGGGTAGTTCCCGGTCGGTCGCGGCGCCGCTCGCGGGCGCGCGCATCACCGCGAAGCCGGCCTCGTCGAGGGCGTTGACGAGTTCGCGCTCGCGCCGGTCGCCCTTCGCGTGGGACATACACGGGATCGCTCGCGGGCGATAATAAACCGGGCGGAGTGGCGCGGTCGTCGGGGAGCGATGGAGGGTCGGGAGGAGAGGATAGGTTAGCCAAGCAGGTACTTCAGGACCGGGCGCTCCCGGACGATCCGGTGGGCCTCGACGAGCCGGTCGACCCCGAGGATCCGGCCCGCGGCCAGCGCGCCCAGCGTCAGGAAGACGGCGGCGTACACCAGCTGGCTGTTGACGAGGCCGTTGGCGACGTCCCAGCTACCGAAGTAGAACAGCACCATCTGGAGCGTGGCGCCGAACGCGGCGAGCCTGACGGCGGCACCCAGGATCAACGCGGCGCCGATCAGGAGCTGGGTCCCGGGGACGATCACGTCCACCGCGGCCATCAGCGTCGCGTCGGCGGCCATCGCTCCGTAGAGTCCGCTGGCTGGGCTCGCCGGATCGACGTTCGCGAGGTAGCCCTCGGCGCTGAACCCGCCGGTGGCCTTCCCCCAGCCCGCGGACAGCATGACCCAGCCCATGAGCAGGCGCAGGCCCACGACGGCCCAGGCGCCGAGCTGGTGTGGTCTCCCCTCGAGGGTGATCCCCCCGAGGCGGCTCTCCAATCGGTTCTCGAGCGTTGTTTCCATCGTCGGTCACCTCACGTCTGGATCGACGCGTCCCGACCACGTATAACGAGCCGACGGTTCCCATCGGCCGGGAATCGGGCGCTATGGCGGTCGAAACCGACGGATTCGCCTCATCCAACGGGAAGAGCGAGCCGGACGAGCGCCATCGCCGCCTCGAGGTCCTCGGGGGCGTACTCGATGGTGAGATAGAGGAACCCGAACTGGATCGCGTTGAAGCCGGCGTGGGCGACGATGGGGACGACGAGGTTCCGGGTCCGGACGTAGACGTAGCCGAAGACGATCGAGCCGCCGAAGACCACGAGCAACGAGACGAGGACGCCGGCGAGGCCGGTCGGGTCCAGGCTCGGCGCGGTCGCCGCGTAGACGGGAAAGTGGACGCCCGCGAAGACGAGGCTCGTGACGACGACGGCCCCCATCCGGGAGAAGGCGGCGTAGAGGCGCTTCTGGATGACGTTTCGCCAGAGGAACTCCTCGGCGGGGGCATTGAAGAGGAAGGCGATGACGATGAGATAGAGCGCCATCGTCGAGTCGTCGCCGATGTAGTCGACGACCTGGTTGTCGGTCGCCGAGAGGTCGGCGACCGTCGCGAGCACGCTGACGACGATCACGAACCCGAAGCTCGCGACGATGCCGAGGATCGCGTACTTCCAGTCGCGAAGCGACGGCGTTCGGAGATCGACGAACGACCAGCCCAGCCCGGTGTAGGCGAGATAGGCCGCGCCCGCGACCGCAAAGCCGAGGAAGTTCAGGATGAAGAAGGCGACCAGCAGCCCGCGGCCGACGCCCGACGGGTCGAGAGCCAGGTCGGGTTCGACCAGGATCGCCGGCAGCGTCGTCACCTGGGAGGCGAGGAGCCCGGCGACCGTCAACGCGACCGCGACGAGCACCGACCGGACCCGGCCGTCGGCCTCGGTGAGCGTGTCCATGCCCCCCGTAGGAAGGGAACTCCCTTGGGCGTTCCTCTCTCCGAACCGCTCCTCTTCCGAAGCCGCCCCCACATGAATGGCCGTCGAAACCAACCGGACCCCGAGTAAACCCGTTCAGGTCCCGTGCTCCCAGCTTCCCATGTACTCCGTCTGGGTATCGGTGAGCGAGTCGATCGAGACGCCGTCGGCCTCGAGTTTGATCTCGGCGATCTCCTTGTCGAGTTCGTCCGGCACGTCGTGGACGCCCGGCCCGTACGCCTTGCTCTCGACGAGTTCGCGGACGCAGGCAGCCTGTACCCCGAAGCTCTGGTCCATCACTTCGACCGGGTGACCCAGGGCGACGGGCGCCGCGAGGTTCACCAGCCGACCTTCGGCGACGACGTTCAACCGCCGGCCGTCGTCCATCACGTAGGCCTCGACGCCGTCTCTGGCCTCGTAGCGCTCGGTGGCGAGGTCGTCTAGGGCCTCGAGGTCGATCTCGATGTCGAAGTGGCCGGCGTTCGCCAGCAGGACGCCGTCTTTCATCTCCGGGAAGTGTTCCTCGACGATGACGTCGCGGTTCCCGGTCGTCGTCAGAAAGACGTCGCCGACCTCGGCGGCTTCGGCCATCGGCAGCACGTCGTAGCCCTCCATGTGGGCCTCCAAGGCCCGACGGGGCTCGACCTCGGTGACGATGACGTTCGCGTTCTGTCCGGCGGCCTTCTTCGCGACGCCTTTCCCGCAGTAGCCGTAGCCTGCGACGACGACGTTCTTGCCCGCCCACGAGAGGTTCGTGGTCATGGCGATCGAGGCCAGCGAGCTTTCGCCGGTGCCGTGGACGTTGTCGAACAGCCGCTTCATCGGCGTGTCGTTGACCGCGAAGACGGGGTACTCGAGCGCGCCGTCTGCGTCCATCGCACGAAGCCGGTGGACGCCGGTGGTGGTCTCCTCGCAGCCTCCCAGGATCCCCTCGATCAGTTCGGGGTGGTCCTCGTGGATCGCCGCGATCATGTCCATCCCGTCGTCCACGGTAACGGTCGGCTCGTGGGAGATGACTGCCTCGATCGCCTGGTAGTACTCCTCGTCGTCGACGCCGCGCTTGGCGTAGCTCGTGATCGAGTCGTGGCTATCGAGCGCCGCCGAGACGTCGTCGTGGGTCGATAGGGGGTTACAGCCGGTGACGGCGACCTCCGCGCCGGCCTCCGCGAGCGTCTCGACCAGGATCGCCGTCTTCGCCTCGACGTGCATCGCCATCCCGATCCGTTGGCCCTCCAGTGGCTGTTCCTCCTCGTACTCCTCGCGCAGGCGCGTACAGATCGGCATGTGCTGGGCCGCCCACTCCATCTTTCGACGGCCCTCCTCGCGAGCCGCCTCGAGGTCGTCGAGTTGCTCGCCGATCGGGGGATAGTCGGTCATGGCCCGAGGTGGACGGGCCGTCCCCAAAACGCTACCGAAGGGGCCCGAGAGCGGACGATCTCTGCGGGGAGGTGATGGTCCGGTGCTCCCCGAAAGTGGTCGCGGCGACCGCCGACCGAACTCCGACGGGGGAGAACCCTTTTGGCTCGCCTCCCCCTATCGAGCGGCGTGAACCTCTATCGTAGCGCCCGGACCGTCGCCGGCGCGTCGGGCGATCGGGCCGTCGACTGGCGGGCCGCCGCTGAGGCCGCGAAAGCCGCCACCGACCCCGGCTCGATCGACCTCGAGCCCGGCGAGCGGGCGGCCTACGCGGGCGACGTCCGGGACGCCCGCGACGACGTCTCGGAGATCGCGGGCCTCGAGTTCGAGCTTCCGGGCACCGTCGAGATCCAGAACCGCCACCACTGGATCGACGCCAACGTCGAGACCTTCGAGCGGGTGATGGCGCCCGTCGAGTCCCGGGTCGGCGCCTTCCCTGGCGTCGCCCGGACGGTAAACACCGGGACGATGACCGTCATGCTCTCCTTTCTCGGCCGGAACGTGCTGGGCCAGTACGACCCCCTCCTGCTGGCCGACGACCCGACACGCGAACACGCGCTGTACTTCCTCCGGCCGAACATCGTCGACGCCGCTGACGCCCTCGACGTCGAGTACGACCGCTTTCGCCGGTGGATCGCCTACCACGAGGTCACCCACGCCGCGGAGTTCGCGGCCGCGCCCTGGCTCCCCGACCACCTCGAGGAGCGGATGCAACGAGGGATCGACGAGCTCTCGGAGGGCAGCTTCGACAAGAAGGCCTTCCGGGAGCTCGACGCGACGATGACCGTCGTCGAGGGGTACGCCGAGCTCCTAATGGACCACGCCTTCGACGACGAGTACGCGGACCTCCGGGAGAAGTTAGAGGCCCGCCGGCAGGGACGAAACCCCCTCCAGCAGCTGTTCCGGCGGCTGATCGGGCTCGGGCTCAAGCGCCGCCAGTACGAGCGCGGGAAGGCCTTCTTCGAGCACGTCGCCGCCGAGCGGGACGTTGCGGCCGCCGGCGCCGTCTGGGAGCGCCCGGCGAACCTGCCCAACCACGACGAGATCGACGAGCCCGACCGCTGGCTCCGCCGGCTCGATCCCTAAACGATCCAGCGCAGGTAGGCGAGCAGGGCGAAGCCGGCGAGGAGCCCGCCGAGAACCGCGAGGGCGACGAGGAGCGGCGCGGCGTCGCCCTGGAGCGCGACCAGTCCCCCGGATCCCCCGACCAGGGCGACGAAGGCGGCCTTCAGCCGCCGCGAGCCGACCGGGTCGGCCGAGCGTCTACCCGTCATCCTCGGGGGGCGCGCTGACGTGCATCGTGACGAACAGCCACTCGCCGTCGATCCGTTCTACGACCCCGCTCCAGCGACTGTCGTAGCGCCGCCGGGCGCCGCCCTCACGGTCGGTCCAGGCCATCGTGACCTCGTCGGCGAAGCGGGCGAGGTCGTCGTACTCCTCCACCCGGAGGTCGTGGCTCTCGACGTGCCAGTCGGCGGTCGTCTCGCGTTGCTCTCGGAGGGCCGCCCGGACCGCCTCGCTCCCGAACAGCGACTCGGTGATCCCGAACTTGACGGTCCTCTCGCCCTCCCGGAAGGCGTCGGCGAGCGGGTCGTCGTTCCGGAGCCGGTCGTAGTAGGCCCGGACGGCGTCCTCGGCGCGTTCGGTCATGGCCGGAGATCGGCGGGCCACGAGTAAAGGCCCACCGGACCCGGCACCGGCCAGTGAACGAGCAGTCGTGGGCACAAGCTACATGCCTCCCGAACGGGAGAGGTCGGTATGGCCAGACAATCGTACCAGGAACAGCTCGAGGAACTCCGCGGCGACGTCCTCTACATGAGCGAGGTCGTCATGGAACGGCTCCGGATGGGCCTGGACGCGTTGGACAGGAAGGACGAGGCCCTCGCTCGCGAGGTGATCGAGCGCGACGACGAGGTAAACCGGATGTACCTCGACCTGGAACAGGACTGCATCGACCTGCTGGCCCTCCAGCAGCCCGTCGCGAGCGACCTCCGCTTCATCGCGGCCTCGTTCAAGATCATCACCGACCTCGAGCGGATCGCCGACCTCGCGACGAACCTGGGGGAGTACACCATCGACGCCGAGCGCGACCTCTTTCCCGACGTCGACGTCCAGGAGATGGGGTCGCTCACCCTGGAGATGATCGAGGACGCGATGGCGGCCTACGACACCGAGAACGTCGAGGCCTGCTACGAACTCGCCGAACACGACGACGACGTCGATCGATTCGCCGAGCGTGCCAGCGAGGTCGTCGTCCGGGACCTGATCGAGCGCGAACTCGAGACGCCGAGCGAGGTCGAGGGGTTGCTCCAGGACGTCTCCCGGCTCCTGCTCACCATCCGCGATCTGGAGCGGATCGGCGACCATGCGGTCAACATCGCCGCCCGGACGCTGTACATGGTCGAGAACGACGACGAACTGATCTACTGACGGCTGGTGCTCGGGAGAAGTCGGATAGGTGACCGTACGACCGATCCGCTCGGGGCGACCGGTCGCGGTCGGGAAGTCGGCGGCCACACAGCCACGGATGGCCGCACACGGTGATCGGACATGAGTGATCCACCGGCACTCACAGGGTCGGTCGGATGGCGATACGTCGATTCGCGTCGCCGGCGCGGTGCGCCGACATCACTACTTTCGGGTGTTACAGTAATAAAGCTAGTTACTGCGGAGATTACGCCCGTTTCGGACTGATAGGGGGATTATCGTTTTCTTTTCGACCCTATTAGTGTCTCAGTGTCCCATAATCTCTCCGTCCGCGGCGCGGAAGCTGTCCGTCCGTTCAGTTCCGGGCGATCTCCCGTCCTCGCCCCGCGTTTCGGAAGCTGAAAGCATCACGGATTTATGATAGTCCTGTGTACCGTGGAATCGATCCGTTTTCATGACGCGCTTGACGCAGACGCGCCGACGGTTTCTCGCGATCGGAACTGGTACCGTCCTCGCCGGGGCGGTCGGTGGCTCGAGAACGCTCGCCCAGGAGGGCGAGTGGACGGCGGCCGACGCCCCCATCGAGGGGACGATCAACGACGTCGTCCGGTCGAGCCAGGGACCGTACGCGGTCGGGGAGGGCGGGGTCGTCCTCACACGTCGGGCCGACGGCTGGGAGACCGTTCTCGAACGGGGTCCGACCGTCGAATCGAACGCACTGACCGGCGCCGGGGTCACCGACGACGGCGACCACGTCTGGTTCGCCGGGGGAAGCGGCGTCATCGGCCGCTACGACGCCGTCGACGAGGAGCTGACCGACCACTCCGCGCCCGACGGCAAGACGAGCACGTGGGAGGCGATCACGGTCATGGGCGAGGCGGGTTCGGAGACGGTCCACCTCACAAACGGCTCGGGGGAGTACCTCAACGGCCAGTTGACCGAGGCGGGCGGCGTCGACTGGGGCGAGGTGGTCAAGCCCGGCGGGGGCTCGAGCGCGTTCGGCATCGACTTCGTCGACAGCGAGACGGGCTACATCGCGGACACCACCAGCCAGGTGTACGAGACGACCGACGGCGGCGACTCCTGGGAGACGATCGGTATCGACGGCGCCAGCGAGGAGTTCCGGGACGTCGCGGCGGTGTCGGCCGACGAGATCAACGTCGCCGCCGGCAACGGCGTCATCTACCGCTACGACGGCGCCAACTGGACGCCGGTGACCGTCGGCGAGTCGACGGTCGAGACCGTCACCCGCGAGGGAAGCGAGGGGCTGGCGGCGGGTGCCGGCGGGAGCGTCTACGAGTACGACGGCAGCGAGTGGACCGAGGTCGGAACGCCGACCGAAAGCACGCTCTCGGGGGTCGCCCTCGGCAGCGACGCGTTTCCCGCCGTCGCCGCCGGCGGGAGCGGGGCCATCGTCGAGCGCGGCGAGTACACCGCCGAGGACGACCCCGAGCCGACGACCGGCGACTGGTCGGCGATCGAGACGCCCGTCGACACGACGCTGACCGGCGTCGCCCAGTCGGGCCGGGGGCCGTACGCGGTCGGGGAGGGCGGGGTCGTCCTCACGCGCCGGGCCGACGGCTGGGAGACCGTCGTCGAGCGGTTCCCGGCGACCGAGCCGGCGTCGTTGACCGACGTCGCCGCCAGCGACGACGGCGACCACGTCTGGTTCGTCGGCGCCAGCGGCGTCGTCGGCCAGTACGACGTCACCGACTACCAGCTGACCGACCACTCCGCACCCGAGATCGAGGAAGAGGACGGCAGCACGAGCCGGAAGACGAGCACGTGGGAGGCGGTCGCGGTCACGGGCGCCGCGGACTCGGAGACGATTCACCTGATCAACGGCTCCGGCGAGTACCTCAGGGGAACGGTCACCGAGGCGGGCGGCGTCGACTGGGGTGACGTGATCAAGCCCGGCGGGGGGTCGAGCGCGTTCGGCATCGATTTCGTCGACAGCGAGACGGGCTACATCGCCGACACGACGAGCCAGGTGTACGAGACGACCGATGGCGGCGACTCCTGGGAGACCATCGGCGTCGACGGCGGCTCGGCGGGGTACAACGACGTCGTCGCCCGCTCGCCCGAGGAGATCTACGTCGCCGCAGGCGACGGCACCGTCCTGCGGTACAACGGCGCGGTCTGGACGAAGCTCTGGGCCGGCGGCAACGGGCTGCTCGGGGCCGATGCGACCGACGAGGAGGCCGCGATCTCGGGCGCGGAGGGGACGATCTACGAGCAGACCTCGCGGGGCTTTCGGGCCGCGGACGTCGACGCCGAGAACACCTTGGAGGACGTGAGCCTCGACGCGAGCGGCGACTACCCACACGCCGCCGTCGGGGCGAGCGGGACCGCCGTCGAGAACGGCGAGTACGGCGCCGCCCCGGTCGAGGACGACGAATCGACCTCGGAGTGGGAGGCCGCCGAGGCGCCGGTCGAGGTGGTCTTCCACGGGGTGACTCAGGCCCAGAACGCCTACGCGGTCGGGGAAGGCGGGACCGTCATCGAGCGGTCGGACGGCGAGTGGTCGGTCGTCGTCGAGGACGGTCCGGGCGCCGGGGAGAACACGCTGAACGCCGTCGCGGCGACCGATCTCGGGAACGGGGTCTGGTTCGCGGGCGGCAGCGGCGCCCTCGGCGAGTACGACGCCGTCGAGGGGGAGCTGACCGACCACTCCCAGCCCGAGATCGAGGAGGAAGACGGCAGCACGAGCCGGAAGACGAGCACGTGGGAGGCGATCGCCGTCACGGGCGAACTCGGGGCCGAGACGGTCCACCTGGTCAACGGTTCGGGCGAGTATCTGCGCGGAACGAAGGGCTCCGACGGGAGCATCGACTGGGGTGACGTCATCAAACCCGGCGGGGGCTCGAGCGCCCTGGGGATCGACTTCGTCGACAGCGAGACGGGATACGTCGTCGACACGACGAGCCAGGTGTACGAGACGACCGACGGCGGCGACTCCTGGGAGACCATCGGTGTCGACGGCGGCTCCGCCGCCTACACCGGCGTCAGCGCCCGCTCGCCCGAGGAGATCTACGTCTCCGCGGGCAACGGCACCGTCCTGCGGTACAACGGCGCGGTCTGGACGGCCCACTGGGCCGGCGGCAGTGAGTTGAACGCCATCGACGCCGACGACGACGACGTCGTCACGGCCGGCGCCGGAGGGACGATCGTCGAGCGGACCACCCGCGAGTGGGCGACCGCGGAGACCCCGACCGAGGCGACCATCTACGGGATCGCGCTCAACGAGGGCGGCGTGAATCCGGGACTCGTCGTCGGCAACCCGGGAACGATCTTCGAGCGCGTGGGGACTGCGGTGGACGACCCCGACGACGGAGGCTCCGAGGACGATGGTGACCAGCAGGACGGCTCCGACGGCGAGGGCTCCAGCGACGACGATCAACAGGACGATGGAGGAACGGGCGACGACGATCAGCAGAGCGATGGGGACCAGCAGGACGGTGATGCTGGTGACCAGCAGGACAGCGATGAGCAGCAGGACGACGGGAATACGGGCGAGGATGACGGCGATCAGCAGGACGACGGAGAGGCGGGCGACGACGATCAGCAGGACGGCGGTCAGCAGGACGATGGAGGGACGGACGAGGAGGCCTCCGAGGGGGACGGCTCCGACGGCTCCGACGAGGGGGATGGCGGCGATCAGCAGGACGACACCGGCGACGACTCCGACAGCTCCGACGGTACGGACGACGGGGACGGGTCGGACGACTCCGCGGACGGCGATCCGGCCGAAGACGGCTCCGAGGGAGCGTCCGAAGACGGGGAGGAGTCCGACGACGACGCACCCGCAGACGGCTCCGGCGACGGCGGTCAGGAGGACGACGACCCCGACGGCGGGGACGGGCAGGACGGGGCTGACGACGGGGGCGATGGAGGCGCGAGCGAGGGCGGAGAGACGGGTGGGGACGCTTCCGACGGCGACGGCTCAGAAGGAACCGACGACACCGAGGGAACGTCGGACGGGGACGCGGCTACCGATCCGGAGGCGGATGCCGACCCGGACGGGGACACCGATTCCGGCGGCAGCGACGACGCCAGCGACGAGGACGGCGGCTCGGCCGGGACGGCCTCTCTGTCCGCGACCGGCACCGGCGCGGACGGCAGCGGTCAGTACGAGGTCAGAAACGACGGCGAGACGGCGATGACGGCGACGATCACCGTCGACGGCGAGACCGTCCGGGAGGTCGAGGTCGACGCCGGCGGAACTTCCTCGATCGCGCTGGAGGGGATCGAGGGCTCGACCGTCGCCCTCTGTATCGACGGCGAGGAGGTTGACCGCGTCCGGCCCGCCGACTGCTGACGCCGTCGGCTGCCAACGGCACGACGCGGTTCCCGATGGATACGCTACGACCGGGCGACTCGACGGACACAATTCTTATCGACGTTCCTCGCTGAGGAGAGTCATGAACAGACGAGACGTTCTCGTGACCGGAACGGTCGTCCTCGCGGCAGGGTTCGCCGGCTGTGCAGCCGAGCAGGTAGACGAGGCCGACGAGGCCGATGATGCCGACGGGACGGATGCCGAGGACGCCGAGGACGAGGGGGACGCTCCCGCGGAGGGCTCGGAGGACGGGAACGGTTCCGACGGTGTCGAGGAGGGATCCGAGGGGGACGAAGCGGTCACGATCTCGGGCGAGGAGGAGGAGGGCGACGTCTCCGCAGGCGGCCCGGTCCGGATCGAGCCGGAGACGGAACTCGACGGCTCGATCGCGGCCGACGGCCCGGTCACGGTCGGAAGCGAGGCCGAGATCGGCGGCGGGATCGAAAGCGGCGGGGCCGTCACGATCGAGAACGGGGCCGACGTCGACGGTTCGATCGCTGCCGACGGCGATCTGGTCGTCGGGGAGGAGGCAGAAATTGACGACGAGGTCGAGAGCGGCGGAGCGATCAAGGTCGAGGACGGTGCCGACTTCGACGATGACCTCGCGGCAGGCGGCGAGATAGCGGTCGGGGCCGACGTCGAGATCGGCGGCGACGTCGACGCCGGCGGCGCGGTTACGATTGGCTCGGACTCCGAGGTCGACGGCTCGGTCACCGGTTCGAGCGTCGACGTTGACGACGCGGAGATCGACGGCGAGGTCACCGAGACCGGCTGACCGCCCGCGTTCACGCGAGGGCGGGCAACCGTTCCGGACGATTATCGAGGACGTAAGTCCGGGTTCGCTCCGGCGAGACCCGTCAGACCGGTCGTTTCGGCGGACGACGCGACGGCGTTCGGGCCGGCGGTCGGTTCCGAAGCGAACGGTTCTCGTGGCGGATGGCTGTCGTTGAACGGACGAAATCGTGGATTCAGGCGATCAAGAAATTCGGGGAGACGTGACTGAATCGGCGTCAAGGGTCTCAACGCTGTCCCCCCGTTATAGGCGTCGGCCGGAAGGGGAAACTACCATGACCGGCCCTCCACTCGGCAGACGACGGTTCGGGGCGACAGTCGCCGCCCTCGCTGTCGGCCTCGCCGGCTGTATCGACGACGACGAGGACCCCGACGACGAGCCAGAAGACGACAGCGGGGACCCGGACGTCGCGATCGACCTCAGCGAGATCGGGCTCGGCGGTGGCGAAAACGAGACCGAAACCGACGACGGCGAGGGTGATCGAAACGCAAGCGATGACACCGACGACGGGAACTGATCGCATCCACGGCTCCGAGGACAGCCCGCTGGTCGTTTCGATTCCGCTTCGAGCAGAGGGCGAACGGGGGTCGTTCGGGCTCCGGCGGGATTCGATCTACCGGTCTCCGGTACGTTCCCGTGGCCGCCGTACTACCGTTCGGTCCCGATGATGACGGTGTTTTCCACCAGCGATTCGTGGCCCCGCCGGAGGCGTTCGGAGAGCGCCTGGTGGGAGACGCCGATCTCCTCGGCGAGATCGGTCATCGAGGTGTCCCTGGGGATCTCGTAGTAGCCGGCGTCGTAGGCCGAAACCAGCGTGTCCTGTTGGCCGTCGGTTAGCCCGAACCGGCCCTTGCGGCCGTCGTCGACGTTGTAGATCGTGTAGATGTCCATCGAGAGGCCCCGATCCTCGCAGTAGTCGTGGGTCCGCGAGAGGGCGTCTCGGCTCGGAAACAGGATTCGCAGGCGCCAGTCGTCGCCGTTGCCCTCCGCCGAGAGGATCGCCCCCTCCTCCTCGACCAGGATCTGCACCAGCGTGTCGATCTGTGCGACCCAGTCCATCCGATAGAGGCGCTCTTCTTCCAGATCCGCGAGACACTCTATCTCGGCGACGCTGTCGTCGCCCTCGAGGGCGTCCTCGACGTCGCCGGCGCTCGGCCCGTCGATCCAGACGTAGGGCATCACGTGGTCGGTGTCGTGGGCGACGACGCGCTCGATCTCGTACTCGAGGTCGTCGAAGCGATCCGTCGTCTCGCTCAGGGCGAACTCCTCGGCTGCCAGTCCGATCTCGACGACCGTTCCTCCCATACCGACCGGTTGGCTTGCGTGCGTAAGTAGGCTGTCGTTCGTCGCGGGGACGTGGTCAGGTCTACGCCGCGTCGTCCCGGCGTTCGTCGCCGACGGCGACACAGGTACCCGACTCCGCCGAGCGGTAGATCGCGTCGATCACCCGCTGGACCGACAGCCCCTGCTCGACGGTGTTCATCTCGGGGGCCTCGCCCGCCGCCACCCCCTCGAGGAAGAGCCGATCGCTGCCGGCCCAGCCGGCGTGGTCGATCGACCCCTCGGAGACGGTCGCGTCGACGAGGTGGTCGGTGCCCTGCCGGCCGGCCTCGTGGATCGTTAGTTCCTCGCCGCCCAGCTCGAGGGTCGCGCCGGCCTCGGTCCCGCGGGCGAGGAACTCCGTCGAGTCGGGCTGGTTGGCCGCCCAGGTCACCTCGAGGGAAATCGTCCGGTCGTCGCCACACCGGATCATCGCGGTTGCGGAGTCCTCGACGTCGAACACGGCGTCGTCGGTCTCATCGTACCAGTCGCCGGGATCGACGTAGTCCTCGCGGTGGCCGAACTCGGTGCGGGTGACCGCAAAGACCTCCTCGACTTCCGGATACTCCATCAGGTAGAGCGCGAAGTCGATCGCGTGGACACCGATGTCGACGACGGCGCCACCGCCCGACAGCTCCTTCTCGGTGAACCACGAGCCCACGCCCGGAATCCCCCGCCGGCGGACGTAGTCAGCGTCGACGTGGGTGATCTCGCCGAACCGGCCCTCGGCCTGATACTCGGTGAAGACCTCCGCGGCCGTCGAGAGCCGGTTGTGGAAGTTCACCATACAGAAGCCCTCGGAGTCGGCGGCCGCGGCCGCGATCCGTTCTGCGCCCGCCAGGTCGTCGGCGAGCGGCTTCTCACAGAGGACGTCATAGCCCCGCTCGAGGGCGGCGACGACGGCGGGCTCGTGGAAGGCGTTCGGCGTCGAGACCGCGACCGCGTCGAGCTCCTCGGAATCGTACATCTCCTCGAAGGACTCGTAGGTCGCGGCGCCGTAATCGCCCGCGAACGCCTCCCTGGTCTCGGCGACGACGTCGGCGCCCGCGATCACGTCGTGGCCGAACTCCACCGCGTTGTCGGCGTGGGTCCGGCCCATGAAACCGAGGCCGACGACGCCGAGGCTGACAGTCGTACTCATCGATTCGGGAGAGAAAGTCCCGCCCCAAATAGATGCGTGTCTCGGTCGCGGGCGGGATCGAAGGAGTCACTCCTCGCGCTCGGTCGGGGTCATCGCGACGACGACGTCCCGGACGTAGCGCATACACGAGCCGATTCCCATCACCCCGTCCATCAGCGCCTGCTGGGTCGTCTCCTCGGGGTAGAGGCGGGCCTCGAGCTGGAGCGTCGAGGCGTGGCGAAGCGCCGCGGGGGCGCCTTCCCCGTCGAGAAAGGTGTAGAAGCCCGGCGTCGCCGCCAGCATCGGCCCGATCGACTGCAGCAACTGGCTTCGCCGGTCGTCGTCCCGGAGGAGTTCCGTGGCACCCTCGCCCTCGAACCCGTTTCGCCCGACGATCCGCACCGGTCCCCACTGCTCCTCTTTGATGACGTGAATCGGGAGCCGGGAGAGCTCGAGCTCGAAGTTGAACTCGGTTCCCGACTCGTCGTGGCTCTCGACCGACCGGAGGACGGTGTCGTCGAGCCAGTGGCGGACCTGCTCGTCGCTGACGTGTCTCGTCATGGGCACCGATCAACCGACGGCGGCAAAAAGCTTCAGCGTGCGAGGGACGCGTCGGCACCCATCGAAAGAGGCAGGGTCGGCCGACACCGAGGCGTTCAACTCCACGAGGGAGAGACCGCCGGACGTGTCGAACGTGGATCGAGCGACGTCCGTCGGCGCCCGCGCCGCGAGCGGGTCGGCCGAACCGCCGGAGCCGCGTGGGTGGTCGCAGCCGTGACGCGGCCGAAACCGTCGGGGCGGGCGGGCCTGTTCGGGACGATCTGTCTGCTCTCCTTTCTGGTGAACTACGGCCGGATGGCGTTTGCACCCCTCGTGGACTTCTTCATCGAGTCGGGCGTGAGTCCGGCGACTGCGGGGCTTGCGGCGACGGCCGTCTGGATCGGGAGCGCGCTCACCCGGCTCCCGACGGGCTACCTGCTCACGTTCGTTTCCCGCCACCGCGTCCTGCTGGGGATGGGCGCCTTTCTCGCGAGTGCGGCGGCGTTTACCGCCCTCTCGCCGACGATCGGACTGACCGTCCTCGGTGCCCTGCTGATCGGCCTGGCGACCGGCGTCTTCTTCATCGCGGCCAACCCGCTCGTGAGCGAACTCTACCCCGAGCGGATCGGGCTCGCGGTCGGAATCCGCGGGATGTCCTCTCAGGTCGCCGCCGTCGGCGCGCCGTTCCTGGTGACCGCGACGATCGCACTCGGCTCCTGGCGGCTCGGCTTCGGCGCGCTCGCCGCCCTCGCGGTCGTCGCGACCGCCGTCCTCGCCGTCGCCGTCCGCCGGGCCGACCTCCCCGACGCCGGCCGCGAGGACCGCGACCTGCTGGCGGGAATCGCCGCCCAGTGGCGCCTGGTCGCCGCCGGCATCGTCTTCGTCGGCTTCACGGGGTTCGTCTGGCAGGGCGTGTTTAACTTCTACGTCACCTACCTGGGCGCCGCCAAGGGGATCGGGTCGGGAACGGCCAACACCCTCCTGACCGTGATGTTCGCCGCCGGCATCCCCTCGTTTCTGGTGGCCGGCCGCCTCGCGGACCGGTTTTCGTATCTCCCCGTCCTGCTCGCCGTCCTCGGGGGATTCGTCGCCTGCCTGCTCGCCTTTACCGTCGTCTCCGGGGTCGCCGGGATCGCCGCCGTCTCGATCGTGATGGGCGTCGTCATCCACGGCCTGTTCCCCGTCGGCGACGCCTACCTCCTCGAGACCCTGCCCGACGAGAACCGTGCCAGCGCCTACTCGGGATTCAGCGCGACGATGATGCTCATCCAGGCGCCGGGAAGCGTCGCGGTCGGGCTGTTCGCCCAGGGCGGGATCGCCTACTCGGAGGTCTTTCGGGGGTACGCCGTCGCGGTCGCCGCCATCGCCGTCGGGATGGCCGTTCTCGCTCGTTCCGGGCGGTTGCCGACTGGACGGTGACTCCCGCCGCCGGGGTTTGGACCCGACGGCTCGGCGGTCGACGTAGGTTACGGCGCCGACGGCGACCCGTCGGCCCGTCCGAGGACGGTGAACTCGGTGCCGCCACACTGCGTACATCCTGCGGGGACCCCGATCGGCTCGATTTCCCCGTCGGGGGAGAGCCGAACGGTGTAGATGTTCCCGCAGCCGTCACACCGCCCGGCCGCCCGGTCGTTCTCCGTGATGTGGGTCATGGGCGTGCTCCCTACTGGGACGGACGGGTCCATGAACCCCGGATACCGTTCGTGGATCAATCGGAGTGGATGGCGATCAAGCGGGTTGAATTCGGGACGAACGACAGTCTGTCGAACCGAACTGTCGGTTACGATTCGGTGCCAGCGCGATTCCATCCACGGGTTCCCGATCGACGACCCGGGTCGCCGGGTGCTCGTCGTACGTCGGGAGGTGGTAGTCGCTCGCCATCCAGCCACCACCGATCACCCCGACAGCAAGCTCGTCCATGCCGGCTTCTCGACCCTCCTTCGCTTAAACCCCGGCGACGCTCCTCTCCCGGTCCGGTTTTCGGTGTCGGCGAATCGGGGTCCCCGGCGTCGACATCGAGAGCCCCGGGAGAACCGGCCCGTTCGGACCGTCCTCTCCAATCTCCGCGATCGATGTCCGAGCGGGCCCGTCGTCGGCGACCGAGTGGCGTATCGTCGGTGCGACGACCGCCACTGCCTTCCCCCACCACCGACAGACCGCCCGCCAGACATCGTCTATCGGTTGACGAACGGAGAAATATACCCACCGTTCGAACGGTTGTTCACCCGCGAACAGCCCGTTCGTCAGTGAACCGTTATACCGGCGCTCCTCGAACCACGCGAGCATGGCCGGAGATCGACGGGCGGACGCGATGGACCGCCTCCGGTACGCCCCGATCCTCGAGGCGTGCCGGAATGCCCCGCGGACGAGACGGGAACTCGCCGAGGCGACCGACGTCTCGCGCACGACGGTCTACCGGATGACGGTCGCTCTCGCCGACCAGGAGTACGTAGAGCGGACCGCGGACGGCTACCGGACGACCACACGGGGCGAGGCCTTCGGCCGGCTGGCGGAAACCTTTCTCGAGGGCATCGAGGCGATCGACCGCCTTGACCCGCTGTTCGAGGTCATCTCCCACCCCGACCTGCTCGACCACGCCCACACGCTGACCGATCCGACGGTGACGACCGTCGACGCGACCGACCCCTACCGCGTCGCCGACCGCGCGATCGAACGCTTCGAGGCCGCCCACGACCCCCGCGGCGTCGTCTCGAGCGCGAGTCCGACGGGACTGCTCGAGGACGCCCGGGAGATCGTCGACACCAAAGACCGCATCGAGTGGCTGTTCGCCGAGCGCGCGCTTGCGGCCCACGACGCCGTCGGCGGCGAGGCGTTCCTCGACGCGCTCGAGGCGCCCCACCTCTCGATCGGAGTCGTCCCCGACGAGGCCGTCCCCTTTACGTTCTCGGTCGACCGCGACGACGTCTCGGTGTCGGGCCACGACCCGACCAGCGGCCTGCCGACGGTGATCGTCGAGTCCGACTCGCCGGCGGCGTGGGCGTGGCTCGACGGCCGGTTCCGATCGCTTCAGAAACGGGCGACGCCGCTGAACGCGTGGCTCGGGCGATAGCTCCGGGGTCGAGGGTCGGATCTCCTGGTGGCCCCGACGTGGTCCGGCCGGAGCGAATCGATGTCCATGTGAACTGTAGTCACAGGTTGCGTATCAGAACTATCGATCTCGAATAGTCCGGCCGAACGGTGCCGAACTCCTCATGTTGGTTTTTCGTCGCGGGGTAATTCATTACCCGGGACGTCACCAGGTGATGGGTCATCGGATGCTTCGGCTTCCGCGTTGGCCACGAGTTCGTTGAACTTCTGCGAACGAGTCGCGATGAAGTCCATCGTGTCGCTGTCCGGTGTCAGCTCTCGGGATTCGACGAGGAACGTCGTAATCACGACCGTCTTGACCCAGGGGCGGAGCACGCCGAGGTAGACCGTCAGCGCAATTCCACCGACGACGACCCAGCCGAGGATCTCATACGTCGGCGAGAGGCCACCGAAGACGGCCGCCAACGGGGTCAAGCCTAACAAAACGCCGAACGCAACCGCATACATTCCGAGGACGATGATGAGCGTCGACGCTAACACCGGCTTCCAGGTCTTGCCGTAGAGCACTACCCCGTCGCGAGCGGCCCGCCAGTTGTTCTGGTCCTCGTTGAGGAAGACGTGTGCGAGGATTGCCTCGTCGATGTAGGAAGCGGCGAGTGCGATCCCTCGGCGAAGCACCGCAAGAATGTTGCCGAGCGTCGGGACGAAACTCAGGAGATTCGACAGCGAGATCACCGTATTGTTGAACTGCCTGATGACCGATTTCACCAGCTGATCGACGACGAACAGTGCGCTCGCCCCCGCGAAGTTCTCCTTTACTTTGCTCGTCCCGAACGCGATCTGATTCGATGGAGTCTCACCCGTGTCGACGATATGGGCGATGACGGCGATGTGGCCCGCGGCAACCAGATACAGGACGTATCGCCTTGCGAGTCGCATCACACCGAGGAAGATAAGCGTCGCAATGAACAGCCCGATCCCGGCGATCGGTCCAGAGAGGGTCCCCGCGTCCAGCAGCGTAAGTACTAGCCACCCAATGACCCCGAAGTAGAGGACCGTCAGGAGACCGAACAGCCCTCCGACGGCGAGTCGTAGTGCGACGAACGGCAACGTCCGAAAGAAGACGCCGGTCGCTTTGATGAAGTGTAGTTTCATTGGTGTTCTAAGTCGTCACTCACCGTGGCGGCCCACGTCTCGCTGCGACCAAGACTGCCAGTCACATGCGCGATTCCAACAGGACCCATCTCCCGAATCCCTCTTTGCTGATCGGCTCGGGTTGTACGGTCGCTGGCCGCTCCGATCATCCTTGATGCTCCGCGCTCTGTGAGTCCCCAATCGGGTGTCTCCACGCCAATTGGATCCGCGGTTGTTCTTTCTTCGGCCCGTTCGTCGGTCGGTTCTCCGTTGGTTTCGGTGTCTTCCGTTCTCATTGGTCCGTCTCAGTGGGTGTTATTCGCTTCCGCTATACTCGACCAGCTCCATTTCGAGAAGCGTCTCACCCGTCTCGTCGTCATAGTACGCGACGTATGCCGGAAACGCGAGCTCGGGTGCGAGACAGCTCTCGTGGACGACCGTGTCGTTGATCTCCGTTACGGCCACGTAACACTCCGTTCCGACGTAGGAGGCAGTATCCTCGACTGCGTACCGCAGGCTGCCCTCCTCAGTGCCGAAGCGCCACTCGTACCCGACGTACACGCCTTCGTTGGCCGCGACGTGGGGCGAGTACAATCCCGAGCCGATGAAGATCGCAGCCGGAGTCGTCATCAGCTGCGAGAAGATCTCGTCCTCGGTTCCGGTCACCGTCCGGGCGAACTCTTCACCCTCTTCGTATGTCAGCTCGGTTTCGACGGTCAGACGGTCGTCACCGGCGTCTTCGACGGTCCAGAGAAAGACGCCAGCCCCGTCTTCCTCGCTCTCGACACGGTACTCGTAGTGTTCGCCGGCTCCGAACTCGTACAGTCGCCACTCGTCGTCGTTGGTTTCGGGTGGATCGTCGGGAATCTCGATATCGATACCAACCCGTTCGCCGAGTTCGTCACCCGCGCGATCCGTGGCTTCGGCTTTGACCCGATCGGTAATGGCCTCCGTGCTGAGACAGCCACTCAGGCTCAGAGTAACGCACCCAACGAGAGCGCCCACGATCGATCGGCGGTGCACTCCCATCGGACGTGCTCGAGACCCTTCGGATGTGCCACCCGAGTTGGATGGTTCAGACGTCATGGTGAACTCCCTCGTCATCGCGACTCGTAGTTGGCGAGTTCGACCTCGAGCTCGAGGTCGCCGTCCTCGGTGTAGGTCGCGACGTAGGGGGCGATCCCGCCGTCGGCGCCGCGGAGGCAGCTCTGCTGGGAGAGTTCGCCGTCGACGGTCGTCTCGACGAAGTAGCAGTCGACGCCCGCGTAGGAGCGTTCCTCGACTACTTCGGTGACCTGGGTCTGGCCGTCGACCGTGGTCTGCTTGCGGTTGCCGACCGAGGGGTCCGTAAAGCCCATCTCGAAGTAGTAGAGCAGGGAAGCGCTCTGGAGGGCGAGCACGGGCGCGTGGGCCTGGGTGAGGAACAGCTGGCCCATCACTTCGTCGGCGGGCCCGGTCGTCGTCGACTGGTACTGTTCGGTACCGAACTCGTAGTCGATGCTCGTCGTAACCTCCTCGTTGCCCGCGTCCTCGATGTCGTAGACCAGCCGGCCGGTGACCTGTTCACCCGTCTCCTCGTCCATTCCGGCGAGATCGAACGCATAGTGGCCGGGAGCGCTCAGGTTGAACCACTCGCCGTCCGCGCCGTCGCCGACCATCGAGTCGAGGCCGACGTCGCCGTCGCTATCGTCGGCGCCCGCTCCCGACGAGCCATCGCCCGCGTCGTCGCTATCCCCGGCACCGTCCGAACTGGCGCCGTCGTCCGCCGCATCGTCGCCGCTGTTCCCGTCGCTCTCGCCGTCGTCGGCGGAGTCTGCCTCCGCGACGCCGTCGTCCTCGCCGCCGAGGTCGCCGAGCCCGCCCATCCCGGTACACCCGGCGAGGGCGACCGAGAGGACGACCGCCACCACCACGAGGGTGTGGGCAGTGAGCCGAATGTTCAAGAGGCGATCCAGTCCGGTTCGTCCGCGTGGTTCGTGCATGATGTATCGTCCGTGTCGTTTTCGGGTTCCGGTCCGTTTTCAGTCCGTCTCGAGGGCGAACGACTCGGCGACCCGCGTCGCGAGTTCGTCGAGGTCGTCCTCGTCGTTCCAGTCCACCCCGAGGACGTAGCCGGTCCCCTCCGCGAGCGCGAAGAGGTAGGTGAGCCGCCAGCGTTCGCCGTCCGAGCGGTAGGCGTACTCGACCACGCTCGCCGTTCGTCCGCCCTCGAGGGCGACGTCCCGGCGGTCGAGGGCCTCGAGGGATCCGATGTGGTCGTCGGCCTCGAGGGCGTCGAGGAAGGCCGCGACGTATGCCGTCAGCGTGCAGTCGACGCCGTCGTCGACGGTGACGGTCGCGCCGGCCGATCCCCGCGGGTCGTCGAACGACGCCCCGCCCGCCGGCTCGGCCTCGACGCGCCAGTCGGCGGGGTACACGAGCCGGTAGCCGTACTCGTCGTCGACGTAGGTCTCGACCCTTGCCGTCGGTTTCTCCCCCCGGTTCGTGGGAACCACCGCTCAGACCAGTTTGTCGGCGATCCCCGCGGCCACCGGTAGTCGGGTGGTCTCGCCCCGGTAGGCGTTGACCATGAGGTAGACCCAGAGCGCGAACCCGCCGACGATGAGCGCCAGCCAGACCAGTCCGAGGACCAGCGAGACGATGCTGCCGACGAGGAACGTGCTCGTGCTCGCGAACAGCACCGTCGAAATGACGGTTCCGACGATGCTGAGAGCGACGTACGCCAGGAAGAGCAGGCCGGTAACGACCATGCTCTGGGCGGCGTGAAACCGCACGAACCGGTTCTCCTTTTCGATCAGGAAGAAGATCAGTCCTGTGACGAACCCGAACAGATACGAGAGCGCCCCCGCGACGTTCTCGTCCAGCCCCGATCCGGTTTCGGTCGGCTCCGTTGGTTCCGCCGCAGTCTCCGCCTCGATATCCACGTCTGATGTCTTGCTTGCCATTTGTTGTCTCGGTGAGGATAGCCGTCCCGTGGCGGTTCCTCTCCTACCAGTCAACAGGGGTGATAGTCAGATATATTAATTGGGTGGGATTGTCTCACGAGGTGGGATCGTCTCGGGGGGTGAAACACCCGTCGAGGCCCGCCGCGTCTGCCACGGGAGGGGGTTCGGCTCCGGTCCCGGAGGCGGGAGGGAGTCGACCCGTATCCGAGCGGTTCCGCCCGTCTCCCGGCCGACTACCCGTACCGACAGGAATTGGTCAACTCGCCGACGTCCTCGACCCCCACCGTCACGCTGTCGCCGTCCTCCAGGAGCACGGGCGGCTCCCGGTAGACGCCGACGCCGGGGGGCGTTCCCGTAAAGAGCAGGTCCCCCGGTCGGAGGGTAAACGCCCGACTGCAGAAGGCGACGAGGTCGTCGATCCCGAAGATCAGCTGGTCGGTCGTCGATTCCTGGAGGCGCTCGCCGTTCACCTCGGTCCAGATCTCGAGGTCGTGGGGGTCCTCAATCTCGTCGGTCGTCACGAGGTCGGGGCCGATCGGCGCGAACGTATCGAGGCTCTTGCCCCGAACCCACTGGCCGTCGCCGTGCTGGAGGTCCCGCGCGGAGACGTCGTTGCCGACGGTGAAGCCGGCGACGTACTCCATGGCCTCCTCGGGATCGACCCGGCGGGCTTCCCGGCCAATGACGGCGACGAGTTCGGCCTCGTAATCGACCTTCTCGGTGAGCTCGGGGTCCCACGCGATCGAACTTTCGGGCCCCGTCACGCACGTCGGGAACTTCGAGAAGAGGACGGGTTCCTCGGGGATCGGGTTGTCGCCCTCCTCGGCGTGGTCCCGGTAGTTGAGCCCGACGCAGACGATCTTCCCGGGGTCGGTAACGGGGGCGGCCCGTTCGACCGCTTCGTGGTCGTGGAGGCCGATCCCTGTCTCGGCGGCGTACTCGACGGCCAACTCGGCCTTTCGCTGCCACTCCCAGCCGGCGAGCAGGTCAGTCGTTCCCGGGCCAATCTCGATTCCGGCGCTCTCGCCGGCTTCCGGGAGCGAGACGACGCCGTCGTCGGTCGAGACGCCACACCACTGTCGGTCCGCGTCTTCCGTTCGGTATTGTCCGAGTCTCATGGGTGGATACGTGGATGGGTGTCGTGGTAGGTACTTTGGTCCGTACTCAGAGATCGATCCCGGCTTCGTCCATCAGGCGCCGGCCCGACTCGACGAACCGGTCGAACTCCCCCTCGACTTTGGGGTTCAGGAGTTTGCCGTCGCGTTTGACCGCCTCGCCGTCTACGAGCACCGTCTCGATGTGGGAGGGATCGGACTGGAAGACGACGGTCTGGATCGGCGAGTGCGAGGGTGCCGTCATGAAGTCGTGGGCTCGTACCGTGATCAGATCGGCGCGTTTGCCCGGCGTGAGCGTCCCGATATCATCCTCTAACCCCAGGGCCTTCGCGCCCTCGATCGTCGCCATCTCGAGGGTGTCCCGCGCGGTGATCCCGACCTTGGTGACCTCCTCGTGACCCTTCAGAATCGCCTGGTTCTCGAACATTCGCTGGACCTGGAGCCCGATCCGCATCTGGGAAGTCACGTCGCCGCTGACGTCCGAACAGACGTCGACGCCCCAGGCCGGCCGGCCGCCGGCTTCGAGAACCTTCCCGGTGACCGGAATGCCGTGGCCCATCTGCATCTCGACCTCGGGGGTCGAGGAGAAGGAGACTCCCTGGGAGACGGCGTGGTCTACGTCCTCCTGGGAGAAGTGGTTCCCGTGGGCGACGTTGACGTCGGAATCGAGCATGTCCTCGAGACAGCCAAAGCCCTGGTAGTCGTCGCCGTAAACCGACGAGGGCCAACACGCCGCACCCATGTGGACCGTCGCGGGGACGCCGAGGTCGCGGGCCAGTTCCAGATCGCCCCGGGCGATGTCGTCGGTACAGAAATCCGGTCCCCGGAGCCCGAGCGCCAGACCGAGCAGGTCGTCGTCGCGGATCCGTTCCTCGTAGAGGTCACGAACGTTCTCCTCGGGCAGGCCGACGTCGCTCTCGAACCACCACTTGGCGGCGTCGTCGCCCGGCGGGCCGTAGGTGTACACCGCACGCAGTCCGGCGTCCCGGAGCGCGTCGACCGCTCTCTCGCCGTGTTCGAGCGTGTTCGGGTACGACCAGTCCAGGGCCGTCGTCGTCCCCGTATGGAGCTTCTCGAAGGCGCCGAAGAGGCCGCCGAGATACATGTCCTCCGGCCGGTAGAGTCCGGTGACGTTACCGAGCATGTGCTCGAAGTACTCGCCCATGAGCGACCAGTCGCCCGCAATCCCCCGGACCTGGGTCTGTGCGAGGTGAACGTGTGAATCCACGAACCCCGGCAGGACGATCCGGCCCTCGGCGTCGATGACCTCGGCGTTGTCCGTCGAGAGCCCGCGTCCGACCTCGACGATCTCTCCCTCCTCGATCAGGACGTCCCCCTCCTCGAGTTGGCCGATCTCCGGATCGAGGGAGACGACGGTTCCGTTCTTCACGATCGTTCGTGTCATGGGCGGTACGGTAATCTGACCGCGAGGGTAAAACTTTACCGCCCGGTAAGGGACGCGATGGATCGGAACGTTCGTGTTATGTGGGTCTCTCTACGAGAGTCGGTATGAGCGACCCCGGCGAGACGGTCTCGGCGAAGGACACCGAGGACGTGATCATGGAGGCGACCTTCCGCGCGCTGAGCGAGCACGGCTATACGGACTTCCGGATGCGCGACATCGGCGAGGAGATGGATCTCACGAGACAGGTCATCCACTACCACTTCGACGGCAAGCACGACCTGATGTCTTCGTTTCTCGAGTACGTCATCGACCAGTACGAGGGAAGCGTCGAGGTCGAGGAGGACGCCGACCCGAGGACGGAACTCGACGCCCGGATCGACCAGTGTCTGTTCGGCCCGGAGTTCGAGGAGTTCGGCCACTGGGACCGGATGAAGGTCTACCACGAACTCTACACCTACGCCCAGAACGACGACGACCACCGGGCGCTGTTCGACGACCACTACGACCGGATCCGGGGCAGCGTTGTCGAGGTCGTCGAGCGGGGAATAGAAGAGGGGGAGTTCCGCGCCGTCGACGCCGAACTGATGGGCCAACTCCTCACGGACGTCATCCACGCCGCCCGCGGGCGCCGGATCGCGCTGGGCCACGAGGACGCCCCCGAACAGGCCCGCCGGGCCATCGACGAGTTCGTCCTCGACTCGCTGTCCGCCGACGACTGACTGGTGAACTTCACTCCCCGCCGTCGTCCCCGAAAACGCCCGCCTCGGCCAGTTCGTCGATCTCTCCTTCGGAGTAGCCAAGTTCCCGGAACACCTCGCGGTTGTGCTCGCCTAACAGCGGCGGCGGGAGTTCGAAGCCGCTGTCGGCGCCCTCGAACTTCAGCGGGTGTTCGATCACCGGGATCGTCCCGAGTTCGGGATGCTCGAGTTCGGTGATCGTCCCCCGGGCCTCGATCTGGGGATTGTTCAGAGCCTCCTCGACGTCGTAGACCGGCCCGGCCGGAACTCCGGCGTCCTCGGCGATGACCTCGATCCACTCCTCGGTCGTCCGTTCACGGAGGGTCGCCTCCAGCTCGGCTTCGAGTTCCTCGACGTGTTCGACCCGGTCTGCGTTCGTCTCGAAGCGGTCGTCCTCGGGGAGGTCGGGGCGGTCGATGGCCCCACAGAGTTCGGCCCAGAGCTTCTCGTTGAGGACACAGACGTTGAGGTAGCCGTCCGCGGTTTCGTAGGTCTGGTAGGGCGCGAGAACGGGATCTTTCGTCCCCATCCGTCCGGTCTTCTCGCCGGCGAAGGCCATCCCGGCCTGTTTGGTGAGCCAGGGCAGCGTCGCCTCGAGCATCCCGAGATCGACGTACTCGCCCTCGCCGGTGCGCTCGCGGCGGTAGAGCGCGGTCGTCGCGCCGAAGGCGGCCCACATCGCGGTGATCAGGTCCGTCATCGGCAGGCCGACTTTCACCGGCTGGCGCTCGGCCTCGCCGGTGACGCTCATGATCCCGCTCATCCCCTGGATCAGCAGGTCGTACCCCGAGCGTTTGCGCCAGGGACCCGTCTGGCCGAACGCCGATATGGCGAGGTAGATCACGTCCTCGTTGTGCTCGGCGATCGTGTCGTAATCGACCTCCAGACGTTCTGCGGTGCCCGGCCGGAAGTTCTGGACGAAAACATCGGTTTCCTCGACCAACTCGTACAGCGCCTCCCGTGCCCGGGGCTCCTTCAGGTCGAGTTCGAGGCTCTTCTTCCCGTAGTTCAGCGTCCAGTAGTACGGCGATTCGCCCTCGACGAAGGGCGGTCCGGAGTGGCGGATGGCGTCGCCGTAGCCGGGTTGTTCGACCTTGAGGACCTCCGCGCCCTGGTTGGCGAGCATCGCCGAGCAGAAGCCACCGGTGACGAACGTCGAGAGATCCAGAACGGTCACGCCCTCGAGTATCCGTCTGCTCATGGCCCCTCTCCGGCGTCGCCGAGTCGCCGCATGCGTTCGAATGTCATGATTCCCGCCGGGCCGCCCACGGTACGATGGATGGAACCGTACCGCACGCTCCTGTAGGGAGTCGGAGTACCGACTGGTAAACCTGTCGACGATGGTTCCGGCCGCGGGCCGATCCCCCTGACGGACCGCCACGAGCGGGAGTCCGCGACCGATCCACTCCGTCCGCGGGTTTTATACGATCGGGTGGCCAGACGCCCCGTGACTCCCGCGGACGACGGTTCGCTGGTCGCGCTCAGTGACCTCGGCACGGCCGCCTACTGCCCCCGAAAGTACTACTACCGGGATCGGGAGGACGACCGCGAACCGCCTCCCGAGGTGGGCGACCGGCGGTCGCTCGCCGTCCGGTATTCGGACCTGCTGGCGGCCGACGACGCCGACCTCGCGGCCGAACCGGTCGCGGTCGATCCCCCGGCGTACCGCCGGACCCTCGAGGCCACCCGGAACCGGCTCGAGGAGAGCGGTCGGTGGGAGGCGATCCGCGACCCCGCGGCGCGGGACGTCTACGTCGCGGGCAAGGACTGCCACGGGATCGTCCACAAGGTGCTCGAGGAGCCCCTCGAGCCCTCGATAGTCTCGGTCGGGGAGCCACCCGAACAGGGTGTCTGGCACGCCCAGTCGGTCCACGCCGTCGCGGCGGCGAAGGCCCTGGCCTGGGACCGCCAGCAACGGATCGAGACCGCCTGCGTAGAGTACCCTCGCTACGGCGTGATCCGTCGGATCACGCTCTCGACCCGCCGGAAGGCCGAGTACCGCCAGACGCTCTCGACCGTCCGCGGGATGGAGGGGTTGCCCGAGCGGACCACCAACCGCTCGAAGTGCGAGCACTACGAGTACGCCGACGAGTGTGGCGTCCGCACCCGGACGGTGCGGTCGCTGCTCGGTCTCGGCTGACCGGCCCCGGCGGGTCGGGTACGCCGGGCGGGCTCGAAACCGTGATGGCGCCGGCCCCGAAAACGGGGATATGCGATCGACCTCGCGACGCCCCCTCCTCGTCGCCTGCGCGTTCGCGCTCGCGGGCTGTCTCGGCGAGGACGACCCCTACGCCGACGAGGAGATGGTCGAGAACGAACCCGACTACGGCGGCTGGCTCGGAAACGCCGACCATCCCGGGACGGTCGACCGGACCGGGGAGGGAGAGACGGGCGTCGAGGTCGGTGCCGGCAGGGACGGCCTCGCCTTTTTCCCGACAGCGATCCGGGTCGACCGGGGAACGACCGTCGTCTGGGAGTGGACCGGGGCGGGCGGCCGCCACAACGTCGTCGAACGCGAGGGCACCTTCGAGAGCGACCAGACCGGGGAGGCGGGTCACACGTTCGAACACAAGTTCGAGGCGGAGGGTAGGTACGCCTACATCTGTACGCCTCACGAACGCCAGGGGATGAAAGGCGCCGTCGACGTCGTCTGATACGGTCGGTGACAACGATGTACCGGTCGATCGAAGTGCCGTGTTTCGACCGGCGGTGCAATGACCTGTAACCGATCGTCCGAATCAGGGCCTCGACCGTTCGAGAGCCTCCGAAACCGGTCCCGGGTCGGCTCCAAGGACCGACTCGAGCCGGCCCGAGACGAGCGACGTATCGCGCGGGTAGTCGGACTCGGGAGGAACCGATTCCGGGACGACCCGTCCTGCGGGCTCGTCGAGCGCGTCCATCGCCGCCCGATGGAACTCGTGGATGCTCGTTCTGGGGGCGGCGGCGTGAACGACGCCAGTCACCTCGTGGCGGGTGAGGTCGGTGACGATTTCGGCCGCGTCGCCGATCGAGATCGGGCTCTTGTAGGCGTCCTCGAAGTACGCGACCGTCTCGCCGTCACGGATCCGCTCACGCGTAGCCGCGAGTCGAGGATCGAGCGTTCCCCCGGAGAAGCCATAGAGGTAACTCGGCCGGACGATACAGTGGTCGGGACAGTGATCTTCGAGGACCCGTTCGAACGCCCGGACGCGCCGTCCGTACTCGCTCGCCGGAGACGGATCGCTACCCTCGTCGTACGGGCCGTCAGCACCGTCGAAAACGGCGTCCGTCGAGACGTAGACGACCCGCCGGTCGCGACAGGCGTCCACGAACCGATCGAGAGATCGGTCGAAGAGCCCCCGATTCCGGCCGTCCCCCCGCTCGACGGTCGCTACGAAGATGACCCGTTCGATCCCCTCCGTGTCGAGTATCGTCCCGAGATCGTCGTTCCAGAAGTCGTACCCGACCGTCTCGACCCCGGATATCGGGACCTTCCCTTCGTGAACGGTGCCGACCACGTCAGTGTCGGCGTCCCGGAGCTGACGGGTCACTTCGGACCCCAGGAAACCGCTCGTACCGACGACGAGCGTTCGTTCCGGCATTATCGGAGAAACTGCCAGCGGAGTGAAAACGGTTACCGTCAGCGATTCAGCGTGTGGATCGCCTGACCCAGCGCGTTCTCGGCGGCCTCCATCGTCGCCTCGGCGAGGGTGGGATGGGTGTGGACCGTCGACGCGACGTCCTCTAGGGTCGCGCCGAGTTCGATCGCGAGGCCGAGTTCGGCGATCAGCTCGGAGGCCTCGGGGCCGACGATCGCCGCACCGAGCAGGTAGCCCTCGTCGTCGGCGACGATCCGGACGAAGCCGTCGGTCTCGCCGACCGTCAGCGCCCGGCCGCTTGCCCGGAACGGGAATTTTCCTATCAGAGGGTCGTAGCCTGCATCCTCGGCTTTGGCCTCGGTGAGGCCGACGGTCGCGATCTCGGGGTCGGTGAAGACGGCCGCGGGCATCGCCTGATAGTCGATCGCCTCTGGCTCCCCGGCCGCGACTTCGGCGGCGACCTTCCCTTCGGCACTGCCCTTGTGGGCGAGCATCGGCTCGCCGGCGACGTCGCCGACGGCGAGGATCCCATCGACCTCCGTCCGGGCGCGGTCGTCGGTCGGGATAAAGCCCCGCTCGTCGGTCTCGATTCCGGCGTTTTCGAGGTCGAGCGTGTCCGTGACCGGCGCACGCCCGACCGCGACGAGGACGTGGTCGGCTTCGAACGCGAGTTCGTCCTCGGCGTCGGATTCGTCCGCTGTCTCCGCCGGGCCACCCCCATCGGCGGCCGCCTGGCCCGCGGGCTCGGTGTGGATCCGGATTCCGTCCTTCGCGTCCTCCCACTCCGTCGCGGTCCGTTCGAAGTGAAAGTCGATCCCGAGGTCCTCGGCACGCGATTTCACCGGACGGACGAGGTCGCGTTCGTAGCCCGGCATGATCCCCGCGAGCATCTCGACGACCGTCACATCGGTCCCGAGTTTCGCGAAGACGCCCGCGAGTTCCATCCCGATGTAGCCCGCGCCGACGACGACCAGCGAGTCGGGGACTGAATCGAGCGCGAGCGCCTGCCGCGAGTCGAGGACGGGCTCGTCGTCGAACGCGAAGTTCGGGATTTCGACCGGTCGGGAGCCCGTCGCGACGATGGCGTGTTCGAAGGACACCGACTCCGAGCCCTGGCCGTCGCCGTCGTGAGAGACCCGGACCGTTCCCTCGTCGGCGAACCGGGCAGTGCCCTCCATCAGATCGACGCCGTTTGCTTTGCAGAGCTTCTCGACGCCGCCCGTCAGCTGATCGACGACCCCGTCCTTCCAGTTGACCATCCCCGAGAGGTCTATCGCGGGGTCGGCGTGGATCCCCATCTCCTCGGCGTGGCCCGCCTCGTAGGCGAGGTCGCTCGCCGTGATGAGCGCCTTCGAGGGGATGCAGCCGTGATTGAGGCAGGTGCCGCCGTAGGCCTCCCGCTCGACCAGGGTCACGTCCAGATCAAGCTGTCCGGCCCGTATCGCGGCCGTATACCCCGCGGGCCCGCCGCCGATCACCAACACGTCCGTTCCGGTTGTGACGTCTCCGACGACCATTGGTTCCTTCCTCGCCCGCCGACCGTATAAAATCGCAGGAATTGCCGCGAGTTTCCCCTACTCCAGCAGGAGCAGGTCTGGGTTCTCTAGATACCGCATGACCTCGTTGGTAAAGCGCGCGCCGGTCGCGCCGTCGATCAGCCGGTGGTCGAACGACAGCGACAGGGTCATCACCGACCGTGGTTCGATCGTCTCCTCGCCGTCCTCACCTTCGACCACGCGGGGCTTGCGTTTGATCTCGCCCATCGCGAGGATCGCGGCCTCGGGGTAGTTGATGATCGGGGTGGCGTACTCGCCGCCGATGCCGCCGACGTTCGTCACGGTAAAGGTCGACCCCCGGAGTTCGTCGGGGCTGATCGAGCGCTCGCGGGCCCGGGAGACCAGTTCGTTCATCTCCGAGGAGAGCTGGAGCAGTCCCTTCCGGTCTACGTCCTCTATGACTGGAACCATCAGGCCGACGTCGGTCGCCGTCGCCACGCCGACGTTGTAGTAGTGCTTCTCGACGATCTCGTCCGTCTCTTCGTCGATCATCGCGTTCATCTCGGGGAATGCCTCGAGGGCGGCGACGACCGCCTTCATCACGAACGGCATGTAGGTCAGGGAGATGCCCCGCTCCTCGGCGACGGGTTTGAGCCGCTCGCGCGTGGCGACGAGTTCGGTGACGTCGACTGCGTCGTGGTGGGTGACGTGGGGTGCGGAGTACTTCGACTCGACCATCGCCTCCGCGATCCGTTTCCGGACCCCCGAGAACGGCGTGCGGGTCTCGCGGGCGCCCGCCTCGTCACTCGCCGGACCGCCGGCGACGGCCCGGGCGTCGGCCTCCTGGGCCTCCCTCTGGGCCGCAGCGTACTCCTGGACGGCCTCGGGCGTGACGAACGCCTCGCCGTCGCGCCGGTCGCTCGCCGGCACCCGATTCAGATCTACGCCCTCCTCGCGGGCGACCCGGCGGGTCGCCGGCGCCGCGAGGGTGCGGTCGCGGTCGGCACCCTCTCCACCCGCCCTCCCGGCGGCCGTCGTCGGTGCCGTTCCGGCTGCGGGCTCGGTGTCGGCCTCGGCGACCGCGCCCGTCGCCGTCGCTTCGGTCGTCTCCGAACCGCCCTCGTCGGTCGCGGGAGTCGTCTCACGGGCCTCGAAGTCGTCACGGAGGGCGACGTATACGTCGGCCTCCGTCACCCGGCCGCCGGGACCGCTTCCCGCGATCGAGCCGAGGTCTACCCCCTCCTCGCGGGCGCGCCGGCGGAGCCGTGGCGGGACGAACACCCGGTCGTCGGGCGTCTCGGGCTCCCCCTCGGATTTCGATTCGACCCTCGCGGTTTCCTCGCTCTCGTCGTCGGTCGATTCGTCGCGGTGTTCGCCGTTTTCAGTCGTCGGTGCTTCGGTTTCCGCGGCGGACTCGCCCTCGACGTCGAACGTGACGATCACGTCCCCGACGGGGACGACCTCGCCCGGCTCTGCGTGGAGCGTTCGGACGGTGCCGTTTACGGGCGAGGGGACCTCGACGAGGGCCTTGTCGGTCTCGACCTCGGCGACGGGCTGGTCCTCGCTCACGGCGTCGCCTTCCTCGACGAACCAGGAGACCAGTTCGCCCTCCGCGACTCCCTCCCCGACGTCGGGGAGTGTGAACTCCCGGACCATCAGAACTCCACCGCCTCCCTGATGCCCTCCGTGATCCGTGCCGGTTCGGGCAGGTAGTAGTCCTCCAGGCTATACAGCGGGAACGGCGCGTCGAACCCTGCGATGCGCTCGATGGGTGCCTCCTGGTAGAGCAGCGAGTGCTCCTGGAGGGTCGCGACGATTTCGGCCCCAAAGCCGCCCGTCTTGGGCGCCTCGTGGACGATCGCCGCCCGCCCGGTCTTCTCGAAGGACTCCACGATCGTTTCTTCATCGAGCGGCGAGAGCGTCCGGAGATCGACCACCTCGACGTCGATCTCGCCAGCGAGTTCCTCGGCAGCCTCCATCGTCGGCCGGGCCATCGCGCCCCAGGTGTAGACCGAAATATCCGTTCCCTCGCGGCGGACGGCGGCCTCGCCGATCGGCACCTCGTAGGGCTCGGTCGGAACGTCCTCGCGGAACGCCCGGTAGATCAGCTTCGGTTCGAGAAAGATCACCGGATCGGGGCTGCGGATCGCGCTCGCGAGCAGCCCCTTAGCGTCGTGTGGGGTACTCGGGACGACGACGGTGAGCCCGGGCTGGTGGGCGAAGAAGGCCTCGCTCGATTCGGAGTGGTGTTCGGGCGCCCTGATTCCCCCGCCGTAGGGGGCACGAACGACCATCGGACACGTGAATCGCCCGCGCGAGCGCGTTCGCAGGCGTGCAGCGTGGGAGACGATCTGGTCGAATCCGGGGTAGATGAACCCGAGGAACTGGATCTCGGCGACCGGCTTCAGTCCGTAGGCGGCCATCCCGATGGCGGTGCCGACGATTCCGGATTCGGCGAGGGGGGTGTCGATCACCCGGTCGTCGCCGAACTCGGCGTGGAGGCCCTCCGTCGCCCGGAAGACCCCGCCGTTCTCGCCGACGTCCTCGCCCATCACCAGGACGTCCTCGTCGCGCTCTAGCTCGCCGGCGAGGCCGTCGCGGACCGATTCGACTAGCGTGCGTGATTCGGTTTCGGTTTCGCCCATCTTACTCCTCCAGAAGCGCGTCGTCGCCGTGTTTCTCGCGGATCGAGTCGAACCACTCCATCTGGCGCTGGAGCCGTTTGGGCATCCCCTCGTAGACGTGTGCGAAGATCTCCTCGGGTTCGGGCCGTTCGACCTCCTCGGCGGCCTCGATCGCGTCGGCCACCTCGTCCTCGATGCGCTCCCCGATCGTCTCGACGCGGTCGTCGTCCAACATCCCGTTGTCCCGCAGGAACGTCTCGAGACGGGGGATCGGGTCCTTTGCCTTCCACTCCTCGACTTCGTCGTCGTCGCGGTACGCGGAGGGGTCGTCGGCGGTGGTGTGGGCGCCAAAGCGGTACTGGACGGCCTCGATCATCGTCGGCCGGAGTTCGTCCTCGGCGGGATCCTTCGCCTTTCGGATGGCGTCTCGGGTGACGTTGTACACCGCGAGCGGGTCCATCCCGTCGACCTGGACGCCCTCGAAGCCGTAGGCTTCTGCCTTCTGGGCGAGCGTCGCGCTCGCGGTCTGGCGCTCGCGGGGGACCGAGATCGCCCACTGGTTGTTGTTACAGAAGAAGACGGTGGGGGTGTCGAAGACGCCCGCGAAGTTCAGTCCCTCGTGGAAGTCGCCCTCGCTGGTGGCGCCGTCGCCGAAGTAACAGAGAAAGGCCCTCTCCTCGCCTTTCAGCTTCGACGCCCACGCCGCGCCGGTCGCGTGGGGGATCTGGGTCGCGATCGGTACCGCCACCGAGAAGATGTTGACGTCCTCGGGAATGTAGTTGCCCGTCTCGTGGCCCATCCAGTACAGCAGGGTGCGTTTCAGGGAGAGACCGCGCACGAGCGAGGCGCCGTGTTCCCGGTAGCTCGGAAACATCCAGTCGTCGTCGGCGAGGGCGTAGGCACTCCCGATCTGGGCGGCCTCCTGGCCCGACAGCGGCGGGTACGTCCCCATCCGGCCCTGGCGCTGGAGGCTCACGGCCCGCTCGTCGAACCGGCGAGCCAGACGCATGTCCTCGTAGATCTCGAGGAACTCCTCCTCGGAGAGGTCGGGGACTCGAGCCCCCTCGACGACCTCGCCCGACTCGTCTAACACCTGTACGCGCTCTCGGGGATCGGACTGTAGCGTACTCACGGCGAAGCCCTCCGGCACATATCTTCATCTTCTATCGCTCGCGTTAAAGGCATTTCGTAAATAGCTTGCTCTCGGTACGATTCTTGCCAGCAACCGCCGGATACCGACCTATCGACCACCGAAACCGCCGGTCGGTACCCGATCCGCAGAATACGGGCCGGGGGTCGAACGGTCCACCGTCCCGGCCAGGCTACCGATCCCTCGAACGGGTCCCGTTTCGGGCCGTCCCACATCCGACGCGAGATGCTGGCGACCGATTCCGGGACCCGGTTCGCGAGCGGTGGAACCACCCTCCGGAACCTCCCTGATCCTATATAGGGATACTGGGGGCTCGAGGGCGCTCATAGCCGAATTATATACGTTTAAGCGCCCGTTCGGGGACGTTGACGTGTGTCGACCCGCTTTCCGGGCGGAACCCGACCGACGACCCTACCCATGTCACGAACCGACGACCCGGCCACGATGGAGGAGGAGTCGATCCACGCGGCGTACGTTCTCGACGTCCGCATCGTCGAAACCCGTTCCCGGGACGGCCCCAGCTACCGGTTCGAGGCGCCGGGCCACGAGGGACTCGAGTTCGACGATCCCGACCTCGCCGAGCTGTACGTGGACGTCTACTTCGACGTCAACGGCTTCGAGGAGGCCGGCACCGGCGAACGGGGCGTCCCGCCGGAGATCATCCAGGCCGGACGGGACACCCTCGCGGCGTACTTCCTGACTCAGCCCTTCACCGACGAGAACTGGGTCGCTTCCTTCTACGGCGTGAAGACGGCCCAGGTCGACCGGTACGTCTCCTGGGTCCGCCAACGCGCCGAGGAGATCCGGAACGGAGCGAGAGAGCGGGGGATGGAGTGACTCGCAGCCGGATCCGGCGCACGAAACGGCTACGGCGACGAAACCGGCGATAGTCACGTCGACCGGGTTTTCCGTTCACCGATCCCGGCAGTTCTCGGACCTGTTATCGGGAGTCCCCCGCGGAGTACGTCCCGAACGGACCGCTATATATCGGTCCCGATACCCACCGATGGGTCGGATTCGTACGGAGTGATATTATAAAACGTCTTTAAAATAGATGCGGTGGAATCGACCGCATGGTCGAGTTCACCAGGCGGAAGCTGATGGCGACGTCGGTGGCGGCCTCGCTCGGCGCGAGCGTGGCAACCACGGCGAGCGCCCAGGAAGACGGGGACACGCCGCACGCACCGCACGTGCGGGGCGAGCTCAAACGCTTCTCCTCGACGGCGCTCGGCGCCGAAGTGACGGGACCGTTCGTCTTCGAGGACGGGACGCCGCTGTACAGCGTCCAGCATCCGAGCCGCGAGAACCCCGGTCCCTACGCCGAGGCCGGGATCGGCTACTTCAGCGGCTTTCGGTTCACGATGAACGGGGAGAGCGACGAGTTCGACGAGCTCTCGACCCCGCAGACCAACGAGGAACGGGGGGTCGTCCGCGGCGGTGGCGGCGGATTCACGTATCTCGCACACGGCCACGATCCGATCAACGGCGGGAGCGAGGAACTCGGCGTCGTCCAGACGCCCGACGGCGTGAACATCACGTCGGCGACCGGCTCGACGCCCGACGGCGAGGCCGTGAACTTCGCGGGGACCCAGTACGGCGACGCGGCGTACAACCCCGACTGCAACCAGTTCGTCGCCACTGACGACGACGGAACCGAGGGCTATCTCTTCACCAACTGGGAGAACAGCCCGGGAAACGTCTCGCGGATCCCGATCTCCTGTGTGGACGGCGAGTGGGAGGCCGACCTGGAGCACGCGATCAACATCGCGAACACCGAGGCGTTCCGCGAGATCGGCGGCACCCGAATCAACTGCTACGGCGACTTGAGCCCGTGGAACACGATGCTCTCCTCCGAGGAGAACTACGCCCATCCGCGAGTCACGCCGATGGCGACCGCCGGCGAGATCGTCGAGACCGGCTCGGGCGAGGGGCTGACCGGCGCCGCCCAGTTCTGGAACCGGCCGAACCCGAGTGCGATCCAGGAGGCCGTCGACGGCTACTACGGCGACGACGCCTGGAGCGTCCAGGGTTCGTGGGCGCTGACCGGCGTCGAGTTCCTCGCGTACTACCTCGGAGCCGACCCGGTCGATCAGGGCGGCGACGAGAGCGCCACAACCCCGATCGCTGACGTCTACCCCAACCCCTACGACTACGGCTACCACGTCGACATCCGCGAGCCAACGGCCGACACCCCGGAGCCGGTCAAGTACTACGTGATGGGACGGGCCTCCTGGGAGGCACCCGACGTCCAGTCGGACCTGAAGACGGTCTATGGCTGTTCGGACGGCGTGAACAAGGGCATCTATAAGTTCGTCGCCGACCGGAAGATCACCTGCTACGACGACCCGATGGCGCTCTCGGGAACCCTCTATGCCCCGCTCGTGACCAACGCGGCCGCTGCACGGGGCGGGTCGCCCGCGGACGTCCCCCTCGAGATCGAATGGATCCCGATGGCCCACGGCTCGAACGCGGAGATCGCCGGCTGGATCGAGACGTACGACGACGTCACCCAGGCCAACTACCTCGAGGCCCACTCCGACTGGAACGAGGGCGACGAGGTCACCGAGGAGATCATGGAGGAAGCCGACCGGGAGGTGATCGAGAACGGGAACCGAAACTACGTCACGAACGAGGAGATCGTCGAGTGGGCGAGCCAGTACGAGAGCGAGGGCTACGACGGCGTCGACGACGAGCTCCGGAAAGTGCCGTTCCTCGAGACCCGCGCGGCCGCAAAGGAGATCGGCGCGACGATCGAGTTCCGGAAGGCCGAAGGCGTCGACAGCGTCGACGGCGCCGGTCCCGGCGACTACGTCTACTTCGGCATCTCGGAGCTCAACGAGGGGATGGCGGACGACGACGGCGAAATCCGGCTCGACCGCGTCGACGGCGGTATCGTCTACCGGGGGCGACTCGACGAGGAGTACGACGTCTCGACGCTCGAGCCCGTCATCGTCGGCCCCGACGCCACCGATCCAGCCGACGTCGCCGACGACGCGCTGATTAACGTCGACAACGTCTACGTGATGGACGACGGGCGGGTTCTCTGTTGTGAGGACGCCGCCCAGCTCGGGCGGTCGTACTCGAACGACTGCCTCTACGTCTACACGCCCGAGGAGGGTCGTGGTAACGGGACCGGAAGCGACGCCGGAGCGGCGGACGGCGATGATGACGAGGCTGACGACGGAGACGATGGGAACGACGACCAGGACGCCAGACGCGGAGTCGGGCCAGCGGTGCCATCGAGAACGAGCCCCGCACGTCCGCTCCGATAACGTCAGTTTCCGACCGCGTGGGCTCGCTCGCGGGCCCGCTCGACGCTCTCTCCCTCCCGGAGGACGGCCTCGACGAACAGCTCGCCGGCACGGTACGACGATCGGACCATGGGGCCGCTGGCACAGTACAGAAAGCCCAGTTCCTCCTCGGCGACCCGGCGCCAGGTCTCGTACTTCCCGGGGTGGTCGTACCGGCGCACGGGGAGATGGGACTCCGAGGGCCGGAGGTACTGGCCCAGGGTGACGACGTCGACGCCGGCCTCCCGGCAGTCGGCGAGGGTGCGATAGACCTCGTGGTCGTACTCGCCGTGGCCGAGCATGATCGAGGTCTTGGTGTAGATCTCGGAGACGCGATCGACGTACTCCAGTACCGAGAGGCTCTGCTCGTAGCCCGCTCGCCGGTCCCGAACGGGGGTCTGGAGCCGGGAGACGGTCTCGACGTTGTGGGCGATCACGTCCGGGTCTGCTTCGACGATCTTTTCGACCAACTCCTCCTCGCCCCGGAAGTCGGGGATTAGGACCTCCACGAGGATGCCGGGATGGCGCGCTTTGATCTCGCGGATCGTCTCGGCGAAGTGGCCCGCGCCCTGGTCGGGCAGGTCGTCGCGGTCCACGCTCGTGAGGACGACGTAGTCCAGGCCGATCTCGGCGACGGCCTCGGCGACGTTTTCGGGTTCGTCGGGATCGAGTGCTTCCATTCCCCCGGTCTCGACGTCACAGAAGTTACAGCCCCGCGAGCAGCGATCGCCCATCAGCATGAACGTCGCCGTGCCGCCCTCGCTTCCTCCCTCGCCCCCGCTCCAGCACTCGCCCAAGTTCGGACAGTTGGCTTCCTCACAGACCGTATGGAGGTCGTGGTCGCGAAGCGTCTCCCGGATGTCGGCGAACTCCCGGCCCGAGGGCGGTCGCGTCTTCAGCCAGCCGGGCTTTCGCGAGCGGCTCATACCGTCACTGGTGTCTCGGTGGTGAAAAACCCACCTCCGTGACCCGCCACGACTCCTGTTTGTAAAGGAAATATCCAAACGTATATATGCGGATTCGCGGGATATACTGAGGAACCTTCCCGAACAGATGTTGGACGTATCCCGCGAGGAGATAGTCGAGGGCTCGCTCGCGCGGGCACTGCTGGTCCTCGCGGCACCGCTGCTCGTCCAGAACCTGGTGCAGGTGGCCCAGCAGGTAATCGATCTCTTCTGGCTGGGCCGGCTGGGCGCCGACGCCGTCGCCGCGGTCGGACTCAACTTCCCGCTGGTCGCCCTGCTCGGCGTCGTCGCGATCGGGACCCTCGTCGGCACCCAGATCCTCGTCTCCCAGCGGGTGGGTGCCGACGACCTCGTCGCCGGCCGGCGGGCGGCGGTCAACGGCACGATACTGGGATTCGTCCTCGGACTCGTCGTCGGCCTCGTCACCGCGGTCTTCGCCGGTGAGGTCATCGGCCTCTTCGATACGACTCCCCGCGTCGGCGAGATGGCCGCGACCTACCTCACGGTCTACGCGCTCGCGATGCCGATATTCTCGGCCAGCGACACCTTAGAGAGCGGCTTCGTCGGCTGGGGTGACACCCGGGCCGCCCTCTACATCAACGTCCTCGCGATCGGTACGAACGCCGTCCTCGACCCGTTCCTGATCTTCGGCTGGTGGCTCTTTCCCGAACTCGGCGTCGCCGGCGCCGCGCTCGCGACCGGGATCGGCTACACCGGCGGCTTGCTTCTGGGGATCGGGATGGCCCTCCGCGGGCGCAGCGGCCTCCTGATCGACCGCTCGGTCCTCGTCTTCCACACGAAGGACCTCCGCGAGATCGTCTCGATCGGCTGGCCCAACGCCGCCCAGTCGGCCGCGAGCCAGGCGGTCCGGGTCGTGATGATCGCCATCGTCACCGTCGCCGGCGGGACCGCCGGGGTCGCCGCCTACACGATCGGCGCCCAGGTCGCGACCGTCTCGTTCGTCCCCGCGACCGGCCTCCAGCACGCCGCCCAGAGCGTCATCGGCCAGAACCTCGGGGCCGAACGCCCCGATCGGGCGAGCCGGACCACCTGGATCGGGGTCGCACTCGCCGCGGGCACTCTCGTCCTCGTCGGCGCCGTCCAGTGGTTCGTCCCCGAGACGCTGACGCTCGTGTTCGTCCCCGACGCGACCGGCACGGAACTCGAGCTCACCGCCGACTACCTCCAGATCTTAGCCTACGGCTACTGGGCGATCGGCGCGACCTACCTTCTCAGAGGTGGGTTCAACGGCGCCCGCCGGACCCGGACGAGCCTGGTCGCGACCCTCCTCCAGTACTGGGCCGCCCGGCTGCCGATCGCCGCCGTCGGCGTCTACGTCCTCGGGGCGGGCGTCGTCGGGGTCTTTTGGGCGGTGACGCTCTCGAATATCGTCGCGGCGATCGGGCTCGGGCTCTACTACCGCCACGAGGTCGCGGACGGGATGTACGAACGAGCCGCGGAGGTCGCCTCGGGCGAGGAAGGGGACGACGGGGAGAGACCGGACGCGGAAACCGACGGGAACGGCGACGAAGGAACGAGCGCCGCGGCGGCGACCGACGGCTCCGGGGCGGGCTGAGTCCGTCGGTTCCTCGGGAAACTGGAGGGGAGTTAACTGCCCGACCGGAGCCGCCGTGGCGGATCGATCCGCTTGCTCGCCCAGCCGCCGATGCTCCCTCCGATCCAGCCGATGACGAGCAATATAACCACTACGATGAGGGTGGACAGCAGGGCCGCGAGGACTGCGGCGACTGCGGCGATCGAGTTTCCGGCGACCTCCGTCAGGGGAGGATAGCCCCACCACTCGACGAGCGTCGTCGCGCTCCCCCAGACGAGGATCGGCGCCCCACCGACGAGCCCGGTGAGCGTTCCGGCATGGACGGGGGATTCTCCCCGGATCCCGTACAGATACCCCGAGATCACGCACGCGGCCAACAGGGAGGTGGCCTCGACGGAGTCGGGCGTCAACAGCCAGTTCGCGCCGACGGTAAACGGGATCGAAGCGAGTCCCAGGAGGACCGCCGTCCGGAACCGCTCGTCGGTCGCGTTGACGAGCAACATCCGTGCCGTGTTCATGATATGATGATAACCACTGAATGACATATCCGTTCGGGCGAAAGAGGACCCTGATCGGAGACAGAAACCCCTTTGGCTCGCCGACCCCCCTCTCCGCTCGATGGAAGTCGCCGAGGTGCTCCCCGACTTTGCCGACGCCTTCGCCTTCGAGGAGTTCAACCGGATGCAACGGGAGACGGTGCCCGCGATCCTCGAGCAGGAGGGGAACGTCGTCGCCTCCGCGCCGACGGCCTCGGGGAAAACGGCGATCGCGGAGCTGGCGATCTGTAAATGTCTGGACGACGGCGGGACCGCCCTCTTCATCGCCCCGATGCGGGCGCTGACCAACGAGAAGGAAGGCGAGTGGGATCGTTTCGAGGACCTTGGCTACTCGGTGTACGTCGTCACCGGCGAGCGCGAACTCAACCCCCGCCGCGCGCGCCGCGCGGACATCCTCGTGATGACCCCCGAGAAGGTCGATTCGGCCACTCGAAAACACGATTCGCGCAGGTACGACTTCGTCACCGACGTCACGTGTTGCGTGATCGACGAGGTCCACCTGCTCGACGCCGACCGCCGCGGGTCGGTCCTCGAGGTCACCATCTCGCGGCTCCGGCGGCTCTGTAGCCCCCGGATCGTCGCGCTGTCGGCGACGATGAAGAACGTCGACGACGTCGCGGCCTGGCTCGACGCCCCGCCGGAGTGTACCTTCGAGTTCGGCGACGACTACCGCCCGGTCGATTTAGAGACCGGCGTCAAGACCTACACCCACGGCGAGAACGCCTTCGCCGACAAGTACCGCCGCCTGTATCGGGCGCTCGACCTGGCCGAACCCCACCTCCGGGAGGACGGCCAGGCGCTCGTCTTCGTCGCCTCGCGCCAGGACACCGTCCGGGCGGCCGAGAAAGCCAGAGACGAGATCGCCGAACGCGACGTCCCGATGGGCGCCCGCGGCGACTACGAGTTTCATACCGAGAGCGAACGCCTCGAGAACGAGACCCTCAGGAACTCGGCGCTGGATGGAGTGGCCTTCCACCACGCCGGTCTCTCGAAGAACGACCGGGATCTGACCGAGCAGTGGTTCAAGGAGGGCAAGATCGAACTCCTCTTTTCGACCTCGACGCTCGCCTGGGGCGTGAACCTCCCAGCCCGGTGCGTGGTGATCAGAGACACGAAGTACCACGATCCGCTCGAGGGCGAGGTCGACATGAGCCCCCTCGACGTCCTCCAGATGCTCGGGCGGGCCGGACGACCGGGCTACGACGACGTCGGCTACGGCTGGGTCGTCGCCGACAGTCAGGAGGCCGACAAGTATCGACGGCTGCTCCGAGAGGGGAAAGAGATCGAGTCCCGTCTCGCCGAGAGCCTCGATTCGCATCTGAACGCCGAGATCGCTATGGGAACCCTGACCGACCTCGAGGAGGTGATGGCGTGGCTCGAAACGACCTTCTACTACGTCCGGGGCCAGTCCGATCCCGAGGCCTACGGCTTTCCCGATCTCCGGGGACGGGTCCGGGACTGTCTCGAGGGGCTGGTCGAGCAGGGGTTCGTCGAGACCGGCGATGACCTCTCGATCGAAGCCACTCCCCTGGGAGTGCTCGCGTCGAAGTACTACCTCAGACTCGAGACCGCCGCCCGGTTTCACGCGGTCTGCGGGCCGGAAGAGCCCGACGAGGAGGCCCTCCTCCGGGCGGTCGCGGCCGCGGCGGAGTTCGATTCCGTCTCCGCACGCCAGTCCGAACGCGATTCGATCAATGCCGTGCTCGTCGGCCGCGACACCGGCGACCTCGACGCCGGCGGCCGGAAGGTGCTCGCGGTCCTTTCGGGTGCCGCGAGCGGCTCGGTCCCCGCCGAACTCAGGAGCGACGCCTGGGCGATCCGCCGAAACGCCACCCGGCTTTTGTCGGCACTTCGGGCCTTCCTCGATCGGTTCGCTTCCCCGCTTGCGGCCAACCGCGCCCGACGCCTCGAGGCCAGAGTCGAGAACGGGGTCGCGGGCGACGCGGTCGGGCTGACCGCCATCGACGGCGTCGGCCCCGGCCGGGCGAGCAAGCTCGCCAAGGAGGGGATCGCGACGCCGGGGGACGTGGCGGACGCGGGGGTCTCCGGCCTCGTGGAGGCTGGACTCTCGGAGTCGGTCGCCGAGCGGGTCCTCGAGGGCGCCCGGTCGTTGCCCGCCATCGAGATCGAGTGGGGCGAGTTTCCCGACCGGATCGAGGTGAAGAAAAACGACGTCCGGGACGTGACGGTCCGAAACGAGGGTGGACCCGCCCGGGCCGGGATCTCGGTGACGGTAAACGACGTCGAAATGACCGAGAGCGGGACCTACCTCCGGAGCGAGGAGGCGGTTCCGGTAGGGGTCTTCGGCGCCGACGAGGACGAACTCGCCTACACCGTTCGGGTCGCGTTCCCAGAACTGCCCTTGCTCCCGATTTCCGAGACTCGAACCGTGGCGGTCGTCTGAAACCCGGTCAGTTCTCGAGGGCGCCCCGATCGGCGTACGCGAGCACCGTCTTCCGGAGTTCTTCGGGCGAGTCGACGACGGCGTCGGCCGGCGAGAGGTCGGGGTTGTCGTGGGCGGCGATCCGGTAGGCGACCGTGTGGACGCCCGCGGCCGCGGCGGCGGCGACGCCGTGGCCCGAGTCCTCGACAGCGAGGGCGTCCTCGGGGGCGACGCCGACGAGTTCGGCGGCGTGCTCGTAGATGTAGGGGTCGGGCTTGCCCGGCCCGTCGATCCCCTCGGCGCTAACGACGGCGTCGAAGGCGTCGGTGAGGTCGAAGCGCTCGCGGACGACGTCGATCCAGTCGTGGGGCGACGAGGAGACGATGGCGACCGGAACCTCCCGCTCCTCCAGGTCGGCGAGGATCCCATGAAACCCCTCCAACAGGGCGACCCGATCGGCGTAGATCCCGCGGGCGACCGCCTCGAAGCGCTCTATGAACTCCTCGCGGGTGACCGCGGTGCCGTACTCGCGTTCGAGGTAGTCGTAGATCTCGCGGTAGTTCAGGCCGGTGACCTCCGAGACCGCGACGTCGTGGTCGGGAACGACCGCGGGGAGCAGTTCCTCGCGTTCGGCCGCGACCCAGTAGTCCTCCGAGTCGACGATCACGCCGTCCATGTCGAACAACACGGCACGCTGGCTCATTCGTCGGGTCCTCGACGGCCGAGCCCTATAGCCGTTCGGCTCCGCGATCCGACTCCCCGGATCTCGGGGCGCACGGGCCGTGGAGGGTTCGGGACGGAGAAAAAGCCCGACGGTCGGCCAGCGCCCCCGGGTGTTCTACGCGAACAGCGCGCGGATGCTGCCGAAGAACCCGCGGATCGACGACGTGTCGTCGCCATCGTCACTACCGTTCCCGGTCTCGTTTGTCCCGTTCGTCTCGTTCATCATCCCGTCGTCGCTGTCCGTCCCGTTCATCGTCCCGTCGTCGCTCTCTCCGTCGTCGGTTTCCGCTTCGTCGTCGCCCGAGGCGTCGTCCTGGTCGTCGTCCGTGTCGTTCCCGTCGTCTCCCTCCTCGGACCCCTCTCCGCCCTCCATCGGGGCGTCGTCCTCGTCGTCGTCCATCGCCTCGGTGATGGCCTCCTCCGTGTCGGCGTCGGGGCGGATCTGGCCGCGGATCTCGCCTGCGGGGTGGGTTTCGGTGTGGACGTTGACGTAGGCGTCTTCCTCCATCAGCGTCGTCGCGACCTCGTTCGAGTCGGCGCCCTCCAGGGGACCGACGAGGTCCGAAAGCGAGATGGTGCCCTTGGCGAGGGTGCCGTCGAACCGGCCCTCGAGGAGTTCGGGTTCGGTCCCGTCCTCGGGGTAGAGCCAGGAGACGACCGGGCCGTCCTCGGTCTCCTCGCCGAGGTGGACGTGGGCCTGGGTCGTATGACAGAGGTGGCTCACGTCGATCGTGTACTGGATCTCGTGGGAGTCGGGCGGGATCTCGAAGGTCGCGTGCCCGCTCGCGGGCGTCTCGACCCCGTGGTCCTCGCCGGTCAACTCGGCGTGGAACGTCCAGGTCTCCTCGTGGGACGCGCTCGCGGTCCCCAACAGGACTGTGCTCCCGACGGCAATGCCGGCGGTTTGTAGGAACCGCCGCCGCGTGTTGTGTGTGTCTGCCATGGTGGTATCGTCCCCACGAACGCGCGGAGACAGACGGTCGTCTACGTTCTTGCGGATAGTCTTTGGCGCTGCCAGTGTAGGTCCCGACGGCGAGCGATCCCGGGGGCTTTTGGCCCGGAATCCCCACGCCAGGACATGGACGCACAACGGGAGGTCGCGGCGTTCGTCGCCCAGAACGGTCTCGAGAGCCCGCCGGAGTACCGACTGCTCGACCTCGCGAGCGAGGTCGGCGAGCTCGCAAAGGAGGTCAACGAGTCGACCGGCTACGGCACAGGAGGGGAGGTCGAGATCGCAAGCGACGAGATCGGCGACGCCGTCTTCGCGCTGCTCGCGCTCGCCGAGTCGGCCGATATCGACGCCGGGGAGGCCCTCGAGGAAGCGATGGAGAAGTACGAGCGGCGCCTGGAGGAGAGGGAGACGCCGGGATCGGGTGCGTAGCGAACAGGGGCGGAAAGGGGCGAACCGGGCTGTTGACGGGGATACCGACGAACACTGGCGCCCTGCTTCGTGGACACGAGGGATCGCCACGCCCTCCCAGCCGATTCGCTCGCTCGCAACTGCTCGCTCTTTCCTCGCGTAGCGTCGCCAGCGTGGGCCACCGTACAGCGGGGCCGGTGTTCGGTTCGATCCCTCGACTTACGGCGCCACGTCGGCTGCGAGCCCGAGGACCGACTCCGTCGCCTCCCGGACCGCCGCGAGGTCGTCGGCGGGAGCGTAGACGCCCAGCCGCCAGATCTCGCGGGCGCAGGCGTCGAGGCCGGCGACCAGCGAGGAGCGCTCCTCGAGGCGGGCGAGGTCGCCGTCGGCGGCGATCCGGGCGCGGGACTCGGGGGAATTCGGCTCCGTGGGGCTGTCCACGATCACGGCCGCCGGTTCGACCTCCGCGCCGGCTGCGATCTCGCGTTCCAGCGCCCCCGTCCGGCCGTAGTCGATCCCGACGAGGTCGTCGGGGACCGCTTCGCGGTCGATCCAGACCGCGCGCTTGTAGAGGTCGCGGTCGCGGATCCGGGCCGCGAGGTCAGCCGTCGGGCCGTACTCCTCGAGGGCGGCGAGCAGTTCGGCGTCGGTGAGGCGGGCGAAGCGCTCGGGGGCGACGGCGCCGTCGGCCAGCAGGGTCTCGCTGGCCCGGTCGAGCATGGCGCCCGCGATCCGGGAGACGTGGTGGCGGTAGACCGTCGCGTTCATCAGCGTCCGGGCGATCAGCGCGCTCTCGGCGGTCGCGACGTCGCCGTCGGCGATCGCGAGCTCGCCGTCGACGGTCCGGAGGGCGTAGACCAGCCGGTCGTGGTCGATGGTGCCGTAGGGGACCCCCGTGTGGTGGGCGTCCCGGACGAGGTAGTCCATCCGGTCGACGTCGAGCGCGCCGGAGACGAGTTCCCCGAGCGGGCCCCGGCCGTCGACGCTTTCGGCGACGGCGTCGGGATCGAGGCCCTGTTCCTCGAGAACTCCTCCGAGCTCCGTCTCCGCGAGAAGCCAGCCGATCTCGTCGTGGTGGCGCCCGAGGTGGCGCTCGATGGCGGCCTCGGTCTGGTGGCCGAAGGGACCGTGGCCGACGTCGTGGACGAGGGCGGCGGCCCGCAGGCGGGCGGCGAGGTCGTCGGCGACGTCGAGGCGGTCGGTCGCCCGCGAGGCGAGGTGGTAGACGCCCAGGCTGTGCTCGAAACGTGTGTGGTTCGCCGAGGGGTAGACGAGTTGGACCGTCGAGAGCTGGCGGACGTACCGCAGCCGTTGCATCGCGGGCGTATCGACGAGTGCCTCGGCCAGGGAGCCGAGTTCGATGTAGCCGTGAACGCCGTCCTTGACCGGGGTCATCGGACCTGAGACTCGCGGGAGCGCGGACTTATACTGTCGGATGCGCGCCCGTCGTCGGAGTCGAGGGCGCGGCGGGCTACCTGGTTCAGCGAGAGAGTCCCGCCGTAAACAGTAGTTGCCGAACCTAACTGGCGGCTCAGTTCGTAGTCGTCGGCATGGTCGACACCGACGAGGCAAAACAGGTCTGTCGTGCCGCCTCAAGCGTCGTCTATCCGGAACTGGATTTTGGTATCAAACCCTGTGGATCCTACCCGAGAGAGGACTTGCTCGAAGTCCTCTCTTGGATCGCCTTCACTCAAGAGTTCGCTAACACGGGTGGCAAGACTGTCCAGTTGGATTGATCCGAGCCGGTCGACGTCACGTCGACGGCTCGGAACCTGCTCGCGAAACCGTTGCTCTATCATCTTCGACACCTCACCGCGGACGCCATCGACGCTCAGTTCGATAGCGTCCGCGATCGTCTCTTTGAGATTCTTCGCTCACGTCGGTTGCTTCCCTCTCGTGTTGACGTCGCGATCGACCTTCACGAGTGGCGGTTCTACGGCTCAGCCGATACTGATCACGTTCTCACTACCTATCCTGATCTTGAAACGACCCGAGCGTACTGTTTTGCGACGCTGTGTATCGTTGCTTCCAGTGTTCGATTTACTCTCGCTGTGATCCCGTTGGACGCGAACGGCTTCCGTGCGAAGCAGGAAGCCGTTCGCTCACTCATCGTCAAAGCGCGCCAGTACGTCTCGATCAGACACGTCTATCTCGATCGAGGCTTCTACCAGGTGCATGTCGTTACAGAACTGGAACAGTTAGAGATCGACTACATCGTCCGTGCACGGCCAAGTAAGGGAATGAAAGACCGTCTCAGCGCCGGCGCTGAGACGGTCGTCGATGCCTACCGGATGCAGCGAAACCGGCCACCGACAGCTGTAGCCGATGTCACCGTATTCGCTGTGCCACATCGCACGAACGAGGACGATCACGTCTGGTTCGTCACAAACCTCGACGTAGAACCTGAGACAGCAAGAGCGTACGCGGCGGCGTTCGGCCGCCGCTGGGGCATCGAAACGTCGTATCGCCAGATCGGTGATTTCTTGGCGAGAACGTCGTCGAGTGATTAGCGCAATGGATGAATACGCATCACAGGCTCCAGCTCAAAGCGCTTCTCACCACGAGTGGATTTCCCGATTAAACAAGCCTCCGAGCGTCGCTGAGAACTAGATCGCCACGTTCCTTCTGAATATTCAAGTGTTGCAGTGACCACTCAACGCCGGGGAGGATGTCATAGCACGTCCCGGTCGATCTGCCGGTAGGTCGCCTCGAGGCCTCCCGAGTTGTCGACCGCGACGTGGTCGCGTTCGAACGGCGCGAACGCCTCCCGGAGGGCGAGGTGGACCTCGAAGTCGGCGTCGCTTACGTCCTCGCGCTCGGCGATGCGTTCCCGAACGATCTCGGCCGGACAGGTGACGTGGACGAACGCGAGGTCGGCGCCGGTCCCCGACGCGACGTCGGCCACGCGCTCTCTGGCCTCCCGCGAGCCGAAGGTGGCGTCGGCGACGACGTCCCGGCCGGCCTCGAGGTCGGATCGCACGCGCGCGAACAGTTCGTCGTAGGTCGCCGCGCTCTCCTCGGCGGAGTACGTCGGCTCGTCGAACAGTTCCTTGCGGATCTCGTCGCTCCGGTACCGGGTCGCCCCGCTCTCCTCGGCGGCGTACGCCGAGGCCGTCGACTTTCCGACCCCCGGCAACCCACAGAAGACGATCAGCCTTGGACGGGCCACGTCCGGGGATTCGGGTACGCCCACTTAGTCGGATCGGGTTGGGATCGATGGACGAACGGTCGATACGGGGATGTAATACCATCTCTATGGAGGAATCAATAGCCGAATTACAGTGCGTTTATAACGGTGGGGTAACGGTAAGGAGATATGGCACTGACGCCAGACGGTGGCGACGACACCCGGCGACGAGCGTTTCTCAAGGCATCTGGCGGCGCGGCGTTGACGGGCCTGCTGGCCGGCTGTTTGGGCGACGACAGTGGGAACGGGAACGGAAACGGAAACGGAAACGGAAACGGCGGGAACGAAAACGAGACCGAGGAGACCGAGACTGAAGAAGAGACGGAAACGGAGGACAACGCGACCGAGGTGAACGAGAGCGAGGACAACGCGACCGGCACGGACGGCAACGAGAGCGACAACGAGACGGGCAATGAAAGCGGGAACGAGAGTGGGAACGAAAGCGACGGAGAGACGACGGGCGAGGTCGAGAGTACGACGGCGCAGTTCATCCTGAACCCCGCGGAGGCCGACGTCGCGATCGAAGAGCAGTACCAGCCGATGTTCGAGTACCTCGAGAGTGAGGTCAACGTCGAGATCGAGTCGACACGCGCCGAGTCGTACACGGCGACGCTCCAGGCGATGCGCAACGACCGGGGAGAGATCGCCGACATCTCCCCCTCGGCGGTCATCGCGGGCGAGGGGGTCGTCGACGTCGTCGGCATCCGGATCGCCTACGGCGCCTCCCAGTACTTCTCGACGATCACGACGATGCCCGACCGGGGAATCAGCGAGCTGGCCGACCTCGAGGGCGAGCAGGTCAATCTCGGCGACATCCTCTCGGTTTCAGGTACGCTCGTTCCGCTGACGATGCTCCAGGACGCGGGACTGGATATCGGGAACGCCCCCGACGGCGACGCGGCCGGCTTCGAGGCGGCGTACTCCGATCACACGACCGCCCGCGAGCAGATGGTCAACCGCGACGACGTGGCGGCCGCGTGTACGGGTGCCTTCTCCTCGGCGCCGTACGTGCCCCAGGAGCAGTTCGACGAGGTCTCCCAGGACTTCGTCGACATCTCCGCGGAGTATGAGGGTGCCGGCGACGCAATCGAGGAAGAGGGCGTCGAGCTCCAACTGCTCGCGGTCTCGGACCCGATCCCGCGCGCGCCGTTGGTGACCCGCAGCAACTGGGATCACCCCGCCAAAGCCGAGATTGAGGAGGCGATCCTCAACGTCACCGAGGAGGACCTGAGCCACGGCGACGACTACGACGGCGAGCCGCTGTGGTTCACCGGCGTCGAGGAAGGGAACGTCGACGACTACCAGATGATATCCGACGTGATGGACCAGCTCGGGCTGGAGTTCGAAGACCTTTCCTGAGCCCCCACAGTATCCTCTCCTACCCCCTCATGAGTCGCATTACGGTCGACGGGCTCACCAAGCACTACGGCGAGACCGTCGCGTTGAACGAGGTCTCCTTCGAGATCCCCGAGGGCGAGTTCGTCATCGTCCTCGGTGTCTCGGGATCGGGGAAGTCGACGCTCTTGCGGTGTATGAATGGGCTGACCCCGATTACCGGCGGCGAGGTCCGCATCGACGGCACGCCCGTGACCCAGCCCCGAGAGGACACGGCGATGATCTTCCAGCAACACAACATCATCGGCCAGCTCAGCGCGTACGGTAACGCGTTGACCGGCTCGCTCAACCGGAACGGATACCTCCGGAGCGTCCTCCAGTTTCAGCCCCGTGAGGACAAATACCAGGCTCTGGAGGCCTTAGAGACCGTCGGCCTCCTCGACGAGGCCCGCCAGCGCGCCAGCCGGATGTCCGGCGGCCAACAACAGCGCGTCGGGATCGCCCGCGCGCTCGTCCAGAACCCGGACATCCTGCTGGCCGACGAGCCCGTCGCCAGCCTCGATCCGGGAAGCGCCCAGCAGGTGATGGGCTATCTCCGGACCGCCGCCGAGCGCCGCGACCTCACCGCAATCAGCAGCCTCCACCAGGTGAACCTCGCCCGGAAGTTCGGCGAGCGGTTCATCGGCCTCCGGGACGGCCGGAAGGTGTTCGACGGCTACCGCGAGGACGTCACGATGGACGTCATCGACGAGATCTACGGCGACATCGACACCGAGGGACTGTTCGCTCGGACCGACGCCGACAGGGAGGCGACCGCATGAGCGGAGAGGAAGGGACGGCGTCGACCGAGGTCGAACGCCAGTACGACCGGATCGTTCGCGGTCGGCGAGTGCGTGCGGTGCTTGCGGGGCTGCTCGTTATCGTCATCGGCTACTTCTTTGCGAACGCGCTGTACGCAGCCGAGTTGCCACAGGCGAACCTGCCCCAGTACGTCGGGGACTTCATCGGGGCGCTTCAGGACTACTTCCCGTTTCTCGTCCCCGTCGAGGGGTTCCCCTGGATCACGTTCGACCCCTCGGGGTTCGGTGACTACTGGGCGTTCATCCAGGAACGGAACCTCATCTACGACCCCGAGGCGTCGCTGACCGATCCGAGCACCGGCGGTCCGCTTGGGCTGTTCGGCCAGGCTGGCCTCACGCTCTCGATGGGGTTCGCCGGTACGATCCTCGGCTTTCCGCTCGCCTTGCTGTTCGGCGTGCTCGGTTCCGGTCGCGTGACGCCGTTTCCGTTCAACTTCATCTTCCGCGGGACGATGAGCGCGATCCGCGCGATCCCGGCGCTCGTCTGGGCACTGATCTACGTCCCGCTCGGCGGACTCGGGCCGGCGACGGCAACGCTTGCGATCGCCACCGACACCGTCGGGAACCTCGGACGTCTGTTCACCGACGAGTTAGAAGAAGTCGAGGACGGTCCGATCGAGGCGATGCGCACGACCGGCGCGAACAAGCCCCAGACGATCACGTTCGGGATGCTCTCGCAGGTGACGACCCCGTTTATCGCCTGGACGCTCTACATCTTCGAGATCAACGTCCGCATCGCGGTGACCCTCGGTATCATCGGCGGCGGCGGACTCGGACGGATCCTCAGCGTCCAGCAGGGGCTGTTCGCATTCACCAACATGATGGCGACCATCCTCGTCATCCTGGTCCTCATCGTCTCCGTCGAGATGTTCTCCCAGCGGCTTCGCTCGTATCTGCGCGCGGACGACGAGCCGATGGGGCTGTGGGAACTCATCACCGGCTTCCCCCAGCGGATGGCCGATGCCCTGCTGAAGTGACGCCGGGGCGTTCGGCGGACGAGGGAGATTCTTCGGGCGCCACTGGGTGCCGACCCGGCGCCGCGGGTTTAAGTACGAAGAGGGGACCAGCGGGCCCATGCTCGAGGAGACGATCCAGGTGCTCGCGGGCGACTGTACCGTCGTCGCCGACGGCGCCGACCGCGAGGAACACCGCGGGCGGATGACCGCCGTCGTCAAACCCGACAACACCGTGCTCGTCCACGACGGCGAGAGCTACCAGCCCGTCGCGTGGCTCACGCGGGCCGACAGCGTCTCGACGACGAGCGGCCCGCCCGAGGGGTTCACGCTGGTCGCCCACAAGGACGAGATGACCCTGCGACTCGCGGCCCACGAGCGCGACGGCTTCGGCCAGTATCCCGTCTCGACCGCCGGGACGCCGGTCGGGCGCTGTCCCGACTGCGCCGGCGCGCTCGTCCGCGTTGACGGCGTTTCCTGTGTCGGCTGTGGCGAGCGCTACGGCGTCCCCGACGACGCGACCGTCCGCGACGACCGCTGTTCGTGTGGCCTGCCCCGGATGCGCGTCGAACGGGGGTACGCCTTTGACGTCTGTCTCGACCGCGACTGTGAGTCCCTCGACGCGGCCGTCCGGCGGGCGTTCGACCGCGAGTGGGACTGTCCCGACTGCGGGGGCGACCTCCGGATCCTCCGCCGGGGCGGCTTGCTCGCGGGCTGTGAACGGTATGCCGACTGCGAAACCGGCTTCGTCGTCCCAGCGGGCGTCGTAGACGGGGAGTGCCCGTGTGGCCTGCCGGCGTTCGAGACCGAGAGCGGGCGGCGCTGTCTCGACTCGACCTGCGAGCGGGTGGCGGCCCCCGCAGCCGGCGACTGATAGGGACGGATGTGACTGTGTCGCGATCGATCGAACGGCCGGGTTGCGATCGCCGGTGCACTGACTCACATCCGACCCTATGATCGCAGTCCCTTTGTGGCGAGCGAATCACTCGGGAGTATGGAACTCGAGGGTCGCTTCGACGGGGAGGTCGTCCGGGTCGCTGGCGACGCCCGCCAGCGGTTTCACGACGCCAGCGGCTACGGCTACCCCCTCGAGGGCAACGAGATCGCCCTCGCGCCCGTCGAGGCCGCCCACCTCCTCTTTCGCGAGCGGATCGGGGTCGTCGCCGACGGCGAACGCCTCGACTTCCGGTCGTTTCTGGCCCGCGAACCCGCCGAGGACTTCGTCGTCCGCTATCTCGTCTACGCCGACCTCCGCTCGCGGGGCTTCTATCTCTCGCCCGCCCGCGAACCCTGGATCGAGGAGCCGCCCGACGCCGACTTCGCGGTCTTTCCCCGCGGGAACGGTCCCGACGACGGCGAGGTCGAGTACGCCGTCCGGGCGGTCGGCGAGCGTGCTTCTCTCCCTGCCGGGGAACTCGCCGAGGGCGTGCTCGCGGTTGTCGACGAGGAAAGCGAGATCACCTACTTCGAGCGCGCCCGGCTCGAGCCCTCGGGAACGAGCGGGATCGACCTCCCTCGGGGAGTCGAGGCCGACCTTCTGGAGGACCGCGTCGTCGTCTGGAACCCGCCCCGAGAGCTGTACGAACGCGGCTTTTATGGCCAGCCCCTTGAGGGGCGGGACTACGACCGGCCGACGTTGCAGTGTTCGCTCGTCGAGGCCGCCTTCCTCGCCGATCGGGGGACGATCGATCTCTCGACGGAGGCGGTGGTCGATCGCGGGCGGGCCGTCGAGGGCGAGCGCTTCGACCGCCGGCTCGCAGTCTACGGCGCGCTCCGCGAGGCGGGGACCGTCCCGAAGACGGGCTACAAGTTCGGTGCGGACTTCCGGACCTATGCGGACGTCGAGAGCGTCGAGGAGTTGGGCCACTCCGAGCTGCTCGTCCGGGTGCTGCCCGCCGACCACGTCTTCGAACCCAGGGACCTCGCGCTCGACGTTCGGCTGGCCCACGGCGTCCGGAAGACGATGTCGTTCGCGCTCGTCGGGGAGGGAATCGACTGGTGGTCGCTCGAGCGGCTGACGCCCTGAGCTCGGGGCGGAAAACGAAGGTTTTTGCGGCTCACGGCGCCAGTACCGACAATCAATGACGGGCGATACCGAAGGCGGGCGGGGGGGCGACGGCGGTGTGGCCGGCGATGCCGACGGTGCCGACGGAGCCGAGGGGGCCGACGAGGTGGCGCTCGATCCGTGGGGCTCCTCGGCGGTCGGCGACTACCGCGAACTATTCTCCGAGTTCGGCATCGAGGAGTTCGAGGGGATCCTTCCCCGGGTGCCGGACCCTCACTACCTGATGCGCCGGGGCGTGATCTTCGGCCATCGCGACTACCGCCCGGTCGCCCGAGCGATGGACGAGGGCGACCCCTTCGCCGTGCTCTCTGGTTTCATGCCGACCGGGGATCCCCACATCGGTCACAAGCTCGTGTTCGACGAGATCATCTGGCACCAGGCCCAGGGCGGGGACGCCTACGCGCTGATCGCCGATCTGGAAGCGAACTCCGCGCGGGGGATGTCCTGGGACGAGATCGACGAACACGCCCGGAACTACTTGCTCTCCTTGCTCGCGCTCGGGTTCGATCCCGAGGAGGGCACCCTCTACCGCCAATCGGAAAACCGCGAGGTCCAGGACCTTGCGTTCGAACTCGGCGCGGAGGCCAACTTCTCGGAGTTCCAGTCGATCTACGGCTTCGACGGCGAGACCGACGTCTCGCACATGCAGTCGGTCGTCACCCAGATGGCCGACATCCTCTACCCCCAACTCGAGGAACCAAAACCCACCGTGATCCCGGTCGGCCCCGACCAGGACCCCCACGTCCGACTCGCGCGCGATCTGGCCGCCCGAACGCGGTATTTCGGGGTTCGGACGGCGTACGCGAGCTTCGAGGCGACCGACGACGAACTCGCCTCCCTTCGGGAGGCCTACGAGGCCCGCGAGGCCTACGCCGAGGACGCAGACCAGCCCCGCTGTGAGGAGGCCGCCGAGTGGCTCGCAAGCGAGGAGACCGCTGCCGAGGGAGCGATCGAGAAGCTCGAGAACGCCGGGATGGAGCCCCTGCGTCCGCGCACCCGGTTCGTCGATCGGCGGGCGACCGACGACGCCTTCGAGGCCCTGATCGAGGCCGTCGACGGCGAAAAGCGGGTGTTCGAGGCCCACGTCGACGCCTTCGAGGTGAACCTGGCGGAAGCCGAGGAACTCGCCCGGGAGGTCGAGGTCGCCCACGGCGGCCACGGCTTTCTCCCGCCGTCGTCGATCTACCACCGGTTCATGACCGGCCTCACGGGCGGGAAGATGTCGTCGTCGATCCCGGCCTCCCACATCTCCCTGCTCGACGACCCCGAGGAGGGCTACGAGAAGGTGAAGTCGGCGACGACCGGCGGGCGCGAGACCGCCGACCTCCAGCGCGAACTCGGCGGGAGAGCCGACGAGTGTCCCGTCTACGAACTCTACGCGTATCTGCTCGCGGGCGACGACGACGAGTTCGCCACCGAGGTCTACGAGGAGTGCGTCGGCGGCGAGCGCCTCTGTGGCGACTGCAAGGAACAGGCCGCCCGACTCATGGAGGAGTTCCTCGAAGAGCACCAGGAGAAACGCGATGAAGTCGAGGGGCTACTCGAGGAGGCAGAGATCGAACTCGAGTCGTCCCGTCGATGACGCCGGAACCGTCGCCTTTACTCGCGACCTTCCCGGAGGGTCGGCCATGACCGACAGCGAGGCGTTCCCGGAGTTCGAGGTGATCCCCGCGGTCGACGTCGAGGGCGGCGAGGTCGTCCAGTTAGTGGGTGGCGAGCGCGACACCGGGAAACGGTACGGAGAGCCCGTCGAGGCCGCGCGGAAGTGGGTCGAGGCCGGCGCCTCGACGCTTCACCTGGTCGATCTCGACGGCGCATTCGAGGGCGAACGCGGGAACGCCGGAGCGATCGAGGCGATCGTCGAGAGCGTGGACGTCCCGGTCCAACTGGGCGGCGGCATCCGGACGGCCGAGGAGGCGATCGGCCTGCTGGAAGCGGGAGTCGATCGGGTGATTCTCGGGACCGCCGCGGTCGAGAACCCCGAGATCGTTCGGGAGATAAGCGAGGTCCACCCAGGGAGCGTCGTCGTGAGCCTCGACGCGAAAGAGGGCGAGGTCGTCGTCGACGGCTGGACCGAGGGAACCGGGCTCGAGCCGGCCGACGCCGCCGGCCGGTACGAGGACCTCGGCGCGGGCGCGATCCTCTTTACGAACGTCGACGTCGAGGGCCGCCTCGAGGGCGTCAGGACCGATCCCGTCGCCGAGCTGGCCGACGCGGTCGGAATTCCGGTGATCGCGAGCGGCGGCGTCGCGACGGTCGAGGACGTCCGCGCGCTCCGGAAGGCCGGCGCCGCCGCGGTCGTCGTCGGGAGCGCCCTCTACGAGGGTCGCTTTACGCTCGCGGAGGCCGCCGCTGTGCTCGAGTGACCGTCGCCTCCGTCGTCGCGCCGACCACCGGGCCCGACCGGCAACCGTGGGGTGACGCGTGCGGCGTCGCGACGAGCCGGCGGCGAGACGCGGCGCGATCCCGTGCGAGGGGCGAGTGAGCGACCGCGGAGCGAGCGAGTCGGCTGGGGAGGCCGTGGGTCCCCTTAGATGCCCGTTCGAGGGCGGGTGGTCGCTGTTAGCGGTCGAATCACCAGCAGATCAGTCGTCGTGAGCGGTCGACTCACCGGCAAGCCGGTCGTCGTGAGCGGTCGGGTCGGCGTGGTTCGAGCGCCGACCGCGAGCCGTCGGGATGAAAAGACAGTTGCCACCTCGTCGCCAACACGGCACAAATGCGCCTCGCCGTCCCCAACAAGGGTCGCCTCCACGAGCCGACGATCGACCTCCTCGAGCGGGCGGGCCTCCACGTCGAGAACGGCGCCGACCGGAAGCTCTACGCCGAGACCGTCGATCCCGACGTCACCCTGCTGTTCGTCCGGGCCGCCGACATCCCCGAGTACCTCGCCGACGGCGCCGCGGATCTCGGGATCACGGGTCTGGATCAGGTCCGGGAGTCGGGCCACGATCTCGCCGACCTGCTCGACCTCGAGTTCGGGCGCTGCCGGCTGGTGCTTGCGGTTCCCGAGGACGGCGACGTCGCCTCTGTGGAGGATCTCGCCGGGAAGACCGTCGCGACGGAGTTCCCGACGATCACGCGGGAGTTCTTCGCCGAGACCGGCGTGGACCCCTCGATCGTCGAGGTGACGGGCGCGACCGAGCTCACCCCCCACGTCGAGATGGCCGACGCGATCGTCGACATCACGAGCACGGGGACGACGCTGAAGGTCAACCGACTGCAAGTGATCGAGGAAGTGCTCTCGAGTTCGGTCCGGCTGTTCGCCCGCGAGGACGTCCGAGAGGAGCCGAAGGTGCGAGAGATCAGAACCGCGCTCTCCTCGGTGCTTTCTGCGGACGGCAAACGCTATCTGATGATGAACGTGCCCGAGGACCGCCTTGAGGACGTCCGCGAGGTGATTCCGGGTCTCGGTGGTCCCACAGTAATGGACATCGCCGACGGGGACGGAACGGTCGCGGTCCACGCCGTCGTCTCCGAGCGGGACGTCTTCGAGACGATCACCGAGGTCAAAAAGCGTGGGGCGAGCGGGATCCTCGTGACCGAGATCGAACGGCTCGTCAAGTGATCAGGTCGGGGCGCCCCCGAGCAGGGTGAGGACGTTGACGACGACCAGTCCGACGAGAAAGGCGACCGTGTAGTAGATCACCGCGACGAGGGCGGTCAGCCTGTGGCTCAGGTCGTAGACGACGTGGATCGCGACGTAGGCGACGGCGACCGTGACCGCCGCGGTGATCGCCGGGCCGGCCCGCTGGAGGGCAAGCGAGAAGACGCCCAGCAGCGGCGCGACCGTAAACGCCCGGCGCACGGGGACGTCCCCGAGGACGTACCGCGCCGCGATGTGGAGGGTGACGCCGTAGAACAGCGTCGCGAGGAGGACGGTCCCGAGGTAGGCGATCGGCCCGCCGGCCGCGGGATCTATCTGTGCGACGACCATGCTCGGCGTTCGACCTCCCCGGCTTTGTGCCTGCCGGAGTCCGATTACTCGAGCAGTCCGAGGTCCTCGAGCCGGGAGACGATCTTGTCGACGGCGTGTTCGGCGTCGACGGGCTTCTTGCCGCCGGTGATGACGAGCTTGCCCGAGCCAAAGAGGAGGGCGACGACCTCGGGGTCGTCGAGGCGGTAGACGAGGCCGGGGAACTGTTCTGGCTCGTACTCGATGTTTTCGAGCCCGAGGCCGATCGCGATCGCGTTCAGGTTGAGGTTCCGACCGAGGTCGGCCGAGGTGACGATGTTCTGGACGACGATCTCGGGATCGTCGTTGACCTGAATCTGGAGGTCACGGAGCTTGTCGAAGACGATCCGGAGGCTCTCGTGGACGTCGTCGGTCGATTTCGCGCCGGTACAGACGATCTTCCCCGACCGGAAGATCAGGGCGGCGGATTTCGGTTCTTGGGTTCGGTAGACGAGGCCGGGGAACTGTTCGGGGTCGTAGTCGGCCCCCTCGAGGTCCATCGCGACGCTCTGGAGGTCGAGTTCCTGCCCGATTCCCGTCGACGCGACCACGTTCTCGATGTTGATGGTGTCCTTCGGATCCGTCATCAGTCGCTTAAAAGGACGTATTTAAGGTTTATAAAGGTTGGTGCCGCGGCCCGATGCGAAACCGATAGGGCCGTAGACGGCCGAGGGAGGCCGTGTACCTCCTCGAGCTCGCCGGCGAGGACGACGGCTTCGCCCGCAGGGAGGCCGAAAGCGCCGCCGCCGGTGTCGAGGAGTTCGCCCCGGGACTTGCGATCGCGGGCGGGCTCGCACCCGACCGAATCGCCGGGCTCGCCTACACCCGACGGGCGAGCGAGCTGATCGGACACACCGATGCCAACGTCGAGAGCGCGCGGGCGCTGCTCGCAGCGGGCGCGCCCGACCGGGAGGGAAGCGTCGCGGTCCGCGCGCGGGACGTCCGGGGGACGGCCGGGATCAGCACGGAGGAGGCCGAGCGGGTGCTCGGAACCTGCCTCGTCGATCGGGGGTTCGCGGTCGATCTCGACGATCCGGACCACGTCCTCCGGGCGGTCTTTTCGGGCGAGGTCTGTGCGCTCGGATGGCTCGCGGGCGAGAGCGTCCGGGACTTCGGCTCGCGGGCACCTACGGGGAAGCCCTTTTTCCAGCCCGGAAGCATGGACCCCCTGCTCGCGCGGGCGGTCGCGAACGTCGCGGGCGCGGGTCCGGGCGCTATCGTGGTGGACCCAATGTGCGGTACCGGCGGGATCCTCGTGGAGGCCGGCCTCATCGGCAGCGACGTCGTCGGGATCGATGCCCAGGCGAAGATGGTCCGCGGTTCGAGGGAGAACCTCGCACACTACCTCGCGAGGGGGGTCGCGGACGGATCGCCACTCGGCGGTCCGGGTACGTTCGCCGTCGCCCGCGGCGACGCGACTCGGCTTCCGCTGGCGGACGGCGCCGCAGACGGCGTCGTCTTCGACGCGCCATACGGTCGCCAGTCGAAAATAGAGCGCCACCGATTGGCGGACCTCGTGGCGGGCGCGCTGGCGGAGGCCCGGCGCGTCGCCGACCGGGCGGTCGTCGTCGGCGACCGCTCGTGGGCGGACGCGGCGAGGGAGGCCGGATGGGCAGTCGAGTCGACGTTCGAGCGGCGGGTCCACCGATCGCTGGACCGGCACGTGCTCGTTCTGGAGTGATTACTCGAGGGTCTCGTAGGCCCGTTCTCGCAGCCGCTCGCCCTCCTCGCTCTCGATGGCGAGGTCGGGAACCGGGACGGGCGAGCCCTCGGCGTCGATGGCGACGAAGACGAACGACGAGCGGGTCGTGAGCTCGGTCTCGCCGGTGGTGGGCTCCTCGCGCCAGGCTCTGAGGGCAACATGGACGCTCGTCCGGCCGGCCTCGTAGACGTAGCCCTCGACGAGGGCGGTGTCGCCGATGAGGATCGGCTGCTCGAAGTCGAGTTCGTTGACGCGGGCGGTCACGCAGGTCTCGCCGGCAAAGCGCATCGCCGACATCGCCGACACCTCGTCGAGCCACTTCATCAGGTTCCCGCCGTGGAGGGTCTCGTAGTTGTTCGCGTGGTGGGGTTGGACGCGAAACCGGTTTCGGATGCGGGTCTCTTCGAGCGTGGGCATGGACTCCCTGGACGGGCGAGGGCCATAACGCTCCCGCTCGCGTTCGAAACGGTGTCGAGGCCGACGGTCAGCGCACCGTCAGCACCGGCACCGGCGAGTTCCGGACGACCTGTTCGGCCGTCGAGCCGACGATCACCTCCGATATCGACTGGCGGCCGTGGGTCCCCATCACGATCTGGTCGAACCCGTGTTCGTCGGCGTACTCCGCGATCACGTCGCTGGGCGAGCCCTGTTCCACGGCCGTCTCGAGCTCGTAGCCCTCCTGGACCGCCCGCTCTCTTGCCTCTTCGAGGACCGCCTCGGCCTCGTCGGAGTCGGGGACGTCGTCGGTCCCGCCGCCGAAGGCGCTCGCGTCGTAGGTGGTCGGATCGACCTCGGCGACGTACAGTGCGACCAGCTCGTCGTCGCCGTAGCGGGAGATGGCCAGACCGAGGGCCGTCTCCGCCGCGGGCGATCCGTCGTACGCCAGAAGGATGCGCATCGCCGGACGTTCGGGGGTTCAGTGTATAAACGTTGACCCGTCCCGCCGCCGGAGTCGCCGGAGGCGGTCCCCACAAGCTCTCGAACCGATGAAATTTATACGGTGCCCGTCGTACGGAGGTCGATGGCTACGATCGCGGAGTTCCACGTGAGCGCGGAGGATACTGCCCTGGCGGAGTCCTTCGAGCGGTGTCCCGACCTCACGTGCGAGCTCGAGCGCGTCGTCGAATCGGCCTGGCCGGGCGTCTGGCTCGCCGGCGCCGACGACGACGAGATCGCGGCCGCCCTCGAGGCGGACCCGACCGTCGAGGAGTTCGAACGGGTCTCGGGCGACGACGACCGGACGCTGTACGAACTCGAGTTCGCCGAGGCGGTCTGTTCGGTCGTCGAGATGGTGCTCGACGAGGGCGGGACGCTCGTCAGTGCGAAGGCGGCGAACGGCCGGTGGGCGGTCCGGATGCGGTTTCGGGACCGCGAGCAGCTCCGGACGGCCTACGAACGCCTCCGCGAGCACGGGGTCGACGTCGAGATCGGCCACCTCTCGGAGCTCACCGACTCCTCCTGGGAGGAGATCGGGCTGACCGCCCAGCAGTACGACTCGCTGGTCGCCGCGATCAGACGCGGCTACTTCGAGATCCCCCGGAAGGTCTCGATGCAGGAGCTCGCCGAGGAGCTCGAGATCTCCCACCAGGCGCTCTCCGAGCGGCTCCGGCGGGCCTACGGCACCCTCGCGCGGGCCGAACTCGACATGCCCTTCGAGCTCGAGCCCGAGGCAGATGGCGAGGGGAGCGGCGAAGTGGCGGCGGATCGTGTCGAAAACGACTGATGGGGTCGGTTACACGGATTTCTCGTTCGGTCGCACCAGCGTGTTGCCGCCGATAGTGCACTGACCCGTAACCGACCCACGACGCCCGTCCGGAACCGCAACGCTCAATGTGGGTTCGCGAGTAGCCGGCGCTACGACCGGGCGATGGGGCCCGCCCGACGCAACCGCCAACGGCTGACGGCCCCCGTATCACTCGGATGGCCCGTCACCCTCTCGCCCGACTCGAGACGGTCGCCCTGGTCGCCATCGGCGGGTTCGCCGGGGCGAACCTCCGTTTTCTGGTCGCCGGCTTCCTCCCCGAAACCGTGACGGTCCTCGTGGTCAACGTCGTCGGGAGCTTCCTGCTGGGATTCCTCGTCTACGAGGCCCGGTACACGGGGATCGTCGATCCAACCGCTCGCGTCGTCTTCACGACGGGGGTACTCTCGTCGCTGACGACCTACAGCACGTTCGCGCTCCAGGCCGCCCTCGCGGCGCGCCCGCTCGGAGTCGCCGCCGTCGTCACCGGCAACTACGGCCTCGGCTTCGCGGGGGTCCTCGTCGGCCGAACCGTCGCCGCCGCCGTTCGCAATCGGAGGGCGAGAGCGTGATCGGGCTCGGGCCAGCCCACCTCGTCGGGATCGGTGGCGCCGTCGGCGCCGTCGCTCGCCACGCCGTCTATCTCCGCCTGGCGAGCGATCCCGACGACGGACTCCCGCTCTCGACGCTCGCGGTCAACGTCGCCGGCAGCTTCGTCCTCGGGCTCGTCGCGTTCGCTGGCGCGGGGGAGTCGGCGATGCAGTTCCTCGGGATCGGCGTCTGTGGCTCGTTCACGACGTTCTCGTCGTTTTCCGTCGAAACCGTCCGGCTCTGGGAAGCGAGCGAGCGACGCCTCGCGCTCGTCTCGGCGGCCGGGAACCTGGTGTGTGCGCTTTCGGCGATCGGTCTCGCCCGGCTGGTCGCGACCGCGCTGTTCTGACCGTCACCCGCCGACACACATCCGACACGACTTTGCCGGGTCGCGGGGAAGGAGATAGCGATGCTGGACCGGAGCTCCCTTCGCGAACGCCCCGAGGCCGTCGCCGAGGCCATCGCAAACCGCGGGGCCGACGTCGATCTCGAGGCGATCCTCGAACTGGACGAGCAGTGGCGCGACCGGAAGGCGCGGGGGGACAGCCTGCGACACGACCGAAACGAGGTGAGCTCCCGGATCGGCCGGCTGAAAGGCGAGGGCCGCGAGGAGGAGGCCGAGGAGGCGATCGAACGCTCGCAGTCGCTGAAAGCCGAGATCGAGACGGTCGAGCGAGAGGCCGCCGAACTCGCCGAGGAGTTAGAGGAGGCGATGCTCGAACTCCCCCAGATCCCCGACGAGAGCGTTCCCGTCGGCGAGAGCGAGGACGAAAACGTCGAGCGCCGCCGGTGGGGGTTCGACGATCTCCGAAAACTCCCCGAGGAAGTCGTCCCCCACTACGACCTCGGCGAAGAGTTGGATATCATCGACGAGGCCCGGGGTGCGAAGACGAGCGGGGCGGGCTTTTACTTCATGAAGGGCGAGGGCGCACGACTGGAACACGCCCTGATCCAGTTCATGCTCTCGGTCCACCGCGAGCAGGGCTATCTCGACGTCGTCCCGCCAGTCCCGGTCAACAGCGAGTCGATGCGAGGCACCGGCCAGTTCCCGAAGTTCGTCGAGGACGCCTACCGGCTCGGCGGGGCGAACGACGAACCGTACGACGACGACGACCTCTGGCTGTGTCCGACCGCCGAGGTCCCCGTCACCAATATGTACGCCGACGACATCCTCCTGGGCGAGGACCTCCCGCTGAAACACCAGGCGTACTCGCCGAACTTTCGCCGGGAGGCCGGCGAACACGGCACCGAAACGCGGGGAATCGTCCGGGTTCACCAGTTCAACAAGGTCGAACTGGTGAACTTCGTCGAACCGGATGAGAGCTACGACCGTCTCGAGGGACTTCTGGGAGAAGCCGAGGAGGTCCTCCGGCGGCTGGGGCTTCCCTACCGGATTCTCGAGCTCTGTACCGGCGACCTCACCTTTGCGAGCGCGAAGACATACGACATCGAGGTCTGGGCCCCCGGCGACGATCTCGAGGACGGTCCCGACGAAGGCGGCCGGTGGCTCGAAGTCTCCTCGGCGTCGAACTTCGAGGCGTTCCAGGCCCGGCGGGCGGGAATTCGGTATCGGCCGGAACACCACGAGTCGGCTGACTACCTCCACACTCTCAATGCGTCGGGGCTCGCGCTCCCGCGCGTGGTGGTGGCGATCCTCGAGTACTACCAGAACCCGGATGGCACCGTGACGGTTCCCGACCCCCTGCGGGAGTACATGGGCACCGACCGGATCGAGGGCCACGAGGCCGTCGGCGAGAGTGCACTCGGCGAGGGCGAATGAACCCGACGACGGGTCTTCGGTGACCCGCTATCGGGTGTAGGTCTCGAGCGCCACGAGCCGCCCCCCCCGAGCCGAGAAGACGTCGGCGAACCCGAAGACGGACTCGCCGTCGCCGTCGAGGAGTTCGCCGCGGACGACCGCCTGGCCGTCGGCGACGATCACCTCCTCGAGCCGGTGGCTCGTGTCGGTCATCGGGCGGTCCTCGCGCATGAACCGGACGAACGACTCCCGGCCCTCGATCGTGCGGTCGGGGCGGCGCTGGACGAACCCGGGCGCGAGCAGCGCCTCGAGATCGCCGTACGCTCCTGCGTCGATCGCGCGGTAGTACTCTCGAACCGCCGATTCGACCCTTTCGCCGGCCGCCCCGTCCGTCTCGTCCGCCGACCCGGTCATAGCCCTGCTTGGTCGTCGGGGTACAGAAGGGCTGTGGCCGGTGTCAGGCCGGGTACAAAAACCCGTTTCGGCGAACCGTTTAGTAGCCCTGCGTCGAACCCCTTCTATGGCAGTCGATGACACGGGCCGGCTCGTCGAGGTCGGTCCGGCCGACGACCTCGCGGACTCGGGCCGGGAACTCGTCTCGGCGGGAGGAACCGCCATCGCCGTCTTCCACCACGAGGGGGAGTTCCGGGCGGTCGACAACCGCTGTCCGCACATGGGATTTCCCCTCTCGGAGGGCAGCGTCGAGGACGGCTTACTGACCTGTCACTGGCACCACGCGCGGTTCGAACTCGCCTGTGGCGACACGTTCGACCCCTGGGCCGACGACGTCCCGACCTACCCCGTCGAACGCCGCGAGGGGATGGTGTACGTCGATCCGAACCCGCCCCGCGAGCGCCCGCCGGCCAAGCGGTGGGCCGACCGCCTCGAAACCGGCCTGGAGGAGAACCTCCGGCTCGTGATCGCGAAGTCGTCGATCGGGCTGCTCGATGCGGGCGTCGACTACCGCGATCCGATGGCCACGACTCTCCGCTTTGGCACCCGCTACCGGGAACCGGGATGGAGTTCCGGGCTCACGATCCTCGGCTGTCTCGGGAACGTAATGGGGGACCTAACCCTCGAGGACCGCAAACGCGCCCTCTACACGGGCGCGCGCCACGTTGCGAGCGACTGTGCGGGCGAGGCGCCGAACTTCGACCAGCCCGCGCTACGGACGACCGAGACCGGGTTCGACCGGCTGAAGACCTGGTTCCGGGACTGTATCGAGGTTCGCGATCGGGACGGCGCCGAACGCTGTCTACGGACGGCGGTCGCGGCGGGCTACGGGACCGACCGGCTCGCGGAACTCGTCGTCGCCGCCGCGACCGACCACCCCTATCTCAGCACCGGCCACGTCCTCGACTTCGCGAACAAGGCCTTCGAGTCCATCGAACGCGTCGGTGACGAGCACGCCGCGGACGCGCTGGCGAGTCTCGTTCCCCCGCTCGCGACCGCCGACCGAAGCGACGAGCGCTCGGCGTGGCGCCGTCCGGTCGACCTCGTCGCCCTTCTGGAGGACGTCTACGGGGGGGACGTCGGCGCGACGGACGGGCTCGACGAACTCGTCGCCGCGGGCGAGGGCGAGGTGTGGGAGCCGACTGCCGAGTTCCGGGAGACGCTCCTGGGAGAGGACCCGGACGCGATCGTCGACGCGCTCGCCGGCGCCGTCCGCGGGGGCGCCTCGAGTACGGCCCTCGCGGACGCGGTCGTCGATGCGGCCACAAAGCGGGTCGCGCAGTTTGGGACGGCAAACGAGTTCTCCGACTGGAACACCGTCCACCACACGTTCACCTACGCGAACGCCGTCCGTGGCTTTGCCGGCCGGACCGACGCGATCGAAACCTACAGAGGGGTGTTCGACGCCGCGATCAACGTCTACCTCGATCGCTTCCTGAACACTCCGCCCGCGCCGATCCCCGAACCCGGGGAGAACGACACCGGGCGAGATCCCGAAGCGGTGCTTTCGGATCTCGAGGAGACGTTCGATCGGGAGGGGGAGGTCAACGAGGCCGGCAGGCTCGTCTGTGAGTTCGAGGACTGTGGGGGGGATCCCGCCGACCTGCGGCGGAGCCTCGGGGGAGCGCTCCTCCGGGAGGACGCCGGCTTTCACACGATCCAGAACGTCGAGGCCGCGTTCGCGACCGCCGACCGCGCGGACGGGGACCGCGAGCGCGTTCCGCTGGTTGCGACGGCACGATACATGGCAGCACACTTCCCGACTCGCCGGGAGGCCGAGCAGACGTTCACGATCGCGAGTCGACTGAACCGCGGCGAGAACATCCACGACGGCTGAATTACGCGGTTCGTGCCGTGCGAGCGCCCGACCGGGCCGCACGGTATTAAACGAGCCCCCGACAGTCGCAAGGGATGCGGTATGGATTATGGAACCCGTATAGACGGTCTCGACGGTGCGAACGTCATGCTTAATTTACCTTCAGCCGAATTAACCGCTGTTCATTTCCGTGTTTAAACGGGCAATAATCGGAGTAGAGGCATCGAAGGCGGTGAAATCGATCGAATTAGCTGGAGCGTCGAGACCGTTTATAACCATCCCCCTTCGTAGCGGTGACCGAATGCGACGCAACCTAACGCGACGTGAGTGGCTTACCGCAGCGGGCAGCGCATCACTTCTCGGCTTCGCCGGAATGGCACAGGCTGACACGACGGTCTCGGACGTACCCGTCGTCGCGAGCGCGGATCGACCCACGATGGGGACCGACAGCTCCAACCCGACCGCGACCGTCTACGGCAACTTCAAGTGTCCGGTCACGCGCGGGTTCGTCCTGGAGAACTTCCAGACCATCATCGATGAGTTCGTCAGGACCGGCCAGCTCAACATCGAGTTCGCGAACCTGGCCTACAATCCCGGCAGCACGTCGTCGTACTACATCTCCAGCAGCGATCCGCGGCTGGCCGCGTTCGGCCGCGCCCTCTGGAACGAACAACCCGGTGCCTACTGGCCGTTCTTCGACGAGATGTTCATCGATCCGGTCTCCGGATACCTCACGTACGACGACATCGCCGACGAGGCCAGCGCCCGGGGCGTCTCGAACGCCGACGCCATCGCAAACGGCGCCAGCCAGTACGAGTCGGCACCCGATGCCGTCTCCTCGGCTGCCGCTTCCGACGGCGTCTCGTGGATCCCGACGATGGAGCTTGCCGGCGACATTACCTCGCCCCACCACAGCACTGAGGGAGTCATCAACTGGATCGACGCGCGCGTCGACGAGGCTCCCTCGGGGACGACGGACGAAGAGCCGGCCGAAGAAGCGGACACGTCCGACGAGGCCAACCAGGAGGACACGTCCGACGAGCCGGATCAATCCGACGAGTCGGAGTCGACTGACGAGAACACCGACGACTCCGGCAGCGAATCGAGCGACGGATCCGACGACTCCGGCAGTTCCGGCGACACCGAGGAACCCGCCGAGGAGACCGGCTCCGAGGACACGTCCGGTGACGACTCCGAGAGCGGTTCGGACGGTAGTTCGGACGACTCCGGTAGCTCGGACGGCTCGAGCGGTTCCGACGACTCCGAAAGCGAACCCGAAGAAGAGTCCGAACCCGAGCCGGAACCCGAACCCGAGCCGGAACCCGAACCCGAGCCGGAACCCGAAGAAGAGGAGGAGCCCGAACAGACGAGCGACACCGACGACGCCGAAACCGGCGGGAGCTGCGTCATCGGCGAGGGCGTCCTGTAGACGCCGCTGAACGCGACCCGACGACCACGAGACTTTTCTTTCGACGCCGCCGACCGATAGCGTGGAGTGTCACGCCTACTACGAGGGCGACGACGACCCCGAGAAGTGTACGGCGCGTCGCCTCGAGCGCTTCGAGCTCGTTACCCTCCATCGGTCGATGGGTCGGGTGCCCTACGGCGTCGTCCTGAACCCCCACGCCGAGCGGGCGCTGTCGCCGGCCGACGCCGCAGATCGGCTCGTCGCCCTGGACTGCTCGTGGGAGTCCGCCGGGGAAGCCGCCTTCGCGATGGACGGCGTTCATCGGGCGCTTCCCTTCCTGGTCGCGGCGAACCCGATCAACTTCGGCCGGCCGTTCCGACTGACGACCGTCGAGGCGCTGGCGGGCGCTCTCAGGATCCTCGGCGAGGACGACCACGCGACGCGAGTGCTCGAGCCGTTCCGGTGGGGGGAGACGTTCCTCGAACTCAACGAGGAACCCCTGGATCGGTACGCCGCGTGTGCGGACTCGACGGAGGTCGTCGCCGTCCAGTCCGAGTATTTGGAGTAGCCCGAATCACAAGCGTTACGTACGCGAGCGCCGACATCGGGACATGGCCAAGTTCGACGCCGCCGAGGAACGGAACTTAGAGAAGCAGATCTGTATGCGGTGTAACGCCCGAAATCCACAGCGAGCGGAAAGCTGCCGGAAGTGTGGCTACGGCAACCTCCGTGTGAAGGCCAAAGAGCCCCGCAACGCCTGACCTCTCTCAGTCGTCGTATTTCGGCTCCCGTTTTTCCGCCCGCCCCAGCGCCGTCTCGACGACGCCACGGACGTCGCCGTGGAAGGCGCCGCCGTGGCCGGCGTACATGTGTTCGACGCCCGGTGGCATCCGCTCGAGGAGGCGCTCGATGCTCTCGATAAGCGTCTCCCGGGACTGGCCCTCCATGTCCGTCCGTCCGAAGCTCCCGTAGTCGAAGGCGCCGTCGTCGTGGACGACGACGTCCCCGCTGTACAGCGTCATCTCCGAAACGAGGGAGACGTGGTCGTCGGCGTGGCCAGGGGTGTAGACGACTTCGAAGGTCTCGTCGCCGATCTCGATGCGGTCCCCGTCGTCGATCGCTCGCGTCCGTCGGGGATGGTCGGCGTAGGCGACGACCTCCACCGGGTCGAACGCCTCGCAGACCGCGTCGAGTTCCGCGACGTGGTCGCCGTGCTGGTGGGTGAGGACGACGGCCGCGAGGTCGTCCACCCGGCCGGCGATCACCTCCTCGACGCCCGCCATCGAGCCGGCGTCGACGAGCGTCGGCCGCCCGCCGGTCGCGAGATAGGCGTTGCAGGTGAACGTCTCGGCGCCCTCGGTGACGTTGTAGACCGCCATACGGACCCCCTCTCGGGCCGACGACAAAACGGTGTCGCGGCTCGTGTCAACTGAAACATAGCCGCCACAGCCTTTTTTCCGCTGGAGGGCGTACACGGGCCCGTATGGGATTTGGAAGCTACGACGAGTCCGAACAACAGGACATCGACGCAGACTTCGACGACGAGGACGCCGTCGAGTCCGAGGAAAACGGCCACACAGGCTCGTTGGAGTTCGATAACGGGGCCTCGAACGACGAACTGCTCGACAAGCTAGAGAGCATCAAAGACGAGGACTGATGGTGAAACCCGGCGCGCGAGCGCTGGGGATCGCTGAATCGGCCCGCGGGGACCGGAGCACCTTTGCCGGAGCGGTGGTCCGAGCCGACCGGGTCGTCGACGGGTTCGCCTTCCGGTCGTGTCCGGTCGGCGGCCGCCACGCGACCGACGCCGTCGGGGCACTCGTCGACGACCTCGCCCGCGAGGACGTCCGTTATCTGTTTCTGGGCGCGATCGCACCCGCCTGGTACGATTTCCTCGATCTCGAGGCGATCACCTCGACCGCCGATCGCCCGACGATCGCGGTCACGTTCGAGGAAAGCGAGGGGCTCGAGCCCTCGCTCCGGGAGGCGTTTTCGGGCGCGGAACTCGAGGAGCGCCTCGACGCCTACCGGTCGCTGCCGCCCCGGCACGAGCGGCGGGTCAACGGCGAGCGGGTGTACGTTCGGTCGGTCGGGATCGACGACGAGGAGGCCGGTGGAGTCGTCGAGGCCTACACCCCGACCGGCGGGCGACCGGAACCCCTTCGGGTGGCCCGGCTTGCCGCGCGGGCCGGCGACGCCTACCGGCTGCGAGGGAAGGAAAACGGGTAGTAGGACGGCGCCGGAACGCGAGGTATGGACGCAGACGACCGCGAGCGGATGGACGGCCTCACGGTGCCCGCCTGCGAGCGCTGTCCCGAACTGGTCGAGTCGCGAAGCCGGATCGTCGACGGAACGGGACCGGACGACGCGGACCTGCTGTTCGTCGGCGAGGGTCCCGGCCAGCGAGAGGACGAGCGCGGAGAGCCGTTCGTCGGCCGGAGCGGGTCGGTACTCGACGACGAACTCCGGAGCGTCGGGCTCGAGCGCGAGTCGGTTCGGATCACGAACTGCGTGCGGTGTCGACCGCCCGAGAACCGCGATCCGACGGCCGAGGAACTCGAGCACTGTCGGGGCTACCTCGAAGTCGAGATCGAACGCGTCGACCCCGAGGTGATCGTCACGCTCGGGAAGGTGCCCGGCGAGCACCTGCTCGGCCGGTCGGTGTCGGTCACGAACGAGTCGGGAAGCGTCGAGGAGGTCCGGATCGGGGACCGCCCCCGGCGCGTACTGATCTGCCTGCATCCCGCGGCGACGCTGTACGACCGGAGCCAGGAGGAGACCTTTGCGGAGGCAATCGAAACGGCGGCCGACCTCGTGGGCGGCGGTTCCTCGGGCGGTCAGTCCCGTTTAGGGGAGTATTAACGGGAGCGGAAGGCACTTGCCGGCCCGGGGAGTAGCCTCCGCCATGAGCATGCAGACGGACGCCCGGCGGGAGGGCGAGGCGGCGGCCTCGGTGGTCGTCGTCGACTACGGCCTGGGGAACCTCCGGAGCGTCACCCGCGGGTTGGAGCGGGCGGGCGCCGAAGTGGAGATCACCGACGATCCGGACGCCTTCGGCGAGGCCGACGGCGTCGTCCTCCCCGGCGTCGGCGCCTTCCGGGAGGGCGTCGAGAACGCCGACCCGATCCGGGAGCACCTGCTCGCGGTCGCCGAAAGCGACACGCCTCTCTTTGGCATCTGTCTGGGGATGCAGATGCTGCTGTCGGGCAGCGAGGAAGGCGAGGACGACGCCGAGGGCGCCGCGAGCGCCGGCCTCGGCCTGATCCCCGGGACGAACCTCCGGTTCGACCAGGGCCAGAAGGTGCCACACATGGGCTGGAACGAGCTCAGCGTCGAGCGCGACCACCCGCTCGTCGAGGGCGTTAGTGGCGAGTACGCGTACTTCGTCCACTCCTACTACGCGGTGCCCGACGACGAAGGGGCGGTCGTCGCGACGACCGACTACGGCCTCGAGTTCCCCGCGATAATCGCCGACGACTCCGGAACCGTCTTCGGCACCCAGTTTCATCCCGAGAAGAGCGGCGAGACCGGGTTGACGATCCTCCGGAACTTCGTCGGTCTCTGCGGGGAGTGAGAGGGAAACGCGTATTGGCTCCCGGGCCCGATCCCCACCGATGCGCCGGCGCTACCTGCTCGCGGTTGCAACCGTTCTCTTCGCTCTCCTCGCGCTCCTGGCGCTCGGGGCCCTCCCCTCCCTGCTGGGCGGCGGCGGCGAGGTCTACTACGTCACCGCGACGTCCGTCGAGAGCGAGAACGGAAACGGGGAACCGATACGGGCGGAGAACCTCTCGGAGAACCGGTTTCCGTACACTCACCAGGCGATCGAGGAGGGGATCTCCGACGCCTACGAGGAGGGGCGGTTCGGGATCAAGGAGTCGTTCACCCACACGCCGAGCGACGAGTTCGGCGAACTCCGGGTCCGTGAGGGGGCGGCGACCCCCGGGGACGAGGAAGGCGTCCTGGTCGTCGAAAACGGCAGTTACTACCACCTGGAGATCACAACCGACCCAGGAGAATGACCGACGACGCCGGCGAGCCCGAGGAGTGGACCGTGATCGAGTCGGTGACCGAGTACGAGACCCCGTGGTACGACGGCGGCTACGACCTCGTCCGCCAGCCCGACGGCACGGAAAAGCGCTACTACTGGGCTTCGCTTCCGCCGGCGGTCGTGGTCGTCGCCCGCACTGACGGCCCCGAGGGACCCGCCGGCGACGAACTGCTCTTCGTCGAGCAGTATCGGCCGACGGTCGGCGAGCACCACCTCGAACTCCCCGCGGGCATCGTCGAGGACGGCGAGTCCTACACCGCGGCCGCGGCCCGCGAACTCGAGGAGGAGACCGGCTTTCGGCCGGAGACGACGGTTCTTCTGGAGGAGTACGCGGTCGCGACCGGCCTCCTCAGACACGATCGGGCGGTCGTCTACGCCGACGGGCTGGTGCCGGGAGAGCGCGCCCTCGACACGAACGAGTTCCTCGAGCTCCGGCGGGTGCCCGTCGAGGACGCTCTGGATCGCGCCCGCGAGGCACCGGCGAACGACGCGACGATCGACGGACTCCTGTTGGCCAAAGCCGACGGCTTCCTGTAGCGGAGCGCTTATTCGCCGGCCGACCTAACAGGCCGGCGATGGACGGCGAGATCACCGTCGAGGACGTCCGCGATCTCCTCGAGAGCGACGGCGTTCGGATCGTCGATATCCGCGACGAACACAGTTTTCGCCGGGAGCGGATCCCCGGCAGCGAGAACCTTCCCTTCCCCGAACTGCCCGGTCGGGTCGAGGAGCTAGACGGTGCCGACCGGATCGTGACGGTCTGTCCCCACGGGAAGGCCAGCGTCCAGGCCGCCCGTCTCATCGGCTCCTACGAGGGGGCGACCGACGCCCGCGTCGAGAGCATGACCGGCGGGCTCGAGGCGTGGGCCGACCGGTACGAACTGGAGTCGGCCGCCACCGCCGACTCCGGCGGAGCCGAGGGGCCCGACGCGCCGTTCTGAGGAGCGGTCGCTCGGCGGTCGAGCGATCGAAAACGAGGTCGGCTGTCGGAGTCAGGCGACGTTGAAGCCGCGGTCCCGGAGGAAGTCCTCGATGCGGCCGGTGTGGTTGCCCTGGAGCTCGATCTGGCTGTCCTCGACTGTCCCCCCGCAGGCGAACTTCGATTTGAGGTCCGAGGAGAGGCTGTCTAGATCGACGTCTTTCGGATCGAACCCTTCAATGATCGTTACTTCCTTGCCGTATCTGCGCTCGTCAATGCGGATGGTGAGCTGTTGTTGGCCCTTGGCGACGTCCTCGCAGACGCAGAGCTCCTCGGGCAGCCCGCACGTCGAGCAGACTTCCGACATTACGCTCGACGGTAGGAAACGACCATATTAAACACTGTCGGGACCCCGATCCCCGCCCGTGATCCTTTTTACGTCGATGCCCGGTATACGGTCGGGCGTAAGCCGTGGACGGTTTTCGCCCATCGACTCGGCGAAAAACTATCGACCGTTACGTCCGGCCGTATAGAGCCGGCCGATCGCCGGCAGTTCCTCCCGGGCCATCCGGTCGACGAGGTCGATCGCCTCGTTGGCCGCCGCCCGGTCGATGCCCCCGCCGTAGGTCGACCGTTCGTACAGTTCCTCGACCCGGCGGGCGCGCGGATCGAACGAGGGCGTCCCCGAGAGCGCCTCGACGTACTGGCGGGTCGACTCCCCTGCCTCGCGGGGCCTGTGACGGCGTTCGAGGAGGATCTCGAGGCGGCGGTAGGCCCGTTCGACGTCCGCGTCGGGGCCCGCCGTCCGGCCCTGGTACTGGAGGCGGGCGCTCCGGCTCACCCGGGCAGTGGCGCCCGTCCGGTGGGCGCCGGCGGCCAGGCCGACGAGGACGGCGATCCCGACGATGGCGGTTTCGGGCGAGGAGGGCGGGAACTCCCGCTCGCCGTCGCCCTCGCCGTCATCACCGTCGGTCGCGTTCGCACTGCCGTTTCCTCCCTCGGGGTCGAGACTGTCGATCCCGGGCTCGGCGCTGCCGTTGGGCCCGCGATCGTTGGGAAGCGCCCCGTCGGGAATCTCCGACGGCGGCTCGGTCGGTCCGACGCCGCCTCCGGCGGGCTCGGAGACGTTGATCGGGGCGTTTTCGACCTCGACGCGGTCGAGGTCGGGGCCGTCTGAGGTGTTGCCCTCGGGCCCGGCGGCGACGTCCTCGCTCGCCCCGGTGTCGACGCCTGATTCATTGTTCTCGCGGGCGTCCTCGAGCCGGTCGTAGTGGACGTCGTCGCGGTCGCCGCCGGGCGTGGGGTCGAAGGCGACCCAGCCGTGTCCGGGGAAGTAGGCCTCGACCCAGGCGTGGGCGTTGAGTCCGCGGACGACCCACTCGTTGTCGTCGACCTGCTGGCCGCTCGTGTAGCCGGTGACGTAGCGCGCCGGGATCCCTTCGGTCCGGAGCATCTGGGTCATCGTCGTCGCGAAGTAGACGCAGTAGCCCTCCTCCATCTCGAGGAGGAACCCCTCGGCGACGTTGCCGTCGGGTCGGGTGACGTTCAGCGAGTAGCCCTTCTCGGTCCGGAGGTGCTCCTCTATCGCGCTCGCGGCCTCGTGGGGGTCGTCGGCGTCGGCGACGACCTCCGCGGTCGCGTCCTCGAACTCTGCGGACACCCCTTCGGGCTGTTGGAGGTACTGTGCCGTGACCTCCTCGGGGTAGTCGGTGCTCGCGTTCGCCAGCTCCTCGCTCGAGGCGTTGAGCACGGCGCTCTCGACGTTGTACCTGTCGCCTTCGATCAGCGCCTCGCTCGGGTGGAACTGGCCGTGGTCCGTCCGTTCGGTGATCTCCCGGACGTCGCCCTCGATCTCGACCGGGGAGGCCGCCGCCGGCAGCACGCGGGCGTCGTCCTCGACGGTCACCGTCTGGTTCACCGTCTCGGTCTCTCCTGGGGGCGCCTCGAGGCGGCCGTCGAAGGCCTCCTGCTGGCCGGTCCGCACCCACCCCTCGCCGGTGAAGCGGTCGTAGACGCCGGTGCGCCAGTACGATTCGCGCTCGCTGCGGACGGTAAAGCGGACCTCCGGCGACAGCGAGACGTTGCCCGCGATCGTCGTCTCCTCGGGCGCCGTCGCGGAGTTGGCCTCGAGGCTCCCGTCGGTGCCCTGGCCCTCGATCAGCACCGTCGGCCCGGGCGTCCCGCCGGGGACCAGCGAGACCGAAAGCGAGAGGACGACCATCGCCGCGAACAGGACGGCGAGCACGTCCGCCTGGGCGATCGTCCCCCGGCGGAGCTCGAGCTCGCCGAAGCCGACGGCGGCGATCCCGCCGACGGTCCCCGCGAGCGTGGTCGCGACGCCGGCGTCCCCCGAGAGCACGAGGAAGGCAAGCGCGATCCCGCCCGCGAGGACGCCGAGGACGTACCGGCGGCGGACGGCGAGATACCACGAGAGAAAGACCGGTCCGGGTGCGAACGCCAGCGCCCAGCTGTCAACCGCCATCATCCGCAGCAGCGGCATCCCCGTTGTGATCGCGATCGTATCCGAGGCCAGTCTGTCCAACGAGCCGAGAGCGGTCCCGACCCCGACCCCGGTGACGGTGAAGTAGTAGCCGAAGCCGACGGCACCGAAGAGGAGGGCCGTTCCCACCGCGGTCCGGACGGCGATCGCCCGGGCGAGCAGCGTCGCGGCCGCGAACACGACCGCGACGACGGCCAGCAGTCGGGCCGTCCCGCCGACGACCCCCGTCACCTCCAGCAACACCGAGACGTACGACGCCGTGAGCACGAGCACGCCCGCGAGCGCCCCGGTCCGGAACGCCCGGTCGGGGATCGCCCGGTCGACGTCGACCGACCGGCTCGCGGTCGCATCGGTCGTGCTCACGCGACCACCTCCCGGCCCTCATCCTTCGAATCCGGGGCGATTCCGGTCCGGAGATCGCCCTCCCGGAACCGGTCGAAGGGGATCGTCTCCTCGCCGACCGCGACGACCGTTCCCGTTTCGTCGGCACGGACCACCACGTCGGCCTCGCGTCTCGCCCGGTCGGTGGCGATCCCGTCGCCGGTCCGGGCGAGCAAGCGAAGCGCCTCGAGGTGGTGGTCGTGGCCCGCCCGCGATGGCAGTGAGCCCGCGGGCGTGGCGACCGAGACGCGGACGCCAGACTCGAGGAGGTAGGTCGCGACGCTCGCGGTCGCCGTCGCCATCTGGTCGGCGCGGTCGCGACCCGCCTCCGCGAGGAGGGCGACCTCCCCGACGTCGTCGTCGGCGACGAACTCTTTGACGACGAGTTCGCCGTCGGCACGTTTCGCGGTCGACTTCCAGTGGACGTCCCGCAGCGAGTCGCCCCGGTCGTACTCCCGGAGGTGATCGAACTCCTCGCGGCTCCCCTCGCGGATCGCCAGCGCGAGCGTCCGCAGGTCCCGCCGCGAGGCCCCCCGCAGGTCGTATACCTCGGGGTAGACGAGGACCCGGCCGGTCGCGGCCACCGAGAACTCTCGGGAGACGAGCCCGAGGACGTCCCGGACGGTCACGGTGACGGGACCGACCGTCCGCTCGCCGCGGGCGGTCAGCCGGACGTCGTACGTGACCTCGCTTCCCTCGGCGATGGTGAGCTCGGCGACGGCGTCGGCCTCGGGGTCGGCAACGATTCCCTCGCGCCAGGACTCGCTCGGTGCCTCCCGGATCGTCGCCAGCCCGTCGCCGACCTCGTCCTCGACGGTCGCGGCGATCGGGTTCCCGGCAGTGAGCGACAGCGAGACGGTCCGGCGCTCGCCGACGAACCCGTCCTCGACGGCGGCCCGCTCTACCGTCGGCGTCTCCGCACGGGAGACCGCCACGACCGCCGCCAACAGGGCGAGCAAGAGGGGAGCGACGAGCGCGTTCAGCGACCGGGCGCCGTAGAGCCAGGCCATCACGAGACAGCCGGCGACGACGGCGACGACGGCGTAGCCACGGCGGGTGAGCTTCATCTATTCCACCGCTACCCGCTCCAGGGCCCGCTCGACGATGGCCGTCCCGTCGACCTCGGGGTCGTCGGAGCCGGCCCTGATCCGGTGGGGGAGAACGACTGGGGCCTCGTACTGGACGTCGTCGGGGATGACGTAGTCCCGCCCCGAGAGCACCGCCCGGGCCTGGGCGGCCCGCAGCAAGGAGATCGTTCCTCGGGGACTGACCCCGAGACGAGCGTGGTCGCGGGTGTAGCCCGCAAGCCGGGTCGCGTACTCACGGACCGGGGCCTCGACGCGGACCCGGGTCGCCGTCTCGCGGGCCCGCCGGACCGACTCGAGGTCGGTCACCGGCTCTAAGTCCTCGATGGGGTGGTGGCCGACGGTCCGGGCGAGCATCTCGGACTCCTCGTCGGGGTCGGGATAGCCGAGCCGGAGTTTCTTGACGAACCGGTCGACCTCCGCGAACGGCAACTCGTAGGTGCGATCGGGCTCGACCGCGTTCTGGGTCGCGATGACCGTAAACGGCCGCGGGAGGGCCCTGGTCTCGCCGTCGACGGTCACCTGGGCCTCCTCCATCGCCTCGAGCAGGGCCGACTGGGTCTTGGGCGGCGCCCGGTTGATCTCGTCGCCCAGGACGACGTTGGCGAAGACGGGACCGGGCTGGAACTCGAACTCGCGGGTCTTCTGGTTGAAGACGTTGACGCCGGTGACGTCCGACGGGAGGAGATCGGGGGTGAACTGCACCCGGCGGAACCGGCAGTCGATCGAGCGTGCAAGCGAGCGGGCGAGCATCGTCTTGCCGACCCCGGGGACGTCGTCGAGCAGGACGTGGCCCCGCGCGAGGATCGCCGTGACGACGTGTTCGACCGCCTCGTCGTGGCCGACGATGACGCCGGCGACGTTGTCGGTGACGGCCCGACAGAGGTCGGCGGCCTCCTCGGTCGGTAGCGGCTCGACGGCTGTCGGGCGGTCCTCCTGGATCGGATCGTGAGGGCGGTCCCTCGTGTTGGCGTCGGTCATCTGTTCTCTCCCGGCGCCACGGCGGGTACGTGGCGTGGTCTTCTTACCCCTCGTTGGGGTCGTGACGGTGATATGTGTTCCGTCGACTCTCGAACTGCCTGCGGTTGGCGGGTGTACGCACTCCCCACTAATATAACTCGGACCGAACGATGCAGCCGCTTTCGGTGTGACGGTCGAAGAACGATGCCCCGACGGTCGGCCCCTTAGAGCCGTTCTACATTCGACGCCCGTGGCCCCTTCTCGGCCTCGACGATGTCGAATTCGACTTCCTGTCCCTCCTCTAGGTCCGGGCCGCCGACGTCTTCCATGTGAAAGAAGACGTCGTCGTCCGCGTCGTCCGTCTCGATGAACCCGTAACCGCCCGTGTCGTTGAAGAACGCGACCGTACCTTGCGCCATTGCGTCCGCATAAACTCCGGACAACCTCATAAATGTTCTGGGGGTATCGCCGCGAAACTGCCTGCACTTGCCGGTTTTCGGGGGTTCACAGAAAACACAGCGCGGATGCCCCGAGGCTCGACCTCGGGGAGGAAGCGCGTCGATACTCGACACAAACCTCCGTTCTCAGACTATCACACTCCCGAACGTGGACCTAACACACATCCGCGAGAACATCCCGCAGGCGACGTGGCAACACGTGTGGGCGTTCCGTCGATTGTTCCAATATGTCGAGTACAAGGCGGCAGAGCACGGCGTCGAAGCTGCCCAAGTCCCGCCAAACCATACGTCCCAACGGTGCTCGACGTGCGGCTGGACCCACGAGGACAACCGTGATAGCGAGCACTTCGAGTGCTTAAAGTGCGGGTATCAGAACCACGCGGATTACAATGCGGCGAAGAACATCGGTTTCCGGTATCTCCGCCGGCGGCAAAACGCAGCCGACGGAGGCGCACCCGTAGACGTGCGCTTGAATCGCGGGACGTTGAACGTGAGTGGGGAGTACGTCCCCCCCTACCTCTGTTGAGGCATAGAACGGGAGCCCACGCGAAAGCCTCGGGGCTTGACCCCGAGGCAGTTTACCACTCCTTGCAGTCCGAGCAGACGACTCCCTCCTCGCCCCTCCAAACTCGCTCGGTCGCCGACCCACAGCGGGCACAGTCGTACGAGCCCCATCCGTACGTCGCTCGCGCGGGCTCGGCGGCATCCGGATCGCTCCCCTCCCGGCCGCCCGTCGTCGATGCCCGCCGTCGGGATTCGTCCCCTTCCGTATCGGTCCTGGACTCCTCGTCGCCGTCGCCCCCGCTCGTGCAGTCGGCGATCGTCGGCTCCCTGGTCACGACCGGACGTCGGGCGGCGGGCGCCTTAATCCCCGGGCCCGCACCGCACCAGCGGCACCGTAGACCGGCATGGCCAAGTGCGCCGGGCGAAAACTCCCGGTATGGACCCCGTCCCGCTGAACGTCATCGTCGAGAACGTCACCGAGATGACCGAACTGTTCGCCGAGGTCGCGACCGGCGAGCTTCTCGCGCCGCTTCTGTTCCTCGTTGGCGCCCTGCTGGTCGCCTTCAGCCTCGCCGTCTTCGGCGGCCTCACCCTCGGTGCGGTCGGCTCGCTGTTCAGTCTCGAGTAGCCCGCGCCAGAGCCTCGCCGGCGAGCTCTACCCCCCGACCGAGGTCGGGCCCCAGCGGCGAGCCGACGACGATCCCGTCGACGTGTTCGAGGACGGCCTCGAACCGCTCCTCGACCTCTCTCGGGGTCCCCGCGATCGAAAAGGCGTCGAGCATCGCGGGCGTGACCCGCTCGAACGCCGTCGAGAACTCGCCGGCCTCGAGGGCCTCGCCGACCGAGCGGGCGTCCTCGCCGGCGATCCCGTGGCGCTCCAGGACGGGCTCTGCGACGTCGGCCGCGATGAACGCGACCGGCGGCCGGGCGGCCTCCCGTGCGTCGTCGCGGTCCTCGGCGACGCTGACGGAGGCCCACGACAGCGCTTCGAACTCGCCGTCCCGACCGCGCTCGGCTCTCCCCTCCTCGAGCCGTTCTTCGGCCCACGCGAGGTCGTCGGGGTGGGAGGCGTTGACCAGGACGCCGTCGGCGTGTTTGGCGGCCATCCGGAGCATGTCGGGCCCCTGGGCGCCGACGTAGACCGGGATCGCCGCCGAGGGCGTGTTGAGCGACGCTTCGCGGACCTCGAAGGTCCCCTCGCGCGAGACCGTCTTTCCCTGCCAGAGGTCCCGGACGACGTCCATCGTCTCCAACACGCGCCGGAGCGGCCGGTCGCGGTCGATTCCCAGAGCGGCGAGCGCCGAGCGGTCGCCCGCGCCGAGGCCGAGCAGCGCGCGGCCGTCGCTTACCTCCGCTACGGTCGCGACGCGGGCCGCGAGCGTCGCAGGGTGGCTCTCGTAGGGGTTGACGACGCCGGGTCCCAGCCGGATTTCCTCGGTCGCCGCCGCCATCCGCGAGAGCGTGACGAAGGGATCGCGGTTGAAGTAGTGGCTGCTCGCGAAGGCCGCCTCGAACCCCTCTGCCTCGGCGAGAGCGGCGAGATCCGCGAGCTCGTCGGGCGGGTGTTCGGGCGTGAACTCGATTCCCTTCATGGCTCCCACTGCCACTCCCGGAGGGCTTGGCGAACGAAGTCGCTCTCGAGATCACGAAAGAGGTTCTCGCTGCCCGCATGATCGCCAAAGTCCCAGTCCCGGACGACGACGGCGGGGGTGCCGCCGGCACCTTCCCCCGTGACGAGGTTCGCGGCGGCGGCGAGTTCGTCGACGACCGACTGGACGGTGACCGCGAGTTCGTGGCCGTCGCGGTCCTCTTCGCCGCGCCAGTCCCGGCTCGCGGGGATCCCGTCCCAGCCGATCGCCACCCCGCGCTGGCCGTAGCGGAAGGGTCGCCCGCAGGTGTCGGTGACGATCACCGCGACGTCTTCGGGAAGCGCCTCCCGGATCCGGCGGGCGCTCTCCCCGGGTCGTTTCGGGAGCAAGAGGAGGTCGTTGTCGGGGACGTTCGAGCGGTCGATCCCCGCGTTGACACAGACGTGGCCGAAGCGGGTTTCGGTCAGCAGGAACGGCTCCTCCATCACGAGGTCGGTGCTCTCCTCAAGGACTGCCTGGGCGAACCGGGGATCTTTCTCCTCGTCGGTCCGCTCGGAGAGCCGGGTCGCGATCTCCTCGGCCCGCGGGCCGGCGGGGAAATCGGCGAGGTCGGCCACCCGGCTCTCGGCTTTCGAGACCACCGTGCTGGCGACCGTCAGCACGTCGCCGTCGGCGAGGTCCGTCCGTTCGGCGACGAGGGATGCGAGGTCGTCGCCGGGGCGGATCTCGGGGATCCCTTCGACTGCGTCGAGTTCCATACCGTTCGTGGGGGAAGCGCCAGGAAAAGGCCACCGTCATCGGCGGGCGAAACCGACTTTCGGGTTCCCGTCGTGGGGGGACGTATGACCGACGACGGTCCGACCGACGTCGTCACCGCGTTCCTCCGGAACCGGAGCGAGGTCCTGGTCCTCCTGCGAAGCGAAAACGCGGGAAGCTTCCGGGGCCAGTGGGGCGGGATCTCGGGGGACGCCGAGGACGACCCCGACGAGCAGGTCCGCCGGGAGATCCGTGAGGAGGCGGACCTCTCGACAGACGAGACCGATGCCGTCCGGGCGGGTCGCCCCCTCACCGTCGAGAGCGAACGCTGGCGGGTCCACCCCTACCTGTTCGACGCCGGGAACCGCGAGGTCGAACTCGGCGAGGAACACGACGAGGCGGCGTGGGTCTCCCCGACCGGGATCGCCACCGGGGATCGCGAGACCGTCCCCGGTCTCTGGAACGCCTACGAGCGGGTCGCGCCCACGGTTCGATCGATCGCAGTCGACGGCACGCACGGCGCTGCCTTCCTCTCGATTCGCGCGCTCGAGGTCCTCCGGGATCGCGCGGGTCTCCTGGTCGCTGAAGGGAGCGACGATGGGGGGAACGAGGCGAGCGAGGAGTGGGACGAACTCGCTTCCCTCGCCGACCGGCTGATCGAGGCCCGACCGAGCATGGCGGTCCTCCGAAACCGGGTCAACCGGGCGATGGCAGGAGCGGACGACGACGGCCAGGACGCGTCGGCGGTCCTCGATAGCACCCTCGAGGCGATCGACCGGGCCCACGCGGCCGACGACCGGGCGGCCGACAACGCCGCCGGGGAGGTCGGCGGACGGGTGTTGACCCTCTCGCGGTCGGGCACCGTCCGGCGGGCGCTTCGGGCGGGCGACCCCGACCGCGTTTTTGTCGCCGAGTCCCGGCCCGCCTGCGAGGGGCGGGCGGTCGCCGAGGAACTCGCGGCGGAGGTCCCGGGAACGGCGGTGACGCTGCACACCGACGCCGCCGTCGCCCACCTCCTCGCCCGCGCGGACGTCGATACCGTCCTCGTGGGTGCCGACACGGTCCTTCCCGACGGTCGGATCGTGAACAAGACTGGGACTCGAGGGGCCGCGATCGCTGCCGCCCGCGAGGGAGTCCCCGTCTACGCGGTCGCCGCGAGCGACAAGGTCTCGACCCGCGAGGCGGTCAACCTGGAGTCGGGTTCCCCGGAGACGGTCTACGACGGCGAGGCACCGATCGACGTCGCCAACCCGACCTTCGACGTCACTCCCGCGGATTGCCTGACGGGAATCGTCACCGAGGCGGGCGTCGTGGAGTCCGGCGAGATCGAGGCCGTCGCCGAGGAACTCCGGGAGTACGAGCGGTGGGCCGAGAGGTAGGAGCGACAGACCGAAACCCCCCTGGACCCTACAGCAGGCCGGGCGGCGGTGACGAGGAGTTACCCCCACCGAGCCCCGTGTGACGAGGACCCTCTCCCGAGCCGCCCCTCGTATTGAGTAGCCGGCCCGCGTAGCCCGCGGCATGGAGATCGACCGACTCGGAATTCACGACTCCGTCGCGGCCGTCTTCCCGCCCGAGCGGCTCCGCGAGTTCCTCGCGAGCGAGACGCATGGGGGGATCGACGTCGCGGTGATCGGCGACGACGGGCTCGGCGGCGTCGACGGGGTCGTCACCCTGGAGCACCGCGATGCGTTTCGGGACCTCGAGTGGATCCACTCGATCCAGGCGGGGATCGATCGGTTTCCCCTCGAGGCGCTCGATGAGCGGGGCGTCGTCCTCACGAACAGCACGGGGATCCACGGCCGGTCGATCGGCGAGACCGTCGCGGGCTACCTGCTCGCGTTCGCCCGGCGGCTCCACGACCACGTCGCCGCCGGGGAGCGACGGGAGTGGAACCGCCCCGAGTGGGACGAGGCGTTTACCCTTTCGGGGACGACGGCCTGCATCGTCGGCACCGGAACCCTGGGTCGGGGAGTCGCCGACGTCGTCGGCTCGCTGGGCGTTCGTACTGTGGGGGTCCGGCGCTCTCCAGACTCACTGCCGGAGTTCGAGGAGATGTACGCGACCGAGACGCTCCACGAGGCGATCGCCGGCCCGGAGTTCGTTGTCGCGACCGTCCCGCTGACCGCCGACACCGAGGGGCTGTTCGACCGGGCGGCGTTCGAGGCGATGGCCCCCGAGGCTCGCTTCGTCAACGTCGCCCGCGGCGGGGTCGTCGACGAGCCGGCGCTCGTGGCGGCCCTCGAGTCGGGGTCGATCGCGGGGGCGGCCCTGGACGTCTTCGAGACCGAACCGCTTCCCGAATCATCGCCGCTGTGGGGGTTCGAGGAGGTGATCGTCACGCCCCACTGTGGCGCCTACACCCGGGACTACTACCGGGACGTCGGGGAGATCGTCGCCGACAACGTCGTGCGCATCGAGCGGGACGGCGAGTTTCGAAACCGGGTGGTCTAGAAGAACGTGAAGAGGTCGTCCCTCTCCTGGTCGTGGAGGTGGGTCCGGACCGCTTTTTCCAGGGGGTCGAGCTGGCCCCGCTTGGCGCTGATCGGGGCGACCGTCTCCTGCCACTGTTTCCAGGGCGGGAGCAGGCCGAGGCGGTCACAGATCGCGTCGAGGCGTTCGTCGCGGTCGTCGACCTTGTCCATCTTGTTGACCGCGACGACCGTCGGGATATCGAGTTCCCGGAGGAAGTGAAACAGCTCGACGTCGTAGGGGATCTCTTCGCCGCCGCTGTGGCGGTCGATGATATCGACGACGCTCTTGCCGTCGACGACGTGGATCGCGACGAGGATCTTCTCGGCGTTGTCCTCGAGATAGCGGACGATCCCGGTCTTGATCTCCTCGCGGCGCTCCTCGGGAACGCCGCTCATGAACCCGTAGCCGGGGAGGTCGGTGATCACGAAGTCCTCGGGGGCCCAGTCGTAGTGGTTCGGCGAGCGCGTTACCCCTGGATTCCGGCCGGTGTCGAACGTGTGGCCGGTCAGCTCGCGCATCAACGTGGACTTGCCCACGTTCGAGCGGCCGACGAGGACGGCCTCGCTTCCGCGGTCCGGGCGGGTGTCGAACATACCCCGCCTACGGGCCGTCGGGCAAAAGACCCGGCGTTCGCGGCCCCTGGCGATAGTTCGACGGTCGTCGTCCGCGCCGGGGCCGTCCCGACCCCTCGATTCACTCGTCGGCGTCGGGATAGGGGATCTCGACGGCGTCGCCGTCGTCGGGGGCGAACACCTCGCCGTCGAAGACCTCGCGGGCCTGCGCGAGGTGGTCCCCGGTCCGGCCGGCGTACCGCGAGGAGAGGTGGGTCAGTGCGAGTCGGCGGGCGCCGGCCTCGCTCGCGATGGCGCCGGCTTGACGGGCCGTCGAGTGGGCAGTCTTGCCCGCGCGCTCGACACCGTCGTCGGCGAACGTCGCGTCGTGGATCAACAGGTCGGGCTCGTCGGCGGCCTCGACGGTCCCAGCCACGGGCCGGGTGTCGCCGGTGTAGACGACCGAGCGTCCGGGGCGGGGGTCGCCGACGACCTGCTCCGGCCGGACGACGGCGCCGTCCTCGAGCTCGACGGGGTCGCCCTCGTGGAGCTGCGAGAACTTCGGGCCGACGGGGACGCCCAGTTCCTCGGCCCGTTCGCGGTCGAAGCGGCCCTTGCGCTCGTCCTCGACCAGCGCGTAGCCGACCGAGCGGGTGTCGTGGTCGGCGTCGAACGCCCGGACCTCGTACTCGTCGGCGCGGTAGGCGACGTCGCCGGGAGCGACCTCGTCGATCCGGACCGGAAAGGAGGGTCGGGTTCCGCCCGCGGCGATCAGCTCCTCCAGTCGGCGCCGACAGCCCCGTGGGGCGTGGACGGCGAGGGGGGCCGCACGCTCGTTGAAGTCCATCGTCTGGAGCAAGCCCGGGATCCCGAAGACGTGGTCGCCGTGGAGATGTGTGACGAACAGCTGCGAGACCGAAAACCCCGTCGAAAAGCGCATCATCTGGCGCTGGGTTCCCTCGCCGGCGTCGAAGAGGAGCTCGTCGCCCTCGCGGGCGACGTGGATCGCCGTCGGATTCCGCTCGGCCGTCGGGACGGCCCCGCTGGTCCCCAGGAACGTCACGCGCAGTGCCATCACCCGGGACTGGGAGCGGCCGGGGTAAACCGGCTTCGATCCAAGTGGTTGCATATGCGTGGTCGAAAGGGTGAAATTTACATCACTGCGGGACGAACGCAGGGATAGACTGGAGACAACCGCGAGAATGAGTAGACTACCCGAGCTCGGCACGGTAAAACGGATCGGCGCCATCCTGGTCGCCCTCGTCGTCGTCCTCGCGGCGGGGACGGTGGTCGGGCAGGCACCCGCACTCTTCGGCGCCGACGTCACAGAGGAGCCCGAAGGCTCGATCGAGTTCTCGGATCAGACCGGCGACGGCACGAGCGCCACCGTCGACAACGTCACCCTCTCTGACGGCGGCTTCGTGGTCGTCACGTCGGAAGGCGAGATCGTCGGCGTCTCGGAGTATCTCGGCGAGGGAGACCACGAGAACGTCACGGTCGAACAGCGCGGCGAGGGGGAGCTGCTCGGCCAGCTGACGGCGACGGCCCACCAGGACGTCACCGGCAACGAGACGTTCGTCGGCCCCGAGGAGGCCGGCGAGGACGAGGACCACGACCGGCCCTACATCGGCGCGGACGGCTATCCCGTAAGCGACACCGCGACCGTCTCGATGCCCGACGGCCCCGAGGAGGGCGCCACGAGCACCTCCTTCATCGTCGAGTCCGCGAACGCGACCGATCGGGTTCCGGTAAACGACACCTTGGAGATCACGAGCGAGATCCGCAACCCCAACGACTTCGAGGACCAACAGCCAGTCGACTTCCGGATCGACGGCGAGGTCCGTGAACGCCAGATCGTCTCGCTCTCGGCCGACGAGACCCGCCAGCTCAACTTCACGATCGACCTCAGCGGCGTCGAACCCGGCGAACACGGCTACGGGATCTACACCGACGAGGACGGCGCCGTCGACGACTTCCTCGTCGAGTACGCGCCCGCGGACGTGACCGTCGTCGAGGCCACGCCCGAGGAGGTCGTCGCCGACGCGACGCTCCCGATCGACGGGTTCCTCGCCGTCGAGGACGGCAACGGCTCCGTCGTCGCGACCTCCGACGCTCTCGAGTACGGCGACCACGAGAACGTGACGATCGACGTCGGGGACGAACTCGCCGACGGCGAGACCGCGACCGTCGTCGTCTACGGCGGCGACCCCGGGGAGGTGGCGACGACGGTACCGTACGTGGATGGCGAGGGCGACCCTGTCCAGGCGACCGCGACCGTCGAGGGCGAGGCCGACGACGCCCTCTCGCCCGGCGGCGGGATCGGGGACAACGAGTCGAACGGAACCGACGATGGCAACCAGACGAACGAGACCAACGGGACCGACGCGACCAACGAAAGCGACGGGGCGGACGGCTCGAACGAGTCCGACGACGGGAGCGGAAACGAGACCCAGGCCGAAGGCGAGGACGACGCGTAACCGACCGATTCTTACCGCCAGCCGCCCTACAGATCGGCGATGGACGGGCCACTGTGGACCGAGGCGCACGCGCCGGAGCTGTCGGAACTCCCCCAAGACGGCGCCCGAGAGTATCTCGAGCGAGCGATCGAGGAGCCGATCAACCTGATCCTCCAGGGGCCGACGGGAAGCGGAAAGACCGCGGCCGCACGCGCACTCGCCCGCGAGGCCCACGCGGATCCCGACAACGACTTCGTCGAGATTAACGTCGCGGACTTCTTTGAGCGGACGAAAAAGGAGATCCGCGAGGACCCCCGCTTTGCGCACTTCCTCCAGGGCCAGACCGAGTTCTCCAAACAGTACCGCCGGAGCGGCGACCGGTCGAACAAGTACAAGCGAAACTGGTCGAAACGGGACATGATCGCCCACGTCCTCAAAGAACAGGCGGGCTACGCGCCCTCCTCGGGGACGTACAAGACGATCCTGCTCGACAACGCCGAGACGATTCGGGAGGACTTCCAGCAGGCCCTTCGCCGGATCATGGAACAACACCACCGGACGACCCAGTTCGTGATCGGGACCCGCCAGCCCACCAAGCTGATCCCGCCGATCCGTTCGCGGTGTTTCCCGGTCACGATGCGCGCGCCCACCAGCGAGGAGACCGTCGCGGTACTCGAGCGGATCGCCGAGCGCGAAGGCGTCGAGTACGACGCCGACGGCCTCGAGTTCGTCGCGGGCTACGCCGACGGCGACCTCCGCCGGGCGATCTTAGCTTCTCAGACCGCCGCCGTCGAGGAAGGCGAGATCACGATGGACGCCGCCTACGAGACCATCGGGAGCGTCGGCTACGACGACGAAGTGGGGGAGATGCTCGAGGACGCCGAATCGGGGGCGTTCACCGACGCCCGGAGCACGCTCGACGACCTGCTGGTGGACGAGGGACTGTCGGGCAGCGAGGTCATCGACGAGGTGCTGTCGGTCGCGCGCAAGCAGTACCAGGGCGAGAAACTCGCCAGGTTACACCGGCTGGCGGCTGACGTCGAGTTCGAGATGGGCGAAGGGGCGAGCGATCGGATCCACGTTTCGCATCTACTGGCGGAGTTGGGTCGAGAGGCCTGATACGGATTGCTGTAACGATTTACCGGTGAAATCCCAGAACGGTCATGGTTTCACCGGTACTGATTCACAGAAGTCCGTATGAGGGTCGAACGGCGATAACGAATGGGGTCGGGGTACTGGCCGCACTCGACTTTCACATCGCAAACCGTTATCGGATAGCACGAGAGATGGAGAGGTGTGACCGCCGACGTCGCGTATCCCTCCGTCGAACTCGTTTGTGGTCTCCACGACCAGATCGTTCGCGAAGGCGACGACACGGAACCAGGGATTCGGTCGGAAAACGTGACCGGGTCCGCCCTACATTACGTATAAAAAGGCGCGAACGCACATATCCAGTAGACAATGGCGTCCGGTACTGAACCCTCCACGGCCGACGACGAGGTTCGCCGTCTGTACGAGCGATACCAGTCAGCAGACACCGACGAGGAGCGCCACAAAATTCTCCTCGAGATGGGAGAACTTGACGGACGCCGCCACTCGGATATCTACGCCGCACTCGAGAGCGAGTAGCCCGTTGTCCGGTAGCTATGAATCCGGTCTCAGCACCCGAATAGGACCCGTTCTGTCGTTCTCACGACGGACATCAGAGAGACGCGCCTCGTGGGTTTGTTCGTCGCAAAATCAGTGGGACCGCCGAGAGTCGAACTCGGGTCCTACGGACCCCATCCGCAGAGGATACCACTACCCCACGGTCCCGTGTTTCCGACGACGGGCGTGTTCCGTTTAAGAGTGTCGTTTCACCGTCCTCGCCGTCCTCCGTTCACCGACTCAGACCAGCACGCGCTCGAGTTCCACCACGATCCCCGACTCCGCGTCCGGGTCACCGACCAGCCGCCCGAGACAGACCGCGGCGCCGTCGGGGGTGTAACAGGCGAGCAGGTCCTCGGGGCCGGCGTCATCCGCAGAAAGAACGCCGGGGGCGTACACCTGCGCGCCATTTGCGACCTCGCGGGCCGCGCTCTCGGCGATCGTTACCGACGGAAGCCCCTCCAACACTCGCTCGGCGGGGGAGACAACCTCCCGGAGCAGCTTCTCGTCGCCGTCCTCGACCCAGAACGCCAGCGCGTCGAGCAGGTCGTACGCCGAATGGAGCGTCCGGTCGTCGAACGGGTCGGTCGCCGTCCGCCGGAGGTCGCCCATGTGGGCGCCCGTCCCAAGCGCCAGCCCGAGGTCGTGACAGAGTTTGCGGATGTAGGTCCCGCTCTCGCACCGCGTCCGGAGCAGGATCTTTCGGTCGGCCGTCTCGAGCACCTCGAGGGTGTAGATCTCCCGGACCCGCAATCGTCGCGAGACGGCGCTCTTTCGGGGCGGCTTCTGGTAGATCGGGCCCTCGAACTCCGCGACGATCTCGGAGGCGTCCTCGGGGACCGGCCCGTGGCACTCGAGGACCGCGACGTACTCCTTGCCGCCCTCCAGAAAGGCGGGTGCGAGCCGGGTCGCGGTTCCAAACATGATCGGCAGACAGCCGGTGACCTTCGGGTCGAGGGTGCCGGCGTGGGCCGCCCGGTCGATCGGCTCCTCTCCTGTCTCGGCGAGTGCGTCGGCGACGCTGTCCCGGAGCCAGCCGCTGACCTGGTGGGAGGACGGTCCCGGTGGTTTGTCGAGGTTCACCACTCCGAACCGGAGGAGGGAGGCGGGCGAGCGCTCGGCGGGCGGGCCACGCAGGGCCATCAGATCTCGACGCCGGTGATCGGGTACTTCCCCTCGTCCTTTTCGGGGTGGTACTCCTCGACTGCGGTCACGAGCATGTCGAGGACGGCGTCGGGCTCCCACCGGCCGGTGTTCACCGAAAGGTCGTATATCTTCAGGTCGGTGATGTCGATTCCATAGTAGTCCTCGTACCGGCTGGCCTCGCTGGCCTCCCGTGCGCGGGTCTCCTCCGTCGCGGGCCCCGGCTCCTTGCCCTCGCGGTCGGCGATCCGCTCGCCCCGGACGCTCGCGGGCGCGTCGAGCCAGAACCGGAAGTCGGCGTGTTCGCCCGCCAGCCAGCCCGCCAGCCGCGACTCGAGGACGAGGTCGTCGCGGTCGCGGGCGATCCGACCCAGCCGACGATCCAGGTCGCGGTCGATCTCCTCGTTTTCCTCGGCGAGCTTGTTGAACTCGAGGGGGGTGTACCCCCGCTCGTCGGCGAGTTCGCGGAAGATGTCGCCCCCGCTTACGTGTTCGAGGTCGAAGGCGTCGGCGAGCAACCCCGCGGTGGTGCTCTTCCCGCTTCCAGGCGGGCCGGAGACGGTGAGTAACATACGTTCCCTCCACCGGGCTCGTTCAAAGGAATTGTGAAAGTCCCCGCGTCAGCTGGTCGCCGGCGACATGTCGATGTTGACGGCTTTCCGGAGCAACTGGGTGAAACCCATCGAACAGAGGAAGTACCAGACGATCCAGGCTTGCATCGGGCCAACGACGCCGTCGTTCCACTCGACGACGCCGGCGATCGGCATCACGACCTGGAGCTCGTCGCTGGCGATGTGGCCGTCGCGGATCATCCACCACATCCAGAGGAAAAGCGGGATCGTAAACAGCATGATCCAGACCATCGGACGGAACTGTTCTTTGAACATCCCGAGGTTCTCGGCCATCGCCTCCATCTGCTCCTCTTGGACGCGGTCCATCTCGTTGTCGAGTCGCTCGAGTTCGGACTCGCTGGCCCCGCGTTCCTCGGCGGCTTCCTTTCGCTCCTCGACGTCCTTTCGTTTCTCCTGCATCGCCTTCATCCGTTCTTGATATTTGCCCATCCGCTCGGGGTTCATCAGGTTCGCCTGCAGCAGCGTCGAGTAGAGCCCGGTCACCATCGCAACCGTGAGGATCACCGCGTAAAATGGGAGCGCGGCGTTGAGCGGCCCGAGCGCGACGTCGATCGTTCCCCCGATGAGGTTCCGGATGGAGTCGAACCAGTAGCCGGTCATCAACAATACGGCGCTCAGCCCGGCCAGTTTGTCCCACTGGGACCACGAGGAGGCGTCGTCGTCGATCTCGGGAGTGTCGGCGTCGACCCCCTCCTCGTCGTCGTCCAGGGCGCGATCGAACGCCTCCCGGTCGGCGATCTCGAACCCGTCACGGCCGTCGACTAAGATCCCCGTCTCGATGATTCGACCCCACTGGCCGCTAGTGAGGTCGTCCCGGACGTCGGCCCACTCGACCTCGCCGCCGTTGCGGTCGGCCTCCCGGCGGATCGACTCGAGTGCCTCGGCCATCGCGGCGTCCTCGCGGACGAGGGAGTCTACCTTCTCCGCGGTACGCGTCATCTACTCGAAGCTAGGTCACGTCCAGTATACAAGTGTTTATCTTCGGGCGCCGGCGACGGGACGCCGGTTCGTGGCCCCAGTCCGATCCCGTCGGCCGCCAGTGCGGGACGCCGTCCACGTACCAACCGAATAGTATATCACGGTGTCGGATATATCTAGCAGCAATATGGAGAGAAGACGGTGCGCCGGGCGATCGGAGTGAGCGAGGAACGCGGCCAGTCGGAGGTCCTCGGGTTCGTCCTGCTGTTCGGAATCGTCGCGATCGGCAGCGTCGCGATCCTGCTCGCTTCGGGCGCGACAACCGACGGGATCGAGAGCCAGGCCGAGATCGATCGCGTCGAGAGCGCGTTCGTCGAACTCAGCACGGACATCGCGACTGCCGCCGCGACGAGCGACGCCGGAGGCACGACGGAACTCGACATCGACGCGAGCGAGGGAACGATCCGCAAGGTCGACGGCGGGAACATGACCGTCTCCATCGAAGGGAAAGGAGAAGTCGCAAACGAGAGCCTCGGTGCGATCGAGTACACCAACGACGACGGCTCGGTCGTCGCCTACGAGGGCGGCGGCGTCTGGCGGGGAACGGGCGACCGATCGATGCCCGTCTCGGGACCGCCGATTACGTACACCGACGGGACGCTGACGCTTCCGATCTTCAACGTGAGCGGCGGCTCGGCCTCAGGAAGCGGGGTCGCGGTCTCGGGGGTCAACACCACCTCGAACCACTCCGGACTCACTGGCGGTGTCGACGAGAGCCAGAACATCAAGATCTCCGTCACGACAGCCTATCACAACGGCTGGGCGGAATACTTCCGATCGATGGGGAACACGAGCGTCGAGACCAGCGGTACCGGCGAGTACCGGACCATCGAGGTGATCGTCGGCATCTCCGAGCTTCCCCAGGAGATCGAGGACGTAAACCTCAATTCCGATCGTGCGAGCGTCCTGTCGGCGACCGGGGGGTCGATCTCGACGAGTACGGCGGGAAACAGCTACACGAGCGGCGACGTCGTCTCGCCGGGGGACGTCGACGTCGGACACACGATCTACGGCGACGTCGTCTCGGGCGGGGACGTGAGCGTCAGCCACTCCGGCGAGGTCACTGGCCGAATCATCGCGGCCGGGAGCGTCGACATCGCGGGCGACGACGACGCCGGGAGCGTCCTCGCGGGCGGGGACGTCACCGTCGGCGGCCACGTCGACGGCGGCGTCGTCTCCTACGGCGACATCGAGATCCGGTGGGACAAATCGTACGCCGGTGACCTCGTCGCGGCCGGATCGATCACCGACAACGGCTACTGCGTCGGCGACTGCGAGGTGAGAGAGGGCGTCCCGCCCGGCGAGATCGGCCCCCATCCGAACGACGAACTCGACGACCTCCCCGAACACGAGCCGATCGACCGCGCCTATGACCAGATCCTCGATCAGGGAGAGGGCGACGAAGTCGGCACCCTGAGCGACGATCACCTCGAGGCTGGCCAGTACTTCGCCGGGGAAATCTCTATCGGCGGGAACAGCGACCTCGAACTCGACGTCAGCGACGGCGACATCGACATCCTGGTCCGTCCGGGCGGGGGCGTATCCATGACGGGGAACGGGGACATCACGGTGACCGGCACCAGTGGAAACGACCACGTCGTCCGGGTGATCACGAGCGGTACGGTGTCGATGTCCGGCGGCGCCGTGACGAACTCGGGAGGGGAGGCGAACCGATTCCAGATCTTCGGCACGACCGGGAGTAGTTTCAGGTTCAGCGGCGGCGGGGCCTACTACGGCTCGATCTACGCGCCCCACGACGAGGTGTCGGCCGACACCGACTTCGACGCGAGCGGGTCGCTCGACTTCTACGGAACCTTCGTCATCGGCGGACTCGACGCCAGCGGGACCGTAACCTTCCACGGCGACAGCAGCGCCGGGCCCACCTCACCGACGGGCAACTGGGACGGCCACATGGATAACATCGCGACCGACGAGCTGACGGTCTACGTCCACGTCCGCACCCACGAGATCGTTCTCGACTAGACGGCACTCTCGACGCGCTCGCGGATCTCCGTCCAGACCTCCTCGGGCGCGCGGTCGCCGTCGATCCGTTCCAGGGAACCCTTCTCGTCGTAGTACTCGACGACCGGTGCCGTGTTCTCCTCGTAGACCCGGAGGCGCTCGACGACGGTCTCCTCGGTGTCGTCGTCGCGCTGGACCAGTCGCTCTTTGACCTCCTCGTCCTCGGCGGGGTCGTACTCGACGTGGTAGACCTCGTCGGTTTCGGGGTCGATCCGCCGGCCGGTCAGGCGGTGGACGAGTTCGTCCTCGCTCACGTCGAGTTTGAGGACGACGTCGAGGTCGGTCATCCCCTCTAGGGCCTCTGCCTGGGCGATGTTGCGCGGGTAGCCGTCGAGGACGAAGCCGTCGGCGTCGGCGAGGGCTTCCTCGACGATTGCGGTGACGACTTCGTCGGGGACGAGTTCGCCCGCGGCCATGATCTCGCCGGGGGTGTCGTACTCGTCGTGGACGTCGCTGATGTCCATTCCCTTGTTCGCCCGGAGCGCGTCGCCGGTCGTGATGTGGGCGATGTCGAAGTGCTCTACGAGGCGGCCGCTTTGTGTCCCCTTGCCCGCTCCCGGGGGCCCGAGGATGAGTATTCGTGGCTGTGCCATACCCGAGCGTTGCGCCCCGTCGCATAAAGGCTTAAAGAAAGGCGATCGAACGGCCGATATGACTCGATTCGACGCCGCCGAGCCCGAGAAACGCCGTGCCCTCTACGCCGACGCGATCGCCGCCCATCGCGCCCGCGCGAGCGCGTTCGTCACGATCGAAGCCGCGGTCGACCCCGACGAGGGGGCAATCCCCTGGCTCCAGTTCGCGGAGGGGATCGTAAACGTCGACTGCACGGAAGCGGAACTCGAGTCCCTAAAGGCGCTCCTCGAGGACTACCCCGCCTTTTCGATCGACGAACTCGCGCGTCCCGAGGAGGCCGAAGGGGTCAACGTCCGGATCGCGGCGCGGGCCGACGACGACCGGGTCGCGGCGGCGCTCGACGCGATCTTCCGGTCGGTGTACGAACTCGACGAAGGGTTCACCGCCTGGGTCGTCGAGGTCTAAGCTACTCGATGGAGAGTCCGCCCTCGTCGCCTTCCTTGCCGTCCTCACGCTCGTCCCACTCGAGCTCGAACTCGACGCTCAACTCGCCTGGGCCGCCCTTACTCGAGGTCTCGCGTTCGGCTTTGACCTCGAAGGTGGGGGTCGCGGGCGGGGAGAGGCTGACGCTCTCGCCGCCGCCTTCCATGGCGAGCTCATCGCCGGCCTCGAGGCGGTCGGCGACGGTCCGGAGGTAGTCGGCGATCTCGGTGCGGCCCATCGGGCGCTCGAACTCGAAGAGGACGTCTTCGGGCATACGCCCCCTACGCGTCGCGGGTATAAGAGTCGTCGTGGTGGGAGGTCGGGTCCGGCGGCGGGGCGGCGGTCGGGCGACGGCTCCAGAACGATACACAAAAGGTCGGTCGGACAAAGGTCCGTTTAGAGACCTGGATGCCGGAGAACAACGCGCGGTCGATGCGGACGGAAGCGCCGGCGGCGAGCGGACCGTCCGTTCGGTTCGACGAGGGCTTCCACAATAGCCAAGTGGACCCAGCACTCAGCGACTACTATAAAAGTAGCCGGCAAACGAGGTGACCACGATCCTTCCCCAACTTACCACTCCGTTACAGCAGACGCGTGTCGACGTCTTCAACGAGATCTTCGTCCTCTTTCTCGGACTCGGGACGCTCGTCGGCATCGTCGTCGTCAGCTATACGCTGTACAACGCCTACAAGTACCGCGACGACGGCAACCACGGCGAGGACGAGGACCTCCCGGTCGTCGGCGAACTGCCGACCGGGGGGAAGGGAGGGCGGAAGCTCTTCCTCTCGTTCGGGCTGAGCGCCGTCATCGTGCTCGGGCTCGTCTTCTGGTCGTACCAGATGCTCCTCTACGTCGAGGCCGGTCCGGGCGACGAGGCCCAGGAGGAGGCGCTCAACGTCGACGTCGAGGGACAGGCGTTCTCCTGGACCTTCCAGTACGAAAACGGCGTCGAGTCCAACGGCGAGCTCGTCGTCCCCGCCGACAGGGAGATCCAGCTGAACGTGACGTCGATCGACGTCTGGCACGCCTTCGGCATACCGGATCAACGCGCGAAAGCCGACGCGATCCCCGGCGAGTACTCCGAGACCTGGTTCATCGCCGACGCGCCCGAGAACGGAGAGAACGTGACCCACGAGGACGCCATCGAGTGCTTCGAGCTCTGTGGTGCCGGCCACTCCAACATGAAAGCCGACCTCACCGTGATGGAAGAGGAGGCTTTCCAGGAGTGGATGGCAGAACAGGAAGCCCAGGCGAACAGCGGCGGAAACGAAAGCGGTGGGGGCAACGAGAGCGCCACGGGCACCCAAACGGGCCCCGAGGGCAACGAAAGCAGTGCGAACGGTACCGACGCTGCGAGCAACGAGAGCGGAGCGAACGAGAGCTCCGCGGCCGGCGCCGGGGGCAACGCGACCGACGCGGCCAACGAAACGAACGCCGGCAACGAAAGCGACACGAACGGTACCGACGCCAGTGGCGACGACGGAAACAATGACACTGAGGACAACGAAACCGACGGCAACGCCGACGACGAATCCGGCCAGGAGGGTGAGAGCTGATGTCTGAGCACTTCCCGCCGCGGACGTCGATCAAACGCTGGCTGGTGACGACCAACCACAAGGACGTCGGGATCCTCTATCTCGTGACCGCGTTTTTCTTCCTGATCTTCGGGGGCGTCCTCGCCTTGCTCTTCCGGGTCCAGCTCTGGAGCCCGGGCGGGACTCTCCTCTCGAACAGCGGCTTCAACCAGGCGGTCTCCATCCACGGGCTGGTGATGGTGTTCTGGTTCCTCTCGCCGGTCGCGACGGGCTTTGCGAACTACCTCGTCCCGCTCCAGATCGGCGCGAAGGACCTCGCGTTCCCCCGGCTGAACGCGCTCAGCTACTGGTTCTACCTCTTCTCGGGGGTCCTGCTCGCGATCTCCTTCTTCCAGGGCGGGTCCTTCGAGGGCGGCTGGACGATGTACGCCCCGCTCAACGTCCCGATGTACACGCCCGCCGTTCAGGCGACCACGGGCGGAACCGCAGCGATCGTCGCGTTACTCCTGTTCGTCACCTCGATCACGGTCGGGACGGTCAACTTCCTGACGACGATGCACCGCTCCCGTGCGGAGGGGCTTGGCCTCTGGAACGTCCCGCTTTTCAGCTGGTCGTGGCTGCTTACGGTCTGGATGATGCTGTTTGCGTTCGCGGCCCTCCTCGCGGCCTTGCTCTTGCTCGTAAGCGACAAGATCCTGCTGACCCAGTACTTCGTGACCGACCAGGGCTCGAGCCTGTTGTGGGCACACCTGTTCTGGTTCTTCGGCCATCCGGAGGTGTACATCGTCTTCTTCCCCGCGCTGGGGATCATGTTCGAGACGTTCCAGACCTTTACGGGTCGGCGGATCGTCGGCCGGAAGTGGGTCATCATCGCGATGGTCCTGGTGGCGGTGCAGTCCTTCCTGGTCTGGATGCACCACATGTTCCTGACGACGATCAACCTGGAGATCAAGACCCTCTTCATGGCGACGACGATCGGGATCTCGCTGCCGTTCGACCTGATGGTCTTCTCGCTGATCTACACGATGGTCAAGGGCCGCGTCCGCTTTACCACCCCGTTCCTCTTCAGCCTGGGTGCGCTCGTCCTCTTCATCCTCGGGGGCATTACGGGCGTGTTCCTCGGCGCGGTCGTCCTCGACTACGAGTTCCGGGGCACCTACTGGGTCGTCGCGCACTTCCACTACGTCATGGTCTCGGGGGTGACCGCGCTGGTCGGCGGGGTCTACTACTGGTGGCCGAAGATGACCGGGAAGATGTACGACGAGCTGCTGGGCAAGGTCAACTTCGCGGTCTACTTCGTCGGCTTCAACCTGCTTTACTTCCCGATGTTCCTCGCCTGGGAGACCCCACGCCGGGTGTTCCACTACGCCGACGGCATGCAGATCTACCACCAGATGGCGACCGTCGGCGCGTTCGTCCTGGGGAGTTCGTTCCTCATCATGTTCTACACCCTCGGGAAGAGCCTCGTCTCCGGTCCCGACGCCCCCGATAACCCCTGGGAGTTCTCCCGGACCGCCGAGTGGGCGATCCCCTCGCCGCCACCCCTCGAGAACTGGCCCGGACGCCCCTCCTATGCGAGCGGGCGCCTCGAGTTCGTCGACGACACGCCGGCGACCGACGGCGGTGCGACCACCGACGGCGGCGCGATGGCGACCGCCGACGCCGGGGCCGCCCTCGAGCGCGACCACGGCCACGACCACGCGACCGCCGAGGAACACGTCGATCACGCGAGCATCTGGCCCTTCGGCATCGGGCTGGGGCTGTTCATCACCCTGCTTGGCGCCTCGGGCATGACGGGAACGGTCGCGGCGCTGGTCGAATCGCTCGACCCCGAGTACTTCGAGAGCGCGGGGCTCACGGCCAACGTGAGCTACCTCTACTCGGGGATCACCGTCGTCGGGGTCGCCACGCTCGGCTACACGCTCTTCGAGTTCGGCCGCGAGCGCTTTACCGCGCCGACGATGGCGATCGCCGAACGGTGGCCGTTCGAGAACGTCGCCAACACGAAACTCGGCGTCTGGTTCTTCCTGGCGTCGGACGTCGTGGTCTTCGGCGCGTTCATCGGTGCGTACGTCTTCATGCGGATCTACGCGGGCTGGGGTAGCTGGGACCCCGTGCCGCCGTTCACCCAGCTCGGCCTGTTGAACACGTACATCCTGCTCACGTCGAGTTTCACGGTCATCCTCGCGCTCGTGATGGCCGAACGGAAGAACAAGACGGGGCTGCTCGCCACCCTCGGGACCACCGTCCTGCTGGGACTGACGTTCATGGGCGTGAAGGCCTACGAGTGGAGCTACGAGTTCAGCCACGGGATCTTCTGGTTCACCGACCTCCACTACTCGATGTATTTCGTCACGACCGGCCTCCACGGGCTCCACGTGCTGCTTGGCCTCTTCGTCGCCGTCTTCATGATCTATCGCGTGATCTCGATCGACGCCTATCTCGAGGACTCCCGGCCCGTGGAGTTCTTCGGGCTCTACTGGCACTTCGTCGACATCGTCTGGGTCTTCCTCTTCCCGCTTTTCTACCTGATGTAGCGGGTCGGCGGTCGGCCCGTTTTCCGTCCTCAATCCCGACCAGTGGGCAACTCGAGAACGAATCGTCGAGTCCGCGAGCGTGGCGCTCGACTTCCGTCCGAACGATACCGAGCCGGCTCGAAGGAGGCTCCGGGAGCGATTCCGGCGTTACTCGCGGGGCTCGAGTTCGACGGTGAGCGCGTCGTTGCCCGCGACGTCGAGCCGACCGGGGTCGGCGGGCCAGTAGCCCTCGGAGCCGATGGCGGGCTCCCACTCGCCACACCAGCCCTGGATTTCGGCGATCCCGTTGCCGTCGGCCTCGCCGGCCGCCAGGCCCATGTCGTCGATGTTCTCGGCGCGGACGTCGGCCTGGACCCGCGCGCCCTCGATCGGGCTCCCGGTTTCGCCGTCGACGACCTCGACGGTCAACACGCAGTCGTCGGGTTCGGTGACGGCCTCGAAGGAGGTCTGGACCGGATCGTCACCGACGGCGACGGTGTACTCGGTCTCGACGAGCGTCAGGTCGATGTCGTCGGCCACCAACACGTTGTACTCGCCGGCCTCGACCTCGAGGAGGGCCGCCCCGTCGCTTCCGGTTTCGGCGTCGGCGGTGACGCTGTCGGGTCCGCTGGTCCGGACGAGACGCACCGCCGCGCCCTCGATGGCACCCCCCGTGTCGGGGTGGATGGCCGTGATCGCCACCGGGATCCGTTCGGGACCGGACTCGAGTTCGACGGCGACGTCGGCGGGGCCGTCGTGGGTGTGTCGGACGATCTCGCCGGTGTAGTCGGGGTGGTCGGCCTGGATCCGGTAGTCGTTGTGGTAGACGACGTCGGGATGGCGGCCGTTGCTGTTGGTCTCGCCGCGGAACTGGAGGGGGATGTCGGCCTCGTGGGGCGTCCCGCGGCCGATCACCTCCGCGCCCTCGATGGGCGATCCGCTTTCGTCGACGACGGCGACGGTGATCCGCGAGGCGCCCGGGACTCCGCCCTCGATGGGTTCGAGGGAAACCGTCGGTCCGCCGTCGCCGTCGTGGCCGTACTCGACGGTCTCGGGATGGTACTCCTCGTGGTCGACGGTGATCGCGTAGGCGTTCTCGTAGACGGTGTCCCGGTAGACTCCCTCGCTATCGGTCTCGCCGGAGAACTCGAGGGGGATCCCGGCGTCGTGGGGTCGGCCTTCGGCGTCGACGCTCGCGCCGGCGATCGGTTCGCCGGCCGAATCGACGACCCGAACGGAGAGTTCGGCGACGGCGACCGGCGAGGCGAGTTCGACCGTCACCTCGCCGTCGTCGTCGTGAGTGTACTCGACCGTCGCCGCCTCGTACTCGCCGTGGTCGACCTCGATCGTGTACGTACTCGTGTCCGCTTCCTCCTCGACGTAGGTCCCGTCGGCGTCGGTCTCGCCGCCGAACTCGACGCCGTCGCCCTCGCCTCGGACGATCGCGCCCTCGATCGGCTCGCCGGCCGGCCCGACGACCCGGACGGTAAGCGCCGCGATCGCCTCGCTGTCGGTGCTCTCGCTCTCGTCGGTCGTGATCTCGTTGTCCGTGTCGTTCATATCGATGGCCTCCCGATGGGTCCTCTCGCCGTCCGCTCGGATCGCCTGACTGTCCTCGCCATCGTGGTCATTGGCTATATCGCCATCGGTCTCGGCTGGGACCTGGACGGGCGCGGCCCGCTCGACCGATGGCGTCGTATCTCGGGTGTCTCGCGCGATCCTGGAACGGCTTGGCTCCCGTACCCTGTCCCCTGGCCCAACGGTTATTAGTAGTATCGACGCACGATCCGTATCGGTTCCGGACGACCGTTGCCGATCCGGGCTGCCGCGTCGCCGGGTGGGGCGCGTTCCCCGTTTTCTTCGGGCGGGCTCCGGGGCGGACGGGAGAGACGTAGTTCGGCCGGGTTCGACGTGGCCCTCAGGCCGCTTCCTCCCGGTCGGCACGCTCGCGGATGACCTCGCGGAGGTGTTCTGCATCCCGGATCTCCGCGAGTTCCTCGCGTTCGACGAGCGCGGTGCCGTCGACGGACTCCCGATTTGCCTTCTCGACGAAGTAGACCGACCGGGTGTCGGCGACCCGGCCGATCGAACTCATGATGCGGGCGCGTTTCTCGGCGGCCTCCGTGAACGCGGAGTGGCCCGTGAGAACGACGTCCTCGCCGTCGTCTCGCTCCCCGTCCTCGCTGACGGCCTTGAACGGAGAGCGGAGCGTGGGGTGGACCCGAAACCCCGCCCGGGTGAGGACGGTGACGACCTCGGCGTCGTCGGGATCGGCGTCGGGGTCCTCTGGAGTGGGGTCGCTGTCGTGGACGTCCTCGGCGCCCTCTAGAACGTCTACGGGGCTCGTCAGGGGCGCCTCGAACAGCTCTTCTAAGGCCATCGCGATCTCGACGGAGGCGTTCATCCCGTCCTCGTACTTCGAGACGGTTCGCCGGGAGACTCCCAACTCGCTCGCGAGCTGGCCGAGACTCCACTCGCGGTCGGCGCGCTCGTCGGCGAGCAGGTCGCCGTCGATGTTGACGTAGAGACCGCCGGGTGCGGCGTAGATCAGCGGCGGGACGCCCTCGACGAAGAAGTTGTAGGCGGTGTCGGGGCTGAACGCGGGGACGCCGTGGCGGAAGTAGACGACGTCGGGTTTGAGTTCCTCGTCGCGGCTCCGTAGGCCGACCAGAAGCGGCGTCGCCCGCAGATAGGAGCCGAGCCGGCGCATCTCGTGGCCCGTCTCCTCGGTGAAGGCGTCGACGTTGCCGAGGATCTTCACGAGGACGAGACTGTCCCCGCGTCTGGCAGCAACGTCGAAGCTCTTCGGGCGGATCGCACACCGTTCGCTGACGGCAAACCCCGCGTCCTCGAGCATCGCGGTGACGTTTCCGACCAGTGCTCCCCGGGACATGGAAGGACGTAAGCGACTCTCGATACATGAGTGTTTCCCCGACCCGTCCCGGTCGCAGTCGGTCGATTTCCGGGTACGGGAGCCGGAGCGTTTATATAGAAGGGGAGCTCCGGACCGGCTGCAACAGGGCCATGGGTTGATGTACCGTCTCGTGGTCGTAGTCCTCGGTTCGATATGAACGGGATCAGTGACGGCGTCGCGGTCGTGACGGGCGCAGCGGGCGGGATCGGACGGGCGGCCGCCGAACGGTTCGCCGAGGAGGGCGCGCGGGTCGTCGCCGCCGACGTCGACGGCGACGGGATCGAAGAGACGATCGACGAAATCGAGTCGGCGGGCGGGGAGGCGACCGCCGTCGAGACCGACGTCACCGACGAGGGAAGCGTAGCGGCGCTGATCGAGGCGGCCGAGGAGAGCTACGGCGTTCCCGACATGGCGTTCAACAACGCGGGGATCGAGGGCGACCACGCGCCCCTCGCCGAGCAGTCGATCGAGGACTGGGACCGAACGATCGCGGTCAACCAGACCGGCGTCTGGCTCTGTCTCAAGGAGGAGCTGGCGGCGATGGCCGACGACGGTGGCGGTCGGATCGTCAACACGGCGTCGATCGCCGGGCTGGCCGCCGCGGGTCCCGGTCCCTACGTCGCGAGCAAACACGGCGTGATCGGGCTGACCCGGGTCGCGGCCGCCCAGTACGGTCCCGAGGGCGTCCGGGTCAACGCGGTCTGTCCGGGCGTCATCAACACCGAGATGGTCGCCCGCTCGGCCGAGGAGATGGGCGAGCAGATGCAGGCGTTCATCGACGCCAAACCGCTCGGCCGGATGGGCCAGCCCGAGGAGGTCGCGAGCGCGGTCGTCTGGCTCTGCTCGGATGACGCCTCCTTCGTTACCGGCCACCCGCTCGTGATCGACGGCGGCTACATGGCGTAGGCCGCATCAGTCCCGAAGGAGGGCGTCGGTGTCGGCGTGGTCGGCGAGCAACCGGCCCATGGTTTCGACCGTGCGTTCGTCGCGGGTCCGGCCGCTCCGGACGACGTCCTCGGCCCGCTCGACGGTCGAGCGGGTGTCGGCGCCGACGACGAGAATCGGGACGCCCGCCTCCTCGGCGGCGCCGACCACGGCCCCGGAGGGACGGATCCCCCCCGAGAGCACGAGTGCGCGGACCCCTGGAGCCTCCAAGGCGACGGTCTGGAGGTCCGCGCGGTCGCCGCCGGTGATCAGGGCGCCGTCGCGGCTCCGCCGGAGGTAGGAGAGGGCCCCCTCGGCGCTCATCGCGCCGACGAGGAAGCGCTCGACGTAGGCGTCGGTCGGGGCGTCCCGGGTGACGATCTCGGCACCCAACTCGTCGGCGAGGTCGGCGACGGTGACACCCGCGAGGTCGCGCTCTCTGGGGAGTACGCCAAGGACGGGAACGTCTCGGCCCTCGAGAAAGCCCGCGGCCGCCTCGACCTCGTCGACGGCGGCGTCCGGGACGGCGTTGAACACGGCCCCGCGAAACCGGTCGCCAAAGCGTTCGGCCGCGCCGAGCACGCCGTCTACGTCGCGGGCGGAGTCGTAGCGGCCGACGAGGACGACCTCCGCGTCCAGCAGGTCGGCGACCGCCGGTTCGGAGAGATCGACGATCGAGCCGGTGTCGATCCGATCGGCCCCTTCGACGATCAGCAGGTCCCGGCCGTCGGCGAGGTCGTCGAAACACTCCCGGACGGTCGCCCGGAGTTCCTGGGGGTCCTCCCGGCCGCGGATCGCCTCGGAGACGAACGTTGGCGAGTAGACGATCGGCTCGAGTCGGTGCATCTCTGCGTCGAGGTCGAGGAGTTCGCGCGCGAGCATCGGGTCCTCGTCTCTGGTCTTTCCCACGTGGCTCTCGAGGCGGGTCCCCTTCGGTTTCATGTAGCCGACACTTTCGCCTCTCCCGGCGGCAATCTTCGCGAGCGCGAGCGCGATGGCGGTCTTTCCGGTGCTTTCCTCGGTGCCGGCGACGAGCAGGGTTCGGGTCATGGTTCGACGGTGAGTTGGAGGTCGATCGCGCACACCCCATCGGGCGTCGCGACCAGCGGGTTGATATCCAGTTCGACGATCTCGGGGAAGTCGGTCACGAACTGTGAGAGCCGGCCGATCGCCTCGACGATCCCCGCCTCGTCCACGGGCTCGCGCCCGCGGGCGCCACGGAGGAGCGGCGCGGCGTCGATCTCGCCGACCATCTCGCGGGCCTCGCGTTCGCTCACGGGGCCGACGCGGAAGGCGGTGTCCTCCAGGACCTCGACGAAGATCCCGCCCAGCCCGAACAGCAGGAGCGGGCCGAACTGGGGATCGCGGGTCATCCCGACGATCGTTTCAACGCCTTCCTCGGTGTCGACCAGCTCCTGGACCTGCACTCCGAGGACGGTCGCGTCGGACTGGTAGTTTCGCGCGCGGGCGACGAGGTCCTCGTAGGCGTCGGCGACCTCCCCGTCCGCGACGCCGACGCGGACCCCGCCGATGTCGCTCTTGTGGAGGATATCGGGGCTGACGATCTTCATGACGACGTCGCCCTCGACTCCCCTCGCGACCCGTTCGGCCTCCCCCGGCGACTCGACGACCGCGCCCTCGGGGGTGGGGATGCCGTAGGCGTCGAGGAGGTCCGTCGCCTCGACGCCGATCCGATTGTCGCCGCGTTCGGTGGCGCGATCCAGCACCTCGCGGGCGCGCTCGCGGTTGACGTCGAAACTCATGGGGTCGTCGTACTCTCGGCTCCCGATCTCTCGGTACTCATCGAGTGCGTCCAGCCCCTCGATCGCTCGGGCGGGATCGAAGTGGGCGGGGACCCCCGCCTCGGAGAGGGCCCCACTGGCGATCCGCGCGCTCTCCCCGCCCATCAGGCAGGCGACGATCGGCACCCCCGTCTCCTCGCGGATAGCGAGGATCGTCTCCGCGAGCGCGTCGAACGAGAGGACGGCGGTCGGCGCCGCGATCACCGTTGCCATCCCCACGTTCGGGTCGGCCGTCGCGGCCGCAAGCGCATCCCGAAAGCGCGAGACGTCGGCGTCGCCGATCACGTCGATCGGGTTGTGGACGCTCGCGGCGTCGGGCATGGCCTCCCGGAGTCGGCTCGTGGTCTCCTCACTGAACGAGGAAAGCGAGAGCCGGGAGTCCCCGACTGCGTCGGTCGCCATCACGCCCGGCCCGCCGGCGTTGGTGACGACCGCGACGCCGTCGCCCTCGGGGAGGGGTTGGCCCGCCAGCGTTTCGGCGGCGTCGAACAGTTCTTGAACCGTTTGTGCGCGCAGGACGCCGGCCTGTTCGAGGCCCGCCTCGTAGGCCCGGTCGCTGCCCGCGATCGCCCCCGTATGGGAGGAGGCAGCCCGCGCGCCGGCGTCCGTTCGACCGGATTTGACGAGGACGATCGGCGTCTCGCACGCACGGGCGGCCTCGATGAACCCCCGGCCGTCGTCGATCCCCTCGAGGTAGCCGACGATGACGTCTGTCTCCGGGTCCTCGTCGAACTCCCGGACGAAGTCCACCTCGTCCAGAACGGCCTTGTTGCCCAGCGAGACGACGTTTCGAAAGCCAAGCCCCCGGTCGCGGGCCCAGTCGACCACGCTCGTGACGAACGCCCCCGACTGGCTCAGAAAGGAGATCGAGCCCTCGAGGGGCGCGTCGGGACCGAACGTGGCGTTGAAACCGGTGCCGGTTCCGATCACGCCCAGGCTATTGGGCCCGACGAGGTCGAGCTCGTACTCCGCGGCGATCTCGCGGAGGTCGCGCTCGCGGGCGACGCCCTCGCTGCCGGTCTCGCCGAAGCCCGCCGTGATGACGACGACGCTCCCGATCCCGACCTCGCCGGCCGTCCGGACGGCCTCGACCGCGGCGTCGGGCGGGACGGCGACCACCGCGACGTCGGGGTCGCCCGCCTCGGCGAGGGAATCGACGCAGTCGACGCCGAGCACCGACTCCCGCGAGGGGTTGACGCCGACGACCTCGCCGCCGAACGGAGCGAGGTTCTCGACGATCGCACGGCCGACCGACCCCTCGCGGTCGGTCGCGCCGACGACGGCGACCCGCCGGGGAGCGAAGAGATCGGTCAGCGATCCCGCCGACTCCGTCGGTACGCCCATACGCCATCCATCGGAGCGAGCGTAATAAGCGTGGCCGCGGCCCGCGCCCGAAACGCGTTACTGCCCGCGGTTCCAACTGGATCCGATGACCGTCGTCGCCGTCGACGACACCGACTCTCGCGAGGAGGGGATGTGTACGACCTACGTCGCCGCCCGGATCGCCAGCGCCCTGTCGGGCGTCGAGCGACTGCTCCTCGTCAGGTTGAACCCCGCCGTCGAACACAAGACCCGCGGGAACGCCGCCCTCGCCGTCCATGCCGACTGTGATCCCGGCGAGGCGTTTTCGGTCGCCCGCGAGACGGTCACCGACCTCGCCGCGGGGGACGGCACGGCAAACCCCGGTGTCGTCGTCGCCGATCACGCGCCCGAGGCGGTGCCCGACTCCGTGAGCGAGTTCGCTCGGGAGGCGGTCCGGGACCACCTCACGATCCCCGAGAGCGAGGCGCTGATCGAGCGGGCGGGCTATCGTGCTTGGGGAGCGGGCAACGGCCGGGGCCGGATCGGCGCGCTCGCGGCGGTCGGCGCCTGGTCGACGCTCTCGGAGTGGACCCTCGAGGAGATCTCCTACCGCGAACCGGAGCGGTGGGGCACGCCCCGCGAGGTCGATCACCAAAGCGTGTTCGCGGCCGCAAAGACGGGTTACCCGGCGGTGTGGGACACCGTCGACCGGATCGAGGGCGAGACGGTCTGTGTCCCCCACACGCCGGGACCGATTCTGTACGGCATCCGCGGCGACGACGCCGATGCGGTCAGGCGGATCGCGGCGAGGATCGAGAGCGAACCCGTTGCGGAGCGCCAACTGTTCGTCACGAACCAGGGGACCGACGTCCACCTCCGGGAGGGTGAGATCGGCGAGCTCCGGAACGGCCGGGCCTATCGCCTCTCCGGCGAGGTCGTTTCGGGTCCCGAAACCCGCGAGGGAGGCCACGTCTTTTTCGAGGTCGGTGACGGCGACCGTCGGCTGGAGTGTGTCGCCTTCGAGCCGACCAAACGCTTTCGCGAGCGGGTCCGGGGGCTGCGGGCCGGTGACTCCCTTACGGTCTGTGGGGAACTCTCGGGGGGCACCCTCAAACTCGAGAAGTTCGCCGTCCGCGACCTGCGGACGACCCGACTCGAGACCCCGACCTGTCCCGACTGCGGCCGGCGAATGGAGAGCGCCGGAGCCGACCAAGGCTATCGGTGTCGCGACTGTGCGAGGACGGCAGAGGGGAAGGTCGAACGGGCAGTAGAACGCGAGCTCGAGGAGGGTTGGTACGAGGTGCCCCCCTGTGCCCGCCGCCATATCGCGAAACCGCTGGTACGCGGCGGGTTCGACGCGCCCGTCCACCCCGAGCGCTGAGGCGGAACGAAACCGCTTACCCGCTCGCCGAGCGTGGGGGTGTATGGACGAGACGATCAGGACGGCGGTCGTCGGCACCGGCGGCTGGGGAACCCACGTCGCGACCCAGTTTCACGAGAATCCCGGAGCCGAGGTCGTCGCGCTGGCCGATGTCGCCGAGGCGAGCCGCGAGCGAGCGGGCGAGCAACTCGCGGTCGCGCCCGATCATCGCTACGAGAGCCACGAGGAGATGTTCGAAAGCGAGGACCTCGACGCGGTCCAGATCTCCTCGCCGCACACCCTCCACTACGACCACATCATGGACGCCCTCGACGCGGGCCTCCACGTCTTCTGTGAGAAGCCCTTTACCCCCGGCGTCGATCGCGCCCGCGAGATCACCGAGCGCGTCGAAGGGAGTGAGGAGGTGTTCATGGTCGGCTACCAGCGCCACCTCTGTACCGCCTACGTCGAACTCCGGGAGGCGATCGCGGCCGGCGAGATCGAACCGAAGTTCGTCACCGCCGAGATCGCCCAGGACTGGATCCAGAACGTCGCGGGCACCTGGCGAGTGAATCCGGATCTCTCGGGTGGCGGCCAGCTGTACGACAGCGGGAGCCACGTCTTAGATGCCATCGTCTGGATGCTCGACGCCCGGCCGACGAGCGTCTCCGCCGAGATGAGTTACTACGACGAGGCCGAACGGATCGACCTCCAGGCCGCGCTCTCGGCCGAGTTCGAGGACGGCACCGTCGCCTCGATCGGCGTCTCGGGGGACTCCCCGGACGTCTTGGAGCGGATCGCGATCCGGGGCGACGGCGGCCGGGGCATCATCGAAGGCGAGGGCTGGGACGACCGCCAACTGATCCGAACCGGCGCCGAGGGCGAAAGCAAGACGATCGAGGGCGTGCTCTCGACCGCGGAGAAAGTCGGGGCGTTCCTCGAGTCGGTCCGCGAGGGGACCGAGCCGCCCGCGACCGCGCGGACGGCGCTGTACGCGACGATGCTCACCGAGGCTGCCTACGAGTCGGCCCGGGCGGGCGAGCGCGTCGAGATCAAGTATTGAGGAGCTAAGGCAAGGCGACGCCGTTCCGCGCGAGGAACTCGCCGGCACGTTTGATCTCGACGGGGCTGCCGATGATCCGGTAGTGGTCCTCGCCCTCCTCGAACACCGTCACCGTACACGCGTCGTCGAGGCCCGCCTCGAGCCCTGCCAGCGCCTCCCGGGGAAGAACGATCTGGGTGCTGTCGCGCAGCGACGACGGGTCCGGCATCGTCCGGCCCGTGCGTATCCCGGATGATATGTGTGTCGAAGTCATGTCACACGGCCGGTTTCGACCTCGACTCCGTTCGCCCGCCGAAACGACAACGGTGCGAAAGGTTTAGGGTCGGCGGGGAGACAGGGACGGACGATGAACGGAGTCTCGCGTGCCGCCTCGGTCGTCGCCCGCACGGAGTTTCGCCGGACCGTCCGTGTCGTCGCCGGCGACCGGACGAAGCTGCTGGTGCTCGGGGCCGTCGCTCTGTTCATGCTCGGTCCCGTGAGCGTGTTCGGGGTGCTCGGGCTCTCGGCGGCGGGCGAGGCCGTCGCCGCGGGGGGCGTCGGCGACCTCGGGTTTGCGACGCCGACGGAGATCGTCACCGGCGGCGCTGCCGTGCTCTGGGTCGGGGTCGCGGTCATGGCCACGATCCGGACGACGACCGCGGTCGCAGATGTCGAAAAGCCCGCGTGTCTGCTGATCTCGACGCCACTCAGGAACGCCGTCGTCGGCCTCGTCGGCGCCGAGATCGCCCTCTTCGGCGCCTGGATCGCCGTCCCGACGCTCCTGCTCTCGGGGGCCTTTGCCTACGGCGCGGGGACCGCCCTGCCGGTGCCCGCCGCGGTCGCCGTCGTCGCCGTGCTCCTCGTGACGGCCGTCCCGGTCGGCTTCGTCGTCGGCGTCTGGATCCGCCACCTGCTGACGGTCTACGAACCGGTCGCGCGCTTCCGGACCGTCATCGGCGTCCTCGCCTTTGCCGTCTACATGGGTCTGATCGCGACGGGCTGGTTCAACAGGATCACCTCCGTGGTGTTCTCGGTGCTGGGGGACAGCCCGCTTGGCTGGCCCGGCCACCTCCTGCTCGTCGGCGTTCCGACCATCGACCCCTCGCCGGTGGCCGCGGTCGGCGCTCTCGTCGGCACCGTCCTGTTCGTCCCGGTCGCCCTCGCCGCCGGCGTCGCCTCCGCGCGGGTCCACTGGTACGCGGACCCCGCCCGGACCGAGGGCGGAGGCAGCGGGGACGAGACCGCCACGTCCCGCGAGCCCGTCGAGCGCGCGCCCGGTCGGCTCGAAAGCGCCCTCGTCCCCACCGTCGGGCGGCCGGCCTGGACAGTCGCGGCGACCGCTCTTCGCCGGACCAAGCGGGCGCCGGTCCGGTTGCTGTACGTCGCCTACCCGCTGTTCGGCGTGTTCCCGCTCGCGCAGACGGTGTACTCGACGGGGACGTTTCCGTCCTATCTCGCCGTCCTTCTCTCGTTGTACGTCGTCTGGGCCGCGGGCGCGTTCGCCACTCTGAACCCACTCGGCGACCTCGGACCCGCGCTGCCGGCCGCGATGACCTCGACGGTGTCGGGACGAGCCTCGACCCGGGGACTGATCCTCGCGGGCGCGGGCGTTACCGCCCCGATCGGCCTCCTCGTCGCCCTGGCGGCGGGAGTCGCGAGCCCGCTCCCGGTCGAGCGAACGCTCCTCCTGGTCGCCGGAACCGTCGTAGGGGCGGTCCTCTCGCCCGCGCTCGCGACCGGCGTCGGCACCGCCTTCCCCCGCTTTGGCAGCGTGAAGGTAACGAACAACCGGGAGGCGGTGATGCCGAGCAAGGCCGCTTTCCTTTGTTACAGCCTCGCGATCGCCCTCCCCGCGGCGGCCGCCGCGGTCATCGCCATCGACGCTGCCGCCCTCCTCGCCGATGTTCTGACGGCGCTTCTCGCCTTCCTCCCCGTGATCGGCGAGCCGACCGTCCCCGCGGGACTGATCACGGCCCTCGCCTGGCTCGTTCTCGTGGTCGGGCTGGTCGCGCCCCTCGCCGGCTACCGGTACGCCGTCGCCCGCTTCGACGGCTACCGGATCGAGTGAGGGAGTCGGGGTCGCGCATAGAAAGGGTTTTTCGGCACGACCGGCTGGCTAGGGACAAATGGGGCTCGAGGAGGAGATCGAGGAGATCGAAACCGAGATCGAGGACACCCCCTACAATAAGTCCACGGAGTCCCACATCGGCCGGCTAAAGGCGAAGCTCGCGGAGAAAAAGGAGAAGCTGGAGAACCAGTCCTCCGCGGGCGGCGGGACGGGCTACTCCGTCGAGAAGACCGGTGATGCGACGGTCGCCCTCGTTGGCTTTCCCAGCGTCGGGAAGTCCTCGCTGCTGAACTCGCTTACGAACGCCGAGAGCGAGACGGGCGACTACGAGTTCACGACCCTGGACGTCAACCCCGGCATGCTCGCCCACCGGGGCGCGAACATCCAGTTGCTCGACGTGCCGGGGCTGATCCAGGGCGCAGCAACTGGAAAGGGCGACGGGAAGCAGGTGCTCGCGGTCGTGCGCAACGCCGACCTCGTCCTGTTCGTGCTCTCGGTGTTCGAGATCGAACAGTATGATCGCCTTCAGGAGGAGCTGTATAACATCAACATCCGGGTCGATCGCGACCCCCCGCGGGTGACCGCACGCCGGAAGCACAAGGACGGCATCCGGGTGACCTCGAGCGCCGACCAGGATCTGGATGAAACGACGATCAAGGAGGTCGCCCGCGAGTACGGCTACGTCAACGCCGATCTCAACCTCGGCGAGAAGGTGGACATCGACCGGCTCGTCGACGGTCTGATGGAGAACCGCGAGTACATCCCCTCGATCACCTGCGTCAACAAGGTCGACCTGATCGATCCCGACTACAAGGAGACGGTGGACGACCAACTGCGCGAGCGCGGGCTCGACCCCGAGGAGGTCACGTTCATCAGCGCCGAAGCGGAGCGCGGTCTCGACACCCTCAAGGACCGGATCTGGGAGCACCTCGAGTTCATCCGGGTCTACATGGACAAGCCCGGTCGCGGGATCGACCGCGAGGAGCCCCTGATGCTCCGGGAGGGCGCGACCGTCGAGGACGCCATCGACAAGCTCGGCGGCGAGTTCGAGGAGCGCTTTCGGTTCGCGCGGGTTTCGGGGCCGAGCGCGACCCACGACGAACAGCAAGTGGGTGATCAGCACGTCCTGCAGGACGAGGACGTCCTGAAGCTGATCCTCCGGCGGTGACGCGCACAGGCGAGGGGAGCGCCGGTGCCGTCCGCGACCGAAAGGCGATATGGGCGTGGCGCCTCGCCGTCCTCGCGCCGCTCGTGGTGCCGCTGGTCGCCGTCCGGACGACCTCGGCGACGCTCGTCTTCCCCTGGGGGATGGTCGCGCTCGAGGGGTTCTACGTCACCACCCTCCCGGAGTACCTCTCGGCGACTGCGGGCCTCCCCCGGTACCTCCGGATGTGGCCGGTCGGAACCGCCTGTTACGTCCTCGGGGCGGTCTGGGCGGCCGGCGAGCGGCTCGGCGCCGACCCGCGGGTGGCCGCCGGCCTGTTCGCGCTCGCGGCGCTCGCCGCCGGCTGGATGGCCTGGGGGCTGGCCGCCGAACCGACACGGTCGGCGGTCCCGGTCGGCTCTGTCCTGCTGGGTGGGCTCGCGGGCTGGGCATACCTGAACGGGCGAGAGCGGTAGTTCCCGCGCAAGGTAGCCCCGCGGAGGAGCCCGCGCGCGAAGACGGGGAGGCGGCCGGCGAGCCGTTCGACGCGGGCGGGGGCACCGGATTCGTGACGAAATTGTGCCTCAGTTGTCCCCGAGTTGTCCCGGAGTTGTATCGGAGTTCGGCCAACGGTTTTCCGGTCTGCGGCGCTTCGATTAGATGCAATGACACCGAACCAACCGAGTCGCCGCGCCGTTCTCTCCGCTGCGGGCGTTACGCTCGCGTCGGCGCTCGCCGGCTGTAGCGCGGAGAACATCGGATCGGTGACCGCGAACGGAACCGACGGTGACTCCGAAAACGAAACCGACGAATCCGGCAACGACTCCGCTCCGTCGGCCGCCGGCTCGACGGGGGGATACGCGGCGGTCTACGACGACGTGATCGGGTCGGTCGTCCTCGTTCGGGTCGGGGGCGGCTCCGCGGGCAGTCAGGGCTCGGGCGGTGGCCAGGGATCGGGCTGGGTGTACCGCGACGGCTACGTCGTCACCAACGCACACGTCGTCACCGACGCGACGGACGTCCAGGTGCGCTTCGCCGAGGGCGAGTGGCGCGACGGGTCGGTCGTCGGGACCGACGCCTCGAGCGATCTCGCCGTGATCGAGGTCGACGAGAAACCCGACTACGCGGAGGCGCTTTCGCTGGTCGAGAGCCAGCCCGCAGTCGGGACGGAAGTCCTCGCGATCGGGAACCCCTATGGGCTCGAGGGCTCGGTCACCTCGGGACTCGTAAGCGGCGTCAACCGGTCTATTCCGGCGCCGAACGGCTACACGATCCCCGACGGGATCCAGACCGGCGCGCCGGTCAACCCCGGCAACTCCGGCGGGCCCCTCGTCACCACGGACGGTGAGGTCGTCGGCGTGATCAACTCCGGCGGCGGCGAGAACCTCGCGTTCGCCATCTCGGCGGCCCTCGTCGACCGGGTCGTCCCGGCGCTCGTCGAGGACGGGAGCTACGACCACCCGTACCTGGGAATCGGGTTCCGGACGGTGACCCCCGAGATCGCCTCCCAGGCCGGCCTCGACGGGCCACGCGGCGTAGCGGTCGCCCGAGTCGAACCGGACGGGCCGTCCGCGGATGCCCTCCGGCAGGGCGACGTCGTCGTCGGCGTCGCGGGCCGGACGATCGACGACGGCCAGGAGCTCTCGTCGTATCTCGCCCTCGAGGCGTCGCCCGAGGAGACCGTCGAGTTGGCGGTGCGTCGCGACGGCGAGCGACGGACGGTATCGGTTACTCTCGGGGTACGACCCGAGCGGCCGGCGACGGCCTCCCGGTAGCGAGCCCGGGTCGCTCCACTTGGGCTCACGTCTGGCTCTGGTAGAACAGGACGACGATTCCCACGCCGACGAACACGTGCGGGATGAACAGGAACGGCCCGAGGTCGACCCCCGGCGAGAAGCCGAAAAGCGCCGCGACGTAGGGGTTCGACGTCAGCGCGTAGAGCAGCAAGGCGACGCTCAACACGAGCATGCTCCGCGTGTATTTGTTCGGAAGGCCCCGGTACAGCGAGACGTACGACCGGATCAGGAGGACGAGGACGATCAGGTTGAACGTCGTGACGAACAGCTGGATCCGGACGAGCGCCACCAGCAACTCCGGGGGCCCGAACGGAAACGGCGGCGTCCGCCCGAGCGTGAGCGTGGCAGCGTATCCGGCGACCGCCGCGACGGCGGCCACGATACCCGTCTTTACGAGCGCGGAGCGTTCACGTGTCATTGGTGGTGGTCTCGATGTCGGCTTGGGCGGCTATCTCCTCTAGAACGTCGACGTTGCGTTGCATTCGATCGGTCAGGAAGTACATCCGACCGTAGTTGCCGCCCTGGGTGTCGACGACGTCGTTTTCCTCGAGCACTTCGAGATGGTGCTGGACGGTCTTGTAGTTCAGATCGAGTTCCTCCGAGAGCTGATTGGTGTTCATCGGCCGATCGCCGAGCGTTCGGACGATCCGGAGGCGGTTTTTCCCGCCGCGGGAACCGCCGATCAGCCACCAGAGCACCTGCCGCATCGAGTAATCAAGGTCGGAATGGACGGAAATAGGTTCTGATGGGCGAAACGGGGTCCGCGTACCCGGGCCCCGATCGCCCGTTGACCATCACTGCCGGCCACGGCACTGGTGGGTGTCCGGCGGTCGCCGCCTCCGCTACGCTTTTGGCTCGGGGTCGCACATGACCTTCCATGCACGCGACGCTCGACCACGTGATGATGCGCGTCGAGGACTTGGAGGAATCGCTCGACTTCTATCAAGAGAACTTCGGCTACGTCGAACACGGCCGCTGGGACGCCGACACGTTCACGAACGTCCACCTCGGCCCCAAGGACAAGCCCGACGACGGCGCGACCCTCGAGCTGACCTACAACCACGACGACCGAACGTACGAGATGGGCGACGGCTGGGGCCACATCGCGGTTCGGGTCGAGGACGTCGAGGACGCCTACTACGAGCTGATGGACAACGGCGTCGAGGACTACCGCCGGCCCGAGGACAACCCCGGCTACGCGTTCGTCAAAGACCCCGACGGCCACGAGATCGAGATCGTCGAACGCGACTACGGCGAGCGCTGGTCGCTGGACCACACGATGATCAGAGTCGAGGACGCGACCGAGGCGCTGGGCTACTGGACCCGGACCCTCGAGTACGAGGAGACCGGCCGCTGGGAGGCCGACTCCTTCGCGAACTACTTCATGGCTCCCGAGGATGCCTCCCGCGAGGAGATGGACCTCGAACTCACCTACAACTACGACGGGCGCAGCTACGACCTCGGGGACGCCTGGGGCCACGTCGCGGTCCGCGTCGACGACTTGGAGGAGGACTGGGAGACGCTGATGACCCGCGAGAGCGAGGACTACCGCGATCCCGAGTCGTGTGATTACAACTACGCCTTCACGAAGGACCAGGACGGCCACGAGATCGAAGTCATCGAGCGGTAAGGCGGTTTTTTGGTGCAGGTTTTTCAGCGAACGGTGGCGAGCGACGGCGAGCCGCCCGAGCGGAAACGGTGTCCCCGACCCGACGTCCAGTCCCTAAATACCCGCGAGCCGAAGCGACGGTATGGCCGAGCGACTCTATCACGTCGACGGCGAACTCCGGCCCCGAAGCGAGGCGACGGTCTCCGTCGAGGACCGGGGGTTTCGGTACGGCGACGGTGCGTTCGAGACGATGCGGGCCTACGGCGGCGCGGTCTTCGAGTGGGCGGCCCACGTCGACCGCCTCGAGGCCACCTGCGAGGCGATCGGGCTGGATCACGGCCTTTCCCGTGGGGACCTTCGAGAGCGGATCGACGAGACGCTCGCGGCGAACGACCTGCTCGACGCCTACGTCCGGCTCTCGATCACTCGCGGGGTCCAGCCAGGGAAGCTGACCCCCGGTCCCGCGGTCGATCCGACGGTCGTCGTCGTCGCCAAGCCGCTCCCGCGGGGCGGGCTCTCCGGGGAGGCGATCTGGGCCGATGACGGCCCCGCCGCCCTCGAGACGGTCCGAACTCGACGGGTTCCCGACGAGGCGATCCCGGCGGGCGCGAAGACCCACAACTACCTGAACGGGATCCTCGCCCGCCGGGAACTCCACGACGCCGACGAGGCCCTGGTTCGCGACGGTGAAGGGTACGTCGCCGAGGGCGCGACGAGCAACGTCTTCTTCGTCACCGGGGAGGGAGTACGGACGCCGACGACCGACGGTCCGGTGCTCCCGGGAATCACGCGGCGGGTGGTGATGGAACTCGCCGAGGAGGCCGAGATCCCGATCGAGGAGGGGTACTACGAGCCCGCGGCGATCCGGGAGGCCGAGGAGGTCTTCCTCACGAACACGACCTGGGAGGTTCGGCCGGTTCGGACCGTCGACGGCATCGACCGCGAGGTCGGCCCCGTCACCGAGTTGCTCGCCCGACTGTACGACGAGCGCGTCGAGACGGCTTGTTACTGACCGCCGCTGGCGTGCATCCGATAGCGGATCCCGAGGTAAACCATCACGAGGCCAAAGGCGAGCGCGAACAGGGGTTCGCCGTCGGCCAGCGCGAAGACGAACGCGACCGCGTTGAGCGCGACCCCGACGAGGTAGAACGCGCCGGCCCGGTCGACGTTCATGGCACCTCTCCGGGTGCCACGAGCAGTTCCCGATCGACGCCGGGGAACTCGAGGACCAGATCGGGACCCAGGGCGGTCGCCGGCGTCTGATAGCCTGGATCGACCTCGCCCGCGACGACCCGTTCGGCGATGGCCGTCGCGGCCTGTGCCGTAAATCCGTACGGTTCGGAGGTCTCGACGCGTCCCCGCGCCACGTCGTCGCCGTCGGTCGCCTCGGCCCAGACGACCGCCGAGCCGGTAGCACGTTCGCGCGCGCTCGGGCCCGAGATCGCAGCGTCGATCAGTCGGTCGCCGAGCCACCTGGCAGGCCGGCTGCCGACCAGTGGAGCGAGCCGCTCCATCCGACGCATGAGCCCGATTGCGGGCGAGGGAACGGCGGCGTAGGCCGTGACGTCCTCGGCGCCGGTCGAGCGGGGCGCCGAGACGACGTCGGCCCACGGCACGGTGACGGCGCTCCGGGTGCCGTAACCCCGCCCGAACTCGATCTCGCGGACGTCGTCGGCCGCCGGAACCCGCCGCAGCCGACCCTCCCGGCGGACGACCGCGCCCTCGCCCGCCATCCGGAGGATCGTTCTGGCGGTCCCAGCCGATATCGAGGCTCCGCCGGCGATCCCGATGGTAAGCTCCTCGACCGATCCCAACTGGTCGGCGAGGAAGGCCGCGAGACAGTCCGAGGGGACGATGTCGAAGCCGGCGCCCGGAAGGAGAGCGATCCCCGCCTCACGCGCGCGGTCGTCGTTCTCGATGAGGTCCTCGAACACCCGGAACTCGCCGGTGATGTCGAGGTAGTCGGTTCCGGCCTCGAGACAGGCCTCGACGAGCGGCCCGCAGGTATCGACGAACGGGCCGGCACAGTTGAGGACCGCGTCGAACCCCTCGAGGTACTCTACAATCCCTTCGGTCGGCCCGTCGAGCGAGAAGGCTCGACTCTCGAGACCGAGGGCGTCGGCCTGGTCCTCGAGGCGGTCGCGGTTTCGGCCCGCGAGCGTCGGCTCCCGTCCACGTCGGACGAGCCGGTGGGCGATCAGCCGGCCGGTGTAGCCGTAGGAGCCGTAGACGAGCAGGTCCATACGAGGTTCGGCGGCGCCGTCGCCGTCAACGTGTCGCTTCCGGCCGGTCCGCGGGATCACTCCGCGAGTTCGACCTCGAGGACCTCCTCTAGCTCCCGGACGAGGCCGCCGCCGACGCCGGCCTGGGTCGCCCGGCCCTGTTCGATCGCGAGCAGGTCGGATTCGGGGACCTCGAGCTCGTCGGCGAGTTCGCCGCGCTGGTAGCCCGCGTCCCGGCGGGCCTCGACGACGACCTCGCCGTAGTCCGAGACCAGGTACGGAAGCTGGTCGTCGTCGTAGTTGGTTCCCTCACGCTCCCAGTGTTCGGAGTCGCCGTCCCAGATCGGGTTCGCCTTCGCGGTGTTCCGGGCGGCGCGTTTGCGCCGCTCGGCCTCGCTGTCCTGACTGCCGCCGTGGCTCTGGCCGCCGCCCGCGCCGCCCGAGCCCGACCGCCTGCCCGAACCGCCCTCGCCGTGGGGCGCACAGTCGGGACAGACCTCGAGTTCGGCGCCGGCGACGGTCGCCGTCCGGAGCGAGCCGCTCTCGGCGCCACAGAGCTCGCAGCTGTCGCCACCGCCGCCCGACGAGGTGCCCGTCGAGTATTTCGCCATAGGGGACGTTGGGGGCTACCGCATTTGAATACACCGCTCGCGGGGGCCAAAGCGAAACCCATATCAAACAACTCCGTCTACTCGGGAATGCAGTCTTGCCGCGCGTGGGTAGCCAAGCCAGGCCAACGGCGCAGCGTTGAGGGCGCTGTCCCGTAGGGGTCCGCCGGTTCGAATCCGGTCCCACGCATTCTCTCGACGCGAGCAAATCCGCGAGCGTCGCGAATCGTACGACCGGATTCGAAGTAGAGAAGACGTGCACAGCGAAGCGACCACGTCTTCGCGTGGTTCGAATCCGGCCCTACTTTTCGTCCACCGCCGGCTCAGACCCACAGGAAGACGACGATCGCGGCGACGAGCAGTGCGATCAGCCCGAGGAACGCGGGGGTGTAGCCGACGACGCCGGCCGCGAAGCCGACGTAGGCGGGGCCGAGACTCCCGACGCCCGCGTAGATGGTCTTGAACGCGCCGAAATCCCCGCCCATGCTCTCGTCGGGAAAGCGGGTCATGAGGTGGGCCTGGATCACTGGCGGGAACGCCCAGATGCCGAGCCCGAACGAGAGGATTCCGAGGGCGATGACCGGGAGCGAGGGGCCGAGGACGAACCCGAGGAGACCGGCGATGCTCAGACAGAGCCCGCCGACGGCGACGGGGACGTGGGAGAGGCGGTCGCCGAGGTAGCCCGCCGTCGGCATCGTTATCACGGCGCCGAGAAAGAGGACGGCGAAGCCGGCGCTTGCGTACGCGGAGGGCAGGCCGCGTTCGGCCTGCAAGAAGAGCGGAAGGAAACCGATCACGGCCTGCATCGCGAAGATGCCACAGGTGTAGCCGACGACGAGCCACCGGACCTGGCGGTCGCCGAAGACGCGCCAGCCGGTTGCCAGGAGATCGAACCCGACGCGGGCGAGTTCGTAGGGTTCGTCGATCCGGCGATGGGCGAACGTCGCCGACGCCACCAGGAAGGCGACGAGCGGGGGGAACGCGAGGCGCCACCCCCCGATCGAGAGGACGGCGACGGCGCCGCCGGCGGCGACGATGGGCCCGACGAACCCCAGGGCGTCCTGGACCCCGAACGCCTGGCCGCGTCGGTCGACGAAGAGGTCGGCGAGCAGGCCACGCAGCGCGATCCAGTAGAGACCGGCGCCGAGGCCGGCCGTCGCGGCGCCCCCGAGGAGGGCGGGGTATGAGCCGGCGACCGAGAGGACCCCGAAACCGGCGGCGGCGACGAGAGCGGCGGCGACCAGGACGGTCTTGCGGGTGAGCTGGTCCGAGAGCCGTCCGCCGGGGTACATACACAGCGCGTACGCCGCCGAGAGCACGGAGATGGCGACTCCTGCCTCGAACGACGAAATCGCCAGGTCCTCGACGATCGCCGGAAGCAGCGGCGAGAGGACGTTCCGGCCGAGCTGGATCGCGAGGTAGCCCGTCGAGAGCCCGATCAGCAACCGTCCGGAGTATCCCCCGATCAGCCGCTCGCCACCCGACCGCTCGCCTGCGTGCACGAGTGGCGTTCCCGCCCCCGCTTGCATGTAGCTTCCGTTCGGCCCGATTACCGCCGGGACCGGCCCAGACAGCGCGCCGAGTCAGCGAAGACGCCGTCGACCCCGACGAGCGCGAGTGCGAGCATCTCGAGCCGGGAGTCGACCGTCCAGGCGTTGACCGCGAGCCCCCGCCGGTGGGCCCGCGGGACGATCGCCGACCGAAACGGGAGGTCGGCACGGGGGTGGACGGCGACGCAGTCGAAGCGATCGGCAACCGAACAGGTCCCCCGCGACGAGCGGGTGACGTACGCGAGTGCGACCTCATCGCCGCCGTCGGCGGCCCGGACCTCCTCGAGAACTTCGGGATCGAACGCGGAGAGCAGGACCCGCTCTCGGCCGGCGACGGCCGCGAGGGCGTCGGCCGCGAGCCCGCGTTCCTTGAGTTCGACGTTGAGGAGCACGTCGTCGGGAACGGCATCGAGGACGTCCTCGAGACGGGGGACCGTCGCCCCGTCGCCGACCTCGATCTCCCGGAGGGCGGTCCACTCCGTCTCGCCGACGGGGGTTGGGTCGCCGGTGAAGCGCTCGACGTCGGCGTCGTGGACGCAGACGAGTTCGCCGGAGGCGCACCGACGGACGTCAATCTCGACCCCGTCGGCGCGGTCGGCGGCCCCGCGAACCGCCGGGACGGTGTTCTCGGGGGCGTCGGCCGCGAACCCGCGGTGGGCGAACGTCGTCAGCGATCTCGCCCGGATTCCGGCGAGGACCGCGAGCCCGGCCGCGAGCACCCCGGCGACGAGAGCGTCGGTCGCCCGTTTCCTCATGTCGTCCGGCTTCCGTCCGGCGGGGCTTATACCGACCGGTACTCCGACGTCGGGGGGCAGGTCGAGAGAGCAATCCCTTTCTCCCGGGGCGCCAAGATCCGGTATGGCAGTCGTCCGATCCCGGGTCCCGCTCCTGACGGCGGTGTTGAGCGTCGCCTCGCTCGCGGTCGTCTTCGCTGCCGCCGGCGGACGGATCCCGCCGTCGGCGGTCCCGGGGGCACCGTCGTGGGTCCTCGAGGCGATCCCGCACGTCAACGCGGCGATCAGCCTGACGGCGATCGGGACGATCGCCGCGGGCTGGCGGGCGATCAGGGCCGGCCGGATCGACCGCCACCGGGCGGCGATGGTCGCCTCCTTTCTCCTGTTCGTGGCGTTTCTCGGGCTCTACCTCTACCGGCTGGTCGCGCTGGGGGGCCCCGCTTCCTTCCCGGGGCCGGCGGCCGTCGAGCGGTTCGTCTATCTCCCCGTGCTCGCCGTCCACATCCTGCTCGCCGTGGTCTGCATCCCGCTTCTGTACTACGTCCTTCTGCTGGCGGCGACTCGCCCGGCGGCGGAGCTTCCGGCGACCCGCCACGCCGCTGTCGGGCGGGTCGCGGCGACGCTCTGGCTCGTCTCCTTCGCTCTGGGGGTCGTCGTCTACACGATGTTGTATCACGTCTACTGATCCGAACTGCCGTACATCACTGACCTGTCCGACGGCCGAGCACGCTCCCTGCCCTCCGACCCTCTCGTGGGATCGCCGAACTATAATAGGTGGGCGACGTACCGATGATCGCTCTCGATGTACCGGACGTGCCGATCGCCCTCTCCGTTCGCTCCGTGCCCGCCTGAGGTCCCGGCGGGCGGTCCGTCTCCCGATTCGGGGTGGGCCCCGTGAAACGGAGCCTCACGAGCGGGATCCTCTCGGTCGCGAGCGGGCGGGCGATCACGACGGTGCTCGGGATCCTCTCCTCGCCGTTGCTCTACCGCTGGATGGACGAGGGCGAGTACGGCGCGTACGCGACGGTGCTGGCCGCCCACTCGCTTTTCATGATCCTCGTGAGTACGGCCATCTCCGACGGCGTCCGGAAGTTCGTCGCCGAGACCCGCGAGGAGTCCGGCTGGGAGCGGTCGGTCGTCGGCTTCTACGTCCGACTGGCGACGCTTCTGGCGATCCTCGGCGCGACGGTGCTGGCGCTGCTCACCTACGTCGGCGTCTTCGACGCGCTCTGGGGCCCCGAGTTCCGGACGTACCTCTACGTTGTCGTCGGGTTGGTGATCACCTCCCAGTACTGGGAACTCGCCCGGAAGTCGCTCATGGGGCTGGGCCTCGAGCGCTACTCCGAGCCGTTGAAGGTGCTCTACAACGTCGCGTTCGTGGTCGTCGCCGTCCCCCTGGTCTACTACGGCTACGGCGTCGTCGGCGCGCTCGCGGGCCAGATCATCGCGACCGGCGTGGCCGCCGTCCTCGGGCTCGGGCTCTTGCACTCGAGGCTGTCGCTGCGCGGGGTCTTCCGGTTCGGGAACGACGGCCTCCCCAGACGCGAGATGATGGCGTTCAACTCGCTGTCGATCGTGCTCGTCTTCCTGGTGATGTCGCTATACCACATCGACGTGATGATGCTTCAGGCGCTCGTCCCCGGGGGCCAGGTCGACCACTACAAGGCGGCGCTGGTGTTCGCCGAGTTCCTCTGGTTCGCGCCGGTGACCCTCCAGATGGTGTTCGTCCAGTCGACCTCGGAGCTGTGGTCCCAGGGGCGAGAGGCAGAGGTCTCCCGGATCGCGGCGCGGACGAGCCGGTACACCTTATTGCTGACCGCAGTGATGGCCGTCGGCATGGCGGCGCTGGCCGACGACGTCGTACCCGTCTACTGGGGCCCCGGCTCGGAGCCGGTGATCGCTCCGTTGCTCCTCTTGCTTCCCGGCGCGGTCGGGTTCGCGCTCGCGCGCCCGATCCTCGCGATCAGCCAGGGGAAAGGCGAACTCCGGTACCCGATCGCCGCGACCGGGGTCGCGGCGCTGTTGAACGCCGTGCTGAACGCCGTTCTCATCCCGCGCTACGGGATCCAGGGAGCGGCGGTCGCGACCTCGATCGGCTACGGCTCGATGGCCGTCCTCCACGTCTGGAGCGCCCGGCAGGTCGGCTTCGACCCTGCTGCCGACGCCCGGTACGTCCGCATCGCCGCCACCACCGTCGTCGCGGCGGTCCCCATCTTCTCGCTCGCCGACGCGATCTCGGCGTCGATCGCCGTCCCCCTCGTCGGCCCGGTCCCGGTCTCGGCGGCCGTCGTCCCGCCCGTCGGGCTCGCGATCTTCTTCGTCACCGCCATCGTCTTCCGGGCGCTCGAGCTGACCGAGATGCTCCGGATCCTCGCGGGGTTTCCCGACCCGATCGGATCGGCGGCACGCCCGCTGTGTCGTCGGGTCCGGGAGTTCGACGGCGAGGGCGGGCTGTCTCGGTACTTCTGACTCCAAAACTTCGGCTCACGGAGTAGCGAACCAAACCCGCGAAGCCGTAGATTCGAACCGCCTGCCCGGCGGTTGCTATATCGTCTCGAGGAGAGTGCCGGCGACGGCGAGTACGGCCCCGAGAAGCGCCAAGCGGACCACTCGTGCGTCCGGAGCTGATTCGGACGAGTCGCCAGTGGAGATCCGGTCGTAGATCACGCCCAGAACGATCCCGAAACCGCCGATCGCCATCAGTAGCGAGGCGAGGGATGTTTCCCCGCCGAGAATCTCCGAGAGCCCGTTTAGTCCCAAGAGGCCCCCGACGACGGATAGGGACACGTGATAGATTAACGCCCTGTCCATGGATGGCTGTTTCCACTTCGACTATTAAACGTTTTCACCGCCCGACAGGTTACTGGAGGTCGGACGCCGGGAGAGTCAGTCGTCGGCGCTCATCGCGGCCTCGATCGTCGGTCGGCTGACGGGCCGGTCGGTCTCCTCGCCGGCGATGTCGTATGGGTACTCGCCGGTGACACAGCCCATACAGAGGTCGGTCCGATCGGTCGCCAGGACGTCGGCGACGGCCTCGGTGGAGAGGTACGCGAGGCTGTCGGCGTCGATCTCCTCGCGGATCTCCTCGACCGTTTTGTCGGCGGCGATCAGCTCCTCGCGGGTCGCCATGTCGATCCCCATGTAGCAGGGGGCGACGATCGGGGGCGCGCCGATGCGCATGTGGACCTCCGCGGCGCCGCTGTCGCGAAGGAGGGAGACGAGCTGGTTCGAGGTCGTCCCGCGGACGATCGAGTCGTCGATGAGGGTGATCGATTTCCCCTCGACGGTGGACTTGATTGGGTTCAGTTTCAGGCGGACCGCGCGCTCGCGTTCGTCCTGGGTCGGCATGATGAACGTCCGGCCGACGTAGCGGTTTTTCATCAGCCCCTCGGCGAACTCGACGCCGTCGTCGTCCTCCGGGCGGTCGGCCCCGCCGGGAGTCGTCTCGCTTGCGGCGTCGGCGTAGCCCGACGCGAACGCCCGTCCCGAGTCGGGGACGGGCATCACGACGTCGCTCTCGACACCGCTTTCGGCCCACAGTTTGCGACCGAGGTTCCGCCGTACCTCGTAGACCAGGCTGTCGTCGATCACGGAGTCCGGGCGCGCGAAGTAGACGTGTTCGAAGAAGCAGTGGGCGGTGTCGTCGAGGTCGACGAGCTGGTAGGAGTCGAAGCCGGAACCGTCCTCGGCGAGGACGACGAGCTCGCCCGGGCGGACGTCACGGACCAGTTCCCCATCGAGGGTGTCGATTGCGGCGGACTCGGAGGCGAGGATGTAGCCGTCCTCCAGCTCGCCGATACAGAGCGGGCGATTCCCCTGGGGGTCTCGGACGCCCATGATCGTGTCGTCGTGGCTGATCGTGAGCGCGTACGAGCCGTGGATCCGGTCCATCGTCCGCTTGACCGCCCGGACGAGGTCGGCATCGAGCAGGTTCCGCGCGAGGTCGTGGGCGATGACCTCGGTGTCGCCGTCGCTGGTGAAGGCGTGGCCGATCCCCGCGAGTTCCTCGCGGACCTCCGCGGCGTTGACGAGGTTGCCGTTGTGGCTCAGGCCGAGCGAGCCGCTCTTGAACGACACCGAGAAGGGCTGGGCACAGCTCGAATCGACGCTGCCCGCGGTGGGGTAGCGGACGTGGCCGATCCCCGCCGACCCGTTCAAGTCCTCGAGGTCGCCCTCGGTGAAGGCGTCGCCGACCAGCCCCATCGAGACGTGGCTGTGTTGCTGGAAGCCGTCGTGGGTGACGATCCCCGCGGACTCCTGGCCGCGGTGCTGGAGCGCGTAGAGTCCGTAATAGAGGGGGCGCGACGCCGGTCGGCCGTCGAGGGAGATGCCGACGACGCCGCACTTCTCGGTCATCCCGGTCCGCTGGGGGATCTCGCCCCGCGGGTTGCTCATGGGACGGGAGTCGAACCGAGCGACCAAAAAGCTCCTTGTTCGTGCCTCGATCGCCCGACCCGGGCGGGGAAGTATGCACGAACCTGGATACTTCCGCGAAGGCCGCCCCGGTGGGTGGCCGTCGGACGCTACTCCGAACGGGCGTCGGCGACGGCCTCGACGAACCGGGCGGCGTGTTCGCGGACGCCGTCCATATCGCCCCGATCGATCGCGTCGTAGTCGATCATCGCCGATCCCGCGCCGACCGCGGTCGCGCCCGCCGCGAAGAACTCGTCGACGTTGTCGGGACTGACGCCGCCGGTGGCGACGATCGGCAACTGGCCGAGCGGGCCCTGGATCGCGCTGATGTAGCCGGGACCGAGATCCGAGGCGGGAAACACCTTCAGCATGTCTGCGCCTGCCTCGGCCGCCTCGACGGCCTCGGTCGGCGTCGCGACCCCCGGAATCGCGACCTTGCCGTAGCGGTTGCAGGCGGTGACCATCCCGCGATCGAAGTGCGGCGCCAGGATGTAGTCGGCGCCGGCCTCGATGACGTTTACCGCCATTGCTTCGTCGAGGACCGTCCCCGCGCCGACGACGGCGTCCGTCTCGGCGAGCGCCCGGTCGACGTCGGCGATCAGTTCGCTGGCGCGCGTCGCGTCGGCGGTCACTTCCAGCGCCTCAACGCCGCCCTCGTGGAGGGCACGGGCGACGGGGACGACGTCGTCCTCGCCGATCCCGCGCATGACGGCGACGACGCCCGCGTCGACGATCCGCTCGTAGGTTTCGAGTTTGTCGGCCATACCGGCGGATCGAGGGGCACCACAATAAGCGCTGTCACGTCCCGACTGCGGGCCGTCGCCTCTCTCAGTCTCGACCCCTCGAACGGTTGCGGTCGATGCCGTCCGCGATCAGGGACCCGCGTGACTGATCGAACCGCGAGGCGTCCCCTCCCCGTCGAGTCGGTCGAGAAGCCGCCTCGCGGTCGGCCTGTCCCGGTCGGGGGTGTCCCGTGCGTCGACGTACCGGTCGAGTTCGTCCCGGAGCCGTCGACACTCCTGGCGGGTGAACCAGTGGGTGCCGGCCTCGAGCTTGTCGAAGATTCGGTAGACGTCCATCGAGGGTGGATCGGTCTCGGGCGAGCGGGCCTCGAGTTCCATGCGGTCGAGCATCAGGTGGTGGAGGAGCCACTGTTCCTCGTGGGACAGCGACAGGGTCACCCCTCGGCGTTCGGTGGATGCGGTCATGGGAGGGCGTCTTCGAGAAGGGTCCCGACGCGCGAAGGAGACGTGCTTACGATAGCCGGGGGTTCGAGAGGGGGTGCGGGCGGTGCGGATCGGGGCGGGGGCGACGGACAAGGCTTTAACCGCCCGGCGACCTACCGGGAGCAAATGGTACTCGACGATCTCGGAAGCTCGCTCCGGGGCACGTTGGACAAACTCCGCGGGCAGTCGCGGATCTCCGAGGAGGACGTCGAGGAGGTCGTAAAGGAGATCCAGCGATCGCTGCTGTCGGCCGACGTCGACGTCTCGCTCGTGATGGAGCTGTCGGACAACATCGAGGAACGGGCCCTAGAGGAGGAGCCCCCGGCGGGCACCCCCGCGCGGGACTTCGTTCTCCGGATCGTCTACGAGGAGTTGGTCGATCTCATCGGCGAGTCGACAGATCTCCCCTTAGAGGGGCAGACGATCCTGCTCGCGGGCCTCCAGGGCTCGGGGAAGACGACGTCGGCCGCGAAGATGGCCTGGTGGTTCTCGACGAAGGGGCTCCGGCCGGCGGTGATCCAGACCGACACCTTCCGGCCGGGCGCCTACGAACAGGGCAAACAGATGGCCGAGCGCGCCGAGGTCGACTTCTACGGCGATCCCGACGCCGACGACCCCGTCGCGGTCGCCCGCGAGGGACTGGAGGCGACGAGCGAGGCTGACGTCCACATCGTCGACACCGCGGGTCGCCACGCCCTGGAGGACGACCTCATCGCCGAGATCGAGGAGATCGAGGGTGTCGTCGAGCCCGACACCTCCCTGCTCGTGCTCGACGCCGCGATCGGACAGGGAGCGAAAGACCAGGCCGCTCAGTTCGACGAGTCGATCGGGATCGACGGCGTCGTCATCACGAAACTCGACGGGACCGCGAAAGGTGGGGGCGCGCTCGCCGCGGTCGATCAGACCGACTCCTCGATTGCCTTCCTGGGGACTGGGGAGGAGGTCGAGGACGTCGAGCGCTTCGAGCCCGAGGGCTTCATCTCTCGGTTGTTGGGGATGGGCGATCTGGGCCAGCTCGCCGAACGCGTCGAGCGCGCGATGGCCGAGACGGGCATCGAGGAGGAAGACGACTGGGACCCCGAGGACCTCCTCTCGGGGCAGTTCACGCTGAACGACATGCAAAAACAGATGGAGGCGATGAACAACATGGGACCGCTCGATCAGGTCCTCGATATGATCCCCGGGTTCGGCGGCGGGATCAAAGATCAGTTGCCCGACGACGCGATGGACGTGACCCAGGACCGGATGCGTTCGTTTTCGGTGATCATGGACTCGATGACCGACGCCGAAAAGGAGTATCCCAGGGCGATCGGCGCGAGCCAGATCGAGCGCATCGCGCGCGGGTCGGGCACCAGCGAGGAGGAGGTCCGCGAACTCCTCCAGCAGTTCAAGATGATGGAGAAGACGCTCAAGCAGTTCCAGGGGATGGGCTCGGACAAGGAGATGCAGCGGATGATGAAACAGATGCAGGGCGGCGGCGGTGGCGGGATGGGCGGACTGGGCGGCGGCGGTGGCGGCGGTCCCTTCGGCTGATCAGACCTCGGGGTCGATCGGCCGGCCGCCCTCGGTGGGAGGTGCGACGTGATCGACGTACTCCTCGATACCTGGCTCGTGGACACGGACCCGGACCGTGATCTCGCCGAGTTCGTCGGGTTCGCCCACCGAGAAGTTGACTCGGCTCTGGAAGGCGGCCCCTTTCTTGAGCGCGAAGGTGAACGTATCCTCGCCCTCGCGGTTGCCGAAGAACTCGCCGCGGGCGGTATCGAGGATCTCCTGGCGGTGGAGCAGCTCCGAGAGGTGATCGAGGGAGTGGGCCTCGCCGCGGATCTCGCCGTGGCTCTCCTCGATATCGGCGTTGGGAAAGATGTTCTCGACTGCGTCCACGACCCGGGCGGTGACCTCGGTGGGGAACACGGGGGCCGCGAGTTCGACATCGATGCGGTAGACGTCGGTCATGGTTCGTGAGTGGGGGAGTGGTTCCGGTCGATCCCGCCCTCGCGGATGACCGTCCGGATGCGTTCGTGGAAGGCCTCGAGGGAGTCGGTGTTCTCGATGGTGACCTCGGCGCGCTCCATCGCCTCGCCCATCCCGAAGCCGCGTTCGCGTTCGTCGCGCTCGGCGAGGGGTTCGCCGCCGTCGTCCTCGCTCGTGTCCCGTCCCCGGTCCTCGACGCGTTCCCGGCGGAGGTCGAAGGGGGCCTCGATGCTGACGAGGGTGAAGGCGTCGCCGAAGCGGTCCTCGAAGCGATCGACCTCGCGGTCCGAGCGGAGGCCGTCGACGAGGACGGTGTCGTGGTCCTCCAGGCGGTCCTCGATCATCGGGAGCGAGCGTTCGGCGATCGCAGCGGGGCCGTTCTCTTTTCGGAGGGCCTGGGCGACCTGGCCGTGGTCGCTTGCTGGATCGAGGCCGCGATCGGCGGTCTCCTGGCGGACGACGTCGCCCATCGTCACGACCGGGATGCCGGCCTCCCGTGCGACCGTGGCCGCCTCTCCCTTGCCGCTGCCCGCGAGGCCCACGGTTCCGATGACGTGCATTGGGGGCGGATACAGCGGTGGTGAGCATAAGGGCTGTGTCTCGGGGGCGAAATCCCTACCGCTTATGCCGATCGGTCCTCCATGATGGGCCGAGGGCACGTAGCTCAGTCCGGATAGAGCGTCGGACTTCTATCCCCGTGACGTGTGTTGTGGGGGAAGACATCCGACGGTCGTGGGTTCGAATCCCATCGTGCCCGTAGGAAATTCTGGTTTAATGACAACAATGAATTATCCTTGATCCATATACTAAGTGAGGTCACTATAGCAGATGTTGGCTTATCTATTGAGCAATGGACCCTTATTCTCATTACACTAACCTTGGTATTATCTTTGGTTGACTTCGCTATAACTCATTTTAGAAAGCCCAAGTCAGATGTTGTATTTAATAAGAAGGTTGCATCCCGGTCTAATACGAACTCAACCCGTGCGGGTGAAATCCAAATGGAGCTTTATTTTTTGGCTCAAAATCGGGGAGATGACACAGGTCATATTACTGGATCAGAATTGGACTGGCTGGAATTTTATAATAAATCACCTTCTGACTCTGGGAAGAATATACTCCACAGAGAAGAATTAGGGGATTTGTTTATGATTCAGAGCCAATTGTTGTAACTAACAAGATAGTAGATACTGAGAAGGGTTACGAGAGGGGGCCGTTCACTCTCAAAAAGGAGAAACTGTCGAATTACAGGTTGTACCGCGAATATTTGCCCTTTCTACTATTGCAGATGTTCGGGATGACTACGAAAAGATCAGGGCGAAAATAAATTTCATTATTGTAGATGGAGAGCGAGAATACGAAGTTCAAACCTATAGTGAGGAACTTGAAGCAGAGGATCTAGAACCACCTTGAACAATGCCCTCTCTATAGGCTCTGCAAACTACTCCTGCCAACTAGGATTTTCTCTTGGCGGATCGAAGATATCGAACCCCCGAACCGTCTCCTCGCCGCGGTTCTCGGCGGCGTGGGGCTCGTCGCCGGGGATCCCGTAGGAGTCGCCGGGACCACAGACGACCTCCTCGCCCTCCGAGAGGAAGACCAGTTCCCCCTCGTAGATCATCCCCGTCTGCTCGTTGGGGTGGCTGTGTTTGTCCACCCGCGCTCCGGGCTCGATCTCGAAATGCTGGACGGTCATCGAGTCCGTGCCGGCTAATAGTGCCAACTCGACGCCCTCTGCGACTTCTGTGGTTTCGGTGTCGTGGATCGAAACTCGTTCCATACTCTACTCATGGTAGTTCGACGTGAAAGTCGTTGTCGAGATTGGCGCCGTTGTCGAGGTCAACACCACCTCGAAAGCCCTCGGCTGTTTCGCGTCCCGCGGCTCGCTGCGCTCCTCGCGTTGCTGCGGTGCTTGCGTCGCCGGGGTTCCCCGAAACAGCCTCGCCCTTTCAGTCCACCAGGGCAGCGGTTGGCCGATCGGGAGAAACTCGAGCCAAACCGAGTCTCAGGTCCCAGGTGTCCCGATCCGGCGCTCGAGGAACCCGTCCAGCGTCTCGAACAGCCGCACCTTCTGGTCGATGTCCGAGGAGGCGTGCCCCTCCTCCCCGAGTTCGACGTACTCGACGTCGCCCTCCTCGCCGAACTCGTAGCCCAGTTCCTCGAGACGCTCGCGGAAGGCTCGAGCCTGTTCGACGGGGACGCGCCGGTCGGTGACGCCGTGGACCATCAGCAGGGGTGCGGCGAGGTTCTTGGCGTGGGTGATCGGGCTGCGCTCCTTGTAGAGGTCGGCGTGCTCGTCGGGACTGCCGAGTTGTTTCTCCATCAGCTCGGTCCGGAAGTGGGGCATCGTGGTGTCGTACATCCGGTTCAGGTCCGTGACCCCGATCCAGGCGATGCCGGCGGCGTAGAGCGCGGGGTACTGGACCATCTGCCAGTAGGCCGAGTACCCTCCATACGAGCCCCCGAAGACGACCACGCGCTCGGCGTCGATCCAGTCCCGCTCTGCGAGGACGTGTTCGACCCCGCGGGCGACGTCGCCCTGTTCGGCCCCGCCCCAGTCCCCATAGAGTTCCTCGACGAACGACCGCCCGCGTCCGGTCGAGCCCCGATAGTTGACCTGGAGGACGCTGTAGCCCCGGGAGACGAGAAACTGGGTGTAGAGGCCGAACGCGCGCTGGTCGGCCGCCCGCGGCCCGCCGTGGGGGTTGACGACCAGCGGCGAGGGGCGTTCGCCCGAGTCGTAGAGGAGGGCACCGATCTCGAGGTCGGTTCCCGGTTCCAGCTCGATCGCTTCGGCCTCGACCTCGGGAACGCCGTCGGAGTCGAACTCGAAGTATTCCGCGTCGGCGAACATGTCGGGATCGAGGTCGCCGTAGGTCGGCTCGATCAGCGTCTCGGTCCCATCGGTGTGGAGATCGTAGGCGAGCAGTGCCGGCCGTTCGCTCGGCGTGGTCTGAGAGAGGACCACCCGATCATCCGAGAGGGCGGCCTCGCCGCCCGCGAAGGAGGCGACGCCCTCGGGAAGCTCGAGCTCCCGCGAGGTCCCGCTCTCGACGTCGTAGACCACCGGAGCCACCGCGGCCTCGCGGGTTCGGGCCGCGAGGAACCGTCCTCCATCGATGAACTGGACCGGGCTCTCCTCGGCCTCGCCTTCGCCGAACCAGGTCACCTCCCCCGCTTCGAGATCATAGATCCCGGCTCGACCGAGGTCCGCGCTGTTGTCCGCGATCAGCAGCCGGTCGCCGTCGAGACTCCAATCGACGGGCGCGGATTCGGCGCCGACCTCGCCGATCTCTACGTTTCGTGGGTCCGAGCCGTCGGCCTCGGCGACGTAGACGTCCATGTTCTCGTACTCGTCGCTCTCGTTGGTCGCGTAGGCGATCCGGTCGCCGTCGGGCGAGATCGTTCCGGCCGCAGCGGCCCGGTCGTAGTCGGTCAGCTTCTCCTGGTTTCGGCCGTCGGGATCCGACCGATAGAGGTTGAGTTGGCCCTCCGCGGTCGAGCCGAAGAGGAGGAACGCCTCGCTCACGTCGGCGAGGACGGTCTGGCCCTCGCGCTCGAGGATCGGTTCGACCTCGCCCTCGCGGGAGATCGCGTGGACGTCGTTCTGTTCGTCGCCCGCGTCGTCGATGTGGAAGTAGACCCGCTCACCCGCGGCGTCCCACCGGACGGGCCAGCGGGCGTTCCGGGGGACCTCGCCGTCGCTGACCTGGCGGGACTCCCCAGTAGCGACGTCGATCAGGTGGAGTTCGTTCCGGCCCGAGACGTCGTGGTAGACCGCGACCGTCTCCCCGTCGGGAGAGGCGGTCGGATGGTGGAAGGTCGGGAGCGAGGCGAGTTCGTCGAGGACGTCCTTCGGATCGCCGTCGGCGGCGTCGGTCATGTTTCAGTGGAGTGAAACCAGCCATATAGTTCCTCGAGAACCGGAGAGGGAGAAGGTTGAATTACGGTGACGCCGCAGGTTCCGACGATGTACGCCGTCGTCGGCTGTGGCGAGTGCTCGAACCTCTGGATCGTCGAGGGTCGCTCCGAGACCTCCGAGTGCCCCCGCTGTGGCACCCGGCGGGCCTTCGAGAAGCGAAAGCAGTTCGTCGAGACCGACGACGCCGACCACGCCCGCGAGGTCCGCGCCTCGATGCTCGCCGCCCGCCAGGGCCAGAGCGACGCGTTCGTCGACGTCGATTCGGTCTCGGAGCTCGAGGACCAGGTCGAAGACGGCGTGATCGACGACGAGGCCTACCTCGAGGGATCGGGACTCGATGCCGACGAGATCGCGGCCGCGGGCGACCGGGATCCTCGTTCTCCCTCGGGCTCGAGCCGGAAGGATGTCGTCGAACGTGCTCTCTCCGAACTCGACGAACCCACCGAAAGCGAGATCGTCGAGTACGCCGACGACCACGGCGTTCCCGCCGACTACGTCGAAACGGCCCTCGAAAAGCTGCGCCGTCGGGGCGAGGTGAGCGAGAGCGGCGGCCGGTACCGCCGGCTCTAACCGCCGTGGCCGACGAACACGGCGCGGTGGACGTCCAGGGGACGGCGATCGGCGTCGGCACCGTCGCCGCGCTCGTCCTCTTCGCGTACGGCCGGTACATCGGCGGCTCGGTCCTCGGGCTCGATCCCGCGGCGCTCGCCCTCGTCGCGTTCGCGCTTACGGCTGCGTCCCTCGCGGTCCTCCACGCCTCCTACGGCCGGCGGGATTTCGCCGGCGCGTACGCCCTCGCCGCCGCCGGTCTCTTCCTCGTGGCGCCCGCGGCGGCTCCCCTCTTTACGATCGCGGGCTACCTCCTGCTCGTCGCCGGCGGCGCCTACGTCGCGGTCGCGACCGTCCGCGCCCGCCGAGAACCGACCGAGGGCGATCGGGCGTAACCCTACCGACCCAGGTCCTCGTGGGCGCTCGCGAGGTGCCGGGAGGCGAGTGCCGCCAGCAGGGAGAGTTCGCCCGCGAGCGCGCCGACGGCGATCACTTCCGCGAGCGCGTCGGCGTTCGACCCAGCGGGGTCGCCGCCGCCGGCGAGCCCGAGCACGTCGAGGGCTTCGGCCTGGGTCGGCAGCTTCGTCCCGCCGCCGACGGTGCCGACCTCGAGAGAGGCGAGGCTGATGCTGGCGTAGAGGTCCGTCTCCCCTTCCTCGCCCTCTCGAGTCTCCATCGTCGTGATCGCGTTCGCGCCCTCGACGACCTGGGCGGCGTCCTGGCCGGTCGCGAGGAAGGCGGCGGCCACGGTGTTCGCCGCGTGGGCGTTGAATCCCAGACTCCCGGCTTTCGCGCTCCCCACGAGGTTCTTTCTGGTGTTGGCCTCGGCGATCGCCTTGGGGGTCGTTCCCAGGCGCTCCTCGATCAGCTCTCCGGGGAGGACGACGTCGGCGGTCACGGAGCGGCCCCGGCCCTCGACGGCGTTGATCGCGGCCGGTTTCTTGTCCGAACAGAGGTTCCCCGAGAGCGCGACCAGCGAGGCCGGCGTCTCGTTCTCGACGACCTCGCAGGCCTTCCTGGTCGCGATGGTGGCCATGTTCATCCCCATCGCGTCCTTGGTGTCGTAGGCGAAACGGAGGTAGATCGAGTCGCCGACGACGTAGGGTTCGATTCCCAGTAACTCCCCGTGGCTCGTCGTCGCCTCCGCGGCTTCCCTGACCGACTCGAGGTGTTCCTGCTCGCCGAGCCACTCGACGACCTCGGCGGCCTCGGCGACGCCCGAAACCCGGAAAACGGGCGCGCGGGTCATCCCCGATTTCGTCACGCGCGCGTCGGCGCCGCCCGCCGCTCGAATCGCGGACAGCCCGCGATTGACGCTCGCGAGGAGCGCCCCTTCGGTGGTCGCAAGCGGGAGGTAGTACTCGCCCGAGGCTGCCCCGCCGTCTACCGCCAGGGGGCCGGCGACGCCCATCGGGATCTGGGCCCCGCCGATCAGGTTCTCGACGGCCGACTCCGTCGCCTCCCCCGCGTCGAAGGCGTACTCCCCCACGGTATCGAGGTCGGCGCCCGTCTCGCTCTCTACGAGCCGCCGGCGAGCCGTGGCGGCCGTCTCGCTATCTGCGTGCTCCTCGAGTTCGTGCAGGCGGAGGTCGCCCTCCCGGACCCGTTCCGCCAGGTCGTCGGGGTCGGTCATGGGGCGAGAATCGGACTCCCGCGGTGTAACTGTACCTATCCGGGCTCGTTTGGGGGTGGGTCAGGCGGACTCGCAGATCGCGACGAAGTTCTCGAAGACAGCCTCGCCCTCCTCAGTGTGGGCGACCTCGGGGTGCCACTGGACGCCGTAGAGCGCCCTCTCGGGATCGCTCATCGCCTCGACGCCACAGACGTCGCTTCTGGCGGTTCGCGAAAAGCCCTCCGGCACCTCCCGGACCTCGTCGGCGTGGCTCGCCCAGACGCGGGTCTCGGGGGCAAGCGACCCGACGAGGGGGTCATCGGGATCGGTGATCTCGACGGTGACGTCGGCGTAGCCGCCGTAGTCCCCGCCCTCGACGCGGCCGCCGAGTTCGGCGGCGATCAGTTGCATCCCCAGACAGATCCCGAGGACGGGCCGGCCGTCGCGGAGGTAGTCGGCACTGTGGCCGATGCGGTCCATGTCGGGCCCTCCCGAGAGGACGATCCCGTCGGCTTCGACCTCTTCGGGTGGCGTCTCGTTGTCGACGAGTTCGGTCTCGACGCCGAGGTCCCGGAGCGCCCGCCGTTCGAGATGGGTGAACTGCCCGTGGTTGTCGACCACGACGATCGTCGTCATTGCCGGTGATAGCGCCCGTGGCGACAAAAGGGGTCCGGACCACGCGGCCGCCTGTCGGAGAGGCGCCGGCGACCGCCGCCAGGCTTTTGCTCTCTCCCGGCGACCGATGTCCATGAACGATCCGCGAACGGCGGAGCTCTCACCCGCCTGGCTCGCCGCGGGCGCGACAGCCGGGGGCTATCTGCTGATCCTCCTCGCGCTCGCGGCGGCGCTGTTCGTCCTGCCGTGGGCGGCGTTCGGAGTGGTGTAGCCTTACCGATCGCGCTCTGAGCCGTCATCCGGTCGGCTCTCGCGCGTTAACTCCTCGACGCGTTCGTCGACCTCCTCGGTTCGGGGACGGCGGTCGACCCGGTCGTTGATCTCCTCTAATCTGTCGATCACTTCGTCGACCTCCTGGCTCACGGTTTGTTCGACCTCCTCGGTGACTTCCTCGGTCACCGTCTCCTCGACTTCGTCGGCGACCTCCCGGGTCATCCAGTCGGGATCGAACCTGGCCATCTTCCAGACGACGTGGACGACGTAGGACGCGAGCACGCCGAGGCCGAACGCGACCCCGACACGGGTACCGAGGACGGCGATGAGGGCGATCGAGGCGAAGATCAACAGTCCGTAGATGAGGTCGACGACGAAGTCGACCCGTGCCGGGTTCATCGGCCTCCCGCCGGCCGACCGGGCCGGTCACGGTTCGCTCGCTCGTGGGATGAACTGTGTCCGTACATTGGCTCTCTGAGCCGAGGCACTCGCCGTGGTTGGTTCTACCGGTCTGGCTCAGGCGAACGTCTTCGAGACCTCTTCGTCGTCGTTTTCGGCCTGGACTTTCTCCCAGGCCGCCCGGAAGTCCTCCATCCGGATCTCGGTGCGGTCGTCCCTGATCGCGAACATCCCGGCTTCCGTACAGATCGCCTTCACGTCGGCGCCGGAGGCCTCCTCGACCTCCGCGGCGAGAACGGCGAACTCGACGTCGTCGGCGACGTTCATGTCGCGGGTGTGGATCTCGAAGATGAGTTCCCGGCCCTCCTCGTCGGGTTTCGGGACCTCGATCAGGCGGTCGAACCGACCCGGCCGGAGGATCGCGCGATCGAGCATGTCGAAGCGGTTGGTCGCGGCGATGATCCGGATCTCGCCGCGGTCCTCGAAACCGTCCATCTCGGAGAGCAGTTGCATCATCGTCCGCTGGACCTCGGCGTCGCCCGACGTCTTGGACTCGGTCCGGGTCGCGGCGATGGCGTCGATCTCGTCGATGAAGATGACGGCGGGTTCGTGTTCGCGGGCGACCTCGAAGAGGTCCCGGACGAGCTTTGCCCCCTCGCCGATGAACTTGTGGACCAGCTCGGAGCCGGCCATCTTGATGAACGTCGCGTCGGTCTGGTTCGCAACCGCCTTCGCGAGCATCGTCTTGCCCGTGCCCGGCGGGCCATAGAGGAGCACGCCGCTGGGCGGGTCGATGCCGACGTCCCGGAACATGTCGGGTTTCTCGAGGGGCATCTCGACGGTCTCTCTGACCTCCTGCATCTGTTCTTCGAGGCCGCCGATGTCGTCGTAGCTGACGTCGGGGCTCTCAGTTACTTCCATTACGCGAGCGCGAACGTCCGTCTCGTCGGAGAGCGTCTTGACGATCGAGAGGGAGTTGTTGACGGCGACCCGGGCGTCGTGGTCGAGTTCCTCGCGGAGCTCGTCGGTGACCTCCGTCAGGGCCTCCTGGTTGTTGCCGTGTTGTTTGATGATGACGCCGTCGTCGGTCATCTCCTGGACGGTGGCGACGAACAGGGGCGACTGCTTGAGTTTCTTGTTCTCGTGGGTCAGCCGTTCGAGTTTCTGCTGGTACTTGTTGTTCTCGGCGTTTGCGTCCAGTAGCTTGTCGCGCATCTCCTCGTTTCGGGATTCGAGCCCGTCGAGGCGTTCCTCGAGGACCTGGATCTTCTCCTGTTGGGACGTTTCCTCCTCGTCGTAGGGGAGGTCGATCTCGTCCGCAGTGTCGCTCATTGCCCCTCCGTAAGTCGCTGTTTCATAAGAGGCTTCGGGTGGATCGGGCGTCCGATGGAATAACTAGAAGTTATTCGACAGAAGGGAAAATATTATCACTCTGTATCCTGTAGGGGGACTCGATGAGCGTCTCAGAGCCGATCGGCACGGAAGGAGGGGGGAGCTGGGAGGACGTCCGGGAGCTGCCGCCGAGTGCGAAACTCGTGGCCAAAGTGTTGGAGTACAACGAGACGATGACTCAGGGGGAGATCGCCGAGGAAACCCTGCTTCCCGCACGAACCGTCCGCTACGCGTTGAGCCGTCTCGACGAGCAGAACGTCATCGACTCCCGGTTTTCGTTCTCGGACGCCCGGAAACGGCTCTACTCGCTTTCGATCGCGGACTGACTAGTTTCACCGGACTCTCCGAACCCCTATAGGGTTCGCCCGGCAAGGGAGAGGTAGATGACGCGGGTGATACACACCGGCGACACCCACATCGGCTATCGCCAGTACAACGCTCCCGAGCGCCGCCGGGACTTCCTGCGAGCGTTCCGTCGGGTCGCCGACGACGCGATGGATCTCGACGTCGACGCGGTCGTCCACGCTGGCGACCTCTTTCACGACCGACGGCCGGGGCTGGTCGACCTCCAGGGCACCCTTTCGGTCCTGCGAGACCTCGACGACGCGGGGATCCCCTTTCTCGCCGTCGTCGGCAACCACGAGGGCAAACGCGACGCCCAGTGGCTCGACCTCTTCGCCGATCTCGGGCTGGCGACCCGCCTCGGGCGCGAGCCCTATCGACTGGGCGAGGTCGCTCTCTACGGCCTCGACTTCGTTCCCCGCTCCCGGCGCGAGGACCTCGAGTACGAGTTCGCGGACCACGACGGCGACCACGCCGCGCTCGTCACCCACGGCCTGTTCTCCCCGTTCGCCCACGCCGACTGGGAGACCGAGACCCTCCTGGCGGAGGCGGACGTCGAGTTCGACGCCCTCCTGCTCGGGGACAACCACGAACCGGGAACCGCCGAAGTGGAGGACACGTGGGTCACCTACTGTGGCTCGACCGAGCGCGCGAGCGCGAGCGAGCGCGAGAGCCGGGGGTACAACGTCGTCGAGTTCGACGACGCCGTGGAGATCCGCCGACGCGGGATCGAGAGCCGCGAGTTCGTCTTCGTCGACGTCACCCTCCACGAGGGCGAGGGCGGCGATGTCGTCCGCGAGCGCGTCGGCGAGTACGACGTCGAGGACGCGGTCGTCGTCGTCACGGTAGAGGGCGAGGGCGAGCCGATCACCCCCGCGACGATCGAGACCGCCGCCAGCGAGCGCGGGGCCCTGGTCGCCCGGGTGACCGACCGCCGCGAGATCGACGAGGAGACCGAGGTCTCGGTGAACTTCGCCGACCCCGACGAGGCCGTCCGAAAACGGGTACGCGACCTCGGCCTGAGCGACGCCGCCCGCGACATCGATCGGGTGGTCAGGGACGACGATCTCGCGGACGCGAACGTCCGGGACGCCATCGAGCGCCGGGTCCGGGAGGGCCTCGAGGAGTCCGCGGCGTTCGAGCCCGCTTCCGGCGAGGGCGGCGACGGGACCGATGCCGAGAGCGACGAAGCCGCCAAAGCGCCCGAATCCGAAGCCTCCGACGACTCCGAAGCGGGGAAACCGACGGACGAGAGCGACGATCAGATCTCGATCGGTGAGTTCTCGTGAGGGTCGAACGCGTCCGCCTGCGGAACTTCAAGTGCTACGGCGACGCCGACCTCCGCCTGCGCCGGGGGGTGACGGTCGTCCACGGCATCAACGGCAGCGGGAAGTCGACGCTGCTCGAGGCGGTCTTCTTCGCGCTCTACGGCTCAAGCGCGCTCGACGACCGAACCCTCGACGACGTGATCTCCACCGGCGAGGAGGAGTGTACGGTCGAACTCGACTTCCACCACGACGGCGGGGACTACCGGATCGAGCGCGAGCTTCGCCTCCGGGGGGATCGCGCGACGACGACGACCTGCATCCTCGAGGGCGCGGGCGAGCCGATCGAGGGCGCCCGCGACGTCGAGCGCGCGGTCTCGGAACTCCTGCGGATGGACGCCGACGCGTTCGTCAACTGCGCGTACGTCCGCCAGGGCGAGGTCAACAAGCTGATCCACGCCTCGCCGGGCGAGCGCCAGGACATGATCGACGACCTCCTCCAGCTGGGTGCTCTAGAGGAGTACCGCGAACGTGCCAGCGACGCCCGGCTGGGCGTCAAGTCGGTGCTGGACGGCCAGCGGGAGGTCCTCGAGGATCTGCAGACGCAAGTCGAGCGCAAGGAAGACCAGGACCTCCACGAGAGACTGAACGCCCTCGAAAGCCGCCGCGGCGAGGTCGTCTCCGAGATCGAGCGCTACGAGAGCCAGCGCGAGGAGGCCAGAGAGGCCAGGGAGAGCGCGGCGGACGTTCTCGAGCGCCACGAGGAGACCCGCGAGGAGATCGAAGAGCTCGAGGAGGAGATCGAGAAGCTCCGGTCGAAGATCGCCGAGACCGAGCGCAAACGCGAGGAGGCGGGCGAGGCGCTCCGCGAGCTGAAGGGCGAGGACGAGGGGCTCGCCGACGAACGCGAGGGCCTGCTCGCGGAGGCCGACGTCTCTGAGATCGATCTCGCGGACGGCGATCGAGACGAGGAAACCATCGAGGACCGGGTCGAGGAGCTGGAGGCCAGAGACGAGGCGCTCCGGGACGACCTAGAGGAGGTCCGAGTGACGATCACCGAGCGGACCGGCGAGATCGAGCGCCTCCGCGAGGAGGCCACGGAGTACGACGAGGAGGCGGCGGCGGCCCGCGAGGCGGCCGACGACCTCGAATCGCGTATCGCCGAGGACGTCGAGGCGATCGAGGAACGCGAGGGGAGAGTCGAGGAGCTCGACGGCGAGATCGAGTCCGCCCGCGAGGCGTTCGCGGACGCGCCGATCGCGTTCGGGGAGAGCGAGTCCCGTCTCGAGGCCCTGGAAGACGACCGCGAGGGCCTCACGGCGGAGCTCACCGAACTGACCGCCGAGATCCGGTCGGTTGAGGACGCGATCGAGGAGGGCGAGCAGTTGCGCGAGGCGGGCAAGTGCCCAGAGTGCGGCCAGGACGTCGAGGACTCGCCCCACGTCGATGCCCTTGAGAGGAAACGCGAGCGGCTGGCGGAGCTCGAGGCCGAGCTGTCCGAACTGGAAGCGGACCGCGCGGAGATCGACGAGCGCATCGAGCGCGTCGAGGACCTGGTCGAGACCGAACGCCGGGTCGACCGACTGGAAGAACAGCGCGAGAGCGCCGCCCGGTTGCTCGCCGAAAAAGGCGAAACCCTCGCGGATCGCCGCGACCAGCGCGACCGGCTTCGCGAGGAGGCCGAGAAGTACGACGAGGAGGCGGCAGACGCCCGCGAGGAGGCAACCGACATAGAGAGCGAGGTCGCGGACGCCCGCTCGGAACTCGGGGGAATCAACGCCGAGCGCGGCGAGGTCAGGGACTCCCTCGAGACGCTCCGGCGCGTGGCCGAGATCGATAGCGAACGTGGCGAGCTCGAAGGCGAGATCGAACGGCTCCGGGAGCGCCGGGACGACTGGGCGACGATGAACGAGGAACGCCGCGAGGGGCTCTCGGAGAAACGCGAGCGAAAGCGCGACCTCGAAAGCGGGTTCGACGACGACCGGATCGAGCAGGCCCGCGAGCGGAAGGCCGAGGCGGAGGACTACCTCGAGCGGGTCGGCGAGAAACTATCGGACCTCGAGGACGATCGCGATGAACTCCAGGGGGCGATCGGAGGCATCGAGGAGAAGATCGAGGAACTCGAGCGCCTCCGGGAGCGCCTGGAGAGCGTCGAGGTCCGGTGTGAGCGCCTCGACTCGCTCTACGAGGAGGCCGAGACCCTCCAGGCGACCTACGGCGACCTCCGGGCGGAGCTTCGCCAGCGAAACGTCTCGACCCTGGAGCGACTGGTCAACGAGACGTTCGACCTGGTCTACAGAAACGACTCCTACGCGGCGATCGATCTCGACGGCGACTACAGGCTCACGATCTACCAGAAGGACGGCGAGCCCCTCGAACCCGAACAGCTCTCGGGCGGGGAACGGGCGCTGTTCAACCTCAGCCTGCGGTGTGCGATCTACCGACTGCTCGCCGAGGGCGTCGAGGGGTCGGCTCCGATGCCGCCGCTGATCTTAGACGAGCCCACCGTCTTTCTGGACTCGGGCCACGTCACCCAGCTCGTCTCGCTGATCGAGTCGATGCGCGAGATCGGCGTCGAGCAGATCGTCGTCGTCAGCCACGACGACGAACTCGTCGGGGCCGCCGACGACCTCGTCGCCGTCGAGAAGTCGGCGACCTCGAATCGCTCGCGGCTCGAGCGCAGCGCGCCTTCGGAGGCGCTGTTGACCTCGGATTGACTCGTACTATGAACTGGATCCTATGACTCCCGCGTGCCGAACTACGGCTATGCGAGATCGACTACGTTGTGCACAAGCTAACGACCAATATGGCAACTGGATGGAATTTTAAGTGTTCTCCGCCGTAGACAGCTTATGATGAAACATACCCATTTTCCCTGGCTGGACTTTGTCAATGGTGTTGGGTTGATCGCTATCGCGATCATGGCCGTGTTTTACCTGGCATTTTTCGCGTCGATCGAGCCATTAGGGCCTTTTGCAGCGTTCTTCCTCCTGGCCGTAGGGGGCGTCCTCGCGTACGGATCTTATAGGGTTTTCAGTCGAACGTAGCCACGGTTCTCTTACCTCGGACTACCTTTCGGCAGGAAGTCACAGCCGGCAGTGTCAGCTTCCGGCGTCGGGACGAACGATCTCGAGCGCCACTCGGCAGTCCTCGGTCGCCCGGTAGCCCCGTTCGCCCGCGACCGTCGCCTCCTCTACGAGGCCGGCGGCGACGAGTTCGGCCAGCCGGCCGTGGAGGTCGCTCTCGCAGAGGCCGTAGCCGTCGAGGAGTTGGCGGACGGCGATGGGTCCCCGGTCGGCGAGCGCGATCACCAGGCCCAGCGTCTCGTCGTCGTGGACGGCCGAAAGCAGCGTTCGGACCGCCGGATCGACGCCCGCTGCGGCCGTCTCGAGGGGCGATCCGCTTCCCTCCTCTTCCTCGAGGCGGTCGTTGGGGAGGTAGCGTTCCTCCCCCGTTTCTGGGTCGTAGACGAGACTCGACTCCGTCGAGCGTTTCCGGAGGAGGTAGCGGGTCCCCTCGGCGTCGCGGACGGTTTTCATTGTGCTTCCTCCCTTTCGGTGTCGGAATCGCTCTCGGCGTCGTCGCTTCCGCCTCCGGCCAGCGCCTTGGAGTTACGGTACCGACGGGCGGCGAGCGCGAACAGGGCAACGCCACAGGCGAGGGCGGCGAGCCCGGGGCGGGTCCCGTGGCCGAAGACGAGCACGAGGGCGCCGACCGCGGTCGCGAGGATGGCCGCGTTCAGGGTCAACACGACGAGCCAGAACGCGGAGTGGATCTCCGAGGGGACGTCCTCGTCGCCCCCCGGCGAGGGCACTTCTGGCGCCTCGGGAGAGGGTGGCGAGGGGGCCGAGGGGATCGTCAATCCCTCGGAGTCGGGGTCGTGAAACCGCTCCTCGGGGTCGTCCTCCTCGGGCTCGTGGTCGCTCGGCTCGAGGTCCACGGTCGGAAAAGGGTGGGTCGGGGGAAAAGCGTTGTCTCCCTACGCGAACTCCTCTAGGGCGAGCGTTCGGGCGGTCTCCATCCAGGCGAGCGGGTTCTCCGCGTCGAAGAAGACGGTCCTGCCGTCGGTTTCGTAGCACTCGACCGTCGCGACTGCGGGGTCGTCGTGGCGACTGTGCTCCTCGCGCCTCTCGTCTCTCGCTCGGACTGACACGGCGTTCACCGTGTCGTGGTATGTGTTACCACATTAAAGCTCTTGTCCCGGGAGGGGGCGGCGGTCGATGAGACGAAATGATAGCGGAACCCCACGCTTCACAGTAGTTGCTGAAGTGACCAAGCGACGATTGTCGTTGTCCTCGTTGTCTCGATATGGTCGAGACAACTGAGGCAACGCAGGTGACTCGCGCAGCGTTGTCACTGTTATTTCCTGAACTTGAGTTTGGAATCGCTGCTAACGCCACATATCCAAGCGAGGACTTCCAGCGAGTCCTCGCTCGGATTGCCTTCGACAACGAGTTCGCCAATACTGGCGCGAAAGCCTATCAACTTGCCCGCGGTGATGACGTTGCTATTGATGCAACCACACGAAATCCGCTCGCGCGAGCAGTACTCTACCATTTGCGTGGGCTCAACGCGGACGCGGTCGAACTGGTCGTCGACCGCGTCCGCGAGGCGACCCTTGACAGAGTTGCTCGCAATCGTGTGTTCACTCGCCCAGTCGACGTCGCTATTGACGTTCACGACTGGCTCTATTACGGCGACAAAGAGACCCCTCGCGTCTGTACAACGAATCCAGCCCAGGGCTCCGATCGTGCATACAAGTTCGCTACCGTCTGTATTGTCGATCCAAGCGTTCGATTTACGCTTGGATCGGTAGCCTTGGAGGGAAGCGATACTCAGTCGATCACATCGGGTTAGAGTAAGTGTCTGCTTGGAGAGTGCGTGCAACAAACCCAAGCAGACAACGAGGTAGAGGAAGAGCACCTGCTTAATTTTGTCGTCAACAGTCTCGGAGATGAGCTC
>NZ_JAIWHV010000069.1 GCF_020177375.1 Saliphagus infecundisoli | reverse complement strand
TGTTGCTGATCTTGATCGTATCGGATAAAATTGAACGTCACGGATGAATCCTTACGCTATACAGGAGTTTCTGCTAGATAAGGTCTACGTCATGTGAGTTCTCTGTCGATGTTTCTTGGACAGGCTCTGCAGTGGCTGTCAGCGGGGATATCTGGAGTGACGACGGCGTCTTCAAACATCAAGACCTCGTAACATGGTATCGAACCGAGGATGTGATTGACTACACTGACGTGAATCTGTGAGTTCGAGAGAGGATTGTTGAAACAGTGGCGCTCTGTGAAAACGCGGAAGGGTGAGTCTCTTGAACAGCTCGTCTGCTCACCGTTTGCCCGTGAGTGAGCTCCTGTCTTGATGAGTAGCGGACGACACAGAGAGGTGGCTGTATATGGGATCGTACAGATGTCCGTGTAGGAGTAACGAGTGAGGGAACTGATGAGCGCTTTTTGATGCGTGATTTCCAGTCCGCTCCTCCAATCGCACTCAGGGTTTGGGGCATCACTGGGCCTACAGTGCTCGATTCGGTCATTATGTCTGCTCGATGCACTGCCGGGCTTCCCCGCCGCTTGACGTCGTTCCGCAGTCAGCACCGTCCCGGACAGCACTGCGACCACACCGCCTCAGCTGGTGGTGTCGGTTCACCTCCCACGAGAGGGGTGAGGGAGAGTCGAAATGGCCCTCTCAGTCCCGCTCAGTCAGCTCGCCAGTGGTCGGATCCGCTGACGTCGATGCTGGGAGCAGCGGCTGCGTGAGTGCCTACTCCCCGTGAATACCCATGTCAATCAAGCGCTTTGCCCAGTTCGACGGTTCGAATGAACAGCACTCCAATGAGCACGCAATTACGGATCCGGAATCGGAGATAACGCACTCAACTAGGGCTAGGGATGGGCGCAAACCTGCATCCAAATCGACGTGCACCGAGTGCGAGGGACGAATCATCACGGCAGAACAAACGTCCTACTGCGAGAACTGCGGGTTGGTCGTCACAGCCGACCACATCGAGTACGGGCCGAGCCGGCGTCGGCACGGTCCGGACGAATGGAGCGGTCGAAACGAGTGGAGTTGTGAGTCGGTCACCCAGCTTCGTATCGACAAAGGCCTACATACGACGTTTTTCCTCACGAGTGACGGCTACGGGAACTCGCTTTCGAGCGAACAGCAGGACAAGTACGATCGGCTGAAGCAACGCCACAAGCGCTTCCAGGTCAAGAGCAAGCGTGCGATCCGACTCAACGAGGCGCTTCGAGACGTCCAGATGATCGGCGGCAATCTCGACCTGCCCCATCACGTGGTCGTCGATGCCGGACGGTTGGTGAAACGGGCTGGTGAAGCGCGCGTCCCAGGTGCGTGGACATCGTGGGAAGGGATCGCCGCTGGTGCCGTGTTGCTTGCAGCGACCAACGCTGGGGTGGATCGCCCCTCTCGAGAGGTCGCCTGCTACGGGAAAGTGAGTCACGCCCGACTCTGTGCAGCGGCGCGCAAGATTCGGTGTCACGTCTCGATTGACATCCCATCGATACGAGCAGACACGGTTGCTACGGTCCTCGAGACGCTCGATAAGCGTGCGATAGATAGTGGCGCGTACCTGCGTCTCAGGGACGTCGCACGGCACCTGATGGAGATCGCGGACGAAGAACCGATCGGCGCGGGAACCCCGCGACTGACTGTCGCGGCAGCCGCGGTCTACGCCGCAGACCGGTTGCTCGGTAGCGAGTGGCTCACCATGCAGCAGGTCGCCGATGCGATCAGTGTGATCGTCGAGACGAGTAAAGACAAGATCAATCGGTATTCCTCCACACTCCGGACGGAGTACGCCGAGCAAGAGGAAGCGACCACGCCGAGCGTCCTTCCCAATCAAGAACGGGACGCGGTGTAGTGCGAGAGCCTCTATAGCGGTCGTTGAGAACGCGTGGTGTTGATCGCTTCCCATTATAGGATGGAGAGAAACACCCATGACACCAGATCCGTCGGTCACGCTTGATATCGAGACTGCAATCACCGTTGGAAGCTGGCTCCACAGGATGAGCGAGCACGAGTCACTCGAACCAGCGGTTGCCGAGCCGCTGGCCGGCCTCGCGGCTGCGATCGGTAGGCCGATCCGCAACCAAGCTGTGTCTGAAGATGCACCCTACGAACTCAGCATCATGACGGCCATCCAGTCGACCAGCCCGTCGCACTCTCGCAGTGACACTCGTGGTCCACGTGCAGACAGACCTGAACCGCTGGATGAATGTGAAGACCCTCACGCTGGGCGTGGCGACGAGGCCGAACCAGCCCAGCCGTCTGACAGAGCCCCGTCGCAGGTCTACGGCGAGCTGCCAGAGCAAGCCTGGGACGCCAGCCCTGCGCGGGGGGACGCTAACCCGGACCGCGATCATACAGAATCGGCGGGTCACGACTCACAATCGCCTGCTGGATCCGGCGGTGAGTCTTGGGAATCGGGATCAACACCGCCCTCGCAGTTCGTCACAGCGTACGAGTGTGAGGTCTGTAGCGGCGTTCACGAGATGGAAGCGTCAGTGAAAGTGTGTGCGTACGTCGCGGACTGTCCAGTGTGTGGCGCTGTTGATGCCCGGTTCACTGCGATCGAGATTCCAACGCCGGTTTCAGGCGACTCTCGTCATAGCTGACCTCGTCGTATTCGTTCGTGTGGACGGCCTCCCGCTCGCGTCGCTCACGTCTTCCTCAATTGACTCCCTGCGGGGCGCACTCCTCGAGTAGGCATCCTCGGTCGTCCCAGAGGCTGCCCGTCCCCTTACCGGTAGATGGGGAGCACGGTTTCTTTATTGCGTTCACGTTTGAAATCACGGGCAACTATTTTGTGCTTGTGTGTGTAAACACAAAGTATGGGAACGAAAACTATTGGAGTCAAAGATGACGTGTATGACCGCCTGAAAGCTCGGAAAAGGGAGGATGAAAGCTTCACAGATCTCGTGAATCGCCTCTTGGACGAGGCAACAATGGATTGGGATGAGGGATTCGGGACGCTCGACGCAGAAGAGGCCGAAGAGCTCGAGCAAGTGGTCGAAACCTCCCGCAAGCAGACGAGTGCAGGACTCGCAGAACGTCAACAAGAGGCTCTCGAAGAACTAACTGATGCCGAGGATGCCGATGAAGCTGCTTGATACAACGTTCCTCATCCATTATTGGGCCGGGCGCGAGGGGGTGAAAGAGTACCTCGAACAGAACGAAGAGTGCGAGTTCACCACAACGACGCTCAATATCAAGGAGATTGCCGTCGGTCGGACCCTCCAAGGCAAATTCGACCGACACGAGATACTCTCAACGTTTGAGTGGGTGGATATCATTCCTTTCCAAACCGAACACGCGTTCCTCGCTGGGCAGTTAGAAGCAGCACTACACCGGGATGAAAGCGTCAATCAGGATAAAATAAATTCCCTGACTGGAGATTTGTTGATTGCCGCCGTCGCGAAGGATAGAGGAGCAACAGTCGTGACAGAGAATATAGACGACTTTGAGTTTCTTGATGGCGTGTCTGTCGAAGCCTACTAATATTCGACTCTGATTCTCGACATCGATGGAGGTGACGATCGCGCGACGTCGATATACCAGCGATCACCGAGCTGGCGCGAGTGCTTCGGCGAGACGTATCGGGTGACTGTCTATCCGAACGAAAATCCGGACTGGGGGTCGGTCGAAGCCGACGTCGGGACGCTCACAGACGCACTCGCGGCCGCAGAACGCGTCTGCAGCGACCTCGAGGAGCAACACGAGCAGGATGCGGGACAGGGGAACGAAGACTGAGCGGAGCGAGAGGGTGCTCTCTCAGCCCTCAGGTGGCAGGGACCGAAACCGCTCGTCTAAGGGAGGGTTCGAGGGTTGGATATCGGGTCTAGTGCTCTGTCAGCCGTCAATTGAAGGGTATAGGCGTTTCAATTTGATGCGAGCATCGTCGGTGGTAAATCGCCAGTCAATATCCGTTTCAGCGCTGTTTCGTTCCTTCTTCCATGCGGCGACC
>NZ_JAIWHV010000068.1 GCF_020177375.1 Saliphagus infecundisoli | reverse complement strand
TATCGAACGACATGCTCATCTGATCCAGCTGTACCTCATGGTAGAGTTAGGCTATGAACTACCGGATTTAGACGAGTTATTGCTGTGGGCGTCGCGGGATCCAAATCCACACAGGGAACGGTTACGTGAGCAGATTGAATGGGGTGAGTTCACCTTTGATCACCACTAAACTAGAACGTATGGGTATCGGATGTAATTCCGAGCATTCTCGTTCGCGTCGACCAGTTCTCGTCAAGTGAAAGTGGGGTGCTGGCTATCGTCTCGCCTATAGTTCCGTCCTTATCGACAACCGATAGTGAGAGATTGAGTTCTGTTGCCTCTTTAGACCGGGCTTTCACACGACACTCGAATCTCTGAGTGCGGTGATTTGGTAGAGCAGTCCTCTGTCGAAGGCCTGCAGAGTTATCGGGCCCCACTTCGTTTATCTCAATTCGTTGAGCTTGATTCCCAGTTGGTCCGACATCAGGACTGAGAATGACCTGATTAGCACTTCCATATCGCATCCATCCGAATGCGCCCCCGTCTGTATATGCATCAAGTGCAGCGTCTGCATTTATTTTCTTAGGAAAATTACGATGATAATCATGATTTGCAATAAGTGACTCAATTTCACTAAGGTCATACTCTTGTTTGAAACCACCCATTACGTCACTCCCTGGTTTGTGGAACGGCCACTTCCCGAAAGTGGGATTGAACAGAATCTCTGCTTCCATTCCGTGATATATATTCCGACCAAGATGCTCGCAGAATTTGGCGTAGAGATTTGGCTCAACCGGTGATTCTAGTCGGGTACTTTCATCAATTTCCACAGAGGCTTTCGTCGGATCCATTGTGATCTCATGGCTGAGGATTCCATTAGACTCCATTGATCTAATCTGGGGATCAACACTTATTAATTTTCTTTTAGGAGCAAATGGAGTCAAGGTTAGAGCGTGGCACTCTAATGGACATCGCGCCACGATCAACTCTTGATAGAAGCCGCCAGGAAACCGTCTTGTTGGCTGTGGAGTTGAGCTGTGTCTGAACCCAGCGAGTGTTTGGCTCTCGCCTGCAGCGAAGTCGAACACGAACGTCTAGACAAAGGCAGGAATCTGGAGCTTGCGGTCACGTCAACCACGCCGGGTTCCTTAGCGTGCCTTTCGAGGAATTCGAGGGAAAAATGTAGTGAGTCGACGCGTATTCTCGATGAAGAGGCGTCTTGGTGCGCACTTGCCGCCTTCTCGTTCCTTCTGCAAACATTCCTTGATAGATTGCCGCTGTCACGTGGTCAGTCTCCAAACTAAAGACGGGTGTACGTTGAGTGCGGACCCATTCAGTCCTCTGGCACCGGCAATCCTCCACCCGCCACCGGCTTCCAGATAGAATGAATTACAATCCTATGATCGTAATCGCTACGCTTGTTTCGTTCTGAGAAATTATCTACCTTTGCCGAAGGAGATCGACCTCAAACTACCTATTGTGCAAACGACAAGTCTTATGCCTTCTTCAAGTTTCCCCGCAGTCATGCGGTCGATTTCCTGAGATGCTGACTGCATCGGCTAGCCCGTCATCAACTACAATAGGCACACCGGTGCATTGAACGACGGGATCGTGTTCCATCTTTCAAAAACCACACCCTATTCCCGGATCGAGCACAGTTTAGCCCTGAGTTCGTGTTTATCGACGATCGTCTTTTCCGTGAACTACTGGAGATCGCGATTACGTTTTGCATTAACTCTAACGATTACAAGAGGATCTCCCTTCCGCCGGCTGCCGCATGGAGAGGGGCCTGATCGCTGACGGGAAGGGGATGAATGCTCTTTACCACACTTCGCCGTTTCGATAGAGATAGATCTTTTACCTTTCCTCAGCGTCATCAGGTTCGTTATCGCTCGAGTTGTTCCGACTAAATCGTCGATAATTTGTTTCGGCCGACGAAATAAACTGCTCGATTCTGGCTCTGTTTCCGATCTGGAGATGTGGGAGGATGGTAAATCGGCTCATCCTTAACGACGTAATCCATGCATGAAGTGACACAAGAAGCTTATGGACTGTCCAATCCGAAATGTCTGTCTCCTCGGTCAACTCTATTACTACCTAGAGACCGCGATTCGCGAACGTGACGACGATACGAACATTCATATTGATCGTGTTGATTGCTTTGATCCGGCTGTTATACTTTGTCTCCCAGTCATAAAGGTGTCAACCTTAGCGTGAAGGAAGCGGCCGAGCAAGAGTAAGTTGGTGACTCAACAATGCTCAACCGTCTGGTAGAGAAGACGCACCAGCGGAAAATATTTTCCCGTGAGGACACGCCAATGGAGCGGCGTGTCATCGCGGCGTTTTTGTATCGTGCTGATCTCTCGTCCCGGCGGATCAAACCGTTCGTAGAGCGCTCGTACGAGGCGATCAGACGCTGGTTCACTGGCTGGAGCGCCTGCTCGAGCCAGACTGCCGGGCTCGTCAGAAGGTGTACGATTAGCCGCTCGAACTCCTCGAGCGTAAAACGTGGGGAAATAGGTCGCTGATCGAAGCCTGGTTTGACATATTCACGTACCGATCCAAGCGCTTCTATCACCGATTTCAGTTCCGTAGCACCGCCAGCTTGACCATATTTCGGCTGGCAGCCTTTGCCGCCCTTTACAATGCCACGCTCTAACCTTCAAGTCCTTTACTATGAAACCCGTTTCCACAGCCGAAACAACTATTGAAGGTCCCCTGAAAGAAGAGAATGGGCATACCATACCTCAAATTGGAACGGTGGTCTTACCACTCGGTAACACTGCCATCATCGCGCCGCCAGACTGGGTTGTGCCAGTTGACTGCCTTCTCGGCTTGTTTCTGGAGGTAGACTTCGTCGATCTCGATACCGAGTCCCGGCCCGTTGGGAATCTGAATGAACCCGTCCTCGTAATTGAAGACGGAGGGATCAGCAAGGTAATCAAGTACGTCGTTTGTCTCGTTGTAGTGAATGTTAAGGCTCTGTTCCTGAATGAAGGCGTTGGAGGCGATCGCATCGACGTGGACACAGGAAGCGAAGGCGATCGGTCCCAGCGGACAGTGGGGTGCAAGCGCGACATCATATGTCTCTGCCATTGCGGCAATCTTCTTTACTTCGGAGATCCCGCCAGCATGAGAGAGATCGGGCTGAATGATATCGACTGCCCCGTTCTCGAAGACCTCCTTGAAGTCCCACCGGGAGTACATCCGCTCGCCGGTCGCGATCGGTATTGTCGTATGGGCCGCGATCGCCGGCAGGGCGTCATTGTGTTCGGGGAGGACAGGCTCCTCGATGAACATCGGCTCGTAGGGTTCCAAGGCCTTTGCGAGCCGTTTTGCCATCGGCTTCGAAACGCGACCATGAAAGTCGACTCCAATATCGACTTCCCTGCCGACTCGATCGCGGACCTCGGCGAGGCGCTCCCTGGCATCCTCGATTGCTCGGGGACTGTCGACTCGCCGAAGTTCCGAGGTTGCATTCATCTTCATCGCGGTAAATCCGTTGTCGACCTTCTCGGCGGCCGCATCGCCGACTTCGCCCGGTCGGTCGCCGCCAATCCACTGGTAGACTCGGATTCGCTCTCTAGCTTTGCCGCCGAGCAGCTCATAGATCGGCGCGCCGAAGCGCTTGCCCTTGATGTCCCACAGCGCCTGGTCGATGCCCGCGATCGCGCTCATCAGAACGGGCCCGCCCCGGTAGAACCCGCCGCGATACATCGTCTGCCAGTGGTCCTCGATGTCGGCGGGATCCTCCCCGAGGAGGTAGCTCTCGAGGAGTTCCTCGACGGCCGCCCGCACCGTATGGGCCCGGCCCTCGACGATCGGTTCGCCCCAGCCGACGACCCCATCAGCCGTCTCGAGACGCAAGAACAGCCAGCGTGGCGGGACTTCGAACAGCTCATAATCGCGTATCTGAGTCATAGTCAGCCGTGTTTAACGTATACTCAGTGTCCACTTCATTAATTTTTCGATTATTCAAAGTCTAATTACCAATATAGGCAGGGGTGGGATGGTAGCCTGTGCTTCGTAGGATCGCTAGCTGAGAGGTAATTTCATGGGTTTAACTGTTGTATCCTCTGATGAGAAACCGCCATACTGCGCCGGTTCTACGGACATCTACTTGATTGGAGATTGTTGACGGTACCTTTGAGTACATCTTCCGAAATTCAGGATGCCAGCTCCGTGCACGTACGGCGGTAGGGTCTATCTCCACCTTTTAACGTTCAATCTCGGCCAGCACGCTTCCCTCAGGCGAGTACTGCACCCTCAGCAAGAACCGAGCATCAAAACCTTTGGTCGCGTCGCACACTACTTCCGAGGAATACGTCTGCCGAACAGCTATCGTCTCAGCAATCCGTGAGAGACACGATCAGTCATGTCGTCCGTTCTTCCGCACAATAACGTCGCTGCTCGCAACTT
>NZ_JAIWHV010000067.1 GCF_020177375.1 Saliphagus infecundisoli | reverse complement strand
GTGAGTCGTCGTTCAATTCGGCGCGAGGAGGGTTCGGATGACACACCTACCCCTCCTCAGTTAAGCCATGAACCAACTTCGATTCCGGCTGCAGTCATGCGGTTTGTCTCTTAGCTAAAGACAGATGACTTGTTCCTGTCCGCCCACCCAAAGCACGCGCCGAGCGAGATTGTTCGGACAGTCAAGAGCATCACAGCGCGAGATATGTGGGAACAGCACGAACCGTTCTTGGAGCAATACCTGTGGGGCGGTGGGTTCTGGGAGGAATCGTACTCCGTTGGGACAGCAGGCGACGTTTCAACCGACACGGATTGAGCAGTATATCGAGCGAACGGAACACGTGTAGCGGAGCGTACGGCCTTCACCCTCGGGGCTTGACCCCGAGGCACTCGGCCTGCTCCGCCTGTAGAATTCCCATAGGTGAAGACAGATCTGTTTGCGCGTCATCGTTTTATATTCTGGTAGGCTATATAAATTTCATTTCGATAATAGAGAACTCCAACAGCAAAAACAAATAGAACGGTATTAATTTCATATCCATATCTCCCAAAGAATAAAACCAACGAGGATCCGCTAACACCACTTGCGAGCATTGAAGCGAATAGCGGTCCAACACAAACGGGGCATGCAGCGATCCCAATAATGCCTCCAATTGCCGACCGAGCAAAGTCAAGTAGCGCATCATAAAGGAGATACGAAAGCGCAATCAAGCCGATTGCTTGGTAGGGAATGATCATTACTGTGAGCCAGTCCCCGGTATATAGCAGGCTTGGACTCCAACCCAGCGTCCGTCCCCATATGAGCCCGAACCCACTTGGACCAGTTAATGGCTCAAGGTGAGGAGTGCTTAGCCCAATTAACCCCGAGAGATACAGCAGGATCAGCAAGTATATCAGAGAACCAGTAGCGGCAAGGATTTGAGAGAGACACCGTGGTGAAGTCGGTCGAGTATGCCAGATAACCCACATAGAGATAGTAATCCAAATAAACGGAATGAAAAAGTGAGTGATTCGATTTCCTACTTCACCTGTTATATATACGAAAGCGAGCCCACCAATCACTTGGATAGCGAACAAAAGATTGAATGCGATACCAGACAAGAGAACCTGCCTAGTAGAGTCCCTATCGAGCACTGTTCTATTGAGTATCGATCTTGTCATATTTTGGATGAGTAGGGCCTATAATTCTCGGACTTCCCACCATGACCATGGCTGGTATTAGTCGATGAAAAAACAACCGGAACCTTCTTTCAGAGGAATGATTATTCGAATTACATAGCAGAAGGATAGTTGAAACCTCACCCAATATCATATAATATCGGTGGCGAATGCGTGCTGAACTTTTACCTAGAATCGCAGCTTATTGGCTACATGGATATCCTTGTTACTGGCGGTGATGGATTCGTCGGTCAGCATCTCTGTGCAGAGCTCGTTGACCGTAGTCACGACGTTACCTCGCTCTCACGAACACCTGATCCATCGGTCTTACCGGGTGAAGTCGAGCTAACAGAAGGTGACGTCACTGATTATGACTCTATTGAAGGCGAATTTGAAGGAAAAGACGTCGTAATGAACCTTGCAGCACTCCCTCCATTACACCAGCCGCCACGAGAGACAAGTCACGATAGCGTTTGTATTGGCGGTTCTATTAATGCTGTTGAAGCCGCCGAAGAGCACGGCGTCTCCAAGTTCATCGAAATGAGTTCGCTTGGGGCTGATCCAAACGGGAAGATTGCGTACTGGCGGACACAGGGACTTGGCGAAGAAGTTGTTCGCTACTCTGATCTCAACTGGGTAGTCTTCAGACCGTCTTTCATTTTTGGTGAAGGGAGTGAAACGTTTACGTTCATTAGACAGCATACCACGCCATATGTAACGGTCCTTCCTGATGGTGGGAACCAGCCACGATTTCAACCGATCTGGATCGGCGATTGTGTTCAAATGTTTGTCGACGGAATTGAAAACGATGAATATGTCGGCGAAATTTATGAACTCGCTGGACCAGAAGTACTGACACTTGGAGATGTTGCCCGACTGCTGTATGGGACTGACGGAAAATCTATAGAAATTCTTCCAGTACCAATGTTATTAGCAGTAATTGCACTGAACGCCGTTGACCCAATTCCTCAGATCCCACTCGGTGTTAATCAAGCACGTGCTCTAAAAATGTCAAATACAACTCGCTATAACGATATTAATGAGTTTGGATTTACTAAATCAGAATTAATGTCCCTCTCCGCGTACCTCGCGTAGAAACAAGACAAATCTAAATAAGATCTATTTAACAATTTATAAATTAAACTTATGTTGCTGATGACTATATCTCCTCACCGGACTAATCGCGGGCGGAAATGAATCTGCGTATCCACAGAAACTGTACGAGCTAATGCAGTCGGAATACCGACTCGCTCATCTGATGCGCGGCATTTGGGTCGAACACGAAAACCTCGGATTATTGGTAGTGGTTGGAGAGACGCTCCATGGCCCGATGATCGACGATATTACACGGCAGCCTGCAACCGTGGTCCCACGCCTCATGAGTCAGCCCGCGGCTGCGGCCGAATTAATCTCTAATGCCGGCATGATCCGGCGAATCTATGAATCCGACACCGACTCGTGAAAATATACTACTCAAGTAGGGTTCTAGCATGGTAGATGACGGGAACTAGTGGACCTGCCAGTTAATTCGTACCCAGTAGCTGTCCTCGTGTGGAGCGTCGCTACCGAAGGTAAACCTGAGCGGCACAGTCAAAACACGCTTCGGGTGAACTGACTCCCGAGCCGTCGAAGTGAATCGACGGCTCGTACTGGCCATCGCTGTATTTGTGGAACGCGAGCTCCCACGATTCCATGTCACCAGTCCACCCTAGCCGGCACATCTTCACTGGGGTTTGGCGAACCTGCTCTTGTTCCTCCTTCGTCGACCCAGGCATAATCCACGGATCACTGTCGAAGACCTCCACATAGGCGTATTTTCCGCGGAATCGGACGTTAATCCGCGCGCACCGCTTGGACCAAGCGGTGCGCGCGTGCGTCTCTAAGCGGTCCTCGAGAGCCTGCCGTGCGTACTCCGGAATTGGATCCATCCTAGAGAAACGCATCCAACGAGAGTCACTCTATCGTTGGAAGCCTTTCAAGGAGTCTCGTCAAGTCGTTCCTCGTGTAGGTCCACTCAAATGGTTCTGGGTCGCTGTTCCACAACTCCCCGAACTCGGTGATGCGGTCTTTGACCGCATCGACCGAGTGAAAGCTTTCGCCAGTCAGTGATTTCCGCGTCAGTACCGAGAAATACAGCTCGATCTGATTCAACCAAGATGCACCAGTCGGCAAATGTAACCCTATTGCGGTGGGATACTGCTTTTTGAGCCACCATCTGAACGTCGCTGGATGGTGAGCGCTGCCATTGTCTAGGATCCAAAAGACCCGATCTGCGCTTCGGCAGATCGGGTCGGCCATCACCTTCTCAACCAGCGTCTCGAAGTTCGCTCGTGTGTTCCCGTCGACGCAGTGGCCAATCACATTACCAGTCCCTGCGATGAACGCAGCTTGGTAGATAGTGGTCCCATGGCGATCGTACTGGTGATCGATACGAACTGATTTGCCGGGTCCCGGCGGTGTCTTCCGCCGGGACCGGGCTTGTATCCCGGTTTTTTCGTCAGCACAGACAATGACGTCACGATCAGTGAGCGGTTCGTCTTCCCATATTCCGGTGTAGAGATCACAGACACGAGCAGCCTTCTGCTTGAACTGAGGATCACGTGGAGTGACCCACGATGCCACCGTCCAGGGTTTAATCGCCGCCTGCTTGAGCCAGGCGGCGATTGTAGATCGTGCTGGACAAGGATTGACTTCGTGAGTCGCCTGAGCATGGATATCGGCGGAGCTGAGTCGAGACAACGGGAGTTGACGGTTCGCCGGAAGTTCACACGCAAGCGCTGTGATGAGAGCGCGTGTGGAGTCAGGATAGATGCGTGGTCGGCCGGGCCGGGGCTTGTCGACAAGCCCGGCCCGGCCAGAGTCAGCGTAGCGATTGCGCCATTTACGTACAGTCTTGCGAGTACAGGAGAGTTGGCGGGCGATATGGGTGTTATTGTAGCCGCGAGCAGCTAACAGGACGATCCGAGAGCGGAACGCATCACGTTGTGAAGCGGTTGCCCTTCGGACAACCGCTTCGAGGTGAGTCCGTTCGAGATAGGACAACGTGATCTGGGCTGGTGTAGGGGTAGTGTGAGAAGACATGAGTTCACGCTTATCACCAGTGAAAGGAGTGGAATGAGTAAGAACTCACCGGGGTGGGTACGAATTAACTGGCAGGTCCACTAGTGCCGCTTCAGCCTTGAACTACTAGATTTATTTCCTCAGAGCGCCTCTTAGTAGTATTCAGACGTGCTCTGAACCCACTCATGCCACGAACCCAGCAGTATGTTGTCGATCTGTCTGCCGACGA
>NZ_JAIWHV010000066.1 GCF_020177375.1 Saliphagus infecundisoli | reverse complement strand
TGATAGCCACGTGGAAACGGCGAGGACTCGATCCACCTGAACAGCTCCAGTCTATCCTCGGTGGAGAACTCAGATCAGGATCAGAGACATCACTAGCCGGTGAGTTCTGATCACGCTATCCAACTACGAAAATGGTAGCGAAAGGCTGCGAAAACGGCAAATGGAAGGGTAGTCATCATCCACATACCGCCGTCGTAAAACGTGTAGAGCGAGTACGAAACGATCAGCGCTGAAAGAGCGATGACGAGAAACTGATCGAGCATCTCTTCGGTATACTTACTGAGGGTAGAGCGCGATGCGCCCGGGTCACTGGTAGTAACTATCTCGTGGCGGCGCTTGCCGAACGCAAGCATTAGCGCCCCGAGGAACGTACAGACAACGAGCCAGGGGCTCAAGTAGACGTCAATTGCGACGACACCCGCGATAGCTCGCAGAACGAATCCGATAGCAATGATTATCACGTCGACGATGACTATCTCTTTCATAAATACGGAGTAGAAGGCGTTCTGAATGAGGTACGTGAGGACAACCAGGAGGAATAGTGCACCAAGATACCACGAGATAGCGAGACCACCGACGAAGAGCAGACACGCGAACGAGATGGCCACGGGGATTGGTACTAGTCCGCTGGCGATAGGGCGATGTTTCTTTTGCGGATGATTGCGGTCCTCCTCAACATCCAAGATATCGTTACTGATGTACGTCGTACCCGCAATGGCGCAAAAGGCAACGATCCCAAGCGTGACGTTCGTGACGGCCGCTGGATTAAACAGGTTCTCGGAGAAGACGAGCCCTAAGAGCAGAATGCTCTGCTTGTACCACTGCCAGGGTCGTATCTCCCTTACCAATCCGGAGATGATTCCAATGAACCGGTTCCGGTCGACGGAGGCGCGAGACATTTACCCATTCCTGCTGCCACACAAGGCGATAAAAAGATCTGGCTTACTATTATTGAATTCAACCGAATCAGCGTTAAACGCCGATGAAAGACAGATTTGACGCTTAAGTCACGATGTTAGTGTGATAGGCACCGGTGAATGTCGACACACTATTGAAGCATCATAGCGAGTCCCATTTAATACAGAATGAGTGATAATGAGCGCGGCAACAACGATTCGAATGATTCAGTTCTGGTCACGGGCGGAACTGGATTTCTCGGACTCCACACCTGCCAGTACTTCCGTGACCAGGGATGGGACGTCACGGCGTTCGACCTCAAACCGTTCGAAGAGGAAGACGACACGGACGGTATCAACTTCGTAGAGGGAGACGTCAGAAGTGAGATGGCCGTGGCGGATGCGCTTGAAGAGAGCGGCGCCACCACGATAGTGCACACGGCGGCCGCGCTCCCGCTGTGGGACGCCGACCGAATCCGCGAAACGACCATCGACGGGACACGAAACGTACTCTGGGCTGCGAAAGAACACGACGTTGAGCGGGTCTGTTATATTTCCTCGACCGCAGTGTACGGGACCCACGACGAACACCCTATTTCCGAAGAATCACCCGTTGACGGGGTCGGACCCTACGGCGAGGCCAAGATTCAAGCCGAGAAGATTTGTCAGGACTTCCGTCGTATGGGGATGTGCGTTCCAATAATCCGACCGAAAACGTTCATCGGCCCGCAGCGACTTGGTGTGTTCCAGGTGCTGTTTGACTGGATCGAAGATGGCGCTAACGTCCCGCTCGTCGGCTGGGGCGATAACCGCTACCAGCTGTTGCACATCCACGACCTCCTTACCGCGATCGAACTGATGCTTACCGGAGATGAGGAGGCAGTGAACGACACGTTCAACGTCGGCGCCGATGAGTTCGGCTCAATGAAAGAGGACTTCCAGGCACCGATAGACTATGCGGAGACAGGCAAGCGCACTATTGGGACTCCTGCCTTCCTCACGGTCGCCGTCCTTCGTGTACTCGATCGACTGAACCTATCCCCGCTGTATCCATGGGTCTATGAGACGGCCCACGAGGATTCTTATGTTTCAGTCGAGAAGCTAAAGGGACTCGGTTGGGAACCCAAGTACTCTAACCAGGAGGCGCTCGTAGAAACATACGAGTGGTACCTGGAGAATTACGAAGGCGATGCGGCAGCCGACGACACAGGACTCGACCACCGTGTCGCATGGGATCAAGGCGCACTCACAATCGCAAAAAAGGTCTCACAGCGTATCTGAACAGACCAACGACTCTGGACCTTCCTAATCCCTCGCCGTCGGTCTGTAGCCCCCCTTTGGTCCGGGCACGTCCTCGACGAACTGGACGGGGTTCAGGCTCTGCATCGAGTTACGATCGCGCCAGGGTACGGTCAACGTGTTCGACGATATCACCGCTCCTAATCGTATCCCTCGTTACCGAGATTCACCGATCTCCCCACGGGCGCTTTCTGGCTCGTCGTCAGCTCAACTGATGATATGAACTCTCCTCAAGAAGATGGCAGTCCCATCGCCTCGATCTGTTCCTGGTAGCGATTACGAATCGTGACTTCCGTGACGTGAGCGACGTCTGCGACCTCCCGTTGGGTTTTCTTCTCGTTGCAGAGTAACGACGCCGCGTAGATCGCCGCCGCCGCAAACCCCGTTGGTGACTTCCCCGAGAGCAACCCCTTCTCGGCCGTGGTCTTGATGATATCCTTGGCTTTCGCCTGGACCTCCTCGCTGGCCGCCAACTCCGAGCAGAACCGTGGGACGTACTCCACTGGATCGACTGGCTTCATCTCAAGGGAGAGTTCATGAGCGACGTACCGATACGTTCGCGCGATCTCTTTTTGTTCGACTCGTGAGACATCACTGACTTCCTCGAGACTCCGTGGAATGCCCTCCTGACGACACGCTGCATAGAGACTGCCTGTCGCGACGCCCTCGATCGATCGGCCACGAATGAGATCTTCCGACAGGGCTCGTCGATAGATGACACTCGCCACTTCGCGAACCGATTGAGGGATTCCCATCGCGGCAGCCATTCGGTCGATCTCGGTCAGGGCGAACTGGAGATTGCGCTCGCCTGCATCCTTCGTTCGAATGCGTTCTTGCCATTTACGAAGCCGGCTCATCCGCTTACGTTTGTCCGACGAGAGCGAGCGCCCGTAGGCGTCTTTGTTCTTCCAGTCGATGGTCGTCGTCAACCCCTTGTCGTGCATCGTCTGAGTCATAGGTGCTCCCACGCGTGACTTGTCGTCCCGTTCGGTTGCATTGAACGCCCGCCATTCGGGTCCGTGGTCGATGTTCGTGTCCTCGACGACGAGTCCGCAGTCCTCACAGACGACCTCACCCTGGTCCCCGCTGGTGATGAGGGCAGTCGAACCACACTCCTCACAGGATCGTTCGTCCGTCTTCTCGGCCTGCGTCGAGTCCTGTTCCGACTCTCGTTGGCGAGTAGGCCGTTCCATGTTACCGTTGGTAAATTTTTGAAAGACCTTAAAGTCTCGTTTCGAAATGAGTATATTCTCGTATCATATCGCACTCGCTCTGTCTTACTTCATCGCGAGCGTTCACCAGTAACCCATTGATTAGAAATGTTCGCTGGCGTAACTCGTCTCGAGTCCGTAGGCTCGCAAGAGATTGGTGACGACCGATTTCGTCCACTGGATTTGGGTTGAGAGATCTGTGTTATCCTCGGTGACTTCCACGATATACCCAGGGCGGTTAAGCTCTCCAACCACCTTGTGGGCCAGCATTGGTTCCGATCCGTCGATCGTCTCTCCGACCGTGAAGTCGTAAGAGTCCGGGTAGGATCCCAAGAATCGCTCGTTCATCTTGTTAACTGTCCGCTCCGCCGGTTCGCGTGCGACGGCCGACGGTGCCGAAAAGACTGCCTGTCCGTAGCCATCGAACTCAGTATCAGTACCCCAAATGCCACGAGAGCTGTGCATATCGATTACGACATCCGGCTCATGCATCTCGACGACTCCCCAGATATCCTGAGCGAGCCCAGAGGTCGGCTCACGACCAGTTGGGAACTGCCGATTTAGGTATCCGACCGAGCCATGACGTGTACCACGATTGATCGCATCCACGTCCGCTTCAGGAAGCATGACCAACGTTCCCCGATCGATCTGCCAGTCAAGTATCTGATTGCCGGCTTCGTAGCCCGCTACCTCGTCGCCATGCATTCCACCAACTACGAGGGCAGTCGGTCCGGCCTGTTGACCCTCAATTACGTGTACAGTCGTTTTGTACGGGGTATTCGCATGAATCGTGTACGAGAAATTCGAGACTGCACACGATTCCGACGCACTCACTGACCCTGCCATCCCTCCGGCCCCGACGAGAACACCTGCTGTCCCAGCGAGAACCCGACGACGCGACAAATTCTTGTCTCCTCCAACGGAAGCCATCTTCAATTTGACGCTCGTTATTGCTTTCTTAGTAAGCGGCGTCATCTGAACTAATAATCAGTCCCCCTCCTTTTAATTATTTTTATAGAAGATGACTTTTCCGAATTGCCAATAGCTACAAAAGGGGGTTTGAGGTGTTAGTTCTCTCCTCTTAATGCCCACAGAAGATATCACTTCACGGTCATCGAATAAAACTTGGCCACGTCAATGTGGCGATTTCCTATTTCGAGGGCGGTTTCGACGACAGATGTACACTCGTTCCCTCGAAGCTGATACGTCCCGAGACCAATCGCGGGTACATCGATCCCCTGGGAAGTGACGAATTCCATAGTAGTAGGACGGTCCGGCACTGCCTAGTTTAGCACTTCGTCGGCTGGCGTTCGTCCATTGAGCGATTAATGCATCCCTTCTAGTTTAACGACCCGAACCACCGCCATCTGATGATTACATATCGCTGGTGCTACCAGTTTGAGGAACCCGGTGGAGAGTATGACTTACACCCCACCGGATTCCGTAGTTGTTGACCGGATTCAAAGAGCGTTTCCCTCCGATAAGTTGCGCGAGCGTGCTCGC
>NZ_JAIWHV010000065.1 GCF_020177375.1 Saliphagus infecundisoli | reverse complement strand
TTAAACATAGACTGTTCTAATTATCTAATAAATCTGCTAAAAACACCCCGCTCGACTGCAAACGTATTATCTATCTGTCTGTACCAATCCTGTCTCAGCACTCAACAACACGAGACTTGGTAGGGTCTGTTACCAGACTGCCTATGAGGGTACCTTCACTACCGTTTTTGGCATAGGATCGCAGTAGGAGGGATGGCCGGATAGCTTAATAGTTCGAGATAACCGAACCATTATATCGATTCAGCCGGTACAGGAAGCTATGACAAAGCAGACAGCGAAAACCACAAAACGGTCACTAGACGTAATCGATACGATTCAAACATTGGGTGGCGCAACACTCGATGAACTCACCGGGGAGTTGGAGATAGCGAGAAGTACGGTTCACCTCCACCTCCAGACACTTCTTGAAGAAGGGTATCTCACAAAGGAGGGTGCGGTATATCACATTGGATTGCGGTTCCTCAATCACGGTGAATATGCACGCTCACGCAAGAAGGCATACACGCTGGCGAAGCAGACCGTAACAGACCTTTCTGACCGAATCGACGAAGAGGTCGAATTCGTTGTTGAGAACGATAATCGTGGCATTCTCGTCCATGAATCCTTCCATCCGGATAGCCACTTTCCAACTAAGGAACGACATATCTCTACCACGCCTAGTTCTGCTGGAATCTACTATTATCTCCACAGCGTTGCAACTGGTAAAGCGATTCTCGCCGAATTTCCTGATGAGCATCTCGAGGCGGTACTGGACGACTGGGGGCTTCCTGAACAGACAGCACACACTATCACGGACCAGGACGAGTTCTTTCGAGAACTAGAAGAGATTCGTGACCGAGGCATTGCATTCGCCGACGAAGAGTATGTTGACGGTCTCAGAGAAGTCGGGCGACGTGTGATCGGTCCTGATGGGAGTGTTCTCGGTGCGATCGCCATCATCGGTCCGAAATACCGGTTCACGAACGAACGGTATACCAGCGAGCTGCCGGAAATCCTGAGAGAATACGTCAACGACCTCGAGACCGAAATCAGTGATTCGTACTTAGATGACTATCGCTAGGTAATCGGATCACTCTCCTACTTCACCATCTTGTCCAGGTATACTGTATTATTATATATGTCTCCTGTTTTCGGAGTGAGGTTATAGATATATATTACACCCGTATGAATGTAATTCTTTGAGGACGATTGCGAAATAGCATGACGCGACACCAATATTGTCCGATAAATCTGGACTATTATATATGGATGGGGTATACTGTCTTCGAAGAACCGATAACCGTCATCAACTGGATTAATGGCAGCTGTCGGCAAAGGGACGACTGGAACGGAGATGTTGACTTATACTGCAAAATATGAAATATAGTGAATAGGTTTACGATTTAATTCCTAGTGAACAAGAGGTTACGGTCTCTCTCTGGTGACTTCAGTTACCGTCCCGATCATCGTCCACTCCGACTCGTCTCCGTCCTTCCGTCCGACCAGAACTGATTCGTTATCTGAGCTCGTGATAAATCGGTAGTTCGCCTCATCGCCCTCGCACACACCCTCTGCCTGAAAGTCCTGCTGAAAGAACTCGGCCCCGGAAATATGAAATATGCCTGTCGTTCCCTCGTTAAGTGTGAGCTCAACGGGATCAGGACTAGTTTGGTGTATTCGCTTCGCGATCGGGTTGAGATCTGCCATATCTATGTACTAGGGTTGCCACCTATAAGTCGTACCGATTCTGCACTTAATCACTTGATGACTTCATTACGCACATCTATATTGCGAATGGAATCGTCGCGTCTCAAAACAACGTACTCTGTTCCAGGCCGCTCGTCGTTCTCAACCAGTTCTCGAAGATACACTCGACAGAATTGGGAGAAAAAGCCGCTTTGGCCCACTAGTGCTCTTTCCCTGTAATCAGGCTTGCTCTCCACTGGGATAGGTCTCAAGGCCGTTGTGATACGTCTACAGAAATTGAGCCACACCATTCTCATCAACCTTTATCGCCTACTTCGAGTGACCGATACCTTGATTATGATGCCATCCGAAGTTTCGAATTCACATGGGAATGGGTGACTATGACCAGCGTGAGTACGAACGTCACGAGCAACTGATCTCGGAGATCGAGTCTGACTCGGACGAACAACCCAACGAGTATCGTGGCAAAATATCGTTCGACGAGGGGAGTTCAACCGGTGAACTCCTTGAGAATCTTCAAAAAATCAAATCAGACGAATCGTGATTGAGTTAGAGAAGGACTTCGACCAAACGGTTTATCTTCATCTGAGGAGTACTCCTTAACATGGCGTTTGATGAGGTCCTTAGTGGTGACCAGCTCACAGGCCGACAAGCCGCGATGATCTTCTTCGCTTGGTTAATACTAGTGTTGATAGCTGGTATCATCATATTACTGATCACAAGGAGTACAATTGGATAACCAATTGTCACATCTGCCTTGGTGAACCATCTTGTCAACGTATGGGTTGATAGATAGGTTTAACGGATTCCAGCAACGAGGTCAATATGCTCCGTTGGTGTAGCTAGGCCAATCATCTCGGCATTTCAGGCCGAGGACTGAGGTTCAAATCCTTGACGGGGCATCGAGGGTGTCATAGAACGATTACCACACCAAAGAGCAGGGTGAATGCTGAGGTGGTATGCACTCAGCGACCCTGCAAGAGAACCATTCGATAGACTCGTTCTTCAATGTCGTGGAGACAGCGACGCTAGCGCTGTTTGAGTACCTCTCCTTAGAGTTTCTCGACGAGTTCGACGTGTTCGCCCCGGCGGAGACGGGGCGAACACGAGAGCACCAACCACCCGAGATGATGCGTGGATTCCTCCACTGTTACTACCACGATGTCTACGGGATTCGTCCGGTTGCACGGGAGCTTCAGAACACGTTCGTCTGGCTCAGCTGTGGCTTCGATCGACCGCCGTCCAGAGACGCGGTCGATCGCTTCCTCACCGACCTCGAACACGTCGTCGACGAGGTCTTCGACCATCTCGTCGAGCAGGCCGCCCGCCGCGGCCTGCTCGACTTGACCTACTCCATTGATTCGACGGACGTGAGAGCGATGCCCGCCGATCAAGATGCGTCGAAATGCTATGATCCAACGACCGAAGAGTACTACCACGGCTACGGCTGCACAATTGTCTCGACCGGGCAAAAGATCCCGATCGCAGCGGAGTTCACCGAGAGTAAGCAAGCACCAGAGGAGACGGCGATGCGCGTCACGCGTGACGCGCTCGCCGTCGCTCAGCCGATCTGGATGCTCGGTGACAGCGCCTACGACACGCTTGACTGGCACGACTACCTGCTAGCCGCAGGAGTCGTGCCAGTCGCCCCGTACAACGCACGAAACACCGATGATCCGCTCGATATCGAGTACAGGATCGAAGACCGCATCACCGAACACAGTGCGGACATTCAGCTGCACCAATCGACGCTAGACGAGACGTACAATCGCCGGACGGGAGTTGAGCGAACCAACGAGGCAGTCAAGAACTGCGGCCTCGGGCGCACTCACGCCCGAGGCCGCGTCCACGCACGAGCGCAGGTGTTTCTTGCGCTCTGTCTTCGCCTCGTCGTCGCAATCACCAACGACGAACGCGGAGACAATCCTGGGAGCACGATCATCACGGTGTGAGAACTCTTCTATGACACCCTCGGGGCATCAATTACTGAGCTATAGTCGCTGTTCAAACCAATAAATTGATAAGCAAATCTTGATGAGAATCCCCATGAACTGGGTTCGGTCCGTCCTTTCTTTCACCATCTTGGGTCTCTTATGGGGAAGTTCGTTCGTTGCAATTGAGGCAGGACTTCCTTACTTTCCACCAATTCTATTCGCAGCACTCCGATACTACGTTGCTGGAGCAGTGATCCTTGTGTTTGCTATAATGACTACCGAATACTGGCGCCCTCGCTCTTATCAAGATTGGATCGTTATCCTAATCGCAGGTGCCTTCATCATTGGAGGCCATCACGCGTTTTTGTATATAGGTCAACAGTATATTTCTGGAACTGTAGCAGCTGTTATCATCAGTCTGGGTCCCATTCTTACCATGATGTTCGCAACCTTTCTGTTGGACGAGTCCTTGACTGCGATGCGTATCGTTGGATTGGGCCTTGGATTCGTTGGTGTAACTTTAATAGCTGGTCCAACTGATATATTTTTAATCACAACTAGTGTGCTTGGGAGCGGCCTAGTATTCCTTGCAGCATCGGCTTTTGCGTTAGGTTCTGTTCTTACTCGTCCTTATCGAACCAAGATGCCAGTTCAGAGCATGCAAGGATGGGCGATGCTCCTGGGTGCAGGACTGCTCCATGTCGTTGGGGCCGGCACAGGTGAACATTTGGAAGCGATTCAATGGACACCACCTGCAATTATTTCACTAATCCATCTTAGCCTTATTTCTGGAGCAGTTGCGTTTCTCCTTTATTTCCAGTTACTGGATCAGCATGGTCCGGCAGAAATTAATCTCATCGGATATTTCGAGCCCGTTGCTGCGGCGCTCTTAAGCTGGGTAATTTTCGGTCGGTTAGTAGATCTCCCTACGGCAACCGGTTTTATTGCAATATTTGGTGGATTTCTCCTTATCAAATACCAATCATTGATACAATTGTTTCCGATTATGAAAGATATATGAAGAATATCCTGTAACGTTCATCCCGATACCTTGTAACACAGCAGTTTCTCGAACCAGTCGTCCGATGAATTAAGCTTCAGCCGATCACAGCAGTGACCGCACGAATGCATTGAGAACATGCTGAACCGGTCTGATCTGTGCTCAGATAGTGTCGGAGGATTGGCGAAGACGGTGATCAGCACTGGATAGTCGCTGTCGGCGGCGATCCGCCGCCGACGCGACAGCGTTTCCACTCACGAGGGGTGCCCTCTCACGAGGACACCTTACCGGAAGAACCGGTCGTCGAGTGGTTGGTTCGCTGGAACAGACCTTCGAACGCCAAACGCTGTCCAGACAGCGCGCAGCACCATCTCACAGAACTCCGTGAACGGCCAGTCCCAGAGGCGGCGCCCCCCACGGCGGGGCGCCGCCACGTACTTCCAGTGGAGATACCGCCAGACGTTCTGCAGCAAGAGACTCACGACGAACA
>NZ_JAIWHV010000064.1 GCF_020177375.1 Saliphagus infecundisoli | reverse complement strand
AAGAAGCTCAATCAGGTACTCGGTAACCGCCTCTTCGACTCACTGGACGAACTTCAGGATGCCGCGCTCGCTGCACTCGACAGCATCAATCCGCCAAATATCTTTACGTATTTATGTCCGTAAGTATGAATCTCCTTGCCCTCCAAAGGGATGGCGTGGCCGCGTCATCCCCGTAATTCCACCGTTATCACCGGGTTTGCGCTCTGCTTCAACCGACTCACGAAGTAGCCGTCGTTCTCATCGATCAACGCAAAGCGGCGGTACTTGAAGTACGCCAGGTCGAAGAGAACGAGCCGCTCCTGAAGCCACGAGCCTGTCTTGAACAGCGTGCTGTCGTGCGTTTTCTCGTCGGTCACCGAGCCGTTCGATCGTTTGATCGGTGGCATTGTGGAGCAGGTGGAGCGTCGCTCCAGCCTGCTCCTCGTGGCGAGTCTGGTACTCATCGGAGAGAAATTCGTGCAACCGCAGGATGGTTCCATCAGCGATCATCACGTCTCTGAATCGGTCGATATCAGCGTCGACAGCGTCGGGAACAGCGACCTCGTCGAGACCGCGCTCGACGAGCTCGCGGAGAGTGCCGTGCGTGCGCGAAGCTGGTGGCTCGAGTTCCGTGAACTGCTCAAAGCTACCGTCTACAACCTCCGCCGCAGCGTCCGATATCCATGAAATCGACCGCTGTGTACCGAAACTACAGAGCCAAATTATCCGACCAGCCACATGGTGGAAAAGACGACGTCTCACCAGGATTTGGACGCTTAGAACCCGCCCGCACTTCTCTCGTATCTCCATCTTGTCGCCAGAACGACTTAACGCGAGAATTGAACCGTCTGAGTTACCCCACGGGGGAGGGTCCATCTAGATTCGTGGGGTGGCTCGGGAGGGCGTCCGGCGAGCCACGCCGCCACCGTCACGACTATTATCCTTCCGCGCGTGTCACTCATTTGCGCGGCCTTCGCCGTCATGGAAACGATTGGGTCGTGCGGCGTACTCAGACCGGGCGGGTTCCCCTGCCCGTCCGTTCATGCTTTCTGTTGAGTGCGAGCAGCGGCGCCGCCGGGCCACGGAGTTGGGCTTACTGGGCTAAGCCCGATCACACTGTGTATTTCCGGAGTAGTCTGAAGCGAAATCAAGAACTCCAACTCTAGGGACGTCATGCATCGGTTCTCATACCCGTGCTCTCCGCTTCCTCTGTCTGCTCAGTACGGATGCGAACTGAGCACTTAGAATGTTGCAGTTGGAATCGTGTGATACTAATTACGGAAAGGTGGGATGAGATTAAATGCTGCTGCGGCCAGCAGACAAGAAACGATAATAAACCCTCCGCTGATAGCCATTGAAGAATTAGTGAAAAATCCTCTTGCACCAATATAGAGTGCTAAAAGGGAGAATCCAAGAAGGGAAACGGTCCCAATAGCGTCTAACACTCCATCCCTGACAGCATTTCGGGATATATCCATATCCCCATCTCGATTCATTTTGCTTGTTCCACCGTCCGTTTCAGTATCGGGTACCATGTGCGTATAGTTTGATGATATAACACTTAAGTCTGTTCTGTCGAGTATTTGTAGAGTTGTGAGCAATACACTGTGTGGTCATTGCACGGCCTATATGTAGCACGAGATTCATCTTGAGCGCCAATGAAATCAATTCTAACATAGCCTTGTGCAACATATTTATGCAGAATCACAGCCAACTGTTGCACAAGGTCAATGACTTCACCCACCCCGCCGGCGTCACTCCCCGACTATATCGCGGATGGGCTCCCGAAACAGGACGACGAGACGCTTCGTGACACCCAAGAGTACATCGACCAACTCGTAGCCGATCGCGAACGGCGCCAAGAAGAGCCCGTCACCGAGGACGAACTCCCCGATGACGTCGACGTCGTCGAAGAAGATTCGGACGGAACCATCTATCACGAGTACCGGACCTGTGGCGACGATACCTGTCAGTGTATGAGCGGCGGCCCGAAACACGGCCCGTACGCGTATCGAGCGTATCGCGACGGCGACACCGTTCGCCGAGAATATCTCGGCAAAGCCCCGGACGCCAACACAACTGACTAACGAATGCCCATCAACACGGACCATCCCTGGCCCCCCGCCGGGACCTTCGATCCGCTCGATCACGCCGACGAGACACGTATAGGAGACAAGCGACGGGACGAGCAATCCATCAGCGAGGTATCAGACAAGAACCCATGACCGGTCTATACCAGGATACACCCTCACACCCGTTGTGAGAGGGTCCGAAAGCAACCGTTCAGACTCCGTGTTAGATTCCTTACCACTACTCCTGACCGGGAGGGCTGTCTTCCATACCTGCAGCTAGCAGAGGAGGCAACGACAACGGGTATCGTCGCCGACCAGAGACGTTCGTGGTGGGTTCCCTGAGACGTTCTCCCTCTCGGGATGATTGTAGCCGCTAAGTCACACCTCCGCGGCGTCAGACTGGGTCACAACGGGTGTGACGCCGTCCGAAACCTTCCCGTCGACGGTGAGCAGTTCGAGGTGGTGGTATCGAGTATCCAGCAATCCCTCGGCAGTCTCTCTGTCCATCGCGATGATCTCCTTCGAGTCTTGCGTCGCGGAGACACGTCGGTCAATGACATCGACGTCCGAACTACCGAGGCCGACCATTTCTTTCCAGACACGCTTCAGCGTCTGCGCGTGCGGTCGTTTTCCAAGGATCGCGGTCAGTGCCTCCTTGACGTTGTCTCGGGTCCAGAAGATACCACTGCCGTTCGTGCGCTTCGTCGCGAACTCATCCCATCGCTTCATGAGCAATAGAGCGCGGAAGCGGTTCTTCCGTGGTGTGCCCCGATCGACGAGATGTGTTTTGACGCGGTGTTGGCGGCAATTCGCAAGGAAATCGAGCGGACTACTCGATGGCTCGACACTTCCGGGCAAGTCTTCCGAATCCTCGCGCTCGGCTGCCGTCCCACCAGTCTCAGCGATCGATTTCGCCTGATTAGCGTTTGCGTTCGCAGCCTTCGCAATCTCCTTGGTCTGCTCGAGCGTATCGTCAGCCTCCTCGATCGAGTCGTCGACGTCATTGAGCCGACTGGCAATCTCCTTGCGGTTGCGCTCGGCGCGGGTCTGTTCGTGCTGGAGTTCGTCTACGCGCGCTTCGAGACGATTGATTGTCCGGCCCTGTTGCTGAAGGAGTTCCCACATCTCTGCACGGGAGGGAAGCTCGTCGTCCTGGTCGTCGCGATCAGCGTCGAGGCTTTCAAAGCCCAGGGCGACAGCAACGTCGTGTTCAGCGGGCGATTCTGCATCGATTTCGTCCGGCTCTTGTCCGATTGGCATTGGTCTCTGGTCGGCAGGCGATTAGCAGACAGTACTCTCCGCTGTGCAGCGCGCTCGCGAGCGGGGGCGGCACACCACGGAGGATTGGGTCACGGCTCGTCGAGAGACGACCAGCGACCGATCGAAGCGCGGTCAGGATGGATGCCGCGAACGGCCTCCTACCGCTCAGCGGAAGTAGCTCGAGATGAGACTCTCCGTCTCGCCGGGCTCTACTCCCTGCTTCAACGCCCGTGCATTCGCCTAGCTGTCGCTCTCGGGGTGGGTTCGTGAGCATTCACGCGCCCGAATTGAGCGCTGACGGTCGGCCACCGTCCTACCAAAGTCACTAACGATCCCCGGAGCAAGCCGCACAACCAAGGTCAGTGCACTACTCGAGCGCGAGAGAGTGCTGCCGCCATCTGAGGGGGAACGCTTTTGTTCTTTGGCCGAAAAGAAAGAACTGTTCAGGGGTTCTCCCTTTCCGGCGCAGTTGTTTTCCCGAGCGTTGCCGCTCCCGTTCTCAGTGCCGTTGAATAGCGGGTCGCTTCCGAGAGGTTCCCGTACGGCACCGGGTGGAAATACGGAAGTCACAGATCCCCTTCCGCGGATTCTGCGCTCCCATTGCACTTGCGGACGTGTTGGGGCCATTGTGTTCGAGGCACCCCTCTACCGCACTTGGGACAGGGCCGTCGCTCGGATCCCCCGTTGTTGATCCCGTGACAGATCTCACAGTACCGATCCGCTTCCTCGAGAGCGTGTGACAGCGGGACGAGACGGAATCCTCCGCCGGTTCCACAGACTGGCTCCCCACTGTCATCAACCGCATGACGGATGGTATCCCCCTTTGGATCAGCCCTCGGGAGCAGCGCGTAGTCGTCGCCGCCATCGGTTTGGTGGCAATCGTCTACGGAGGTTGTCAGTGAAGAGTGATCCGTCTCTGCATCGTTGTCTGATTGGCTGTCTGTCGGAAGGACAAAGCCTTTCTTTTGATGGGATGAACTGTTTGCTGGCGTCATGGTTGAAGGCCTCGACGACGGTCAATCTCAGACGCAGCTGCTGCCGAGAGGTCCGTCGTCGAGTATGTCGATGTTCGAAATCGGTTCGTCTCGGAGGCGACCGCTCGGACATCCACAGACCGAACGACGCCCTCCGTCGGGGGCAGTCACCGCTCAAGGTACCAAGTTGAGGTGAGGTGACTGCACCCGATTCCGGAGTTCCGCCGCTCAAAACCGAACGATCTCGATACCACATTAAGTAGCCGCAGGCTATCGAGAGAAGCCCATTCAATAGTCGCAAGAATCTTGGTAGTGTGGTCAGTGAATACATATGTCGTTCCCCAAGAACGACAGCAAATGAGCGTGTGCCCCTATCACACGCTCTTCCCGATCAAAGGAATTCGTAGCTTGGACGATCCTATTCCAGTGATAACCCCGATCAGCGTTCGTAGGGGAGCAGCATGCTTCCCGCTGCCCTACCTGATCAAAACGCTCTGAACGGCGTATGCCATCTCTCATTCGTGGTGTCGATATAGTTCCATAGGAGGAGAGAGGGATAATTAGTTTTCGGCGTGAACACTGTTAAGGAAAACTAACATCGAGGTCAATAATTCAACAGGATTTGTTCTGCAGGGTAGCCAAAATTGGGATGAAGCAGATCTCGCTGTCCAATATATCTCAAATGAGTTCTCTGCGAACAACTGCTTACTCTCAAAAGAGCAGTCTCCCCACTACGATGGTAGATCAACGCCGAGAGACCAAATGGTGTGTAGAATCTGTTGCATCGGTGGCTTCGATTTCGCTTCATAGGCAGCGAAGAGCTCATGAGCCCAATTGATTACCTCCTCATCCTCTGAAAAGAGCATCCCTGACGCAGATTGGCCGCCAACCGGTCTACGAGGGTATAAAATCGCGTTGGCGTCATCAATTAGTGTGAGCCCAATCGGGACATCCTCCGGGCACAGTTGCCAGCTCAGATTATCAGCCCCAAGCGCACGTTGGATACAGTGGAGTTGATGTGGATCGGTCGGCATATTATGCAGTGCACTCTGTGGACTGATGATATCTATCTGTACGCCCTCAGAAAGGAACTTATCAAGATAGAATTTTGCCATTTCATGATCATAGAGCCTGTCCAAGAAACATCGACAGAGAACTCACATGACGTAGACCTTATCTAGCAGAAACTCCTGTATAGCGTAAGGATTCATCCGTGACGTTCAATTTTATCCGATACGATCAAGATCAGCAACA
>NZ_JAIWHV010000063.1 GCF_020177375.1 Saliphagus infecundisoli | reverse complement strand
GAGCATCGGAACGCGGTTGACCGACTCATCGATTGGCAGTTCACCACCGACGACGCACGAATCAAGCTACGGCGACTCTACCCGGTTGAAATTGACGAGGACCAGCAAGTTCAGAGTTGAAGCTTCACTAAACGACTCGTTCTACTAGTCATCTACAGACGGCTAAACGAAGTTCTCCACGCCAATCTTAGACTCTCCTCCTCGAAAACGGGGGCTATATCCGAGGTCCTCTATCGAGAATCTTCCTCGAGTCACCAATATGTAATACTCTCTCGCTTCTTACAGCTCGACAACGGGGAGTGAATCAGGTGTGTTATCTCCCCTCAAAATTTACAAGTCGAAAACGGGGGGTGTGATCGAGAATAAAATCAACGATTGGAATCCTCGCCGGCCAGTTACAACTCGACAACGGAGGGCAATAGATTCCGAAGACGGTAACGCCCTTTTTTTGAGAGTACGTGCCTGTCGATTCATATCCCCTGTTTTCAGCCGGTTACAACTCCACAAGGGTCTAAATTTTTATACCCAGAGTTCGAGGGGTTCATAATGGGACGAGAGGGTTCGGATCACCAGACAGGTGGGAAAGATGATGAATCCCCCTCAGCTGATCCTGGGACCTCTGACTCGATAAGCGAGCAGAGAGATCCTCCCGAAACGGCACAAATGACGTTCGAAAATGGATCGGAATCTGTCGATTCGCCTCAAGAAATGTTGAACGACGACAGTGATGGTATCTCAATTCGGGAACGGCTTCAAACTGAGTCATCTGGCGGCGTTTTCGCTAATAAGGACCTTGTCCGGTCGGATACCATCATCGATGAGGATCGTATTGTCGGTCGCAATGATCAGCTGGGCCGCGTCGTTGACAACTTGAAACCGGTTCTCCAGAACGAAGGCCTTCCAGATATGCTCTTGAGTGGCCCCTCTGGGACGGGAAAGTCGCTCATCATCCACGCAGTCTGTAAACAGATCGTCGAACTGTGTGAGTCCCAAGGAAAGACGTTCGGTGTTCTCTCTATCAACTGCGAGGGGCCGAAGACTGCAGACCGTGCCGTCTATCGGTTAGTCAAAGCTGCTGCTAACGATCTGGATGTCGATCCTGGAGTTCCTCAAACCGGTGTCTCAACGGATCAGAAGCTTGAGCGCCTGTACGAGTTAATGCGTGCTTATTACGATGGTGTAATCTTCATTCTCGATGAAATTGATATGCTTGAGGGGCCATATCAGGAAGCAGAGTACAATTCTCTTATTTATCAGCTTTCGCGCGCTCGAAAACTCGCCGACTTTGGTGGACCAATCTCGCTTACGACTATCACTAACTACGCTGACTTCATGAAGAATCTCAATAGTCGGGCACAGAGTTCCTACAACCCTGATGACATCTTCTTCGATGATTATGATGCAACACAACTCCGTCACATACTCAAATACCGTCGTGACGCCTTCAAATCGGGATCACTTTCAGAAGACGTCATTCCACTTGTGGCTGCATTCGGTTCTCAAACGCATGGCGACGCTCGAAAAGCGATTGATCTCCTCAGGTGGGCTGGCGAACTGGCAGAGCGACGTGGTGCTGACACGGTTACCGAGGATGATGTTCGTGAGGCCCAAGAGAAATATACCGAGAATCGAAAACTCCGCCATATCAGCGGGACTTCAACGCAAAAGAAACTTTCAATCTATGCCGTGGCGGCAACTGCCCACTATGCGACAGACCATCCCGAGTGGATCCCGGCTGGGCCTGCGTTCAAGACGTACCAATTCATTGCTGAGACGATGGATGTGGATCAGTACAGTCGCGAAACATTCGTGAACCACGTCACTGAGCAGAGTACATATGGTGTATTAGACTTCGAACGGCGAGGCAAGGGAAGGGGGAGGGGAGTGCATATGTATTTCTCTCTCTCTGAGGATCCCGAGACGATTATGGAGACGATTCGTGAGGATTCTCGATTCGCTGATTTAGCACACGAAGACGCGACTATCACTGCCGTTGTTCGCGAACGGTTGAAAAATTTCCGTACTGATAACTGATTTGACCCCTTCACTTCTTACTACGCGAAAACGGAGTGTGTGCACGTTTTGAGTCGAACTACAACTCGAAAATGGGGGGATGGCCTTCGTCGTTCATTCTCGTTACTACTCGAAAACGGGGATGGATAAGCCGTGAGATGCGTTTCTTCTCATCATAAAATACTGTCTTGACTTCCCCTCCCTTATTTACAACTCGAAAATGGGGGGAGGGGGCGTTGATCCCCACTTTGATCTATTGGAGCATTTTCAAATACTGCCTCTTGTTTTCGGCTATCCCTTCGGCGTGGCGAATAACTTGCCAGAACTGCTCTGACGAGTATTTGCTGAAGATGTCTGCCCTTCTATCGAGAGTTCTGGCCAGTGGTTTGTTGGGTATTAAGTGCCATCTCATACCAACCGGTACGCTCTTCTGAGGCCATCATTCGTTGGTTAGTTTGCTGCCGTCCTTTATACTATTCTCGAATAGAAAACTATTCTACAATAGCGCAGGCATGTCTGAATAGGTAGTTGACTTTACAAACTCTCTCTCTACGCCGAGAATTGGCGTAGATATGACTGACGAGGAGCCGCCGATCTCGGACCGTCAGTCAGTGCTCAAGAGGGTCTTTGATCATCGAGAGACTCAGGGATCTCGGGATCTGGCACACCTAGCGTACACGAATGAGGGGACAAAGGATGGGTTCAGCAAAGACAGAACTGTTCGAGTTCGGAGTCGAACGTGACGATATGCTCGTGGACGAGTGTCGCAACTGTCCGCATTCTCTCGGCCTGGTCTGCTGTCGTGACCGTTGTCCCGTAGTAATGGGTCGTCCGGCGAGCGTCGTATAGCCGTTTCAGTGACTCGATTGTGTCGTCCTCGAGTGGAACTTGCCCTTTCGCGAACTCATAGGGCGAGTCGTGGTCTCGGAGCTCGGTCGGATCGGTACCGGTTACGGCCAGTAGATACCCCTGAAGCGTGTGCTCGATAACGATGAATGAGTGTTCGAGGATCGATCCGTAGTACTCACCGAGGTCATCGATTTCGTGTGCCAGCGAGAGCAGCCGACACGCTTTCTGAATTTGGACCTCGCTCTCGTCGGCGTCCGGTCCGGAGTTGAGGTTGGGTTCGAACCTCGGGCGCCCGCTCGCGTGGCTGAACGCGTCCTCGGCTGCCGCGATCTCTTCGAGGAGGTCGCTGGGGTCACTCATCACTGAGGATCTCCATCTTGACCCGTTCAAGCAGTTCCGACGACAGTAGTGTGATGCCCTGCCCGAAGAGCTGGTCGGCCTCAACTCGGTCGGATTGTGAAAGAATTGACTCCGGTGTCTCGACGATAATTTCGAACGAATATCGCTGTGCTGACGCCCAGTCCTGGTCGTCGGCTTCGAGTTGCGCTCTGATCTGCTTCCAGTTCGCCTCGAAGTCGGCTTCTGTCGCATCTGCGAGAGCGATCGTGGGGGGAATCTGAAGCTCTTCGAGATTGGTTGCGAGTTTATTGGCTTCGTGGCGTTGTTGCAGGTGATCTTCGGCGACGAGCACCCATAGGTCGATATCACTCTGTCTGTCTGCGGTCCCGCGGACCACGCTCCCGAAGAGAATGATTCCTCTGACGCCGTTGAGCTCGTCATCGATGTAGCGACAGGCAACGCGGGCGGGCGTCTGGAACTCCGTCTGTGGGATACTTCGGATCGGATCCTCTGGCTTGTCGAGCCGGGCTCTGTTGATGTGAACGCGCCGTGCGTTTCCCTGATTGTACGTCTGGACGAGGTCGTTCGTCTCGAGAGCGTTGACCGCTTCACGGGTCGCCCGCTCGCTCATTGGGACGACCCGGGAGAGCTGTCGGATCGAAACGTCGATGTCCGGATTGTCGCTAAGGAAGTTAAGGATGTGTGGTGTGGCGCCGTGTTTGAACAACGCCGAATCTCGGACGGGGAGGGCGAAGCCGATCGACGTACCTGCCGCTCCGGTGGCGTCGTCTTCGATATTATTTCTTGAGCTCTGATGCCGCATGCGGCATAATAGTTCGACTCGACTTATATATTTTATTAGCATCTCGACTTTACCGATCAACGAGCATGGTCACTTCTCGAAGCCCACTAATCGCCGTCTCTCAGACGAGATCGCCAGTTCAACGGTCTCTGTTCTTGGGCATCCGTCCGTCTTCCAATAAGTCCCATCGGCGGTCCGATCTTGCTCGCACCGCTTACACGCCGCTATGCGAGCCTTCATAGGCAACACAGAGAGTCCATTTGTAGAATTCGCTGTCCTACTCGTCAACAAGCCGTATGGGGTAGAGGATCGTCCCATTTGGGTGGCTAGGGCGGGGCTCACGAAGGTGTCTCGCGCATCCGAGCCTTGTGCAACGATGCCTTTCTGTGGAGGGGCTAAATGTTGCACAAGGCTCGCCATCGGTACGATTATATTCGTGGATGCAAGACACTCACGTGCATAGCCCACGTGGCGAACCTGACATTGATGAGTGGGCTGTGTCCTGTACGTACTCGGGGCGGGATTCCCCTTCCCGCCCCTCCTCATGCTCTCCGTGAGCAGCGGGGACGCCGGGCCACTCAGTTGGGCTTACTCTCAAAAGCTCCAGACTCCCTATGAAACTCTATGCTTTCCTCACAGGCGTAAGCCGTTTACACAGATGCCTTTCAGAGGAAATGGGTATAATTCCAAACAGTTAAGCCGATCTAGTTAGTCGAGAGTCATATGTACGATCTGACCGGCTTCCAGCGCGATCTCCTGTACGTTGCTGCAGGATTGGACGAGCCCCACGGGCTCGCGATCAAAGACGAACTCGAGAACTACTACGAAACGGAAATCCATCACGGCCGGCTCTACCCCAATCTCGATACGGTCGTCGACAAGGGGCTTCTCGAAAAAGGCCAGAAAGATAAACGAACGAACGTCTACTCGGTGACGCGTCGTGGCAGACGAGAGATCGAAGATCGTCGAGAGTGGGAGTCACAGTACGTCGACGAACTGGTTGCGTAACCGCGTCTCGTGGATTCTCTCGCAGTGATCGGGATCGCCATCATTCACACCGATCTGTAGATCGCTCATCACTCGTATGAGACGTCTGTCACGCGAAGTCCTTCATCCACTTCGTAGAGATACCCACGATCGTGAAGGCGGTCAACGGCGTGATCAACGTCCTGTGGTTCGACCTCGAGATCAGTCGTGAGGACGATCTCCGTAAGCTGGTCACGTGACAGCGTCGGAATGGATGGCTCTCCGTCCGGGGTAGATTCACGTTGGTCTGTTACGTACTCTAGAACCGTCTCGTAGACGCCAAGAATCCAATCAGGCAACGGAGGGCGGTCGTCCTCATACATACTCTGCATCCCGTCTATAGATCGGTCAGTGTCTTAGTACTGATGACCCCATACGTTCTAGTTTAGTGGTGATCAAAGGTGAACTCACCCCATTCAATCTGCTCACGTAACCGTTCCCTGTGTGGATTTGGATCCCGCGACGCCCACAGCAATAACTCGTCTAAATCCGGTAGTTCATAGCCTAACTCTACCATGAGGTACAGCTGGATCAGATGAGCATGTCGTTCGATA
>NZ_JAIWHV010000062.1 GCF_020177375.1 Saliphagus infecundisoli | reverse complement strand
GACGCCGAGGTCAACGAGTTGCTCAAGCATTCCGCCGAGAGCAGCGCGTTCATTGGTCATGTACAACTGCTGTCGGCGGAATGCACTAACTTCCGTGATCTCAGTTCCGCAGTACTACAGAAGAGCGTTGCTGCTTCTGTCTGTCCAATTTCAGATGTTAGGGGAGTTTGGCCTCCAGTACGTCGACTTCTTCTATCTTCGGCGGTTCTGCGAACAGCTCGTCCGCGTTTTCCTCCAAGGCAGCAGCGATTTCGCCCGAGAGATGCGCTTCCCGACCGGATTCATCCGGAAAGGTATCGAAGATGCCGAACGTCGAATCGTCCATGCGGAGCGCGAACCACGTGGTGGTGTCCGGTTCTTCCTCGGCCATCGGCAGTGCCGAACGGAGGAATTCCTCGACATCGGATTCTTTGCCGGACTGTGCTTGGAGTCGAACGAGGAGGGCGACGTTTGCGTCGGTCATACTCAGTCCGTAGGTGGTGCGCAACTCACATAACTGTTTCTGCTAGAGTATCTGTTTAGTGGAAGTACCGAAGCGAAATCGTAGCTCTCAGGGAAGAGCAGGACGAACAGCCGCTCATCGACCTCTCAGGGCTTAACGGATCGCCGGGTCGTTTGACCTCGGCGATCCGTCCTGGCGATCGAACGAGTCTTCGCCAGCAGAATCTCGCCCTTCAAGCTGAGAACGCATTTCTTCGTCAACAATTCGCCGACCAGAACGACCGGATAGCTGAACTCGAAAACCGCCTCAAGCAGTATGAAAACCCGCACACACCGTCCAGTAAACAGGGCGGTGCTGGAAACCAACAGAACTCCGATTCAGAGCAAGACGACGAGAACGAAGATGCTGGCAGCGACTCCGACGCCGCCAGCGACTCTTCACCTGGACGCAACCCTGGCCATGAGGGAACGACTCAACCTCCACCCGACCCGGACACGACCGTCCGGGTCGGGGAGGCGTACTGCCATGATTGTGGCCGTGTTCTTACCGATCCCGACGAGTACGTCTCCCGCATCATCGTCGATATTCCGCTCCCCATTCCGATCGAGGTCACGGAATACGAGCTCGGAAAACAGGAATGTTCCTGTGGCAACGAAGTCCTCGCCGAGCATCCTGACTGCCCGGAGACCGGGCGGTTTGGGCCACACCTGCTGGCCCAAACCGCCCTCCTCCGCTATCACGGCCGGCTTCCTCATCGGAAACAGGCCGAACTGTTCGACTGGCAGCTCGATCACCCGGTCTCACCGGGAACGATCTACAACATGACCGAGCGGGTCGCAGACCGGCTGCGACCCGCGTATGAAGAGATTCGAGCCAGCGTTCGGGAAAGCGACGTGATCTACTGCGACGAAACAGGCTTTCCGGTTGACGGTGATCAGCAGTGGGTCTGGACGTTCGTGACCGACGAGGAGGTTTTCTACACGATCGACGAGAGCCGCGGGAGTCAGGTGCTGGAAGACGTCCTCGGCGACGAACTCGCCGAGGACGCCACCCTAAGCTGTGACGGATGGTCGGCGTATCCGAGCTATCACAGGAAGCTTCAGCGGTGTTGGGCGCATCTGCTCCGAGAAGCGAAGTACGTAGCTGAACGCCACGAAGAGGCCGAAGTGATCTCGGAGATTCTGCACGATCTCCACGAGGATTTGACTGCATTTGACGAGAGGGACCCGCCCGCCTCCGCTCGCGAGCGGAGGCGAGCGCAGGCATCACTCTGTCTCGAGGAGTTAGTGAGAGCGGATTACGAGTCCGAAGAAGTCACGCAGTTAGCCGAGAAGATCAGGAACGGGCTGGGGTGTTGGCTGACGTTCGTGACCGAACCAGACGTTGATTCGACGAATAATCGCGCAGAGCCCGCTCTGCGCGAGCAGGTGGTGATGCGGAAAGTCTTCGGCGGACTCCGGTCGGAAACCGGAGTCCGCATTCACGAGACACTCGCAACAATGGTCGCGACGTGGGAACACCGGGGACTCGACCCACCGGATCAGCTGAAATCAGCGCTGGGAGGAACACGACCAGATTCACTGAGAGAGGTATCTGCGACGGAACTACGCTAAACAAGTACGACCCATCAACAGACTCCAACCCCTGGAATATCGACGACGAAACCACTATCGACGAACTGACCGCATATATTCGAACGCTCGACCAACGACGGAACTTTGCCGAATCAACGATCACCACCAAGCGGTCTCGGCTTGCGACCTACGCGCGCCTGTATCGTGATATTCACGGCAGCGCTGATCTCGTCGGCCGACTCACCGATCTTGAGTCCCAACCTGACGAGATTGAGCGGGTGCTAGCAGTCTTTGATGAACTCGATCGCGACCTGGAGAGTGACGCCTCGAAACTCCGGTACCTCGGCGACGTTTCGCAGTTCTATGGACACCTCCAACGACGAGGGAAGGCTGCCTACAACCCGGCAGGGACCATCGAGATGGAATACGGCTGGCAACGTTCTGAACCCGATAACGCAGGCCTCTCGAGCGAACAAGTGCGGCGGATCTACGACGTCGTTGACGAAGCAAGTGATGAACTCCTCGTCCTCGCATTGTGTGCGTGGGGGCTCCGTCGGAACGAGGTCGCCGCATTGCATGTTTCTCAACTCGTTCTCGAGGAAGAGGATCCCCACATTCGCTTCGACGAGCGTAAGAACGGACCGGGAACGGTCGCACTGATATACGGCCGCGAAACACTCAATGATCGTCTCGACGCGTTAGATACGTCCGATCGGGAGTGGAACGGGTACCTGTTCCCTTCGACGGCAGCAGAGGACGGCCATATCGTCGGTGAAACGGTCCAAGCACGCTTCCAGCGGCTTGCTGAGCGTGCTGACGTCCGCGTTCGTGGGCAGACACCTACGTCGAAGATGGGGCGGCGGTTCTGGTACACGACGTATCTCGACTCTCAAACAGACCTCCTCGAGAACCTAGATGCGATCACGGCTGACCAGGGGAGTTCTGATCCGAGTATCGTGCTGAAAAACTACCTATCAGAAGAAGAACGGCGACAGTATCGACGTGAGTTCATGCACGAACGGCTCGCGAACGCGTTCGAGAGTTAATCAGCAGTGACTTTGTCGCTTCGCTCTCTGGATTCGTCTGTATCTGGACGCGGCATTGCTTCTAGTTCTTGCAGTTCTGGGTCTTTCTTCAGGCGGTCATACTGTCGTTTCCAGGCGCTTTCGGGAAACAACCCGTTCTTATCGAAGAGCTCTCTTGCTTCATCGGTCAGCTGGTAGAACTTGTACGGGTATCCTCGTGTTCGCTCTCCAACTGGGATGATGAGCTCTTCGACGACGTTTGCCTCTTTTAATACGGAGAGGTGTCCACGGATCGTGTCTTTCTTGAGACTTGGATTCGTTTTGGTGAGTTCATCAACGCTGGGGGCTCCATCTGGGTGCCCCACAATGTCTGCGATGATATTCGCTCGGCTCTCCTCAGTCACTGTTTGGAGGGTATGCCAGGTATCGTTTTTAAGGTCGGGATCAGCCGCTGGATTCATGCGTGTAGATACCGGATCCTCCAGCATAAACACTCCGATTTTTTAGGCCGCTAATTGAACCAGTAATTGCACGTCTAGATAGGACAACATCTAAACCAGTAGTTACAATACCTATGCGGCTATTCCATGATATAATGGATGACGACGAAGGGATTGATCCGGATTTTATTGATATCGAAGGCTTGGCGCTTAATTACGAGGAGCATGAGAAACTCAAGTCGCTCCTGCACAGCGACCAGTTCCAAACACTCGCATACGCTGACCGGCGATATCTTATTCTAGGGGAAGGGGGGGATACCGATGCCGCTGACCGCCGGATGAGCGTCTATAACTGGCTTGACGACCGCCCAAGTGCGACAGCGTTTCGGTTAGAAGACTTTGGATTGACGCCTGACGATCTTTCACTCTGGGCCTCAATGTACGAACAGCTGTGTGACCGTGCGACTCATATTATACTCGTGGTTGAAGACTACGAAGGGGGGTACGTTTGGGAGATGGGATACTTGTTCCATCAGGAAATTCGTGAGACGGTCTGGGTTCTCAAGCGTGACTACGGTGATACGGAAACGAACCGAGCGCACTTCAATAATGGAATGGCAGCCTCCCACCTCCAGTTGCTCGAAAACGCTGACCGGACTATCCACTGGCAAGACACAGACGACCTCAAATCGGCTACCGAGCGCCTCCCCTAATCATCTCGCCCCACCCACATAATTATCCGTCAGATTGTTCAACCATACTGCTTATTCGACTAGTAATACTGGTCAGTGTTACTGGTCAAATTGTCTGGCGATGTCATAGAGGATGCAAGGTTGAACTCCCTGATTCGAGCGTTTTTTGAACACCGTCTAGACTGATGTCGGCTATGTGGCCGCTGAATGCACAGACTGGGCGTTCGTTGCAGCCGTTTTCCTGATGTGCCAAATGAGCTGTGAACGGAGTCGGACCGCAATTTCAGAATCATCGCATCAAAGCGCGAAACAACTAACCGTTCAATAGAGCTGTCACTCACGAACGGGCGTCACAGGGGATGACCGAGCCTCAGTCAGGCGGATCGAGCCCGTAGCACTGCTTCGCCACTGTCAGGAACTGGTTCGCGTCCACTCGCGGTGCGTACGTACGGTTCTCGCCGTCGATGGCGAGCTTCACCAGCAGATCGACCAACCGCCAGACGTTGTACAGGACGCACGCGAACGCGAAGTTGAAGAACCGATAGTCGCGCTCAGTCGAGGTGGTTCGAACCATGAAGTGTTTCTGCTTCTTGAAGCCGTTCTCGATCCCCCAACGATGCCGATACCAGCGAATCAGCCGCTCGATCATGTGGACGAACGCTCTCGCGTCCATCTGCTGATCGTCGGCGTTACCGGGGGTCACGTAGGAGTGGTTCGTCTCGAAGACGACGGTACCGGCAGTGTCAACGTCGCCGTTCTCTGCGTTCTGCTTACGCTCTTCGACCTCCTCTTCGCGCTGGATGTCCGCAAGCAGCCGTGAGAACGACATTCCTTCGCTCGGTTCACCCTTTATGTAGTCGAATTCCTACTCGCCGCACATCTCTTGCCATACCTCCGAGAGACCGTTGTCTTCGTCCTCATCATCCGAGCGCGACTGCCTTGGGAGGTAGACCTGCTTGCGTTTCGGCGTGCCGTCGGCTTTCTCTTCAGTGACGTGAAACCGTTCGCCGTTGCGGTACATCCACTCGATGGTATCGACTTCGTCGCTATTGGTGAAGATGCGCGTCGGATTCAGGTAGTGGACGTCGTATTCCTCGCAAGTGACCTTCACCGACTCGCTATCGAACTCGCGATCCATCATCACGAGGTCGATATCCACCATCTCGGTAGCTTGCGACAGGAGCTTCCCGACGATCTCGTCTTTCGCCTGTCGCGCACGCGCTGGATGGCACGAGAACTAGTGGGACGTCCATACCGACGATTTTCAGCACTGCCCACTGGTAGTACTCGTAGCTCTTCAATCGTGATTTGTTGGATATAGCTGCCGGAGTTTGATGCGTGCATCTTCGGTCGTGAACTGCCAGTCGATAGCGGAGTCATCCTCGTTTCGGATGCGTTCCCACGCAGCGACCTCCGC
>NZ_JAIWHV010000061.1 GCF_020177375.1 Saliphagus infecundisoli | reverse complement strand
GCGAGCACGCTCGCGCAACTTATCGGAGGGAAACGCTCTTTGAATCCGGTCAACAACTACGGAATCCGGTGGGGTGTAAGTCATACTCTCCACCGGGTTCCTCAAACTGGTAGCACCAGCGATATGTAATCATCAGATGGCGGTGGTTCGGGTCGTTAAACTAGAAGGGATGCTGATGACCCGGATCAACGGCCCGATGGCCCCCTTGGCGATGTCTTTGATGAATACACCCAGGGGAAAGATCCGATATCAGAGTGATCCAATCACGAGAATTGGAGTATCCATCTGTTGGAGGTGGCGCCGTATATCACCACCCCCGCGACCGAGACGGCTCTCGCTGACCACGGGCCCTTCTCGAGACGCCACGAAACGGGGACGCTCACAGACTGGAGCGCCGAACACGTCGACGAAGGGAATTGAGGCCTTGTGTAACACATGCTGCCTTCTCCAGCGTCATCGTCGAGGGGATCGATCTTGCGAGTATCCATCATCCCGACCTCTGCCGGGCGGAGGTCCGCATCCAGGGGGCGATCGACGGCTTCCACAAGGGCGACGTCGTTGCCGTGGGTCCGACGCCGCTCTCAAAGCTCAAGATCGAGGGTCACGTCGACGGGAAAGACGACACGGACAACATTCTCATCCTCCGGATTGACGACATGATTGTCCCAGCCGAAGAGCCCGCTCACTGAGCGGGTGACTACCTCCTTCTTATCTCTGAAATTCACCATGAACGGCGCCTGAAACGACCGACGTACCGAGAGGACACACCACTGGACAGTCGGATGTGAGTGCGATTTTCTACTAAGAGGCCACGAAAATAGGGATTCGGAGTTGGGGAGGGAGAATCGCATTTATACGCAGCGGGCGATTGAATAGGCGTATGTCCGTAGCAGAGTCGATCGAGACACCAGTCGAGGTTGTTGCCGAGAACATCGGTGGCATTGACTCGGCCCGTGTCTCCCTCGAGCCCGGTATCAACGTGTTGACCGGTCGCAACGCCACCAACCGCACGTCGTTTCTTCAGGCGATTATGGCCGCCCTCGGCAGCGATCGCCCCTCACTCAAAGGCGACGCCGAGGAGGGCGAAGTCGAACTTTCCTTTGGTGAGGGCCACTACCGCAGGTCGCTCTATCGCCGGAACGACACCGTCGTCTTCGACGGCGAGCCCTACCTCGAGGATGCCGAACTTGCCGACCTGTTCGCGTTCCTGCTGGAATCCAACGAGGCTCGCCGGGTCGTCAGCCGCGGCGACGACCTCCGTGAGCTAATCATGCGCCCGATCGACACCGACGAGATCCAAGCCGAGATCCGCCAACTCGAGGACGAGAAACGCGAGATCGACGACCGCCTCGACCACCTCGACGACCTCAAGAACGAACTCCCGAGTCTCGAAGAGCGCCGTGTCTCAATTGACGGCGAGATCGAGAACTTGGAGGCCGAGCTCGAGGAGGTCGAGGCTGAACTTGACGACCTCGATGCAGACGTCGAGGAGAGCCAGAGCCAAAAAGAAGGGCTCGAATCGACGTTCGCTGACCTCCGTAGTGCCCGTCGAGAGCTCGAATCCATCGAGTACGACCTCGAGACCGAACGCGAGAGCCACGCGGAACTCGAGAACGAACGCGAGCGCATCGAAACCGACCTCGCCGACCTCACCGACGAGGATGGCGACGACGAGTCGCCCGAGCGTCTCCAGGGCCGGGTTCAGGAGCTTCGCGAGCGCAAGCGCGACCTCGATACGACGCTGAACGAACTCCAGAGCGTCGTCCGGTTCAACGAAGAGCGCCTCGAAGATGGAGGCATCGACCTCGGAGACACTGTCGATGACGATACTGATGCAGTTACTGACCGGCTGCTGGCCGGCGAGGACAATGTTATCTGCTGGACGTGTGGCTCGGAGGTCGAACGCGACGCCATCGAGTCCACCCTCGAACGGCTCCAGGAGCTCCATCAGTCGAAACTCGCCGACCGGAACGCCCTCCAGGAGAAGATCGACGACCTCACGACCCGCCAGAAGGAGCTTCGCCAACGGCAGAACCGCCGCGAACGCCTCGAAGAGCGCCTCGACTCGATCGAGGACGACCTCGCGGCCCACGGCGACCGGATTGACGATCTAGAGGACGAGCGCACCGAGCAGGAAGCGCGGGTCGAGGACCTTGAGGACGACACTGAGTCGTTCGACGACACCGACTACAGCGAGGTCCTTGAAGCCCACCGCGATGCCAACGGTCTCGAGATCGAGATCGAAAACCTCGAGGACGAACGCACGGAGGTCGACGAGCGGATCGCCGAACTCGAGGCGACCATCGAGGAACGTGAGGAACTCGACGACCGGCGCGAGGAGATCACGGACGAACTCGCGGACCTCCGGACGCGGGTCGACCGGATCGAGGACGACGCCGTCGAGGCCTTTAACGAACACATGTCCTCGATCCTCTCGATTCTCGACTACGCCAACATCGACCGGATCTGGATCGAACGCCGCGAGGGGACGGTCAAGGAGGGCCGCCGGAAGGTCGAGCGGACGGCGTTCGACCTCCACGTCATCCGGTCGACGGCGGACGGAACGAGCTACGAGGACAGGATCGAGCACCTCTCGGAGAGCGAACGCGAGGTCACGGGCCTGGTGTTCGCGCTCGCGGGTTACCTCGTCCACGACGTATACGAGCAGGTTCCGTTCATGCTGCTCGACTCACTGGAGGCGATCGACTCCGACCGGATCGCCGCGCTCGTCGAGTACTTCGAGACGTATGCGGACTGTCTAATCGTCGCCTTGCTCCCCGAGGACGCGAGCGCCCTCGACGACGCCCACAACTACGTCACCGAGATTTAAGAGAAGTCCTCATTGGGTGAGTAAGCATGAGTCTCTGCTATAACTGCCGAGCCGTTTGACAGAGACGATCAGATTCTCGGTCTTCGTTGTCAGTCACCGGTGTTTCCGGCTGTTGTGGGGCAGTACAGGCACTGTTCGCACTCGAGACACTGCTCCCCTTTCTCATCGTATCGCCCGGCCAACACTGCCGCCTCGCGGTGAGGACACGGATCATCGTTCGTGGGCTTGCCACAGACTGGTGGATCAGGAGTCGCTGCGGCCAGGGTGAGAACGCGTGTTCGTGCGTCCGAACCGACCACCCCATCGAGACAGCCATGGACCGGTGTACCCGTACCGTTCAGCAACCTCCGCCATCGTCGCGTCATCCTCTTCGAGATAGTTGATCACCGTCATAACCCGCTGTGTCGGCTTCTTCCCCTCGGCCTCCGCGAGAGCCTCGGGAGGTCTTCGAAGGTTGCGGCGTCGAGTGAACTCATATCTGCAAATGAGATTTCAGCCTAAAGAATATTCAGCCAAGAGTATCAATGGTTATAGCGACTGTATCAAATTAGACTTTGCGGAACGGGAGCGGACACCGCGTCAGCTGATGGAGCTGGGTATTCGACTCCATCTTGCCTAATTATCACTTTCAAATATAATCTATGGAATTGAGAAAACGATGTCGAACGATCGCGGAAAGCGGTTCACGATTGGATACAGAAGGCTGATCTACAGCCCGGCAGTAACGCGAGTACAGATCACGTCGCGCTCGACGAGACGGTGATCCGAATCAACGGTCAACAGTTCTGACTGTACGCTGCTGTCGATCCCGAAACGAACCGATTCCTTCACGTACGGCTACTTACGTCAACTACGACGGCGTTAACACAGCAGTTCCTCCGAGAACTTCGTGAGAAACACACTGTCTCCGAAGCAGGTTTCTCGTCAACCACACCCACCATCTCGCGACTGCATTGCAATGGGCAGGGCTCCGATTTCAAACCGTCCGCCACGGAAATAGGAACACTGTCGAACGTATCTTTCGAGAGATGAAACGACGAACCTCATCGTTTAGCAATAGCTTTAACTACGTCAATCCGACGACCGCCGAAACATGGTTACTCGGCTTTGCGCGTAGTGTGGGAATATATTATTGCCAAAACAGCCACGAAAGGCTGTCTACTGGCGTATTTCTCCCGATGAGCGGAACAACGAGTTCCCTTCGACAGGAGCGACCAGCCCGCGTTTTCGCACTGATCGGTGCGCTATCAACGAGATCGGGTGCTTGACCAGCGTCGGAATATCTGGTCAACAGCCACTCTTCTGCTGATCTGGCGATTCAAGTTGTAGCATCTCCAACGTACAAAGCCGAGTAACTAAATCCGATGGTGACACTACTATTCTATTACCTCCAAAAGATATAATTGGGACCGATATGGACCTCAAGTAGAGTCCCATGAACTGGTTAGTCCAATCTATCAGGAAACCATTTGACTATTTGTATAGCATCACATCGGATGAGATTGTCCAGGACAGTCCATACGATAGTACCCGATCGGACGAAGGAATTTACTCAATCACGAATACACAATCGAGTCACAGTACGTATGCTGCCGATGAGACACGTTCTGAGGATGAAACCGCTGACCGACGTTCCAACATAGTCCAGAGTTCGGACAAGCAAAACGACGGTGACTCTGCCTCAGACACTTTACTGTGACTAGCAGGCCAGTAACTGTGTCCGATGAACCCAACTGAGAGATCCTCGCTGAACCGCTGGAGTTCTTCGAAAACTGCCTCGGTTGCATCCCGGTCGTCTCTTAAACGAAATTGGGGTCGGCGGATCCAAGCACGGCTCAAACTCGCCACCATCGTGTTCGGTTGAGCCGAGAAACCAGGAGACTGCGCTCTGTTGATTACGTATCGTTGTAGACTGCGTAGGGAGGGGTTGTACTAATGAAACTCTCCCCAAACCTCATTCAACGGCGGTTGACTTCTCTTTTTTTTCAGCAGAGCCTATTGAAGATATCGCGCACGAACGCGGTCCTGGTTCCGTGAGTTCCGCGAGATTGCACTAATGTGTGCCGCCTATAACATCAAGTAAGCTGTGAAACAGTAAATTCCACTGCCCTCTGGTGATTCAACAGAGCCCACATCGGCTAATCGGTGTCGCGCGCTTGGTGCGCTATCTAGTTGTCAGCTTTTGTCACTCCAGTCTTCCTCCGTGCTCTGGGGACTTAGCAGGCTTTCATCCCCTCAGTGCCACAGATGATAATCTGATCAGGTTCAAATCCAAGTTCAGTCGATCACAGCAGTGACCGCACGAATGCATTGAGAACATGCTGAACCGGTCTGATCTGTGCTCAGATAGTGTCGGAGGATTGGCGAAGACGGTGATCAGCACTGGATAGTCGCTGTCGGCGGCGGATCGCCGCCGACGCGACAGTGTTTCCACTCACGACCGCCGCCCCAATTCAGGGACAGCTACCGGAAGAACCGGTCGTCGAGTGGTTGGTTCGCTGGAACAGACCTGCGAACGCCAAACGCTGCCCAGACAGCGCGTAGCACCATCTCACAGAACTCCGTGAACGGCCAGTCCCAGAGGCGGCGCCCCCCACGGCGGGGCGCCGCCACGTACTTCCAGTGGAGATACCGCCAGACGTTCTGCAGCAAGAGACTCACGACGAACAGCAAGAGCCGAAGCCCAGCGTCCCGAGAACTGGTTAGAGCGAGGCTCTGCTTGGCTAACCGGTAGCTTGATTCGATGCCGAAGCGCTTGCTGTAGTGTTCTCGGGCTTCTCGTGGGGTGTCGATGAACGGCGCGTCAGCGGCGTAGCCGTGACGCGCCACCC
>NZ_JAIWHV010000060.1 GCF_020177375.1 Saliphagus infecundisoli | reverse complement strand
TTTCGACAGAATTGATGTTGTTGGCATCCGTTTCACCCGATGACGGCCTATCTGATGACGTGGAAATCACAGACATCAGGCCGTCACTACCGGCTCACGCCGGTTTTAAATAGTCGAAACGCCACAGGTTATAGATGTCAATGGTGGCTGTTAGCGAACTACAAGAGATGTACGAACACATGGTGGCGGCGCGTCACTATGAGGAACGGCTACAAGAAGAGTACCTCGAGGGGAAACAGCCTGCGTTCGACATTTCGGCGGGCCCGATCCCCGGCGAGCTCCATCTCGCCGCCGGCCACGAAGCGTCGGGCGCTGGCGTCTGCCAGCACCTCCGGGACGATGACACGGTCACGGCACCACACCGACCCCATCACGTCGCCATTGCCAAGGGCGTCGATCTCGAGCGGATGACCGCCGAGATATTCGGCCGGGAAACGGGATTGAGCAAGGGAAAAGGCGGCCATATGCATTTGTTCGATCCTGACGTCAATTTTGCCTGCAGTGGGATCATCGCCGAGGGCTGTCCGCCGGCGGTCGGCGCCGGACTCGCGGCCAAGAAACGGAACACGGACAGCGTCGCAGTCGCCTTTCTCGGCGAGGGGGCAATCGATCAGGGTGCCTTTCTGGAGTCACTCAACCTGGCGAGCGTCCAGAACCTCCCTGTCGTTTTCGTCATTGAGGACAACGACTGGGCGATCAGCATGCCCAAGGACCGCGTCACCGACGTCGAAAACGGGGCTCAACGCGCGGAGGGATTCGATCTCCCGGGGACGCGCGTAGATTCGGACGACGCCGTCGCCGTCTACGACGCCGCCGGCGAGGCCATCGGACGGGCCCGTGACCGAAACGGGCCGTCCCTGTTGGAGGTCCAGGTACACCGGCGGATGGGCCACTTCATGGGTGATGCGGAGGGATATCGCTCCGACGAGGACCAAGAAGCCGCGGCCCAGCGGGACTCGATTGATCGGCTCGCGGGGACGCTTCGGGCCCACGATGTCGGCGGTGAGGCGCTCGAGGAACTCCGCGAGCGGGCCCGGAACCGCGTCGAGGGAGCCATCGAGTGGGCGAAAGACCAGCCCGAACCCGACCCCGAGAGCGCCTACGAGGACGTGTTTTCGACGCCGCCCTCAGGCGTGACCGAGACTGCTCCATCGGCTGCGGACTCCGGGGGTGAGGACCGATGACGGAAGGGGAGACCGACGGAGGGACGGATCGTTCGCTCACGATGAGTCGAGCCATGGTGGAGGCGATCGCTCACGAAATGCGTGAGAGCAACGACGTCTTCTACATGGGCGAGGACATCGCGGACTACGGCGGCATCTTCGATAGCACGGAGGGGCTACTCGACGAGTTCGGCCACGATCGCGTAATGGACGTGCCGATCAGCGAGACCGCGTACATCGGTGCTGCCGTCGGTGCGGCCCAGGCGGGTATGCGCCCGATTGCGGAGCTCATGTTCGTTGACTTCTTCGGCGTCGGGATGGATCAAATCTACAACCAGATGGCGAAGAACACGTATATGAGTGGCGGAGCGGTGTCCGTTCCGATGGTGCTCACTGCTGCGGTCGGCGGGACGTACAACGACGCTGCCCAGCACTCCCAAACCCTCTACGGGACGTTCGCCCATCTCCCGGGCATGAAGGTAGTCGTGCCATCGACGGCCTACGATGCGAAGGGGTTGATGCACAACGCCATCCGTGACGACGACCCGGTTGTCTACCTGTTTCACAAGCGGCTGATGGGGATCGGCTGGTTGCCCGCACCGGACGGGCCCAAGACGAACGTCCCCGAGGACGAATACACGATCCCGTTCGGACGTGCCGACATCAAGCGCGACGGCGCGGACGTAACCGTTGTCACGCTCGGGTTGCACGTCCATCGTGCGCTCGAGGCCGCCGAGTCGCTCGCCGACGACGGAATCGACGTCGAAATCGTCGATCTTCGGACGCTCGTGCCCCTCGACACGGAGACGATTCGCGACTCCGTCTCGAAGACTGGTCGACTCGTCGTCGTGGACGAGGACTATCGGTCCTACGGCGTCACGAGCGAGGTGATCGCGAGCGTCGCCGAGGACGGGCTCGCCGACCTCGATGCCGTCGAACGAGTCGCGCTCCCGGACGTCCCCATTCCGTACGCGCGGCCTCTGGAGGACGAAGTGATCCCGGATACGGACGACATCACTACGGCCGTACATAGCGTTCTTTCAGACGAATGAGCACCGACACCGATCACATCGCCATTGACACGACCGACGTCTGGCCTGAGGACGTAGACGAGGAGGAAGGGGTCGTCGTCAATTGGTTTCACGGCCCTGGGAGTCACGTCGAGGAGGGTAACAGCCTCTGTGAGTTCCAGGTCGAGAAGGTCAGCGTCGACGTCCCTGCGCCCGTGACCGGCACGCTCGACGAGATCATACTCGACGAGGACGACGAGTTCGAGAACGGCGATACTCTCGCCTGGATCCGCCCGGAGTAACGGCTGGCTCGTCACCGCAACCGATTATTACTATGGCACCCACCGACCCCGATCCCGAGCAGAACGACGAACAGGAACCTGGAGCGGCGGCCGAATCGGATCTCACCGTTCGCGAGGAACGGCCGCTCTCCGGCATGCGGCGAACAATCGCCAACCGTCTGCAAGACAGCTATCGGAACGCAGTCCATGTCACCGCCAGTCGGGAACTCGACGTCGAGATGGTACTCGAGGTCATCGAAGCCGACGACATCGAGACGGAGGTGTCACTGATCGATCCGGTGCTGTGCGCGGTGTCCGCGACCTTCGAGGAACATCCGGCGTTCAACGCGACGTTCGAAGACGGGACCCACCGCCTCTATGAGGAACACAACGTCGCCATTGCGGTCGACGTCGACGCCGGATTGGTGACACCCGTCCTCCGTGACATCGGTTCGAAGACGCTCGGCGAAGTCGCAATCGAGCGGAGGCGGCTCACGGACGCGGTGCAGTCAGGCGACTACACGATGAGCGATCTCCGAGGGGGGACATTCACCCTCACGAACCTGGGCGTCCTCGGCGTCGACTCGTTTACCCCGATCATCAACCCACCTGAGGTCGCTATCCTGGGCGTTAACAGGGTTCGCGAACGCGCAACACGCGAGGATGACGGCGTCGCGTTCCGTCAACGGATGACCGTCGATCTGAGCTTCGACCACCGGGTCGTCGACGGAGCAGATGCGGCGCGGTTTCTCGATACACTCGCCAACCATGTCGCACAGGCGGATCAATTCCTGTGATATGAGAGGACGACCGATACCACCGACGGCGCTTATCAGTCCGTGATGGGCTCTTTGCTTGGTTGACATCAAGTTAGCCCTCGTTCCTAAGGTGTCATAGAACAGAGCAAACGCACATAATCGGGGGCACGGTCAGCGGTAGGTATAGGGAAAAAAGACTACGGAATCCCTGAAATATATGACACCTATATTCGAATCGACGTGGCCCAATTTGTTAGGTTCGGTCGAATCACTCCTCAAGTCCATCAATGAGCGTTTCGAGCGTTTGGATATGAGCTTCGAACAGCTCTTCGCCACGGCTTGTCAATCGATAGCTCGTTTGTGGGTTCCGGTCAACGAACTGTTTCGTCACAGTAACACAATCAGCGTCTTCCATCGTCTGGATATGACTGGCCAAATTTCCCTCGGTGATGCCGAGTTCGGTTTTCAGCTCTGTGAAGGTCGTCTCTCCGTTCGCGTACAGGTGCGTGAAGATTTGCAATCGCGTTGGTTGGTGGACAAGCTTGTCGAACTCCATTATTACACCCGTGAGAGGACGACGTACGAGCCGATGTTATGTACAGCGAGACCAATGCCGAACACAGCGAACTCCCACCCAGCAAAGAACGGGATGTGAGGGATCATCGCGGCTAACACGAGCAACCAGCACCCCCCTGTATAAAAGGCATAGCGATCGGCTGTCCGAATATTATAGGCAGCGAGTAGCTGCCCCATGTACAAGTACGCGATGCCGCTGATAGCACCGACACCGACGACCCCTATCACGATTATATCCTCAAATACGAGCTGTTCAAAGATAGGGAGGAGTCCGATGGCGAGAGCCAGGGATCCCACACCATACGTGATATTCCACGCGGTCCAACCCGGAACTCCGGTCGTCGGTCGATCGTATTCGTTGAGAATCCGCCAGGCCACGAGTTGGTGGGTGAGAAGCACACCCCCGAGGAAGACGACGAGGAGCGGAGAAAACCCGTCGCGGAGCCCAAGTTGGACGATCGGGAGGGCGATCCCCAAACCGATACCCTCGATGAGCCAGAAGCGCCACCAGTAGGGGTATTCCTCCGCCAATCCCATCGCCGCCTTGATCTGGCCGAGTTCTTCCTGAAGCCCCTCGGCGTCCGGTTCTGGCTCGTTCATGTAGGGAGGCATCCATCCACTCCTGGAGAGCGTTTTATGTAGTCGGTGGAGCAGCTGGTGCCCATCAGTTCCGGTGACATGAAGCACTATACCCAATCCGTTACAAAATAGTTTCCGGTAGAGAGTGGATTTGTAGTACAAAGTACTATGTACTCTCTTCTCGATGGTACAGCCGCAATGACGACAACCGTCAATTCTCGATCGCATCGACTCGGGCGAGTCGGCGCCTTCGTCAGTGGCCGCGAGATAGCCACCTTCTTCGGGTTAACCCTGGCCCTCTCGTGGGCCGTGTGGGTGCCTGGAGCCGTGGATATCGTCGAGTACGGGGCACTCGTGTCCGGGATCATCGTCGTCGGTGGCTTCGGTCCGTTAGTCGCGGCTGCCATCGTAACGTGGCTTGTTGGTGATTCGCTTCGCTCATGGGCCGGACAGGTACTCGACTGGCGCGTCCGCCCGCGGTGGTACCTCGCTGCGGTTGGAATTCCCCTACTCGTGGTTGCTGGCGCGGTTCTTGTCTACGTCGTGCTCGGGAACTCAATCGGACGGTCGGAAATCCTTCAGGAGGTCCCGATTTATGGAGTCGTACTGATTCACGGTCTGAGCATGGTCTCCGTCTTCTTGGTAGGCGGTGGACAGGAGGAACTCGGATGGCGCGGATTCGCGCTGCCACGACTGCTCGAACAGTTCACTGCAGTGTCTGCAAGCCTCGTAATCGGTGCCGTGTGGGCGGTCTGGCACCTCCCGCTGTTCGTTCTGGAGGGGTCGGGCCAATACGGCGGATCGTTCGTTCCGTATCTGATTGGCCTCCTGGCGCTATCCATCCTGTTTACGTGGGTGTACCGCGCCACCGGCCGCAGCGTTCTGCTGGTAATGATTCTCCACGCTAGCTATAATGCCAGCGCCGGCAGCATGGAAGTGTTGTTGCCGATCCAGAACGCGGCTGCACTAAGTTGGGTTTTGGCGGGGATCATGTGGGTGCTCGCGATCGGTCTGATCGTTGTTTACGGTCGCGATCTGTGCCACGGTAACTCTGATGACCGGGTGGCAGTAGAGGGACGCGCCCCACCAGCTGCCTAACGGAGTAGCGGACCGCTTCAAATCCGACACTCCTGCCAAACGTCGTGGCAGAATGAGGTTATGAGTTGGTGGGTGTCGGGTGCATCCGTTTTTCCGTTGCTCACCCGCGTCGACGGATGCTTGGCCAGCGCTATCTACAACAACGACGTCCTCGATGGACCTTCGATCAGGCGACCGACTCGACAACGATCGACCTGTAGACGGTGCTTTCCCCCGTTTCGCCGCGCTCGCCCCGAAACGACAGCACAATAAACAGTTGACAACCACATATGAATTCTCCCACCTTTAATGGTAATACTAATCACTGGTACTGTGGTACATGACAAAGCCGCCGTTCGACTACGACCGATACGAGGAGGGACGGGGCGTCAACTATTGGGAGCTGAACCCACCTCTCCAAGAGGAGGTGCACAGAACCTACCCGGCAGACGAGTTCGAGTGGGCCGAAGAACGTCTCACAGAGTTCGGGGCCGTCGTCGGTGAAACCATTGCCGACAACGCTGACCGCATCGATGATCACGAGCCAGAACTGCAGACCTACGACAAGCACGGCGACCTGCTCAACGAAGTTCACTACCACCCTGATCATAGGGTCGGTGACGAATTTTTACCCCTCTCCTGAACAGAGATAGTTCCAGATATTCGGCTCATGGATTGCATCGATTCCTCGTAGAATTGCCTCTTTCAGCGTTGAGAGATCCGGAATCAGCCGATGCTTGAACCATTCGTAGAGTTGATTCCAACAGCCTTCCACTGGGTTGAGCTCGGGCAGTTTCGAGGGAAAATACCAG
>NZ_JAIWHV010000005.1 GCF_020177375.1 Saliphagus infecundisoli | reverse complement strand
TGGGGTTGCCGGCGAAAGAGGGGAAGACCTCCGCTAAGGCCTCCCACTTCTCTCGGTTCGAGGCGTCACCCGTGATTCGTCGCTCGGGGACGCCCCGGTTGCGCATCAAGGCCCAGACGTAGTGGTCGGTCGCGCCCTCGACCTCCCAGACGTCGTCCCAGCCGTCGTCGTCGACGATCTCGCGGACGTCGGCGTGGGTGTGGGGATCCACGATCGGGAGGTCGGCGATCTCCCCGTAGAGGCTCCGTGCGGCCTCGGTCTCGAGCAGGTAGTCGTCGTCGATAAATCCCATACCGGTACTGTCCGGCTGTCGATCATAAAGCTTGGCTCCCGCTCTGACAGCGATGGATCCATTATAGTTGGATAGATTTTCCAACGGGTCGGCTGCCCGGTCGCTCCCCCATTGCGGGCGAATCGGCTGCCCTCGAGCCGAGCCGTGCAGTCAGTTCTAAGTAGCGTCGGGGAGTACTCGCTCCATGGGCGGTACAACGGGGCAATCGCTGACGTCGGTCGAGACGGCGTTCACGATCGTTGGACGACTCGCGGAGGTGGGGTGGACGACGCCGACGGAACTCGCCGACGCCCTCGAGATGCCCACGAGCACGGCCCACGTCTATCTCAAGACGATGGCGGAGGCGGGATATCTGGCGAGGGCGGACGGCCGGTACCGGCTGAGTCTCCGCTTTCTCTGTCACGGTGCCCACCTGCGCCGCGAGTTCGAGATCTACGAGGTCGCCGGCCCCGAACTCGCTTCGCTCGCGGAGGCGACCGGCGAGGTCGCGAGCCTCGGGATCGAGGAGGGCGGCGAGCGGGTCCTCCTCGACAAGGTCGAGGGGGAGAACGCGGTCTACGACAAGGCGCCGACGGGGGAGTTCACCCGCATGCACTGGACCTCGCTGGGGAAGACGATCCTCGCACACCTCCCCGAGGAGCGCGTCCACGCGATCGTCGACGACCACGGCCTGCCGGAGGCGACCGAGCGGACGATCACCGACCGCGACGAGCTGTTCGCCGAACTCGAGTCGATCCGGGAGAGCGGCTACGCGATCGAGGACGAGGAGCGCCGGGAGAACATCCGGGCGGTCGCCGTCCCGATCTTCACCGACGGCGCGGTCGCCGGCTCGATCTCGGTCTCGGGTCCCGTCTCTCGGTTCTCCGACGCCCGGATCGGGACGGAGCTGGTCGCCGCCCTCGAGGACCGTGCGAACGTGATCGAACTGCGGCTCCGTCACTACTGACACCTCGCTTTTGATTACGTCCGTATGGCTGTAATTTTATCGTCGTACGGTTCCCGCGGAGGTGGACCGATCAGCTCCGCCGGAAGGATCCAATATGGATGGATATGGAGGTGGGAGGTCGACGGGCCGGATTCGTCGATCACTGCAACAATCAGTTTTATAGTCCATACGTCCGTTCCCCGACACGGTACCCGGAGTACCACCAATAACCATGACTAACCCCTCCGATTCAGACGACGGTATCGACCGCCGACGCTATCTCCAGTTGGCCGGCGCGGCGGGCCTGCTCGCCGCCGGTTCCGGCACCGCCGGCGCCGCCCGGCCGACCGACCACACTACGGCCGCCGCGAACGCGCTGGCCGCGGCCGACGACTGGGAGGCGGCGGCCGACGAGCGGATCGCCGACCACCGGATGGCCGACCTCGCGGTCGAGGTCGTCGACGACGAGGGCGAGCCCATAGAGGGCGCCCAGGTCGAGGTCTCGATGACCGACCACGCCTACGAGTTCGGCACGATGATCGCCGCCGAGTTCCTCACCAACGGCACCGAGTGGGGCGAGGAGATCTATACCCCCGAGGATCAGGCGAAGTATCAGGAGACCGTCGAGGACCTGTTCAACACGGTCGTCCTCGAGAACCTCCACAAGTGGAACCTGTGGGAGGACAACGCGGGAATCGCCGACGAGGCCGTCGACTGGGCGATCGAGCGCGGGATGGACGTCCGCGGACACGTCTGTCTGTGGGGCAACGTCGGCGCCTACGCGATCCCGGCGGACGTCGTCGAGGCGATGGGCGTCGAGTGGGAGGCCGGCGGGGCGACCGACCCCGACCACGATCCGGAGTACGTCGTCGAGCGCTCGATGGATCACATCGAGACGATCATCACCCACTACGGCGACGACATCGCGGAGTGGGAGATCACCAACGAGGTCATCCACCAGCCCGCGATGATCGAGGCCGTCGAGGGCGAGGACGTCGACCCCGTCGAGGCCGAGATCCTCGGCGACTGGTTCGAACACGCCCAGACGGTCGCCGACGAGGAGGGCGTCGACATCGCGATCAACGACTACAACACGCTCGCGGGCGGCTACGAGGACACCCGCGACACCTACGAGCGCCAGATCGAGTACCTGGTCGAGGAGCGGGGAATCGACCTCGACGGCGTCGGCTTCCAGTGCCACTTCGCCGACGACGAACGACTCTCCCCCGCGGAGATCACGGCGGGACTCGACCGCTACGAGGGGTACGGCGCCGGATTCCGGGCGACCGAGTTCGACACCTTCCAGGGCGACTGGGCGGACCCCGAGGAACAGGGCGAGTACCTCCGGACGTTCCTGAAGGCCTTCTTCAGCCATCCCGGGACCGATTCCTTCCTCGTCTGGGGTCACTGGGACGGCGTCCACTGGGCGCCCGACTACGACGGCTCCGAGCCCGACGGCGTCCTCTTCGACCAGGAGTGGAATCCCAAGCCCGCCCACGACCACTACACCGACCTTGTCTTCGGGGAGTGGTGGACCGACGAGGACGGCGAGACCGACGGCGGGAGCTACGAGACCCGCGCGTTCAAGGGCGACTACGAGATCACCGTCTGCCACGCCGGCACCGAGCGGACGGTCGAGGCGACGGTCACGGAGGACGAGACGGTCACCGTCAGCCCCTACGAGGAGTCGTAGACTCGTCTCACTCGGCGACTCCACGATTTCGCCCTTTCGTCCGGCGGCTCGTAGAGTCGGCCTTTATTCGGTGAGCCGGGGCCTCACCCACCCGCTGTCAGAAACACTAAGTCCGCCGCCCGCGAGGGCGAAGACGTGACACGAGACGACGCCCATCCGACGTACCGCGACGCCGAGGCGCCGGTCGACCGACGCGTCGAGGACCTGCTCTCCCGGATGACGGTCGAGGAGAAGGCGGCACAGCTCGGATCGGTCAACGCGGATCGCGTGATCGAGGACGGCGAGGTCGACCGCGAGGCCGCCCAGCAGTGGCTCGGCGACGGGATCGGCCACCTCACCCGGATCGGCGGCGAGGGCGGCTTGGCGCCCGCCGAGGCCGCGCGGGTGACCAACGAGCTTCAGGAGATCCTGGGCGAAACCCGGCTGGGAGTGCCCGCGATCCCCCACGAGGAGTGTCTGAGCGGGTATATGGGTCCGGAGGCGACGACGTTCCCCCAGATGATCGGGATGGCGAGCACCTGGAACCCCGAGTTGCTGGGTGAGGTCACCCACACGATCCGGGGCGAACTCGAGGCACTCGGAACGGTTCACGCGCTTTCTCCTGTATTGGACGTCGCGCGTGACCTCCGGTGGGGCCGTGTCGAGGAGACGTTCGGCGAGGACCCCTATCTGATCGCACGGATGGCCGCCGAGTACGTCACGGGGCTCCAGGGCGAGGGCCGTGAGGACGGAATCAGTGCCACGCTCAAACACTTCGTCGGCCACGGCGCGACCGACGGCGGGAAGAACCGCTCGTCGCTCAACGTCGGTCCCCGGGAACTCCGCGAGACCCACCTCTTTCCCTACGAGGCGGTGATCGCCGAAGCCGGTGCCGAGTCGGTGATGAACGCCTACCACGACATCGATGGCGTCCCGTGTGCGAGCTCGGAGTGGCTCCTGACCGACGTCCTGCGGGGCGAGTTCGGGTTCGACGGCACCGTCGTCTCGGACTACTACAGCGTCCGCCACCTGGAGACCGAACACCGCGTCGCCGAGACCAAGCCGGAAGCGGGAGCCGCGGCCGTCGAGGCGGGGATCGACGTCGAACTCCCCTACACCGACTACTACGGCGAGTTCCTGGTCGAGGCCGTCGAGAACGGCAACCTCGCAGAGGAAACCCTCGACACCTCCGTCCGCCGCGTCCTCCGCGAGAAGGTCCGAAAGGGCGTCCTCGACGATCCGATGGCCGATCCCGACGCCGCCGCCGACGCCTTCCACACCGAGGCGGCCCGCGAGGTCACCGCCCGCGCGGCCCGCCAGTCGATGACGCTGCTGAAAAACGACGACCTCCTTCCACTCGAGGGCGTCGAGTCGGTCGCCGCGATCGGACCGAAAGTCGACGACCCCAAGGAGCTGATGGGCGACTACGCCTACGCCGCCCACTACCCCGAGGAGGAGTACGAGGCCGACGCTGTCACGCCGCTTGCGGCCCTCGAAGAGCGCGAGGGGATTTCCGTGAGTCACGAGCAGGGCGGTACGATCTCGGGACCCTCCACGGAGGGGTTCGACGACGCCGTCGCAGCGGCCGACGACGCGGACGTCGCGCTGGCGTTCGTCGGCGCGCGCTCGGCCGTGGACTTCTCGGACGTGGAGGCCGACCAGGAGGAGAAACCGAGCGTCCCCACGAGCGGCGAGGGCTGTGACGTCACCGACCTCGGGCTTCCGGGGGTCCAGGACGAACTCGTTTCCCGCCTCGCCGAGACCGACACCCCGCTCGCGGTCGTCGTCGTCAGCGGCAAGCCCCACTCGATCGAGGACATCGCGGAGAGCGAGGGCGTCGACGCCGTCCTCTACGCGTGGCTTCCCGGCGACGAGGGCGGTCCCGCAATCGCCGACACCCTCTTCGGCGAGACGAACCCCGGCGGGCGCCTTCCCGTCTCACTGGCGAAGTCCGTCGGCCAGCTCCCGGTCTACTACAACCGGAAGGAAAACACCGCCGAGAAAGAGTACGTCTACACCGACAGCGAGCCGGTCTACCCCTTCGGCTACGGCCTTTCCTACACCGACTTCTCCTACGACGAGTTCTCGCTTTCGACGGAGTCGGTCGCCCCGCTCGGCGAGTTCGAGGCGAGCGTCACGGTCGAAAACGTCGGCGACCGGGCGGGAAGCGAGGTCGTCCAGCTGTATGCCACCCCCGAGAACCCGAGCCAGGCCCGGCCGGTCCAGGAACTGATCGCCTTCGAGCGCGTCGAGCTCGAGGCCGGAGAGTCCGCGCGGGTCACGTTCTCGCTGTCGGCGACCCAGCTGGCCTTCCACGACCTGGCGATGGACCTCGCGGTCGAGGAGGGCGACTACGAACTTCGAGTCGGCCGATCGGCCGCCGACATCGAAGCGAGCGACTCCCTCTCGGTTACCGGGACGAAGCGGGTTCCGCGAAGCGGCCGGACCTACTTCGCGGAGAGCGCAGTCGAGGAGGCGGCGGGCAGCGGGGGGAGCCAGTAGGGTTTTGGGCCGTCCCCCGCCTACGACGGGTATGGCCGACACACACACCCCCGACGGGGACCGGGATCGAGAGGCGGAGGCCGGCGCGGACGTCCGGGTGGGCGTCCGGACGCGGTCCTTGTCGCCCCCGCGCCTGCGATATATCCGCCAGTTAGGCGCGACCGACGTCTTCGTCGATCACGCGGACGTCGACGAGGAGCCCGACGAGTTCAACGACCGCGAGGCCTCGGTCACCCTCGAGGTCGGCCGAGACGCGATCCCCTCCGTGGCCGAGTTGGTAGAGGCCCGCGAGCACGTCGAGGCCGCCGGCCTCACCCTCACCGGGATCCAGTCGCTGCCGTACTCGCTGTACGGCGACGTGATGTTCGACCGCGAGGGCAAGGAGGACGTCATCGAACAGATCGCGACACTGATCCGCAATCTGGGCGAAGCGGGAATCCCGATTCTGGGCTACCAGTGGAACCCCCGCGGGGTCGTACCGATGCGGACAACGCCCGTCGAGATCCGCGGGGGCGCGACCGGAACCGCCTTCGACTACGACGAACTCGAGGCACCCGACGAACTCGCCCCCGGCATCGACCGGGAGTACACCGAGGAAGAGTTCTGGGAGAACTATCAGTACTTCCTCGAGCAGGTCCTGCCCGTCGCCGAGGAGGCGGGCGTCGATCTGGCACTGCATCCGGTCGATCCCCCCGTCCTCGAGTCGATGTGTGGCATCCCGCGGCTCTGTCGGAGCGTCGAGAACTTCGAGAAGGCGATGGAGCTCGTTCCGAGCGACAATCACGGACTCAAGCTCTGTTTGGGCTGTTTCTCCCAGATGGGCGAGGACGTCGAGGAGGTTCTGCGAACGTTCGGCGCCCGCGACGAGATCGTTTTCATCCACTTCCGGGATGTCGAAGGGGAAGTACCGAGATTCCACGAGACGTTCGTCGACGAGGGCAACTTCGACACGCCGGACGTGGTCCGGACGCTTCACGAGATCGGCTACGAGGGAGCCGTGATCCCGGATCACGTTCCGCTGATGGAGGGCGACGACGACTGGCGCCACCGCGGGCGGGGCTTTACCGTCGGCTACCTCCGTGGGGTCATCGACACCGTTCGATCGGAACGCCGGTAATTTATTACGGACCGTGTAAACCGTCCGGGTATGGTATCAGACGGCATCCGGGAGGTTCTCGACTCGTTTCCCCACCGCGACTGGGCGGAGTCCGAGGAGGACGCCGGCCCGATCCGCTTCGCGATGGTCGGGCTGGGCTGGTGGACCCGCGATCAGGCGATGCCCGCCGTCGCCGACTCCGGCAGGTGTGAGACGACGGTCGTCGTCAGCGGCTCCGCCGAGAAAGCCGAGGAAGTGGCCGACGACGAGGAGACCGTCGAGGCGGGACTCACCTACGAGGCGTTCCAGGACGGGGAGGCACGCGACGCCTACGACGCGGTCTACGTCTGTACGCCCAACGCCCGCCATCTCGAGCACGTCGAGGCCGCTGCGGAGTTCGGCAAGGCCGTCCTCTGTGAGAAACCGATGGAGGCGACCGTCGAGCGAAGCGAGGACCTCGTCGACGCCTGCGAGGACGTCCCGGCGATGATCGCCTACCGGATGCATACCGAGCCGGTCGTCCGCCGGGCGCGCGAACTCGTTCGAGCAGGCGCGATCGGCGAGCCGGTTCACGTCCACGGCGACATGTCCCAGAGCATCGTCGGCTGGGGCGCCGATCAGTGGCGCCTTGATCCAGACCTCGCGGGCTACGGAACGAGCGTGATGGATCTCGGCATCTACTCGGTCAACACCGCCCGCTTCGTCCTCGACCGGGATCCCGTCTCCGCGACGGCGACGATGCGAAGCAGCCACGACTACTTCGCGGAGGTTCCCGACGAGGTCGCCGCCTTCACCGTCGCCTACGAGGACGCTATTCTCGCGAGTTTCACCGCGAGCCAGAACGCGGATCTGGGAAGCTTCCTCCGGATCGTCGGCTCGGAGGGGACGCTGTTGATCGAGCCCGCATTCCACGGCGAATGCACTCTCGAGCTATCAGTCGGAGAGACGACCGTCGAGATCGACTCGCCGGAGGTCGATCAGATGGAAGAGGAGTTCGAGTACTTCGCCGACTGCCTGCTTGCCGACCGCGAGCCCGAAGCCACGCCCGCACACGGCCTCGTCGACATGCGGGCGCTCGCGGCGATCTACGAGTCGGCCGAAACCGGCGAACGGGTCGAGTGCTGACGGGTCCTGTTCTCCGAAAGTACACCTCCGTGTTCTATACACGAACACAGTTCGGGTGTCGAACATTCCTGTTCGATCTGGCCCGCCGTTCTCTCACGTTCCTACGGCTGTAACAGGGCCGAGATCGGCGCTTCCGTCGACGGGGCCGTCGGACGGGGATCGGTCGGCGCCGAACCGGCGTCGTGGCGGCTCCAACACATAGGGAACGCCCCCCTCTTTCTCCACCAACCGGGTTCGCTGCTCGAGGACCATCGCCGAGCCGCGGCGAACCCCGCCCGAACCGTAAGGGACGTGTACCGGGACGCCGAACCGACGCCCGTGAGCGAAACAAACCGGAACTACGTGGGCGGCGAGTGGACGGAGGCAGGGACGGGCGAGACCTTCGAGACGGTCAACCCCGCGGACCCCTCCGAGACAGTGGCGGAGTACCAGCAATCGGACGAAGAGGACGCCGCCGAAGCCGTCGAGGCCGCGGCGGCGGCCGAAGACGAGTGGGCGAACACGCCCGCGCCCCAGCGGGGGGCGATCCTGCGCGAGGCCGCGGGAATCCTCGCCGACCGGAAACAGGAGCTCACCGAGGAGCTGACCCGCGAGGAGGGGAAAACGCACGCGGAAGCGGGTGGCGAGGTCCAGCGGACGATCGACATCTTCTACTACTACGCCGAGAAGACCCGCGACCTCGGCGGGAAGGTAAAATCGGCGAGCGCGCCCCAGACGAACCTGTATACCGTAGCGGAGCCCGTGGGCGTCGCAGGGCTGATCACGCCGTGGAACTACCCCATCGCGATTCCCGCATGGAAGATCGCGCCCGCGCTCGCGGCGGGTAACACCTTGGTGCACAAGCCCGCCTCGATCGCGGCGGGTCCCTCCGTCGCGATCTTCGAGGCGCTCGACGAGGCGGGGCTCCCCGATGGCGTCGCGAACTTGGTGACGGGACCGGGCAGCAGCGTCGGGGACACGATCTCGACCCACGACGAGGTCGACGCCGTATCGTTCACCGGATCGGGCGAGGTCGGCCAGATGGTGTACGACGCGGCGACCCAGGCGGGCAAGCGCGCCCAGACCGAGATGGGCGGCAAGAACCCCACGGTGGTCTCCTCGAGCGCGGACGTCGAAGAAGCAGCGGAGATCGTCGCCAACGGCCGCTTCGGCGTCACCGGCCAAGCCTGCACGGCGTGCTCCAGAGCGATCGTCCACACCGATGTCTATGAAGAGTTCGTCGAGGCCATCGTCGAGGAGGCCGAGAGCATCGAGGTCGGCCCCGGTGACGAGTACGACATGGGCCCGCAGGTCTCCGAGGACGAACTCGAGGGCACCCTCGAGTACATCGACGTCGCCGAAAAGGAGGGTGCCCGCCTGGTCACCGGCGGCGACACCCTGTCGGGCGACCGCTTCGGTGAGGGCTACTTCGTCGAGCCCACCGTGTTCGCCGACGTCGAAAGCGATTACCGCATTGCCCAGGAGGAAGTGTTCGGACCCGTCCTCGCCGTGATCGAGGTCGACGACTTCGAGGAAGGGCTCGAGGTCGCGAACGACGTGCGCTACGGGCTCTCCGCATCGATCGTCACCGACGACCACACGGAAGCCGAGCGGTTCGTCGACGAGATCGAGGCCGGGGTCGCGAAGGTCAACGCGAAGACGACCGGACTCGAGCTTCACGTGCCCTTCGGCGGGTTCAAGGAGTCCTCCTCGGAGACCTGGCGCGAGCAGGGCGACGCGGGGCTGGAGTTCTACACGATCGACAAGACCGTCTACGACAACTTCTGAGGTCGTCGGCGGACCGTTTTCGCGTCTCTCTTTCTCGCCCGTCCGTTCGAGAGCATCGCGTTCCAGGAACCATATTATATATGTCTATTTCGATTACCTCGACAGATACTGATATTATCCGCCACGGATCGAATCACTTTACCACCGGTCACCGTATGGGCGCGTATGGACCTGGCAACCGGGATCGGCGATTTCTCGCGGCGGGACTGGCAGCGTATCGAGGACGGGGAGCTCCGGTTCGCTCTGATCGGGCTGGGCTGGTGGACCGTCGACGTCGCGATCCCGGCGATCGAGGAGAGCGACCTCTGTGCGACGGCCGTGCTCGTGAGCAGTTCGACCGAGAAGGCCGAACGGATCGCGGCCGAAAACGGCGTCGAGACCGGGATCTCCTACGAGGAGTTCCACGACGGCGAAGCGGCCGAGGAGTACGACGCGGTCTACGTCGGGACGCCCAATGCCCTCCACCTCGAGTATGTCGAGACCGCTGCCGAGTACGGCAAGGCAGTGCTCTGTGAGAAACCCCTCGAGGCGACCGTCGAGCGCGCCGAGAAACTGGTCGAAGCCGCGGAGGGAGAGGTTCCGCTGATGACGGCCTACCGGATGCAGACCGAGCCCGCGGTCCGGCGGGCGCGGGAGTTGATCGAGGCTGGGTTCGTCGGGGAGCCCGTCTCCGTGCGGAGTACCAACACCCAGCCGCTGCTCGAGATGATCCCCGACCCCGATCAGTGGCGGCTGAATCCCGACCTGGCTGGATACGGCGCGAGCGTGATGGACCTGGGGATCTACTCGATCAACACCGCACGATACCTCCTCGACCGGGAGCCGGTCTTGGCGCGGGCGACGATGCGGTCGGACGACGAGGCCTTCGCGGACGTCCCCGACGAGGTCGCGGAGTTCACGCTCACCTTCGAGGGAGAGGTTCCCCTGGAAGCGACGGCGAGCCAGAACGCCCAGGAGGGCACCTCCCTCACGCTGATCGGGACCGAGGGTTCGATCGAACTCGATCCGGCGTTTCACGGCGAGGCGACGCTACACGTCTCGAAAGGGGACGTCCGGGCCGAAATCGAGGATACGGGAATCGACGCGACCGGTGAGATGCGCGAGGAGTTCGACTACTTCGCCGACCGCGTCCTGTCGGGCGGCGACATCGGCCCCGATGGCCACGAGGGGCTCGCGGACATGCGTGCGATCAGGGCCATTCATAACGCCGCTGACCGTGACGGAACGGTCGACATCTGAGTTCTTGTCGATATCTCGTTTATTATATTTTATTGGTGCGTAATGGGAGTACGTCGACGGAACGACTAAGTAGGGGAGCATCGAACCGCGGCGTATGCCACCACGGGACGGCCACGTCGTGTTGAGCGGGTTCGCGGACGAGATTGCCGAGTCGTTCGACGAGCAACTCGAAGTTCTAGAGCGGGAGGGGATCGGGGCGCTTGACCTCCGGACCGTAGACGGGACCGGCGTCCTCGATCTGTCCGACGAGGAGGTCGCGGAGGCACGGGGACGTCTCGACCGGGCGGGCGTTTCGGTTTCCTCGATCGGCTCGCCGATCGGGAAGATATCCATCACCGATCCCTTCGAACCCCACTTCGCGGAGTTCGAGCGCGCGGTCGAACTCGCGGGAGCGTTCGACGCCGACTACATCCGGCTGTTTTCTTACTACATCCCCGAGGGCGACGAGCCCGAGGACCACCGCGAGGAGGTCCTCCGGCGGATGGAACGGAAAGCGGAGCGCGCCGAGGAGGAAGGCGTCGTCCTCGTCCACGAGAACGAAAAGCGGATCTACGGCGATACGCCCGGACGCTGCCGAGACATCTTCGAGAGCGTGGACTCCCCGGCGTTGCGGGCTGCCTTCGACCCGGCGAACTTCCTTGAGATCGGCGTCTCGCCCTATCCGGAGGCCCTGCTCGACCTGATCGAGTACGTCCAACAGCTCCACGTCAAGGACTGCGTCTACGGCGAGGAGGGCGCGATCCGGGTCGCCGGCGAGGGCGACGGGTCGTTTCCGGAGATCGTCGCAACACTCGATCGCCGAGGGTGGGAGGGTTATGCCTCGCTCGAACCACACCTCGACGTCGCGGGCGAGCGAAGCGGCTTTTCGGGTCCCGAGGGCTACGGGCGTGCGGCGGAGGCGTTCCGGGGGATCCTCGAGGAGGGGGGCGTGAGTTACGAGTAGCCCTCGCGGTCGGGTGCCGAAACACTTTTTTCGGGGCTGGGGGTCGTATACGTCGATGGAGATCACCAGCGTCAGCGCGACGAACGTCGGGACCGAGTCGTGGGGCGAGTTCGTCGAGTTCCCGCTCGTCACCGTGATGAGCGGCTACGAGGAGTACAGAAACGCGGAGGGAGAAAACCCCCAGGCCCGCCGGAAGTGGATGGGACCGGTCGGCGATGTCGTCGTCGAGGTCGAGACCGACGCGGGGATCACGGGCGTCGGGCAGGGCAACTGGGCGACCGGCGCGATCTCGACGATCGTCGACGAAACCCTTTCCAAACTGGTCGTCGGCGAGGATCCCCGCGAGCGCGAGAAGCTCTGGGATCAGATGTACCGGGCGACGATCCCCTTCGGCCGGAAGGGTGCGGCGGTCGAGGCGATCAGTGCCGTCGACCTCGCGCTCTGGGACATCGCCGGCAAGGAAGCCGACAAACCGGTGTACGAACTGCTCGGCGGCCCTGTCGAGGAGGAGATCGACTGTTATGCGAGCAACCTCCACCCCGTCGATCACGAGACCTTGGAGCGAGAGGCCATCGAGTACGCCGAGGCCGGCTTCGAGACGATGAAACTCCGCTTTCGACACGGACCCGAGGCGGGCCGGTCGGGAATGAAAGAAAACGAGAAGATCGTCGAGACCGTCCGGGATGCCGTCGGCGACGACCTCGCCATCGCGGGCGACGCCTACATGGGGTGGTCGGTGCGCTATGCAAAGGAAATGACCCAGCGACTCGAACCCTACGACATGGCGTGGGTCGAGGAGCCGGTGATCCCCGACGACATCGACGGCTACGCGGCGGTCCGCGACGCGGCCCCGATGCCGATCTCGGGTGGCGAACACGAGTTCACCCGGTGGGGCCACGAGGAACTCCTGGAGCGTGGCGCAGTCGATATCCTCCAGCCCGACGTTCATCGGTGTGGCGGACTCACCGAGTTGTTGAAGATCGACGCGCTGGCCTCGACCCACGACGTGCCTGTAATCCCGCATACGGGTACCAACCCCCACCTCCACTTCATCGCGGCCTCGACGAACGCGCCGATGGCCGAGTACTTCCCGATCCCCGAATGGTACCAGAAGCGCCAGGGCGAGAAGGATTCGACCTACGCCGACGCGATCTACGCGAACCCGCCACAGGCCGAGGACGGTACGCTCTCGCTTCCCGAGGGGACGGGTCTGAGCGCCGAACTGAACCGCGAGGCCCTCGAACACTTCGCCGTCGAGCCATGAGCGACGTCAGCTTCGAGTTCAACGTCCCGGTGTTCGCGGGTGCCCCCGAGGACGGTGACGAGCCGGTCCACCGCGATACGCCCCGGCTCGAGGAGTTGGACTGGGAACGGACCAGGGAGTCGGTCCTGTTGGCCGAAGAGTTGGGCTTCGACGCCGCGTGGGCGCCCGACCACCTGATGCTCGGGCGCGACCAGGCGGAATACGAGTGCTGGACGCTATTGAGCGCGATCGCGGGCTTCACCGACGAGATCGATATCGGCTCGCTCGTGCTCTGTAACGACTACCGAAACCCCGCGCTGGTCGCGAAGATGGCCGCGACGCTCGACGTCGTCTCCGAGGGCCGACTTCAGCTCGGCCTGGGCGCAGGGTGGCACGAACCCGAGTACGAGGCCTACGGCTGGGAGCATCGAGACGGGTTCGAGCGCCTGATGCGCCTGGACGAGGCGATCCGGCTGATGAAGGCGATGTGGGCGACCGACCCCGGCGAGGGCGCGACGTTTTCGGGCGAGCGTTACGAGATCGAGGACGCCCACTGCGAGCCGGGTCCGATTCAGGAGCCCCATCCGCCGATTTTGGTCGGGGGGACCGGCGAGGAAGTCACCCTCAAGCTCGTCGCGAAACACGCCGACGTCTGGAACACCGACGTCTTCAACGGCGACCCCGAGACCCTCGCCCACAAGATCGGCGTCATCGAGGACCATTGCGAGACCGTCGGGCGCGACCCCGCGGAGCTCGAGTACTCCTGGGACGGTCACGTCATCTGTACGCGCGACGAGGAGCAACTGGAGGAGTTGGTCGACCTGATGACCCCCATCCAGTTCGAGGAGGAGTACCAGGACAGAGCGCCCATCAAGACCGGCGCGGACGCCCGCGAGTACTTCGTGATGGGCACCCCCGAGGAGTGTGCCGAGGCGATCGAGGAGCGCATCGACGTCGGCGTCACGAAGTTCCAGGGCTGGTTCGTCGACTTCCCCGAGACGGGGGGAATGGAGCTGTTCGCTGACGAAGTGATGCCCGCGTTCGCGTAGCACGATCCGTGAAACCCGTCCGGTAATGCCGAAGTATCCGTTACGGTGGTACGATCGTAATGCACCCTCCGGGGAGTCCGAAGGAGCCAGCTTTCTGTCGTCCTCAGCGGTCGACATCGGTTCGGACGATCACCGTCTCCACAGTCCGGTCGTCGAGACGCACGCATCTCGTCGTCCGGGTTTCGGCGTTTGGACAAGGCGGGACGTCGTGATCGGCTGCTCGAGGGATCGATACCCGGCCGGTCGATCGGCGCCGTCGGATCTTCAACGACGATATCGCTCGTCTCAGGAACCCGGTACTCGAGCGGTTCGACGGGTTCGTAGCGGGTCTGCCCGGTCTCACCGTTCGGCATGATCGGACAAATTGCCTGTGTGCTGCCTGGATCGCTGGCCGAAGAGGGACGTTCCGGAGACGTCTGGCCGTTCGCCGGATGACCAGGCGTTTCCACCCGTGGTCAGCCGCCTCGGGCGGTTCTGTTAGTTCGTCCGATCGTCGACCTCGAGTGCCCGAACGTGTGGTGCACTTAGGCGAGGGGGAGAGATCGTACTGATCTGTCGATTTCCCACAACCCTCTGTCCATTAGAGTTCTCCGGACGGGAACGATCGGAAACGGCCCGTCCGGTAATATCGGAGAAATTAGTCGATCCGCGGGATGACCTCCTCGCCGAACAGCCGGATCTGGTCCTCGACCAGGTCCTTTGGCATCCCGGAGTGGTGGAATCGAAGCGCGAGCTGGTCGAGCGGGAACCGCTCGCGGATCCCCTCGATCTGGTCGACGACCTGATCGGGCGTGCCGTAGATGAAGCGGTCGTCGGCGAGTTCCTCGAAGTCCTCGACGCTGTCAGCGGTCATCAGCGGGTGGGAAAACTCCCCGCCGTACTCCTCCATGTAGGTCTCGTGGAGGTATTCCTTGCGCTCCATCACTTCTTCTTCGGTCTTGGCTATGACGGCCTCGCGCATCAATGGATGGTCGATCTCCTCCCAGTTCTGGTCGCCGTCCGCGACGTGCTCGCGCTGGAGTTCCTTTCGGTCCTCGACGATACCGAGGTCGGCGACGACGCCGGGGACCCAGGCGTCGGAGAACTTCGCCGAACGGGCGATCTGCTTGTCTCCCCAGCCGCCGATCCACAGCGGCGGACGCGGCTCTTGGACGGTATCGGGGAGGGGTTCCCAGTCCTCGACGGTGAAAAAGGGACAGTCGTAGCTGATCGGCTCCTCGGCCTCGAAGAACTCCTCGATGAACTGGATCCCCTCGATCATCCGGCCGGCGCGCTCGTCCATCGGGACGCCGAACGCCTCGAACTCCTTTTCGACGTAACCCAGCCCGACGCCCAGCGTCAGCCGACCGTCGGAGATGTTGTCGAGCATCGCCGCCCGCTGGGCGACGTGCAGCGGGTGGTACAGCGGGAGGATCAACACGGAGGTGACGAGCTCGAGGTCCTCGGTGCCCTCGGCGATACTGGTCAGGCGCGTCAGGGGCGAGGGCCAGTAGTTGTCGCCCTCGGTGGCCTGGTGGTCGTTGACCCAGCAGGTCTCGAAGCCGACGTCCTCCGCGAGCTTACACTGGTCTACGACGCCCGTCCACCGATCGCCACCCTCGATCGGAAAGATCCCGAATTTCATGTGTCACTGTCGCTATCGCCCACACTCCTACTTACTTCTTGTGCTCCATTCCTCCGTAATCGTCGTTCGGCGTCGGGGAACTCCATGGATGCCTTCACATACGAGCCCGCTCGGAGAGGTATGATCCGCCGGGATGCTGGCGGCACCTCCCTAGAACTGGCCGAAGACGTCCCACTCGAAATAGGTGATGACGGCGGAGATCGTGAGCATCACGAGACAGAGCCCCGCCGTGATCACGGCCACGACGTACGAGCCGCTTCCGGGCTCGAGGTAGGGAGCGGAGAACGCGAGCAACACCAGGAAGAGGACGTTGACGCCGACGATCACCTTCAGGACGGGCCGGGTACGTTCCATCGGCTGGAACACGGTCGTGGGCGTGGAAATAGCTTGCTCCCGAACGGGTGTCGAAACAGCGCCGGGGTTCCGGGGAGGCAGGCGTTCGGTCGGCCGAACTCCGGAACGGCGAACTAACCGAATAGTTTATGTAGGTAGATCCGGAACCGAGGGGCATGCCATTCAGTAGCGATCGGCATCGGGAGGTCACGAGACGGGATGCTGTGAAGTACGGCCTGATCGGTGGAACCGTACTTACGGCGGGCTGTCTCGGCGGCAACGGTGGGAACGGAAACGGGAACGCCAGCGGAAACGGGAACGGCAATGGGAACGACAGCGAGAGCGGTGGCAGCAACGTCTCCGAGGACGAGTATGCCGATCCCGTCGAGGAACGCGCCGACAGACGGTTCACCAAGGCGCTCCACCGGGGAACGTACGAGATCCAGAACGCGTCCTGGAACCCCTACGATCCGACCGGGGAGATGGCGAACTTCGATCCCCCGGGACTGATCTACGACCCGCTGCTCATTCACTACCAGAGCCACGATACGTTTCAGGGTGTCATCGCCGACAACTGGGAGAAAGAAGACCAGTCGATCCTCGTCGAGCTGAACGACGACTGGACCTGGCACAACGGTGATCCGGTCACCGCCCACGACCTGAAGACCGATAGGGACATCAGCTTTCGTATCTCCGAAATCACGAGCCCGGACTCGCCGGCGAGCAGCTACATCGAGGACTACGAGGTCGTCGACGACTATGCCATCCGGTACCATCTGGTGGACGACTTCACAATCGAGTCGGTGCTGATCAACGAACTCGCGAACGGTCTCGTGATCATCAAGGAAGACTTTGGCGACCCCTCCTACGGTCAGTGGCGCGACGACCTCATGGACGCCGAGGGCGACGAGGCGACCCAGGTCGTCTCGGAGTTCCAGGAGTGGTCTCCCAGCATCGACGAGATCATCGGGAACGGTCCGTTCCAGATCAGCGAAACCACGGACACCACGTTTGTCGGCGAGGTCTACGAGGACCACCCCAACGCCGACAACATCTACTTCAGCGAGTACGCCATCGAGAGCCACGACGACAAGGTGCTCGCGTTCAACGAAGGGAACGTCGACGCGATTCCGTTCGCGCTCCCCGCCTCGCCGGACGTCATGCAACAGGTTCCCGACCACTACCGGATCAACCGCGATTACAACCACCTCTGGTCGGTCCTGTTCAACTTCGGGAACTACGATATGCCGGCCTCGCCGGCGACTAACCCGAGCCACCAGCCCATCACTGCCGACCGTCGCGTCCGCCAGGCGATCTCCTGTGCACTCAGCCGCCAGGAGATCGCGACGTCGGTTCCCGAACAGTACGAGCTCTACGAGCTTCCCCCCACCTTCCTCAACCAGACCGCAGTCGACAACGGCCGGGTCGATATCGAGGGGTACGACAACTACGATCGAGACCAGGAGCGGGCCACGACGCTCATGGAGGAGGCCGGCTTCGAGCGCCAGGATGGCCAGTGGATCGACGAGGACGGCGAACAGGCCGAGCTCATCCTGTTGGGTCAGTCGAGCGTCTCCGTCCAGGTCGACGGGCTGGACTCGGTTCAGTACCAGATGGAGGAATTCGGCTTCGACGTCTCCCTCAATGCAGTCGACGAGGCGACCTACGGTGAGAACCGGTTCAACGGCGACCACGACATCCTCTTCGACAACCATCCCATCTTCTCCGTCATGGGTCTCACGTACGTCGAGGCGATCTGGGAGTGGTTCCTCCAGTTGAACCACGCCGACTACCCCGACGGCGACTGGGAGATTCCCGCCGAGATCGGCAACCCCGACGCCGAGGAGACCATGACGATCAACGTCATGGATCAGATCCAGCAGCTCCACCTCACCGGCGACGACGAGTATCTCGCGAACCTCACGTGGTGGTACAACCAGGTCCTGCCGATGTACGGTTGCGTCGTCGGCCGGGACTACGGCGGGATTCAGGCCGAGGACTGGCACGTCGACGCGCCGGAGGAACTGCTCGACAACCGGGTCGCCGAGTTCAATCTGACGAAGGTTCCCGACGCCGAACTCATCCCCCGCCAGGAGTAGCCTGTTTCGGTCCACACATCAACCACGACTTACGACAACAGTAATTACCCCTCACATCGCTTTCACACTATGGACTGGAAACTACGACGGTTCGGCCAGGCCGCGTTCACCGTCTGGGCGGTGATGACGCTGGCGTTTTTCCTCACACGGATGATGCCCGGCAACCCCGTCGACGCCTTCGTCGCCCAGGTGGGCCCCCAGCTGGACAACCCCCAGGAGGCCTACGAGATGGCGGAGATCTACATGAACATCAACCCCGAGGCGCCGATGCACGTCGCCTACTGGAACTACATGACGTCGATGGCGGTCGGTGACATGGGTCAATCGATGAGCCAGAACGCACCGGTTGCCCAAATCATGGCCGAGGCAATCCCCTGGACGCTGTTCGTGATGAGCTGGGCGATCTTCATCGGTTTCGCCGTCGGCATCTCGCTCGGCGCGCTGATGGCCTACTGGGAGGGCACCAAGTTCGACACCGTCCTTACCGGTTACGCGACCATCATCACCTCGATTCCCTTCTACGTGCTTGCGCTTCTCCTCCTCATTACCTTCGCCTACCGGCTCGGCTGGTTTCCGACGTCGGGTCGCCGTCCAGAAGGCGTCACCGCGGGCTTCAACCTCCCGTTCATCTTTGGAATCATCCACCACGCGGCATTGCCCGTCTTCTCGATGTTCGTTGCCTCGGGCGTGGCCTCGCTGACGATGCGGGGCAACAGCATCCGCGTCCTCGGTGAGGACTACCTCCGGGTCGCCCGACTCCGCGGGCTTCCCGACCGGACGATCGCCGTTCGGTACATCGCTCGCAACGCGATCCTCCCGATGTACACCGGGCTGATGATCGCCATCGGCTCGATGTTCGGCGGCGCGGTCGTCTTAGAGGAGATCTTCACCTACCGAGGCATGGGCTACTACATGATCCAGGCGGTCCGGGCACGCGACTACCCGCTGATGATGGGCGCCTTTACGATCATCACGATCGCCGTCGTCATCGCCCTGCTCGTCGCCGACCTGACCTACGGCAAGATCGATCCACGTGCGGGTAACGAGGGCAATGACGCGTTCTGACGATTCACCCATGACTGACGACCACACCGAGACGAGAAAACGGGACGACACGAACCGTATGGACGAGCTCGTCCCCGACGACCCCAGGGATCGAGTCGCAGGCGAAACGGTGCGAAGCGACGGCGGCACCGTCGACTCCCCCTTCGAAACGACCTCAAGCGTCGAGGAGACCCGCGGTGACCGCCTCGATCGGTTCCTCGAGGGCTACGCCCGGACGCCCTGGTCGATCATGCGCCAGGACTGGCGGGCGCTCGTCGGACTGTCGATCCTCGGTGTCTACCTCCTCGTCGCGACCCTCGGCGTCTACCTCGTCGAGCCGAGCCATCCGGCCGACGGCCCGCAGTTGCTCGGCGCGTTCCAGAACTGGGAGTATCCCCTTGGAACGACCTCGTCGGGTCGGGACGTCCTGGCGGATGCAGTCCACTCGACGCCGTCGATCCTCATCATGATGGCCTCGGGTGCCCTGTTCACCATCGGCGTCGGTACGGCCTTCGGCGTGGTCGCCGGCTACAAGGGCGGGATGGTCGACACCGTGCTCAGCACGGTCACCGACGTCTTCATCAACATCCCCGGACTGCCGCTGGTGATCGTCCTCGCGACGCTGCTTTCGGACTGGATCAACAACCCCGTCGCCCTCGGCGTGTTGCTGGCGATCGCGGCATGGGCGGGGCTGGCGCGGGCGATCCGCTCGCAGGTACTGACGATCCGAAACGAGTCGTTCATCGAGTCGGCGCGGGCGATCGATCTCTCGACGCGGTGGATCCTCACCAAGGAGATCCTGCCACAGCTGATGCCCTACATCGTCGTGAACATGGTCAACGCCGCCCGGACGATCATCTTCGCGGCGGTTGCACTGTACTTCCTGGGCGTCCTGCCGTACTCGGACGCCAACTGGGGCGTCATGCTGAACACCGCCTACGAGGCGGGCGCCCTCTACCGGCCCGAGGCCTACCACTGGCTGCTCGTGCCCATGGTCGCCATCTCGGGGATCGCGGTCGGGCTCATCCTGCTCGCGCAGTCGCTGGACCGAGTGTTCAACCCCCGAGCCAGGGCCCGCCACCAGGGCGGGGAGGAAGAGGAACCGATGGAGCCGGAGACGGACGACACGACGGACGTGATGCAAGTATGATTCCATGCACGATTCGATATGCGACGACCGTATTGGCGGAGGTGCCACGATGACGATCACTGGATCGGACGCGACCGCCGACGCCCCCGAGGAGGACGTCGCCATCCGGCTTCGGGACACGTCGGTCTACTTCGGGATGGATCGCGGACGATCGATGGTGCTCAACGGGGTCGACGCCGATATCCGTCGCGGCGAGGTCCTCGGCGTGATCGGCGAGTCGGGCTCCGGAAAGTCGATGTTCGCCTCGGCGCTGCTCGACGCAGTGCCCGAACCCGGCGTCACGACCGGCGAGGTCACCTACTACCCCGAGGAGGGCGAGCCGGTCCCGGTCACCGACCTCTCGAAGGCGGAGCTTCGCTCGTTGCGCTGGGAGGAGATCTCGATGGTGTTCCAGGGCGCGATGAGTTCGTTCAACCCGGTCGTGACGATCCGGACACATTTCGTCGAGACGCTCTCGGCCCACGACTACGACGTCGATCGGGGCCTGGCACGCGCAACGGACCTCCTCGCGGATCTCTACCTCGATCCCGAGCGGATGCTCGAGTCCTACCCCCACGAGCTCAGCGGCGGGATGAAACAGCGGGTGCTGATCGCGCTTTCGCTCGTCCTCGACCCGGAGGTGCTCGTGATGGACGAGCCGACCGCCGCGCTCGATCTCCTGATGCAACGGTCTATCATCTCGCTGCTGGAAGAGATCAAGGAGAAACACGACCTCACGATCGTCTTCATCACCCACGACCTCCCGCTGGTCGCGGACCTCGCCGACCGCCTCGCCGTCCTCTATGCGTTCGAGTTCGCCGAGATCGGTCCGGCCGAGGAGGTATTGGAGACGCCGGCCCACCCTTACACGCGGGCGCTTCTGAACGCAACACCGAACCTCTCGGCGCCGTTAGAGGAGATGCGCCCGATCGAGGGCGAGAGCCCCGATCCGGTGAACATCCCCAAGGGCTGTTCGTACCACCCGCGGTGTCCGCTCGCCGACGAGGAATGTCAGCAGATCGATCCCGGCCCCTACGACGCGGGCGCCGACCACGACGTCCACTGTCACCACTGGGAGCAGTCGATCGAGGACCTCGACGTCGCCTTCGAGGAGACCGTCGACGTGGGCACGCGACCCAGCGCCGCCGGGAGGGCGTCGGGCGAGCCGGTGGTCTCGCTGTCGGACGTCGAGGTTACCTTCGGCTCGGCCAACGACGGCTGGTTCGACTTCGGCGACGACGAGACGGTGACGGCGGTCGACGGCGTGAGCTTCGACATCTACGAGAACGACGTCCTCGTCCTCGTCGGCGAGTCGGGCTGTGGGAAGACCACCCTGGGGAAGACCGCCGTGGGGCTCCAGAAGCCGACCGGTGGAACCGTCGAGTACCGCGGGCGGGACGTCTGGGAGGGCGCCTCGGGCAGTTCGCTCTCCGATGACGAGGCCCGTCGAGCGCTCCAGATCGTCCACCAGGACCCCGGGAGTTCGCTGAACTCCCACCAGCGGGTGCGGACGATCCTCGAACAGCCGCTCAAGCGGTGGCATCCCGACCTCGACGGCAACGACCGCCGCGAGCGAATCCTCGGAATGCTCGAGTACGTGGGGATCACGCCGCCGGGGGACTACGTCGACCGGTATCCCCACCAGCTCTCGGGCGGGGAGAAACAGCGCGTCGCCCTGATCCGGTCGATGCTGATCAACCCCGACCTGATCCTGGCCGACGAGGCGGTTTCGGCGCTGGACGTCTCGCTGCGGGTCGGAATGATGGACATGATGATCGACCTGCAGGACTCGTTCAACACCTCGTTTCTGGCGGTGTCTCACGACCTCTCGAACGCCCGCTACCTCGCCGAGAAGACCGGCGGTCGGATCGGGGTGATGTATCTGGGCGAACTGGTCGAAATCGGACCTGCCGAGCAGATCATCCACGACCCCCAGCATCCCTACACCCAGGCGCTGCGGTGGGCGACGCCGGAACTCGGCTCGGAAACCGAGGAGACCGAGAGCCCGATCCGGTCGATCGACATCCCCGACCCGAAGAACCCGCCGTCGGGCTGTCGATACCACACCCGCTGCCCCGAGGCCCGCGAGGTCTGTGTGGAACGCGAGCCGGAGCTGGTCGACGTCGGCGAGGGCGCGAGCCAACCGACGGCCTGCCTCCGAGCCCAGGACGATCCCGACTACCGGATGAGCGAGTCGATCACCGACGACGTGTAGTCGATTTCCTCGTTCGAGCGAACTCGATAAAATAACCCCGACGGTTTGTACGTTAGCTCATCTCCATATCCGGTGTTTGTGGATCATCCGCTCCCTGGCCGAGTTACTTCCTCGGCCACGGCGGCTGGTTGTAGCCGACGTTCTGCTATCAGGCCGACGGGTCGAGGAAGGCGAACAGCTGGTTGTCCGTGCTGGTCACGTCCCAGTGGCGGATGTCCGCGCCCGGTTCGGGGTCGCGCTCCCAGACGTCGGCCGCGAGGTCGGCGTGGGTCGGTTCGAGCGTGTAGCCCGTGCCGCTCTCGGGCACTGCCGCGAACTTCTGGTAGTCGGCGCCCTCCCACTGACCGAGTTCGAGGTTCGTTCCGGTGTCGGTGCCGCCGTCGGCAGCCTCCAGGACGAGGTCGTCGGCGTCGGCCGCGGCGATGCGGTAGACGCCGTCTTCGAGTTCGGTCACCTCCCACGTCTGACCGCTGGCCTCGCCCACGGTGTCGTTGTAGACGTTCGCCCCGTCGGCGAGTTCGCCGTCGACGCTCATCACGATGTCGTCGTCGTTGAGTTGGGCGGTCAGACGGTAGGTGCCCTCCGTGAGGTCGACCGTGATCGTCTCGGAGTGCGATGTCGTGCAACCGCTTTCGGCGGTGGCGGTCAGCGTGACGGTGTACTCGCCGGGACCGTCGTAGCTATGCGTAGCTGACCACCCCGTCGCAGTCGTGCCGTCGCCCAAGTCCCACTTTAGGGAGTCGATCGAGTACTCGCCGGAGACGTCCTCCGCCTCGAAGTCGACGGACTCGCCCGCGTCGACGCGGGTCGCACTCGGTACGGCCCGCGCTATCGGCTCCGGTTCCTCGACGGTGATCGTCTCGAAGTCGGTCGTCGTCTCCCCGTGCTTGCCCGTCGCGGTTAGCTTGACGGGGTACGTCCCCAGTTCGTCATAGGTGTGGCTGACCGACCGGCCGGTCGCCGTCGTGCCGTCGCCCAACTCCCACGAGAGGGAACTGATCTTCTGGCCGTTGTCCGTCCGGTCGACCGCTTCGAATTCGACCTGATCGCAGGGGCTCGCCTCGGTCTCGCTGGCGGATATCTCGGCGAGCCTGTCGTGGCCGGCGGGTTCGAACGAGGTCTTGATGTCGGGTTTCGGCGGGTCGTCCATCCCGTGGCCGAGGAAGAAACTGGGCCACGGCGGCTGGTTGTAGCCGACGTTCTGGCGCGCGATGCCGGTCCGGTACTGCGGGTCGTGTAACAGCGTGTACAGCCGGTGATCCGTCTCGTGGGGCGTTGCGTACAAGCGCAGCGCCTCGCTGTCGTCAGTTCGCCAGATCACTTCCTCACGCCAGTCACCGAGGATGTCTCCCGAAAGACACGGGTTCCCCTTCGAAGAGTTGTTCGAGCGCGTTCCCTCGAAGGACTTCAACATGTCGAGTTCCTCGGTTTCGGGGTTGTACTTCTTGACCCAGCCGACGCCGTATCCCGCGTCCCAGCCGAGGAAGTCGTGGTCTAACAGCTCTCGGTGCAGGTCGCCGGTCCACCAGATCCCCGAGTTCACCGAATTGACACCGGTCTCGCTGATCTTCTCACCGTCAGCGGTGAACGTACCGGCGATCTCACTGTCGGTTTCCAGGGGCACGCCCGCCCACGCTTCCGCACCGTCGTAGTCCGGATCGATGTCGGCGACCATCGCTCTGCCGATGTCTGCACCGTTCCTGACGGCCCAGATGTACTCGCCCGTCTCGGCGTCGCGCATCGATAGGCTCGGTGCCCCCTCGGCCGGATACTCGGCGGGAACGACGATTTCCAGGCCCTCGCGGTCGGGGAGGAAATCGCCACAATGTATCGCGTCGGGGTTTGACATCGTCGTCGTGTGGAGGGGGCTTCCGTCGTGGTCGATGACTGCGCCCCCGAAGACGATCTCGTCTTTCCCGTCCCCGTCGACGTCCGCAGTGTCGAGGCTGTGTGCGCCCACGCCCTCGTAGTCGGGGTGGCCGTCCTCACTATCGAAGATCCAGCGCAACTCGAGTTCGCCTTGCCGGAAATCCCACGCGGCGAGCATCGTCTTTTCGTAGTAGCCTCGCGTGAACACGATGCTCGGTCGCTCGCCGTCGATATAGGCGGTCCCCGCGAGGAACCGATCGACGCGGTTCCCGTAGCAGTCGCCCCAGTCACAGGCGTCTCCGCGTGCGGGCTGGAACTCCTCCGTCGCGAGTTCCTCGCCCGTCTCCCCGTCGAAGACGGTGAGATACTCCGGCCCCTCGAGGACGTAGCCGGAGTCGTTCGTCCAGTCGGCGTCCGGATCGCCGATGACGTTGCCGGCTCCGTCTTCGGCACCGTCGGCCGTCCGCACCACCAACTCCGACCTGCCATCACCGTCGAAGTCGTACACGACGAACGGCGTGTAGTGTGCGCCGGCCCGGACGTTCTGGCCGAGGTTGATCCGCCAGAGGTGTTCGCCCTCCAGCGTATATCCGTCGATCAGGACGTCGCTCGTATGACCTCCCTGGGAGTTGTCCTTCGCGTTCGACGGGGTCCACTTCTGGACGATGTTGAGCGTGCCGTCGCCCGTGAGGTCGCCCATGCTTGCGTCGTTCGCGTGGTACGTGATCGTCTCCCCGTCTTCGCCCGTTATCGACTCCGGCTTGTTCAGCGGGATCTCCTTGTACTGTTGGTCCCACACCTCGACCGATTTGGACATACCGGGTTTGCGACCACCGCGTTTTCCGCGGTTCCCTTTCGTTTTCACCCGTCCATGGCCGACTGCTCGAACCGCGTACGTCGAGTCGGTCGTCCCGTCGGGATCGAGGAAGTTCGTACTGTCGGTGATCGGCTTGTTGTTCACCCGCTCGCCGTCGCGATAGACGTGGAATCCGAGATCGTCGGGATCCGTCCCGAACAGTCGCCACCGAACGAGTACCCCGTCTTCCGTCGGAACGGCTACGAGCCCCCGGTCCAGTGTTTCCATCTGGCGGATCGACCCGTTCTCGTTCTTCCCTTTTCCGCCCTTCCGATTGTTTCGCCCCTTTGCGGCCGTTGGACCGATACCGCTCGTTGCGAGTACCGTCGTCCCGGTCGCGATTCCGCTGAGGAGTGTGCGTCGGGACTGTCGAAACCGTCGCTTGTTCTTGCTCGAATCAGTCATTGTATTGGTTACTGCACTTTCTGTGATCCTGCTCCATAATTATAAATATTCTGGTAAATAGACTAACACTAATTTCCATAAATTATGTGTAAAAGCTATAACGCAGTTTGCTATGCGATGGTGGGTGCAGTGTAGGGCTGTATTACCTGAGATATGCGGTGTTCTGTGGCCGTCAGCTGTGGATCTCTGAGTTCGATACAGCGGGAATCGGTGTCTCCTAATCTGGCCGACCTTCGAGTCAGGTTTGAAAAGAACCGCGTTCACGGCACAGCAGCTGGGTCGTCAGCCGCTGGATGAAGGCTTCTCGAGTGTTCTATCCTTGCGTGCCACGCCGAGAGAGCCGGACGAAGAGAAACGCGCCGATGCCGATCACGACGAGTGCGGCCCCCCAGATGGCGAGTATCGCGGGAACGACGCCGGTGTTGATGACGTAGCCGACGAGGATGAACGCGACCCCGGCAAGGGCCATCTTCAGCGCGAACGAGTTTCGGACGGTCTCGAGTGCCGTTCCGGCCGTCGACCCTCCGGACCCGCCTGTTCCGGAATCGGTATCGGTCTGGGTTGACATGGTTATGGATCCCACGACGAACTCCTCGATGTTAGTCGTTTCGGCGTTCGGCGACCTGCCGTCAGTTTCATAACGCCTCCAGACCCCTTTCGGGTATGACACTCGATGTGACGGTGTGGAACGAGAACGTCCACGAACGCGAATCCGAGTCGGTCGCCGAGCGCTATCCCGACGGGATTCACGGTGCCATCGCCGAAGGGATCGAGACCCAACTCTCCGACGTCTCGGTCCGGACGGCGACCCTGGAGGAACCCGACCACGGGCTCGACGAGGCGACGCTCGAGGGGACGGACGTCCTCGTCTGGTGGTCTCACTGCGCGAACGACGAGGTAAGCGACGCGGTAGCGGATCGGGTCGTCGACCGCGTCCACGAGGGGATGGGGTTCGTTCCCGTGCACTCGGGGAAGAACTCGAAGCCGTTCAAGCGGTTGATGGGCACCACGTGTAACATCAAGTACCGCCACGGCGGCGATACCGAGCGAGTGTGGGTTTCCGATCCCGGCCACCCGATCGCCGACGGCCTCCCCGAATCGTTCGAGATTCCGGAAACCGAGATGTACGGCGAACCCTACGACGTGCCCGAACCCGATCGAACGGTCTTCGTCTCGTGGTTCGAGGGCGGCGAGGTGTTCCGGTCGGGGATCTGCTACCGCCGAGGCCGCGGCCGGATCTTCGCGTTCCGGCCCGGCCACGAGGAGTATCCGATCCTCTTCCAGGAGGAGGTCCGGCAGGTGCTCGCGAACGCGGTCCGGTGGGCCGCGCCGACGGAGGGTGCAGAGGCGGTCTACGGAGAGGTCGACCCCTCTCACCGGCGGGACGACTGATCGGCTCTCCCGGTCTTCGCCGGCCGTAGGCTACCGTCGTCGGTCGGTCCCGGTCCGCCGCCCGATAAAATGACAGATGTCATACCAACTGACCGAACGGTTCGCTGGTTCCCAAACCGTTTTCACCGGTCGTCCCTCCAAGAAGTGACGATGTACGCGACATACGAACCGAACGGACGCCGGCGCCCCTCGAGACGTCTCGCGGGGTGCCCGGCACGGTCCCGACGCGGCGCTGTCTCTGGGGTGGCTCCGTACCGCGATGGTTGACCGGAAGGACCTCTTCGTCGAGGAGCGCGAGGACGTCGAGTGGCCGATGCTCCGGCTGTTCCGGGAGTACGGCCGGCGGTATCCGGTACCCGCGGGGGTCGCACTTGCGGCCAACATGGTCTCGCCGCTTCTGACGCTCGTTCCGGCCTACCTGCTCGCGCTCTCGATCGACTCGCTGTTCACACAGGAACAGGAGTTCGGGCTGCCGCTCGTTCCCGACGCCTGGGTTCCGACCGAACTGCGCGAGCAGTTGATTCTCGTCTTCGGGCTGCTCGTCGCGGTCTACGTGCTCACGACGCTGCTGACGTGGGCGGGAAGCTGGGGGTGGGCGCTCTTTGCCGAACACGTCCAGCACTCCCTGCGCACGGACGTCTACGACCGAGTCCAGTATCTCGGGATGGACTTCTTCTCGGACAAGCAGACGGGAGAGATCATGGCGATCCTCTCCTCGGACGTCAACCGCCTCGAGGGATTTCTCAACGGCTGGGTCGGCCGGATCATGAACATCGTCGTGATGGTCGTCGGCGTCACTGCCGTCATGCTCTGGATCAACTGGCAGCTCGCACTCGTCACTCTGCTACCGGCGCCGCTCCTGCTCGCGGTGAGCTACAAGTTCATCCAGAAGGTCAAACCGAAGTACCGCGAGGCCCGCTCGACGTTCGGCGAACTCGCCGCGCGCCTCGAGAACAACGTCAGCGGGATCACCGTCGTCAAGTCGTTTACGACCGAGGACTTCGAGTCCAACCGCGTTCGGGCGTCCTCCCAGGAACACATGGACGCCCGCTGGGCCGCCCGCCGGTGGGGGGTCCGCTTCGGCCCGTCGCTGACGCTGATCACCGGGGTCGGCTTCGCGACGGTCCTCTTCGTCGGCGGCTGGTGGCTCCTCTTCGGCGCGCCCCTCTTCTTTACGGGGACGGTCACCGTCGGGGTCATCGTCATGTTCCTCCAGTACACCCGGATGATCCAGCAGCCGATGACCCAGGCCGGCCAGTTGCTGAACAACTACCAGCGGGTCAAAGCCTCCGCCGAGCGCGTCTTCGTCCTCATGGACTACCCCTCGGCGATCGAGGAGCCAGAGGACGCCGTCGCCCTCGAGTCCGTTCGCGGCGAGATCGCTTACGACGACGTCACGTTCAGCTACCCCGACGGCGAGCAGGCTCTCAAGGGAATCGACTTCGAGGTCGAATCCGGCGAACTCGTCGGGCTCGTCGGCCCCACCGGCTCGGGGAAGTCGACGCTCATCAAGCTTCTCCTCCGATTCTACGACGTCGAGGAGGGAGCGGTGCGGGTGGACGGCCACGACGTCCGTGACCTTTCCGTGCGGGACCTCCGGACGTCGATCGGCTACGTCAACCAGGACCCCTTCCTCTTTACGGGGTCGATCCGCGAGAACATCGCCTACGGGATGGACGTCACGGAGGGCGAACTCCGCGCGGCCGCAGAACGCGCCCACGCCCACGACTTCATCGCCGAACTCGAAGAGGGCTACGAGACCGAGGTCGGCCAGCGCGGCGACAAGCTCTCGGGCGGGCAACGCCAGCGGATCGCGATCGCCCGCGCGATCCTCAAGGACCCCGAGATCATCATCCTCGACGAGGCGACGAGCCACGTCGACAACGAAACCGAGGTCGTGATCCAGCGCAGTCTGGAGGAGTTGATCGAGGACCGAACGACGTTCGCCATCGCCCACCGGCTCTCGACTGTCCGGGACGCCGATCGAATCCTCGTCCTGGAGGACGGGCGGATCGCAGAACGGGGCACCCACGAGGAACTCCTCGACGAGGACGGCCTCTACGCCAACCTCTGGCGGGTGCAGGTGGGCGAGGTCGATGCGCTCCCCGAGGAGTTCGTCGCCGACGCGGCGATGCGCGACCGCTAGAGATCGACGTCGATCCGCTCGCCGGTCCGGGCGGACTCGTAGGCCGCATCGAGGAGAGCGGTCACCCGGAGGGCGTCCTCGGCGGTCGCCGGCGGCGGAGTACTGGTTTCGATCGCCTCGACGAACGCCGCGACCTTCGTCTCCCTCACACTACGATCGACGTCCACGACCGACTCCTCGCCCCCGCCGTCGATCCGGGTCAGCGTCGGTTCGCCCCAGTCTCGCGCGCTCACCTCGAGGGCACCGTCCGAATCCCAGATCCGGAGGTGCTCGCGCTGGGCGGGGACGACCGCCGAGTCGGCCATGGACGCGATCGCGCCGTTTGCGAAGCGGATCGAGAGCGACGACTGGGTGTCGATCACCCCGCCATCGTCGTGAAAGGCCATCTCAGCCGACACCGACTCGGGCGTGAGGCCGGTCATCCAGAGCATCGACTCGAGGACGTGCGTGCCGACGCTGAAGAGGTGGCCCCGGACGCCGATCTCCGGGTCGGTCCGCCAGTTCTCGTCGCCCTCGAAGTGGGCCGTCCAGTCCTGGGTGAGTTGACCGGTCAAAAAGGTCGGCTCGCGCTCGCCCGCGTGCCAGCGTTCGTACCCCCGCCTGAAGGCAGGATCGAGGTGGCGCTGGTAGCAGACCATCAGCGTCTCCGGCGAGTTCGCGAAGCGCTCGACGACCGCCGCTGCCTCCTCGCGGTCGGCGACGAGGGGTTTCTCACAGAGGACGTGGAGGCCCCGCTCTCCGGCCTCGTGGATCTGGCGGGCATGGAAGGCCGGCGGCGTCGCGATGACGACGGCGTCCAGCCGGTCGCCCCGTTCGTCGTACAGTCGCTCCTCGTCGGTGTAGCGATCGCCTTTGTCGATACCGGCTTCCCGGAGGTTCTCGGGGTTGACGTCGACTGCGGCTTCGAGACTCGTCTCGGGATGGTCGCGGAGTTCGTCGGCGAGCCGGCGGCCGATGCCGCCGACGCCGAACAGGGCAGTTCGGAGCACGCGAGAGGGTACCGACGATCGGCAGTTAATCCTTCGTGTTCTCGCCGCCGGCTACGCGCTATCGCCGTTGAAGCTGAAGACGGGCTTGATGACCTCGGAGTCGAGAAACGCCTCGAAGGCGGAGGCGGGATCGGCGGTCGAGAAGCCGGTGTCGATGATCCCCTCTGCGTCGATGGTGCCGTTTTCCATCAGCCGTAGGGCCTGCTCGAAGTTCGACCAGCTCGAGCCGTAGGAGCTGTTGACGTCTATCTCGCCGCGGACGACGGGGGTCATGAACACCTCGCTGGGTTCGCCGGGGAGGCCGACGACGACGACCTGGCCGCCCTTCCTGACGACCTCGATCGCCGTCTCGACGCCGGTGTGGTGGCCGGTCGTGTCGAAGACGACGTCGAAGCCGATCCCGTCGGTTCGGGCGTCGGCGTACCCCTCGACGTCTCGTTCCTCAACGTTGATCGTGTCGACTCCCAGGCCCTCGACCTGTGGGAGCCGCGAGCGGGCGTCCCGGCCGAGACCGCTGACGACGACGTTTGCGCCCATCGAATCGGCGACGGCGGCGACCAGGACGCCGATCGGACCCGGTCCCTCGACGAGCACCTCGTTGCCCGGCGTTACCGCGGACTGGCTGAAGACGGCGCGGGTGGCGATGCTCGTCGGCTCGGTGATCGCGGCGTGGCGAAGCGGGACGTCGTCGGGGACGGGATGGAGGTGGCGGGGTTCGACGGTCACGTAGTCGGCGTAGGCGCCGTCGCGGTGCATCCCGGTGATCGAGAAGTTCTGACAGACGTTCTCCTGGCCGTTCAGACACTGAAAGCACTCCCCGCAGTGGTGGATCGGCTCCTCGACGATCCGGTCGCCCGGGGAGAACCCCTCGACGTCGCTCCCGATCTCGACGATCTCGCCGGAATACTCGTGGCCCATCACCCGCGGGATCGGGATCCACTCGTAGCCCCCCTCGTAGCGGTAGGCGTGGGCGTCGCTCCCGCAGAGGCCCGCCGAGTGGACCCGGACCAGGACCTCACCCGGACCGGGCGACGGCCTCTCTCCTTCGCGCAGTTCGACGGCCTCCGGCCCCGTTTGCACTATCTGCTTCATTGATAGACCTCTCGTGTACCACATCGCGCTCCGTGTACTTGCAACACTAGCGGCTCGGGGTATGGTCACAAATACGTTGTGGTCCCAGGGGTCCGTTCTCGCCGGCCCGTTCCCGGTTTCGGTCCGGGACCGAACGTCTAAGGGCTCCGCCCGCGATCACCGGACATGCACCACGACGGGCTCGAGTTCCACAACGTCGGCGAACTCCGCGGGACCGAGGGCGGCAGGCTCCTCCAGCGGGTGCCCGAGGCCGTTCGGAGCGAACTGAACGAGGGCGCCGCCCGGCGGATGCGCCACCCGGCGGGCGTCGAGATACGGTTCGTCCCCGACGGCCCGGTCGAACTCACCCTTTCGACGGTTCCCGGGGACCGACCGGAGGGCCGCGTCGAGGTCTTCTGGGGCCCGATCCAGGGGGAAGGCCACGTCGTCGGCGACCGGACGACCCTCGAGCTCTCCCCGCCCGAGGAACTCGCTGACCTCCGGCCGGAGGCCGTCGCCGACCTCGCGTTCGACCCGCGGGTCTGTCGGGTTCGCCTGCCCGGCGAACATCGCGGCGGGTTCGTGCGGTACCACGGCGTGAGCGGCGACGTCCGACCGCCCCGCCCCGAGGAACTCCCCGACCGGCGGTATCTCGCCTACGGGACCTCGATCACGGAGGGCGAGGCTCCGAGCGCCGAACACCTCACCTACGCGAGCCAGACGGCCCGCCGGCTGGGCGCCGACCTCGTGAACCTCGGGTCGTGTGGCACGGCCTACTGCGACCGGGCGATGGCCGACCACATCGCGAGCGAGTCCTTCGACGTCGCGACGCTCTCGCTGTCGGTCAACATGGTCGGGACCTTCTCCCCGGCGGAGTTTCGCGAGCGCGCGGCCCGGATGATCGATACCGTCGCGGGGGCCCACCCCGATGATCCGGTCGCGGCGATCACTCTCTTTCCCCACACCAGGGACGTCCTCGCCGGGAATGAGGAGCGAGAACTCGCCGAGGAGTTCCGCGAGATCCTCCAGGAAATCGTCGCCGGGACGCCCCACGACAACGTCGTCCTGCTCGAGGGGCCCGAACTCCTCCCGGACGTCGGCGGGCTCACAACCGACCTGGTCCACCCCGGCGACGACGCGATGATCCGGATCGGGGAGAACCTGGCGGGCGAACTCGAGGCGCTCCTGTAGCCGGTTTCTCTAACTACTCGAAGCGCAGGCGACCGAAGTACTCCGGGGAGTGGTAGGCCGGTTCGGGCTCCTCGATCGGGTTCCAGGTCGCCTTCCGGGGATCGGGAACCCCGCTGCGATAGACGTTCCCGCGCCACTCGGTCCCCGTTTCGGGGCCGATCTCGCGGCCCGTCAGCTCCGAGAGGACCGAAAAGGGGATAGCGGCGGCGAGCCACCAGCCGTCGTCACCGGGAGCGGGTTCCTTCGTCGAGCCCGGGACCGACGTCCGGACGTCGATCCGGGAGGCCAGCTCCGGCGAGATCAGTTCGCGCTGGCCGTGGACCTGCCAACCGGGCTCCTGCCAGGCGAGTTTGAACTGGCCACAGCAGTTCGCCTCGAAGTTGAAATAGCGATCGCCGCCGGGCGCCGCGAAGAACTCGACGGAGCTGTCGGCGTACGTCGGTCCGTTCAGCTCGGTCGTCTCGGCGTGGATCTCGTCGTCCTCGGCGAAGAACTGGAGGAAGAGCGCCCGATCGTCGTAGAGGACGTGGCCCTGCGTCGCCGGTTTCGGTCCCTCGTCGTGCCAGGAGAACTCGTCGATGTAGACGGTGTCTGCCTTGACCCAGGGCGTTCCGGCGACCGTCTCGCCGAGCGGAACGTCCCCGTCGGCGCGGCGGATCGTGTACGTCTTCATGGCGGGGCGTTCGATCGGTCGCCTCATAAAATCGACCCGAATATGGTGTCCGGCGATAGCGAACACAGAGCGGATGGTACCGCCGGTGCCGGGCGATGTGACAGTCCTACGCCTGTAACTCCAGCCGGCTCCGGTGGCCGCTCGCGGGATTCGAACCGGGCGGTCTCGTTCGGCGGTCTCTCCCCGCTCGCGTCCGGTCCGTCCGACGATGCCGCACGTATTTCGCCCCCAGCTCGGATGTATCGGGGCGACAGCGACTCTCGTCCGGGTAGTGTACGACCTCGTGGATATGCTGACACGGTCGTATGACCCGGTGGTTCGACGGTCCGTCGATGCCGAACCCCCGGGGGCGTGATACGTGGGACGACCACGCGCTTCGAGGCCGTCTCGCGGGGTCACACCGTCGACGACGCGGTCCGGTCACCGATCGGTCGCTGGTTCGAACCCCTCGAGGTCGAATCGCGGAAGCTCCGTGACGTCGTCGGGGACCTCCACGAGGTAGACGTCACTTCCCGCGTCGGCGTCGTCCTCGCTCGCGTCGAACACCACCTGTGAGTCGTCCGGCGAGAGTCTCGAGTGGGGGTGGGCGTCGTCGTCGCTCTCCCAGCCGTGGTGAGCGAGCTTCCAGGGGCCGGCGTACTCCTCGCTTCCCCCGTCCCCGCCGTCCTCTTCCCGACGCTCCCAGAGCAGGTCGAAGGGGGCGCCCCGGTGGGTACCGTCACAGACGACCCGCTCAGGTCCGTTGGAGTGGACGTGGGTGTAGAGGTCGGGCGCGGGCCACTCCCGGCGGTCGGTCCCGTCGTAGCGAACCCGTCCGAAGAACGGGTCGGGCTCGTCCCTGGTGCCGCGCCAGCCGTGGTAGCCGACGTGCTCGCCGTCCGCGAGCCAGTACTCATGGCCGACGGCCTCCCCCTCGTCGGTCGGCCGGGCGCGCCACTGCTCGCCCGAAGCGAGGTCGAGCACCCGAATCCGGTCGACGGCCTCCCAGGGACCCTCCTCGCAGTAGGTCACGAGGTCGGGGCGCGTCGGCGAGGCGTTGACGTGGTTCAGCCACCGCTCGTCCTCGACGTGGACCGTCGGCTCGCCGCCCGCGATGGGAACCGAGATGATCTGTGAGTGGGGGTTCGCGTCCATGCGCGCCTTGATCCACGCTCCCCGGTTCTCGAACTCGCGGTTGAACTCCGTCTCCGCCGCGATCGCGACCACCACACGCTCGCCGTCGGCAGTACCCGCGGTATGGCTCCCGCCGTAGCCCTCGGGGCGCTCGTACAGCTCTCGTACCCGAAGGGAGTCGAGCTCGAGGACCGCCAGCCGGTCGCCACACCAGAACAGCGCGCGCTCGCCGGCGCGGGTGACGCCATCGATCGGATGGGGGAGGTCCGTCAGCTGTGTGATCTCCCCGGTCTCGAGATCGACCGAGTGGAGCTGTCGGCTCCCCATTCGGTCCGACTGGATCAGGAGCCGGCGCCCGCCGTCGTCCCAGCCGTTCTCGGTGAAGTAGAGGTGCCAGTTGCCCGAGTCGGCGGTGTCGGTGAGCCGGGTCACGGTCGCGCCGGTCTCGGGATCGTCGTACTCGGACCACTCGGCCGGGCGTTCGGTTCCGGCTGCTGGCCCCTGTCGAAGCGCGGTGTCCATCACTGGCTCCTCGCGTCGGCGGAGGAAAAGGGTTGGCGTCGGGGCGGACTACGGTGCAACGCGTCGAGACGCGATCGCCCTCAGTTCTCGCCGTCGGCCTCGAGCACAATCCTCCGTTCGACCCGGAGAGAGACCGGCCCGAACAGCCCCGAGCGACGCTGGCCGTCGTAGACGTACCTGGTCGGCGTCTCGGTCGCGAAGTGGTTCGCGATCGTGTTCGCGGCGCGGATCTCGAGAGTCGAATCCTCCTCGACGCTCCCGAGTTCGACCTCGTACGGCGGCGAAAACGCCGCTCCGACTTCCGTGCCATCGATGAGGACCGTCGCTGCGACGCCGACGTCGCCAAGCGAGAGGACGAGCCGATCGTCCTCGCCGTGGTCGAGAGAGGGGAGTTCGGTCCGGTAGACGCCGATCCCGGAGTACTCCGCGAGGCCGAGGTCACACCAGTCGCCGGGCTCGACGGTGACGGCCTCGGTCTCGAATTCAACGGGTCCCGTGAACCGGCCGCCGCCGTAGCACGTCGGGTGGACGCTCCGGACGGCCACGGTGGTCGGCTCCTCGAGGGCTCCGTCGAGTTCGATCCGACCGTCCTCGAGGAGCCGTTCCTCGCCGTCGACCCAGACGCGGGCCTCTCCCTCGATCGGGAGCGAGAGGGCGGTCGCGCCGACGGGAGCCTCGAACCGGAACCAGTCGACGTGATCGTCGGTTTCGGGACGGGGGTCGAACGACAGCGCGCCGTCGGCCTGGAACCACCGCAGCCGGGGGACGTGGGCCAGGTCCAGGTCGGGAGCCTCCGCGGGCAGGGTCTCGAAGGCGAGGTGGGTTTCGCTCCCGGCCTCGACGACGAGGGAAACCGGCGTCGGTCCCGCCGGGAGGTCGATCTCGAGGGTCCCACTCCCGACTGGCACGTCGATCGGTTCCCCGTCGATCTCGAGCGATCGAATCTTGTTTCCGTGATGGCAGGCAATCGTCCCGCCCTCGCCGGCACGGACGGTCGTCCAGAAACGGGTCGGCTCCTCGCCGGCGACGAGGAACTCCTCGCCGATGACCCCGTTGAACCCGTGGTCGTCCGGGTGGGTTCCCGGTTTCCCCGTCAGTTCTGAGAATCGGTAGGGTTCCCAGCTGTCGTCCTCTTCGGGGTTCGGCCTCCCGCTCCCCTCGCTCTCTGCCGTTCCCGCGGGCCGACACCAGAACCCCTGGCCGGACGACCACCGGACCGACCCCCACCGTTCCGGACTGGCGTCGGGCTCGTGCCAGCCCGCCTCGAGTCCGTCCTCCTCCGGCGGTTCGGTCCGATGAACGAACTCGCGAACCTCGGGACCGACCACCCCGCCGCGGGGGTATCGCGCGTCGCCCCACTCGTTGTCGAGGGTCGGCTCGAGTTCGAACTCCCAGGCTTCGAGTTCGATCGACTTGGGAACCGAGACGGGCTCGCTCTCCGCGGTGCGGACCTCCTCCCCGTCGGCGACCGAAACCTCGTGGACGCCCCCCTCTCGGGCGAGTCCCTCGACACGGACGCCATCGGGACCTGCCTCGACCGCCTCGATCGAATCGAGCGTGGCGTCGGCGACGCACGCACCCGGCTCCTCGGCGGCGTCGAAGCCGATCACGCGGAACCCGTGGGGGTCGAACTCGAGTTCGAGGCTCGTGTACCCTCCCTCCCGGTCGAACTCGGAGAGCGGTTCGACGGTGCCGTCGTGGACGTCCCATCGTTCGGGCTTCCCGGTCGCCCGGAGGTCGACTTCGAGCGTGCGGGCCTCGTCGCGGGTGTTCATGAGGAGATAGAGGTCGTAGTCGCCGGTCCGCCGGTGGGTCGAGAGCACGTCGGCCGGGACACGGACGTCCCGATCGACGTACCGATCGAGGGTGTCGGCGAGTTTGGTCCACCGTTCCTCGTCGATTCTACTCTCCTCGCTCTCCACTCCCCTTCCGAGGTCGACGTCGGCGATCACCGCGACGCCGCCGCCCTCGTGTTCGACGACTCCCGGAACCGGCTCGTCCGGGTCGGCGGCCGCGTCGCCGAACAGCTCCTCGAGAACTCCCTGGGTGGCTCCTGCGCCGCCCTCGACGGTCGCCGTCGGGAGCCGGCCGAGCGAGACGACGCAGCCGCCGTCGGCGACCAGTTCCGCAGCGTGCTCGAGGACGGCCCCGCGGACGGTCGTCGCCGGCCCGATCAGGAGGACGTCGGCCTCCTGGCCCGCGAACGCGAGCCGGCCGTTCGCGACGCCGCTATCGACGAGGGTCTCGTGGTCGACCAGGAGGAGGTCAGCGACGGTTCGATACAGGCCCTCGGCGACCGCGCGGGTCCCCTCGTCGATCTCCTCGGCTTCGGGTTCGAGTTCCGGGCGGTGGTGGCCGCCCGGGCCGTCGACCTCGGGTTCGCCGCCGGCGAGGCGGTGGCACTGGACGGACTCGATCGGGTAGTACATGGCGACGTCGACGACCGGGTCGCCCCGGCTACAGAGGTACATCAGGCGAGTGACCGCGTCGTTGAACGCGTCCATCATCTCCCAGTACGGTTGCCGGAAATGGGTGTCCGGCGGCGCGTGTTCGTACCACCCGCCGAGGGTCGCGTAGTAGAGACCGTGTTTGTTGTACCGATTCAGCCCGTAGCAGGCGTTCTCGGCGATCGCGGCGAGGTGGAGGTCGGGCGGGAACCCCCAGCCGGTCGTATGGAGGAGTTCGCCCCAGACCCGATCGCGGTCGTAACAGGCCGCGATCGAGGCCGCGAGCTTCGCGTCGAAGAAGTTCCGGGTGCCGATTCCCTCGAAGGCGCCGCCGTCGTCGTACCCCGGCTCCTGGAACCACCGCATAGTCCGCACGTAATCGCCGTACTCGGTGGCGTGTTCCGTGAGGTCGTTCCGGCCCCAGTTGTCGTGGGCAAACTGCAGTCCCCGGCGCTCGTGCCACTCGTAGAGCGGCCGGAACCAGTTCTCCTCTATCATCGTCGTGACGACGTCGTAGTATCGCGCCCGCAACGCCGCCGTCCCGGGCCCGCAGTCCTCGAACAGCGCGATCAGCGCGGGCTCCCGGCTCCACTCCGCGCGATAGCGCGCGAGCAGACAGTCGTCGCAGGGCACCCGCCCCTGGAGCATGTAGAGTTCGTCCTGGAAGGTGCCGACGATGGGGTCGCCCAGGGAGTCCCCGAGACGCTCGACGTAGGCGCCGTAGTGGCGCTCGATGATCCGGTCGACGACATCCCGGCTCGTCCGGCACAGGCCCTCGGGACGGGTGCCGACGGCAGCGACGTGCCAGCGATCGGAAGCGCCCTCTGCGTCTTCAGGGGGTGCGGTCCACTCGAGAGTCCTCGCGGCGTCCCCGTCGACGTCCGGCAGTTCTCCTGCGAGGTCGATGGCCGCGTCGAGGTCGAGGGTCATCTCCTCGCCGTCTCCATCACCGACAACCGGATACGCGGCGATCGACTCCGCCTCGAACTCCGCCGGCAGGTCGAGGGTCGCGGTCTCGCCCGGCTCGACCGTCTCGGCGATCCGATCTACGACGCGCCCCTGGAACTCCGGGTGGTCGTCGATCTCCTCTTCGACCGCGTTCTGCCAGTAGCGTTTCCACTGCGGCGGGCTGTGGTGGTAGGTCAGGTCGTGGATCCAGAGGGCCATGTCGAGGCGGTCGCACTCTGCCACGACGTGTTCCATGTATCCCCACCACTCCTCGGAGAAGTACGCTACCTGTGGCCCCTCCGGTGGGCCGTGGGGGTACTTCTGCTCGAAGCAGACGGCCTCGACGCCCTGCTCCTTGAGGGTCTCGAGTTGGTCGGTCAGCCGTTGCTCGTCCAGCTCGTCGCCGTCCCACCACCAGAAGGGAACGTTGCCGTACTCGGCCGCCGGGGGGGTCCGGAAGCCGGCACGCAGCTCGGACTCGTCTGCCATGTCGCCTCCCGCGCCCGGCGGGAACTTAGAACCACAGGGTGAGGGCGGGGATCGTCGCGATCGACGGTCTGGCCCAACTGGAGAACGGACGCGACGCTGGGCCGGTCGTCGGCTCCCGCATTCCCGGCGATCGGAGCTCGGGGTTTCCATGCCTCCCGGTGACATGGAACGTTCATCCCGGCCGGGCCGTATAACGTTCCCGGCTCAGCCCTCGAGGATACACCGGAAGCCGATGTTCCCCGTCGAGCTGTCGGGCGTGTTCTTGCTCCGAGCGGCCAGGCGATAGCGGTTGCACCACGACTCGTGACAGAGGTACGAGCCCCCGCGCATCGAGCGGGCCTCGCCGTCGGTACCGATCGGGTTCGACGACGCCGTCCGCTCGTGGTAGTCGGGGTCGAACGCGTCCGCACACCACTCCCAGACGTTGCCGACGACGTTGTAGAGACCGTAGCCGTTGGGCTCGAAGGCGTCTACCGGGGCCGTCCCGACGTAGCCGTCGGCGCCGGTGTCGTGAGTCGGGAACTCGCCCTGCCAGACGTTAGATCGATGGTTTCCGCCGGGTTCGAGTTCGTCGCCCCACGGGAACTGTCGGCCTTCCAGCCCGCCCCGGGCGGCGTACTCCCACTCGGCCTCGGTCGGCAACCGGGCCCCGGCCCACTCGCAGTAGGCGACGGCGTCGTTCCAGGAGACGTGGACGACCGGGTGATCGAGGCGGTCGACGACCGACGAGCCGGGCCCCTCCGGACGGTGCCAGCAGGCGCCCTCGACGCCGGTCCACCACTCCGCGCCGCCGGCCGACCCGACCACCGGCGCTCCCTCGGGGCGGAACGGCTCGAAGACGAACGACCAGCCGTAGCGCTCGGCGTCGGTCGTGTACCCCGTGTCGTCGACGAACCGGTAGAACTCGGCGTTCGTTACGGCGTGGATCTCGACCTCGACGGGATCGACGACGACCTCCCGTGCGGGGCCCTCGCCGTCGCCCTCGAAGCCGACGTCCTCGTCGGTCCCCATCCTGAACGGACCGCCCTCGAGGCGGCGGGTCGGCCCGATCCCCGTTCCACCGGGGGCGCCGACGCTACGATCGACGTTCTCGGACCGGTCGGGTTCGCCGTCCGATCCGCGCTCGGGCGCACAACACGAGTCGGGGGAGCGATCGTCGGTCATGGGGTCTCGAGGGGTCGGACGATCATAACTGTTCAGTGGATCGCGTAGCCGCCGTCGGCGTACAGCAGATGTCCGGTCACGAACGAGGCATCCTCGCTGGCCAGAAAGAGGTAGGAACCGGCGATCTCCTCGGGATCCGCCCGCCGGCCCATCGGCGCCTCCTTTTCGACGCGAGCGGAGTCGGGGATCGAGTACTCCTCGCCCCCCGAACCGATCCCGGTCGCGACGGCACCGGGGGCGACCGCGTTGACCCGGATCCCCCGGCCGGCGAGCTCGAGAGCCGCCACGCGAGTAAGCATCATCACGGCGGCCTTCGAGGGGTCGTAGGCCGCGTGGCCGGCCTGGGCGAACTCCGAGCTGATCGAGGCCGTGTTGACGACGGTGCCCGGCTCTTCTCGATCGAGCATGTCCGTGGCGGCCGCGCGGGTGCCCACGAGCACGCTCCGGGCGTTGGTGGCGTACAGCCGGTCGAACGTGTCGGTATCGGTTTCGAGCAGCGGGGCGCCCCGGAAGATCCCCGCGTTGTTGACCATGATGTCGACGCCGCCGAACTCGCGGGCGCCCTCGACCAGCGACTCGACGGCCGCCGGATCGCTCACGTCGGTCCCGACGAACGTCGCCCGTCCCCCCTGGTCCTCGATCGCTTCGTGGGTCGGCCCGCCTTTGCCCTTCGGCTCCGCGCGGACGTCGGCGACGACGACCGTCGCGCCCGCCTCCCCGAACCGCCGGGCCACGGCCCGGCCGATGCCGGAGCTTCCGCCGGTCACGATCGCCGTCTCGCCCTCGAAATCGTACGTGGACGTTCCCATGACTGGAGCAGGGCGGGCGGGACCTTAGTGGTGTGGCTCCACCGGGCCGGCCGCGCGGATGTCCTCCCTCTCTACACGGATATCCGGGCTCAGCCGTCGATCCAGGGGCCGTTCGCGTCGTCGCCGTACGCTCCTCGTTCGTCCTCGCCGCCGAGGAGGCTCTCGAGGACGCCGGTCGTGATCGCCGGCTCCGGGTCGAACGCCGGCGACTCGAGATAGGCGGCGAGGCTCTCCCGGAACTGGTCGACCGTCGGATGGTCGGGCTCGAGGTCGAGCGAGCAGACCGCGAGCCGTCCGTCGCCGACGGCGGTCTCGGCGAACAGCGCGAGCTTGTGATTGCGGTAGATCGTGTCGATCGCCCGGACCGTCGGCTCGAACGCCGCGGGCGCGTCGTCGACGACGATCGGCCGAGCGTGGCGAAGCAGGTGCCACCACTGCCAGTCGGCGTGGCCCGCCGTCGGGAACGACTCGAACAGCGGGTGCTCCGGGTCGCAGGCGATCCCCAGCGTCCCCGGTTTTCCGTTCTGCTTGAACAGCTCGTAGTTCCAGAAGTCCGGCTGGAACGACCCTCGCAGCGAGTACCGGAGCGCCCCCTCGTCGGGCACGACCAGGACCCGCCGGCCCTCCGCGAGCAGTTCCCGGGCCCGGTCGTCGAAACGGTGCCGGACGGCGACGTTCACGTCGGCGAGGGGGTCGTCCGAGCGGTCGGGGTACACCCAGATCGGGTAGCTCGTCCGGCGATCGGTCCCCGAAACTTCGAGATCGATCTCGAGGGCGGCGGGCGCGTCGACCTCCGAGAGCGACGCCTCGATCGTTCCGAGCGGGGCGAGTTCGCCCTGGTCGACGGTCCGGTCCGGGAGGGTGCCGCCCGCGACCTTTCGCTCGCCGTCCGTGATTGCCCATTCGGCGGCGGCGTCCTCGACCCCTGCCGGGCCGTAGTTCGCGAGCTTCGCCTCGGCCTCGAACGTCTCGCCGTCGGTCCAGGCGTAGCGGTCCATCAGGAGGAGGGGAACTTGCGGGGCACAGAACCGCCGCCACTCGTGGGGCTCGATCACGCCCTTCGAGTCCATGAAGGCGTCGCGGACCCCCACGAGGGCGGTCCCCTGGCCGGGGAAGTCGGCCAGGTCGAGCAGCTGGAACCCCCCGAACCCCGGGGTTCGCAGCGCGGCCTCGATCTCCTCGCGGTAGCACGTCGCCGCGAGCGCGCCCGAGGCGGCCTGAAACCGCCGGTCGTCGCCCGCCATGTGGTGGTCGGCGAGCGAACGCTCGAACCGTTCGAGGTTGCGGGCCTCGAGGACGCCGGTGTACTTCCGGGCCTCGTCGAAGTCTGGATAGATCTGGAACTGGCCGATCTCGTGGCCGACGACCGGGAGGTCGTAGGGTGCGATCTCCTCGCGGTAGTCGGTCGTGGTCGAGGGCGGGCGATCGTTGACGTGGCCCGTCCCGCGGACCGGGACCAGATCCGATTCCTCGGGAGCGTCGGGATCCTCGGGGACGTTCGCGGTGATGAAGAGGTCGTCCTGCGGGCCGGGACGGGGCGCCGAGAGGAAGTCGTTCGCGCCCGAGACGTAGAGCCGGCGGCCGTCGCGGTCCCGACAGCGGGCGACGAGGTCGGCCATCCGCTCCTCGTCGCCCTGGTTCTCGTTGCCCAGGCCGAACGCGACGAACGAGGGATGATTGCCGTAGGCCGCGAGGATCCGGTCGGCCTCCCGTCGGTAGTAGTCGTAGTCGTCGTCCTCGACCAGCGACCCCCGGGCGTCCCACTGGGAGCACTCGGGCAGGAGGTAGATCCCGACGCGGTCGGCCGCCTCGAAGGCCGCCTCGGGGGGACACCAGCTATGAAAGCGGTAGTGGTTCAGCCCGTGGGCCTTCGCGACCTCCATGTGCTCGACCCACTCTGCGGTCGAGGTCGGCGGGTAGCCCGTCTCGGGGAAGACACAGCAGTCGGTCCGCCCCCGGAGGAAGACGGTTCGATCCCCGATCGCGAGCTGGGTCCCCTCGACGGCGACCTCGCGGAGCCCGGCGGTCGTCTCGATCTCGTCGGCGTACTCCCCGCTATCGAGAGCCGCGCGCAGCTCGTAGACCGCCGGGGAGAACTCGTCCCACGACAGGGCGTTGGGACCGAGGGCGTACCGGAGCTGGTGGGTCGTCTCCCCCGCGGGAAGTTCGACCCGCCGCTCGATCGGGTCCGGGTGGTGGCTCTCGTCGGCGTTCGTGCTCTCGGCGGCGACCCGGAGGTGTCCCTCGCGGTCGTCCCCGGCGTCGTTCACCGTGGTGATCTCGAGGGCGAAGCCGTCGCCGTCGGGGATCGCCCGGAGATCTTCGATCCGGACCGGGTCGGTCGCCTCGAGACGGAGGTCGCCGACGACCCCGTTCCAGTTCGTCTGGGTGTGCTCGGCCACTGCATGGGACCGTCTCACCCCGCGGCGATCCATCGAATCGCCGTCGTTGTCGACTCGGATGGTGACCTCGCAGTCGCCGGGCTCGAGCGCGTCGGTCACGTCGTAGACGTGGGGCGTGCTCAGACAGACCCGCGAACCGATCCGCTCGCCGTCGACCCACAGCGTCGTCTCGCGGCTCCGCTCAACGGTCAGCGTGACCCGCTTCCCGGCCCACGAGTCGGGAACCGGGATCGTGCGCCTGTACCATGCCGGCCCCTCGTAGCGCGAGGTGCGGGTCAGGTGTTCGCGCGGTGTCTCCTCGGGACGCTCGCCGTAGCCGTACTCGTCGGTGGTCCCCGGAAGGGTGATCGTCCCGTCGGTCTCGGCGTCGGGCCAGCCGACCGCACCCTCCCCGTCGGGGTCCAGACGAAGCTCCCACGTCCCGGAAAGCGATATCTCCGATGGCGTCATCGACCCCCCGTTTCGACCGGGAGCGCAAGAATCCGTCGGCGATTCACTCGAGCCCGACCAGATCCCGGAACGCCCGCCCGGAGATCCACTCGCGGTCCTCCCCGGAGAGTCCGTCGACGTGGTCGAGCCACCGCAGGGATTCCCCGTAGCCCGCGACGTCGCTCACGTTGGGGAAGTCAGAGCCCCAGACGACCCGTTCGCGACCGAACGTCTCGACGAGCCACCGGACGTGGTCGTGTACGTCCCGGTAGGGAAAGCCTTCCAGCGAGCGATGGGGGATCTCCGAGACCTTCACCGCGACGTCGTGATCGGCGAGGTCGGCGAGGCGGGCGAACGGTCCCTCCGCGGGCGGAACCTCCGGGTCGGCATGGGCGAAGTGATCGAGCGCGTAGGTGAGATCGGGATAGGTCTCGACCAGCTCGACGACCTGCGCCAACTGGTCCTCGTGGGCGAGAATCTGAACGAGCGCGTTGGTCTCCCGGGCGGCCTCCCAGAAGGCGGTCTCGTCGATCGCCTCCCGGAGCCACTCTACCTCGGGGTCGAACGTCTCCCACATCCGGTCGTACGGACAGATCGCACCCAGACGAAAGCCGAGAATTCCCTCGACGTCCATCGATCCCCGGAGTTCCTCGCTCGCGCCGTCGGCGAACTGATCTAGCATGACGACGCCGTAGAGCCGGTCGAACTCCCGGGCGACCCGCTCGGTGTACCGGTTGTCCGTCCACTCGCCGATCGGGTAGCCGACGACGACGGCCTCGTCGATCCCGGCCGCGTCCATGTCGGCGAGCAACGATTCCCCGCGGTAGACCGTCTCGACTGAAAAGGAGTCGACGCCGTCCTCGACCAGTGGCCCGTTCGTCCAGGGGTGGGCCGGTGACGGCGGTCCCCAGGCGTGGGTGTGAGTATCGAGCACCATCGTCTCTCCCTGTTCGCGGACCGCTACTAAACCTTCCCGTCGCGATCGCTCTCGACCTCAAATAACATACGATATCTGTCCAATATATAATAAGAAAATTTATCATTCCTAAGTATCTATATCGGCCTGGTATGAACGGCAGAGTAACGCACTCTATACTGCCCAACACTCGATTATCGGTTCTAGCCGCCAATATATTCCACTGTAATTAAATACGAAATTTGCACTAAATCGGAATTATAGCGGCATATATTCGGATATGGGTGTGTTCTATAGTGATCGTATCGAGCATCTGCCTGTTTCTATCCTTGAATTCAATCACTTATCGTTCGACTGCCGGTTAGGGAGACCGGTCCGGAACGACATCGCCGAACCGGGCACCCTCGAGAGCCGCCCGGATCCCCATGGGGTCGTCGTCGCCGGCGGCGTCCCGAACCCTGGCCATGCACTCGAGGAGGCCTTCGATGGCGGCGTGGCGCGTCGAAACCCGACAGATCGCGTCGCTGACCGCGAGTTCGCCGATGTCGTACTCGTAGCGCAGTTCCCAGCAGCGCTCGACGCCGAGCGAGGGGTGGGAGTGGACGCCCTCCGTCAGGGCGGCGCTCAGTTCGATACGGGGCCGACTCCGGCGGTAGGCGATCCGATCCGTGCCGTTGTCGGCGGGTCCCCACCCGGGCGGAAGCGCCTCCGGCGGAATGGGTTCCTGATCGGTTGGCATGTGTACTGAGAAACCACGCCGTCCGGGGTGGGGGTTCGGCTTGCGCACTCACCCCGGATATGTAGGGTCCCCATACCGTGTCAGACGGCGTGTGTGAACGATCGGCGGCCGGCCGCCGTTGCGCCGTCGGCCGCCCGACCCTCGACCGATCGGCCGACTTTTGTCGGCTCCGCCCGTCGCCCCCGACATGGCCGCCTTCGACCCCGAGAAGTTCGAGGACAAGTACGCCAACTACTTCACCGAGCTCCAGCAGGCCTACAAGAACGCCTTCGACCGGATGAACGACCGCTACGACTCCGAACTGGTCCACGCGATCGACCAGCAGGTGCTAAACGAGAGCGAACCGTTCTACCGCGACGGGGAGTTCGAGGTCGAGCTCCCCGACAAGCCCTACGACCGGCTGTCGGCGATCGTCGTTGAGCGCGAGCGCTTCGAAGACGTCCTCGAAACCTACGTCGAGACGATTGAACGCGAACTCGAGCGCGTCTTCGACACGGAGTGAGCCGACGGAGGTCTTAAGGAGGCTCGCGCCCAACGCCCGTACATGAGCACGGAGACTAAGGGCGGCGACGATCTGGAGGAGCGGGTCACGAACTTCCTGCGGCGGAACTTCCCGCAGATCCAGATGCACGGCGGGTCGGCGGCGATTCAGGACATCGACCGCGAGACCGGCGAGGTCTCGATCGCGCTCGGCGGTGCCTGCAGCGGCTGTGGCATCTCGCCGATGACGATCCAGGCGATCAAGAGCCGGATGGTCAAGGAGATCCCCGAGATCGAGCAGGTCCACGCCCAGACCGGGATGGAGGGCGACGGCGGCGGCATGGGCGGCGGTGGCGGCGGCATGAGCCCCTCGTTCCCCGGCGAGACCGTCGACGACGGCGAGGACGACGAAGGCCCTCAGGCCCCGTTCTGACCCGCGCGTAACCCCGTCTTGCGATCCGTTTTCCGCGGTAATAGGTAGTTATCGCAGTTTTCGCCCGCGCTCCCACGTCCGAATCACCCCCGCGAGCAGCCGGTTCGTCGGCGCCGCCACGCTCGCGTCTTCGGCCCGATCGACCACGTAGCCGTTGATCGCGTCGATCTCGGTTTGCCGTCCGTTTTCCACGTCCTGGCGCATCGAGGACTCGTTTCCGGCCGTCCGGTCGGCGACTCGTTCGGTCGCTGCGATGGCCTCCCGGTTCGAGAGGTCCACGCCGTGGGCGCGCGCGGTTCGGGCGGTTTCCCGGGCCGCCGCCCGGACGAGTTCCTCGGCGGGTGCCTCGAGGACGGCGCCGTTCTCGACGCGTGCGAGGGCTGTGACGGCGTTGATTCCGGCGTTGACCGCGAGCTTTGCCCAGAGCCGACGAGGCATGTCGGCTGCGACGGTCGTCTCGAGCCCTGCCGACCGAAACGCCTCGCCGACCCGGTCGGCCATCGAGGAACGCCCGCCCCCGGGCGCCCCGAGGACGACCTCGCCGCGGCCGGTACAGTCGACGACGCCCGGTTCGCGCCGGACGGCACCGTAGGTCGCCGTTCCCGCCAGCACCGTGTCGTGGTGGCCGGCGAGAACCGCCTCGTTTCCCATCCCGTTTTGCAGGGAGATGACGGCGCCGTACTCCCCGGTCGCGAGGACGTGAGCCGCATCGGGGGTGTCGAAGGACTTGACGGTCACGACCGCACAGTCCGCAGCTAGCCCCTCGCCCTCGGCCGTCGCCCGCAGGAAGACCCGGCGGTCGTACTCGCCCCGGATCTCGAGTCCGTCGGCCTCGATCGCCTCGACGTGGGGTTCGCGGCCGACGAGGGTCACGTCGTGGGCGCCGGCGAGCAGTCCGCCGACGAGGCTGCCGAGGCTGCCGGCGCCGAGGACGACGATCTCCATACGCGGCCCTCGCTCGCGGGGAACCAAAACCGTTCGGCCCGACCCCTAATCCTCCGTCCAGTAGTAGATCTCCTCGCGGTCGGCCCCGCAGTTCGGGCAGTTCTCGGGGAGGTCGTCCTCGATCTCGTCCATCTCGCCACACTCCCAGCAGCGCCACATCAGTTCGGCCTCGCCGAAGGCGTGGCCCGACCGGACGTGCTGGACGCTCATCCCCTCGATTCCCTCCCGGAGGGTGACGTAGAAGCCATCCTCGTCGAACCCCCGGATCCGGCCGACCTCCGTCCCCTCCTCGCTGTACACCGGCGTCCCGAAGCCCAGTCGAGTGATATCGTCTCCCATAGCGGAGGCACCACGACCAGGGGTATAAATTCGTTCCCGATCCTCACCCGGCGTCGCCCGACTCCGACCCGTCCTCGACCCCGGAGAGCTCCCGGGCGCGCTCGAGCAGTCCCCGAACCTCGCCGCGCGGGATGTCCTCCCGGCCGAAGACGGCCCGCTCGTAGCTCTCGGTGGCGTCCCGGAGCAGGTCGTCGTCCTCTCCGGAATACCGTCGGTAAAACTCCCAGTGGGTCATCGAGCGGTCGCCGCCGACGCGGGCGGCAAGCTCGTGGCGGACCGCGGCATAACAGTGTTCCATCGCCGCCTCGGGGTCGTCCTCGAGCTGCGCGGCGGCCCGCGAAAGCGCGAGGCGGGCGGCGGTCTCCCGCTCGCCTCTCTCCTCGCCCCCGGAGGCGGCCGACGCGGCCGCGCCCCCCGCTGGTGCGGTCTCGTCCCGGCGGTACCGTCTGGCGCCAACGACGGCGCCGACGACGAGCAATCCCGCGAGGGCGAGGCCGGCCCACCGGAGCCAGCCGGGTAGCGCCGAGAGCGCGCCGCCACCGCCCCCGCCAGCGAGCTGCGTCGTCGCCGCCGCGGGCGCGAGGCTCGTCCCCGAGCCGTCGTACTCCGCCCGCACCGTCAGATTCCCCGACGCGCTCTCGGGGATCTCGACTCGCTGTGAAAAGGCACCCTCGTCGCCGGTCGTCGCCGTCCCGACGGTCGAGCCGTCGACCGCGACGTCGATCGTTCGCTCGCCGACCACGCCGCTCGCCTCGCTCGAGAGGCTCCCGTCGACCCGGAGGGCGCCATCGCCGGTCCGTTCGGCCGACACCGAGAGGTCGGTGGGGATCTCCGCGACGGTCACCGTCTCGGTCGCGGTCACCGGCGCCAGCGCCCGCCCTTCGTAGGGGACGGCGACGCCGAGTTCGACCTCGTCGGCCGGGACCGAGACCGGGAGTTCGACGCTCCCCTCGAACTCGCCGTCGGCGACGCCGACCCACCCGATCCGCTGTCCGTCTGCGACCACCGCGAGGGCGACGTTCTCGACGTCGACGTCGCCGACCGCGATCTCGCCTTCGACCGTCACCTCCTCCCCGTAGGCGGTCCGGTCGGGGACCGACAGCCCCTCGATCGTCGGCTCGACCTGCTCGACGGCCACGGAGACGTTCTCGCTCGTCCCGAGGTACGCCGACTCGTTGTCGGGGCGGTAGGCGACCTCGAGTTCCTCCGTCGCGAGCGAGAGCGTCGTCGGCCGGTACTCGAACGCGAAGGCCCCCTCGCCGTCGGACTCGGTCGTCACCGTCTGGTTGCCGACCTCGAAGGACAGTTCCTCGTCGTCGATGGGATCGCCCTCGGCGGTCCGGACCTCGCCCTCGACCTCGAGGGGATCGGTAAACGAGATCTCGGCGGGTTCATCGATAGCGAGCGACAGTTGCGTCTCGTCGAACTCGGCCTCCCGGATCTCGGCCTGGCTCTCCTGGACGTCCTCGTTTGCCGTCTCGATCGCCGCGTCGGCCTCCCCGAGGTCGGCGCCCGTCCCGTTTTCGATCTCGTCGTACTGGGTCCGGACGGCCTCGCTCGACTCCTCGACGTCGCCGGCGAGCGCCTCGAGTTCGCGGGCGAGTTCGCGGGCGCGTTGCTCGTCGCCTTCGTCCCTGGCGTCCTCGTACTCCTGGCGGGTCTCCTCGTACTCCCGGGCGGAGTCGGTCATCTCCTCCTGGCGCTCGCCGGCCTCCCGGAAGCTCTCCTCGCTGCTCTCGCCGCCGGTCTCGCCGGCGACGTCGACGTACTGCTCCAATCGGTCGTAATACTCCTCGTCGACGTACCCGCTTGCGGCGTCGTACTCGCCCTGGCTCAACTCCACTGCCCCCTCCTCAAGTTGGCCGTTCATCCACCCCGAGAGCCAGCCCTCGAGTTCCTCGACGTCGCCGTCCTCGCTGTACTCGTCGGGGTCCTGGTGGCGGACGGTCTCGTTGTCGCTTTCATTTTGGGTCTGGAGGACGACGCCGTCGGCGGGCGCCCCCGCCGTCGCTCCCGCGGCGGCCACCAGTAGGAGGGCGGCCACGGCGAGGGCGAACGCGTACCGGCGCGAGCGGGACACGACGCCCCGTTCGTGACCGGTCACAAAAAGGTCTGCTCTCCGTGACTGATCCGCCAACCAGTACCTTAAATACGCTACGCCGTCGCCCTGGAACCATGTACCCCACGCGCCGGTCGTGGGCGGTCGCCGGCCTCGTTGCCGCCGTCGCCGCCCTCGCGGTCGCCGTCGCCCGCCCCCTCCTGCTGGGCGGGGCGGCCGTGGCCGGCGGGTGGTTCCTCGCCCGCCAGGCGGCGTTCGTTCGTGCCCTCGAGGACGCCGCCGCCGACCTCTCGGTCGAGCAGTCCCCGACCCGGCTGGGGGTCCGGACGACGACCTCGACCCCCGTCACGCTGGCCGCCCGCCTCGCGGAGCCCTCCACCCTCGAGCTCTCGGTCCGGGCGGGGCTGCCGACCGCCGCGGCAGCCGACGAGGAGCTGGAACTCGATATGGAGCCTGGCGAGACCGACCGGGCGGCGACGACCGAGGTCTCCTGGCCGACTGCGGGGCGCCACCGGTTCGGGCCGGCGACGCTGTCGGCGACCGACGGCTGGTTTCGCGACTCCGTTCCGATCGGTTCGGGGCCGACGGTGACCGCCGAACCCCCGGGCCCACGAAACGTCCACGTCGGCGAGGGGGGCGACCGGCTCGCGAGTGCCTACGGCGAACACGAGGCCGGCCGCCAGGGGTCGGGCCTCGAGCCGGCCGAACTCCGGGAGTACGTCCCCGGCGACACCGCCGACAACATCGACTGGAAGGCGACCGCCCGGCTGGCTTCCCCCCACGTCCGGGAGTACGAGGCCGAGACCGAACGGCGGACGCTGCTGGTCGCGGACCACCGGGGGGCGCTCGCGACGGGCCGGCCCGGCGAGACCAAACTCGACTACCTCCGGGAGGTCGCGCTCGCAACGGCGGCCTCGACCCGCGAGCTTGGCGACCCCCTGGGTTTGCTCGCGGTCGGCGACGCCGGCGTCACCGGCCGGATCGAGCCCGCCTCGAGCCCCCGGACCTACGTCTCGGTCCGCCGGCGGCTGCTCGACATGGAGCCGACGGTCCCCGAGGATCCGCCCTCGACGGTCAGCGGGCGGTCGGCGCCCGACGCCACCGCGGGCGGGGCCGCCGACCTCCGGCGAACGATCGCCGACCTCGAGGCCGACGACGCCTTTTCCCGGCAGCTCCGGCCCTTTTACGCCGGGCGGCAGGGCTACCGCGAGCGATTCGACGACGATCCACTCTACGCCGCGGTCCGGGCGGCCCAGGGCCGGACCACCGGGCGGCTCTGGACGGTGATTTTCACCGACGACGCGGCGCCCGACGAGCTCCGTGAGACCGTGACCGTTGCCCGCGAGAGCGGCGAGGTGCTCGTCTTGCTCGCGCCGACCGTACTCTACGAGCCCGGGGGGCTCGCCGACGTCGAGGCCGCCTACGACCGCTACGTCGCCTTCGAGGGCTTTCGCCGCGAGCTCTCGGGGATGGACCGGGTGCGGGCCCTGGAGGTCGGCCCCGGCGACCGGCTCTCGACGGTGCTCTCGGCGGGGCGCTCCCGGCGTTCGCGGAGCACGCGGGGTGAGTTCGCGTGACCCCGCCGCGCGAGCGCCGATACCTCCTCGGGCTCGCGGTCGTCGTCGCGGCCTACGCGGTCGCCGTCGGCCCGCTCGCCGGAATTCCTGCGGGCCTCGCGACGGCCGCCGTCGGCTACTGGCTGGGCACGCCCTACGCCGTCGCCGCCGGTCACGTCCTCCTGCTCCCGATCTTTCCCGACGGGGCCCACCCCCTCTCGGTTGGCCTCGTCGAGGCCGGTTTCCTCGCGTTGCTGGTCTTCGAGTCGCCGGCAACTCCGGCGCCCCGTCGGTTCGCGACGGCCGGAGTCGCCGCGGCAGCCGGGCTGGGCGCGCTCGCCTGGGGCCTCGGGGCGACCCAGTCGGTTCCGGTCGCCGCCGCCGTCCTCCTCCTCGCGTTCGGGGCCACGGTCTACGGCCTCCACCGCTACGGGCTCCTCGCGACCGGGGGGCTCACGACGACCGACACTCCCACCGAGCCATGAGCGCACACGACATCGACGAGATGACCCCCGAGACCGACGAGAATGCGGAGAGCGAGGAGGATGACCTCGACCTCGCGGCCCAGATCGAGCTGCTGGCCGCCGAGAACCGCCGGCTGCGCGACGAGTACGCCCGGGCCCGCCAGTCGCGGTATCGCCACACCGCCATCGGGCTCGGTTCGATCGGCGCCCTCGCCGCCCTCGGCGGGCTGCTCTTTCCCGACGCCCGGGACGTTCTCTTCGCCCTCGCCGCGACGGGGCTCTTCGGGGCGGTGCTCACCTACTACCTCACCCCTGGCCGGTTCGTCGCGGGCGAGGTCGGCGAGCGAGTCTACGCCCCGCTGGCCGGAAACGAGGCCGCCATCGCTGACGACCTCGGCCTCGGCGAGGACCGAATCTACCTCCCGCGGGAGGGCTCCGTCCGCCTCTACGTCCCCCAGCGATCCGGGGGAGAGCTCCCCGAGGCCCGCGCGGGCCCGATCGTCACCGCCGAGGGGAGCCGCGGGCTCCTGCTCGAAACCACGGGGAGCGGACTGTTCGCCGAGTTCGAGGACTCCCTGGCGGGCGACCTCGCGACCGCACCCGCCCCCCTCGGAACCCAACTCGCCGACGGGCTCGTCGAGGGGTTCGAACTCGTCGAGAGCGCCGAGCTCGACGCCGACCCCGAGGGGGACCGGCTCACGCTCGCGGTCACGGGCAGCGCCTTCGGCGACGCCGACCGGTTCGACCACCCCGTCGCCGCCTTCGTCGCCACGGGAGTCGCGACCGGGCTCGACCGGCCGGTCGCCCTCGAGGTCCGCCCCGGCGACGACCGCCACGACTGGCTGGTGACCTGCCGGTGGGACCTCGAGAGGGTCACGTAGGAGCGCCGAACCGATAGGTTCGTCCGTTCGAGCGACGAGGTAACGGAGATGACCGTCCCAACAGCGGAACTCCCGGGCGGCGACGCGATGCCCGTCGTCGGGTTCGGAACCGGCGGACTGGCCGGCAAAGAGCTCGAAGACGCCGTCGAGGAGGCGATCGAGGCGGGGTACACGCGGTTCGACACCGCAGAGGGGTACGGCAACGAGGCCAATCTCGGGAGGGCCCTCGAGCCCTACGACCGCGAGGAGTTGTTTCTCGCCTCGAAGGTGCTCCCGAAGAACCTCGACTACGAGTCGCTGATCGACGCCTGCGAGTCGTCGCTCGATCGCCTGGGTACCGAGTACCTCGACCTCTACCTGATCCACTGGCCGAACCCGGCGATCTCGCTCCGGGAGTCGCTCGCGGCGATGGCGACGCTTCGCGACCGCGGGCTGGTCGACAACGTCGGCGTCTCCAACTTCGACGCCTACGGGCTCAGCTGTGCTCGCCACGTCACGGACGTCCCGATCGCGGTCGACCAGATCGAGTGCCACCCGTGGCGACAGCGCCCCGACGTCCGCGACTACTGCCGGAAGGCCGGGATCGTCGTCGACGCCGCCGCGCCGGTGGCGCGCACGGAGGTGTTCGAGGACGTGGTCGTCCGTGATCTGGCCGAGTCCCACGATCGGGCGCCCTCACAGATCGCGCTCAAGTGGGCCGTCGAAAACGACGTCGCGGTGATCCCGAGCTCGACGGACCCGACACACATCCGGGAGAACCTCGACCTGTTCGACTGGAACCTGACCGACGAGGACCTCGAGCGGCTCGATGGACTCGATCGCGACCGGTCCGTCTACACCCTCTCGCCGACGGACTGGACTGACGACACCTTCGGGATCCCGGAGTGACTATTCTTCTTCCTCTTCGCGGCCGCCGTCGCCGACCGCTTCGGCCGGCTCGATCGCCTCGGCGCCCGGGGGCTCGACGCCCTCGACCAGATCGGCGACGACGTCCTCGGGGCCGACGTCGCTGAGTTCGGCGTCGGTGTCGAGGACGAGCCGGTGGATCAGGATCGGCTCCGCCAAGGTCTTTACGTCGTCGGGGATGACGTAGGGCCGGCCATGGATCGCCGCCCGGGCCTTCGCGCCGTCGAGGAAGGCGAGGCTCGCCCGCGGGGAGGCGCCGTAGACGACGTCCGGGTGGTCGCGGGTCGCGGCGACGATATCGAGGACGTACTCCTTGACCGGCGGGGCGACGTGGACCCCGTTCACCTGCTCGCGGGCCGCGACCAGGGAGTCGACGGGGATGACCTGTTCGGCCCGGTCGGGGCCGAGTTCGGGATCGTCGTCGAACCGCTCCAGGAGCTCGCGTTCGCCCTCCCGCTCGGGGAGGTCTACGGTGAGCTTGAACTGGAAGCGGTCGCGCTGGGCCTCGGGGAGCTCGAAGACCCCCTCCATCTCGATGGGGTTCTGGGTCGCGACGACCATGAACGGCGTCGGCAACTCGAGCGTATCGCCCTCGATCGTCACCGTCCGCTCTTGCATCGCCTCCAGCAGCGCGGACTGGGTCTTCGGCGTCGCCCGGTTGATCTCGTCGGCGACGACCAGGTTCGAGAAGACGGGACCGCGCTGGAGGGTAAACTCACCGGTGGTCTCGTGGTAGACGTGGGTCCCGGTGATGTCGGCCGGAAGGATGTCGGGGGTCATCTGGATGCGGCGGTACTCGAGGCCGGTCGTGCGGGCAAAGAGGTTCGCGAGCGTCGTCTTCGCGACCCCGGGAACCCCTTCCAGGAGAACATGGCCCCGCGTGAGCAGGGCGATGGTGAGGTGTTCGATCGCCTCCCGGTTGCCCACGAGGACGCGCTCTATCTCCGTCGAGAGCGCGTCGTATATCTCCTGGGGGTCGGCGTCGGTCGATACGTCCGGTCGGTCGTCGGTGTTCTCGCTCATTGGTCGTGTTCGTCGCTCCCCCTCGTCGGTTCCGTCCCCGGTCCGTCCGGCCCGCGTCGTTCGGCGCGCTCGACCGCCGCCGTCACCCGCTCGATCCGGTCGTCGTCCCAGTCGGGGTACCGTTTCCGGAGGTAGGCGGCCCGGTCGGCGGTCGAGAGCTCCCGGCCCGGCTCCGCCCGCTCCAGATCGCGGGCCCGGCCGGCCCGGGTCCGACGGAGTCGGTCGGTCGGGAGCCGCCGACCCGACAGGACCGCCACCGCGCCGATCGCCCCGAACCCGACGACGACCTGAAGGAACGGCGAGTCCCGCAGCGTCAGTATCGCGGCTGCGAGCGGCGGGACGTCGCCGACGTGGGAGACGTCGAGGACGACCCGGTCGGCGTCCTCGTACAGCCCCGAGACGAACGCGGCGTTGTCCGGCTCCGCCAACATCGAGTTGATCGTGATGCTCGGGTCGCCGACGGCGACGACCGTCCCCGCGCTCACGTTCTCGCTCGTCGCGACCGGGTAGGCGTCGAGTTCCTCGACCTCGGCGAGCTCGGTCTCCTCGCTCCCCAGATAGGTAACGTCGCTCGTCCGGACGAGCACGGTCGCCTCCCCGGGTTCGACCGCGGTCGCGTAGTTCAGCGTCAGCTGGGTGACGCCGTCGGTCAGCTCGTGGTCGGTGACGTTGTCGGCGATCGGCATCGGCGGCCCCCGGAAGTGGTTCTGCTCATCGCGAAGCAGGTCGCCGTGGAACCGCGCGTCGGCGCCGACCGCCGCGAGGACGGTGTTGCCGCCCTCGCCGAAGTTCTCCAGGACGACGAGAGTGCCCCCGTTCTCGACGAAGCTCCGGAGTCGCTCTGCGTCCTCGCCGGTGTAGGGCTCGTCGGGCGCGGCGACGAACGCGACGGTGCCCTCCGGTTCGATCCCCTCGTATCCGGCAGTGTCCCGGAGGAGTTCCGCCTCGACGCCCGGCTCCGCCTGGATCTGGCTCCGGAGGTCGCTCGAGCCGTCCCAGCCGGGGTTGTAGGGGCCGAAGGAAGTCGTCGAGGTCGCCGCCGCGACCCCGACCGCGAGGAGGACGGTGGCCGCGAGCGCGACCAGGAGCACTCGGGGCCAGTCGGCGCCGCCGCCCCGTTTGCGGAGCCACTCGACGCCTACCACGGCACCACCTCCGGCGGGAGGATCTCGACGATCCGCCGCACGACGACGTAGGCGAAGCCGGCCAGCCCGGCCAGGATGAGCCACTTCAGCCGGCTCCGCCATTCGGGGGTGACGTTGAACGGCGCGGTCAACTCGGTCACGATCAGCAACCCGATCAGCGAGCAGACGAAGAAGAGCTCGTACGACAGCGAGCCGAGCAGGGAGAGCGCCAGCACCGTCGCTACCATCCACGCGACCTGTCCGCGAACGAACTGCATCCGTCGCCGGGTCGCCATCCGTTCTCGAAGGGACCACGGATTCACCTAAATCTAGCGCATCCGTCCCTCCGGCGCCCGAACGCGCCCGTCGGCCACGCAGCGGCCCCCTCGTCCGGGATCTGTCGTTCTACTCGCCGGACACGACAGTGTCGATGCGGCCACTAGCGTCGACCCTACCTGCCGGGACGGCCGCGCCCGAGCACCGAGAGCGTCCCGAGGTCGCGTTCGCCGAGGACGACCGGCTCCGCCCGGCGCCCGACGGCCTCGCGGTCGCCGTTCTCGACCGTGGGGTCAGACAGCGTCGCCCGCACCGCGTACTCGCCCGCGGGGGCGTCGTGGGGTACGTGCCACTCGACGCTCGCCGTCACGGGCTCATTCGATGGAGGCGTCACGGTCGTCGTCGCCGTGTACCGCTTGGGGCCGTCGAAAACGACCGTCAGATCGCTCTCGTGGGCCGACGCCGGGAACGTATCGTCGAAGACGACGGTTGCCTCGACGGCAACCCGGTCGCGAGGCCGGGCAGTCTCCCGGTCGAACCGTGCATTCCGGAGGGCGTCCCAGGCGGCGAGCCCGCTCTCGTAGTAGTGGATCGCGATTCCCCCGTACCCGCCGCCGGGTGGGTCGGCCGCGATCGCCTCTTCGATCGTGCGGAGCCCCGACCAGCCCTCCTCGTATGTCGTCACCCAGCTTGCGCCACCGGGAAACTCCTGGGTCTCTATCGCGAGGAGGTGGGGCGCATCGAGGCCCTCGACGATGGTCGCGAGCCGCCGGCGGACCTCCTCGGGTTCGTCCCAGTAGGCCATGATCACGCTGGCTGCCAGCGCGGGGTGGGCCGCGACCGCCCGCGCGAGGGCGGGCTCGTAGTCGGGTAGCGCCCACCACCAGGCGACCGTCGCCGAAACCTCGAGGTCGGGTGCGATCGATGGACGCTCGTCGAGGAGAGCGACGAGAGACTCGAGGAACGGCCGGAGGTCTCCGGGCGCACACTCGAGGTTGAGGTGGAGCCCATCGAACCCTGCGTCCGGCCCGTATTCGTCGTTGTGGGCACGCACCTCCCCTACGACCTCGCGGGCAATGTCGGTCGCACCCAGTCCGTAGGCGCCGGTCATCGCGTGGACCGCGAGCCCGGCCGCGTGGGCCGCCTCGCTGAGTCCGCCGATCGCTGCCGGGGATGCGCTCCGCAGGGCACCCCACGAGAGGTAGACCGTGTCGATCCCGAAGCGGTCGGTCCGCTCTATGAACCGTTCCCGGGCGGCACCGTCGGTCGCCAGGACGGGGGCGTACCCCCAGACGTAGAGCGCGCGTTCGTCCGCGGCGACCTTCGTCCCCTGGGCGGCGGCCGTCCCCGCGATCCCCGTGAGGCCGACCGTGCCGGCGGCAAGCCCCTTCAGGACGGTCCGACGCCCGGTCCCGGGATCCGCGGTCGAACTTGAGAAGTTTTCATATGGTTCGTTCATAGTATCATATACTATGGTAGAGTATTTAGTCCTGCTGTGAGACGGATGGGCGTGGGGGTTGGTCGCGTTGGCCTCCCCCTGGCGGTTCCGGACCGTCCGTCCGGGACCGGGAGCTACTTGGACGCGCCCGTCGGGCTACCGGTATGGGAATCGGAGACGTCCGCACGGTCGGCGACTGCGCCGACCTCCACTACGTCGATACCGGGATGTACGGGACGTCGGAGTACGGCGCGGTCTACCTTCTCGACGACGACCGGCCCGCGATAGTCGAGTCGGGGATCGGGACGAACCACGAGCTGATCCTCGACGCGCTGGCGGAGGTCGGGATCGACCGCGAGGAGCTCGCGGTCATCGCGGTCACCCACGTCCACCTCGATCACGCCGGTGGCGCGGGCTTTCTCGCCGAGGCCTGTCCGAACGCCGAGGTCTACGTTCCCGAGGTGGGCGCCCACCACCTTGCCGACCCTTCGCGGCTCGTCGAGGGAACGAAGCGCGCGGTCGGCGACCAGTGGGAGTTCTATGTCGAACCCGAGCCGGTCCCCGAGGATCGCATCACGGGGATCGAGGACGGCGACGCCATCGACCTCGGGGGCCACGAGCTCCGGGTCCACGAGGCTCCCGGCCACGCTCCCCACCAGGTCGTCTTCGAGGACCCCGAAAACGACGCCGTGTTCACTGCTGACGCCGCCGGCATCTGGGTGCCCTCGATGGGAGTCATCAGGGAGACCAGTCCCCCACCCCAGTTCGACCTCGAGGGCTGTCTCGCCGACATCGAGACCCTCGAGGCTCTCGACCGATCGACGCTGCTGTTCACTCACTTCGGGCCCAGGGAGCGAGGGGAGGTCCTCGAGCAGTACGGGGAGGTACTCCGCGAGTGGGTCCGGGCGGTCGAAGAAAAGCGCGCCGAACTGGGCGACGACGAGGCTGTGATCGACCACTTCGCCGAGGCGACCGAGATGGGCGAGGTCTGGGGCGAGCGCAAGGCCCGTGCGGAGGCGGCGATGAACGTCCGGGGCGTCCTCGCCTCTCTCGATCGGTGACTCCGGGTCGGTAAACGGGACCCCCAGTGCGAGGAGTTTCCTCACGTTTTATCGTTCGCGAGCCGTTCTCAGGGAGTATGGACTGGCTGGACGCCGAGCGCGCGTACGACGACGAGGTCATCGGGCAGACGACCCTCGGGCGGCTGTTCGAGGACAGTGCCGAGCGCAACCGCGACCGGCCGGCCCAGCGCTACAAGGGCGGGATCTACGACCGCTCGCTCGCCGGGACCGCCTTCTCGCCCGCCCGCGAGGGCGAGTTCCGGACGATCTCCTACGCCGAGATGCGCCATGTCGTCCGCCGGCTCGCCGCCGGCTTTCGGGACCTCGGCCTCGAGGCCGGCGACCGGGTCGCGATCTTCGCGGACACGCGCATGGAGTGGGCCCAGACTGACTTCGCCGTCCTCGCCGCCGGCGGGGTCGTCACGACCGTCTACAGCGGCTCCGGCCCCGAACAGGTCCGCCACCTGCTCTCGGACCCCGACGCGAGCGCGGTCGTCGCCGCCGGCGACGACGAACTCGAGCGGGTTCTCGACGTGGCGGACGGGCTCGATCTCGACGTTTTGGTCTCGATGGACGAGTCGGCGATCGCCGGCGAGTGCGAGGACGTCCACACGCTCGGGGAGGTTTACGAGCGCGGGGCGGAGCGCTTCGACCGCGAGGCCTACGAGGGCTGGATCGACGCGGCCTCGCCCGGCGACCTCGCGAGCCTGATCTACACGAGCGGGACGACGGGCCAGCCCAAAGGGGTCCGGCTTACCCACCGCAACTTCCGGACGAACGTCAATCAGGTCCGCAAGCGGTTCGCGCCGCGTCCGGACAAACCGGAGGGGGCACCGTCGATCGGTTCGGGGACGGAGACGGTCTCCTACCTCCCGCTGGCCCACGTCTTCGAGCGGCTGGCGGGCCACTTCCTGATGTTCGCGAGCGGCGCCTGCGTCGCCTACGCTGAGAGCCCCGACACCCTCCAGGCCGACTTCGCCGCCGTGTCGCCGACCTCCGCGACGAGCGTCCCTCGAGTGTACGAGAAGATCTACGACGGGGTCCGCGAGCAGGCCAGCGAGTCCGCGACGAAAAAGCGGATCTTCGAGTGGGCGACCGACATCGGCGTCGCCCACTACGAGGCTGCGGATCCGGGTCCCGTTCTGGAGGCGAAACGCCGGCTGGCCGACCGGCTGGTCTTTTCCCAGGTCCGGGAGGCCCTCGGCGGGGAGATCGAGATGCTGATCAGCGGCGGCGGGAGCCTCTCGGCGGAGCTCTGTACGCTGTATCACGCGATGGGGCTCCCGATCTACGAGGGGTACGGCCTGACAGAGACCTCGCCGGTCGTCACCGTCAACCCGACCGAGGAGCCCAAGGTCGGGACGATCGGCCCTCCGGTTTCGGACATCGAGATCGAGATCGACGAGTCGGCGGTCGATCCCGAGACGTTCTCGGACGCCGGCGAGGTCGGCGAACTCCTCGTCCGGGGGGAAAACGTCACCGACGGTTACTGGTCGGACCCGGCGGCGACCGACCGGGCCTTTTCGGATGGCTGGTTTCACACGGGCGACGTCGTCCACCTGCGTCCCGACGGCTACGTCGAGTTCCGCGAGCGCTCGAAACAGCTCCTGGTGCTCTCGACGGGGAAAAACGTCGCGCCGGGGCCGATCGAGGACGCCTTCGCCTCGAGCGAGGTCGTCGAGCAGTGTATGGTCGTCGGCGACGGCGAGAAGTTCGTCGGTGCCCTGATCGTTCCCAACGCCGACCGCGTCCGCGAGTGGGCCGCCGGCGAGGGGATCGACCTCCCCGACGACCCTGAGGCCCTCGTCGCCGACGACCGGGTCGAGGAGTACGTCGAGCGGGAGGTCGAACGGGTCAACGAGGGCTTTTCGCGCCACGAGCGGATCAAAGAGTTCCGGCTCGTCCCCCGGGAGTTCACCGAGGAAAACGAGATGCTGACCCCGACGATGAAGAAGAAACGCCGCGTCATCCTCGAACGCTTCGACGAGAAGGTTCGGGAGCTCTACGAGGAGTAGCTACCGGCGGTCGCCGAACTCGTCGAACCAGGAGGCATAGAGCAGGTACGTCGGCGCGAAGACGACCGCGCCGAGGAGAACGATCGCGACGGCGACGTTTCGGAGGATGCCCTCGCCGGCAACGGTGCCGACCGCGAGGACGGAGACGGCCGCGAGGAGGGACCCGAACGCGATCGCCGCGGCGCCCCCGAACCGATCGTTCCCCGAACCCATACGCTCGCTTCGGCCCCGCGGGGAAAAACCCCGTCGTCGTCCCGTTCCGTCCCGTCGCCGTCGATCCGGCGGCCGCCGGCGAGACGCCCCTTCGCCTCCTCCGGGTTTTGCCGGTAATAATTAACGACCCGACACGTTTAAGTCGGGGCCGGCGAAGGGGTCGGTATGCCCTCCGACGGCCCGGCCGGCGTGGAGCGTTCCTCCGAGGGGAGCCTCGAGGACGCCCGGCGGGCCGTCACGCGCGAGCGCCGTCACCTCGCGGACGAGCGCGCCGCGTTCGCCGGGTTTCGCGAGCGTGTCGAGGATCTGGACGTCGTCCGTTCTCGGGGCGGGGCGCCCGCCCGATCGCGGGAGGTCGGCGGCGGGATCGCTCGGGTTCGGGAGGCCTACGCCGACACCGTGATGGCGGTCCCCCACTACCGCGAGCGATTCGACGAGGACCTCACGGAGAACGTCGCCGGCGAACTCAGCCCCGAACTCGCCGCTGCCCTCGCGCGCCACGACCGCCTCCGACCGTACGTAAAGCGGTCGCTGCTGACGGCGGCCGACGCCGCGATCGGTGGTCGGACGACGCTGCTCTCGATCATCGATTCGGAACTCGAGTCGATCGCCGACCTCGACGAGCGCCTCGAGGGGATTGAAGCGGAACGGGCGGCGATCGTCGGCCAGCCGATCGACCGCATGGAGTTCAACGCGCTCAGACTCTCTCGTCGGCGGCTGTGCGGGCTCGAGGAGCGGTGTGACGACCTCGCCGCCGAGCGCCAGGCGACCCTTGGGGACGGCTGTCGGTCGTCGCCCGCCGGCGACGACCTCGGGGAGTACCTGTACGCCGACTGCGAGAGCGTCCACCCGTTGCTCGCGGCGATCGCGGCGACCGGCCGGCGGATCGAGCGGGACCTGGCGGGGGTCGAGGACAGATTGGTCGCGGTCAAGTAGGGTGCCACAGAACAGTTCACAAGCGGTTCTATTCAGGGTGTATTTGATGAATTCCGTGCTCACTGCAGGTGCTTACTGTGCAGTTGAGTAGACCTCGGCCCATAGATACACAATCCCAAGTAGCGAGATGAATACACCCAAACCGGTAGGTATCCATTCGCTTTGCACGGCATAGAGAGACACCTGCACCAGCCCTATTCCCACCATTGCTATCCCAATAGCTGTCTTGAGTAGTCTGCGTTCCATACTTAGTAAGAATCCAATATCCTGATAGTTATTTCGTTGTACTGACCGATATGAGTATTCCCTCTACTGAGCGATGCTGAGTAGTAGCGGGCAGAGTGTGTGACCCGTTATATGACACCCTCCGCGATCAACGGCTGATTCTCGAGCCATACTTAGTTCGACCGGGGCGAGGTACCCGCCGGTCGTTCCAGACCAAGGCTCTCAGACCGCTTCCTCGGGTTCGGCGTACTCGCCCTCGTCGGTGACCGCGAGGAAGGCATCCTCCAGGCTTCCCTCCTCGCCGGTCTCCGCGCGGCGCTTGAGCTCGGTGGGAGTGCCCTCGGCGACCAGCCGGCCGTCGTGGAGGACGCCGATCCGGTCGCCGAGTTCGTCGACGACGGGGAGGATGTGCGTCGAGAGGAAGATGGTCATCTCCCGATCCGCGAGGTCGGCGATCGTCTCGCGCATCGTCCGGGCCGCGCGGGGATCGAGCCCGCTCGTGGGCTCGTCGAGGAAGGCGACGGCGGGCTCGTGGAGTACCGCCTGGATGACGCCGACCTTCTGGCGCATTCCCTTCGAGTAGGCCTCGATGCGCTTGTCGGCGTCGCCCGTGAGGTCGAAACGCTCGAGCAGGCGTTCGATGCGCGCTCCGGACTCCTCGCGGGGCAGGTCCCGGAGCCCGGCGACGTACTCGAGCTGTTCGCGCCCGGTGAGTTCGTCGTAGATCGGGGGCTCCTCGGGGAGGTAGCCGATGTGGGGGGTGACGGCGTCGCGCTCGGCGATCGAGTGGCCGGCGACCCGCGCCGAGCCCGACGTCGGTTTCGTGAGCGTCGTCAGCATCCGCATCGTCGTCGTCTTTCCCGCGCCGTTTGGACCCAGAAAGCCGTAGACCGTGCCGGGGTCGATCTCGAGATCGAGCTCCCGGACCGCGTACTCGTTGCCGTACCGTTTCGTCAGCGCGTCGGTCTCGATCGCGAGGTCGGCCATGCGCCGACTTGTTGGCGAATCGTAATAACCGTATCCCTCCTCGATGGCCGCCGGCTGTCCGACCACGGACGGTGGAGGGTCCCGCGTTGCGACCGTCGGCCTACAGCGCCTTGACCCAGCCGGGGGTCGAGGCCATCCCCTCCTTGTCCTCCCAGCCGTTCTCGCGGAGGTACTCCTCGAGGTCGGCGAAGTCGAAGCCGAAGACGTCCTCCATGGCGTCGATGTCCGCGCTGTAGCCCTCCTCGTTGAACCACTCGCACATGACGGTGAACTCCTCGCCGAAGGAGTCGTAGGCGTCCTCGATCGGGACGTGGACGGCCTCGACCTCCCGGCCCGTCACCGTAGAGAGAACGTCGGCGGTCTCCGCCAGCGTCGCCTCGTCGCCCGCGAGATCGATCCGTTCGCCGACGAGCTCGTCGGGATTTTCGAGGGCGACTGCGGCGGCATGGCCCACGTCGTCTACGTCCACCATCTGGAGGGAGACGCCCTCCTCCAAGGGCAAGGCGAGCTGGCCGTCCTCGACGATGTCCTCGGCGAACGCCTCGAGGTTCTGGAAGAAGAAGACGGGCTTGAGCACGGTCATGGGGAGGTCCAGATCCTGGGCGTGCTGTTCGATCTCCCAGGCGGAGTCGAAGTGAGGGACGCCGGTCTCCTCGTCGTGGCTTCCGACGCCGCTGAAGACGAACTGGTCTACCCCCTCCTCGCTCGCGACATCGGCGAGGTTCTCTCCCTGCTGGACCTGGCCCTCGTAGCCCTCCGTCCAGAAGTTCGTGACCGCAAAGATCCGGTCGGCGTCGCCGACGGGTCCTCGGAGACTTTCGGGGTCGTCCAGGTCGCCCTCGACCATCTCCACGCCCTGCTCTGCGAGCTCCTGGGCCCGGTCGCCGGCTGCGTCCCGGGTCAGCCCGTGGACCTCGAGTTCGCCCGACTCGAGCAGGTGCTCGACGACGGCACCTCCCTGGTTGCCGGTCGCGCCCGTGACGAGGACGGTGTCGGCCATCTCAGTGGCCCTCCTCGTCGGTGGCGGTCGTCGAGACGGTTCGAATCGGCTGCCGGAACTCTGGTTGTATCACGTTACCTGATTCGGCCGCGAACCTATATATCGCTTCGGCGACAGTCGGGTTACCCGATGACATCGGCGTCCCCGAGAACCGTTCGCACTCTACTCGAGTTCGAACCGGAGTCGCTCCTCGCCGGCGCCCCGGCTCTCCCGGCCCGTGACGGTGACGGGGCCGATATCCCTGGTGTTCTCGACGTGGGTGCCCGCACACGCCGTCCGGTCGAAGGGAGCCTCGGGGTCGCCGATCTCGACGATCCGGACCTCGCGGATCGACTCCGGGAGGAGGTCGAGGCGGGTACGTCCGGGATCCAGGCCTGCTTCGGCGTCCTCGCGATCCATCGTGTACCACCGGACGGCGAGTTCGTCCTCGACGAGGTCGTTCATCCGGGCTTCGACGTCGGCGAGTTCTTCTTCGGAAAAGCGATCGTAGGCACAGTCGAGGCGGGCCCGGTCGGCATACAGCTGGTTTCCGGTCGCCGCCGCGTCGAACTCGGCGAGGACGATCGCGGAGAGGAGGTGCTGGGCGCTGTGATACCGGCTGTGGGCCCGTCGCCGGTCGGCATCGACCGCTCCCTCCACGACGGTTCCGACTGCGGGTGGCTCCCGGTCTACGTGGTGGTAGATCGTATCCCGTTTCTGGACGTCGGAGACGGCCCAGGACTCGCCATCGGCGGCGAGCGTTCCCCGATCCGCGGGCTGGCCGCCGCCCTCGGGGTAGAAGGCAGTCCGATCGAGGACGACCCGGTCGCCGACGACGCGCTCGACCGTCGCCTCGAACTCGAGGAGACTGGAGTCCGAGAGGGAGAGCGCCTCGGTCATCTTTAGTCAGCGAGGAAATCCCACCGTCTGTGGCGGGGAGGAATCGCGTGAATCACGTTGGAAAGCCGCCGACGAAAGCCGGCTGGCTCCCCGACGGAGCCGATACCAATATAAATGTATAGTTTCATATATGATGTATGGTGGAGACCCGTCGCACCGTCGTCGCCAAGCTTGACGTAGACGACAGCGACGCGACTCTCCTCCACAAAACCGTCGAGGAGTATCTGTGGGCCGCCAACTACATCGTTCGCGACGCATGGCAAGACGACTACAAGCCCACCTCCAAGACGAAACTCCACGAACGGACGTATTCGGCTGTACGGGGCGAAACGAGACTTCAAGCGAACCTCGTTCAGTCGGCACGGAACAAGGCCGCCGAAGCCATCAAGGGCGTCGTCGCTCGATGGAAGAACGGCAAGAAGTCGTCACAACCGCACTTCACGACGCCCTCGGTTCGCTACGACAAGCGGAGTGCCACGTTCCACGAGGACTACGTGTCGCTTTCGACTGTTAATGGGCGTGTCGAAGCCAAGTATGTCCTGCCGCCGGAGGGCGAGAATCCGCAGACGAAGTACCTCCGCAACGACGACTACGAGGTTACAGGAGCGACGTTACAGTACCGCGACGAGACGGACACCTTTTATCTCCACATCGGAACGAAGGCCGACGTGGAGCCCGAGATACCGGACGAAGGCGACACCGAGCACAGCACAGTCCTCGGCGTCGACCTCGGTATCGAACAAATCGCCGTCACGTCAACCGGGATGTTCTGGAACGGTGCTTACCTGAACCATCGTCGCCAGGAGTACGAGCGGATTCGTGGCAACATCCAACATACGGGTACCGAATCGGCCCACCGAACCATCGAACAGATGGGCGACCGCGAAACGCGGTGGGTCGAGGACTCCCTCCATCGAATCTCGAAAGCGATCGTTCAAGAAGCCGTCGCGCATGGCTGCTCTCACATCGCCTTCGAGGACCTGATCGATATTCGGGACCGAATGCCCGGCGCGAAGAAGTTCCACGCATGGGCGTTCCGACGCCTGTACGACTATACCGCCTATAAAGCGGAGGCCGAAGAGATCGCAACGACGCAAATCGATCCGGCCTACACAAGCCAACGGTGCTCACAGTGTGGGACGACGCTTCGGGAGAACCGGCCGTCGCAAGCGGAGTTCCGGTGTCAGCAAACGGTAGCGAGGAGCCTCCTTCCTCAACGAGCGACCGACGGGAGCGAGTAGGGTGGAGAGGAATCGCGTTGCGAAGCTGGACGAAACCGCAAGGATTAGGCCGTCTCCGCCCGTTATGTGAGATACTGCCGTCCTCGCACAAGCCGGGGTCGGTAGGAGCCACGAGTAAACTGGCTCCCGTGGTGCGACGGCGTGGCCGTCGCACCCTATACTCGGGAACGACGACCGCGAACGGGTTCGATCCCCGTCCCCAGTGTTGGGGTAGAGTGAGAGAACACCGGGAATTAAATCGGCGGGACAATCCACGGAACGGATCCGGTAGGCGGGTCGCAGCAACAACTCCGACCCGCCGTCCGCCCGTGGACGGGAAGAGGAAGCCGGGCCGCGCCCTTGCATGGGGTTGCGGGGTACAATGTCGTTGCGGTAAAGCCCCGCCCTCAAGGAGTGACCGACCGCCGCAAGGCGGGAGGGTGCGAGTAGGGCGGGGTAGTTTACAAGTGCGGTTACGAGGTCAACGCGGATTACAACGCAGCGAAGAACATCGGGTTCAAGATGCTCCGTGCGGGGCAAAAGTCTCCGCATGGAGGGGCGACACGTCACCTCGCCCTGAAGTCGGGGACGCTGAACGTGAATGGCGAGCATTCGCCTGCCGGGTAGATTCGGCCAGAACGGGAGTCCACCGACAAGCTCCGCCCTTTAGGACGGAGAAGGTGACACGGTGAACTCGATTGCGGCGCCCTGGCCGAAGCCGACACAGAGCGTCGCGAGTCCGCGACCACCGCCCCGTCGCCCGAGTTCGTGGAGCAACGCCACGGGGAGTCGCGCGCCGCTGGCACCCAGGGGATGACCCAGCGCGATCGCACCGCCGTTGACGTTGAACCGCTTAGGATCGATGCCGAGTTCGTCGCGGGCGTACACCGTCTGGCTCGCGAAGGCCTCGTTGAGTTCGACGAGGTCGTACGCCTCGATCTCCCGATCGACGCGCTCTAGGAGCGCTCGGGTCGCGGGGACGGGCCCGATCCCCATCACGGTGGGATCGACGCCCGCGACCGCGTTGCTCCCGACCTCGGCCATGATTTCGAGGTCGTGGTCGTCGGCGAACTCGCGGCTCGTCACCAGAAGGGCGGCGGCGCCGTCGGAGATCTGGGAGGCGTTTCCGGGGGTGACCGTCCCCTCCGACTTGAACACGGTAGGGAGCCCCGCGAGGGTCTCCATGTCGGTGTCTCGGCGGATCCCCTCGTCCTCGCTGACCTCGCCCTCGTCCGTTTCGATCGGGACGATCTGGTCGTCGAAGCGGCCCTCGTCGGTCGCTTCCGCCGCCCGCCGGTGGCTCTCGAGGGCGTACTCGTCCTGGCGCTCCCGGGAGACGTCGTACTCCTCTGCGACCTTCTCGGCGGTCATCCCCATCTGGAGCTCGCCGACGTTGTACTCGGTGGCGAGCTGGGGATGGAGGTGGGACGTGCCCTCGCCCATCGGGTTCCGGGACATGTTCTCGACGCCGCCGGCGACGATACAGTCGCGCTGGCCCGCCCGGATCGCGTCCGACGCCGAAATGATCGCCTGCATCGAGGAGGCACACCAGCGGTTGATCGTCGTCGCCGGCACCTCCTCGCCCAGCTCCGACAGGAGGGCGATCACCCGCGCGAGGTTGTTGTCCTGTTCGCCGCGTTGCTGTGCACAGCCCCACATCAGGTCGTCCACGTCCGATCCCGAGAGGCCGGTTTCTTCGAGTATCTCGTCGATCAGCGGGATCGAGAGGTCCTCGCTTCGCACGTCCGCGAAGACGCCGTCCTCCTTGCCCTGTGGGGTCCGCACTGCCCGCACGACGACCGGGGTCCGTGTCATACCCCTCGTATGGGCCTCGCGGCCTTAAATCACGGTTGAACTGCGGGCGACGGGTTCGGAGTTCACGGAGGGTGAAATCCGCGTTTGAGCTTGGGATACGCCCTTTTCTGCGGGGATCGTCGGCTCAGCCATGGCGTCTACACGAACGCTGGCGGCCGTCGCCGTCGTCGCCCTGCTCGTCGGATCGGCCGTCGGCCTCGCGGTGGGTGGCGTCGTCGATGCCCCCGGCACGGACCAGTCCGACGGAGACGGGGACTTCGATGATTCCGACGATCCCGATGACCGCGACGAACGCGACGACGGCCTCGCGACGGACGAGGCCGACGGGCCGGCGATCGACCGGTTCGACTCCGCGGCGGCGTTCGCGACCTATCTCCAGGAGTCCCGGGCGTCGGCCCCCGTCGGACAGGCCGGCGCCGCCGACGTCGCCGTGGCCGATGACGGCGCCACCGAGACCGGCGTCGCGGAATCCGCCACCGTCGCCGAGGGGGGCGACGCCGCCCCGGCCGGCGAGGATGGACCCGCGCGCCACTCGGAGACGAACGTTCAGGTCGAGGGGATCGACGAGCCCGACCTCCTCAAGAGCGACGGCGAGACGGTCTACTACGCCGGCTCGCGCTCGCAGGACACCGGCGGGACCCACGTCCTCGACGCCACGGAGCCCGCAGACCCCAAGGCGATCGGCGAAATCCCCGCCGATGGCGAGCTCCTGCTCGCCAACGACTCGCTGGTCGCTCTCGAGAGCGACCGGCTCCGGGGATACGACGTGAGCGAACCCGCCGCCCCCGAGCCAGCCTGGAGCAGCGGACTTGAGGGTCGGATCGAAGCCGCACGCCTCGCGGGCGGCGACCTCCTGCTGGTCGTCGCCGAGCGGGCCGACCCGACCGACCCCTGCCCGGTCGAGCCCCTCGGCGGTGACGGCCCCGCGATCGACTGTACCGACGTCAGCTATCCCGCCGACCAGTCGGACGCCGACACGGTCTACACGGCGATGCGGATCGACCCCGCGAGCGGTGAGGTCGAGGACGACGCCAGTTTCCTCGGCTCGGGACGGGCGACGGCGACCTACGTCTCGGGGACCGCGATCTACCTGACCTACGCCGACACGCCAGACCGCGCCGGCCAGCGCCTCGAGTTCCTGCTCTCGGAGGGCCGTGAGTACCTCGACGACCGCGCGATCGCCCGTCTCGAGGAACTCCAGGAGTACGACCTCTCGGAACCCGCGACCCGTGCCGAGATTGCGGCGATCGAGCGCGAGTGGCGCACCGGCCTCGATCGGGGGGAGCGCCGGACCGCAGTCGACGATCTCGAGGAAGCCTGGGAGACCTACGTTGAGGACAGAAAGCGCTCGTTCTCGCGGACGGGGATCGTGAAGCTCCCGACCGACTCGTTGTCGGTCGCGGCGACCGGCAGCGTCGCCGGGACGCCGCTCGATCAGTGGGCGATGGACGAACACGACGGCAATCTCCGAATCGCGACGACCGTCGCCGCACCGGGGGTCGAGAGCGAGAACGACCTCGTCGTGCTCGACTCCGATCTCGACCCTGTCGGCGCCGAGCGGGGGATGGGCGAGGGCCAGGAGGTGTTCGCCGCGCGCTACCAGGGGGACACCGCCTACCTCGTCACGTTCCGGCGGGTTGATCCGTTCCACGTGATCGACCTTTCGGAGCCGACCGACCCGACCGAGGAAGGCGAGCTCGAGCTGCCGGGTTTCTCGACGTACCTCCACCCGCTGGGCGACGACCGGGTGCTCGGGATCGGCGAGGAGGGGGGGTCAGTGAAGGCCGTGGTTTTCGACGCGAGCGATCCGACCGACCCGGTGATCGAGAACGAGCGCATCCTCGACGACCGGTGGTCGGCGGTCCGTGAGTCTCACACCGCCTTCCTCATCGACGAGCGCCACGGTATCTTCTTCCTGCCCGGCAGCCAAGGGGGACACGTCTTCGACTACGAGGACGGCCTCGAGCGGGTGCGGACCGTCGAGACCGACGGGCCGGCGCTGCGAGCGATGTACGTCGAGGACTACCTCTACGTTTTCGGCGACGAGGAACTGGTGGTCGTCGACGAGACGACTTGGGAGGAGGAAGCCTACCTCGACCTGCGCGGGGACTGATCGACCACTCGGCCACGGCAACCCTTTTGACCGACGGTTGGCAACGGGAGTCCATGTCGGAGGAGCCGCGGTCGCCCCCGATGGGGGAGGACAGAGACGACGAGGCCGCCGACGGCGAGTACCCGGATTCGGGCGCCGGCGAGCGGGCCGACGAGGAGTCGATGCCGGGGGTCCCCGAGGAGCCCGATCAGGAGGAGGTCCCCGAGGACGTCCGGAAGTACGCGAAGTTCCAGAAGATGGACGGCGCCGCCTACGAGCGGGTCAACGAGTTCCTCCGGGACCGGACTTATATCACGGCCCGCGAGTGGGCGATCGCACGGCTCTGTGCGGACTTTCGGACCGAGACCGGCGTCGAGATGACCAAGATCGGCGAGAACCTCCCCGAACTCGTCCCGTTCATGACCGACACCTACTCCCCGCAGGCGGTCAACCAGGCCCGTTCGTCCTTCGAGGACAAAGTCAGAAAGTCGGGCGCGACGTTCCTCTACGGCGCGATGTCGGACTTCTTCACCGCCGAGGAACTCGACGACGTGATGTACGAATCGACGGAGGTCGCGAAGTTCCTGCTGGAGGTCGAAGGGGTGGATCTCTCCGTTGAGGAGGAACTCGAGGCCGAAGAACGGATCTCGGCGGTGATGCGAGAGGTCCGGGCGGCCAGCGAGCAACTCCGCGAGGAAGGCGAGTAAGAGCCCGCTACCCGCCGCTCTCTCCGCTTTCGGCGTCGCCCGCGAACAACGATGGCTCGGCGTGGGAGAAGGTGAGCCACCGGTCGCCTGACGGCGTTCGGAGGTGGATCGGAAGCTCCCCCCGGTCCTCGGCGACCTCGAATAGGTCCTGGCTCCCGGCGCGCCGGTAGAAGATCGGCACCGTCACCGCGACCTCGCGCTCCTCGTCGCGCTCGACGGCGAGGACGAACACGACTCCCTCGACGGCGTGGCTGAAGACCTCGACGGAGTCGAACTCCGCCCGGTCGAAGAGCTCCTCGATGGCCTCGTACTCGTCGTCGGCGACCAACACGCTGAACCCGAAGCGGTCGTGGTCGGTCGAGGCGACCGCCGTCACGTCGCCGGGATCACACTCGACGACCTCCCAGCCGGCCTCGCGGTACTCCGCCGCGATATCGGCCGCGTCGGCGAGAAACGTCGGCCAGACCTCCGGGCCGAGCCCTTCGGTCGGGGAGTCGCCGGTCATCGCTTGCCCCCTGCCCGCCCGGTCGCCGGGCTCGAGGGGGTCGGCTCGTGCCGTCGGCTCGGTTCGTCCATACCTCCCGGAGGGGGACCCTGAGAGAAAGGGTTGCCCATCCCGAGGTCAGTTCCCGTCGGCGGGGCCCCGGATCGTGAGCACGCCGTTGTTGGCGGTCACGCCCTCGGCGCCCTCGGGGAGGTCGAACTCGAACTGGTCGCCGTCGGTCGTCGCGATGACGGTCCCGCCGACGACGTCGACCTCGAGGTCGCCGGCCCCCGCCCCGAAGTCGACCGTGATCTCGCTTTCGCCGTCGGCCGTCACCGTCCGGGCGATCGCGGTCTCGTGGTCGACCGACCGCAGCGTTCGTGGGACTCTCATACCTGAACGGAGGGGCCGACGCTACCTAAGGGCCACGCCGGCAGTCTCCAGCCCCCTCGCTCACCCGTCTCCGGCTCCATCGCCGGCAGTATCGACCACTTCGACCGGGCCATCGCCGGTGAGCGCGTCCTCGAGCCGGCGCCGGACCCGCGTCGCGTCTCGGGGGCCGTCGGCCGCGGCGACACTGCCGACGGTCTCCGGATCGAACGGAACATCGAGGGCGCCGTAGACGGCCGCGAGCGCGTCCGTGAGGTCGTCGGCGGCGGTGACCAGGAGGACGCCCGCGGCGACCGCGGCGTCGGCCCGGACGCGCTGGGCGACGCCCGCGAGTTTGCCGTCCTCGCCCGACAGCGAGTGCGATCCCGGACAGAAGGAGTTCTCCGGTTCACCCCGCTCGACCGCGACGCCCAGTCCGGCCAGGCCGTCGGCGACGTCGCCGAGGAGTCGGTCGTAGCGGTCGGCGATCCCCGTCCGCTCTCGCCCGACCGGTTCGGCCCGGGCGAAGGCGACCGTCGTCGCCCCGTCGAAGGCGACCGCGCGCCCGCCGACCGCCCGCTCGACCGGCTCGAAGCCCCGCCTCTCGGCGATCTCCCGGGCCCGGTCGTAGCCCGCGCGTCGGCGGTCCCGCCGGCCGAAGGCGACCTGTCGGCGGGGGATGCCGACCGAGACGACGGGTCCCTCGTCGGCGAGCGAGAGCACGGCCTCGCTCGCCGAGCCGTCGGGCGCGCGGAGGACGCGCGTCGGTGCTGGCGGTGCCATACCGGGAGGAGGGACCGACGCGCCTAAACGCTCCCGGCACCCAGGGGCGCCGATGAGCGGGGATCGGACGATCGAGTTGAGTGCGGGGACGCTCGAGCGTTACGCCCGGTTCTCGCTTTTCAACTCGCCGTACCCCGCCCACGACGAGGGTCGGGCGATCGACCTCTACCCCGGCGGGCGCGCCGGCGAGGGGTTCGACGGCGAGCCGGCACCGTCGCCGGTCGCAGGGCGAGTGCTCTCGATCGAGACCGTTCGGGCACCCGCGGGGCCGGTGGGGATCGACCGGGACTACCTGATCGTCATTTCGTGTACGGCACCCGACTCGGCGAGGGGACTCGCAGCTAGGATCCTCCACGTCGACCCGTCCGTCGAACCCGGCGACGAGGTCGGGATCGGCGACTCGCTTGGCACCCTGGTCCGGACGGGGTTTTTCGACCCCTGGGTCGGCGCCCACCTCCACGTCGGCTTTCGCCCGCTCGAGGCCGACCACCGTCGGGCGTCGGGCTCGCTTCCCGTGACCGTCGGCGCCGACCTCCGCCCGGTTCCCTGGGACGGGACGGGGAGAGTCGCCGCAGTGGGCGAAACGTACGCCGTCCTCCGCGGGTCGGGTTCGGGAACACTCGCCGGCATCGGGGCCGACGGCGGCGGGGTGCTCGATGGCGGGCTCCCTCACTACGCGGCCGGCGGTCTCCTCGGCGGACCCCAGGGACCCGTCTCCTTCGGCGGCGAGCGTGTCGGCGTCGCCGACGGCCGAACCGTCGCCTGGGACGATCTCGGGGTCAGGGCCAACGGCGACCCTGCGACCGGCCTCTCGCTTTCCTGTGGCCTCGAGCCGGGCGTGACGGTCGTCTCCCCCGGCCACTCCCTCGAGGCCGGCGAGCGAGTCGAGGTTACGCTCGAGCGCGAGAAACGCCGGTAAACGGGCCGGGCCGGAAAACCGCCGGAGCCAAACCGTCGGCGACCGATCGAGGGGACATGACCGACGACCGCGACTTCGACTCGCTCGCCGCCGTCCTCCAGAGCTACATCGACGACCACCACGAGTTCCTCTCCTGGCTCGGCGCGGGCGTCGAGGCCGTCGAGCGCGGCGGCATGGTCATGTCGATCCCCTACGACGACAAGCTCACGAACGGCCGGCCCGGAACCGACGGGGAGCGCACGCCCGACATTCACGGCGGCGTCGCCGCCACCCTCGTCGACACGACGGGGGGGCTGGCGCTCCGGACCGAACTCGACGACCCCCTCTCGGGGGCCATCGCGACGATCACCCTGAACGTCAACTACCTCCGGCCGGCGACGGGAGACCTGCAGGCGACCGCCGAAGTCGTCCGGGCGGGCTCGACCATCGGCGTCAGCGAGATCATCGTCGAGAGCGAGACGCCCGACGGCGATCGGGAGCCGGTGGCGATCGCACAGGGCGCCTACCGGATCTTCCGGGACGATTGAAGATGCCTTCCTCGCCGCGGCCGATCTCGTATCGGTCTGGGTGGTCCCGGAAATCGACGTCGTACTCGGGGTCGTCGCTCATCGCGCGAACCCGACCTCCTCGCTGTCGGAGACCTCGCCGAACAGCCACGCGGCGTGCTCCAGGGCGTACTCCCTGTGCTCGTCTTCGATCGCGCCGATGCAGTCGGAGACGAGGACGGTCCGGAAGTCCCGAAGCCCCGCGCTCCCGGCGGTGTGGAGCACGCAGACGTTCGCGAGGGTACCACAGATCACGAGGTTCCGGATCCCTCGCGCGTCGAGCCAGCCCTCGAGCTCGGTGTCGTAGAAGGCGTCGTAGGTGTGTTTCTCGACGACGAGGTCGTCGTCGCGGACGTCGAGTTCGGCGAGGAGTTCGGCGTCCCAGGAGCCCTCGAGGACGTGTTCGCCCCAGCGGTCGAACTCGTCGTAGGAGTGGGTGCCCTCGAACTGTTCGGGCGGGTGGACGTCGCGGGTGTAGACGATCCGGGCGCCGGCCTCGCGGGCGCGGGCGACGAGGTCGGCGATCGGCCCGACGACGCGCTCGCTGCCGGGGGCGTACAGCGAGCCCTCGGGGTGGGCGAAGCCGTTTTGCATGTCCACGACGACGACCGCCGTCCGGTCGGGATCGAGCGTCCCCTCCATGGACGAGGCGTGGGCCGCGAGGAAAATAGGTCTGCCGTCGCGCGAGGGATACGCTTAAGGCGCCAACCTTCCGAATGCGCACAACCCACACATGTCAGCCCGTTCGACCCGCCTCGTCGTCGCCCTCCTCCTGGCGGCCGTCGTCGGCGCCGGCGTCGCCGCGGCCGGAACGGCCGTCACCGCCCAGGAAGAGGCCGAAAACGAGACCGACGAACTCGTCGCCGACTGTGCCGCCGAGATGCCGGCTGACTACGCCGATCCCGCCGAGGGCAACGACACCGTCGGCTGGGTCGGGGGCTACTGGTACGACGAGCCCCTCGACATCGAGCGCGAGGACGGGCTGAACGAGACCGAACTCGACGCGCTCTCGGCGCGGGCGGCCGCCCGGTTCGAGGCGCTGCGGTGTCTGACCTTCGAGGAACTCCCCGAGATCGACGTCGTCTCCCGCGAGGAGTTCGAGTCCGAGAACGCCTTCGCCAACGTCACCGAGGACGAACGCGCCTTCGACAACGCGATGCTCGAGACGATGTTGCTGGTCGGCAACGAGACCGACTCGATCGACGTCCGCGAGGAGGAGCGGGCGGCCGTCGTCGCGGGCTACTACGACTTCGTCGAGGAGCGGATCGTGGTCGTCAGCGAGGACCCCGGGTCCGTCGAGATCGACGAGGGGGTCCTGGCCCACGAACTCGGCCACGCCCTCCAGGACCAGCAGTTCGACCTCGATAGCTACGAGCGGCCGACGACCGACGTCGACAACGGCGTGCTCGGGATGATCGAGGGCGACGCCCAGCGGATCGAGTACCAGTACTCGGAGCGGTGTGAGGCCGGGCGGTGGGCCGAGCCCTGCCTGAGCGAGAACGCGACCGCCCAGGGTGCGGCCGCGGGCGAACCCCCGAGCTGGGGGCTGTACTTCATGGGCTACCAGCCCTACAGCGACGGCCCGTCGTTCGTCGAGCACGTCTACGACGAGGGCGGCTGGGACGCCGTCAACGGCGTCTACGAGGAGATGCCCTCGACGTCGGTCCACACGATCGATCCCGAGAGCTACGGCGAGTTCACCCCCGAGGACGTGACCGTCGCCGACGAGAGCGGCGACGACTGGGAGCGTATCGAGCGCCCACAGGGCCCCGACTACGACGTGATCGGCCAGGCGGGGCTCTCGGCGATGTTGATGGATCCGGCCTACGACGGCTCGCCGATCATCCCGCCCGAGGAGTTCCTGAACATGGAGGGCGGCGAGGCCAACCGGACGGACCCACTCGAGTACAATCACCCCGAGACCGACGGCTGGGTCGGCGACCGGCTCTACGCCTACGGCGACGGCGAGGAGACGGGAACCGTCTGGAAGCTCGCCTGGGAGGACGGCGAGGAGGCCGCCGAGTTCGCCGACGCCTACGAGCAACTGATAGAGATCCGGGGCGGCGAGGCCGTCGAGGACGCGAACCGAACCTACGAGTTCGGTGCCGAAAGCGAGTTCGGCGGCGCGGTCACCCTCGAGCAGGAGGACGACCGGCTGTGGATCGTCACCGCGCCCTCCGTCGAGGAACTCGGCGAGATCCATGACGTCGCCGACGCGGCGACGGACGCCGACGGCGAGAACGAGGAACCGGACGATGCCGACGCTGGCGGCGAGAACGACACCGACGACGAAGGGACCGCCGACGCTGACGCCGACGACGACGGCGCGGATGACGAGGCCAGCGACGAGGGTGGAAACGGCAACGGCAACGAGGAGAGCGAGGACGTCGACGACGAAAGCACGAACGGCTCCGGGAGCGTCGCGAACGATTCCGAGACTGGCAACGCGACCGGCGACGAGAACGTATCCGACGACGCTGATGCCGAGGCGGCTGGCGAGACCGAGAGCGACGGGGCGATCGATTCCACGGCCGCCTTCGCCGGGGTCGGACTCGTCCTCGTCGTTCTCGCGGTCGCCGCCGCCCTGTTCGTTCGGCGGCAGTAGCCGCCTTCTTCTCCCGGCGGTCGCGGGCCGGAAACGCTTTTTCGACACGGGCCCTCGCTCCCGCCGTGCGACGCCTTACCGCCCTCGGTTTCCTCCTCGTCGCCGCCCTCCTCGCGCTGACGGCCGTGGCGCCGGCGGTCTCCCCGGCCGAGGAGCGACTCCGGGTCGAGGCGGGCGACCTCGACGACGACCGTCCGCTCGGGGAGGTCGCGGGCTACACGGCCGAGGAACCCCTCGAGATCGACGCCGACGAGCTCTCGCCGGCCGACCTCGAAGCCCTGAAATACCGCTCGATGGCCCGGATCGAGGAGATCCGGGGGCTCCGGTTCGAGGAGGACGTCGCCCTCGAGGTCGTAAGTCGCGAGCGCTATCGCGCGGAGTCGAGCCGCGAGGGGGAGGCGGGACCGTTCGTCAACGAGGTGTGGCGCGGCGCGTTCGTCGTCGGCGAGACCGACATCGACGATGCGCTCGCCGGGGTGTACGGCGACGCGGTGGTCGGCTACTACTCGGACGGCCGGATCGTCCTCGTCGTCGAGGAGCCGGACTCGTTGCGGCTGAACCGCGCGACGCTGGTCCACGAACTCGTCCACGCCCTCCAGGACCAGCGGTTCGGTCTCGGTCGCGAGGGGGAGACGATCGACGAACGGCGGGCCGAGACCGGGCTGATCGAGGGCGAGGCCGGGTACGTGCCGGCGCTCTACGACGACCGTTGCGGGGAGTGGGAGTGTCTCCCCCAGGACGGGGAGGAGCGGGCCGAACTCCGCGAGCGGCCGTTCGACGTCGGCCTCTTCCTCTCGATCTACGCGCCCTACGCCGCGGGGCCGTCGTTCGTCGCGTCCCTCCGGGAGACGGGGGGGTGGGAGGCCGTCGGCCGGGCGTTTGAGGAGCGGCCGGCGAGCACCGAACAACTGATCCATCCCGAGCGGTATCCCAATGACCGCCCCGAAAACGTCTCGATCGAGGACCGTTCGGACGACGGCTGGGAGCCGTTCACCGAGGAGGACGGGGACGGAAACGCGAGCGCGGACCTCCGGACGGAGACCGTCGGCGAGGCGACCCTGTTCGCGACGCTGTTCGAAAACGGCGTCGTCTCCCGCCCGATCGACGAGGGCGCGGGCGACCTTGGGCAGTATAACTACTCCCACCCGGCGACCGACGGCTGGGCCGGCGACACGTTCCTCGCCTACCGCGGTCCGGGAAATCGGACCGGCCACGTCTGGGAACTCGCCTGGGAGAGCGACCGGGACGCCGCCGAGTTCGCCGACGCCTACCGCGACCTGCTCGAGGAACGCGGCGCCGAGCGGATCGGGGCCTCCGGGGAGACCTATCGGATCCCGGAGAACCGCCCGTTTTCCGGCGCCTACCGGCTGACCGTCGCGGGCGACCGGGTGACGGTCGTCGGCGGGCCGACCGCCGATGCTCTCCAGGGGATCCGGCCGACGGGTGCGGAGCGAGCGGCGTCCCTGCCCGGACCAACTGCCCCGCCCGGAGCGACGGAACTGGCTCCGCAGGCGGGACCGACCGCGGCGCGGGCCGAACCGGGCTAACGGGTAGCTTTTTCGCCCCCGGTCGGAAACTCGGGGGTATGACGAACCCGTTCGGAACCGTCCCGCCGGAGGCGATCCTCGAAGGGCGTGCAACCGACGCCTACTTCGACCGCACCCGCGAGACCCTGGCGCACGCCGGGAAGAACCCCCACGTCGTCGCCGAGGTCACCGCAGACCAGTTCCCGACCGGCGAGTTCGAGGTCCTCACGGGCATCGCCGACGTCGCGACCCTCCTCTCGGGTCGGTCGGTCGACGTCGACGCACTCCCCGACGGCCAACTGTTCGACGGCGGCCCCGTCGCCCGGATCGAGGGCGACTACCTCGCCTTTGCCGAACTCGAGACCGCCCTCCTGGGACTGCTGTCGCAGGCGAGCGCCTTTGCGACCGCCGCCCTCGAGGTCCGCCGGGCCGCGCCCGACTCCCGGGTGCTCTCCTTTGGCGCCCGCCACGTCCACCCCAGCATCGCCTCGGTCGTCGAACGCGCCGCCCTGCTGGCGGGTCTCGACGGCTTTTCCCACGTCGCCGCCGGCGAGGTCCTGGGGCGGGAGGCCAGCGGCACGATGCCCCACGCGCTCATGTTCTGTTTCGGCGAGGGCAACCAGGCCGACGCCTGGGCGGCGTTCGACGAGGCCGTCGCCGAGGACGTCCCCCGAGTCGCGCTGACCGACACCTTCTGGGACGAGAAAAGCGAGAGCCTGCTCGCGGCCGAGACCGTCGAGGATCTCGCCGGCGTCCGCCTGGACACGACGGGCTCCCGTCGTGGGGACTTCCGACACATCGCCCGCGAGATCCGGTGGGAACTCGACGCCCGGGGCCACGAGGACGTCGAGATCTTCCTCTCGGGCGGGCTCGGGCCCGGGGATCTCCGGGAGTTGCGCGACGTCGCCGACGGCTTCGGCGTCGGCGGCGCGATCACCGACGCCGACCCGGTCGACTTCGCGCTCGACATCGTCGCGCTCGACGGCGACCCGGTCTCGAAGCGCGGGAAGCTCTCGGGGGTCAAGGAGGTCTACCGGACGCCCGAGGGGGGTCACGGCGTCGCCCTCGCGGACTGCGGGGAGCCCGACGGGGACGAAGGGGATGAAGGAGAGGCCCTGCTCGAGCCGTTGATCCGCGACGGCGAGGTGGTTCGCGAGGAGAGTCTGGCGGCGGCGACCGACCGCTGTCTCGCCGACGCGGAGGCGGTCGGCTTCAGCGTAATTCAAGGTGGAGCCTCCGGCCTCGAGGAGCGACCGGAGTGTAGCGAAGGGAGCGAGTAGGCCCGAGAGGAAACCGACACGGTATGACGCAACCGGCATACCGCGACCGATCGACTCCCGACTGTATAAGTACCGTCGGCTTCTCCCTGAAGTATGGAGGTGCGTCGAACCGCCGTCGTGAAACTCGCCGTTTCCGACGAGCAACGCGACGCGCTCCACCGAACCGCCGAGCAATACCTGTACTGCGCGAACTGAACCGCCGACTACTGTTGGTCCGACACCTCCTACACCGAGTGCAAGACCAACAAACGGCAGGTCCGCGACGCGCTCTACGCCGACCTCCGTGAGGAGACGGACCTACAGGCACAACTCGTCCAAGCCGCCATTCGTCGCGGCGTCGAAGCCATCAACGGCGTTGTCGAACGGTGGAAGAAGGGCCAACGCATCTCTTGTCCGACGTTCACCGCCGAGACGATGGACTACGACACGCGAAGCGCGACGTTCTCCCGCAACAAGGTGTCGCTGGCAACTGTTGAGGGCCGGGTCGAACCGTCGTTCGTTCTCCCGGCAGACAGCCCGACGCCCTACGAGCGGTACGTTCTCTCCGAGGGCTACGAGTTCTGCGAGAGTACGCTTCGGTACGACTCGGTAACCGACGAGTTCTACCTGCACCTCTCGACGCGACGCTACGAATCGGGCGGCAACGATGTCGAGGTTTCGGCAGATACCGAGCACCAGACGGTCCTCGGTATCGACCTCGGCGTCAACAGCCTTGCGGTCGCTTCGACCGGCACGTTCTGGCAAGGAGATAAGTACGACCACTGGTGCCGCGAATTCGAGAAGCGACGTGGCGAGATGCAACAGCGCGGCACACAGGCCGCGCACAACGCTCTGCTTCGCCTCGGGAAACGCGAAGAAGCGTGGCGAACGCAGTACATCCACACAGTCGCCACCGAGCTTGTCTCGGAAGCTGTCGAACACGACTGCAACGTAATCGTGTTCGAGGACTTGACGGACATCCGCGAGCGGCTTCCACAGGCGAAGTGGCACCACATCTGGGCGTTCCGGCGCCTGTTCGAGTACGTCTCCTACAAAGCACCAGAACGCGGCGTCTCCGTAGAGCAGGTTGCGCCGAACCACACGTCCCAACGCTGTTCTCGAATGGACTGTGGGTTCACGCATGAGGATAACCGCCACGGTGAACACTTCGAGTGCCAGAAGTGCGGCTATGAGGTCAACGCGGACTACAACGGTGCGAAGAACATCGGGCTCCGATATGCTCGAAAGCGGACACACAGACTCCGGTCCTCGCCCACGTCGGGGAGCGGAGACGCAGAAGTAGACCTGCGTATAACTGGTGGGACGTTGAACGGCGAGAGTCACCGGCCTATTGCTGGCGACTGATTGCCGGGAGTCCACATCAAAGCCCCACCCTCAAGGACCGAGGCGCGAAGCGCCGAGGGAGTAGGGTGGGGTAGTTTACGCGGTAAGCTGCTCAACGCTGCCGTCGGCCTCTCGTTCGCGAAAGACCAGCCCTTCGAAGAGGGTGACGACGCTGTCTTCTTCCTGCCAGGCCGTCGGCGGGATCCCCGCCTTCCGGCAGACCCGATCGAGGTACTCGCGCTCGCTCCAGGCGTTCTCGACGGGGACGGTGGGGTAGAGCCAGCCGCTCTGCCCGCTGCCGTCGACGGCGACGCCGTGGACCCCGAGCTCGAGGTCGGCCAGCGGGTCGTCGGTCAGGATCACGTCGCCGACCGCACAGACCGAGACGGTGAGGTTCGACAGCTCCGAGGGGGTCACTTCGGAGCCACAGGAGTCGTCGCTCGCGGCCTCGATCGCCGAATCCACGATGACGTGGCCGAGCTGGTCGCCCGAGCGGTAGCCCCCGGCACAGCCCCGGAGGCTCCCCCGTCCGCGGGTGGACTCGAGGCGGACGAACGCGCCGGTGCGCTCGTAGAACGCGTCGCGCATGCTGCCGGGGTGTTCTCGCTGTCCGTGGCGCACGTACGATTCGACGGCCTCGCGCGCGAGTTCCACCGCGCGCGCACCGTCCTCGTAGGAGAGTTCGACGCCCTGTGGCTGGGACATACAGACAGTGGTACACGTGAGCGTCCTAAAGCGCTTCCATTCGCGGCGGCCCCATCGAGGGATTTAACCCCGGTTCGCCCCTACGGGAACCGGGAGAGAGAGCCCGACTGCCGCGATGGCTCCGCCGGCGACGGCGGGGCCACCATTGTGGACCGACTCTCCGAGTCGCCCCACGCCCACGTTGCCCGTCTCCCCGAGACGCGCAACGCTCGCGAGGAAAGTCCCCCCACCGCCGGGCGGGCGACCGGACGCAAGTCCGGAGCGGGAGACCGCTGGCTCTGGAACAGAAACGACACGTCTCGGCCCGACCGATGATGCGCGCGAACCCGACCGCAAGGAAGGGGAGTTGACCCGCGGAGGGAGCGCGGTTCCGCGACGCGGAACCGCGGGACGTGAGGCGGCACAAGCCGCCGAACGGGCGATTCGGAGCGGCTTTGCCGCGAGAATCGCAGACGGCCGAGGACCGATGGAACGGCGAACCCTCGCCGGTGCAAGGTCACGTCGAGGTAGCCCGGACCCGCCGCGAACGCGGCCGGCGTGACTGCTCAGCCGAATGCCGGGCCGAACAGAAGGGGGCTTACTCCTCTCACCCGTCTCGCTTCGACCAGCCGTCGGGCTGGAGCCGCGAGTGGGCGCCGACGACTGCCCCCGACAGCGGCAACTCCTCGACGACGGCTTGCTCGTCGACGATGCTCCCCTCGAGAGCGGCGTCCCTGATCGTCGCTCCCGGGAACACCAGCGAATTCTCGACCGTCGAGTTCTCGACGGTCGCACCCGCCATGACGTGGACGTTGCCCGAGAGCTCCGCGTCCCGCAGGTCGGCGTCCTCGGCGACGAGGTTCTCGCCGTCGAGCTCCCAGGCGACGGCCTCGAGGTAGGCCTCGGGCTCGCCGATGTCGAACCACTTGCCGTCGAACGTGAAGGCGTGGACCGTCCGGTTCGCGACGAGCCACTGCATGAACCAGCCGGGTTCGTCGGGGTTGTTGTCGCCCGCGAGGTAGGTCTCGAGGGAGGGAAGTTCTGCCGCGGGGAGCGCGTAGCAGGCGATCGAGACGAGCGAGCTCTCGGGCTCGTCGGGTTTCTCCTGGAGATCCACCACCTCGGTCCCGTCGAGCTCGAGGGGTGCGTACGCCGTCGCCCGCTCGAGGGAACCGACGTCGTAGCCGACCAGACAGGGCTCGCCGCGCTCCTCGAAGAAGTCGGTGAACTCCCCGAGATCGAACCCGAGCAGGTTGTCGCCGGCAACGATCAGGAGGTCGTCGTCGACGCCTTCTCGCTCGACGAGCTGGGCCAAGGCGCCGACGACGCCGAACTTCTCGTCCTCGCCGGTGGTGTCCTCGATCGAGAGCGTCGGCTTCTCGAAGTCCCGATCGGCGAGGTACTCGCGGAACTCGTCCTCGAAGTACTCGTTCGTGGAGACGAACACCTCGGTGATCCGGTCGTCGTCCTCCAGGTCGGCGAAGATCCGGTCGATGACCGTCGAGTCGCCGATCGGGAGGAACATCTTGGGTCGATCCTTCGTGATCGGCCAGAGCCGGGTCGCGTACCCGCCCGCGAGGACGACGGCCTTCATGTCTCCCCTTCGTCGCCGGCCAGTGAAGTTTGTTTCCGTTCTCTACGGGCCGAACGGGGCTCGTCCCCGAAACAGTTCCCCCCACGAGCCCGTGCCAGCGACCGGGTCGGCGCGGCCGATCCGGGCGGGTCGGTCCGTCACTCGACGGTGAGCCCGCGGCCGGCGTCGAACGTGTAAATGTCGCACGCGACGCCGGTCGCCTCCTCGTAGCGCTCCCGGACCGCCTCCGCGACTGCCGGTGGCTCTCCGGGCTCGACCAACGAGACGACGCTGCCGCCCCAGCCTCCGCCGACCATCCGGGCGCCGTAGACGGCGGGCCGGTCGGTCAGCGCGGAGACGGCGGCGTCGAGTTCCTCGCAGCTGACCTCGTAGTCGTCCCGGAGGCTGTGGTGGGACTGGGTCATCAGCGAGCCGAGGCTCGCGGCGTCGTCGGCCGACAGGGCCTCCGTTGCGGCCTCGACGCGCCTGATCTCGCTCGTGACGTGGCGGGCCCGGGCGGTGTGGGGGGAGCCGAGGGCGTCCGCGTGGGCCTCGACCTCCTCGGGGGTAACGTCTCTGAGCGCCCGAACGCGTTTGCCCATCGCGCCGTCGAGCCGGGCGGTCGCCTCGTGGCACTCCCGGACCCGGTCGTTGAACCCGCTGTCGATCAGTTCGTGTTTGACGTTGGTATCGACCACCACCAGCTCGGCGTCGAGTTCGAAGGGGACGTGCTCGACCGAGCGATCCCGGCAGTCGATCCGGAGCGCGCGGTCGGGCCGGGCGGTCGCCGCCGTAAACTGGTCCATGATCCCACAGGCCATTCCGACCGCCTCGTTTTCCGCGCGCCAGCAGACGTCCGCGATCGTCTCCCGGTTGAGCCCGAGGTCGTGGGCCGCGTCTATGGCGCCACAGACGGCGACCTCGAGGGCGGCCGACGAGGACAGCCCCGCGCCCATGGTCACGTCGCCGCCGACGGCGAGGTCCGCGCCGACGGACTCCCCGACCTCGTCGGCGAGAACCGACGCGGTACCGAGGACGTACGCGCCCCAGCCCTCGGGGGTGGTGCCGACGGGCTCGGTGATCGTCTCCTCGAACGCCAACGAGCGGGCCCGGATCACCCCGTCCGAGCGGGCTCGGGCGGCGACGACGGTCTCCCGGTCGATCGCCACGGGCAGGACGAGGCCGTCGTTGTAGTCGGTGTGGCCGCCGACGAGGTTCACCCGGCCGGGCGCACGCGCCCGCTCGGTCGGCTCCGCGCCGAACCGCTCGCGGAACGCCTCGCCGACCGGATCGACCGAACTCTCCCCGCCCGTCCGCTCTCGCTCACCGCTATCCCGGTGCATACACGTTTCTCGGTCGAACCACGCCGGGCGTAATACTCTTTCTCCCCCGACCGCGCCGCCCTGGCGACCCGCGCGTTTCGGTGGTCCCCGGCCGTTCCCAACCGGTGTCTCGCCTCTCGCGCTTACCGTTCGACATACCCTGCCGTGATGTGCAACCCTGGTGTATATATATCTCCGTTGTTTACACGCAACTGCGGCACACTTCCCCCACCACCGTGTGCCGGACCATTCGACCGACCGTCCGCCCTCGCGTCACCCCCCACCGCGGGCGGTCTTTTTCCTTTCACCGTCACGAGTGACGGCTTCAAAGCTATCGAACCGGCAACCGAAATACCACTGGAGTTCGTCGACACCAGCCGCTTGCTTGGCTCGTCGTTGTTGTATTCGGAAACGCGTCCTGACGGAGTCCAACGCGAGCAAAGCGAGCGTTGGGCACGTCAGGTCGTGAACGAAGTGAACGTCCTGACGGAGATTTGAACTCCGGTCCCTGGCTCCGCAAGCCAAGAGGATAGTCCACTACCCTACCAGGACTCGACTCGGGATAGTCGGGTCCCCAATAAAGCCCTTTCGAAACGGGGGACGCCAGCCGGGGCCCGGAAGCGCCATCGGCGTAGCTACAACGCTGATTTCAGCTACCGAAACGCTGTTTGAAGGGGACGGTCTACCGGAACGTATGCACCGACGACCCTTCCTCGGGGCGCTCTGTACGGTCGCAGCCGCCGGAACGATCGCCGGCTGTCTCGACGACGGGGGCAGCGGAGACGCCGGAGGCGACGGAAACGACACCGACGGAGACGACGAGAGCGATACGAGTCCGGAGGACGGCGGCGACGGAACGGAGGACGAAACCGACACCGACGAGGACGCCGGAACCGACACGAACGGGACCGACGATCCGGCCAACGATACCGGCAACGACACCGGGACCGACGATGGGAGCGATCTCAACGACACCGGCGGTAACGACACTGACGACAACGGTAGTGACAGCAACGAGAGCGACGAAGACGACGGGGACGTCGAGAACGATGAAAACGAAACTGGAGGACGCGACGGGAACGAAACCGACGACGGAACGGACACCGAAACCGACACCGACGGGGGCGACGAAAACGATACCGAGAGCGGGGGCGTCTCCGAGGACGGGGAGGACGACCCGGGGGATGCCACGGACGTGACGATCGAGACCGTAGGAACCGACTGTGCGGGCGGTGGACGCGGGGAGGGCGGAAACGCGACCGGCGAGGCCACCGGCAACGACGGAGTGGACGAGGCGACGATCGAACCCACCGACGAGGGGGCGGCGATCCGGGGAACGATCGGGTCGCCGACGCCGTGTTACGAGGCCGAGGTAGCCGAACGGGCGGTCGCCGGCGACGAACTGCGGCTCCGGATCGGCGTCGAGAGCGACGGGAGCGGCCTCTGTATGGAGTGCGTCGGCGCCGTCGAGTACGAGGCGACGGTGGTCGGACCGGTCGAGCGGATCGTCGTGGAGCACGAGCGGATCGAGGGCGATCCGGTCGAGGTCGCCGAGGCGGAACTCGAGGACTGACGCCCGCCGGCCGGGGTGCGTCCGCTCCGCATGGATCGGGCGGCGCCGGCGCGGATGGACACGTATTCGTAGGGGGCGACGAAGGATCGACCAGTGAGTCAGCCGATCGGGGGAGGCGCCGGTGGGAGACCGTGGAAGGGGCCACGGAGCGGCGGTGGTCGGCCGTGAACGAGAACGACCGCACCATCGTCGGCTTCACGATGGTCGGCCACGGGCTGGTCCACACCTACGAGCTGTCGATCCCGATCCTGATGACGGTCTGGCTGCTCGAGTTCTCGGTCACGGCGGCGACGCTGGGGGCGGTCGTCACGGTCGGCTACGGACTGTTCGGCGTCGGCGCGCTCCCTGGGGGGATGCTCGTCGATCGGTACGGCTCGCGGACCCTAATCGCGGCGTGTCTCGTCGGGATGGGGATCTCCTTCGGGCTGTTGGGCCTCGCACCCGGGATCGGCGGGATCGCCCTCGCGCTCGCGGTCTGGGGGGTCGCCGCGAGCGTTTACCACCCCGCGGGGCTCGCGCTCTTGAGCAACGGCGTCACCGAACGGGGTGCCGGCTACGCCTACCACGGAATGGCCGGCAACGTCGGAATCGCGGGCGGACCGCTCGTGACCGCGCTCCTCTTGCTCGTCGTCGACTGGCGGATCGCCGTCGCCGTCCTCGCGATCCCTTCGATCGCCGGGGCAGTCATCGGAGCGAGACTCGAGTTCGACGAGACGGCGGCCGTCGATGGCCCGGGGAACTCCGCGCCCGCGGGCGACCCCGAGGGCGGTCTCGCCGGGTTCCTCGCCGACAGCCGGCGGCTGTTCACGCTGGCGTTCCTGACGGCCGTCGTCCTCGTCACGCTGAGTGGCTTCTTCTACCGGGGGGTGCTCACCTTCCTCCCCGATCTCCTCGGGGAGTTTCTCGCCGTCGAGTTCCAGCCGGCGGCGATCGAGGGGAGCCCGATGGCCGAGGAGTTCGACCTCGGGCAATACCTCTACGTCGCGCTCCTCGTGGTCGGGATCGGCGGCCAGTATCTCGGCGGGCGGCTCACCGACGCGATCGAACCCGACCGTGGACTCGCGGTCGTCTTCGTCGTCCTCACCGCCATCGCGATCCTGTTCGTTCCCGTGGCGGGGGCCGGGAGCCTCCCGCTGGTGACCGCGAGCGTCTGTCTCGGGTTCGTCCTCTTTGCCCTCCAGCCCCTGGAGCAGGCGACGATCGCGAAGTACTCCCCGCCCGACTCGCGAGGCCTCTCGTTTGGCTACACCTACCTCGCGATCTTCGGGGTGGGGGCACTCGGCGCGACGGTCGTCGGGATCGTGCTCACCTACGCCTCGCCGATGGTCGCCTTCCTCGTCCTCGCGGCGTGTTCGACCGCCGCTGGGGGGCTCGCAGCGTCGCTGTCGGCGGGGTACGTTCCGGCGCCCTCGGTCGCCCGGAAGCGAGGATAAACGCTTATGCGCGGCCTGGGCATGGACGATTCCATGAGCGAGATCGAGGCTATTTACGAGGACCTCGAGGCGGACGTCTCCCTCGAGGAGTTCCGCGAGGCCGTCGAGGAGAAAGTCGAGCAGATGGGCGGGCTCGCCGACGAGGAGACGGCCGCAATGTTGCTCGCCCACGAGGCCGACGGCGGGGAAGTCGAGGGGATCGCCGACGTCGAGCCGGGGATGGAGGAGGCGAAGTTCGTCGCGAAGGTGGTCTCGATCGGCGAGCTGCGGACGTTCGAACGCGACGGCGAGGACGAGGACGGTCGGGTCGTCAACGTCGAGGTCGCGGACGAGACGGGGTCGATCCGGGCGGCGTTCTGGGACGATCACGCCGCGGCCGCAGTAGACGAACTGGAGGCGGGCCAGGTGCTCCGGATCAAGGGCCGGCCCAAGGAGGGGTTTTCGGGCCTCGAGATCAGTGTCGACGAGGCCGAACCCGACGCCGACGAGGAGGTCGACGTTCAGCTGACGGACACCTATACGATAGAACAGCTCTCGCTCGGCCTCTCGGACGTCGACCTCCGGGGAGTCGTCCTCGAGACCGACTCGCTCCGCACGTTCGACCGGGACGACGGCTCGGAGGGGCGGGTCGCGAACCTCACGCTCGGGGACCCGACGGGGCGGGTTCGGGTCACGCTCTGGGACGACCGGGCGGATCTGGCCGAGGAGCTCTCCCCCGGCGAGTCAGTCGAGGTCGTCGACGGCTACGTCCGCGACCGGGACGGCCAACTTGAGCTTCACGTCGGGGACCGCGGCGCCGTCGAGGGGATCGAGGAGGGAATCGAGTACGTCCCCGAGAGCACGCCGATCGAGGGCGTCGAGATCGGCGAGACGGTCGATCTCGCGGGCGTCGTTCGCTCGGCAGACCCCAAACGCACCTTCGACCGGGACGACGGCTCGGAGGGCCAGGTCAGAAACCTTCGGATTCAGGACGCCACCGGCGACATCCGGGTCGCGCTCTGGGGCGAGAAGGCCGACGTCGATATCGGCCCCGGCGACGAGGTCGCGGTCGGCGACGTCGAGATCCAGGACGGCTGGCAGGACGACGTCGAGGCGTCGGCGGGCTGGCGCTCGACGATCACGGTCCTCGAAAGCGAGGCCGAGAGCGCCGCCGAGGCCGGCGACGACCGCGACGGCGCGGAGGCGGGACTGGACGCCTTCGCCGACGGGGAGTCGCCGTCCTCGGACGGGGCGTCGTCCGACCGAGCGGACGACTCCGGCGGCGAGGGCGGGGGTGACGCGGCTCCCGACGATCCCACAGACGGGGAGGAAGTCGAGTTCACGGGCGTCGTCGTCCAGGCCGGCGACCCGATCGTTCTCGACGACGGCGAGACGACGATGAGCGTCGAGGCCGACGCGAACGTCGGGCTGGGCGAGGAGGTCACTGCGCGCGGGATCGTCCGGGACGGCCGTCTCGAGGCCGCCGACCTGTTCTGATCGCGTGACCCGCTTACACAATCATTAAGGGTGTGAACTGCCGGTATCCGGGTATGAACGTCGAGCTACCGTTCGCGCCGGTTGATACGATCATCCGGCGGAACGCGGGGGATCTCCGGGTGAGCGCCGATGCTGCCCGGGAACTCGCCGAACGGATCCAGCGCCACGGCGCCGATCTCGCGGTCGAGGCCGCCCGGCGGGCCAGCGAGGACGGCCGCAAGACCCTCCAGGCCGCGGACTTCGGCGCCGACCCCGGCGATGGCGACGCCATCGAACTCCCGATCGCGCCGGTCGATCGGATCGCCCGCCTCGAGATCGACGACGGCTATCGGGTATCGACGGAGGCCCGGGTCGCCCTCGCCGAGCGCCTCGAGGAGTACGCCGACGGCGTCGCGGCCGCGGCGGCGATCCTCGCGCGCCACGCCGGCCGGAAGACGGTCACGGCCGAGGACGTCGAGACCTCCGTCCGGCTCGACCGGGTGTGACCGGATGCGCTTTGGCTACTCGGAGACCTGTCTCGAGCACGATCCCGGTCCGCGCCACCCCGAGACGCCCGACCGACTGCGGGCGATCCGGGAGGGGTTAAAGCGCAAACACGGCGTCGAGTACGTCGAGGCCGACCCCGCCGACGTCGAGACGCTCGCGGCGGTTCACGACCGGGAGTATATAGAGGAGGTCCGGGAGTTCTGTGGCGACGGCGGCGGAAGCTGGGACCCCGATACGAGCGCCGTTCCCGAGACCTGGGACGCCCTGTGTGCGAGCGCGGGGCTTGCCTGCTGGGCCGCCGAGGCCGCCCTCGACGGCGACTCCGGTCGGAAGACGCCGTTTTCGATCGGGCGCCCGCCCGGCCACCACGCCATCGAGGACGACGCGATGGGCTTTTGTTTCGCCAACAACGTCGCCGTCGCCGCCCAGCACGCCATCGACGACTGCGGGGCCGAGCGGGTCGCGATCGTCGACTGGGACGTCCACCACGGCAACGGCACGCAGGACATCTTCTACGACCAGGACGACGTCTTCGTCGCCTCGATCCACGAGGAGGGCCTCTATCCGGGCACCGGCGAGGTCACAGAGACCGGGACGGGCGCGGGCGCCGGGACGACGATGAACGTCCCGATGGCTCCCGGCACCGACGACACCGACTACCTCGCGGTCGTAGACCGCCTGATCGACCCCGCACTCGAGGCGTTCGATCCCGACCTCCTGCTCGTGAGCGCGGGGTTCGACGCCCACCGTCACGATCCGATCTCCCGGATCCGGCTCTCGACGGAGGCCTACGCCGGTCTGGCCGACCGGTTCCGGGGGATCGCCGATGGCGGGGCGCTCGCGTTCGTCCTCGAGGGCGGCTACGGCCTGGAGGTCCTGGCCGATAGCGTCGCGCTCGTCCACGAGACGTTCGACGGCCGCGAACCGATGGAGGAAGGCGCCGGAGTCGATGAGGAGACCGAAGCGCTGATCGACCGGGTGGCCGACGCTCACGGGCTGTAGGCACGGCCGCAGGGAGCGGCCGCCGGCTTCGGCTCGAAGGGCGGGAGTCGCCCAGGAGGGTGGCTGCCCGTCGTGTCGGGGCCGTTTTCGACCGCCGGGCCGTGACGTGGCCAGTGGCAGCCGCGAGCGCGCGAGCCGGCGCGCCCAGGACCGCCCCGGGACTTGCACCCGGCCGTCGGCTCCGATCCGAGGCGGCTCTCGCCGGGACCGCTGTCACACCTCCGGCGACCCCACGGAAGGGTCGCGGTTTCGCCGACCCGTCGGGACGGCGGTTCCGCTCGTGGAGGGGGTTACACCGATGTACCGTTCGATCGCGCCAGCGTGTTGGGTTGACGGTATACTGACCTGTACCCGACCCTATCAGTCGGCGCCGTGGTTCGGGGCATGTCCACAGTCGGGACACTGCCAGGTTCGGTGTCTTCGCTCGATCCGTCCGGCACAGTTCGGGCAGGATTCCGCGCGTCGTGTGGGGGCCGTCGCCATGGAAGAGTCGAAGTCGGTCGAGAGGAATAAGCGCTCCTATTATGGAAATTGAGATGTATTAGGCAATGAAAGGCAGTTTAGGGGCTCGGGTCGAAGTACCGGGCCAGCTCGGCGCCGAAGGGGTCGGCCAGCGCCGCGAGGTCCTCGCCGACGAGCAGGTCGTAGTCCTCCTCCAAGGCGGTCTCGACGTGTGCGCCGAGGGCGACGTCGAACAGCCGGTCGCTCTCGAGGAACGCCCGCGCCGACGTGAACTCCCGCTCGCGCTCGACGACGTACCGGCCGCCCTCGACGTAGGGGCCGTAGGCCGCCGGCTCGTCGGCGTAGGCGTCGTAAAAGCCCTCGGCGTGGGAGCGAACGGCGACCGGGGGTCCCTCGTGGCGCTCGACGGCCGGCAGCGAGGCGACCGCGAGTTCGACCAGGAGCACCGCGTCCTCCGCCGCGAACGTCGCGGTTCGAAGGACGTCGAACCCGCGGTCCTCGAGCTCGCGGGCGATGCCGGCGAGTGATTTCCGCAGTTGGGGATAGAGCTGGTCGTCGACGAGGTCGGGGGCCGGAAACGAGAGCGCGAGGGGGGTCGTTCCCCGGCGCTCGACGTGGCCGGCGACCGCCTCGGCGGAGAGCGGGCCGAGGTCGTCGGGCTCGAACAGTTCGGCGCGAGGGTCGGCGAGCAGGTCCCGCGCGTGGTGTTGGAACCGGGCGACGCTCTCGGCCGAGCAGACGGCGGCGACGTTGCGTTCGGGGTCCGTGGGGTCGATGACGACCAGCGGGTCCGCGAACGATTCGCGTCCGTGGCCCTCGGGGTCGAGTTCGACCGGCGGCTGCCAGTCGGCGGCAGCTTCACAGAGTTCGCGAAAACCGCCGTACGCACAGACGAGCAGTTCGGTGAGATATCCCCCAAATCCCCGGGTTCGGAGGTCACTACCGTAGATCCCGACCCCCTTCAGAAAGCCCTTTGCGAGACGGATTTCGCTGGCGAGCTCGTCGTCGAGGCGCTCCTGGAGGTAGCGCGTGTGAAAGGGGGTCCGATCGACCGCCGACCGGGTCTCCGTCGCGCTCTCGACGCGAAAGCAGGGGACGACGTCGACGTCGAACCCCTCGAACTCGCCGCTGACGTAGGGATGTTCGGCGTACTCCTCGCGGCCCTCGGGAAGGGTCTCGTGGCCGACGGCGAGACCGTAGCGCTCTAAGGTCTCTCGGTCCAGACCGGTCGGAAAGCGGACGAAGACGTCGATGTCGCGGTCGCCGCTGATCCAGGTGTTCCGGGCAGTCGAGCCGACCCGGAGGACGTCGGCGTCCGGACAGCGCTCGGTTGCGGCCCGCCGGGCGCGCTCGACGAGGGTGTCGGCGACCGCCCGGAGGCGCTCGCGTTCCTCGGAGCCGGGGTCGACTCGCTCGGCGACCTCGCTCGTGACCCGCTCGAACGCGTCCCCGCCGGCGTCGTCGGTCATCGCCTGCCCTATTCGCGGCGGGAGTGAAAGGGTGTCGAAGGCCGGCGGGAAGCGAAAGCCCTATCAAATCCACCCGACAACACCGAGACGGGCCGAAGTAGCTCAGTTGGTAGAGCACCTCGCTGTTACGGCGATACAGGCCGGCTGATCGCCGCAGATACGAGGCGGTCCCAGGTTCGAGTCCTGGCTTCGGCGCTTCCGTTCTCCCGCCGTCTATATCTCCCTGCAGCGAGGAGTCCCGGCCATGTCAGATTCCGCCGACAGACGTACCACCGACGACCACGGCCACGATCTCATCGATCCCCTCTACGTCGGGATCGTCACTGTCTCGACCTCTCGAGCGACTGATGCACGCGCGGACGAGGAGCCCGAGGATCCGGGCGGGGACACGATCGCGGAGGTCTTCGAGGCGGCGGGCCACGAGATCCGCGAGCGCGAACTCGTCCGGGACGACTACGGCGCGATCCGAACCGCCGTACGGGGGCTCGTCGCCCAGCGAGGGATCGACGTCGTCGTGACCACGGGCGGGACCGGCGTCACGGCCGACGACGTCTCCCCGGAGGCGACGTCGGCGCTGTTCGAGCGCGAGCTTCCCGGCTTCGGCGAGCTGTTCCGGGCGCTCTCCTGGGAGGAGGTCGGCACTCGCGCGATGGCCTCCCGGGCGACGGCGGGGATCGCCGCCGACACGCCCGTCTTCTGTCTACCGGGAAGCACGAACGCCGTCCGGACCGCCTGCGAGGAGCTGATCGTCCCCGAGGCCCCCCACCTCGCGGGACTCGCGACCAGCCACCGCGCGGGGACCGAAGACCGGACGCTCCACGCCTTCAGCGAGGAGTGAGGGGGGTCGGGAGATCGCGTCTTTCCCCGTCGGAAATTACCAAACTTGGGATATAAAATAACAACAATTGCTAGGTGACTCGGGTTATTACACAACCACGAAACCGCCGCTAACAGCCTTTATGGACCTTCCAGCCCACGCTCCGGATGCCATGTGCCACTGCTTCGAGGACGCGACCGAACTGAGCGCCGAGGAACGAGAGGACGTCGTCGAGAGTCACAGCCGCGAGGAACTCGAGGCCGAACTCGACGACGACGAGCTCGCGGCGCTGGGTCTCGCGGCCTGAGTCCGCTCGACCCGCGACCGCCGTGGAACCGCCGCGACCGCCCCGTTTTCGCCCGGGAGAGTAAGGGTTAACTGCGGGGCTCGAGTTCTCCGAACGAGGGCCCTTAGCTCAGTCCGGTGAGAGCGCTCGGCTCATATCAGTGCCCCATTGGGGGTGTTGTGGGACACCGAGTGGTCGATGGTTCGAATCCGTCAGGGCCCATCGATTCTGCGACGAGCGGACGCGAGGAGCGAATCGTTCGGATCGCTGGCGGTTCGAATCCGGGGAGTCGCAGCTCACGAGCGAAGCGAGCGTGACGGTCTCCACATGGTTCGAATCCGTCAGGGCCCAGGGAACTGTGACGAGCCAACGGGGGTCATCGACCGATTTCTGACGGCTCGAGGACGATCGCGACGACGTTCGAATCCGTGGGCTCTCCGCGGATGACACATCATTTATCCTCGCTCGCTCGAGAGTCACCGATATGCACAGACGGACGGTTCTCGGGGCCGGGGCTGCGGTTTCCGGCCTGGCCGGGGGGGCCACCCTCGTCCGGTCGCGGGCCGAGTCGTCGGGGCCGGGCGAACCTGCCGACCCCCACCGGGAGATGGCACTCTCCCGCCGGCCGATCATGGAGGGGACCGACCGGGAGACGACCGTGTTCGAACTCGAGGGACCCGAGACGGGGCCGACGGCGGTGGTCGTCGGCGGGGTCCACGGCGGCGAGACGAGCGGCTACCGGGCGGCCGAGGAAGTGATCGGCTGGGGGATCGAACGGGGCACTCTGGTCGTGATCCCCTGGGCGGAGATCGTCGCCCTCGAGCGCAACGAACGCGGGGGTCCGGACGGCGATCTGAACCGGCAGTTCCCCGCGGGGCGGGAGCCGACGACCGAACTCGCACGGGCACTGTGGGCCGAGGTCGAACGCTCCGATCCGGACGTCGTCCTCGACCTGCATCGCTCGCGGGGGATCTACGGCACCCATCACCGGTGGGTCGGCCAGGCGATCTTCCCGACGGCGGCCGGCGACGCCCCCGCCGACGCCGGGGCGGTGATCGAGCACATGAACGACGAGCACGTCCCGCGGACCATGGTCGCCCACCGGTTCTCGATGGGGAACACGCTCACCGGCGAGGGGCCGCTCCTGATCCACAAGGTCGGGGGCGACCTCGACCGGGCGGGCTTTCTGGTCGAACTCACCGACTTCCTGCTCGATCCGGGTACCCAGGTGCGCTGGACCCTCGAGATCACCGAACGGCTGTTGGAACGGTACGGGATGGCGCGGATCGCATGACCGACTTCCGCACCCTCGCGGTCCGGGTCCTCTCGGGTCCGGCGACGGTTGTCGTGTTCTGCCTGCTCTTCGTTCCCTTCGTTCTCGGGGTCTTCGACGCTCGGCTGATGACGCCGCTTGCGGCGCCGGGCTATACCGTCATGCTCGCGATGACCGCCGTCGGGAGCCGCCTCGTTTCCTACGATCTCTGGATCTACTGGGTGCCCTTCCTCGCCGCGTGCTACGCGGTTGCGGTTGCCGCCGGCGGGCTCTACTACGGGTTCCGTCTGGCACGCTGATCGCGGGGTTTCACCGGCGGACCTATCCGGGTTGCTCGCCGTCCACTAACAATTGGAATTATTATAGGTTTCGGCGCGACGGAGCCCCTCGACCGAAACCGAGCGAGGAGAGGGTGTTCAAGGGCCGCTTGTACGCGTTCTATGGGCCATTGAGAGATTCCTCCTAGAACCGTTCTCGAAAATAGAATGTCATGAACTCGGGACGGTCAACTATGTTTATATAGGAACGAGAGTCACTACTGTTTAGCATCGGAAACAACGGGACGTAATGCGATGCGACCGGCCGGGAGTCGGTCCTCACGCGTGCCCTCGCGGCCGCGTGGTCCCCATCCCAACGATGCGACCGAACAACAATGGACTTGAAACAGACTGTCTTCGGGAACGAAGACGAACGCGGCGTATCGCCCGTCATCGGAGTCATCCTGATGGTGGCAATCACAGTGATTCTGGCAGCGGTTATCGCGATGTTCGTGCTGGATCTCGGTGGCAGTGTCAGTGAGGAGGCAAACGCCGGCGTGGACATTGAGGACGACGGCACCGTTTCCTGGGTCAGTGAAGGGAACGCAGACACTGTTGAAGTAGGAAGTGATTGCACTCTGGAAAGTGTAGGCGAGTCGTGTACCGGGAGTGATGGTGAGTCAGTGGTCGCCGTGAGTGGGGATACTGAAACCCAAATCGGAACGGTTGAAGTCACCAGCTGAAACGGCGGCGGCTCCATCGAATAGACCGCTTCCTGGCTAGCGGTCCGGTCTTTTTTGTCGGCCTCTATAGCAGACCATGCGCGTGCCCCCCTATCATTCAACTACTGACAGACGCTACTACGTACTGCATGACCGAACTCGACGTTCCACAGAACGCCGACGCCCGTGAGGCCCGCGAACTCGTCCGGGAACTGGTCTCGGTCGGCGACGAGATCGAGCTCTACGACACCGTGATGGTCGCCGGCGAGGAGAACCGCAGGGAGGGAACCGTCGTCGGCTTGGAGGAGGAGTACCTCGAGCTCGAGGAGCTGACCGACTCGCCCTCGACCGACCGGATCGGCTACGTCGACATCGACCGGGTGGCGATCGTCGAGTAGGAGACGCCCGTCCGACCCACAGTTCTTTGGCCGCTCATACCCGAAAAGCGGTATGGACCTGGCCGTCCCGCTCGTCCCGACGATCGCGCTGATCGTCCTCGTCGTGGTCTGTATGATCCTGTTGCTCTACATCTCGACGCAGTGGGAGGAGTAGCTCTCCGACCGTCCTCGACGTCGGTTCTCCCGGACCAGCCGGAGAGATCCGATCTTACTGCGGCTGGTATTCCTCAGGGATGCTACGGATCGGACCGGAATAGCATCGTTTAGGGCGATCGGACGAGAGGTGCGGGTATGTCCGACCCCCGGCAGACGCCGACGGTGCCCCAGGTGGCGCTGATCGGCCTCTTCGTCACCGCGCTCGTCACCGCACAGCTGACGGCCTCGAAGATCCTGGCGTTTTCGCTGCCGTTCTCGCTTCCGATTACGGGCGCCGAACTCGTCCTTCCCGGCGCGGCGCTCGCGTATGCACTGACCTTCCTCGCCAGCGACTGTTATGCCGAACTCTACGGCCGGCGGGCGGCCCATATCGTCGTCAACGTCGCCTTTGCGATGAATTTTGTCGTGCTCGTGTTGGTCTGGTCGACGATCGCCGCGCCCGCCTCGCCGACCTCGCCGGTCGATCCGGGGACGTTCGAGGCGGCGCTCGGACCGGCCGCGAACGTCGTCGCCGGCAGCCTGCTGGCCTACGTCGTCAGCCAGAACTGGGACGTCTTCGTCTTCCACCGGATCCGCGCACACACCGGGCGAAAGAAGCTCTGGCTCCGGAACGTCGCCTCGACGGCGACCAGCCAGGCCATCGACACCGTCATCTTCGTCGGGGTCGCCTTCGCCGTCGCGCCCGCCCTCTTCGGGATCGGCGCCGCCCTCCCGCCCGAGGCGGTCCTCTCGCTGGTCGTCGGCCAGTACCTCCTGAAACTCGCGATTGCGATCCTCGATACGCCGGTCGTCTACGCGGTCGTCGCGCTCGCCCGGCGCGAGACCGGTCCGGCCTGATACGGGCCGGGATCAGAGGGAGTTTAGTCGGGGGCAGTCGAGGGGATTCCATGGACGAACGCGTCTACGACCACGCCGAAACGCTCGTCGACTGGAGCGCGAGAGTCGAGGAAGGCGACGACGTCGTCCTCTCGGTCGGGCCCGCGGCCCACGACCTCGCGGTCGCCGTCGCCGAAGCGCTCGGCGAGCGCGGCGCGAACCTGCTCGCGACCTACAGTTCTGAGGAACTCCGCCGAGCGTACCTGCGGGCCTCTGAGGGGGAGTTCGAGGCTCCCGACCACGAACTCGCTCTCTACGAGGCGGCGGACGTCGTCCTCTCGCTCGGCGGCGGCCGGAACACGAACGCGATGGCCGACGTCCCCGGCGAGCGCCGCCAGTCCTACCGCAGTGCCCGCACTGACGTTCGGGAGGCCCGCTACGACACCCGGTGGGTCTCGACGTACCACCCGACCCGAAGCCTCGCCCAGCAGGCCGACATGGCCTACGAGGAGTACCGGGAGTTCGCCTACGACGCGATCCTCCGGGACTGGGACTCTCTCGCCGACGAGATGGCCGAGGTGAAGGCGGTGCTCGACGAGGGAAGCGAGGTCAGGATCGAGTCGGCAGGAACCGACCTCACGATGTCGATCGAGGACCGGACGGCGGTCAACAGCGCCGCCTCGGTCGCCTACGACTCCCACAACTTGCCCAGTGGCGAGGTCTTTACGGCGCCCGAAGCGACGGAGGGGGAGGTCCTGTTCGATATCCCGATGACGATCGACGGCGAGGCCGTCAAGGGCGTCCGCCTCGAGTTCGAGGACGGCGAGGTCGTTTCTCACGAAGCCGACCGGGGGGAGGACGTGATCGCCGATCTCCTCGAGACCGACGAGGGCGCCCGCCGACTGGGCGAACTCGGGATAGGAATGAACCGGGGGATCGACCGCTACACTGACACCATCCTCTTCGACGAGAAGATGGCCGAGACGGTCCACCTCGCGCTCGGCCGGGCGTACGACGCCTGTCTTCCCGAGGGCCAGTCGGGCAACGAGTCGGCGATCCACACGGACATGCTGATCGATACGAGCGAGGACTCGGTGCTGGAAGTGGACGGCGAGGTCGTCCAGCGCGACGGGGAGTTCCTGCTGTAGGTCGCGGACCCACACGCCTATCGGCCCGGCCCGCCTGAATCGGGTATGCGCGAACGGCTCCGGGCGGGCGTCGCGATCTACAACGCGGGCCACTACCACGCGGCCCACGACGCCTGGGAGGCCCACTGGCTCGAGCTCGAACGCGAGAGCGACGACGAGCGCCTGCTCCACGGCCTGATCCAGTTCACCGCCGCGGTCCACCACGCCAGGAACCGAAACTGGGAGGGCTGTGTCGGTCTCGCGGAGAGCGCGCTCGACTATCTGGAGGGCCTCCCCGCAGACTACCGAGAGGTCGACCTCGCGGGCGTCCGGCGCGCGCTGTCGGCGCTCGCGTCCGATCCCGAAATCATCGAGCGTCGGCCGCCGCCCCGGATCGTTCTCGACGGCGAGCGTCCGACCCTCGCGGACCTCTCCTCGGAAGAGCAGGCGATCGCGGCACCGATTCTCGCCGACGAACTGGGCTACGCCGAGGAAATCGTCGAGGGAGCCTGCGAGTACGCGATCGCGGATCTCGAGGCGGGCGAGGAGGGGAGCCGTTTTCTCGCGCTCGTCGCGGACTTCCTCGCGGAGGACGACCACCGGGGGATCGTCTACGACCGGCTACGGGGCCACGTCGAGCGGCGGGAGGCGAAGGAGCGAGACGTCGAGGGACTGTTCTAGTCGTCGTGGTCGGCGGAATTGTCCCGAGGGTCGTAGCCCAGCACTTCCCGGGCACGCTCCAGGGAGTAGTACTTCCGGTCGTTGTCGCTGATTCCGTAGACGATCTCGTAGCCGTACTCCGCTTGCAGGCTACGATCAAAGAGGTGGGCACAGTCCCGATAGGAGAGCCACATCGCCTGGCCGCGCTCGTAGTCGATCGGCGGGTGGCCCTTGGTGAGGTTGCCGATGCGGACACAGAGCACCGAGAGGTCGTGGGCGTCGTGGTAGTACCGGCCGAGGGTCTCGCCGGCGGCCTTCGAGACGCCGTAGAGGTTTCCCGGGCGGGGGAGTTCGTCCCCGTCGAGGCGGAACTCGTCGTCGGGCCGGTAGACGTCGGGGGTACGGTCGTCGGTCTCGTAGGCGCTGACGGCGTGGTTCGAGGAGGCGAAGACGACCCGCTCGACGCCGGTCTCGACGGCGGCCTCGTAGACGGTCTGGGTGCCGTCGATGTTGTTCGCGAGGACGCTGTCCCAGGGGGCCTCCGGGCGGGGGTCGCCCGCGAGATGGACCACCGCGTCGATTCCCTCCATCGCTTCCCGGACGGCCTCGTCGTCGGTGATGTCGGCGACGACGACCTCGCCTGGCTGGCTGCCCGCGAGCGGGTCTCGATCGAGGAGTCGCCACTCGTAGTCGTCGGCCAGGTCGTCGATGATCGCCCGGCCGACGCGTCCCGCGGCCCCCGTCAGCAGGACTCGCTCTCCCATCGTTGGTCTTGGTGGGGCGTTGGCGAGGCAGGGTAAGTAACGTGCGGTTCTCCCGCGGCCGAAATCGCCTTCCGCTCGCCGGGCGTGGAACGGATATGGACGAAACCCTCGAAGGCGCCGACGAGACGGGGCCTACCGACCCCGAGACCGCCTGCTTCGAGGCCGGCATCAAGTTCGGCTCGCTCTACCACCAGTTCGCCGGCACCCCCGTCACCCCCGAGAGCGCCCCCAGCCTCGCCCGGGCGATGGAGGAGGCCATCGAGAACCAGCCCCACTGCGAGGAAGTGACCGTCGACGTTCGCGAGGACGAACTCGCGGCCGCCTGCGCCGACGGCTACACCGAGATGACTGGTCGGTTCATCGAGGTCGGAATCGTCGTCGCCTACGAGGGTTGTACCGTCCGGACCCGTATGGAGATGGAGGAGGGGTATCCGCTAATGAGAGTCGAGTCTGTCGATCGCTGACCGGCTCCAATTGCGATCACCGGTTCCCGTCTCGCTCGCTCGTCAGGCGGAGGAAGGCGTCCTCGAGGGTTCGATCGGTGTCTCCCGGGCGCTCGGCGAAGTTCTTTCGAGGGACCCTCCGCGACGAGTTCGCCCTCATGACAGATTCCGACCCGATCCGCGACGGCTTCGACGACCGGGAGGATATGCGTCGAGAGACAGACCGTCGTTCCCCCGTCTGCCAGTTCAGTGACGACCTCCCTGACCGTCCGCGTGGCTCGCGGGTCGAGTCCGGCGGTCGGCTCGTCGAGAAAGACGACGCTCGGCTCGTGCATGATCGCCTGGATCAACCCCACCTTCCGGCGCATTCCCTTCGAGTAGGTCACGACCCGGTCATCGGCCGAGTCGAGCGCGAGGCGCTCCAACAGCGCCTCGGTCCGGCCGTCGATCTCGCGGGACTCCATCCCGCGGAGCCGGCCGTGGTGGGCGAGCTGTTCGCGGCCGGTGAACTGTCCCCGGATCGGCGTCGATTCGGGCAGGTAGCCGATCTGTGAGACGAGTGTCTCCCGGTCGGAGACGGGGACGCCTGCGACCCGGGCGCTTCCGTCGGTCGGTGGAGCCAACCCGGTCAGCATCCGGATGGTGGTCGTCTTCCCTGCTCCGTTGGGTCCGAGGAGGCCGTAGACGGTGCCGGCCTCGATTCCGAGATACAGGTCCTCGACGACCGCCGTGTCGCCGTAGCGTTTCGTCAGTCCGTCGGCGACGACTGCCGCCTTGGGGTCGGCCGCATCGTTTCCATCGGATTCGTCGGCCGGCGGTTCCGTCGGCGTCATTCGAACGAATACCCCTCGTATCGGTCGATAGCGATCTCGCTTGCGAGCCGTGTGACCCCCACGGCGACCAGGGCACCGAGCAGGAGGGAGACGCTTCGGGTGGCGGGGACCGAAAGCCCGGCTCCCGCCAGATACTCGTACACCACCGGGTGGGTCCCCACGAACGCCGGCAGCGCCGAAAGCGTCGCGGCGACGAGGACCACTCCGAGCCGGCCGAACTGTTCCCATCCGATCTCGATGTACCAGGGGGCGTCCGTGAAGAACCCCGGGTGAGGGACGAACGCCGACCGCTCGACGCCCAGTCCGACCGCGAGCGCGAGTGTGGCTGTAGATCCACAGACGGCGATCCCGAAGAGAACAAACGAGAGCGTCTCGCCGGCGGTGGCGGTACTCACCGCCCCCAGCGGGAGGACGACCGCCGGGACGATGACGGCGGCGGGTGCGAGCGCCGCCAGCAGAAAACCACCGACGAACGCCCGTCCCCCGACAGTCGTCAGCATCATCTGCAGGCCGCGGTACTCGATCCCGATCGGGTCGGAGCCGAACACGATGCCCACCGCGAGCCCGAGCGAATGGACTACCAGTACGAACAGGGGGACTCCTCCGGCGAGGATGCCGGCTGGGAAGAGGACGATGCCGGAAAATCCGACGACCTGACCCGCATACAAAAGCCCGCGCGCGGTCCGGCGCTCGACCAGCCAGCGTTTTCGGGCGACGGTCCGGACCGGTCGCGGGATGCGTTCGCCCGTGAGCCGCTCGACCCAGCCCGGCTCGAGGAGCGGGTGCGAGCCGGTTTTCGGGGCCCGCCCCGCGGGTTCTCCCTCCCAGATCCGCCGGGCGAGGAAGGTCGTCGTCCCGACCGAAAGCGCCGCTCCGCTGGCGAAGACGGCGAGTGCGGCCAGCCCGCTCGCGGGGTCGGCCCCCGTCCGACCGGCCGCGCCGAGCAGCGCGAGGTCGGCGACACCTCTCGTCGGTGCGGCCGCGAGCCACGCGATCGAGACGCGTTCGACCGTCTCGATGAGGAGGAACCAGCCGACCACGAGCGGCACCCAGCCGAACAACACTACCAGGTCCCTGTAGGTCCGTCCGCGGGATAGCCGCGACGCGGCGAGCGAGGCCACCAGCCGAACCGAGACGCCGACACCGACGGCGGCCGCGGTTGCGGCCGCGACCGCGAGGACGACCGTGAGCGCGAGCGCCGGTGTCCGGAGTCCGACCGCCCCGCCGACTCCGATGGCAACCGTCGGGACGGCGAGGACGGTCGCGACGCGGGCGTAGACGACCACCAACAGCCCCAGGGCGGGGATCCGCGCCGGGACAGTCGTCAGGAGGAACTCGGGGTTCAGACCCTCGAACGAGTCCCGGGTCAGTCTGGAACTCCGCCAGGCCACCCATGCCATCGTGGCGGCCGCGGCAATCCCGAGGACGCCGAAGGGAACGGACTCGCCGCCAGCCACCTCCCGGCCGATCCCGTAGGCGCCCCAGCCGAGAGCGGCGCCAACCACGAAGACGGCGAACGCGAGTCCTCGCCGGGCCACTCCGCCGCGTTCCCGGCGGTGGAGGACCCACTCGCCGCGTGCGATCTCCGCGCCGCCTCGGAGCCAGGAGCGCCACATCCCGAATGATTGAAAAACGACACGAAAGCAGCTTAACGGTTTCGACCTCTCCCGACGAGCTGGTTTCGGAATCCGTGCGTCGTTCGCTCCCGTTCGCGGTTCTCGACCCCGATTTCACTTCCGCTTTCGGGCGACCTTTTAACCCTGGCGGCGGTGTACGCCCGGCCATGAGCCAATCGGCACTGGACGACGACGAACTGTTCGGGGAGGCGGCAAGCGAGATGCGCGACGACGTCGAGTCCTCGCTTTCGGCCGCCCGGGAGGCCCTCCCCGAGGCCGACGCGGTCTGGGAGGCCGAGGCCGACAACGTCCTCGGCGTCCTGAACACCCTCGACGCGAACCTGGAGGCCGGCGACGCAGAAGAGCATCTCCGGGACGCAAAGAAGTGGTACACGATGGGCGAGCGCGCCGAAGCCTTCGAGGACGCCTCCGACCTCGAAAGCGAGATCGAGGCCCTCGAGGAAACCGTCGAGCAGCTCTCGACGGCCGGCGAGCGCATCGACGGCCTTCCCGAGACGATGCTAGCGCTCAAGGAATCCCTCGAGGACGCAGAAACCGGCGCCGGCGACGGAGCCGACGGCGGGAACGAAGGCGAAGACGAAGACGAGGACGAGGAGTAGCTGCGGGCGGCCGTCGCCGATCGGTGAACGTTTCTCCCGTCGCAATCGTGTCCGAGTCGATGCAGCCGTTCGGTTCCCCGCGACGCTATCGCTGGCTCCTGTGGGGACTCCTCGGGCTTGTTTTCCTGCTGGTCAACGTCTACCGGCTCTCGACTGCGGTGCTCGCCGAGGAGCTGATGGCGGCGTTTCGGACGACGGGCGCCCGCCTGGGAACGCTCCACGCGGTCTTCTTTTACGTCTACGCCGCGATGCAGATCCCGACGGGGCTGCTCGCCGATCGGGTCGGTCCCCGGCGGACGGCGGCCGCGGGGGCCGTCGTAATGAGCGTCGGCGCGCTCTGGTTTTCGCTCGCGGGGAGTTACTGGACGGCGATCGCCGGCCGAGGGCTGATCGGCCTCGGGGGGAGCGTCGTCTTCGTCTGTATCCTGCGATTCTGTGCGAGCTGGTACCGCGCCGACGAGTTCGCGACGATGAGCGGGCTCACCTTCGCGGTGTCGGGAATCGGCGGGGTGCTCGCGACGACGCCGCTCGCGCTCGCCGTCGGCGCGGCGGGCTGGCGGACGACGATCGCCGCGTTGGGGGCCGTCGGGCTCGCCGTCGCCGTCCTCGTCGCCCTGGTCGTCCGGGACTCCCCCGAACGCGCGGGGTTCGAGCCGGTCGAGGGCGTCCCCGACCAGCCCTCGCTCACTCTCGCCGAGCTCCGGGCGTCGCTGGCGGCGGTTCTCGGGGATCGGGTCGTCTGGGCGGTGAGCGCGATGTTGTTCTGTGCGACGGGAATCAACCTGACCCTGTTCGGGCTCTGGGGGGTGCCCTACGTCGCCCAGACGTACGACGTCTCGGTGACGTACGCTTCGACGTTCACCCTCGCGGGAAGCGTCGGGCTGGTCGTCGGCCCGCCCGCGCTCGGCTGGCTCTCCGATCGGACCGGCGAGCGTACCAGTTTGATGATCGTCGGCGGAGGCTGTTACGTCCTCGCGCTCGGGACGATCGCCGCGGTCGGGAACCCTCCACTGCCGGTCGTCGCGGCCGTTTTCTTCCTGACGGGGTCCTTCCTCGGCGCGTTCGTCCTGAGCTACGCGGTCGTCAAGGACCGCCATCCCGCGAGCGCCAGCGGCGTCTCGACGGGGACGATAAACGGCGCCGCCTTCCTCGGGGGATCGACCCTTCCGACGCTGATGGGCTTCGTGCTCGACAGCTACTGGACGGGCGAGCTCGTCGGCGGCGTCAGGGTCTACACCGCGACCGGCTACCGGATGGCGTTCGCCATCGCGACCCTCGCCGCAGCCGTCGCGCTGGCCTGTGCGCTCTGGCTCCACCGGTGGACGGGGTCGGATTGACTCACTCCCGTCGGGCCGGCCGCGACACGTCCCGTCTCTCGACGGCTTCGAGCAGATCCGCCAGTCGGTCTGTGGCCCGGTCGAACAGCCGCGCGCCCCGTTCTTCGGTTCCCTCCGCGGGATCGCCGACGACGCCGTTGTCGGTGAACTCAGCCGAGTCGTGGGCCAGGTTGGTGCCCGACACCCACTCGCCCCACCGCTTTGCCCCGGCGTCGCTCGCCTCCTCGACACTTCCCTCCCGAACCAGGTCTCCCAGGTACCGGAGCACGGCGGTCTCGAAGGCGCCGGCGTGGCCCATCTCGATCTCGTCGTCGCCCACCGCGTCGAACCAGGTAAAGGAAACGGCGTAGGCCGCATCGTGGCGCGTGATCGTTCCCGCGACCTCCCGGAGGGCGGAGACGTTACCGCCGTGGCCGTTGACGAGCACGACCCGGTCGAAGCCGTGGGCGGCGAGGCCCGCGACCGTCTCGCGGACGACCTCTCGAAAGGTGTCGGGCGAGAGCCAGAGCGTGCCCGGGAACTGGCGGTGTTCCTCGCTCACGCCGACCGGGATCGTCGGCGCGCGGACGACCTCGCCCGAAAAGCGTTCGCTCCCTTCGGCGGCGACCGCCTCGGCGATCAGGAAATCGGTTCCCAGGGGGGCGTGGGGGCCGTGTTGTTCCGTGGCGCCGACCGGGACGACCGCGAGGTCGGTTCCACAGTCGGCGACCTCACTCCAGGTGGCCTCGGGAAGGTACATGACCCTGGGTCACGTGGGGGAGGGGTTAGTTCCGGCGGTGGATGCAGGTGGAACCGTTTTGTGGACGGAGGCCGACGATCGAGTGTATGAGCGACGACGACTCGACCACGATGGACGGCGAGGAGAGCAGGGAGCAGGGCGTCGAGTTCGGCGGGTTCGAGGAGACGATCGAGGACGATATCGACTACCCGATCGACAACGACGAACTCATCGAGCAGTACGGCGACGCCGAGTTCGAACTCGGCGACGAGACGACGACCTTGGCGGAGATCCTCGAGCCGCTACAGGACGACGACCAGACCTACCAGGACGCGGGCGACATCGAAACGATGATCATGAACTTCGTCGGCGACGACGCGATCGGCCGCAAGAACTACTCCGATCGGACCCCCTACGCGCCGGGCGAGGAGCGCCAGGACGAAGCCGGCGAGGAGGAGGGCCACTCCGACCAGGACTCGTTCTGATCAGTCATCCTGTTGGGCCTCGGTCCGGGCCTGTCGGCGCTGGGCGCGCTCGATGAACTCCTGGGGGAGCTCGTCGATCTCGCCCGCCTGAACGCCCCAGAGATGGGCGTAGAGCCCGTCGTTGTCGAGAAGGTCCTCGTGGGACCCCCGTTCGACGATCCGCCCGTCCTCGAGGACGACGATCCGTTCTGCATCCTTGATCGTCGAGAGCCGGTGAGCGATCGCGAACGTCGTCCGGTCTTCGGTCAGCTTGTCGATCGAACGCTGGATCAGCATCTCGGTCTCGGTGTCGACGTCGCTGGTCGCCTCGTCTAAGATGAGGATGTCGGGATCCTTGAGGATCGCCCGGGCGATCGAGATGCGCTGGCGCTGGCCGCCCGACAGCTTCACGCCGCGTTCCCCGACCTCCGTATCGTAGCCCTCGGGGAGGTTCTGGATGAACTCGTGGGCCTCGGCCATCTTCGCGGCCTCGATCACCTCCTCGCGGTCGGCGCCGAACGTGCCGTACTTCAAGTTCTCCTCGACGGTGCCATAGAACAGGAACGTGTCCTGGCTGACGTAGCCGGTCCGCTCCCGGAGACTCCGCAGGGTGACCTCGCGGACGTCCTGGTCGTCGATCCGGATCGCCCCCTCGTCGACGTCGTACATCCGCAAGAGGAGTTTGAGGATGGTCGATTTGCCGGCACCGGTCGGGCCGACGAGCGCGAGGGTCTCGCCGCCCTCGACCTCGAAGGAGACGTCCTCGACGATGGTCTCTTCCTCGTCGTAGCCGAACGTGACGTCGTCGTACTCGACGCGCCCGTCGGTGACCTCGAGATCGACGGCGCTCGGGTCCTCGGCGACCCGGTGGGGTTCGTCCATCAGGCCGAACATCCGCGCCGAGGAGGCGCGTGCGCGCTGGTACATGTTGATGATCTGGCCGAACTGGGCCATCGGCCAGATGAACCGCTGGGTGTAGAGGACGAACGCGACGAAGGTCCCCTCCCGCAGTTCGCCGGTAAAGGGTCCCGGCGGCGACCCCTGAAACACCCAGAGGCCGCCGACGAAGAAGGTGACGACGAACCCGATGCCGGCGATGACCCGCAGGCTGGGAAAGAACTTGATCCGCGTCTCGATGGCGTCCCAGTTGGCGTCGAAGTAGTCCATCGAGACGTCCTCGACGCGGTCGGACTCGTACTCCTCGGTCGTGCTCGACTTGATCACCTGGATCCCCCCGAGGTTGTTCTCGAGCCGGGAGTTGACGTTGCCGACCGTCGAGCGCACCTTCGCGTACTTGGGCTGGATGATCCTGATGAACAGGTAGGTGAACGCGGCGATCAGGGGCACGGGAAGGAGCGCGACCAGCGCCAGCTGCCAGTTGTACGCAAAGAGGATGACGCCGATCCCGACCACCATCACCGACAGGCGAAACATCGAGTTGATGCCGTCGTTGAGGAATCGCTCCAAGCGATTGACGTCGTTCGAGAGGATCGACATCATCTCGCCGGTCTGCTTGTCGGCGAAGAAGTCCATGTTCAGGCGCTGCATCTTGTCGTAGGTGTCCGTCCGCACGTCGTGTTGGATGTTCTGTGCGAAGCCGTTGAACCCCCAGTTTCGAACCCAGTGGAAGCCGGCGCCCAGAAAGAAGGCCCCGGCGATGATGCCGACCGTCAGGTAGAACTGTCCGAGTTGGGTCGCCGGTACGTACGGCTCGATCAGGCTGCTCCCCAGGGGAAACGCCTCGGCGTAGGTCGTCTCCTCCCTGAACACCGCGTCGAGGGCCACGGCCAACATCACCGGCGGCAGGAGATCGAGGATGCGAGCGAAGACGCTCGCGAGAATGCCGACGATCGCCTGGAACTTGTAGCGCATTCCGTACTCGGCGAACAACCGCTTCATCGGGTTCTCGATCTTGTCCCGTTGTTCCTCGAACGGGTCGTCCTCCTCCCAGTCGACGCTCATTACACCGCCTGAATGGGCGGTCAGCAATAAGTATTTCCTACGAATCGAAATAGTCCCCGTCGCCGGATCAGAACGTGTTCTCGATCACGAGTTCGTCGCCGACCTCGACGCCGGTCTCGTTCGTGTAGCCGTAGGGGACCTCGAGGACCCACTTCGCGCGCCCGGAGTAGTGCATCTCGGCCCCGTCCTCGCCGGACTCCGGCGCGCGGGCGTGGTGGATCTCCGTGATCTCACCGTCGCCTCCGACGAAGACGATGTCGATCCCGAAGGCCATCTCTCGCATCACGTACGTCCGCTCGCCCTCGTCGCCGTGGACGAACAGCATCCCCTCGCCGGGCTCCAGGGAGTCGTGGTCGCTCAGACCGGTGTACCGTTCCTGGCGGGTGTCGGCGACCTCGACGTCGATGGCGGCTTTGGTCTCGCCGTCGGCGCCGACGATCCGGACGTCGCCCTCGTCGTCGGTCCAGGGCGCCGGGAGCACCCCCAGCACCGAGAGGCCGATTCCGGCGGCGAGGACGACCGCGAGCGCGAGGAGCGCGGCGACCGCCCGTTCGTGGCTCATTGGGTGGTGTTCTGGACGAGAAGGCAAAGGTTATTCGCCCGGCGGGCCTTCCGACGGCCGGGGCTCGTGGTCTAGCTGGTCATGACGCGGCCTTTACAAGGCCGAGGTCGGTGGTTCGAACCCGCCCGAGCCCATATTTCCGTCGCGAACGATCCGTGAGCGGCAGAAATATGCTGTGAGGATGGATTCGAATTACGGGGCGAGCGGTAGCGAGCGACGTTCAGGTAGTTCGAACCCGCCCGAGCCCCCTCTTGGTAACCCCGTGCTACGGCCGAAGCCGTGCGACGTTCTCCCGGAGCTGGCGGATCAGGCCGTCCCCGGACTCCGCCTCCAGGGCCGCGTGGAGCCGGGAGTTCCGTGGCTCGTCTACGATCACGAGCCGGAGGTAGGGCTCGAGTTGCTCGTAGTTCTCGGCGAGGACGACGGAGTGGTTTTCCTCGTTGTGATCGACGACGCCCGCGTCCGCGAGCTTGGGGACGTGACACTGGACCGAGGAGACGTAGACGCTCTTGTACTCGTTGCGCGAGACTTCCTCGGGCGCGATGTCGTGTTCCCAGCCGGCGATCCGTTCTGCGACCGAGGCGAGCTCGATAGGGTCGTCGTACTGACGGAGTGCGTAGAGGAGGTACCGTCGCCGCCGGTTTGCGAGCAGCTCCAGGATCGTATCGGCAGAGAGGTCCGCCGGGGGTTCGTCCCTGGCAAGCGCTTCCATAACACGATATTACTCGCCGGAGCGCAAAAGCGTGTCTTGAATATTCGGGCATCCAACAGACGACGGCGGGTATGTCCCGATCGCTTGGGATTTCCGCGGGCGTCAACGACCCCTTGTTCGACCTCGGGCGTTTGGATCCGCCGGGAGCCGGCGCCTTTCGAAATCCTTTTTTGTGCTATCGACGGAGAGACGGACGGGCCGCCTTAGCTCAGACTGGGAGAGCACTCGACTGAAGATCGAGCTGTCCCCGGTTCAAATCCGGGAGGCGGCATCCGGTTTCCACGCGCTTCTCGTTCGAAGAGCTTTCGCACTCGACCGCGGACCGAGCCGTCCTCACTCGCTGCGCACGCGGGAAGTCGAAAGGTTTGCTCTCGCTCGTCTTTCGGACGTTCGAATCCGCAAGGACGCACTTCTCGCGGCGATCGTCTCGGCGAACCCTCGAGTCCCGTTTCTGATCCGGTTCGAGAGAGCACGATCGAATCCGTCCCGGCCGACCCGAGGGGAACATAGAATACGCTCGCACACACAGCCTCCTCCATGCCCGAGACCACGCTTCGCGAACTGCTCGAGCGCAACGCCGCCCACGTCGAATCCGTATCCGACGATTACTTCGCGGCCGTTCAGGACGGCCAGGAGCCCGCAGCGGTCTCGATCTGCTGTTCGGACTCGCGGGTCTCTCAGGAGGGAATGTGGTCGGTCGAGGAACCCGGCTGGCTGTTCACCCCCAGTACCATCGGCAACCAGGTCTGGGACCGCCACGACGGGCAGCGAGTGGTGGACGGCAGCGTTCTCTACCCGATCGCGTATACCGACACTGGCGTGACGACCGTCGTCGGCCACACCGGCTGTGGCGCGGTGACCGCGGCCCTCGAGGCGGTCCGAGCGGACGAAATCGACGCACCGGCGGGCGTCGAGAAGTGGATCCGAGAGCTCGTCCCGGTCGTAGAGGCGGGCCTCGCCGACGATCGGGTCGGTCCCGACCGGGAGCCGAGCCTCGTCGATCAACTCGTCGAGTACAACGTCGATCGCCAGGTCGAGTTCCTCCGCGAGAGTAGCGACGTCCCCGACGAGGAGGCGATCTACGGCTTCGTCTACGACTTCCAGGGCGTGTACGGCGACGCCCGCGGACGGACCTATCTCGTCAACGCCGACGGCGAGACCGACACCGATGCGCTCGCCGACCTCGTTCCCGAGGAGTTCGAGGAGCACGTCCGACGGTTGCTGTGACTGCGAGCGAACGTCGATACACTTACCGGCGCCCCCACACAGGGGTAGGGTAATGCCGATCGAAGACAGAGAGGAGGCCTCCCTCGTCACCCACGCGATGGCAAAGGACACCCTTTCGCGGATCAGGGACGTCGAGACCGAACAGGTCGAGTTCCGGAAGGGGCTGGTCAAACTCGGGCGGATCTGTGGCTACGAGATCATCGACGGCCGGATGGACACCGAGTACGTCACGATCGAGACGCCCTTAGAGGAGACGATGGGCGAGCGCGTCAACGGGCTCGATGACGTGGTCATCATCAACGTCCTCCGTGCGGCGACGCCGTTCGTCGAGGGGCTGCTCAAGGCCTTCCCGCGGGCCCGTCAGGGAGTGATCAGCGCGAGTCGCGACGAGGAGGCCGGCCGGAACGAGGAGGGCCGGTTCCCGATCACGGTCGACTACGTGAAACTGCCCGAGATCACCGAAGAGGACACCGTGATCGTCGCCGATCCGATGCTCGCGACGGGAAGTACGATGGCGGTCGTCCTCGAACACGTCGTCCAGAACGCGGGCGAACCCGAGAACCTCATCGTGCTCTCGGCGGTTTCGGCGCCCGAGGGGCTGCTCCGGGTCGGCGAGCAGTTCCCCGGGGCCGACCTTTTGACGGTCGCGATCGATGACCGACTCGACGAGAACGGCTTCATCGTCCCCGGCCTCGGTGACGCCGGCGACCGGGCGTTCCGGACGACCTGAGTCTCGTGGTCAGTCCTCCCGACCGTAGATGAGCCGTTCGGCGAGGTCGTCGAGCCGGCGGCCGAGCCGGCCGGCGACGACGGCGGGCGCGGAGACCAGCCGGAGGTCGCGTTCCTCGACCTCGATGTGGCCGCCCTCGAAGGGGTCGTGTGGGCTCTCGTGCTCCGGGTCGTCGGTCGAGACGGCATCGACGACCGTCGAGAAGCTACACCGGCCACAGCTCTCTCGGTCCGCCGGGCCGCCGGGATCGTTCGACGGATCCATACACGGGTGTACGTACCGAGGGACAATAAGGGGCCCTCGGCCAACGTATTTACCGCCGCCGCGAGACGATCCAGTCATGAAGCGGGGGTGGCCGTGGTGACCGACGACCCTGCCGGCGATCGGTCCGTCTCGACCGACGACACCCCTCGGGAACGGTCGAAGCGTCCCGAAGGGGTCCCGGTCTGGAACGACGACTACCTCGACCGGGTCGGGCTTCGGCTGGCCCATCACTACGATCTAGAGCGCGACCACGTCGTCGCCGGCGAGCGCTTCTCGCTCTACGGCGAGATGCACGTCCGCCACGAGCGCCATGCGATCCACCCCGCCTTGACCTTCGGCCACCACGAGGCCGAGGAGTACCTGTTCGTCCGGCGGGTCGATCGGCCGGCGGTCGTGGAACTGGAGTCCATGGAGACCCTCGGCGAACGCCTGGCCGACGAGCGGATCGAGGCCGACGAGGACCACTACAGCACGGACTTCACGTTCGTCCTGATCGCCGACTCGATCCCCGACGACGTCCGGGAGTTCGTCGCGGGCTACCGGAACCGCACGCTGTTGAACTACGGCTACTTCGGTCACTACGAGACCAACCTGCTGGTGGTAACACCCGAAGGAGAAGCGAGCGTCGCGAGTCGGGAAGCCGACGTCGAGAGCGCGTTCCGGCTCTGGGAGCCGATCGACGTACAGGAACCGGGGCGCCTCGACCGGTTTCTGGGCTGGCTGTCGCGCTAGTCGTCGCCGGGTTCGCTGCTGGGGGCGACGGCCTCCCTGCCGAGGCCGGCTCTGGCCTCGCGGATGTTGTCCAGTCCCATCCCCAACAGAGTGATCGCCAGCCCGACTAGGACGAGCGCGACGATGCTCAGGAGAGCGAAGGAAAACGTCGAAAGCGAGAGCTCGATCCCGGCGATCATCCCCGGGTCGGCGATCAGGTCGCCCCAGACGTCCCACTCGGTGATCCCGGGGTCGCTCGCGGCGGCGGGTTCTATGATGTACGCCGGGAACCGGATCAGGGCGACCCAGAGGAGCCCGATGATGGTCACGACCACCATGAACGCGAGCGGGATCCCCGTGCTCAGGAGCTGTTTCGTGTCGCTCCAGTTGGCGAGCCAGACCGTCGCGACCAGCAGGGCGAGCGCCGCCAGGAGCTGGTTTGCACCGCCGAACAGCAGCCAGAGGTTCGACCAGGTTCCGGAGGCGACCAGCAGATAGCCCCCGACCGCGGTGACGCCCGCGTTGGCGTACCGGTTGGTCATCGCGCCCTGGGCGGTCGTCTCCGGCGTTCCGATGAGTTCCTCGAGGAGGTATCGGCCAAGCCGCATCGCGGTGTCCGTGCTGGTGAGCAGGAAGCTCGCGAACACGAGCGCGATGAACGCCGAGGCGAGCGTCGCCGAGACCCCCAGCGTGGTGACGAGCGCGCCGCCGCCCGCGGGGAAGACGGCGATCGCCGCGCCGAGGTCGCCGGCGCTGACGGTCGCGGCGGCGAGCGAGACCGCGATGATCGAGGTCAGCGCGAGTAGCCCCTCGCCGAGCATCGCGCCGTAGCCGATGACGCGGGCGTCGCTCTCCCTGTTCAGCTGTTTGGCGGTCGTCCCCGAGGAGACCAGCGAGTGAAAGCCGCTGATCGTTCCACAGGCGATCGTCAGAAAGAGGAAGGGGAGCAGGGGCCCGAGGCTTGGGTGGACGAAGCCGGTGAACGCGGGGACGGCGGCCTCCATCCCCTCGATGGTGACCGAGTCGAACTCGACGCCGGAGACGGGGACGTCGACGGGCTCGAACGAGCCGGTCAGCGAGAGGTAGGTTCCGACGAGGACGCCGACGAGCATCGCGCCGATCCCCGTGTACAGCAGCGAGGAGGTGAGGAAGTCCCGGGGCTGGAGCAGGACCCAGACGGGAAGCGTCGCCGCCAGGAAGGAGTAGACGACGGTGACGACCGCCCAGGCGGCGAAGTTGGCGTTGGTCTGTTCGGCGAGGGGAAGCCAGTTCCAGGCACCGGCGTCGCCGAGCAGGACGATCGTCCCCTCCGGGAGCCCGTCGATCCCGACCAGCGCGATCGGGTACTGGACTCCGACCCAGACGCCGGCGAAGACGCCGGCAATGAAGAAAACGGCGCCGGGAACGAACGGGCCGTCGAACTGGTAGAGATACACTCCGAACAGCAGCGCCAGCGCGATGTAGATGACGCTGGCGGTCGCCGCCGGCGGGTAGGCGTTAAACACCTGTGCGATGAGGAAGACGAAGGCGGCGACGACCAGTACGACCAGCAGGAACGCGAACCAGAGCAGCATGTTCTTACCCCGCTCCCCGACGTACTCGCCGATGATGTAGCCGATCGACTTCCCCTCGTGACGGATCGAAGCCGAGAGCGCCATGAAGTCGTGGACCGCGCCGAAGATCGGGTTGCCGATGGCGACCCAGAGCAACCCAGGTAGCCAGCCGAACGCGGCGACCGCAGTGAGGGGACCGGCGATCGGTGCCCCCCCGGCGACGCTCGAGAAGTGATGGCCGAGCAAGACCGGTTGTTTCGAGGGGACGTACTCCTGGCCGTCCCTGTGTTTGTGAGCGGGGGTATCCCGGTCGTCGTCGAGTTCGACCAGCCGCGAGAGGTACGCCGAGTACCCCACGTACCCCACCGTGAACGTTACCAGGACGAAGGCGACGAACCAGATCACCTGCATGCTATCACGCTACCGTAGGTCATGGATGGAGCGTCGCTTAAACCCACCGGGTTTTTGATGAGGATTATCTGAGTACGACCTCCGGTAACAGCGTGTTACTGGAGGTGAGTTCTCCCTCTGACTCGCATTACTTCTCGCCGCCGTCGACCGACAGCGCCACCTCCCCGGCGACCTCGCCCAGGAGGTCGCCGGTCACCTCCCGGGTCCGGGCCTCGATCTCGGCGACGACCGGCGGCTCGAGGCGCTCTCTGGCCTCCCGGACCCTGGCCCGCTGTGAGCGCCCCCGCTCGCGGAGATACGTCGCGCCCCGCCCCTCCTCGTCGGGTTCGGGCCAGGGGAGCAGCCGGTTGACGACGAGCCCACCAACCGAGAGGTCCGAATCGGCGAGGTCGTCGATCGCCCGCTCGGTCTCCCGGATCGAGAGCTCGTCGGGGGTGACGACGAGCGCGAAGGCGGCGTCCTCCCGCAGCGCATCGCCGGCGAAGGCAAAGCGCTCGCGGCGCTCCTCCAGACGCGCGAGGATCGGATCGCCCTCCAGCAGCCGGCGGGGCGTCCGGTTGCCGATCGCCGCCTTCTCGTAGAGGTCGATGCTCTCCGTTCGTTTCTCCTTCAGGCGCTCGATCCAGCCCTCGAGCAGGTCCGGCAGGGAGAGCAGCCGGAGGGTGCCCCCCGTTGGCGCGGTGTCGAAGACGACCCGGTCGTAGCCCCCGGACTCGCGCATGACGTCGACGAACCGGTCGAACAGCGCGGCCTCGTAGGCCCCCGGCGTTCGATGGGCCATCTCGAGTTGGACGTCGATCTCGTTTACCAGGACCGGGCTCATCTGGGTTCCAAGCTCCCGTTTGAGTCCCTGGAGGTGGGCCTCGACCTCGCTTTCGGGATCGATCTCGACGGCCTCGAGACCGTCGTGACCTCTCACTGGCTGGGGGTCGTCGCCGAGTTCCTGGCCGAAGACGTCGCTCGTGCTGTGGGCGGGATCGGTCGAGACCAGCAGGACCCGGTCGCCTGCGCGCGCCCGGCGGACGCCGTAGGCGCTGGCGACGGTCGTCTTCCCTACCCCGCCTTTCCCGCCGACGAAGACGAACCTCGAACTCTCCATCAGAGGTGATGCTGGCGGCCCTTCCGTTCTAACATCGAACTCCGGTCCCACATCCGGCGCTGCTAGGCCTCGTACTCGTCCTCGAGGTAGGGGAGCAGTTCGGCGGTGTAATAGGAGACGGGACTCGGGATGCCGAAGGCGTCGGGGAAGCAGGCGAGCATGAACGCGTCCTCGCGGTCCTCGGCCTCGAACTCGATCTTCTCGTAGGCCGGATGCGAGACCATCCCATGGTAGAGCCCTCTGGCCCACTCTTCGGCGACGGTCCCGCCGAAGCGGGCCTCGAGCCAGGCCTCGAGGCGTTCCCTGTAGGCTGCGATCCGGTCGGCGATCGCCATGTGGGTCGGTTTCACGGCGCGGCCAAAAGAATGTCGCCAACCGCCGAACCGGACCGGCCCGCCGGCAGTCCGCGGGAACCTCACGAACGACCGGGCCGGTTTTCACCACGCAGCCGTAACCGACCGCCATGTCGGATTCGATCCCCGTGACCGTCGTCAGCGGGAACCTGGGGGCGGGCAAGACCACCCTGTTGAACCACCTCCTCGAGACCGCCGACCGCCGGCTCGCGGTGCTGGTCAACGACATGGGCGAGGTCAACGTCGACGCCTCCCTGCTCGAACGGCGCCTCCCGAGCGAGGGGATCGCCGAGCTCTCGAACGGCTGTATCTGCTGTGAGCTCCGGGACGACCTCGCCACCGCAGTCAGAGGCCTCGCCGACGGCTACGAGTTCGACCACCTCGTCGTCGAGTCCTCGGGGATCAGCGAGCCTGCGCCGGTCGCCCGCCTCTTCACCGCCGGCGACGCCGCCGCCCGCTTCGAGGTCGCCTCGCTCGTGACCGTCGTCGACAGTGCCGTCCTCGCCGAGACTCTTTCGGGAGAAACCCTCGAGCGGGAGACGCCGCCCGACGCGACCGACCGCCCGCTCGCCGACCTGCTGATCGAACAGATCGAGGTGAGCAACCTCGTCCTCCTGAACAAGTGCGACCTCCTTGAGGACTCGGAACTCGAACATCTCGAGGCGATCGTCTTCGGCCTCCAGCCCGACGCGGCGGTCGTCCGGACGACCTACTCGGAGATCGACCCCGACCGGCTGTTCGCGGCCCGGTTCGATCCCGACGCGCTCGGCGAACTCGCGGGCTGGCAGCGCGCCCTCGAGGGCGGTGGGGGCCACGGCGGCCACGCGGACCACGACCCGGGCGGCCACGCCGACCACGCGAGCCACGACCACCGCTCGCCCGAAACGGTCTACGGCGTCGAGAGCCACGTCCTCCGGCGCCGCCGGCCGCTCGACCCTGCGCGGTTCGCAGACTTCCTTCGAGATCTCGAGGTCGTCCGGGCGAAGGGCGTCTGCTGGCTCGCCGGCCGCGACGAGCTCGCGATCTATGCTAGCCTCGCGGGTCGGTCGGTTTCGGCGGTTGGCGAGGGTCCGTGGATCGCCTCGCTTCCCCGGTCCCGGCGGGAGCTCTACCGGGAGAACCACCCCGACCTCCCCTGGGACGACGACTATGGAGACCGCCGGACGGAGCTGGTCTGTCTCGGGACCGATCTCGACGGGGCGGCGCTCGAGGACGCGATCGACGCCTGCCTTCTCGAGGACGGCGAGAGCGCCGGCGGCGAGGATCCGTTCCCGACCGAGCAGGGCGAGCGGGCCGTACTCCGGGCGTAGCCGGGGTATCCTTAAGTCGGATCGCGGAGAACGCTCGGGGCATGAGCGGCGACCTCTCCGAGGGACTCGACTCCTCCTCGGGCCACCCCGCGGTGTTGTTCGCCCTCAACGTCGCGCTCTCCACTGCCTTCGCCGCCCTCCTGCTGTGGCTCTCGGCGTTCGCCGGGCTCACCACCTTCTCCTGGGGGCGGGTCGTCGCGTTCGCGCTCGTGCTCGTCGTCCTCACCTACGTCGTGACGAGCGAGTAGTCGGGGCTTGGACTCGTAGCGGAGAGCTTTATACGGGTCGGGCTCATACCACCGTTCCAGCCGAATGCAAGAGAGCATCTCCGGGTTCGAGGTTCGCGGCGACTGGGGAGCGGTCGTCGAACACGGCGAACGGGTCACGCAGGCCCTTCGGGAGGCCGGCGCCGACGACCCGGACGCCGACTACGGTGCCCGTTTCGCTCGCGCGTTCGACGAGTGGGAGGAGTGGCGCCCGAAGGCCCACGAGACCTTAGAGAGCGATGTCAACGAGAAGACCGCCGATCAGGCCAGCGTCGGGGAGGGCAGAGGCGAGAAGGCGGGCAAGAAGCCCGACGAGGACCTCCAGACCGCAGGCGAGAAGCTCTCGGAGTCCTACGAGGCCATCGAGGAGGACGACCGCGAGGACGCCGTCGGCAACTGGCGGGAGTCGATCGACTACGTCGCCCGCGCCGCGGACTCGGCGAGCCGAAAGGCGATCCGGCAGGTCGAGGACACCGTCTACCGGAAGGTGATGACCCAGCTCGCCCCCTACTACTTCGACAACGAACTCATCAGCGCCAACGTCCAGCAGTCGGCCCGCGAGGAGGGCGAGTCGTTCGTCTTCGAGGTCAACATCAACGACGACGTCTTGAAGGACGACGTCTCGGGGATCTTAGAGGAGTACGAGGACGACGTCGACCGCTGGCACGTCGAGACGCCAAAGGACACGACGGCCGCCGAGGCCATCGAGGGCGCCGAACCCCCGCCGGAACCCGAGGACAACTCCCGGTCGACGACGAACTGACGGTCGACCCGTCGTGGCCGACTGACCCGTTTACTCGCCCTCGGTCCGGGCCTGCTGGCGCCCCTCGCCACCGCCCAGCCCCGGCACCGCGACGCGACGTTCCAGCCGGCCCATCGCGTCGGTCGCCGTCAGCACGAGGCCGATGTAGACGAGCGCGAGCAGCGTGAAGACCGGGGTGTACTCGAGGGTCGTCGAGGCGATCCGGCTCGCGCGGTAGTAGAGTTCGGGCACCGTGATGAAGCCCGCAAGCGAGGAGTACTTGATGAGGTAGACGAGTTCGTTCGTCCAGGCGGGGATCGCGTACCGGAGCGTCTGGGGGAGGACGACGTACCTGATCCCCTCCGATTTCGAGAGCCCGACCGCCCGCGCCGCGGTCAACTGGCCCTCGTCGACGCTCTCCAAGGCACCCCGGATGTACTCGGCCTGGTAGGCCGAGCCGTTGATGGTAAAGCCGATGATCGCGATCCAGAAGGCGTACTCGGGGACGAACCCCCGGCCGACGACGTCGACGTCGTTGAGCCAGACCGCGAGATCGAGGCCGTAGTAGAGGACGAACAGCTGGGCGAGCAGCGGCGTCCCCCGGATCAACTCGGTGTAGAGAAGCGCGAACCAGGCGAAGGGGCCGCCGTAGACGCGCACGACCGCGAGGGGGACGGCGATCGCCAGCCCAAGCAGGAGGCTCACCGCCGTCAGCACGATCGTGTGCCAGGCGCCGTCGGCGAGCACGGGGGCGACCTCGACCGCCAGCGCCGCGCCGTCGAGAACCGTCGCGATGGGATCGACCCGAACCCGGAGCGGACCGACCGCGGCCGCCGTCCCCTCGAACGTCCCGGCGGCGTCCTCGAGGGGGGCCGGCGAGAGGTAGTTCTCGCCGCGGCCGGGGCCGATCCCCAGGGGGGCGAGCAGCCAGTCCGTCGCCCACCGCGAGAGGAGCCAACCCCAGAAGGCGACGGCCGCGACGATGGTCAGGAGCCAGCCGAGATCCGGACGGTCAGTCATGGCGGATGCTCTCGAAGAAGCGTGCGGTCCGTTCGTGGTCGGGGTTCTCGAAGAGCGTCTCCGGTGGGCCGCGCTCGACGATCTCTCCCTCGTCGAGGAAGGTGATTCCCGTCGCGCCACCGCGGGCGAAGCGCATCTCGTGGGTGACGACGACCATTGTCATCCCCTCCTCGACGAGCTGCTCCATCACCGCGAGCACCTCGTTGCTGAGTTCGGGGTCGAGCGCGCTCGTGGGCTCGTCGAACAGCATCAGTTCGGGGTCCATCGCGAGCGCGCGGGCGATCCCGACGCGCTGTTTCTGCCCGCCAGAGAGCTGTGCGGGGTAGGAGTCGGCCTGATCCGCCAGCCCGACGCGGTCGAGTTCCTCGTCGGCCCGCAGTCGGGCCTCCTCTCGGTCCATCCCCCGCACTTTCTCCAGGCCGAGCGTGACGTTCTTGCGGGCGGTGAGATGGGTAAAGAGGTTGATGTCCTGAAACACCATCCCGATGCGCCCTCGGACCTCGTTGGGATCCGTTTCGGGCGCCGTGATCTCGAGGTCCTCGAGGAAGATCCGTCCGGAATCGACCTCGGTCAGTCGGTTGATACACTGCAGCAGGGTCGATTTCCCGCTCCCGCTGGGGCCGACGAGCACCTCGACGTCGCCCCGATCGACCGTCATCGAGACGTCTCGGAGCACCTCCTCGCTGCCGTAGGACTTCCGGACGTCCTCGATGCGCAGGAGGGGGTCCGTTCCGGGCTCGCGGTCGTCCGCCGTCCCCGCCGTCTCCCGGCTCACGTTCCCTCACCCGGGATCGCGTAGCGCTCGCTGGCGTAGTCGAGGCCGCGGTTCGTCCCGAAGGTGAGCACGAAGTAGATCAGGCTCGCCGCGAGAATGATCTCCAGTACCGCGGTCGTCTGCTGGGTAAAGAGGTCGTTGCTCCGTTTGAGGAGTTCGCCCAGCCCGATCGCGAAGGCGATCGAGGTGTCTTTCAGGACGATGGTGAACTCGTTTTGAAAGCCCGGAACGCTCCGGCGCAGCGCCTGGGGGACGATCACGTGTCTGATCGCTCCCAACCTACTCATCCCGACCGACCGGGCGGCCCGCATCTGGCCCTCGCCGACGCTCGCCAGGGCCCCCCGGAAGATCTGGGACTGGTAGGCCGCGCTGCGCAGCCCCAGCGCGATCGTCGCGGCGACGAACGCCTCGCCGACCGCCGGGACCGCAAGCGGCGTCGGCGCGAGCAGGGAATCGAGCCCCTCGAGGACCGCGACGACCGGGCCGACGACGATCCCGATCGGCAACACGAAGAAGGCGTAGATCATGATGACGAGGATCGGGGTCCCCCGCAGGAGGACGCCGAGCTTTCGGACGAGAGATCGGGAGTAGCCCGAGCCGTAGGTTTCGATCGCTCCCGCGGGAAAGCCCGCGAGAAATCCGAGCAGGAGGCTCGTCGCTGTCAGCGCGACCGTCACCGCGGCTCCGCCGAGCAGGTGCCACCGGTTGCGATAGACGAACGCCCAGTCCTCGCCGAGGACCTCGGCGACCGCCTCCTCGCTCGGCACGGCGACGGCAAGTTCCGGGAGCGGGAATGCCGCGACCGTCTCGACGGGTGCCAGAAGCGCCTCCATCCCCTATTCGCCGAACCACTCGCGGGTGATTTCCTCGAGGTCGCTCGCCTCCTCGACGGCGGCGATCCCGTCGCTCAAGGCGGTCTGGAGGTCCCCGTCGTCCTGGCGGACGGCGAAGGCGTACTCCTCGCCGGTCTCGAAGACGAACGCGACCTCGACGGCGCGGTCGGCCTGGAAGGTCTCCCCGACCGGCTCGTCGAGGACGACCGCGTCGATCAGTCCCCGCTCTAGGTCCTCGACTGCGAGGACGTAGTTGTCGAAGGAGGTGTACTGGTCGTCCCCGATCAGCCCCTCGTCGATCAGGTCCTCGTTGACGACGGTCTCGCCGGTCGTTCCCGACTGGGCGCCGATCTCGCGGTCCTCGAGATCCGCCAGCTCCTCGGGCTGAAACTCCGCGTCTTCTGCGACCAGCACCGACTGGTCGGCGCTGTAGTAGGGGTCGCTGAACGCGACCGACTCCTGGCGCTCCTCGGTGATCGTCATCGCCGCCGCGATGACGTCGATGTTCCCGTTCTGGAGCGCCGGCTGGAGCGAGTCGAACTCGAGGTCCTCCCACCCCGTGAGTTCGTACTCGGTCTCGTCGACGACCGCCTCGAGGAGGTCGATGTCGAAGCCGACGAGTTCGCCCTCCTGGACCATCTCGAACGGCGGGAAGCCCGAGGCGGTGCCGGCGACGATCTCGCGGCCACCCTCGCCGGCCGTCTCGTTGCCGTCGGTTTCGTTGTCAGCACCGTCAGTCGCGTTGTCGTCGCTCTCGTTGCCGGCGGTTTCGTTGTCCGTCGTCTCCGTCTCGTTGCCGGTTGCGTTGCCGTCGGTCTCGTTGTCCGCCGTCTCTTCGTCCGTTTCCGTCTCCTCCGTCTCGTTTCCGTCCCCGCCGTCTCCGTTGCCGTTGCCGTTGCCGTTCCCGTTTCCATTGCCGTTGCCGTTTCCGCCGGCGTCCTCGAGACAGCCGGCGATCCCGATCGCGCCCGCGGCACCGGCCAGTGCCAGATACCGTCGTCTGTCGATTCGGTCGGTCGGATCCATGGCTACTACTCCGGGAGCAACTCCTTAGTAGTTGAGGGTCCGGTTCGTGGCCGTTGCTCGCTCTCATGACCCACACGCCGGCACTCGGCGGGACGGCGCCTCGTCCCCAGGTCGGCACACACTTGTAGGCCCGCGGGCAACCGACACACAGATGGTCGACGTCGCGACGCTCGGAACCTTCCTCGTGGCCGCCGGCGCCAGCCTCTTCATGGCGTGGGCGATCGGCGCCGGCTCGTCCGGCTCGACGCCGTTCGCCCCCGCCGTCGGCGCGAACGCGATCTCGGTGATGCGGGCGGGCTTTATCGTCGGCCTGCTTGGCTTTGCGGGGGCGGTCCTCCAGGGTGCGAACGTCAGCGAGGCGGTCGGGCGCGACCTGATCGGCGGCGTCGTCCTCTCCCCGGAGGCGGCGACGATCGGGCTCACGGTCGCCGCCGCCCTGGTCGCGACCGGCGTCTTCGCGGGCTACCCGATAGCGACGGCGTTTACGGTGACGGGTGCGGTAGTCGGCGTCGGACTGGCGATGGGTGGGGACCCGGCGTGGGCGAAGTACCGGGAGATCGGAACCCTGTGGGTCCTTACCCCCTTCGCCGGCGGCGGGATCGCCTACTCGATCGCTCGCCTCCTGCGAGACGTGGAGATCCCCGAACGCTACACCGTCGTCGGCCTCGCCGCCCTCGTCGGCGCGATCGTCGCCAACATCGAGTTCGCGGTGCTGGGCTCGGGCGACGGCGGGGCCTCGATCGCCGTCGCCGCCGGCGGCGGCCTCGGCGGCCCCTCGCTGCTGGGTCCGGCGCTCGTGACGGTCGCCGTGATGGCGCTCTGGGCGGTCGTCCTCGCCGCCGACCTGCGGGCCGACGTCGATCGGGGCCAGCGCCATTTCTTATTAGCGCTCGGCGCGCTCGTCGCCTTCTCGGCGGGCGGGAGCCAGGTCGGGCTCGCGATCGGCCCGCTGATCCCGCTGTCGGGCGACCTCGGGCTTCCCCTGCTGGCGCTGCTGGTCGGCGGCGGCGTCGGCCTGCTCGTGGGGTCGTGGACCGGCGCGCCCCGGATGATCAAGGCGATCGCCCAGGACTACTCCTCGCTGGGCCCCCGGCGGTCGATCGCCGCGTTGATCCCCTCGTTTGCGATCGCCCAGATCGCCGTCCTCTACGGCATCCCCGTCTCGTTCAACGAGATCATCGTCAGCTCGATCATCGGGAGCGGCTACGCCGCCGCCGGCGCCGGCGGAGGCGTCAGCGGCCGCAAGATGGCATACACCGTCCTCGCGTGGGTGCTCTCGCTTGCGATCTCGTTCGGCCTCTCCTATCTCGGCTACACCCTCGTCTCCCTCCTCCTGTTCTGAGGCGGAACCGAACGGCCTTTGGCCGATCGGCACCCCGTACCGACCATGGACGACCACACCGTCCGGTGGCGACGGGACCCCTCGACGTCGCCCCCGATCCGTGCGCTGTGGGCGCTCGGCGCCGGCACCTTCCTCGCCGCGATCGTCCTCGTCGTCTTCGGACGCTTCCTCGGACTGGCCGGCGGCACGGGCACCCGGCCGGTCGTCATCGCCGCACTGGCGGCTCTCGCGGCCACGATCGCCGCCCTCGCGATCGCCGGCGACCTCGGCGTGTGGCTCGAGCGCCTCGAGGGATGGCTGCCGGGCGTCGGCACCTCCGACTCCGAGGCCGAGTCAGGAACCGACACCGGGCGGGCCGTCGACGCCATCGCCGGCGCCGTCGTCGTCGGCTCGTTCATGGTACTGTCCGTGCTCGTCGTCGGCGGCAGCGTCGGGAACTTCCTCGCCGCACTCACGCTCCCGCTTGCGCTCGTCGCGGTCGCGCTTTCGACTACCCTCCGGTCGGTCGGGGTCCTCGACCCCGAGGAGGGGGCGATCTATCTCTACGAACCGGAGGAGGCGATCGACCTCGCCACCGTCGAGGCGATCTCCGCGCGCTACCTGGGGGAGTGGGCGATCGTCTCTCTCACCTACGCCCAGCCCGACGGGGTGTACGTGCCGGGTCCGCGCCGGCTCGTGGTCCCGCCCCGCGTCGCCCGCGACCTCGAGGGGATGGTCGGCCGGTAGCCCGGTTCACTCCTCGACGTCGGCCTCGGCGGGTTCCTCTCGCTTTACCTTCGTCAGCCGCGCCTTCATGATCCGGGTGTTCTCGACGTCCTCGACGGTGATCCGGACGCCGTCGAACTCGATCTCCTCGCCCTCCTCGACGAGCCGGCCCGCGCGGTTGAAGATGAAGCCCGCGATCGTCTCGAACTCCTCGCCCTCCGGGAGGTCGATCTCTAAGGCCTCATTTACGTCTTCGACGTTGACCTCGCCGCGGACGAGGACGGTGTGGTCGTCGATCTCTTCGACGGGTTCGTCCTCACTCCCTTCGAGGATCTCGCCGACGATCTCCTCGACCATGTCCTCCATCGTGACGATCCCTTCGGTGGTCCCGAACTCGTCGACGACGATCACCATGTGCATCCGCCCCTCGCGCATCTCCGCGAGGAGCTCGTCGACGTTTTTGGACTCGGGGACGTGCAGCGTCGGCTGGATCATGTCCTCGAGTTCGAGGTCGTGGGTCTCGCCGTAGTTCAGGTCCCGGACGAGATCGCGGATGTGGACGACGCCCTGGATGTTGTCGAGGCTGCCCTCGTAGACGGGGACGCGGGCGTGGCCGCTCTGGATGCAGGTCTCGATCGCCTCGTCGATGCCGGCGTCCTTGGGGACGGCGGTGACATCGAGGCGCGGGGTCATCACCTCCTTGACGATCGTCTGGTTGAACCGGAAGATCCGCTGGAGCATCTCGTGTTCTTCTTCCTCCAACACGCCCTCGCGCTCGCCGGACTCGATCATCCCCTGGATCTCGTCTCTGGTGACGTAGGGGCTCTCGATGGCGCCCTCCGTCGAGCCGGTTAGCTTGTTGATCTGGCGAGTGAGGTGGTCGAAGAGGACGACGAGCGGAAAGAGGAGGTACTCGGTGGCCTTCAGGGGCCGTGCGACCCGGATCGACCAGCTCTCGGTGTGCTCGACGGCGTAGGACTTGGGCCCGCTCTCGCCGAACAACAGGACGACCGCCGTGATGCCGACCGTCGAGAGCAGGACCGCGGAGAGCCCGCCGAAGTAAAAGCCGAGCAGCGCGGTCGTGATCGAGGTCATCGCGATGTTGGCGACGTTGTTCCCGACGAGGATCGTCACGAGCAGGCGGTGGGGGTCCTCTTTGAGCGACTCGACTCGCTTCGCGCCGGGGATGCCGTCCTCGACCATCCCGTCGAGGCGGTGTTTCGGGAGGTTGAACAGCGCGATCTCCGACGAGGAGAAAAACCCCGAGAGACCGATCAACACGACGACGACGAGGGCGCCCGCGACAGTGACCGCGGTCTGATTGATCTCCGTTCCGATCACGGGGAGTTCGTACGTCGCAAGCGCAACCTCGAGAATCGCGGACGGTACCATTGACTACCCTCGATTTATCACCCGGCCGATTAACAGTTTCCGCTTTCGGCACTCCAAAGGGGTTCTCTTCGGGCCGCGATCGACGACACTCTTACCGGACGCAGGCCCCAACGGGGGGTATGGCACCCGACTCCGACGCCCCGATCACGTTCTATCGTCTCCAGGCGTGTCCGTTCTGTGAGCGGGTCACCCGGACGCTCGACGCCTGCGGGCTCGAGTACCGCTCGCGGTTCGTCGAACCGATGCACTCCGACCGGAACGTCGTCAAGCGGGTCTCGGGCAAACGCTCGGTGCCCGCCATCGTCGACCCTCGAACGGGAGTGACGATGTCCGAGAGCGCCAACATCGTCGACTATCTCGAGCGCACGTACGGGGAGAGCGCGGCAATCAGTGGGCGCCGCGAGGATGAGAGCGCGGCAACCGACGGGCCCCACGACGCCGGGACTGGGGGTGGCGACTGATGCCCGACTTCGACGTCGTCTCGCTTCCCGAGACCGACCACGTCGAGGAGGGCGACCACGCGCCCGACTTCGAGCGCCCGCTCGTCAACGGGGAGTACTGGGAGGACGCCCGGCTGTCGGCGGTCGCGGACGGACGGCTCCTGCTGGTCTGTCACCCGATGGACGGCGCCTTTCCGGCGACCTACATGTGGAACGAGATCCGCGACCGCGGCTGGACCGACGCCATCGAGGTCGTCGGGCTCTCGATATCGACGCCCTACGAGCACAAGCGGTTCATCGATGACCGGGGAATCGACGCCCCGCTCTTCTCGGACCCGGCCAACGGCGTCGCCGAGGAGTACGGCATCGTCAACGACCTCGACGGGATGGCGGAAATCGAAGAACCCCGGCCGGCGATCTTCCTGCTCGAGGACGACCTGACCGTCGAGTACGCCTGGGTCGCAAGCGAGTGGCCCGAGTTCCCCGACTACGACGAGGTCGACGCACGGCTCTGAGCCGGGACGCAGCGCTTTTGGCCGCCAGCCGGCCACTGTCCTCATGGACGATTTCGAGGCCGCCGTGAGGGCGATCGAACGGGGCGAACTCGTCGTCTACCCGACGGAGACGGTGTACGGGCTGGGAGCCGACGCGACCGACTCCGCGGCCGTCGAGCGAGTCTTCGAGGCGAAGGGCCGCGACCGCTCGAAGCCGGTCTCCGTTGCGGTCGGAAGCGTCGACCGCGCCCTCGAGTACGTCCGGGCGGGAGAGCGCGAGGAGCGGTTCATGCGGGCGTTCCTCCCCGGTCCGGTGACCGTCGTCTGCCGGCACGGGGGAGCGATCCCGGACGTCCTCACCGCGGGCGGCGACCGGGTCGGGGTCCGAGTTCCCGACTGCGAGCCCGCGCTCGCGCTCGCCGAGCGGGCGGGGCCGATCACGGCCACCAGCGCGAACAGAAGCGGGGAGCCATCGGTCCGGCGGGCGGCCGACCTCGATCCGACGATCCGCGAGGCGGTCGCCGTCGTCCTCGCGGACGATCCGGCGACCGCCGACGGCGAGGCTCCCCCGAGCACCGTCGTCGACGTCGAACACGGACGGATCCATCGCCGCGGCGCGCTCGCCGAGCGAGTCGAGGGCTGGCTCGCCGGCGAGACGCAGGATTGACGCACCCCCGACGTGAACCCCGCTCCATGACGACGCTTGCGATCATCGGCGGGCAGGTCTTGCTTCCGGATCTGACGGTCGAACGTGCTGACCTCCTCGTCGATCGGGACGCGGGCGAGATCGTCGAGATCGGTTCGGATCTGGAGGGCGACGCGCACCTCGACGCCTCGGGGGGACTCGTGATCCCCGGACTGGTCAACGGCCACTGTCACGTCGCGATGAGCCTGCTACGGGGGTACGCCGACGACAAACCTCTCGACGCCTGGCTCCGGGAGGACATCTGGCCCGCGGAGGGCGCCCTCACCGCCGAGGACGTCCGCGCGGGCGCGGAACTCGGCCTCCTCGAGATGATCGAGGCCGGCACCACGGCGTTCGCGGACATGTACTTCGAGGTGGGCGAGATCGTCGAGGCGGTCGAGACCGCCGGGGTGCGAGCACGGCTGGGCCACGGGATCGTCACGGTCGGGAAAGACGACGCCGCCGCCCGTGCGGACGCAGAGGAGAGCCTCGCGGTCGCCCGCGAGTTCGCCGGCGCGGCCGACGGACGGATCTCGACGGCGTTTATGCCCCACTCGCTGACGACCGTGGGGACCGAGTATCTGGAGGAGTTCGTCCCGAAGGCCCGCGATGCGGGCGTTCCGATCCACTATCACGCCAACGAGACCGACGAGGAGGTCGCGCCGATCGTCGCGGAGGAGGGTGTTCGCCCGCTCGCCTACGCCGCCGAGCGGGGGATGCTCGAGCCCGAGGACTTCCTTGCCCACGCGGTCCACGTCGATCGCGAGGAGATCGACCTGCTCGCGGAGGCGGGGACGGGCGTGATCCACTGTCCGGCCTCGAACATGAAGCTCGCGAGCGGGATGGCACCCGTCGAGGAGATGCGCGAGGCGGGGGTCACGGTCGGGATCGGCACTGACGGCGCCGCCTCGAACAACGACCTCGATCCGTTCGGCGAGGCCCGCGACGCGGCGATGGTCGGCAAACTCGCGAGCGGGGACGCAAGCGCGGTCCCCGCCGACGCGGTCGTCGGGATGGCGACCGCGGGCAGCGCCGACGCCGTCGGGATCGAGGGGGGACGACTCGAGGAGGGTGCGCCGGCCGATATCGCCGTGGTCGATCTCGACTCCGCACACCTGACGCCGCGCCACGACCTCGTGAGCCACCTCGCGTACGCCGTGCGGGGCTCGGACGTCCGGCACACGGTCTGTGGCGGCGAGGTCCTCATGCGCGACCGGGAGGTGCTCACCCTCGATTCGGAGGGGGTCCGCGAGCGCGCCCAGAAGCGCGCCGAGGCGGTCGCCGAGCGGGCCTAGCGGTAGATCATCACGACGATCCCGGCCGCGATCAGGAGCAGTCCCCACCACAGCGAGTCGAAGGGCAGCACTATCAAGAGGAGCGTGACGAGCCCCGAGGAGAGCAGCGACCAGCCGATCGTCGTCCGGTAGGTTGATCCGTTGTAGCTCATACCTACAGGAGGTCGCCGGGACACAAGTATCCGGGGCCTCCTTGCCGCTGTACTGTTCGGCGGTCGCGTTACGCGGGCTCGTCTACGGGCCGGTCGCCGGGTTCGCCAAGCAGCTCGTGGAACCGTTCGGCCGGGATCGAACACTCGTAGGCGGGTTTGAACGTCATGTTCTCCCGGCCGGCGACGACCGAGAGCTTCTCCGAAACCCTCTCCCGAAGGTAGTACTGGGCCCGTTCGTTGCCCGCCGCGACGTAGTAGTCGCTGATCCGGACCGGATCGCGCGCGAGGAGCCCGCCGGGTTCCCGGCCGGCGAGGAGGACGACGGCCTTCTCCTCGCGGTAGAGTTCGGTTCCGGAGGCACGCTTGGCGTGGGCGTTCTCGGGAAACCGCTCGAGGATCGCCTCCCGTTCCTCCGGCGGGGTCTCGGGTGTGACGACAGCGACCTCCTCGACGGTGAACGAGCCGATCAGGTAGCGGTGGGTGCGGTCACCATCCGAGAGTCCGGCGTAGAAGCCGACGGCGTCGCCCGCCTCCAGCGAGCGCAGGCGGGAGACGTAGCCCGCACGGTGCTCGCCGTAGGAAAGCGCCTCGAAGTTCGGGTCGCGGTGGAGGGGCCACCCGGCGAGGTCCTCCCCCGAGAGGACGAGGTCGTCGTCGCCGATCGGTCGGGGCCGGATCCGCGTCGTGAGGTCGGCGGCGACGCCCTTCCGCCCCCGCAGTGGCCACGAGCCGAACGTCTCCTCCTCGTCGGTTTCGCGGGTCTTCTCGGGGATCGGGACGTACTCGAACCGGCCGTCGTCGTACAGGGGCGCGACGGTCCCGACGTTCGTGGTGTCGGCGCCGACGCCGGCGAGAACGACGGTCACGACCTACTCGAGGAGCCGTTCCCGGTCGTCCTCGTGGCTCCGGCCCCTCGAGGGGCCATTTCCTCGGTTTCCGTCGCGGTAGAACCGGTCGTAGGCGAGATACGCCAGATATGCCAGGAGGGCGAGGACGGCGAGCGAGACCACGACGTTGGCGATCCACCAGACGAGACCGAGAATCGCGCTCACGACCTCCAGGAGGACGAACAGCGCGACCACGGCGATCAGTCCCAGCCCGGCGAGTCGGAGTAGCCTGTCCATACCTGTTGCCAGGGCTTCAGGATATATGAGTGTACGGTTCTCGACGGGGAGTGATACGTTCCGGGCGGATCTCGGGAGTCCGGTATCGCGACTACTCGACGGTGACGCTCTTCGCCAGGTTCCGGGGCTTGTCGATCGACCGCCCGAGCATGTTCGCGACCCAGTAGGCGACGAGCTGGAGCTGGACGTTCGCGACCGTCGCGGCCGCGACGGGCGTGCTCGTGGGCACACGGAGGACGTGGTCGGCGTACTGCTCGACGTCGGACTGGCCGTCGGTGACGGCGACGACGGGGGCGCCCCGTGCTTCGACTTCCTTGACGTTCCCGATGGTCTTGCGGGCGATCTCGCCGTCGCCGGTGACGAGCGCGAAGACGGGCGTCCGCTCGGTCACGAGCGCGAGCGGGCCGTGTTTGAGCTCGCCCGCGGCGAAGCCCTCGGCGTGTTTGTACGTAATTTCCTTCATCTTCAGGGCTCCTTCGAGGGCGACGGGGTACTGGTAGTGTCTACCGATGAAGAAGTAGGCGTCGGCGTCGACGAACTCGGCGGCGACCTCGCGGGCGGTCGACTCGTCGAGGACGGTCTGGACCTTATCGGGGACCGACCGGAGCCCCCGGACGACCTCTCGGGAGTCCCCGCCGCCGATCACACAGGCCAGCGCGGTCAGGGCGACCTGCTGGCTCGCGAACGTCTTCGTCGCCGCGACGCCGATCTCGGGGCCCGCACGGATGTAGAGGGCGTGATCGCACTCGCGGGCGGCGGAGCTCGCGACGACGTTGGTGACCGCGAGGGTCTCGGCGCCGGCGGCGCTTGCCTCCCGCAACGCCCGCATCGTGTCGGCGGTCTCCCCGCTCTGGGTGACGCCGACGACGAGGTGGTCCTCGCCGACGGGGATCCGCTCGCTCGCGTACTCGCTCGCGAGAAACGCCTGGGCGGGGATTCCTCGCTCCTGGAGTAAGGCGGAGCCGTAGAGGGCGGCGTGGTAGGAGGTGCCACAGGCGACGAACTGGACCGGGCCCTCGACCGCGAGGTCGGCGAGCTCCTCGAGGACGATCTCGCCCTCGAGTTCGTCAACCCGTCCCCGCAGACACTGCCGGAGGGAGGTCGGCTGTTCGTAGATCTCCTTTTGCATGTAGTGGTCGTAGCCGCTTTTCCCGGTTTCCTCGGGGTCCCACTCGATCGTCTCGATGGAGGTCTCGACAACGAGACCCTCGCGGTCGGTGACGACGATCCCGCCCTCCTCGATCCGGGCGAACTCGCCGTCGTCGAGGTAGATCACGCGATCGGTGTACTCGACGAACGCGGGGACGTCGCTCGCGAGGTAGTGTCCCTCGTCGCCGACGCCGAGCACGAGCGGCGAGGACTCCCGGGCGGCGTAGATCGTCTCCGAGCCGACGAAGACGGCGGCGATCGCGTAGCTGCCCTCGATCCGGTCGACCGCCCGCCGGAACGCCTCCTCGGGGTCGTAGCCGGCGTCCAGGGCCTGGCCGATCAGGTGGGGGACGACCTCGGTGTCGGTCTCGCTGACGAAGGTGACGCCCGCGGCCGTCAGCTCGTCGCGGATCTCCTGGTAGTTCTCGATGATGCCGTTGTGGACGACGGCGACCCGGTTTCGCTCGTCGGTGTGAGGGTGGGCGTTGGCGTCGGATGGCGGCCCGTGAGTCGACCACCGGGTGTGGCCAATGCCGACGGCTCCGCCGTGGACGTCGGCACCCTCCAGGGCCGACTCGAGAGCCGAGACCTCGCCCTCGCGTTTGAAGACGTCGAGGGTCGCGTTGGCCAGTGCGATGCCCGCCGAGTCGTAGCCCCGGTACTCGAGCCCGGAGAGGCCGTCGAGGAGGACGTCGGCGGTGTCGTGGCCGTCGCCGACGTAGCCGATGATCCCACACATCAGCCCTGCACCTCCGTGTCGTCCCCGATCGTTCCCCGGACCGTCGAGCCGGCGTGGATCCGTGCGTCCGAGCCGACGATCGTCCCCGGCGCGTAGGTGACGCCACCGTCGTCGGTCGCGTGGTCGGCGAGCAGGGCGCCCAGGGGTTCGTCCTGATGGATCCGGTCGCCAACGTGGACGTCGCCGGGACCGCCGCCGACGATCGAGCCGGCGCCGACGCGGACCCCGCGACCGGTGACGCAGTCGACGAGCGTCGCGTTGACCCCGATGCGGGTGTCGGCGTCGACGACGCTGTGTTCACAGACCGCGCTCGCGCCGACGGTGACGTTCTCGCCGAGACAGGCGCTCGGCCCGACGACCGCACCCGGGCCGACGACCGCGTCGTCGGCGATCACGATCGGCTCGAGCAGCGTCGCCGACTCGTGGATCTGTGCGGAGTCGGCGACCTCCCGTTCGGGGACCGTTCCTGCCGCAAAGAGGCTGTCGGCGACCCGGAGCAGGTCCCAGGGGTAGGTCGCGTCGACCCACAGCCCCTCGCTGACGACGCCGCGGACGACCGCCTCGGAGTCGATCAGTTCGGCGATCGCGTCGACGAGCGACCGCTCGCCGTCATCGGGATCGACCGCCCGCGCGGCCTCGAACGCCGACGGCTCGAGGGCGTAGACGCCCGCGTTGAGCCGGTAGTTGCGCTCGTCACGGGGGTTCTCGACGATCTCAGTGATCTCGCCGTCCTCCAGAATGACGCCGCCGTAGTGGGAGACGTCGGCCTGGCGGATGAGCCCGAGCGTCGCGTCGGCCCCGGCGTCGTGGGTCTCGATGACGTCGGCGATGATCCGCCGGTCGACGAGCTGGTCGCCGTTGACGACGAGGCAGGTCCCCGAGACCGTCTCCTCGGCGGCCAGCAGGGCGTGGCCGCTACCGAGTTGTTTCTCCTGGACGACGTAGTTGATCGGCACGTTCCGGTAGGTCGGCCCGAAATGGGACTGGACCCGCTCGCGGCCGTAGCCGACGACGACGGTCAACTGGGTGACGCCCGCCTCGAGGAGTTCGTCGAAGACGTGTTCGATGATCGGCGTCGTCGCCGCGGGGAGCATCGGCTTCGGCCGGTTCGCCGTGAGCGGTCTGAGCCTGTTTCCCTCGCCCGCCGCGAGGACGATTGCAGAAATATCCGTCATATCTGTCTACCCCACCCTACTTCTCCTACCCCTTTGGCTTTTGGTATCCCTCTCGCGGGGAGAGTACGGTGGACGATAGTCCATCACGAAGGGTAGCTAGGAAACGTCCCGTCGGTTTTCTTCCGAACGACCGGATGGATCTCCGGTCACGATCCGATGACGCCGTTGAAACTCCACCGATGGCCGCATATCGAATGGACGAGTGTTCCGGAGCGGACACAGTCGCGAACGGTCCGGTACCGGGGGCCGTGCCCGTCGCAAACCGCCCTCAAGGGGCTCCGGTCGGGCTCACACGCTCGATCGTCTTCGTCCGGGCCCCGACCGGACCGTGCGATCGGATCGCCACCGGCCGTCCGGTCGGCCCCTCGAAGGGGCGCGAGGAGGCGAAACCCATTACCTCGTCGGGCCGATAGCCGAGACACGGACCGTATCATGGACGTACTTCCCCTCCTCGGGGTCGATGTGGCGCTGTTCCTGTTCATCGGCCTGCTCGCCGGCGCCCACTGCCTCGGGATGTGTGGCCCGCTCGTGACGATCTACGCAGAGCGGATGGATCGGGGCCGCGAGAGTCACGGGAGCCGGGGAGCCCATCTCACGACGTACGAGGTGCGCCAGCACGCGCTGTTCAACCTCGGACGGGCCGCGAGTTATACCGTCATCGGGGCCCTCTTCGGTGCGCTCGGCGGCCTCCTGTTCGTCACCACCGACACAGTGACCGCGGCGGTCGAACCGCTTCGTGGCAGCGTCGGGCTCCTCGTCGGCGGCTTCGTCATCGCGACCGGACTCTACTACCTGGCCGGGCGGACCACCGGCGGGCTCTCGATCCCCGGCCTCGAGCGGGTGAGCGCTTGGCTGCTCTCCCACGTCGATCGGCTCGCGAACGGCCCGGGGATCGTCGCCCTCGGCGCGGTCCACGGGCTGCTTCCCTGTCCCGTGCTCTACCCCGCCTACCTCTACGCGTTCACGACCGGCTCGCCGACCGGCGGCGCGCTCGCGCTCGCGGCCCTCGGAATCGGGACCATCCCGACCGTGTTCGCCTACGGGACGGTCATCGAGTCGGTCGACGCCGTCCACCGCCGGCGGGTCCATCGGTTGCTCGGGGTCGTGTTCGTCGTCCTCGGCTACGTCCTCCTCGCACACGGGCTGATGAGCATCGGAATCCACGTCCCACACCCGAGCCTCCCCTTCTACGACGGGGTCGACATCGGTATGGCCGGCGGAGGCCACGCCAACCACTGAAACACCACCGAAATGACCGAGAACCAACCCGCTGCCGGCTGTACGCTGTGTGACCTCCCCGTCGCGGGCAGCGACGTCACCGACGACCAGGGGAACCGCTTTTGCTGTGTGGGCTGTCGAAACGTCCACGACGCCCTCGGAGACGTCGAGGACGTCACCCCCGAGGACGTCCGCCGCGAGCGCGCAGGCGGCGAACGGGTGGTTCCCGACGACCACGAGACGACGTATCTCGAGGTCGACGGGATGCACTGTGCGACCTGCGAGGCGTTCATCGAGTCGGTCGCCCGATCGACCGAGGGAGTGAGCACCGCCGACTCGAGCTACGTGACCGGCACGGTTCGGATCGACCACGACCCCGACGCCGTCTCGGAAGCCGATCTCCAGGAGGCGATCAGCGGGCTCGGCTACAGCGCCTACTCGCGCGACGACGCGATCAGCCGCCGGAAGGCCGACAACTGGTCGATCGGGCGGGTCATCGTCGGCGTGCTCATGGGAATGACCGTCATGTTGCAGTACGCCCTCATCATCTACCCCACCTACTTCGGCGGGCTGCTCTACGACGAGCGGACGACCGAGTTCTTCACGCAGACGCTTTCGAGCGATCTCGCGACGCCGTTCTATCTCACCATCGCCGCGGTGACGACGATTATCCTCGGGGTCACCGGCAAGCCGATCCTCCAGGGTGCCTACGTCGCCGCGAGGACCCGATCGCCGAACATGGACCTCCTGGTGGCGATCGCGGCCGTCAGCGCCTACCTCTACAGCACGCTCTCTGTCGTCGTCGGCGGCGCCCACGTCTACTACGACGTCACCGTCGCGATCATTGTCATCGTCTCGGCCGGCAACTACTACGAGTCGACGATCAAAGCGGAGGCGACCGAACGCCTCTCCGATCTCACGGCCGTCCGGATCGACGACGCCCGCCGTATCCGCGAGGACGGGAGCCACGCCGAGGTCGCCGTCTCCGACCTCGAGCCCGGAGAGCGCGTGCTGGTCCGGGCCGGCGAGCGCGTCCCCGTCGACGGCGAGGTCGTCGAGGGCGACGTCGCGATCGACGAGGCGGTCATCACCGGCGAGTCCCTCCCCGTTGGTAAGAGCGTCGGCGACGCCGTCGTCGGCGGCTCGCTGGTCACCGACGGCGCCGTCACGATCCGCGTCGGCGAGGACGCGACGAGCAGCCTCGATCGGGTCACGGAGCTCGTCTGGGACCTCCAGAGCTCGAGCCACGGGATCCAGAAGCTCGCCGACAAGCTCGCGACGGTCTTCGTTCCCGTGGTGCTCGTTCTCTCGGTCGTCGTCACCGCCGTCTACCTCGCGACCGGCGCCGGGCTCACCGCCGGCCTGCTCGTCGGGCTCACCGTCTTGATCGTCTCCTGTCCGTGCGCGCTCGGGCTGGCGACGCCGCTTGCGGTCGCAGCCGGGATCCGAGACGCCTTAGAGCGTTCGATCGTCGTCTTCGACGATACCGTCTTCGAGCGGGTTCGCGAGGCCGACACCGTCGTCTTCGACAAGACGGGCACGCTGACCACCGGCGAGATGACCGTCGTCGAATCCGATCTCGACGACGAGCTCCTCGAGCGCGCTGCCAGGCTCGAAGCCCGGTCCTCGCACCCGGTCGGTCGGGCGATTGCCGCCGAACGCCGGCTCGCCGACGGCGGAACGGTCGAGCCCGCATCCGGGGCGACCGAGGCGGGGGAAGCCGCGACCGATGGCGACAAACGCGCCGACGGCATCGACTCGTTCGAGAGCCATCGAAACGGCGTCTCCGGGGTCGTCGACGGCGAGGAGGTCGTCGTCGGCCATCCCGACCTGTTCCGCAGGCGCGAGTGGACGATACCCGAGTCGATCGCCGCACGGATCGAGGCGGGCCGCGAGACGGGACGCGTTCCGGTCGCCGTCGGCCGAGACGGGATCGCCGAAGGCGTGATCGTCGTCGGCGACGACCTCCGGGAGGGGTGGGAGGAGACCCTCGAAGCGATCGCCGCGACCGACACCGAGATCGTCGTCCTCACCGGCGACGACGACCGCGCCGCCGAACGGTTCCGGGAGGAGCCGTCGGTCGACCGGGTGTTCGCCGGCGTCCCGCCCGAGGGGAAAGCCGAGACCGTCGACCGGCTCAAGCGCGCGGGCCGGACGGTGATGGTCGGCGACGGCACCAACGACGCGCCCGCCCTCGCCGCCGCCGACCTCGGGATCGCCCTCGGCGGCGGCACCGCGATGGCCGCCGACGCCGCCGACGTCGCGCTCGTCGACGACGACCTGGGCTCGGTCGAGACCGTCTTCGAACTCGCGCGGGCGACCGATCGCCGGGTCAAAGCCAACATCGGCTGGGCCTTCTGTTACAACGCGATCGCCATCCCGCTCGCGGTGACCGGACTGCTCAACCCGCTTTTCGCCGCCCTCGCGATGGGTGCGAGCAGCCTGCTGGTCGTCACGAACTCGACGCGGTCGCTGCTCGAGTGAGCCCGAGTCCGGCTCGCGCGTCTCGGCCCTGGCGGCTCGAAGGGTCCGAGACGAGTCTACCACCGTACCCGCCGCGAAAGCGGGGCTCCGGCCCGGCGATCGCCGTCCGGTGACCGGGTTCAGGGATCGAACCGACCGTTCTCGGCCGCCGACGAACAGAAGTTCCGGATCAACCGCTTTCCGACCGCGAGCGAGATCCCTTCCTCGCGGGGTTCGCTCGGGTCCCGGGTGAGGATGCTCTCGGGGTGAAACTGGACGCCGACGTGGGGCTTCTTCCGGTGGCGGACCGCCATCACGATCCCGCGGTCGTCGGTCGTTCGCGCGGTCTCCTCGAGGGAGTCGGGGAGGTCGTCGCGCTCGACGCAAAGCGAGTGGTAGCGCCCGACCGAGAATCGCTCGGGGAGTCCCGCGAAGAGCCCCCGTTCGTCGTGGGTGATCGTCGAGGGCTTGCCGTGGACGACCTCCGGGGCGTGGACGACCGGGGCGCCGTGGGCGGCACACAGCGCCTGGTGGCCCAGACAGACCCCGAGGATCGGGAGCTCCGTCCCGGCGAACAGCGGGATCGAGATCCCCGCCTCCGCAGGGGTCCCGGGGCCGGGAGAGACGATCACGGCGTCGGGGTCGAGTTCGCGGACGTCTCCGACCGAGAGCGCGTCGTTGCGCCGGACGACCACCTCCCGCGCCATCTCGCCGACGTACTGGACGAGATTGTACGCGAACGAGTCGTAGTTGTCGACCACGAGGACGCGGCCGGCGGCCGGCGGCTCCTCATCCACGGTCGCCACCCCCGTCGGGGTCGCCGCCGGCTCCGTCGCCCTCGACCGCCATCGCCGCCCGGTCGCCCAGGGCCTCGTCGACGGCCGCGATCAGCGCGCGGGCCTTCGCGAGCGTCTCGTCGTACTCCCGGTCGGGAACCGAGTCGTGGACGATCCCCGCGCCGACCCGGAGGTGGTACTCCTCCCCGTGGCGGACCAGCGTCCGGATGACGATGTTGAGCGTCGCCCGGCCGTCGAAGCCGAAGAGCCCGACGCTGCCGGTGTAGGGTCCCCGCCGAGTGGTTTCGAGTTCGTCGATGATCCCCATCGTCCGGGGCTTTGGCGCGCCGGTGATCGTCCCGCCGGGGAAGACCGCGGCGATGGCGTCGGCGAGGGTGGCCTCCGGCCGCAGACGGGCGGTCACGTCCGATACGAGATGCATCACTTCCGAGTAGCGATCGACCCGGCGGTACTCGCTCACCTCGACGCTACCGTAGGCCGCGACCTTTCCGAGGTCGTTTCGCTCGAGGTCGACGAGCATCGCGTGTTCGGCCCGCTCCTTCTCGTCGGTCAGCAGGTCGGCCTCCATGGCGGCGTCCTCCTCGTCGCTCTCGCCCCGCGGGCGGGTCCCCGCGATCGGCTCCGTCCGCAGGAAGTCCCCGTCGCGTGCCAGGAGGAGTTCGGGGCTCGCGCTCACGAGGTCCGCCGACCGGAGTTCCAGAAGCGCCGAGTACGGCGCCGGATTGACGGTTCGAAGCGCGTCGTAGGCCGCGACCGGATGGACGGCGGCGGGCGCGACGAGGCGCTGGGAGACGTTGGCCTGGAAGGTCTCGCCCTCGCGGACGTACTCCTTGACCCGCCGGACCCGCTCGGCGAACGCCGCCCGCCCGCAGTCGCTCTCGAAGCGCGCCCGGTCGAGCTCGACCGGCGGGCCCTCGATCCCGGGATCGCCCTCGGTGGCCGCGGTCGCAAGCTCCGCCGCGCGCTCGCGGCCCCGGTCGTAGAGCGCGTCCAGGGGCTCGCCCTCGCGGCGTCGGGGACAGGCGACGACCCGGAGAGCGATCTCCCCGTCCCCGGCCGAACCCTCCCAGGCCGCAAGCCGGTCGAAGACCCCCACCTCGAGCCGGGGAAGTCCCCGGTCGTCGACCGCCGATCCGGGGAGCCTCTCGAGTTCGCGGGCGACGTCGTAGGAGAGCCAGCCGACGGCGCCACAGGGGTAGGGCACCCGACACTCCCCGCGGACGAGTTCCTCGCCGTCGAGCACTCCCTCGAGGGCGGAAAGCGTCGGCGACCCCTCGCCGTCTCGCCGGACCGCGTCGGGACCGACGGTGAGTCGGTCGACCGGATCGACCCCGAAGTAGCCCCAGCCGGGCTGGCCGCCGGTAGTCTCGAGGAAGACCCCCGATCCGCCGGTGCGGGCCCGCCGGTAGGCGAGGAATGGATCGTCGATGGAAACCCGAAGCTCGATCGGGGTCCGCTGGCCCGGGGCGGGGGCGGCCTCGCGGACCATCTCGAGGGTGGTCCGAACCCGGGGGTCGGTCATCGGACGGAAGAAGACGGCCCGCTCGTAATCGTGTTGCGGTTCCGGCGGCCGATCTCCGCCGACCGCCGAGCCGAACGGTTCGCCCGGGTTACCGGGAGTTCACGCGGTCGATCCAGCCCTGGACCCGCGTGGGGGCGATCCCGGTCTCGGCGGCGAGTTCCTCGGAATCGGCCGCCGCGAGGTCGCCGACGGTCTCGACGCCGGCGTCGGCCAGCCGCTCAGCGTAGGCCGGCCCGATCCCCTTGATCGTCTCGACGGGCTGGTCGTCGCCGGCGTCGGCCTCGGGTTCCGGGACCGCGTCCTCCTCGGAGGGACCGGTCGCCTCGGCCGGCTCGGTCGCCTCCTCGGGGGAGTCGGCGGGCTCGGTGATCGACCCTGTCGAGCCCGCGGCATCCGCGCCGGCCGCGGCGGCGTCCTCGGGTTCGCCGGCGGAGTCGTCGGCGTCCTCGAGCGGATCATCGGCCTCCTCGTCCGCGAGCGGGTCGTCCGGGTCGGGTTCGGACCCCGTCTCCTCGATCTCGACCGACTCCTCGCCGAGGACCGTCTCGTCCGGCACGCCCTCGGCGAGTTCATCGGATCCATCGGGCTCGTCGGCCGTGGCCGGTCCCGTCGTTCCCGTCGTGGCCGCGTCGTCCGTCGAGCCGCTGCGTTCGACCGTGACGCCGACCTCGCGGTCCTCGCCGTCCGTTCCCTCCGAGTCCCCGAGGCCGAGCAGCGCCTTTATCTTTTGGAGGAGTACCATTAATCGGGAGTAAACGGGGCCTACACTTAAAGTGGGTTGGTCGAATCCGCTCGGAGCCGCCCGCGAAGCGCCGCGTTCATCGCCTCGACGGGGGCCTCCCGTCCGGTCCAGAGCTCGAGGGCCTCGACGCCCTGGTAGAGCAACATCCAGGCGCCGTCTATCGTCGTCGCGCCCGAGGCCGCGGCCTCCCGGAGCAGCCGGGTTTCGAGGGGCCGGTAGACGGCGTCCATCACCGCGAGGTCGCCGTGGAGCGCCTCGGCCGCCACCGGCGAGGCGTCCTCTTCCATCCCGACGCTCGTGGCGTTGACCAGCAGATCGGCGCCCTCGAGGAGGGTGGGGACCGCCTCGAGCCCGTAGCCGCCGGCGCCGGGAACGTCGTCGGCGAGGTCGTGGGCGCGCGAGGCGGTTCGGTTGGCGACCGCGACGTCGGCGCCGCCGTCGGCGAGGCCGAAGGCGATCGCCCGGCCCGCGCCACCGGCGCCGACGACGACCGCGCGGGCGCCGGAGACGGCGAAGTCGTGCTCGTCGAGCGCGCGCAGGGCGCCGGAAGCGTCGGTGTTGTGGCCCGTCGGCCGGCCCGCAAAGTTGATCGTGTTCACCGCGCCGATCCGGGCGGCGACGTCGTCGACCGCGACCAGTGACGACTCGCAAGCCGCCTCCTTGAACGGGACGGTGACGTTGAGGCCGGCGAGTCCGAGCGCGTCGGCGCCTCCGATCGCGGCCTCGAGGGCTTCGGGGTCGGGTTCGAACGTGACGTAGCGGGCGTCGATGTCCAGGGTCTCGTAGGCCGCCTCGTGCATCGGCGGCGACAGCGAGTGAGAGACCGGGTTGCCGAGGAGTCCGTACACCTGCATGTCACCGACTGTCGGCGGGGCGGTAATAACTCGTCCGCTCGCCCCTCGTTTGGGCCCGGTCGCGGGCCGGTGACGTCGCCCCCGGCTGCCGCCTGCCGCCCGCCGTCCGGGCGGCCCCCGACCGCGGGGCCGCCGCGCTGGAAATGGTAAGACACTCCTTACCCACCCCTGAATGGGCGGCCAGTGATCTCCCTTCGCCACCCGCTGGCCGCGGCGGCCGGCGCGACTGCGTTGACCCTGCCCTGGATCGGGGTCCTCGCCTCCGGTACCAACTTTCCGACCGGGACGACGGTTCTCCTGAGCGGGCTCGCGATCCTCGGCTCGTCGTTCCTGCTGGCCTGGGCGGCCGAGACCGCCGAGAAGGACGTCCCCCGCTCGTTCGCGATCGCCGTCCTCGCGGTGCTCGCCGTCGCCCCCGAGTACGCCGTCGACGCCCTCTACGCCTGGACCGCCGGCGCCCAGGCCGGCACCGAACGCGGCATCGAGGCCGGCAACCTTGCGATCGCGAACATGACCGGCGCGAACCGCATCCTGATCGGCCTGGGCTGGTCGGCGATCGCGCTCTTTACGATCTGGCGGGCGCTTCGAGTGACCGACGTCTCCGTGCGCCACTACGACGGCCGCCTGGCCGACGCGGTCGTCCTCGACCGGGGGATCTCGATCGAGATCGCCTTCCTCGGGGTCGCCACCCTCTGGGCCTTCTTCATCCCGCTTCTGGGCGGGATCGACGTCCTCGACACGGTCGTCCTCGTCGGCCTCTACGTCGCCTACATCCTGATCGTCCTCCGGGCCGGCGTCGAGGCACCCGCCGAACACGTCGGCGTCCCGGCGTACTTCCAGGCCTACGCCCGCCCCCGGCGTATCGCGACCGTGATCGGCCTCTTCGTCTACTCCGGCGCCATGTTGTTGCTGGCCGTCGAGGAATTCGCCCACGGTCTCGAGGGCCTGGGCGTCGCCTACGGGATCCCCAAGTTCTTCATGATCCAGTGGATCGCCCCCCTCGCCAGCGAGTCTCCCGAACTCATCGTGGTGGCCGTCCTCGTGATGAAGTCGCGCTCGACCGCCGGCTTCAACGCCCTCATTTCCTCGAAGCTCAACCAGTGGACGCTGCTCATCGGCACGCTCGCGGTCGTCTACTCGATCGCGCTCGGCCGGTACGGCGTCCTCGAGTTCGAGTTTAAACAGTCCCTCGAGATCTGGCTGACCGCGGCCCAGTCCTTCTTCGCGCTATCCCTGCTGGTCGACTTCGAGCTCTCCGGCCGCGAGGCCGTCGCCCTGCTCGGGCTGTTCGTCTCCCAGGTCGCCATCGAGTTCCTCGTGTTGCGGGTGCTCCCCGTCGCCAACCCCGAGATGCTGAGCCACCGATCGCTGATGGCGTTCACGCTGATCTACGTCGTTCTCGGGCTCGCGCTGTTCGTCCGTCGGCGCGACTCCGTCGCCGAACTGCTCTCGCTTGCAGGCGTGACCGCCCGCCAGGCAATCCACGGTGGGCGCGCCCCGGGGGCCGACTGACGTGCTCGCGATCGTCGAGAGCCGCGCGGACGTGGCCTCCGAACGCATCGCCGATGCGCTCCGCGAGGGCGCCGACTGGGACGTCCACGAGGACGCCTCGCGGCCCGACGGCGACGGCGGCGGCACCTACCACCGGACCGACGGCGCCGAACTCCGGACGTTCGACGGGCTCCACATCGAACTCGAGGAGCCCGCCGCGGCCTTCGAGTGCGACCCGGACCTGCTCGTCTTCGCCTCGCGGCACTCGGGGGAGACCGGCCCGCTGCTTTCGGGGCACTTCACGGGCAACTTCGGCCCGGCGGAGTTCGGCGGCGAGGACGGTCGGTTCGCCGAGGCGGCACCCAACGCCCTCCCCGCGTTGCTCGCCGCGTTCGACGAGCACGCCCCCGAGGAGTACGATGTCGGCACGGAGTGTACCCATCACGGGCCGACCGACGTCGGCTGTCCCTCGCTGTTCGTCGAACTCGGCAGCGACGACGAGCAGTGGACGGACCCGGCGGGGGCGGCGGCTGTCGCCCGCGCGATCCTCGACCTACGGGGGGTTTCGCCCCACCGCGAACGACAGGTCGTCGGCTTCGGCGGCGGCCACTACGCCCCCCGGTTCGAGCGGATCATCCGCGAGACGCCGTGGGCCGTTGGCCACGTCGGCTCGGAGTGGGCCATGGAGGCGATGGGCCTGCCCGAGTCGAACCGCGCGACCATCGGGCGCGCCTTCGAGGAAAGCAGCGCCGCCCACGCCGTCGTCGAGGGCGACCGGCCCGCCCTCGAGACCACCGTCGAGGATCTCGGCTACCGCGTCGTGAGCGAGCGGTGGCTCCGGACCGTCGGCGACCGGCCCCTGGCGCTGGTCGATCGGGTCGAGGACGCGCTCGGCCCGATCGACGAGGGGATCCGGTTCGGGGAGGCCCGCGGGGAGTTCGCGGTCCGTCCCCTTCCGACCGAACTTCTCCGGGCCGCCGAGGGGATCGACGCCGACCGAACCCGGGAGCTCCTCGAGGGGGAGGCCGTCGCTTTCGAGACGAGGGAGGGGGGCAACCGGATCGGATCGCGCGTCGCACTGCCGGAGGCGGACACAGGCGAGCGCGCCAAGGCCGTCCTCGAGGAACTCCTGGAGGTTCTCCGGGAGCGCTACGACGAGGTGAGCGTCGGCGTCGACGAGGTCCGCGCACACGAAACCGCGTTCGATCCCGAACGCGCTCGCGAGTTGGGGGTCCCCGAGGGGCCGGCGTTCGGGCGACTGTCGGGGGGCGAGGCGGTGGAGATAGCGGGCGAGGAGATCGGTCCCGACGAGGTTTCCGGCGAGCGCGTCGATCGCTTCCCGTTGCCCGATGGCTGGGGCTGACCGGATCGTCCGCCCCGAACGCCGGTCCGGGCCGTCGGACTCGCATCCGTACTGTCATTACAGCGAGTAAGACGGGGTTACCGCCGGGTCATCGGTTTCGGGCCGGAAGGTAATCCGATTCTAACAGGTACGCGAAGTGTTAGATCGACAGGGGAAAGGTAATTACGCTCCGTCCTAAACAGGGGTCCAAGAATGGACTCGATTGTCGAGAACGCCATCGACGAGGCCGAAGACGGCAACGGCGAAAGCGAGGTCGGACAGGGGAGCCCGGTCGGCCAGTCCGGGACGATGACCGACGACGAGCTCGAGGACGTCCTCGAGGAGCTCCAGACCGACATCACGGTCGTCGGCTGTGGGGGCGCCGGGGGCAACACCGTAAACCGGATGAAAGAGGAGGGGATCCACGGCGCGAAGCTCGTCGCCGCCAACACCGACGTCCAGCACCTGGTCGAGGTCGAGGCCAACACGAAGATCCTGATGGGCGAACAGAAGACCGGCGGGCGGGGCGCCGGCTCGCTCCCCCAGGTCGGCGAGGAGGCCGCCCTCGAGAGCCAACAGGACATCCACGACGCCATCGAGGGCTCGGACATGGTGTTCGTCACCGCCGGGCTGGGTGGGGGCACCGGTACCGGCTCGGCGCCGGTCGTCGCCAAGGCCGCCCGCGACCAGGGCGCGCTCACCATCTCGATCGTCACTACGCCGTTTACCGCCGAGGGCGAGGTCCGACGAACCAACGCCGAGGCCGGCCTCGAACGCCTCCGTGACGTCTCAGATACGGTGATCGTTGTTCCCAACGACCGCCTGCTCGATTCGGTGGGCAAGCTCCCCGTCAAACAGGCGTTCAAGGTCAGCGACGAGGTCCTGATGCGCTCGGTCAAGGGGATCACTGAACTCATCACGAAGCCCGGCCTCGTCAACCTGGACTTCGCCGACGTCCGGACCGTCATGGAGCGGGGCGGCGTCGCGATGATCGGTCTCGGCGAGTCGGATTCGGAGACGAAAGCCGAGGACTCCGTCAAGACCGCGCTTCGCTCGCCCCTGCTCGACGTCGATATCGGCGGGGCGAGCTCGGCGCTGGTCAACGTCACCGGCGGCTCGGACATGTCGATCGGCGAGGCCGAGGGCGTTGTCGAGGAGATCTACGACCGGATCGACCCCGAGGCCCGCATCATCTGGGGGACATCGATCGACGAGAGCCTCGAGGGCTCGATGCGGACGATGATCGTCGTCACCGGCGTCGAATCCCCCCAGATCTACGGCCAGACCGCGACCGACTCCCAGCCCGTCGGCGACGACATCGACTTCATCGACTGACGGGGTCGTAGTCGTTTGGAGAACGGGTCGAAACGACGGCCGTCGGAACCGGCCTCCCGGAGTTACTTCACGCTCGTCGCCGGGGAAGGAGCCGATCGGCGAGCGCCGAGAGCCGGTCGTCCTCGGAATCGGCTCCCGGCGCTCGGGTCCCCGTCTCCTCGACCGGCTGCCAGATCACCCACTCCTCACAGTCGGGACACCGCTGGGAGACCCCCGAAAGCTGGGGGTTGCTCACGAGAAAGCCACAGTTCGAACACTCTTTCGTCACGGGACACCCATTCGGCCGTCCTCCCATAACCTCGCGCGTTCGTTCCCCTCTCCTCGCCCGGATTTCGCCCAATTAGCCCGGGTTCACGACAGTTCATCGCATGGGAAGCGGGACCGACCGCCGATCGTCTGACGGGCGTCCGACGTCGGGGTCAGTCGTCGGCCGTCGCCCCGCTTGGCGATGACTCGAGGTCGCCCTCGATGCTCGGGGGATACTTCCCGCGGTCGAGCCTGAGATCCGACTGCGGGCGGGCCATGCAGGTCAGCGCGTAGGACTCCGCTTCGGCCTCGGTGAGCCCGCGGGCCGCCGGCTGGGTCACTTCTCCTTCGAGGATCTCGGCCGAACAGGCCAGACACATCCCGACGCGACAGGAGTACTCCTGGGCGATCCCCTCCTCGATACACCGACCCAGGATCGTCTCGGTGTCCGAACAGGTGATCCGTTCCCCCGTCCCGACGAACTCGACCGTGTACTCGGCCATGGCCTGCCTACACGCTTCCGGTATAAAAGACCGGGCGATCGGCGCTCATAAACAGTTTTCTCGCTTCGCTCTCCATGCCACCGTATGAGCTCCCCCTCGCGCTCCTCCGGCGCCGCCGAGTACGACGTCGTCGTGGTCGGTGCCGGCACTGCCGGCTGTTACGCTGCGGCGACCGTCGCCGACGCCGGCTACGACGTCTGCGTCCTCGAGCGAAAGACCGAGTCCGAAGCGGGCCACATCGCCTGTGGCGACGCCCTGAAGGGCGCCGACGCCTTCCCCGAGGTGATCCCCAAATCCCGCCTTGAACCGGCCTTTACGAACACCGACGTCGACCATGGTCGCTTCGAGATCCCCCAGGAGGACACCGTCCTCGAGATCCCGGTCCCCGGCGAGCTCGCGGTCGTTGACCGCTGGGAGTACGGCCGGCAGGTCATTGCGGGCGCGAGCGACGCGGGCGTGGAGTTTCACTACGACACCGTCGTCCAGGACGTCGTCCAGCCCAACGGCCAGGTGACGGGGGTGCGCGCGATGCGGAAGGGCGATCCGAAGGAGTATGACGCCGACGTCGTGGTAGACGGGGCGGGCGCACTCTCGATCCTTCAGGACAAGGTCGACTTCGCTTCCTCGACGTTCGACACCAACGTCACCTACTCGCAGTTCTGTTCGGCCTACCGCGAAATCGTCCACGTCGACGAACCGGTCGAGTGGTCGGACGCACTCGTCTTCAAACCTACCGAGCGCGCGGCGGGCTACCTCTGGTACTTCCCCCGCACCGAGACCGAGATCAACGCCGGCCTGGGCTTTCAGATGACCGAGGAACCCATGAAACTCGTCGACGACCTCAAACGCGACCTCCGCGAGCGCCCGGAGTTCGAAGGCGCGCGCGTCTCCGACAAACTCGGCGCCGCGCTTCCCACCCGCCGGCCGTACGATTCGGCGGTGCATCCGGGCTTCGTCGCCGTCGGCGACGCCGCCGGCCACGTCAACCCCACCACCGGCGGCGGCATCGCCGGCGCCGCCTACGCCGGCAAGTACGCCGGCGAACAAACCATCGAAGCGATCGAATCGGGCGACGTGAGCGAGGCCGCCCTCTGGGAGTACAACGAGCGCGTCATGGACCACTACGGCGCCCGCTACGCCGCCCTCGACGTCTACAACGTGCTCTCGACGGCGGTCGACGTCGACGACCTGATGGGCCTGCTTGCGGCGATGCCCGGCGACAAACTCGCAGAGGCCCTCTATTCGGGCAGCACCGACATCGGACTCAAACTCAAGCTCGAGGCCCTCCTCAAAAGCTACGGCCACTGGGGGACCATCCTGAACCTCTACAAGACCAAACGACGGGCCGACGAGGTGCTGGCCCACTACGAGAGCTACCCTTCCGACCCCCGGAACTTCCCTGCCTGGCAAGCCGAACGCGACCACGTCATGGAGTCGGTGTACGAGACGACCGGCGCCGATCCCAAGTACTAGCCACCGACCTTTTGCGCTGCGGGCGCGACGAGAGTGGTCTGCGCAACGTTTGACCCTCCCTTCACGGAGACCGGGACCGACGGGATGACGAGACGAAGTTTACAGATCTGGAACGTTCAAAGGTTACGCCAATCACTCAAGGCGCGCCCTCGGCGAAAGCTCGACCAAAAGCACTCCTCCCTCCCCGATGGGCCGGTCGTCGGCCCAATCGCTTCCTGCGGTCGCTCGCGGTGGAATCGCTGAGCACACCTGCCCTTCCCCGGCTCGCGCGTCCATCCGGTTCCTCGGGACGCGCTCGCGGCCCTCAGCCGGGTCGAATACGCAGAAGGGAGTTATGGCCGTTCTCGGCTGATCCGTTCGATCGCGCCCGCGAGGGTCTCGACGCCCTGGCGAAGACTGGCCTCGTCGACGTCGAAGGTCGCGGTGTGGTGGCCGCCGGGGTGGTCGGTGCCGACGCCGACGTAACAGGCTTTGCCGCCGCGTTGTTGGACGGCCTGCATGAGGAAGGTCGCGTCCTCGCTGCCACCGAGGTCGTCGTGGTCGAGCACCGAATCGACGCCCTCGACGCCGCCCGCGGCGTCGGCGACCAGGGCCGCGATCTCGTCGTCGCTTTCGGCGCTGGGGGCTTTCGCGCCGAGGGTGAGCGAGACCTCGCAGTCGTGCATCGCGGCCGCGGTCTCGAGGACGTTCTCGGCCTTCTCTTCCATGTACTCCATGAGGTGGGTCGTCTCGCCCCGGGCTTCGGCGACGATCTCGGCCTCCTCGGCGACGATGTTCGCGGCGCTGCCGGCGTCGACGACGCCGACGTTGATCCGGGTCGCCCCCTCCGAGTGGCGGGGAATGCCGTAGCAGTTCTGGACGGCGGTCGCCATCGCCTGGATCGCGTTGCGGCCTTCCTCGGGGTGGCCCCCGGCGTGGGAGGGTTCGCCGGTGAACCGTGCTTCGAGGTGGGAGACGGCCAGAAAGCCGCCGATCCCGGCGACGACCTCGCCGGTGGGGTGATCGAGGCCGATGTGGACCGCTAGCAGGTAGTCGACGTCCTCGATGTGGTCGCTTTCGGCCATCGCCTTCCCGCCGCCGATGACCTCCTCTGCGGGCTGGAAGAAGACCTTGAGGGTGCCCTCGAACTCGCTCTCGAGAACCCGCTCGATCGTCCCGATCCCCATCGTCATGTGGGCGTCGTGGCCGCAGGCGTGCATCGCGCCCTCGTGTTCCGATCGGAAGTTCTCGGCGACGGGAACGTGGTCGGCGTCGTCGGATTCGGTTCGGGGGAGGCCGTCGATGTCGACCCGGAGGCCGACCGTCGGCCCGTTCTCGTGGTCGCCCTGGCGGAAGACGGCGACCGCACCCGTATAGCCTCCTTCGAGGCGGGAGAGGAGGTCCTCGTCGACGCCCGCCGCGCGGGCCCGTTCGTACCACGATTCGAGGTCGGCGTCGTCGGGGACCGCCAGTCGGTGCTCGCCCGCCAGCGCGTCGGGACCGACGTGGAGCTCGTCGGGCTCGAAGCGGTCCTCGAGCTCGGAGACGAGTCGGGCGGTCGTCCGGAACTCACACCAGGCGGGTTCGGGGATCCGATGGAAGCCGCGGCGGAGGTCGGCGAGAGAGTCGTCGAGGGCGTCCTGCGTGTGGGCCATACCGACGACTCCGGCGGCGAGGCCAAAGCTCTGGCGGATGTCGAGGTTGGTCTCTGACCCGATCAGGGCCCGAGCAGGAAGATCACGAACAGGAAGACGACGACCGCGAGCGCGAGCGAGGCCTCGACCCAGGTGTTGTAGTCGGGATCGCCGAAGAGCCGGATCCAGTCGTCGAAGACGTCGTACAGCAGGGAGAGTCCGAAGAGGACGAACGAGCCGACGGCGATCGCCAGCACGGTTCCGATCGGGTCCTCGCCCGGGATCTCGACGACGATCGAGAGGAGCAGCGGGAAGAGCACGAGATAGGAGAGCCCGAGCGTCGTCAGCGCGAGGAACTTCCGGTAGCTCCTGGTCATCGCGTCGACCCGCGGGACCAGGGTCGTGAGGCCCGCGGCCAGCACCGTCACGGTGAGCAAGGAGAGGACGGAGGCGACGTCGATCTCGACCATGCGATAACGTCCCGGCGCGATGACAATATCCTTTCGCTCTAGCCCATCCCGTGAATCCGCTCGACCTCGGCCTCGACGTGGACCGAACTCGGGAACTCCCTGCCTGCGATCTCGCGGGCGAAGGTGTCGTGGCCGTGGATCTCGAGTTCCCGGCTGAAGACGGTGTACGACCAGTCCGGGAAGCTCCGGCGGTCGTCGGCGTGGAGCCGGCGCCGTTGGGGGACCCGGAGGTCGTCGGGCGGGTGGGTGTGTGGGCCTTTCAGCTGGGCACCCTTCCGTTCGGCGTCGGCTTTGATCTCGGAGACGACGCCATCGAGGGCGGCCCGGTCGCCGCTCTGGAGTCGGAGCCGGGTGACGAAGGTCATGTCTGTCTCTTCCGGCCAAGGGGTAAAAACCTGCTGAGACCGGGAACGTCCGCCACGCCGGCCCACGAACGTGTTCGCCCGACGACCGGTCCGATATTCTCTTAACGGTTCACCCGGTAACTGGTGTAATGGCAGTCGAAGCGACGAGCGCAGGCGCGATCCTCTACCGGGATACGCGGGGCCGGCGCGAGTACCTCCTCCTCAAGAGCCGCCCGGGGGACTGGGAGTTCCCCAAGGGCGGCGTCGAGGGCCAGGAGGAACTCCAGCAGACGGCTATCCGCGAGGTCAAGGAGGAAGCAGGCATCGAACAGTTCAGGCTACTCGACGGCTTCCGGGAGGACTACGACTACGTCTTCCAGGCCAACGGGAAGACGATCCACAAGACCGTCCACCTCTTCGTCGCCGAGTCCTTCGAGGCGAGCGCCGAACTCTCGGCCGAACACAGGGACCTCCAGTGGCGCGACTACGACCAGGCGGTCAACACCGTCACCCAGGACGGCCCCCGCGAGATCTTAGAACAGGCCGACGACTTTCTGGACGAGTACGAGGCCGACGACGAGGAGACCGAAGAGGAGTAACGCCGACCCGGGGAGAGCCGGATCGCGACGCCACGAACCGACGACCTCTCGGTTCCCGAACCCCATCCGACCGCATGGACGGAGCCAGCGAGTTCGGCTTCGAGCTCCGGAGCTGCCGGTGGGCCGAACGCGAGTGGGAGCCCCTGAAAGGGGGGGCGGTGCTGGTCGCCCGCCAGCTCGGAACCAAACGGCGGCGGTGGGACACGATCGTCCTCGAGTGCGACCCCAAGGGGCTCCGCGAACGCGCGCGGTTCGGCCCCGACCGGCTCGACGGCGACCTGCTCGACGTCGTCCGCCACGCCCCCGGGGAGTGGGCGTACTACCGCGAGGCGCTCCCCCATCCGGGCTACCCCTGGCGGTACGTCCGCGAGGCGATCCATCGGGCCGCGGATAGAGAGATCCTCGAGACCCGAAAGCGGGGAAATCGCATCGAGATCCGCCGGAAGTGGCCCTACCCCGACTGGCTCCGTCGGGTGATCGCCATCGAGAACAAGCCCGACCTCGAGGCGAGCGCGGCCCGCGTCCTGGGCGACCAGCTAGAACACGACGTCGCGCTGGCGCTCGCCGACGAGGTGTGGGTCGCGACCCGGAAGACGGGCGAGTCCGTCGAGCCCGCACTGCTTGAGGACCTCCCCGTCCAGGTCGGCATTCTCGCGCTCGATCCCGAGGAGCTGTCGGCCGAGGTCGCCTGGCATCCCCGAACCCTGTCGGTCGCGGAGCCGGGGACCCGAATCGAGGAACGCCCGACAGGTGGCCGGGGCGATTCCTCCGCCGCCCGATTCGAGTACGTTCCCGGCGAGGAGAAAGGAGAGACGCGACTCGAGATCGCCGAACGCGCCTACGAGCGGGGGTGGCGATCCTACGTCGACTCGATGCGTCCCGACTGCCGCCACTTCGAGTTGCGCCCTGCGGGAGCGGGGTCGGAACTGTTCCGGCCACACTGCACCGAAAAGGAGCGCGAACAGACCGCAAGTGAGTGTTCGGGGTCGTGTCCGGGCTTCGAACCCGAGCCCCCCGCCTGGCGCGGCCGGGGCTGGCCGATCGAGGGCGGTCCGGGGAAGGGCTGTCGGCGACTGTTGGAGGAGCGGCGGCGTCGGCAGCGTCCGGACCTCTAGTCGGCGACGGAGACCTCGAACTCGTCGCGTTCGACCGCGAGTCGGAACGTCGGAACGGTCCGGTACTCGATCTCCACGACGTCCTTGCGCCGGAGTGCCTGGAGCCCCTCGCGGACCTCCTCGCTCGTCGGGTCGACGTCGTAGGCCTCCCGGAGCTTGTGGAGCACGGAAACGACGCTCTCGGATCGCTCGTCGGGGCCGGCGAGCACCTCCACGATCCGGGCCTGGAGCTCCGGAACTCGGATGCGCGAGGGCGGCCCCTCCGAGTCGGGGTCGCTGTCGATTCCCGGTTCGACGTCGACGAGCTCTGCGGCCTCGCTCGTCGCCCGGATCAGGCTGTTGTCGTCCCGGAAGTAGTAGTCGCCGAGTTCGCCCTCAAGGTACTGGTGGACCTCGCTGCCGCTTTCCATCCCCCACCGTTCCTGGAGCTCACTGTTTTTCGTCGGCTGGAGCTCGACGACGTCGGCGAGGCGGGACGTGGCTTCCTCCGAGAGGGTCATGCGTGGGAATAGTCGGATCCGGCCCTTCTGTGTTGCTAGTTGATCGTCATGTGCTCGGACTCCTCGTTCAGCGCGAGGTTCGCCGCGATCTCGGCGTTTCGCATGGCGTACTGGGCGGTCTGCTGGAGGCTGACGAGCACCTCCCGGATCCGGAGCAGATCCTCGTTTTCCATCTCGGGGAGCGCCGCGAGGATCTCGCCTTCGTGTTCGGTGATCTCGTGGAACAGTTTTCGGGCCTCGATCGTCCGGTCGTAGTCCCGGGAGACGGCGGCGTCGACCGCGATCTCGGTGATCTCGTCGACCTGGTCGGTCAGGTCCCGGATCTCGCGCATCGTCGGGTTGTCGACGTTCAACGAATGGCCCTCGGCCTCCATGACGATGTCGGCGATGTCCTCGGCGTTGTCCGCGGTCAGTTCGAGGTTCTTCGCGATCGAACGATAGCCGATCAGCGGGAAGCCGCTGTCGAGGCCGACCGCCCGCGCGAGGTTCGGGTTCTGGTAGGCGGTGAAGATCAGTCGGAGGAGGAGCACGAAGATCTTGTTCGCCTGGCGTTCGCGGTTCAACGCCCGCTGGGCGAGGTCGGGGTTGCCGTGGGCTAGGGCCTTGATCGCCTCCCCGCGCATCGTCCGGCCGGTGCGCTCGAGCCGTTCGAGGAGATTGTCGAGCGTGAAGTCCTCGGGGTCGACCGAGCAGCGAATCGAGATGTTCTCGGGGGTCTCCTCGATCACGCCCAGGCCCATCAGCTGGGTTTCCGCCCGGTAGACGGCGTTGATGTGGTCGGAGGCGAGCGCGCCGTCCTCGTTTTCGATCCGGATGATCCGCCGGCCGAGGACGTACTGGGCGACGATCGCACGCTCGACGGCGTCGGCATCGAGGTTGTCGGCGTGGATGATCGCCTCGGTCTCCTCGGTGCTCGCGGACTCGGGCATCACCGTCAGCGTCCCCTTCCCGCTGGTCCGGATCGAGACCTCGTCGCCCTTCTCGACGTCCTGGGCGCTCGCCCACTCCGCGGGCAGGGTCATCGCCAGCGTCGAGGGTCCCAGCCGCTGTACTTTCCGCGTTTCCATACCCGAGGTAGGCATCAGTACCCCTTAATCCTGACTATATACCAATTATACATCCGGACGAGGTACTAGGTGTGGGGATGGGTTAGACGAGTTCGATCAGCCGGGTCGTAAACCGGCCCGTTCTGACCCGCCGCCAGCCCCGCAACCCCTCCGAAATCTCGCGATCGTCGATATCGACCCGCAGTACCTCCAGACCGTCGAGTTTCTCGTCGGAGGCGACGACCTCGACCCGCTCGGCCCGTTCGATGACTGCCGGCGAGATCTGGTGGTTGCCTCGCCCGAAGACGAAACCCTGGCCCCCGATCGGCGAGACGACGATCACGGTCCGCTCGCATCCGTCGAGCACCTCCAGAATCCCCTCCTCGGAGGCATCGCTGGCGAGGACCTCGCCGTCGCGCCAGACGTCGACGCCGAGCGGCGAGCCCGCGAACCCGAGTTCGTCCTCGATGGCGCCGACCGTGCTCCCGGGCCCGAAGACGTAGCACGTGTCGGTCTCGACCTCCGCGGCGAACCCCGCGGCCAGGGCCTCGACGCTCCCGCCCGCGAGCTGTTTGTTCGACTGGAGCCCCTCGGCGACGGGCACCGGAACGATCGCCCGGAGCTCCGACCGGACGTTGCCCTCCCGGTAAGCGGCCTCGTCGATGTCGTTTACCTCCCGGGGCTCGATTCGATCGAATTCGGCGGCGATCCGGCCCGCCTCCCCCGGGCTCACGGCGAACACCGACGAGTAGACCTTCACGCCCGCGGGGACGCCGAGCATCGGCGTCTCTCCCCCGTGGTCGGTCAGCACCTCCGCGACGTCGACGGCCGTCCCGTCGCCGCCGACGAAGCAGACCAGGTCGACCCCTCGCTCTACGAACGCCCGGACCGCCTCTCGCGTGTCCTCGGCGGTCGTCTCCTCGCCGGGATCGGTGAGGACCTCGGGGTCGAAGCCGGCCTCGCGGGCCTCCGTCTCGCCCATCTCCCCGCCGGCGGCGTAGACGGTCAGGCCGGGCTTTCGGCGGGCGAGCGCCTCCAGGGCCTCGCGGGCCCGGTCGGGCGCGCGCGGTTCGGCGCCCCGCTCTCTGGCCTCCTCGAGGGCGTCGTCGGTCCCCTTCAGCCCGACCCGTCCGCCCATCCCCGCGATCGGGTTGACCACGACGCCGACGGCGTCCATGGCTCGGGTTCGGATGGCGCCTCCAAAAGCCGCCCGGTCAGCATCTGAACTGTTAAGGGGGCTGCGGTTCGACCGACGGGCATGGTCGAACCGATCTCCGTGATCCTCTCGGCGAGCGTTCCGATCGCACCCCTCGGCTGGGGCGTCCTCGTCGCCAGCTTGCTGATCACCGTCGCCTGGCTCGCCTCCCTCTACCGGTAGCTCACTCGGCGTCCTCGACGCCCGCGACCCGCGCCCGGAGCCAGTCGGCGGCCGCCGCGACCTCCTCTTCGTCGCCGCTCTCGATCGAGACCCGAACGGAGTCGCCGGGATAGCTTCCCACGGTGACGGAAAACTCCGCCTGGAGCTCCTCGAGTCGATCGAGCAGCGCGCTCTCGGGTTCGTCGGCGACGACGACCTCGCGGTGGATCGCCTCGCCCGAAAAGTCGTCCTCGATCGCCTCGAACATCGCCTCCATCTCCGCCGGAACCCCCGGAAGGACGTAGACGCCCGCGAGGGCCGCTCCCGGTGCGACCCCGACCTCGTTGTGCAGGGCGCGCGCGCCCTTCGGGAGGTCGGCGGTCCCGCTCGCGAGGTCCTCGCGGGCGTAGCCGCCTTCGGCCGTGAGCCACTCGAGGGCCTCCGCACTCTCTTCGACGGATCGTCCGAGGGCGGCCGCGACGCCCTCCATCGTGAGGTCGTCGTGGGTCGGGCCGAGCCCGCCGGTGACGAGGACGGCGTCGTACTCCGCGCGGTACTCGTTGATGACGCGGGCGATGTCGCCCACGCGGTCGGGGACGGTCGTCACGCGCTCGACCCGGACGCCCCGCTCGCGCAGGCGGGCACAGAGCCAGGTCGCGTTCGTGTTCGTCGTCCGCCCGGCGAGCAGTTCGTCCCCGACCGTGACGACCGCGCAGTTCATGGCCCGGCTTGGCGGCCGGCGAACAAATGCCTCTCGCTACCCCTCGGTACCCCGCTCGCGTCGAACCGTCGTCACGTAGATCCCCGCGAGGACGACGACCCCGCCGCCGACCGTGATCGTATCGGGTACTTCGGCGAGCAACCCGAACGCGAGGAGGGTCGCACCGACGGGTTCGCCGAGCCAGGCGACGCTGACGACGACGGACTCCACGTGCTCGAGCACCCAGTTGACGATCGTGTGGCCGAGGACGCCGGGACCGACGGCCATCGCGAGAAAGAGAAGCCACTCGCGGGCGGGGTACGCGAACAGGTCGTGGCCCTGGACGACGACGATCCCGAGCAAGGTCAGCGCACAGGCCGTGTAGACGACGGTAACGTACGGAAAGAGGGGGACGCGCTGGCGGATCGACCGGCCCGCGAGCACGTAGCCCGCGACGGTGATCGCGCCCACGAGGGCGAGCGAGTTGCCGTACCAGGTCGAATCCGAGATCGGGGCCTGTCCCGCGTCGCCGAACGTCATCGCGGTCGCGCCCGCGAGGGCGACGGCGATCCCCGCGACCGTGACCCGATCGACGCGCTCTCCCAGGAGGAGGGCGGCGCCGATAGCCACGAAAACGGGCTGGGTCTGGACCAGGGTCACGCTCGCGGCGACGCTCGTGTGGCCCAGACTCTCGAACCAGGCCGAGAAGTGGACCGCGAGCGCGACGCCCGCGACCGCCGCCCACGCGAGATCCCGGCGGGAAAAGCGCGCGAACGCCGCTCGGTCGGCGGGCCGGGCGAGGGCGATGGGTGCGACGATCCCCACCGTGAACAGAACCCGGTAGAGGGCGGCGACCGAACTCGGGGCTGCGCTCCACCGAACGAGGATCGCGCTCGAGCTCGCCGCGAGGACGGCGAAGGCCAGCGCCGCAAGGGGGGTCACTTGGAGGTCCCGAAACACGTTCGGGCCGTGCTTCCGGGGAGCCAAACCCGTTCCGGATGTGCCGTCGAGACCGGAGTGAAAACTAACTTGTTCTACTGAAATTACGTTGGGAAGATTTATGGTGGGCCGGCCGGACAGTCGCTACTGCACGAAGGACGGGGAGATCGCCCGCGACGGCCGCAAGCGGCGGCCACGTCGCATCCCTCCACTCCGATATCATGAGTCACAACGCCATCCAATCCGACGACGTTCGATCGATACTCGAGCGGGCCCGGACGGGCCAGGAAACGAATTTCACGGAATGGGACGACCTCGCCGGCGAGATCGAGCGCGATCTCTACGCTGGCGCCTCCACGGAAGAGGTGTACGAGGCGACCGTCAACGCCCTTTCGGCCCGGATTGAGCGGGTGCCCGAACTGAAAGCGGTCGCCGGCGCCGTCGTCCGCGAGCGCCACTATCGGGAGGTCACGGACGAACTGCCCGATGGCCCCGAGGGCTACCGCGAGGCGTTCGTCGCGGGCATCGAGGAGGGGGTCGAGACCGGCCTCCTCGACGACCGGATGGCCGAACGCTTCGATCTCGAGGAACTGGCGTCGGCCATCGAACCCGACCGCGATCGCTCGCTGGAGTACATGGCGATGGAGACGCTAACCGAGCGGTACTTCCTCTCGACGAACGAGGGCCGCCCGCTGGAACTCCCACAGGGGTTCTGGATGCGTGTCGCGATGGGCCTCGCCCTGGAGGAGGACGACCCCCAGGCCCGCGCCCGGGAGTTCTACGACGTGCTCTCGAACCTGGAGTTCACGCCCTCGACGCCCACCCTCTTTCACAGCGGAACGACCCACCCACAGCTCTCGTCGTGTTACCTGACGACCGTCGAGGACGACCTCGAGGCGATCTTCGACGGCTACAAGGGACACGCAAAGCTCTCGAAGTGGAGCGGCGGACTGGGCAACGATTGGACGAACCTCCGCGCGGAGGGCGCGCTCATCGAGTCCACGGGGGTCGAATCGACGGGCGTCGTCCCCTTCCTCCGGATCAGCAACGACGTGACGGGCGCGATCAACCGCTCGGGGAAACGGCGGGGTGCCGCGTGTGCCTACCTCGCGATCTGGCACGCCGACTTCCCCGCGTTCCTCGACCTGAAACGCAACACGGGCGACGAGCGCCGGCGCACCCCCGATATGAACACAGCGGCCTGGATCCCGGACCTGTTCATGGAACGCGTCGAAGCAGGAGAAGAGTGGACGCTCTTTTCGCCCGACGAGACCCCCGACCTCCACGGACTCACGGGCGAGGCGTTCGCCGAACGCTACCGCGAGTACGAGCGCCAGGCCGAAAAGGGCGAGTTTCGCCAGCACGAGTCCGTCGAGGCCGCCGAACTCTGGCGGACGCTGCTCACCCGGCTGTTCGAGACCGGCCACCCCTGGCTCACGTTCAAGGACCCCTGTAACGTCCGCAGCCCCCAGGACCACGCCGGCACGGTCCACTCCTCGAACCTCTGTACCGAGATCACGCTCAACACCGCGAGCGACGAACACGCCGTCTGCAACCTCGGCAGCGTCAACCTCGCGACCCACGTCACGGAGGGAGAGCTGGACCGCGACCGTCTGGAGGACACGATCGAGACCGCGACGAGGATGCTCGACAACGTCGTCGATCTCTGCTTTTATCCGACCGAGGAAGCCGAACGCTCGAACTCCCGTCACCGCCCGGTCGGCCTCGGGGTCATGGGCTTTCACGACGCGCTGATGGAGGTCGGGGTTCCGATGGCGAGCGAGGAGGCGATCGAGGTCGCCAACCGCTGGCAGGAGTTCGTCTCCCGGGAAGCGATCATGGGGAGTTCCCGCCTCGCGGCCGAACGCGGCGCCTACCCCTCCTTCGAGGGCTCGAAGTGGGATCGGGACCTGTTCCCCCAGGACACCGTCGACCTGCTCGAGTCCGAGCGAGGACGGAAGATCCCGACCGACCGCGAGGAACAGTTGGATTGGGAGCCGGTTCGCGAACACGTCGCCGAGCACGGAATGCGCAACTCGAACACGATGGCCGTCGCGCCGACGGCGACCGTCTCGACGATCAACGGCACCTCGCCGTCGATCGAGCCGATCTACTCGAACCTCTACGTGAAGTCGAACATGTCCGGCGACTTCACCATCGTCAACGACCACCTCGTCTCGGATCTCCGAGAGCGGGACCTCTGGGACGAGGAGATGGTCGATCGGATCAAGTACCACGACGGGGCGATCCAGGAGGTAGAGTCGATCCCCGAGGAGTTGAAGGAACTGTACCGGGGCGCCTTCGAGATCGACCCGCGCCACCAGCTCCGACTCACTGCCCACCGGGGAACCTGGATTGACCAGTCGATCTCCCACAACGTCTTCTTCCCCTCGACCGACGGCTCGCTGCTCGATTCGGTCTACCGGACGGCGTGGGAACTCGGCCTGAAGACCACCTACTACCTCCGCACCCTCGGCGCCTCCGGGATCGAGAAATCCACGCTCGACATGGCCGAGTACGGCTCGACCCACGACCGCGATGCCGACGGCGACGGCGAGTCGGGACTCGCCACCGTCTCCGATCCGACCTGCGACGCCTGCCAGTAACCGCCCTGATTACTCCGAACAACCTCCACTACACCATGCCAGTCATCGACGCCGACGCCGAACACGACCCGAACAAGATCCTCCCGATCGACTACCCCTGGGCCCGCGAGTACTACGAGGCCGGGGTCGCGAACAACTGGGTGCCCGCCGAGATCCCGATGGGCGAGGACGTCTCCCAGTGGAACGGCGACGCGCTCACGGAGGGCGAGCGCCAGCTCGTCGAGTGGAACCTCGGCTTCTTCTCGACGGCCGAATCCCTGACGGCGAACAACGTCGTCCTCGCGCTCTACGAGTACATCACCGCGCCCGAATGCCGCCAGTACCTCCTCAGGCAGGCCTACGAGGAGGCGATCCACACGGACACGTTCATCTACTGCTGTGACAGCCTGGGATTCGAACCCGAGTACCTCTATGGCATGTACGACCGGGTGCCCGCAATCGAGGCAAAGGACGCCTTCGTCGTCGATCTCACGCAGGCCATCGACGACCCCGACTTCTCCCTCGACGGCCCCGAGGACGTTCGTGCCCTGCTCCGGGACCTCGTGGGCTTCTACGTCATCATGGAGGGGATCTTCTTCTATGCAGGGTTCGCGATGATGCTCGGGCTCAAACGCCGCGACCGGATGGTCGGCGTCGGCCAGCAGTTCGAGTACATCATGCGCGACGAGTCCCTCCACGTCGGCTTCGGCACCGACCTGATCTCCGAGATCCGCGCGGAGAACCCCGCGGTCTGGACCGACGAGTTCGAGGCCGAGATCGCAGAGCTGATTCGGGAAGCGGTGGAACTCGAGGCCCGCTACGCCCGCGAGGCCTGCCCCGAGGACGTCCTCGGGATGAGTTCGGACCAATTCGTCGAGTACGTCGAGTACGTCGCCGACCGGCGGCTTGGCCAACTCGAGATGGACGCCGAGTACGGGACCGACAACCCGTTCGCCTGGCTCTCCGAGCAGGTCGACCTGAACAAGGAGAAGAACTTCTTCGAGACCCAGGTGACCGAGTACCAGAGCGGGGGTTCACTGGACTGGTAGTCGGGTCGCCGGGATCTCGCCCCACGGAGAGTCGGCGAGTGCCGAGTCAGGGCCGGTCGTGGACCCAGAACTCGTCGTCGACCGTGATCTCCTTTTTGAACAGCGGCACCTCGCTCTTCAGGCGATTTATTCCGTCCTCGACGGTAGCAAAGGCCTCCTCGCGGTGGCCCGCGAGCACGACGACGAAGACGATGTCCTCGCCGTCGCGGACGACGCCGGTCCGGTGGTGAAGCCGGACCTCGTAGACGCCCTCGCGGGCCTCGAGTTCCTCCCGGATCGCGTGCAACCGCCGGTCGGCCACGCCGTCGTACTTCTCGAACTCGAGGGCCTCCGTCCGGGCGTCGTCCGGGGCGTCCTTCGCCCGAACTCGGCCGGTGAAAGTCGCGATGGCGCCCGCGCGTTCGGCCCGTGGCGAGCCCTTGACCTCGCGGACGAGCGACTCGAGGGTCTCGCGGGGTTCGTGGCGCTCTATGGCGTCGGCGACCGCGGCCGGATCGAGCTCTCCCGGACCGGAGACCGCCGCGATCGTCTCGCCCTCCGCGTCTGCGTCGCCGACGACGACGGCCGGCTCGGCCAGCGAGGGGACGCCGACGACGACGGCGTACGCGCAGTCGGGCGCGAGCGAGTCGAGGGCCTCGTCGATCGAGAGGCCGGTGCCGGAGGCGAGCCAGTCGCCGTCGGCGCCGAGCTCGTAGGTGACGTCGCTGCCGGCGGCCGGCCCCGTCTCGGGCATGTGGAGCCCGTCGGCGATCGTCGCGTCGTAGCGGACGACGCCGACCCGGCCCCGACCGCCGAGCTCGGAGACGAGCCGGTCGAGACAGCGTTCTACGGTCTCCTCGCCGGCACCGCCGTCGAGAATCCCGAGCACGTGCATGTCCCGACGGACGCGCGGGCGGGCCTTCTAGCTGTCGCTCGCCATCGCTCGCTGCTGGGCGCTCTCGCCTCCGTTGCCGACCAGTTGGCAACCCTTAAGAGAGGGAGCGGGCTACACCGCGGTAGCATGAAAGTGGTCGTCTCCATCGGCGGGAGCGTGCTCGTTCCCGACCTCGGTTCCGACCGGGTCGCCGAACACGCCGCCGTCGTCGAGGACCTCCTCGAGGACGGCTGCCGGGTCGGTTGCGTCGTCGGCGGCGGCGGCGTCGCCCGGGAGTACATCGGGGCCGCCCGCGACCTGGGCGCAAACGAGATCGAACTCGACCAGCTCGGCATCGACGTCACCCGGCTCAACGCCCGGTTGCTGATCGCGGCGCTGGGCGAGGACGCGGCGACGGCGCCGGCTCTCGACTACGAGGAGGCCGGCGACGCACTTCGGGGGGGCGACGTCTGCGTGATGGGCGGGGTCGCCCCGGCCCAGACGACCGACGCCGTCGCCGCCGCCCTCGCGGAGTACGTCGACGCGAACCTGTTGATCTACGCGACGAGCGTCCCCGGGGTCTACAGCGCCGATCCCGAGGAGGACGCCGACGCAACGAAGTACGACGAGCTCTCGGCGACCGACCTCGTCGACGTCATCGCGGACATCGACATGGACGCCGGCTCCTCGGCGCCCGTCGATCTGCTCGCGGCGAAGATCATCCAGCGTGCGGGGATGCGCACCATCGTTCTGGACGGTACCGACCCCGCCCGGATCGCCCGGGCGGTCCGGTACGGCGACCACGACGGCACGGACGTGATCCCCGAGGGCGTCGGTGAGAAGCCGACCTACTGGGCCGACAACGAGATCGGGACCGAGCAGCGATGAGCGGCGACAGGGAGGGGCCGTACACCCTCCAGGACGACGGCGACGACCGCCACGCCTTCTGGGCCGATACGGTCGCCGACAGGGTCGAAGAACGGATCGCTCGCCATCGGCGAGCGGGTACGCGAGACGAGGACGACCCGATCGTCGTCAAGGGCGGGATCTCGCCGTCGGGTGTGCCCCACCTGGGCAACGTCAACGAGATCATGCGGGGGTACTACGTCGCCGAAGTTCTCCGCGAGCGCGGCCACGACGTCCGGCAGGTCTTTACTGCCGACGACGCCGATCCCCTGCGGAAGCTGCCCCGAACCCTCGCCGACCTCGAGGGGAACCTCGTCGATCTCGGCGAGGTGGACGCGGGCGCGCTCGGGCGGAACCTGGGGGTTCCGTACACGGAGATTCCCGACCCGTTCGGCTGCTGTGGCTCCTACGGGGAGCACTTCTCGAACATCATCCAGCAGAGCGCCGACGCCCTCGACGTCCCGATCGAACTCCACTCGACGACGGAGCTCTACGAGTCGGGCAGGCTCGAGGACGCGACCCGCCACGTCCTCGCCAACCGCGAACGCGCTCGGGAGGTGCTCTCGGCCTACCAGGACAAGGTCGACGACGACTACGTCCCGTTCAACCCCCGGTGTAGCGACTGTGGCAAGATCACGGAGACCGTCACGGGCATCGATCTGGGCGAGAACACCGTCGACTACCGGTGTACCGACATGGAGGCCGGCGACCGGACGATCGAGGGCTGTGGCCACGAGGGGACCGCCACGCTCCGGGAGGGGAAGATGCCCTGGCGCTTCGAGTGGCCCGCCCAGTGGCAGGCGTTGACGGTGGACTTCGAACCGTTCGGGAAGGACCACGCCGAGGGTTCCTGGCCCAGCGGCGAGGACGTCGCCCGGAACGTCCTGGCGATCGAGCCGCCGGTTCCGATGGTCTACGAGTGGTTCACCCTCGACGGCGAACCGTTCTCCTCGTCGGAAGGGAACGTCATTCTCGTCTCCGAGGTCTTAGAGATGTTGGAGCCCGAGGTCCTCCGATACTTCTTCGCGAAGGATCCGACCACGGCCCGGGACTTCAGCATCGAACGCCTCGACCAACTCGTCGACGAGTTCGACCGGTTCGAGGCGATCTACTTCGGGGAAGTCGAGGCCAGCGAGGACGAGCGGGCGTTCGCCGACCGGGTCTACCCGCTCGTGGTCGGTAAGGAGGAAGGCGAACTCGAGGACCGCCGGGAACGGATCCGCCTGCCCTACACCTTTGCGGCAGTCCTCGGGATGACCGACGACCCCGCGCTCCGCGAGGAGATCGCACGCCGGGAGGGACACGTCCCCGAGGACGCCCTCGAGTGGGCGATCGAGGAGGCCCTGGCGCGGGTCGAGCGCGCCCGGACGTGGGCCAGGGAGACCGGAAACGAGTTCGATTACGAACTCAAGCGGACGGTCCTTCCGGACCACGAGTTCGACGCCGACACCGAACGCGCGCTCGAGGAGCTCGCCGACTTCATCGAGGCGGGCCACGACGCCGAGGCGATCCAGGGCGAGATCTACGAGACCGCAAAGCGCCACGACATCGACGTCGGCGACTTCTTCGGGGCGGGCTATCGCCTCTTTTTCGACGACGAGCAGGGTCCCAAGCTGGGTCCGTTCCTCGCGAAGGTCGACCGGGAGTTCGTCGTCGCCAGGCTGCGCCGGGAGCGGTGACCGCGGGGCAAAAGCCCTTTGAGAGCGCCGCCCGGAGGGGTCCCTAATGGACGTCGGCCCCGCTGCAGCGTTTCCTTTCCCCGAGGTTCCCCTCTCGAATCCACTCACCTGGGTCGTCGTCGGGCTCCTCGCCTACTGGTTCGCCCTGATCGTCCTCCGTCGCCGGGGGCTCCTGCCCGACTACGTCGGCACCCAGGGGCCGCTGACCACGATCCACACGAAGCGGGGGCGGGCGTTTCTGAACCGCCTCGCCGGACCGAAGCGGTTCTGGCGGGCGTGGGCGAACGTCGGCATCGGGATGGCCCTGGTCGTGATGGTGGCCATGTTCGTCGTGCTCCTGTTTGCGGCCTACGCCGCGCTCCAGACCACCGAGACGACGGCGATCCAGCAGCCCCGGAACGTGCTCGTGATCCCTGGCGTCAACGACTTCCTGCCGCTTTCGGCCACGCCCGGGATCGTCGCCGGCCTGCTGGTCGGGCTGGTCGTCCACGAGGGCGGCCACGGGCTGCTCTGTCGGGTCGAGGACATCGGGATCGAGTCGATGGGGATCGCCACCCTCGCCGTGATCCCGATCGGCGCCTTCGTCGAACCCGACGAGGACGAGCAGTACGAGGCCGACCGGGGCGCCCAGACCCGGATGTTCGCCGCCGGCGTCACCAACAACTTCGCGGTCACCGTCGTCGCCTTCGCGCTCCTCTTCGGTCCCGTGATCGCCTCGATCGGGCTCGCACCCGGCGCCGCCGTCGGCGGCGTCCCCCAGGGCTCGCCCGCCGACGACGCCGGGATCTCCGGGGGCGACCGGATCACCGCCGTCGGCGGGACCCCCGTCGCAGACAACGACGGCCTCGAGGCCGCGCTCGCGGAGGCCGAGGGCGACGACGTGACCGTCGAGATCGACGGCGACCGCGAGGTGGCGGTCGATCGCGCCCTGCTGGTGATGGCCGCCCCCGCCGAGGGGCCCACCGGCTTGATCGAGGGCGACCGGATCGTCGCCGTCGACGGCGAGCCGGTCCGGACCGAAGCCGAGTTCTTCGAGGCGGTCGGGGCCAGCGAGGTCGCCACGGTGACCGCCGAACGGGACGGCACCGAAAGCGACCATCGGATCCCGATCGGCGCGACGGTCACCGTCCTCGAGGGCGGTCCCATCGCGGAGGCCGGCGCGCCCGCCGGCGAGGACCTGATCGTGACCGAGTTCGAGGGCGAGCGGGTCGCCGCCTACGACGAACTCGAGGCCGCACTCGGGGAGACCGATCCCGGCGACGAGGTGAGCGTCGCGGGCTACGTCGACGGCGAGCGAGCGAGCTACGAGGTCACGCTGGGCGAGCGAAGCGCCCAGACGGGCGGCGGCGTGCTGGGCTACAATCAGTGGCAGCCGGGGGTCTCGGGCGTCTCGATCAGCGATTCGGGGGTCCAGCTCTACCCCGCAAACGACTACCTCGTGCTCTTAGGCGGCGGCGACCCCGACGCGGCCGGCGTCGGGGCCGTCGAGTCGTTCCTCGGGAAGATCGCCGTCACGCTGTTTCTCCCGATCGCGGGGATCACCGGCCAGCTTCCGTTCAACTTCGCGGGCTTTGCCGGCGGGATCGAGAACTTCTATCGGGCGCAGGGCCCCCTCTCTTTCGTGGGGACCGGCGGCGTGCTCGGGCTCGCGAACGTCCTCTTCTGGACCGGCTGGATCAACGTCCAGCTCGGATTCTTCAACTGCATTCCCGCGTTCCCGCTCGACGGCGGGCACATCCTCCGGACCTCGACGGAAGCGGTCGTCTCCCGGCTGCCGATCGACGCGACCCGGGGGATGGTCCGGACGGTGACGACGACCATCGGGCTGGCGATGCTGGTCAGCTTCATGCTGATGATCTTCGGGCCCCAGCTGTTCGCCGGCTAGGAGTCCTCGATCCCGTGGCGCTCGTAGAACTCCTCGGGCGTCGCCTCGATGCGCTTGAACTCGGTCTCGAAGTAGTGGTCGTGGTGGCGGACGAGCTGTTCGACGATCCAGGCCGAAAACTCCTCGTCGAAGCGCCATTGCCCCTCGGTGGCGGGGACCTCGAAGCGGTCGTCGGTCGAGAACGCGGCGTAGACGTGAAAGAAGCCGAGGATCGTGTCCGCGAAGTCGCGGGCCTTCCCCGCGACGTCCTCGCGCCGGTCGGCGAGTTCGTCGCGGCCCGACTCCGTGAGTTCGAAGTATTTCCTGTCGGGCTCGTCCTCCCGGTCGATTCGCTCGGCCCACCCTTTCTCCTCGAACTTGTAGAGGATCGGGTACACCGAGCCGTAGGAGGGCTCCCAGTGCCCGCCGCTGATCTCGCGTATCTCCTTCAAGATCTCGTAGCCGTACCGGGGTTTCTCCTCGAGCAGTTCGAAGACGAGATACGCGATCAGTCCCTTCGGCGGGCCGCTCTTCCGCATTGGGCGAGGTTCAGAGGGGAGCGCGTAAAGGGTTTCGGTCAGCCAACGAAAACCCGGCCGTTCTTACCCTCCGCGCCCGGAGGGCGAGCATGGACAGACGAGAACCGCCACGGACCGAGGAGGGCTGGTACGTCCTCCACGACTTCCGGTCGATCGACTGGGACGCCTGGCGCGAGGCCCCCGACCGGCGCCGGGAACGGGCGATCGAGGAGGGAGGGAAGTTCCTCGCCGACTGTGAGGCCCCCGAGGAGGGCGGATCGGCGACGTTCGCGGTCGTCGGCCACGAGGCCGACCTGCTCTCGATCCACCTCCGGCCCTCGATCGAGGAGGTCGAGGCCAGAGAGCGCGGGCTCGAGCGGACGGCTCTCGCCGCGTTCACGGAGCAGGTCGATTCGTACCTCTCGGTGACGGAGGTCTCGGGCTACATGTCCGAGGAGTACTTCGAGGAGGGCGAGGAGGCAGACCCGGGGATCGCGAACTACATCCAGTCGCGGCTCCACCCCGAGATCCCCGAGGAGGACTACGTCAGCTTCTACCCGATGGACAAACGGCGCGGGCCCGAGGACAACTGGTACGACCTCCCCTTCGAGGAGCGCGCCGAGCACCTCTCGGCCCACGGCGACATCGGCCGGGAGTACGCCGGCCGGGTCACCCAGATCATCTCGGGCAGCGTCGGCATGGACGACCACGAGTGGGGAGTCACCCTCTTCGCCGATGACCCGACCGACATCAAGGACCTGCTATACGAGATGCGCTTCGATCCCTCGAGCTCTCGCTTCGCGGAGTTCGGCCGCTTCCGGTTCGGCCGCCGGCTCGAGCCCGACCGGCTGGGTGGTTACCTTCAGGGTGAGGCGCTGGACGCCGAGCCGGGCGGTCACCACGGGGAGGTCTCCCCTGCCCACGGCGGCGGACACCACCACGGAGGGGAGGAGGGCGGCCACGCCGGCCATGACGGCCAGGACCACGGCGGCGCCGAGGACGACGAGGAAACGAGCGTTCGCGACGAACTCGAGGAGGCAGGCGTCTACGCGGGGAGTCCACACGGCGAGGACGTCCACGCGGTCGTGCTCTACTCGGCGGCCGATCCCGACGAACTGTTCTCCGAGGTCGAGGGCCTCCGCTCGAACTTCGAACACTACGATAGCCACGTGAAGACGGCGGTTTACGAGGGAAGCGACGCGGAGACCGCCGTCGTCAGCCTCTGGGAGACCGAACGCGCCGCATCGACGGCCTCCGGGTTCCTCTCGGAGCTTCCCGATATCGTTCGCCAGGCAGGAGACGAGGAAGGCGACTCCTGGGGAACGATGGGGATGTTCTACGCCGTCAAACCCGAACACAGGGGCGACTTCGTGGAGACCTTCGAGGAGGTCGGCGGGCTCCTCTCGGGGATGGACGGCCACCGCAAGACGGACCTGCTGGCCAACCGCGAGGACGAAAACGACATGTTCATCGCCAGCCGCTGGGACGCCCGCGAGGACGCGATGGCCTTCTTCCGGAGCGAGGAGTTCGCCGAGACCGTCGAGTGGGGCCGGGACGTCCTCGCGGATCGGCCCCGCCACGTCTTTCTGGCCTGATCGGCCCCGGTCGGATCCGGCTCCCGACCCGGAGGAGTCCACGGCCGGGCGAAAATCGGTAAAAGGTTTAACGCCTCGCCGTCCTACGCTCGCACATGAGTGGCGAGGACGGCGGTCGCACGAACCTCCGAATGCCCGAAGACGACGAGGTCTTCGCGACCGTCACGGAGATGCTCGGTGCGAACCGGGTGAAGGTACGGTGTGCCGACGGGACGGAGCGGACGGCCCGGATCCCCGGCAAGATGCAAAAACGCGTCTGGATCCGCGAGGACGACGTCGTGCTCGTCTCCCCCTGGGACTGGCAAGAGGAGAAGGCCGACATCACCTGGCGCTACGAGAAGAGCGATGCCGACCAGCTCCGCCAGGAAGGGCATATTCAGTAGAACCACCTTTTGCGCTGTCGTTAGAGAGAGCTTTGCTCTCTCGTGAGCGGTTCCACTCGATCACTACCGTCGGGCGTGTCCGGATCGACCGGCGTGCAGGTTCGTGCTCCGCCACGCACTGGAGCGTGCAGGGTCTCCCGCCGATTCCAACGGATACCACGACCTCCCTCAATAGCATTCACAGGCCATCGGTGAACGGCACCGACCCTGCCAGCGACACCGATGGCACGATCGACAGGCCGAACGGCGAGTGCCTCGGGGTGTGTCCCCGAGGTGGTTCACCGAGCTGACTGGCGAGCGAACGCTCGAAACGGATTGGTGCAGCTAATCTGCGCTGGCGGGAGTGCTGTCTACATCGCTGTCGTCGAGAAGGGGGGTAATCGATGTGCATCTCCATTTTGTCGAAGGGAATAACTGGCTGGATCGCCCCGCCAGGGCCTCCCTCCTTGAGCTCAAGGATACCCAGCACCTCCAGCTGTTTCAGATCGGCATGGACATCGGAGACGTCGCGGTCGACGAGTCGTGCAGCTTCACGCATACTCGATGGGTTCACCTGACGTAGAGGCCGAGGATAGGGGTTGCTGTCCGGTCTCTGTCGACGGTCGACGCCACGAGTTCGAAACAGTGCACTGGACCTGTGACGAACGTGAGGCTGTCCCGGGCCCCGAGGTCGGGACGGCCGACGCGTAGACGGGTTATATTC
>NZ_JAIWHV010000059.1 GCF_020177375.1 Saliphagus infecundisoli | reverse complement strand
CCGCTGTACTGCTGCACCGTCATCGACCTCCGCCAAGATCTGGCGGAGGTCTTCGGTAGAGACGTTCTCCAGATTGGCCATACGGCCATTACTGACTCGAACTCTATGAACTTTTAGCCGTCAGTATTAGTGGACCCTCCAGTTAATCCGTACCCAGTTGGGGACCTGATAGATTGAGCGGAACTCTTGACAGCAGAGTACTCCCCGCGTGTTTCCGTAGGATTCGCTACGTAACCGGGTAAGAACTTACTGGAGGCTCCACTTAGTCTACTCGTTGAGGAGACGCTCCGGTGGTGAGGAGGCGGCGATCGCCGACCAAAGGGAGTCGAGGCGCTCGCGTACGCCGCCAGGGCCATCGACGTAGAGTCCCTGCCACGCAGCGACCGCCGAGACCGCGCCGCCGGAGGTGCCGCTCATTCCGACAAGGTCGTACTCCGGAGCGAGTTCGGGCAAGAGCCCTTTCAGAACACCGGCAGTGAAAGCTGTGTGACTTCCGCCACCCTGACAGGCGATGGCGACCTTCGTCGGTGCTTCGTCATTCATAGGTCGTCGTGTAGCCACCGTCCCAGAGCAGGTCCCCGCTATTGAGGTGCTTTCCATGCCGAGAGAACCCGAACACGAAGAGGTTCGCAACTTCGGCGGGAGTCATCATCTCTTTCGTACGGGCCTGCCCGAGCATCACGTCCTCAACAACCTCCCGTTCGGAGATGCCGCGCTCCGCGGCCGTGTCCTTGATCTGATTCACCATGAGTGGGGTCAGCACGTAGCCAACGCTGACAGAGAAGCCCCGAAGTTTCCCTCTTCCTCAGGAGCGATAGCCCTCGTCAACCCGCTGAGGTGTGCTTGGCGATGATATAGGCTGGCTTGTCCTGAGTCGCGAAATGACCGTGGACGGAGGACATGTTGCCGATAGCGCCGACGCCGTCATCGGTCGCGTGGATGTGTGGCATCGCGGCTTTCGTGGTCAGAAACGGAACCCGGAGCATGATATCAAGGAGAAGATCGTACTTCTCCACGGGGAAATCCGGGATGGACGCGATGTGTTGCAGCCCCGCGATATTCGCAAGGTATCGGAGTTCGCCCTGCTCGGCTGCAACTTCGATCATCGTCTCGACGTCAGTATCGTTCGTGAGGTCGGTCGGTACTACGCGTACTTCACCCGGTGTGCCGAGGTCCTCGGCGATATCGATCGTCTCTTGGATGCCGTCCTCGTCGATGTCGGCACCGATGACCGTGAGACTATTCGCCGCCAGGGCGATAGCAGTGGCTTGACCGATACCCGATGCTGCCCCTGTCACGACGACCACTGTTTCGGGGACGAATTGCGGATCGTCGAGAACGAGGAGGTCCTCGGACACCAGTTCGGGTTCCGTTAAATCGAGCGCTTCGGTCGACATATATGGGGAAGAACTACGCGGACAGCGGGCAAAAGACTATGCCGTGAGCGTAACCCAGACACAGGATTTCGAGCGTCCCGATCGGGGAGAAGAGTCATGCAGGCAGTTCGCTTCCGAGTACGATCACTCCCATGATCGACCGGATTAAGCATTACCCGGACGCACTCCAAGATGTCTGGAAGATGTGACGCGTTTATTGAATACCCTTCTTTATTTTGCATGCCAGTCTCGACAGTTGTTGAGGGTTCAACAGAGCCACAAAATCCCATAGTCGTGGACAGCGACTGTCGCCGGGAGGTTCACTATCCTGGACTGCTACCCTTGAGACAGAGATCATGACCACACCTGACCATCTTGAGGATACGTACGTCGCAGCGCTACATCATGATCTCGCAGACATTTCCCCGGAAGCTACGCTCGTGGGCGTCGTTCGACGACCAACCGGCTGGTTCAGAACGACGGTCGACGAGAACTATCCATCACTTGGTCCCCCAGCAGACCTCCTCGACGAGTTCAAACAGCGCCACGAGGATTTCAAAATGCAGGGGATGTGTGACGAGGGCGCCCATAATGCTGCCTGGGACGAGGTCGGATTCGAGGACCGGTACCGAACACATCTTTCCGAAGCTGCGGATGCTCAGGAGGCAGTTGCTGAGGTCACAGACAGACTTCGTGACGACGAGCACCTCGTCTTCGTCTGTTTCGAAAACATCGACCAGAAACGCTGTCACCGGACGCTACTCATAGATCATATCACTGAACAACTGTAGCCTGGGTCTGTCGGGTGTCTCTGTTCGACCTGTGCGATCTGCGTAATCCTAAGCCACTCAGCTACACGATCCGATTGACGAGGTCCTCGTCGGCGTCGATGTGGGCGAGGTTCTCTCGGACGAGGTCCGCGACGTTCCGATAGTAGTCCTCAGTGAACCCCGCGCAGTGAGGGGTGATGAGAACCTCCTCGAGTTCCCAGAGTGGAGACTCCTCGGGCAGCGGTTCCGCCTCGAAGACGTCGAGTGCAGCGCCACCGAGCGCCCCAGCTTCGAGGGCGTCGACGAGCGCCGCCTGGTCGACGACAGGGCCACGCGCGACGTTGATCAGAATCGCGTCGTCTCGCATCGCGGCGAATTCCTCGGTGGTCATGAGGTGGTGAGTTTCGTCGACGAGCGGTATCGCGAGCACGACAAACTTCGCATCCCGGATCGCCGTATGGAGGTCGTCCGATGTGTAGACTGTTCGAACTCCATCGAGAGGGTCGCCGGAGCGACGAACGCCGACGACGTCGAGTCCGAGCGCGGTCGCCCGGTCCACGATTCCCCGTCCGAGCGTCCCTAATCCGACGATACAACAACGCTCGTCTGCCAGCGTATATGCGTCGTCCCATGCGGGTGGCGACCACTCCCGTTGGGTCTGCGATTTCACGGCTGGCAGCAGTCGACGTGCGAACGAAAGCATGTATCCCGCGACGGTCTCGCCGACCGCCGGCCCGTGGATGCCACTGCTGTTTGTGAGGAGCACCCCGTGCTTGCGTAACTCGTCGAAGGGAAAGCGATCGACACCGGCCTGAATCGAGTGTATCCAGTCGACCCCCTCGAGGTAGCTCTCGTGATAGGCCATCGTGACGACGGCGTCGTACGGTTCGACCGAGTCAACGCCGGCGTCGATGATTGCCACGTCGACGGCGTCCGTGAGCGCGTCCCGTAGCTGTTCGGGGGGAAAGACGGCCGAGACGGATTCATCGACTGCGATACTCGAGACGTTCATACTCCTTCTGTTCGGTGGAACGGGTATTCAAGGGTGCGAAATTACCGCAACAGGGTTGTTGCTGCAGCCCAGTATCGAGTCCTGACAACATCGTATTAGCTCCATCTGCCAGTGAACTCATCAGTGGGATTCTTCCACCTCAATCGGGCCGAGCGACTGACCGAACATCCATTGAACACCGTTTAGTATCGACGCATCTAAGCCACCAGTAATGGCAGGCCTCGGCGAGGGACGCATCATCTACCAATCCAGAGTTCTCTATGGCGGTCAGTGTTGGTGAGTAATTCTGTCGCCTCCTCACTCACGGTCTACAACATGCAGGCTCTGTGGACAAGATATTCAGGGTGATCCGATCTACGGGGACGGCGACACTGTGTTCTGTTGTTCTGGGTGTCGAGATGTCCAACGGACACTCGGTGAGGGAGATGTGGACGATCACGAGGAATCCAGACGAATGGAAGCGGTTGCAGCCAGTTCCGAAAGCCTCCCTCCCGACGCTGGTACTCAGCGAGCTCAGACAGAGTCCCACGACGTTTTCCTTCAGGTGGATGGGATGCACTGTGCGACGTGTGAAGCCTTTCTGGAATCGATCGCTGACGACTGTACAGGGGTCACCGACGCTGCAGCGAGCTACGTCACCGAGACGATTCGCGTCGAGTACGATCCCACTCGCATCTCGGCGGACGCACTCTGTGACGCGCTGAGTCCGCTCGGCTATACGGCAACGCGTCGTGACGGTGGTAGTGATAATGTACTGACTGCGGTCGGCCAGTCGCGGCGGCAAGACGAGACGGGTGGCCGGGATATCGACGAGGTGCTCGGATTTCGCTACGCTGCTGGCGTTATTTTCGGGACGTTCATGCTCCTCCCGTACGCGGTGCTCCTCTATCCGGCGCAGCTCTCGTCGTTCTTCGGCGATGGGACGCTTGGCATGTATGCGAGTGCGTCCGGAATTGGCGGTGGAGATGGCCTGTTGATCCTGCCGCTCTTTCTCGTTCTGACGGGTGTGGTTCTGGTGTTCACCGGCCTCCCGCTGTTACAAGGTGCGTATGTCAGTCTGAAGATGCGACAACCGAACACGGACCTGCTCGTCGCACTCACCGTCGTGAGCGCCTATGTGTACAGCACGATCGCCTTTCTCCTCGGGCGGATCGACGTCTACTACGACCTAACGATCGTGATCGCCGCGAGTGTGGTCGCTGCGATCTTCTACGAATCACTGAGCAAACAGCGGGCGATGGATCGATTGACGGACCTCACCATTTCGCACGTCACTGACGCCAGACGATATGACGCCGACGGGACCACGACGACGGTCGACGTGAGCGATCTTGACCCAGGAGATAGAGTTCTCGTCCGTGAGGGCGAACGCATCCCGATCGATGGGGTGCTTGCCGAGGGGGAGTGTACGATCGATGAGGCAATCGTTACGGGCGAATCGCTCCCAGTGCTGAAGCGAGCGGGTGACGACCTCGTCGGCGGTGCGGTCGTCACAGACGGCGCTGCTGTACTCACGGTGAGTGACAGTCAATCCAGCAGCATCGACCGCCTCATCACATCGGTCTGGAATCTCCAAAGTGGGGACCACGGCGTCCAGCGACAGGCCGACCGGCTCGCGTCGATCGTCATTCCAGTCGTCGTGGGCGGAGCGGTACTCGCCGGCGGCTGGTCGCTCGTGACTGGGTCTGACGTCTCGCTCGTTGTCCTGACGACGTTGTCAGTGCTCTTGGTCGGGTGTCCCTGGGCACTCGGGCTCGCGACGCCGCTCTCCGTCGCAACGAGTATTGAAGAGGCAGTAACTCGCGGCATCGTCGTATTCGACGAAACCGTCTTCGAACGCCTTCGGAACGTCGACGTCGTTGTCTTCGATAAGACGGGCACCATCACGACCGGCCGGATGGAGGTTCTCGAGGCGAATGCACCTGCTGATCTCTTGAAGGTCGTCGCAGACCTGGAGCAGCGAGCATCGCATCCGGCGGCGGACGCGATCGCGACCGCATTCGCCCAAGAGGAGCAAGCTAGTGAGGATCCCAGAACAGATAGTGGGGTCGCTAATGAAGACAACCACAGGCGAGCAGAGCGCATCACCGAGTTCACGAGCCACGCGACCGGCGTCGAGGGGATCGTCGAGGACACGCGGATTCTCGTGAGCAATCTCGATCTTTTCGCAGACTTAGAGTGGTCGGTGAGCGACGATGTCGAAACCCGGGCAACAGCAGCTCGTGGCGTCGGTCGACTTCCGGTCGTCGTCGGTCGTGACGGTCGAGCCGAGGGCGTTATCATCGTGGGTGACGAGCCACGAGCGGGCTGGGAGGACACGCTCACGCAACTAAGTGACCGTGATATCGAGGTCGTTGTTCTTACTGGCGATGACGAGGCTGCCACTGAATTCCTCGCCACACACCCTAGCGTCGATCACGTGTTTGCGGGAGTTCCACCTGCGGGTAAGACCGCGACGATTCGCCGATTACAGTCACGGGGGCAGGTCATGATGGTCGGTGATGGGACGAACGATGCTCCGGCCCTTGCGACGGCCGATCTGGGAATCTCGCTCGGCGGTGGGACGGCGCTCGCGTCTGATGCCGCGGATATTTCTATCGTGGATGACGACCTCTCGACAGTCGAGACGACGTTCGACCTCGCAGATGCGGCCCGTCGTCGCGTCAGACAGAATAACGCGGTGGCACTTCTCTACAATGTGATCACGATTCCGCTCGCGGCTGTGGGCTTGCTGAATCCGGTGTTTGCGATGGGAGCGGTCGTCACGAGTGGCGGTCTCCTCGCGGCAAATTCATTTCGGGCGCTTCTCGGCGAATAATGGCCTCACCGCCAGAGCCATATATAGACCCAACCGCTACCCGTTGGCGAGGGCTTCTAGACGAATACACACTCTGTCGGGAATCAGTTGTTGCCAATTCCTGGAGAGACGGCGCTGGTGATGTGCTTGTTCACGGATTCGTTGAAGCACCCGTATCGCGGACGAACTGGATTACGGTGGCGAGGAGGACGAGACAGATGACGATCATCGCGCCCTGGGAAACGGTCGCGATAACGGAGTCGACTGAGTCGCCGGTCAGCAACGCGATAATCGCTGGAATCCCTCGTGTCGACCCCAGCACGCCGAGCACCGCCAAGAGACCGATTCCGTAAGCAGCAAGCCGTTGCCGAGCCGGCTGCTGGCGTCCCACCACGCCCAAGATGACGATGACAACGCCGAAGAAGGCTGGAATGAGCGCCGTGATACTCGCGAAGTCAGAAAGCACGTAGGCACCGACACCCAGGACGACGAGTACATACGTTCTAGTTTAGTGGTGATCAAAGGTGAACTCACCCCATTCAATCTGCTCACGTAACCGTTCCCTGTGTGGATTTGGATCCCGCGACGCCCACAGCAATAACTCGTCTAAATCCGGTAGTTCATAGCCTAACTCTACCATGAGGTACAGCTGGATCAGATGAACATGTCGTTCGATA
>NZ_JAIWHV010000058.1 GCF_020177375.1 Saliphagus infecundisoli | reverse complement strand
CCGCTGTACTGCTGCACCGTCATCGACCTCCGCCAAGATCTGGCGGAGGTCTTCGGTAGAGACGTTCTCCAGATTGGCCATACGGCCATTACTGACTCGAACTCTATGAACTTTTAGCCGTCAGTATCAAGACCGGTCGTTTTGCTTCACCATCTCCCTCTCCGCGATACTCGATAATGTCGAATTCGGCAAGACAACGAAGGTCTTTGCTTACTGCGCCTTTGTCTCGATCCAGTCGGCCCGCGAGGTCACTCACCGATGCAATGTTCTTACCATGCTGATCGAGGTACTGGAGTAATCCAAGGCGGCTCTCAGTAAGAACATCTCGTCCGTTCTCTCGCCGGAGAACGAGGACATCCGTGTACCCTCGCGCATTCAGATCAGTCGCAAATTCGTCTTGCTCAACCAGCCGTTGTGCTATGCGATCGTCTGGTTGACTACCAGTATCTGAACCAAGCTGTGACACACCGTGTCCTATTACCTCAACGGTGAGGGTCCCACCGATCCACCGAAAACTCGCATCACCTCGACTGATTCTCTCCCGGAACCGCGATCAGACGATCGGCTTCGGGCCACGTGACGCTACTACCACCAGGTCCGTCCTCCTCTCTCCTGCTGTCAGTAGTTCGTGCTGATCCTCGAGATTGGCACACGCTTCCTCGGCAACCTCAAGTGCTTCCTCCAACGTTGGGACTTCCGCTTCGATCTCTCCCCAGTCCGGGTTCGCGTTCGGGTACACTCCCACTTGGTACGTTCCACGGATCCGCTCGCGCCAGCTCGGCGACGGCTGGTACAGCGACGTCGGCGCGATCGTCACCTCCATCGGCGTCGACAGTATCCCCTCTTGTATTTCCTCCTCGAAGAATCGAACTAACGAGAGGACACACTTCCGTCGCCCCAATGCCCACTGACGGATGCTTCCCTGCTCGCAATCCCACGCCTCGAATCGCGCGTCGATGCTTTCGGTTGTCTCGAGTGCCTGTGCCGTCGCGAATCGACTGACTGAGTTCTGTATCGACATCTCTGAAACCCGCTACCCCTCCGGGGGGTCGAACAACGCCACCGGGTGGCTGCGTTGTCGTGTCACTCCTGTTCGGTTCATCGACCAGTCGTGTCTCGTCGAGCTTACCCACACGTCGAGCAGACGAGATCAACGTCTCGGATCATGGCTTCGTCGCACGCCGCCGTCGGCACCTGCCCGTATGTCCCGCAGCTGTCGCACCGCGTTCCAGAATGGGCCGCAAGCGCCTGCACTTCGCCGTGAGGATCGTGATCGGGTTTCGAAAACTGCGGATCGTCTTCGGCTGTGAACTCAACAACGACCGCCTCTGGCTGGGCGTCTGGTTGATCTGCCATCTCTGGAATCCTCCACCCCTCTCGCGGGGTCGAACAACGCCACCGGGCGGTGCGCTCTCACGACCACTCTCTCCAAAGCGGGTCCACCCGCCACTTCCCTGCGCGTCTGCCGAGCGGTGGCGCGCGATGAAAGCGTGCTTTAGCGCGCTGAACGCGCGAGGGACGACCGAGGAGGCGCGCACCAGTGCGCCCCGCAGGGAGGAGGATGGGGAGGACGCGAGCGCAGCGAGCGTGTGGTCGGACACGCAAAAAAAGAGGAGTCTCCGCTACTCGTCGGCCCACCACCGGCCGTGCTTGGGGAACTCGATCCGGCTCCACCCGGTCACGGCCAGGTTGCACCTGTCGTTGTGCCAGTTCTTCTTGACGTTCCTGAATCGCACCGTGTCGCCCTCGCTGACCTTCGTCTGGTAGGAGTTCTTCCAGACCGTGAACTTGATCTTCTCCGTGTCGTCCGCGATCAGGCCCACCTGCTGGATCGACGGCTTCGAGGGCTTCCACAGTTCGATGATCTCGCCTTCCACGTCCACTTCGCCCGTCTCGACCTCCGGCACGTCCGCGATGTCCACGATCGTCCCTGCTTCAGCCTTGACTTCGTCCATCTGCTCGAGGGTCGCGTCGATCACCGACTTCCCCTTCTCGACCTTCTCGGCCAGCCCACGGCTGACTGCCGCCCGGCTTGGCCCACTGCGCACGCTCTCCGTGATCCGCACCGACTGTGTGTTCACCGCTGCAACCTCCGTCCGCTCGAGTTCCGACCGGGGATCGATCCGCTCGATCCGCCGCTCACGACGCTGCTCGACGACGACCTCCCGGGTGCGCTCTTCACGCCCCTCTTGCTGGCCGAACGCCGCTTTCGCGCTGATCCGATCGAGCTCTTCCTCTCGAGCCCGGATCTCCTCTTCTTGGGCCAACGGCAGGTGGCCGTACTCGTTCTCCTCCCGTCCGACCACCGTCTCCGGGTGCTCGGTCTCGACTTTCGTGTTGACCTCCTGATCGACCGACGCCGCGAACTCCGGCGTCTCATCGACGACCTCGAACTCGTCCTCATCGACCGCTCGTCCGCCCTTCTGTTCGTCCGCCTGTTCATCGACCGAAACGTCCTTGTCGCTTGGGTTGGTACTAGACATTGGATCACACGATCCTGAAGGCGCTCACGCGCCCGACACCGCGATGCACTAACATCGCGGTTTTCAACGCACGTCACCGTCCGACAGACTCGTCTGCGCGCTCTCGCTTGCGCCTTCGCGAGCGCCCCTGGGCGCGAGCGAGAGCGCGCCTTAGGAGGGGACCCAACCAGCACCGCGCGCCGACCCGCCCGAGCGAGCGTCCAGCGCATTCCCCGTTCGCCGCGACGCAACCACGTCCGTCGCGGGCGGCGAAGCCGCGGTCCGCAGGACCCGAACGGGTGAAGCGCTGGCGCCGAAACCACATCCATTTTAGCCCGGCAGCGCAGCGACCGACTCCGGAGGGAGCGAGCAGCCCGGAATGGTCGGTCGCGAGCGACGCGGAGGGTGGCACGCGGCGAGCGGGGCGTGCCGGTTCGAATACATCGGTCGGACATCTCGAGGGCTGCCAGCTCTCGATCCCTCCGCCTGGTGGATACACAGGGCGAGACCGTCTCGGTCGTCCCCCGACGACGTCTCCGCGAGCCAGTGAGCGGAGAGCGACGAGAGCGGTGCCTCTCGCTCGGCAAGCACCGCAACGGAGTGAGGAGCGCAGCGAGTCGCGGGATGTCGAGCGGTCGAGGGCTTGTGGAGGGAGTCTCGATTCCCTCGAACATCGATGCATCAGCCTCTCACACCAAACGCGTGAGTGATCAGTAAGACACAGTCTCGACCGGCTTTCACTTCCTCAGAGAGCGGTGACAGTAGTAATCGGAGTCGTCCTCCGCGTTCGTTATCAGTCTACGAGAGACTGCAATAACCGCCGTCCCTCGACGACCGTTGCGCGATCTTCAACCCCCGCTGCAGCGAGTGCATCCGCGATAGCTTGTTCAGCAATCGAATCGCTCACAAGGACGGCGACGTGGGTATCGTTCTGTACTGTGTACTGATACGCCAGTCCCGCGAGAATCGTATCCGTCTTCTCAATATCGTCCTCGGTCACATCGTCTGCTGAGAGAGCACCCATTCGACGTCGGGTTTTGTCGACGACAGTGGAGACCCCAGACAGCGTGAAATCAATCTGACCGGGTTCTAACCATCCAGCATCCTGTGCCGCCTTAAGCCGATCGCGCTGGTAGACGTATGCATCCGGACTTTCACCCAGTTCTTCAGCGACCTGTTGGGGAACGCGAACGGTGAGATGCTGGTGTTGGACGTGACGCTCGAACGCTTGGTACTTCTCGTTTGAGGGCCCGCCCATCGCGAACAGCACGCTACTATCGATCACGACGATACTATCGTTCGGAATCGATTCACCTGCCATTACTCGGAACGATCAAGATAGGGATCGTATGTCGCTGCCTCCTCGAGAACGTCCTGCAGCGCAGTGAAGACGGTCATTCCCTCGACTGGATGGACATCGAGTTTGGTTGCAGCAGTTCGCTGGGAGAGTTCCCCATCCATGATGCGGCGGGTATAATGAACAGCTGCAGCGAGTTTGGCGACTCCCTGCCGATCGATGAAGACGCGGATATCGTCGTTTTCGAGTTGCCGCCCAATGGCGTCGATCATGGCTGGAGTCGCGAGGAGTTCACCATCGGGCCCGTCCATCTCGAGCGTGAGCGGTGTCGCGATGACTGTGGTGGGAGTCTCGTCTTCGTCTCGTCTAACGATGCCCATCTCCTCGAGTTGTCCAACGTACTTGTAGGTCGTTGAATGGGCCATCTCGAGATCGTCTTTGAGGTCGTTGATCGTGACTGGCCCATGCTTCAACACATGAATATAGAGCCGAGCAAGCTGTGGCGTCGTAAGGAGCTCGGCATACGAGAGGAGATCGTTGAACGTCTCTTCTGGATCCGGTGGGCGAGAGACGTGGTTTTCAGCGGACATCACAATCCATGTTCTATGGATAGTGTATTAAGCCTTTCTCACGGATGAACACCCAGGGTCGACAGCAAGTAGCAGCCCCGATGGACTCAGACGACTCCGTGCTGCTCCATAGAGGGGGTGATTTGATCAGATGAATGCTGAGGGCTCAGGGAGTCCATGAAACCCGGTCTCCTGTTTCGGACGAACTCAAGCGTATTTAGTGGTGGAGGAACGAGCGGGGTGTATGTTAGTTGAACTGACCGGATTCCAGCGCGACCTGTTAGTCGTCCTCAGTGGAATGGAGACGCCGAGTGGGAGTGAGATCATGAGCGAAGTCGAAAACGAGCAGGATCGCTCGGTCCTCCACGGACGACTCTACCCGAATCTGGACGACCTCGTCGACGAAGGATATATCGAAAAGGGGGAACTCGACGGGCGGACGAACTACTACGCAATTACTGGTGAGGGGTACGAGAAGCTCCAAGCCCGCTACGAATGGGAACAAGAGCATCTCGAGGCACGGTCAAATGGCGACACCGAGTAGCGAGTACAACGGTCTGAGGAGAGAGGTTCAGCCGACCGATACCCCGGGACGTGTCTAGCCAGAAGAGATATGTAGCATTGAGTGTTAACCTAATTTCATGAAACTCAGACAACCAACGGACTTCCTGATCCTGGAAGCACTCGAAGAGAAAGGCCGCAACGTCGCGACAAACCTGCAATCACACACGGGGAAGAGTCGAAAGAACATCAACACGCGGCTGCCCGTACTCGAGGATTACGGCCTCGTTCGGAAAATCGGACCAGCGGAACGTTCTGGGCTGTACGAGGTCACCCCAGACGGGAAAGCTGCCTTGATCTACCAAGAGCAGTACGACGAGGTCGACGACTTCGGCGCCCTTCTCGAAGGGCCAACCCCAGAACACGAACAGTCCACTGCGACAGCGGAACCCGCGTTCGTTCGTGGAGAGGATAACGACCCTGAGCCCGACGACGAATAACCTCTTTCACGGCATCGATTCCGGCAGAGTCCGGTATTCCGGCCTACTTGTCGGTACCTGAGTACGCACAGTGGTCGATGGTTACGAGCGTGTACTAACTTCTGTGCCCGGACTGAACTCGGTCAGCTCCTCGATTCGGTCCTCGAGTGCATCGACTTCCTCACGGAGGTCTTCGGCTTCGGGCTCATCACTCAACGCGAGTTGGTCTTTCAGCCCCTGGAGCCGACTCTCTTTGGTCTCCTCGTCGACGTCGGCCTTGCGGACATACTCTCGCTCGTCGATCTTGTAGACGGCAGACTCAGAGAGTTCAGTGACGTCGAGCGCTTCGTCGACCTTCTCGCGATCGACGGCCATGACGCGTTCGCGAGCGATACCTTCCTCCTCGAGGACGCGGAGCACTTTGTCATCGTCCTTGAGCGATCGGTTGCGCCGGGTGGTCCGCTGGACCGAACCATACTGACCGTGAACTGGCTGATCGTGGTGAAGGCGGTCGAGGAGAACTTCACGGACTTCCGTGCGGAGATCGCCTGCGTTGCGTTGGACGTCTGAGAGCAGCGTGTAGAGGTTGATGAGGACTGGCGTCTCCCACTCGTCGAACGTAGCGGGATCGTGACGCTCTAGCGTATCGATCAGCAAGAGCATATCCGCGTAGACGTCGAGATCGGGCTCGCTCCGATCCTGGTCGTCGTCGCTTGACGAAGAGGTCCCAGTGATGAGTTGGGAGGTCGTCGGTTCGTCGGTTTCGGTGAGCGTCTCGGCTCGCCTGTCGCACTCGTAGCGAGGGTGCAGACTCAACACGGCTGCATAGGGTTCAGCATCGGGCGGAAGACGCTGAAGCTGGAAGGTACCGCCAGCGTCAGTGATCCGCTCGGCGAGGGTCGCGAACTGATCGCGTTGGAGAGGGCGTGCGTCACCCGTTTCAGTTTCCGTAATCACGATGCGGTGCTCTTGGATGTCGGTGATACGAAACTCGGTCTCGGTGAGAGGAGTGACCAGTGTCGCCTCATCGTCGAGGGCGTCACATTCGTCGAGGAGCGTGTGCCAGCTCGTTCCAAACGCCATAGCAGCAGGTGAGTCCGAGAGACCAAAACATCTTGCTCGTATCGACCGAGTGATCGGCCTGCCCACCCGATCTCGACGGGGCGTGTTCCACCTATTCTGAGCCAGACCTCCCGTTACATACAGGCTCCTACGGAGCCTGTCCAAGAAACATCGACAGAGAACTCACATGACGTAGACCTTATCTAGCAGAAACTCCTGTATAGCGTAAGGATTCATCCGTGACGTTCAATTTTATCCGATACGATCAAGATCAGCAACA
>NZ_JAIWHV010000057.1 GCF_020177375.1 Saliphagus infecundisoli | reverse complement strand
TTTCGACAGAATTGATGTTGTTGGCATCCGTTTCACCCGATGACGGCCTATCTGATGACGTGGAAATCACAGACATCAGGCCGTCACTACCGGCTCACGCCGGTTTTAAATAGTCGAAACGCCACAGAACGTCACCTCCGTTGAGCAGTAGTTGAAAGTGGGTCAAATCCGGAACCGATTAGTGACAGTATTTCACCATTCTTGAGTCCATTCTTTGATACTCTGCATTGTCGAAACTAACCCGGATTGTCAGATTTCGACTATTTATGAAGCCTGGTAATGAAAACTGATGTATCTGGTCGTCATGGGAACCCATGGTCGGACTGGTCTGGATCGGGTGCTTCTCGGGAGCACAACTGCGAGGGTGATGCGACGAACTGAAATCCCGGTTTCACTGTGAAACCTGACATAGAGCATGAGAACGGGTAGAACCAAGACGCTCGAAAAACCGTGGACGCAGCCCTCATTCCAACAATTTCGGCGTTCGCCGAACGAGGGCACATACTTCGCCTTCGACTACTCCGTAGTGTCGACCGCTGGGCGAACGCGCTGGCTCTTGAACGGTATGGGGCAGCGGACACAATGCCGTGTCATCCCGTCCGGCGGAAGCAGTGAGATGCTATACGGTCTATGTCCGACATCAACACAGACGAACGCGGCGGAACCCATCCTCGTTCGTACGAACAGCTGTATCGCACGGCAGCCTCCTCGGTGGTTTCGATCTACACGACGGCTGGTGAGGGCAGCCGTCGCGGTCGTGCCCCGAGAGGTGCCGGATCGGGGTTTGTTTACGACGACGCTGGGCACGTCGTCACAAATCAACACGTCGTCGGCACCGCCGATGAAGTCGAACTCCGATTGCCTTGTTTTGCTGCCGATTGACGGCAGCTTCAGACGCTCTCACGGCAAGACTTCGTCAGGCTCACCAGGATTACGACGCCGTCTGGCGATATGGTATCGCTCAGACGGCTGGCGCGAATGTGTCGAGACCTTGCCAAACAGCACGTTGATGATCCAGACGTACCCGCCGCGCCGGAGGGCGCGGACGGGTACGCTGAGTGGGCACAGATCGCGTTAATTCTGTTCCGTATCGAACTCGAGAAGAGCCTTCGCGAGACTGAGGATTATCTTGACGAGATGCCCGGCGTCCTCGCTGTGTTTGACCTCGATGAGGCACCGCACTACAGTTCGCTCTGCCGGTGGGAACAAGAGTATCGGATGCGTGAACTCCGCCGCCTGCTCCGCCGAAGCGCGGAGCAGGCGGGCTGGAGTGGTGAAGCGGCCATTGACGCGAGTGGCTTCCAGCGCGATCAAACCAGTCATCACTACCGCGACCGCGCGAACTACTCGTTCCACTCACTGAAGACGACGATCTTGATCGACGTGCACTCGCTGGCGATCAAGGACGTTCACTACACGACCAAGAAGGCGTGGGACGGCCATATCGGGATGCAGGTCTTCCGCCGGAACGCGGAAGACCTGCGTGTGATGTCTGCTGACGCGAACTACTCGTGGAGCGACCTCCGTGAGGAGTGTCGCTCCGAATCAACGCGACCATTGATCAAGCACAGGGAGCAGACTCCGTTACAGAAGGCTCACAACGCCCGGATGAACGAGGACTACAACCAGCGCTGGATGAGTGAAACAGGCTTCTCGCAGTTGAAAGAGGACGACGGCGAGAAGTTACGCTCCCGGAGTTGGCACGGCCAATTCCGGGAGCTCACTCGGAAGTGTATCGTGCATAACCTCACGCAGGCGGCGAGTTAGGGCTCGCCGCCTGCTCTCTTTCTCCGGACGTATCCGGGAGAGGCATCGCCGCCGTCACCGAACCAAGAGACCAAGATACCATAGTTCTGACCCTTCAACACGCATCAGTAGCGACCGCTACTGCATCTTCTGATCCCGAAATCCCGTCTCTAACGCCGTGAACGTCTGAACGAGCGTCCTTACCTCGACGCAGTCTTGCGATTCAACAAGGCATGAAATCGCCTTGTCGACATGGCTCGCAGACGAAACAGTGTCCGCCGTGCCAGCCGACACCGACACGCTCGCCTTCCTCCCACGCCGTTATGTCGGCCCCGAGGTCGTCGATGGTGCCGGCGACTTCGTGCCCAGGGACCCGCGGATACTCGATACCGGGTCTTGCTCCCTCTTTCACGTAAGCATCGCTGTGACAGACTCCGCATGCGTCTACTTTGACGCGAACTTGCCCGGTTCCGGGGTCAGGCACCTCACGCTCCACGACCTCGAACTCTCCGCCAGCGGAATTGACTTGAACAGCTCTCATGATACGGTCCCCCTAATGAGGCTTCCCTCATCGGTTGGGGGGACGACACTGCACTTTGGATGGGGGCTGGTTACGGCTGAGTGTTCGCTCATGGATTACTCCCGGGGCACCGAAGAGTGCTCGTGGACGATCCGCCAGCTGCCGTTGCGCATCTCCCAGATCATCGTCATGCGGCCCGTGTCGATCGTTTCAGTATCGCCGTCGTCGAACCGTATAGTCATGTCCCAGTTGAATCCGGTCCATGCGATGTCGTCACGCCGGACCGCCCATACGTCGCTCGGCGTCCAGTCGAGGCTGGAGACACCGGCGTAGATTTCTTTTTCCAAGCCGGGCCGAAGTTCCTCCCAGCCGTGGTAGCCCGCCCGTGGGTCAACGAAATCGTAGAGGATGACGTCATCCTCTGGGGCATAGAACTCGCTCACTTCCTCGTACTCAGGTGTGCCAGTGTCCGTACTCCACGCGGCGGTGAAGCGCTGTATGAGCGATTCGAATTCGTCGTGCTCTTCTTCTGAGACCGTTTCGAGGGGTTCTGTCGTCATTGGTGGATGGTATGAGTGGCTGTGTCTGGTGCTCTCTCGGATCGAAGCGATTGCTGGATGGTGTCTGGCCGGGTCACGGCTCAGAACTCCGCAATGACCGGGAATCCATGCGTTCGGTACTCCGTCATTGCATCGAGCCGATCTTGGGTATCCTCCAGCGCGATGGTTTCGGAGACTATCGCTTCCGGGTCGAGTTTGCCCGTTTCGACCATTTCAAGCATTTCGGGATACTGGGCAGGCGGCATCCCGAGTGATCCACGGAAGTCGAGTTCGTTCGTGACCATCACGTCGGTCGGGAGCGCTACTTCGCCCGCGACGCACCCCACAAACATCGAGGTCAACGACGATACCGTCCGCTCCGGGATTGGGCGGGTCGACATCTTGGATGTCGAGCGGCTCTTGAAAGCCAGTCATGACAGCTGCTCGCATACCGCACCAATGGACGCACACTGACCCGTTGACTATTTCTGCTGAACGGTGCAACGTCGCCTGAACAAAGTGAAGGGTGCCGAACGCTGTTCACAAGGAATAGTTATTCCATCCTGAATCCCTACAATACGTGACCCATGTACTCGAAAATCGACGGGACCACCACGGATGGTACTATTGTTTTTGATTACTACGGCGACATTGTGGAGGAGGATGACGGACGCGTTGTCAAGCCGCTTGGAGACGAATTCGAGACGCAGCAGATGCAGCCCATGCTGTGGAGGTTTCCAGCGGGTGCCGCGGGGAATATGCACAAACACGAGGTGCAGGAGGAATTCTATCACGTGATCGAAGGAGAGCTAGAAGTCGACATCGAGGACGAATCACTGACCCTTGGAGCGGGTGAATCGCTCTATGTCTCACCTGAAGTATGGCGAAAGACAGTCGCAAGCGAAGACAGCGTTGTTCTCATTATCGGGGCTCCAAAAGCAGGAGAAGACGGTATCCGTCCCGACGAAGACGGAAAGTAACGTGGCCTCCGCTTGCCGCTTGTTTCTGAGTGGTGGGGACGACCGTATTAGTCCGATTTCGTCGGCCCTGATTCACCTTCACGTTCACTGAGGAGGCGATCAGCATAGCTTCCCAACAGCCATTCAGACCAGTCCAATTCACGTTGAAGCCGATCACGATCAGAGAATCGCCGTTCAGCAGTCATGCTGTAGTTCACCAGTGCAACGAAGGCAATACCGCCGATGGTATTCCCGAGCACGACTGGAATGAAAAAGTCCACAAATGCTGTCACAAGGTCGGTGCCCCCAACGAAGGCCAGATACAATACCTCGCAGGCACCGGTAATACAATGGAAGAGATCACCAGCTGGAATGAGAAACATGATCATATAGACGATGAGAAAGCGAGCCGTCGCCTCTCGCGCTGCATGAGTCAACCAAACCATCGTCGCAACAAGCCCACCAGCGATCATTGCTCTAAAAAATAACGCTGACCATGAGATGGATAGCGCGTGTTCGCCGAATCCACGGGCGGTTTCAGCGACAGCCGCATTGAAAATGCCTGTCCTCGCAAACAAAAGTGCAATAATAGTCACACCAGCGACGTTCGCAACAGCGACGATTCCCCAAAGCCGAAGCAGGCGTGGGATGCTTGCAAGTCGTGTCAGAACCAACGTCACTGGTGTGAGTGTGTTTTCCGTGTAGAGTTGATAGCCACCAAGAACAATAAAGATAAATCCGAGTGGGTAAAAAATGTTGCCGAGACCGATTGGATCATTGGGATAGGCGGTCGTCATGACCGCTCGGCCGAAGAATGTTGCTCCAAGGCTCAAACCGGCAGCGAGTCCACTGAAGAAAAGCAGACGCACGCTCCGGTCGATATCCTCATCCGCTGTAGCAGTAACTCGTTGGAAAATCTCATCGGCCGAGAACTGATCGCGCACAGCTGCGCCAGCCGCTGGCGCACCGCGACGTGAACGGTCAATCGTCTCTCTGAGTTCACGATTATCGAGATCCATCGACCGTTGGATGTCTACCAAGTCGCCTGCTTCGGCAATAGCGGTAAGCAGGGACTCGAACTCCAAAGGTCCATCATATCGTTCTCCGTTGATGAAAAGCGTGGGTGTACCGTTTACCCCACTACGTGCACCACTAAGCCGGTCTTCGTCAACTCGGTCTTCGTGGACCCCTTCATTCAACTCTTGCACAAACCGTCCAGTGTCCAATCCAAGAACCTCAGCATGTTCTTCGAGGTCCTCATCGGTCAGTGCATTCTGGTGTTCGTAGAGCCGATCATGCATTCGCCAGAATTCGGCGTCTCCTTGAGCACCGGCAGCTTCGGCTGCCTCGGCTGCCTGCTGGGCATGTGGGTGCTGCTGGGTGAGCGGAAAATGTCGGAATATCAGTCGGAGCCGCGTTCCAACCCGGTTTTGAATACGTCTAATGACTGGGTAGATGTCACCACAATGCGGACACTCAAAATCGCCGTACTGAACGAGTGTCACAGGTGCGTCCGCTGGCCCGCGGCTGTGGTCGCGTTCGCCGGCTGGGAGAGTGAGGCTCGGGGGTTCGACTGTGCTCATTGAATAGCCTCTAAATTGAGTTCACGTGTCTGTAGTCCGATCTTACTGTCTCATTGCGTCTTCGAGTGCGGCGCGGAGCGTCGGCGCGTCCCACTGACCGTCGTAGCGCGTCCCATTGATGAAGAACGTGGGTGTCGCGTTGACGCCACTGTGAGCCCCATTCAGGAAGTCCTGCTGGACGCGTTCCTCGTGCCGGCCCTCGTTGAGTGCGCGAACGAACTCGTCTTCATCGAGACCGAGTTCGGCGGCATAGCCATCCAAGTCCTCTCGTTCGAGCGCGTCCTGATGTTCGTAGAGATGGTCATGCATTTCCCAGAAGGCACCCTGTGCGCTGGCGGCCTCAGCTGCTTCGGCCGCCAGCTCGGCGTGAGGATGCATCTGCCGGAGTGGGAAATTTCGGAAAACGAACTGTACTTCATCGTTGAGCTCCCCACGGAGTTCTTTCATGACACGATGTGCCTGTTCGCAGTAAGGACATTCGTAATCACCATACTCGACGAGCGTCACCGACGCGTCTGCTGGTCCGTATGTGTGATCACGCTCGGTGACTGGCTGATTGAGGTCGTTGACCGAGGTTTGGCTCATTGGTTTTCCTCCGAAGGAAGTTCTTCGAGTGCATCCAGAATCCCGTCCACACCCGGATTTACTCCGACTGGCGAGACGTAGCTCCACTGGACGACGCCTTCAGCGTCGATGACAAACAGCGCCCGTTCGGCAGTTCCTGGTTCATCACGGTACACGCCGTATGCACGTGCGACCTCCCCCTTCGGCTCGAAGTCAGCGAGTAACGGAAAGTGCAGATTGCGGTCGGCTTCGAACGCGTCGTGCGACCACACACCATCTACCGAGAGACCGAATAGCTGGGCGTTGTAATCCCGGAATTCCGAGAGGAACTCATTGTAGAGCCCCATCTGATCGCCGCAAACGGGGCTCCAGTCCGCGGGATAGAACGCGAGAATGACCGGCTGCCCACGGAAGTTGCTGAGCGTCACCGCTTGATCGGGTGTTGTTGGAAGCGTGAAGTCGGGTGCCTCCGTTCCCGGTTGAAGTGGTGTCTGTTCGGCTTCCAATTCCGGGTGGGTGTAATCTATCTCCCCCTCCGCTGCATCAGGTGTCACAGTGGTCGATACTACTGGGGTGCGTATAGCAATTCCTCGTGAACACTGCAAAGGAGGGTGAACACTGTACGATATCCTTCACACTGTTCGCTCGGAACAGCTAATCTGCGGCCGACCAACTGGAAGTGCTGAGAAGGACTCAACGGAGTAGATGATGATTGAAACACACCCCAAATTCCTATAAGTAACAATGGCAGCAGCGCGTGAATCTACGCCGATTCAGTGGCGATCCTCAACGGTTCAAGTCGTCCTCGCCAGCAGTTTGCTGGCCCCGTTGGGAGTGCCACTACTCAGTCCGGCCCTCCCGGTTATCCGCGACGCGTTTGCAATCAGCGACACCGAGGTCAGTCTACTCGTCAGCGGCTATTTTGTCGCGGGAATCGTCCTCTCACCGCTCATTGGCATGGTCGAGGATCGTGTCGGTCGACGACGCGTCCTCGTCACGTCCCTATTTGTATTCGCTCTCAGTGGGAGTGCGATCGTGTTCGTACCGGATTTCACCACACTACTGGCGATTCGTCTTCTTCAGGGAATCGCGGCAGCCGGAATCTTCATCACCACGGTAACGATTATCAGCGAGACGTTTGAAGACGTCCAGCGAAACACTGTACTGGGCATCAACACCGCAACACTATCCATTGCCGCAGCGGTGTATCCCGTTCTGGGTGGTGTGCTTGCTGGTATCGCGTGGAACGCGCCGTTTCTCATGTACCTCGCTGGCCTACCGGTGGGCCTGTTCGCGCTTTGCGCGCTTGAAGATCCACCGAATGCTCAGAAGACCCGCGGCATCGCGTATCTCCGTGAGGTGATCGATATTTTGGAGACAGGCGATACTCTCGCGTTGTACACAGCGACGCTACTGGCCGAAGTGCTGATGTTCGGTGCGATCATCACCACGTTGCCGCTCTTCTTAACAGAGAGCTAATAGCTCTTCAATCGTGATTTGTTGGATATAGCTGCCGGAGTTTGATGCGTGCATCTTCGGTCGTGAACTGCCAGTCGATAGCGGAGTCATCCTCGTTTCGGATGCGTTCCCACGCAGCGACCTCCGC
>NZ_JAIWHV010000056.1 GCF_020177375.1 Saliphagus infecundisoli | reverse complement strand
CCGCTGTACTGCTGCACCGTCATCGACCTCCGCCAAGATCTGGCGGAGGTCTTCGGTAGAGACGTTCTCCAGATTGGCCATACGGCCATTACTGACTCGAACTCTATGAACTTTTAGCCGTCAGTATCAATTACGTCAATGAGATCCGCCTCCGTCCGCCACCGGTACAGCCGCCCTTCTTGGTCGAACAGTTCAAAGACCCCATCCTGCATCCAGCCGAAGGGATGCTCCTGATCCTCGTACTCGCGCATGAGGACGTGACTCTTCGCGAAGTACTCGGTCGTGCCGACTAGGAGTCCCTGCTCAACGAGGAAGTCGCTGGGCTTCTTCTCGGCGACACCGACGAGGTAGGTCACGATATCGGCGATCAGGCAGAACTTCTGGATGCTGTTATCCCACTCACCACGGATGTCGACCATCCGGAAGGCATACGCGTCTTGCCGACGGTTCAGACGGTCGACCACTAGATTCAGTCGCCGAATCGGGTCCCGGTCGTAATTCCCGAGCACGAAATATGACCGGTCATTCTCGTAGATCGGCGTGAGCTCGCTCAGAGCGTGGAGGATCTCCTCGTTATCCGCCAGAGAGATCTCTTCCTCGTCAAGTTGCTCCTTCGCACTCATGAGGATATCCTCTGGGACCGGTGGCTCCTCGTTAGTCATATCTACGCCACTTCCCGCCGTAGAGATAGAGTTTATGGAGTAAACTACCTATTCAAGCGTATCACGGTTTACTTCAGAGTGGTTTACTTTAGGGTAAACTACTTGCCGGCGGACTGCATATGGTGACGTATGAGCACCGATCTGGGAACTGTTGAGAGGATGGAAACCCGGGAACTCGTCCACTTCGTCACTCAACGGACGCGGTTCACCCTTCTCAATAATATTCTCCAGCACCCTGATCAACTCCCCTCGATGTACGAACTCGAGGAGCTCAACCCCAGCGTGAGCGACGCCACCGTCTACAAGCACATCCAGAAGCTGATCGACGCCGGTATCGTCAAGGAGGTCGCCCTCGACGACGATCAGCGCCGGCAAGGCTACCCCTGGAAGTTCTACGGCCTCACGGAGGAGGGCCGCGAGTTCCTTGAGGAGCACAATCTACTCGCCGCAGAGGAGACGCTCCAACGGATATACGAGACCATCTCCGACAAGCCCGAAAAGATGGTCAAATACGAGAATACCCCCCGTCCAAACGACGCGTGATCGGTCAAGCTATCGCAGAATAGGAACGAGATCGACGAGCGATCTGACGATCTTCCGGATGACGTTCCGTCGAAGGCCACGATCACGATCAAGGAGATCAACGACAACCGCTACTACTACTACTACTGGCAGTAGAGAGAGGAGGAGAAAGTGGCGTCGAAGTATAAAGCGCCAGTCAACCCGACAAGTAGGGAGTTACTGACTTGATTTCGAGGGATCCACACCCCTTGTGCAAAGTGAATTCGCCGACAGTGTGGAGTCAGCACCCCCCGTGTGCGAGATGATTTCATTTTCTCTCAGAGGGGCCCCGTGTGAGAGATGAAGTGGTTGATGAATAGATTGGGGGGCACCCCGTGTGCAAAATGAAATCTTGTGGACTATTGTCAGACATATATTAATTTTCTTTCAATACTCTTTGCAGAACCACCCCCCGTGTGCGAAATGAATTTGACGCCAGCATCGACCTCTCTTCGAGTCAGTTCTCCTCAAAGAAATCGTCTATCTGCGCGTTGACAACAGATTTGATGAGATCCTCCTCGTGTCCCGCCTCCTCAAGACGAATGTCGGTCTGAAGCGTCTCGGCAACCACTTCTGGGTCGTCAATGAAGGTGTATTCCTTGTGAACACCACTCCCGTAACCACGTCCTCGCTTATCAGATGTGACAAAATTGTAGGTTTCAGCTTCATTCATATACCGTAAATAAGAGTCACGCGATTTTTCGTCAGCATCCAACAGGTCGGTGAGGTACTGATAAACTCGGTAAGCGACCGTACTGGGGACGGCATTCAAATTTCGCTGGGAGTAAACGGGGACGATCGCGGTGGCATAGAGTGAGATCTTCTTCTGTGTCGAGAGGCCCTGCATCTGAGTCAACGTACGGTCCCGTTCGGCCTCTTTCTGGGCGTCGCGAACGTGCTCTTCACAAATTGTGTCATCCCCACCGCGGTCCGCAATCTCGCCAGCTTTCCGGAACAGGTCGATTGCCTTTCGCGCGTCACCGTGGTCCTGCGCAGCGAACGCCGAACTAAGCGGGATAATGCCGTCCTCAAGGACACCGTCCTGATACGCATCGCGGCGTCTGTCGAGAATTGCCTGTAATTGGTTCGCGTCGTAATCAGGGAAGACGACGTCTTGCGGGTTGAACGAACTCTCCGCTCGGCCGTCGAGTTCCTCCATAAACCGTGGATCGTTCGTTAGAGCAGCGACGGAAACGTGACCCTCAATCCGACCAAGCTGTGACGCTCGAGACAGCTGATAGAGAAGTTTCGAGTACGCGGGTTCATCGTTTGGATCCCGCTGCCTACCTACCAAGAGATCGACCTCGTCAAGAATGATAATGACCGAGTCGAAGTTGTTGCTCAGAACCTCGTAGAATCGATCGAGTTTCTGATCCGTTGAAATCCCGCTTTCGGGAACACCGACATCAACGCCCGCTTCCTCAGCCGCATTCTTCACGAGGCGATAGACGGCCCGGTCATGTGATTTAATCGTCTGACAATTGATTTTGATAACACCAAATCGATCCCCCTGGGAGTTCGCGAGTTCGAAGACCTGCTGACAAACTGCGTTGATAATGAGTGACTTACCGGTTCCCGACGGACCATAAAGAAGCATATTGGGAGGTCGGTTCCCCTGTAATGCCGGTCGAAGGTAGGTGATAATATCGTCCAGCTGGTCATCACGACCGACGATCCGGTCCTCGTTGATGACAGCATCGGGATCAAGCAATCCCTTATCGCGAAAGACCGAATTCTGAACCCCCTCCTGAAGACGGCCTTTAATAGATTGGGAGAGGGATTGTTGATTGTCGCCGTCAGCCATGTTTGCGCACTAAGACCGAGACTATAAATAAATATGGATGCCGTGTGCGAGGTTAAATCCACCGAATATAGCCAACAGAGGATGTTTATCGAAGGGAAGACAGTATAAACCCGTAACCGCGGGCGAAATCAATTGGTCAAATAGACCCCCCGTGTGCGATATGACATTCCGGACAGTTCGGGAAATGACCGAGGATGTCGAATCAAGTCAAGTAAGGGCGATGCGGGCACCCACCGTGTGCAGGATGAAACGCAAAGTGAGATTTTGATCCGGTGGAAGCATAATATGTATAGACAGTCTCGGGTAGGATAGAATTTCGGTGATGAACTACCCCCACACCCCGTGTGCGATATGAATTTGACGGGAAGGTAAGTAGACATGAGGCGGGAGAGTAACTCGTGATTGGACGAAAGAAGCCATGAGAAGGCAAAGAAATGGTGAACCGGTCTAACTGGCGAGAGAAACGAGCCACAAGAGAAAGCAGTAATGTCACAAAACGATTTGTTTTGTTTCAACTGCTCTAATAGCAGTAAGGCTTTGGTTGACTGAGAGGATATATAAAGGTTTCCTAAAATATACGCTATTCCTATTCTCGTCTTATTGAGTTCTCTCTTCCGTGAAATCGTTAATACTGGTAGTTCACGATCTCTTCCCTCATTCACCCCTTTCCGTTGTCTCCCCAATTTCATATCGCACACGGGGTGTGGGGGGTATATCTTCACAGGGACTGCGATTATCCAACAACTCCCCTTCAAGTGCCCCTCATGTTGGTTAATCACACTTCATGTTCGTAGTCACCGTTGCGCTCTTGGGGAGAGGATTGTTGGTCACGATTCAGCGGTAGCTGAAAGTCGTAGCGGGCAAGGGTGGCGCGACCGCGTCACCCGACGAAGCACGATTCCACTCAAGACGTTCGTCTCAGCGCGTCGTGCCGCGAATCTGTTGACGCAGATTCGCTGGCGTGACGGCGTCTACTGCCCGCGCTGTCCTACCGAATCACGGATTCGGTACGGCAGCTATCGGATGTTTCAGCGGTATCTCTGTAAGAATTGTGACCGCACATTCAACGATCAGACCGGGACTATCTTCGAACACTCGGCGGTCGACCTCAGGAAATGGTTTCTCGCTCTCTATACGTATATCCGGTCAACACCAGTCTTCGGCAGTTAGACGTCGAAATCGATGTCTCCTACAAAACGGTGTACCGGCGCGTCCAGCGCTTTCGGCCAGCGCTGGCCGCGCCTCGGCCACAACTCGAAGGCCCAGTCGAGATCGACGAACTGAACGTGAAAGCCGGGCTCAAGGGCCACGAGCGCGACCGTACGTCGCGCTCGCGTGGCCTCTCCACGCGCGGACGTGGAACGTACGAACAGGACAAGCCACCCGTGTTTATTCTGGCTGATCGCGGCACCGGCAACCGCTATGTGCTGCCAGCGAAAGCCGCCGACGAATCGACGATTCGACTCCTACCTGCTGACCGCACAGAGGAGGCGCTGACCGTCTACACCGACGGCTTTCGGGCGTACGAACCGCTCGAAGATGACGACGCATTCGACCGCGAATACGTCGTTCACAGTGATGGTGAATACGCCGCTGAAGACGTTCACGTCAATACCTGCGAGAGCCATGGATCGCTGGCGCGATCCTGGCTCTCACCCCATCGAGGTATCTCCAAGGACAAGCTCACGCCATATCTCAGAGCCTTCCAACTACGCCGTCGCGTCTACCGAAACCGGGAAAAAGCGTTAAAAACGATCCTCGAAACCGCGCTCTAACTCACCAACAATCTACGTCACAAGAGCGTTCGGGAAATGAAACTGATTGCTCCGGAGACGTCAAGGGACACGTCACGATAACGTTTTGGGACTCGTTAGACGAGTACAAAGCCTGGCGCGACGGCACTGCATTCGAACGGGCCCACAATGGGCCATCGACCTAACGAGGTCTTGTCTATTTTATCAGTATAGATGGGCGACAGAGTCAGGGAATGCGTGGATCTATCGAAGATCGAATCCCGTACTGTAACTCATTCCCAGTCGGTGGGAATCATCGCCCAACGGAGGTGTATGCCCTGCGAAGGTCTAAGTATGAGTCCCGAAACGCAGTACGGCTCGATGGACCGACGAACGTTCCTCGGCGTCGCCGGAAGTGCGGCCCTGGCGGCGACCGCGACTGCCCCCGTCGGCGCCGTCGACGAGGGCGAGATCGACGACTGGCTCTCTGACACACCCAATTACGACGGGTCTGTAGCCGACATGACCGGATCTGAGGAGGTGACGATCACGGTTGGAGCCGGCGACGGCTTCGCCTACGATCCGCCCGCAGTGCGGGTCTCATCGGGGACGACCGTCGTCTGGGAGTGGTCGGGCAACGGAGGATCACACGACGTCTCGAGCGAGGACGGCGCGTTCGGGAGCGAGCGCCAGGACGCCGAAGGAGCCACGTTCAAACATCAGTTCGAAGAGAGCGGATTCTTCCCCTACAAGTGTACGCCACACGCTTCGATGGGGATGAAAGGAGCGGTGATCGTCGCCGAAGAGGGTGCCACGGTCGAGGAGTCCTCTGACGACACGGCGAGCGCTGACTCGAGCGCTTCAACGGCGGGCATCGCCGGAATGGCCACAATGGGACTCATGGTCCTGTTGTCACCGTTCGCACTCTGGCTCAGGCAGTCCCTTGCCGACGACGACTCCTCGGCCAACGGTCGGTGAACCAGATCCCCTGCCCCTATCTGACGGGACAGGAAAGCCGATTCCTACGGAATGGGAATCAGCTCGATTCGTTATGTACGGACGGTTCGTATCACTATCCATGAGAGATCGTACTCGAAGCTCTGGAACGAACGTCTCGCGGCGTGGATACCTCCTCGCGGCCGGTGCCGTCGGTGCCTCGGCGCTCGCGGGCTGTGCAGCCCCAATTGCGAACACGGCGGCGACGGCGGCCGACCACTCCTCTCCGGACCTCGAGAAGTGGGTTGACGAGGTTCCCCGGCCAGGCGTCGCCGAACCGACCGGGACGAAGGAGGGCCAGCCCCACTACGAGGTGGAACTGAACGAAGTTGAACAGCAGCTTCACTCCGATCTCCCGCCGACGACCGTCTGGGGGTACGGCGGCCAGTATCCCGGCCCGACGATCGAGGCCGAACAGGGTGAACCGATCTATGTCAGGTGGACGAACATGCTGCCCGACGAGCACCTCCTGCCCGAGGACACGACGATCCACCCCGAGATGATCCCCTACGACATGCCGGGGTCGCGGGTCGTGACCCACCTCCACGGGGGGAACGTCGAGGCCGAGAGCGACGGGAACCCGCTGGCGTGGTCCACCCGGGAGTTCGAGGAGACGGGCCCCGAGTTCGAGAAGAGAGACTACTACTACGAGAACGACCAGCCCCCGGCGACGCTGTGGTACCATGACCACTCGCTCGGCATCACGCGGCTGAACGTCTACGCCGGCCTCGCGGGCTTTTACATCCTCCGGAACGACCACGAACGGGACCTCGGCCTGCCAAGCGGCGAGTACGAGGTCCCGCTGGTCTTCCAGGACCGACGATTCAACGCGGACGGCTCGCTGTTCTACCCGACGGCCGTCCCCGATCAGGACGACGCCGCGCCCAATCTCAGCATCGTTCCGCAGTTCTACGGGGACACGTCGGTCGTCAACGGAAAGGTCTGGCCCCGCCTGCCCGTCGAACCCCGAAAGTACCGATTCCGGCTCCTCAACGGCGCCAACAGCCGATTCTATAACCTCCGGCTCCTCGAGTACGACGAGGACGCCGAGGAGGCGGGCAAGGCGGGCCCCTCGTTCGTCCAGATCGGCAACGACGGCGGCCTGTTCGCGGAGCCGGTCGGGATCGACGGCCGTCTCGAGATGGGGCCGAGCCAGCGCGCCGACGTCGTCGTCGACTTCGCCGACTATGCGGGCGAGACGCTGTTGGTCCACAACGACGCCCCCGCGATGTATACAGGCGAGTCCGGCACCAACGGGGACGCCGACGCGCTTCCCGAAGTCATGCTCGTCGAGGTCGGCGAGTCGGCCGTCGAGGACGACAGCCGGGTTCCGGGGACGCTGACCGAGGTTCCCGAGATCGGCCTCGACGCCGTTACCGAGGAGCGATACCTCACGCTCACCCAGGACGTCGACGACTACGGACGGGAGCTCTACCTGCTGGGAACCGAGGAGGAGCAGTCCGGTCTCGGGATGGACGACCCCGTGACCGAGGAACCCGCCCTCGGCGACACCGAGATCTGGAGCTTCGCCAACCTCACGGGGATGTCCCACCCGATGCACCTCCACCTCGTCCACTTCCAGGTGCTGGGACGCCAGCCGGTCGGCGACTACGATCCCGCCGCGGACGGGATCGACCCCGAGGCCATCGCGACCCCCGAGCCGTACGAGCGAGGGTGGAACGACGTAGTCTCGGTCCATGCAAGGGAGGTCGTCCACGTCGCCGTCCGGTTCGGGGCACACGACGGGCTGTTCACCGACCAGACGGGTGAGTACATGTGGCACTGTCATATGATCGAACACGAGGACCACGACATGATGCGCCCGTTCAGAGTGCTCTCCGAGTCCGAGAGCAGCCAGGGAGAAGGTGAAGACGACTCCAGTAAGGAAAATGAGAGTACCGACTCGGGATCGTAACGGCCACGTGATGCTTGCAAGCACCGTCCTGGTAGGTCTCCGACGGACACTCACAGCGAGAATACCGTTCTCTATGTTCACGCAGAACGAGGGGTCGTCGACATGCCTTGTTTGCTGCCGATTGACGGCAGCGTCAGACGCTCTCACAGGATAATTCTGCCAAGCTAACCAAGGGTTAGGTATCATCTATTGTTATAAAATCATTTACATGGTTAGCTTAATGTGTTGAGATTTTATCGAACGGTACATTGACGATCCGGACGTACCGCCGCGCTGTAGTACTCCGGAGAAATTTTGAGGAATCAAGAGAAAAAACGAAGAATCGCAGTACGTAATGGTGTACGAGATCAGTCGACAGAATCTCTCAATAGCTTTCCTGGTTCACTAAGGCGCGGACAGGTACGCCAAGTGGGTACAAATCGCGTTGATTCTATTCACGTGGAAGAGCCTGTCTAAGAATTCCGCCTCACCGGTTCTCCTGGCGCCAGCTGAAGATACCGCTGCACGCTGCGACAGATCGATTGACCCGTCGACAACAAAGAGAACCGAGCTCAGTTACCCGGCGATCGCG
>NZ_JAIWHV010000055.1 GCF_020177375.1 Saliphagus infecundisoli | reverse complement strand
CCTCGTTTTCGTCGACGAGAGTTCGTTTGGAATGCAATCAACAGTTGTACGAACCTGGGGACCACGTGGACAGACACCGGTCCACGTTGGCTCAGGAAAGTGGGAGCGCTGGAAGGTTCTCGGAGTGCTGGCAGTCGCGCCTGCAAGCGGCGCGACTGCCTTCAGCCACTGGATGTCGCCAGAAGGACTCCCTGGACGGATAATTGCCGTGTTTCTGCGGGATTTTCTGGAGCATCACAACAAACCCGCGGTTGTCTGTTGGGATGAACTTGTTTAGCGAAGTTCCGTCGAAGATACCTCTCCCAGTGAATCTGGTCGCGTTCCTCCCAGCACTGATTTTAGCTGATTCGGTGGGTCGAGTCCTCGGTGTTCCCACGTTGCGACCATCGTTGAGAGTGTCTCGTGAATGCGGACTCCGGTTTCCGACCGGAGTCCGCCGAAGACTTTCCGCATCACTACCTGCTCGCGCAGAGCCCGCTCTGCGCGATTATTCGTCGAATCGACGTCTGGTTCGGTTACAAACGTCAGCCAACACCCCAGCCCGTTCCTGATCTTCTCGGCTAACTGTGTGACTTTCTTGGACTCGTAGTCCGCTCTCACCAACTCCTCGAGACAGAGTGATGCCTGCGCCCGCCTCCGCTCACGAGCGGAGGCAGGCGGGTCCTTCTCGTCGAACTCCGTCAAATCCTCGTGGAGATCGTACAGAATCTCCGAGATCACTTCAGCTTCTTCGTGGCGTTCAGCTACGTACTTCGCTTCTCGGAGCAGATGCGCCCAACACCGCTGAAGCTTCCTGTGATAGCTCGGATATGCCGACCATCCGTCACAACTCAAGGTGGCGTCCTCGGCGAGTTCGTCGCCGAGGACGTCCTCCAGCACCTGACTCCCGCGGCTCTCGTCGATTGTGTAGAAGACGTCCTCGTCGGTCACGAACGTCCAGACCCACTGCTGGTCACCGTCAACTGGAAAGCCTGTCTCGTCGCAGTAGATCACGTCGCTTTCCCGAACGCTGGCTCGAATCTCTTCATACGCGGGTCGCAGCCGGTCTGCGACCCGCTCGGTCATGTTGTAGATAGTTCCCGGTGAGACCGCGTGATCAAGCTGCCAGTCGAACAATTCGGCTTGTTTCCGATGAGGAAGTCGCCCGTGATAGCGGAGGAGGGCGGTTTGGGCCAGCAGGTGTGGCCCAAACCGCCCGGTCTCCGGGCAGTCAGGATGCTCGGCGAGGACCTCGTTACCGCAGGAACATTCCTGCTTTCCAAGTTCGTATTTCGTGACCTCAATCGGAATAGGAAGCGGAATATCGACGATGATGCGGGAGACGTACTCGTCGGGATCGGTGAGAACACGGTCGCAATCATGGCAGTACGCTTCCCCGACCCGGACGACTCTGTCTGGGTCGGGTGGAGGTTGGGTTGTTCCGTCGTGACCAGTGTTGCGTCCAGGTGAGGAGTCGCTGGCGGCGTCGGAGTCGCCGCCAGCATCGTCGTTTTCGTTGTTTTGCTCTGAATCGGAGTTCTGTTGGTTTCCAGCACCACCTTGTTTGCTGGACGGTGTGTGCGGGTTTTCGTACTGCTTGAGCCGGTTTTCGAGTTCCGTGATTCGATCGTTCTGATCGGCGAGTTGTTGATGAAGAAACGCGTTCTCAGCTCGCAGGGCGAGATTCTGCTGACGGAGGATTGTTCGATCCTCTGAACGGATCGCCAGGTCGTTCGACCTCGGCGATCCGTTAAGCCCTGAAAGCACGATGAGCGGCCGTTCGTCCTGCTCTTCCCTGATAGCTACGATTTCGTCTTGGTCGTTCCGCTAAACAGATACGTTGGGATAATGATTCATCGCACAAGTACGCGCAACGACTCTTAACGACACCAGAGTTTGACACAGCGACGCTAATGATCAAGGAAACTTTTGAAAATCAAGGAACTTCTGGCACCAGTCTCTTGCAAAACTGATTCGTTGTGTCACTTGAGTAAATACGTCCTTGACGAGTTCGTGGAACTCGTCTTCGTCCTCAACGATAATCGGTGCCATCGTCCACTTGAGGTATTTCCAGACCTGCTCGATCGGATTGAGATGAGGTGATCCTGAGGGAAGGAACACGAGATCGATGCCAAGCTGATGTGCGCGCTTGCGCGTGTATTCACAGATGTGTGATCCGTGCTTATCCAAGACGAGCAGAATCCGCTTGCCGGGATTCTGCTCGCGCACTGCTTCTAACACCTCGCAAATCCGCTCTTTCTCCTCGGTTTCTTTCCAGCGAACCGTACTCTCTCCGTTCAATGCGTAGAATCCAACCGCCGAGTCTTCTGTCTTGACTAACGGCCGTTCCACGTGTGGGTCGTCTACGTACCAGACACGATGTGAATTATCGTACGGCTGCGGTTGGGAAGCATCGAAAAACCCGAGGACAGTTCCACCATCTGTACAAATATCGCCGTCAACAATCCATCCTTCTTCGTCGTCTCCTTCGCGTTTGTTGTGGGGACTGTCATCCTCGTCGAGCGCGTCGGCGACGCGCTCGTCGAGAATCTCTTCAGGATTCTCCGGGCGATGTGGACGCTTCGGACGGGGTTTTGCATAGGACAAGCCTAGCTCACGGAGGAATTTCCCAAGATAATCCGGATGAAATTCAACGTCGAATTCCTCCTTGAGAAGATGCTGAATCTCCTGTGACTTCCACGGTTGGCCTTCTCGAAGCATCTCGACCAACTGTTCTTGTTCGTCTTCGTCGAGTTTCGGGGGCCGACCGCCCCCGAAACTCGGCATCAATGCTTCGAGTCCACCTTCGTTCCAGGCATCAGCCCAGCGCCCGCCGGTCGCTGCCGACCGTCCCTCGCGGTCGGCAGCTTCCGCGACCGAATCGCCGCAATAGAGGTTCTTCAGAAAGCCCAACCGCTCTTGTCGACGATCGTCTTTGGCTTCACGAAGTAGTTCGTCGATCTTCTCCTCTGGAAGATGATACGTGATCTCCTTTCGACGACCTTCGCTCATTACGTTCTGATCCAACGCGACCAACAAAGGTTTTCGCGCTCATTAGCGTCGCTGTGTCTTTCCCCAAGATGCCAGCCTACGCACCAGAACTCATGCCAGTCGAACAAGTCTGGAAGTCTGGGAAAATCGACTTGCTCGGGAACTTCGTTCCGTTCGATTTCACTGATCTTGAGTGGGAAGTTGATAGGGCGATCGCCTCGGTCGGCGATCGCCCAGAGTTACTTCGAGCGTTCGTCAGATGGGCGGGCTTCGAATTGGACGAGTCTCTTTGGCAGTGAAAAGACCGATAGCGTGGGGTAACTCCGTAGACAGCCGCCAGCGAGTCCGCACCGCGCGGTGGCGTTGGTTGGCCCCCAGAGAGGGGTCGGGAGGCGAGGTGAAGACAGTCACTCGTCCCCAGGAAGTGACTTAGAATGCCACTCAGAGAAGTGTACGAACGCACGTTCGACGAAGACGTACCGCTCTCGGAAGGGGACACCACTCTTTCCAGTGAAATCGCGGAGGAAGAGCGCTAATGGACCGCAAACTCCGCGATCTCCATCGAAATGCTCGCGACGAACGCAGGCGAATGCTCTCGGATCTGGACCCGGATCCTCACGACGTTCCTGGATACGGTCGTCCTGGTGGGATCGACGATCCAGTGCCCGACGCCGAGTACGGTGACGATCATCCGGAACCGACCGAGGGCTACCCCGAAGAGACCGGCGAAGAGCGCGTTACGTTGCCGATCCCGGACGGTGTTGAGTACGACGTCGACGACCTCGAGGGCGGGACGATCGTCGTTCAGTGGTGGTGCTTCAGTGGTGGTGCCCGGCCGACGAGAGTCCTGACAATCCCGAGGTCGATCGAGATGACTGACGAGGAAACCGACATATGCGTTTCGGCGTCGATTATCTGCGATCACGCTGAGCAGCTCCACGACGAGGTTCACGAGTCGGACCGGTTCGACGACACAAAGTTCGATTGCTGGGGTGCGCGGGCGCTCCTGCGCTTGGCCGAACTCGAAGCCGACCGTCCTCCCGAGGACGCCCCCGATCACGAACACGAGGCCTACGCTCACGAGCGGGCAGCGACGATGGCTTCAGTCGCGAGCGATTTGCTCTCGGCAGTCGCTCGCTCCGACGTGGTGACCGATGTGGAGACGGGCCGGCTCCTCGCCGGGACGTCTACAACGCACGAACTGGTTTCTGACCACCAGCAGGCGGCCCATTGGGTTCGCGAGGAAGCACATCGAGACCAATGAGTCGCTCTCACTGTGCGGAGTGTGGCTACGAGGGGCCGATAGAGGGGCCGCTGCCCCAGCGGGGATCGGATGTGATTCCGATCTACGAGTGTCCTGAGTGTGGCGACGTCGCCGCGATCGGTTGTTCGTGTGACGATCCAGACAGCCACGAGCCGTCGAGTTCGGCGTGACCACACGTAGGTGGTGCTGTTTCCTCCCTTGAGAGCGCCGGAGGCAAACAGACATGAGCGAGCGATCATCGCATCAATCGTTCTCCAAGAAGAACGATGTTGCTCTCCACCCACATTGTTATAGGGCTGGAGACCCGAGATCCAACCGAAAATGTCCCACACACCACCGGCGGCTGAAGGGCAGGACGCCCAACAGTTCTTCGCCGTCGCGGAGACCCTGGCAGAAGAATCACGACGGGACATCGTGGCAGATATCGTCGCCCATCCGGAGGGCCTCCCATCGATGAAGGAGTTAGAATTCACAACGGGGCTGCACCGGACGACGATTCACCAGCACCTTGAGGCACTAATCGACGGAGGAATCGTTGAACCAGTCGAAATCCCTCCCGGTCAGCAGATAAAAGGTCAACCGAGCAAATTCTACGCAATCACCGATACGGCTCGACAGATATTTGATCAGAATAACGTCTTTATCGAGGACCACTGGAAGGAGATCTACGATCGTGTCGGCAAGCCCGAGGAGATTCAAGAGGCAGAAGCAGCCCCACGTCCAGATCAGGACTGAAAGCCAGACCTGGTAGACTGATACTCTTTCACACTCCCCTCATCATGTCGGATACTCACCTTCACGACCTTATCGAGGATACACTCACGTACTCGGAGAAAGACGAAGACGAACTCAGTATCGAGGAGTACCGCTCCCTCCGTCGGGCTCTCCACACGGACGTACTCGACGTCATCGCCGCTGAACGGTCCTTTTTCGTCCTTGGAAGCTACAACCCCGAAGAACGCTCTCGACTCGGCAAAACAGTCGAGTTCCTCTATAATGATGGGCATGCCTTCCTCCTTGACGACACGCTTGAGGCATGGGAGAACTGGACTACGCACTTCAAGATCTATGCTGATCGGGCGACGCACATTGTCGGTGTTTTCGAGCACGCCGATGGCGGACACGAGTGGGAAGCAGGATACCTTGATCACCGCGAATACCGCGAGAAAACGTACATCTTGAAACGGAGGTATCCGCAGCTCGATCCAAAAGACGAACCGTTCGATGGAATGATGGCCCACTATATGCTCCTCGTCGACCGCCGAAACCAGTTGTTCGAATGGGACGGTGACGAAGACGCTAGCCAAGACGAACTAGAGCAAAGCCTGTTGAGAACACTCAGTGAGTTTCTTGACTCACTTCCGTAGCCGCAGGCATACCAGCTGTAGTGACTCCTGGCTTATGGAGTGGTTCTCTCCCGTAAGGGGGAAGGACGCTCCGATAGACTGTTAACAGACCACGTACCCAGCAAAACCATTCGGCTGCGGTGTGTTGTTTGATGGTCCCGAGGGTCGAGACTGATGGCATCAGACATCGACCCTGTGAAAGCCGCTGTCACGTGCGAAGAATGCGGAATCGCACAGCCGTATCATCCAGTCCTCGCCGTCGAGTGTCCCGACTGTGGTGCCGCACCCGGTCGGAAATGCCAACGACCGAGCGGCTACCGGGTCCGCAATCCACACGCGGACCGGGTCAACGCTGCCTACGACGCGGGTTACACGAAATGCCCGTGCAAAACCGACAACGCCGTTATCTGTGCCGGCTCGACCGTCGCCGAGGACGTCCCCTTCGATACCGACGCGGTCACGATCGAAGCCACGCCCGACGAGAAGGAGCAGCTTGATCCCGACGCTCTCCCCGAACTACCCTGCTCGCTGGGCGACGACGGGCTCCCTCCAGCCGGATCCCAACGTGCCCGACAGTCGAACGCGACCAAGAATCCCAACAGCCAGCAAATGCTCACCTCCTTCGATAACTGAACCACCGCCTCGCTCGACAGCACGCCGCTTTTCGAGGACTATCGTCGGGTTATGCCGTTACCCCACAGGGTTGAGCTTTTCATCGAGCAAAGAGCTATCTTCACTCGACGCCTAGTTTGAACATTGTGACACGTCCAGTCGGAACGAAAGAAGAATTGGAAGCACGGCGACGGCGTGCCGTCGCCATGCTGGAGCTTGGCCACAGTCCGTATGAGATCGCTGAAGTTGAGGGAGTTACACCGTGGTCAGTGTACCGGTGGAAAAAGATGTATGAGGATGAGGGAAAGGACGGTCTCAGTTCGAAACCGCATCCTGGACCCACGACAATCCTTCCGAAAGAACGCTTTCCGGCGCTTGCGGACCTGCTCCAGCAGGGTCCGCAAGCTCACGGCTTCAAGACTGATCGATGGACGTTAGATCGAATTCGTGTTGTGATTGACCAGGAATTTGGCGTGTCTGTGAGTACAGCGACCGTCTGGCGCTATATGAAGCGTCTCAACTGGAGTTGCCAGAAGCCGCAACGTCGCGCTCGTGAGCGCGACGAAGCGGCTGTTGAGGAGTGGCTGAACGAAACGGTCCCAGAAATTGAAAAAAAGCACGGCTGAACGACGAACTCCTCGTTTTCGTCGACGAGAGTTCGTTTGGAATGCAATCAACAGTTGTACGAACCTGGGGACCACGCGGACAGACACCGGTCCACGTTGGCTCAGGAAAGTGGGAGCGCTGGAAGGTTCTCGGAGTGCTGGCAGTCGCGCCTGCAAGCGGCGCGACTGCCTTCAGCCACTGGATGTCGCCAGAAGGACTCCCTGGACGGATAATTGCCGTGTTTCTGCGGGATTTTCTGGAGCATTACAACAAACCCGCGGTTGTCTGTTGGGATAATGATTCATCGCACAAGTACGCGCAACGACTCTTAACGACACCAGAGTTTGACACAGCGACGCGCGTCGCTGTGTCGTTCCCCAAGATGCCAGCCTACGCACCAGAACTCATGCCAGTCGAACAAGTCTGGAAGGCTGGTAAAATCGACTTGCTCGGGAACTTCGTTCCGCTCGATTTCACTGATCTTGAGTGGGAAGTTGATAGGGCGATCGCCTCGATCGGCGATCGCCCAGAGTTACTTCGAGCGTTCGTCAGATGGGCGGGCTTCGAATTGGACGAGTCTCTTTGGCAGTGAAAAGACCGAGGAAGACAATCCGCGCCGCGTGGGGTAACTGACTTCAGACCCTCCAAGCACCGATCGGCGTGCGTTCAGTTTCACTTTCACCGCGGTTCACGGAGATTAACGAGACTCCACCACGAACCATATCACATGAGCTACTACGATGACGACCGCTGGGAGTTCAATCCCGAAGGCGAAGGCCGAATCGAGCCCGATCCGACCAACTCGACCGCTGTTGATGATGGCCGCTACGAGCGCGCTGAGGACTCGCTCGAAGACGACCAACTGAGCTATCCGGATACGCCCGGCCCCGAATCCAACGGTGACGAACCGAGCGAACACCGCTGTGCGTGTGGTGTCCCGCTCGATCCCGGCAGAACGAAATGTGACTTCTGCCTCACCAGGGAAGTCGAGTACGAGAACCGCGAGGATTCCGACACCACCCGTGAAGTCAGAGGCGTGATTCACGTCCTCGTCGACGCGAGCAGTGAAGCCAACGCCGTCTGCATCGCCCAAACCGTGTTCGAGGACATCGCCGACTACTCGTCTGCTCCGTCGATCGACAGCATCGACGAGTGCGAACTCGTCGCCGAACTCGACGGCGACCTCGTCGATCGGTTCGCTCAGGAATGGGGCCAACTGCCCGCTGCTGCCCCAGTCGACTCGAGCGCCGGCCAGCGCCAACTCGATACGATCCGACAGAACGCCGGCCACGACTACCTCCGGGCGAGAGATGGCGACACCGAGGACAACCGCCCGACGCTCGATCCCGTCCTGTTCGACGCCGACGGCGACCCTATCACCGATATCGAAGACGTCGGTCAGCTGATTGCCGGAGGCACGCTCGAACGTACAAGCCTCGAGTGGGGGACGGTCAACGCCAGCGACGAGGCCGGCCAAACCTGGATCGTCCCCGCAATCGCTCTCGAACACGCGTCCGTGTCCGACGCGACTCGCGATCAGTCTCGTGACAGCCCGACGCGCTGTGTCCTTGAGTGTCGCGAGTGTACCGAAGAGACCCGCCATCGCTTCGACGGCTTCAACGCGGTTCCGAATCCGGCGTGGGAGGACGATCCCGTCTGGAAGTGCACTCGATGCGGGATGGCTCGACATGGTCCCGTTCCGAGTGCTTCGACAACAGAGCCTCACAGCTAATACTGCGACCACTCTCGTACGTCAGCCGCTTCCCGCTAGTGCCGCTTCAGCCTTGAACTACTAGATTTATTTCCTCAGAGCGCCTCTTAGTAGTATTCAGACGTGCTCTGAACCCACTCATGCCACGAACCCAGCAGTATGTTGTCGATCTGTCTGCCGACGA
>NZ_JAIWHV010000054.1 GCF_020177375.1 Saliphagus infecundisoli | reverse complement strand
GGTCGCCGCATGGAAGAAGGAACGAAACAGCGCTGAAACGGATATTGACTGGCGATTTACCACCGACGATGCTCGCATCAAATTGAAACGCCTATACCCTTCAATTGACGGCTGACAGAGCACTAGATCGATAAGCATGTACGGAGAGAGGGCGAACCGAAGTCGTCCCCGTATCGGATCGCTGTAGTCAGGATGCTCGGTCGTCGCCCACAATCGGCCCAGATATTCAACCGAGAAGATGGCGACGCTAACGACCTCAAAGAGATAGAATTCGTAGCCGTAAGCTGTATACAACGGATCGACTGTCTCCAGGATAACGGCGGCGACGTTCCCGACGATGAGAATCATAATCGCTGTGTCAAGATACCGCCCTATCCGCCCACCAGCACCGACTTTGAACAGATTATGAGTCCAGAGACGAGGATTGTGAGCCATCATCCAGACATTCATGAAATAGATAATAAAACTGCGTGATCCGAAACTTGGGGACTACACCGAATCGGCTCCTGTTGATGTCGAAGGCGGCCCGCTAATCACTAGTGATGAAACGGCACTCCGATCGAATTGATCCATTGCGATTAAGAGCCGGTGTGCCATGAGATCCCGAATGCGAGCTTGTAGATGAACTATCCGATATTGTCGTATTTATTTTACTTTTTCAAGGAGGGAGGGGATTATCCGATCTGAGTCCGCCTGTACCGGTACGTCCTCGATACGATATCGCTGAACATAGTATATTATTCCGAGTCCAACCACAGCAAGGACGAAACCAGGTATTCCAACGCTGAATGCGCCAACAACTGGTAAAATAGCTGCTCCCCAGACCCAATATCCGGTTGCTATGTCTTTGCCACTATGACCTCGGATATATTGAGTATCCCGACTGATTGATAGCGGAAAGAGTATCCAGGCGAGAAGACCGAAAATTGGCGCACTAAAACTCAAAACCGACAAAGCGACGCTTCCAACGATCCCATAGTATCCATGTTTGCTGGCATTGCTATCCCGCTCGGATAGATACTCGTCAATAGACGTGAGGTCGTCATCTGAGACATAATATACTGAGTCACATTGGTTGCACTTCTGTGCAGGGAAAACTATATCTTTTCTCCAAGAATGTGTCATTTCCTCACCGCAACTTGGACACTCCTTTTCGTTACTCAGTAAGCCACTTTCGTTCAGTTTGTCGGAGATTTCAGAAGTTTGTGTTTGAAGACTCGTATCGCTAGTCTTGCTGTTCATCTTAACGGGTTCCTGCCTCGATTCTACCGGCAGAGGTGCATATTCAGATACGAGGTCAAATCTGTCCGTTTCCTCTAGAAGGGTGTAGATGTCATCAGCATCTACTAATTTGACGTTTAGATTTTGTGCGATTTCCTCGGCCTGTCGCGTGAAGCTGCTAGTGGTGACAATTACAGAAACGTCAGCGCCCTCCTCTTGCTGCCGGAGACTAGAGTATTGCTGGACTTTAGGACTCCCAATGGTATTGTCCTTGGCATACCGTTTCACTTGGATGACTTGCTTTTGCGGAAATGGGCTCTTCTTTGTTGCTACTATATCAACTCCTTGATCAACCGACTCTTGTGAAACGGTTGTCTCCCATCCCTGAGCTCTCCATAGATCAGCAACGAAATGTTCAAAATCATACGGGTCCATCTGTCGAAGACGCTGGAAAATTTCAGATCGATTCTGGTTAGCTTTTGGGATAGACGTACTCTCACTGCTTTGTGGTAATGGGTTTGCTGTACTTTTAGAGGGAGCATGATGCAGATCTTCAGTTCCCTGCTCACCAAGTCCTGCTTGCTTCTGAAGGAAGGCTGTTGAATTCCTTAATTCGTCAGAGTCAACAGAATTGCTGACATAAAATTCATAGTTAGCATAGAGTGTTTTGATGCTTAATCGGTGTTTCATAATACCAGAAGAAGAATCAATAGACTCGAGATCATCATATTCGAGCGTTCGCTGGAACCTCGATCCAATAAGAAATATAACCCGTTGATCGGTGAAAATTAGAAAGGAACGGTAATCAGAAGGCGGTTTTACTGTATCTTTCTTGCCTTTTTCATTGTACGTCAATCCTTTACTGCGGTTCCACAGAATGAAGTGAGGTTGCTCGTTTTTCCTCAAGTAGGATAAAACTGAACTATCCTTTTTGAAATCCCTTGTGAGGTGGTCTTTTGTTACTGTCTTACCTTGTGCGTTTTGTGTGAATTCCTGTACAGCTAAGAGTTCATCATCTGAACTTCCCCAGTCAAATATCCCCATTACAGTATGGCACATCCGCCAATAATAAAGTACTTTCTCCCGTAATTATTTTTTAGGCCGTAATTCATGATCTCTTGTGACGGGAACTATTACTACTTCGGCGGTTGATCACCAGTCAGTAAACCCCCTGAGCATTGCCTCTGCGACTCGTTCAGCGGTCTGTCGATCGACTCCTTGGTCTTCGACTGTTCGTACCGCCATCTCGTGAATTGCGATCCGAGCGACCTGTGAAAACGGGGGCAACCGAGCGGCCGCGCCCTGCGCGGCCCGCTCGGTCATCAGAAACGAGTACGTCATCAATACCACCGACACGTGATGGTTCCAGCCTGTCCACGTTCGTCCCTCGAACTGATTCATCCCCAGCACCTGCTTTGCATCCTTGTGAAATTGCTCAACCGGCCAACGTACGTGCGCATACCCGACTAACTCGGCCAGACTCCACTCATCGAGGCCCCAGCACAGCCACGCCTTCGTCTCACCGTCTCGGTCCTCAATCACCAGCCACGCCTCTTCGTCGGACACCCAGCGCCGCTGGGTGTTCGACACCACCCGCACTCGCTGTCTGTGGAACCGTCCCGACAGCGGCCCCTTCGTTCCTTCCGCCCATGTTACCTCTTTCCAGTCCTCGATCTCGTCGGCTATCTCACGCGGTGAGACAGCCTCGACATCCTCGGGATAGGTCGGGTGAGTCCTCGGCCGGCCGGGTCCGTCAGTCGGACCCGGCGGCCGTATCGGTGTCTCTGCTGGAATGACTCGGAGCTCCGATGGAGTTACACCGAGAACGTACGGTTCGTCTCATGCACGTAGCTGAGAACGCAGCTCACGGTCATCTCCGTACCCAGCGTCTGCTCCTACGCACGCGTGAGGAACGTTCGCTGATCGAGCGCGCTCGATCAGCTCCAGTGCGATCTCGGGCTTTGTTCGGAACTCGATATCTTCCGGGAGCCCAACTTCATCCCGAAGCTCCGCGTAGTGGTCCTCTTCGATCCATGGACGCGGGAGATACAGGTCCATGCCCAGCGGCCATGTGAGTTGGTCGGCGTTCCGGGCGGCGCCCGGAACAGCCGACACCAGATCAACTGCGACTTGACAGTTGTCGACTTTCCCGATGGATCCAGCGTACTGGCGTGTAACACCGACGCTATGATTGCCTTTCTTGCGGAAATCGACATCGTCGAAGATCAACATCGCCTCGGGGGAGGCGATGCGATCTGGAATAGTGTCATTGAGATGAGCCTGGAGAGCATCATGGTTCCAAGGACTTTGGGTGATAAATCGCCGGATGCGGTCTTCATGAACATCCATTCGTTTCCCAATGCCACGCAAGGTTTTGTGGCTACCGGGGCGCACTAACCCCTCTACGTAGGCGAGTGCCATCCGCCACGTATTGGCGGCACGCGCCCACGACGAGCCGTCGGGCCGCGTCGTGAACGCGGCCCGAACTGGATCGAGAAATCGTCGAATTGCCAACTTTGGATTCCGTATCCGGCAGTTGATTTGGGCCATATGACCTCAAGGGTCTCCAGCGAAGATTGCGGTGCCGATCCAACCGCCGAAGTAGTAATATGGACCACGACCAAAAGGAACTTTTCCGTACGGGGCAGAGTCTAATTTGACTTCTTTCGGTTCTAATTCGTCTATCACTTCATGAATAGAATTGCGTAATTCCTCAGGCAATTCTTCCACGTCATCAAGAAATTCGAGTTTCTGAGTTGGCGGGATATAATAATCCACATCAGCTTCCTTTGCCTTATTTATATCTATGTCCCCATTCTTGATCTCGCTTAGAGTGTTCGTGTCTAGTACAAGGTTACGAGCCATATTAATATTTTAAACTGTTTCATGATAAATCTTGGTTAGAAATAGACCTGCTGGTGGAGATTATAGAAAGGGGGGGACATTAATCATGGCGACAATTCAATATCGGGTGAAGCTTAAACAATAGTAGTGTAGGCGTTGAAAGAGACTTAGGTTCCGGTGAGGTGATCTTCAAGGTGGTGAATGTCTGTGTAGATGTGGGTATCGAATTGATTGGGGAGATCGTGTTTGTGGGCGACGCCTGCGAAGAATTGTTCGGTGACGACGATGTCGCTGTAAGGGATGGCGACGGCGAGAGACATCATGTCTTCGAGGTCGTTAGCTTCGATTTCACGGTCCCAGTGGAAGTCCCGGCCGTGGGAGAGAACAATCTGACAGTAGTAGGCAGGAAACTGAGTGAGAAATTCCTCAATATCGAAGTCGTGTTCTCGTAAGTCGTGATGGACGAATGGACCAATGGTAAGATCGACTTGTTTCGCGTTCATATCGAGGAGTGGGAGAAGTTGTTGAGCGAGGTTTCTGGCAAGCAGGATGTCCCATCGTTCCTCATTAGTATCGGCGAGTTCTTTGGATCGTTTGCGGACACATTCCCGTGCTTCGAGATCTTGTTCATTGGTCTGTTGCTGATATTGAGCGGCATCTGCGAGGTAGTCATTGTCTTGAATGAGTGTTCGGGCGACGCGTTCGGAGCGAAGAAATTTTCGGAGTTTTTTGTTGTCTTTGTAGGAGTATTCTTCGGCGCGGGGCATTCCGAGAGGCGCGATGAGACCGTGGTCAAATACGTCGTCCGTTGCATCGGGCGCGGGTTGGCCGGGGATAGAGCTTGTAAAGTAGGCGATACGTTCGGATTTGGTGACGTCGAAGTAGTTTTTGAAGCAGATATTGTGTGAGAGATCGAGCATGAGTTCGTAGAGTTGCCGGCGGAAGGTGAGGTCAGGGTGCTTGTCGGTTTCCATCTGCCGGGTGAGAGAGAACGGGTAAACGGCGGTGTCGTTGTGGGCAGAGGCGATGATTGTGTTGTAGATGTCCCGATTATGCGAATTGGGGTTGTGCCGGGCGTCGTGGAGAGCACCCCATATGTTTTGATCGAGGTAGATGACAGTGGTATCTTCTGGGTTGAATTCTGGAGGAGGGTCGGCCATAATCTCCTCCACTGCCTCTTGGTCTAGGCCGCTGATGGTCACGGTTGTTCCGTTTTCAAGGTCCCATTAGTATGAATTGTATGGATGATTGGGGCTGGACTATCCTACAGATGCTACTCAATCATACGATGTCAAAAAGAAGTGATTTTGGAAGAATCATAGCGTTGGCTGAGGTCGAGGAGCTCGAAGAGAAGATCGAACGGACCGACCACCTGATCGACGAAATCGTTTACGACCTCTACGGCCTCATTGACGAGGAGATCGAAATCATTGAGGAAGCAAGGGAAGAATAAAGATCGTGCTTTGTCACTGCTATTCGCGCGGATCCTCAACGAATTCGTAGAGTCCATCGTTGAGCTTAGTGATCCATCCAGCTGTCGTAAGATTGGATAAAGCGTACTCCACTTGCCCTTTGTCAAGGGTAGTTCGTTCCCGAAAATAGAGCGGGTTTGCCCGCCCCCATGGCTCATCTTTGCTGCGCCCTTCCTGGAATAGTTGCAGAACACGCTCCTCTCGATCATTAGGCCGATAATCCTCGTTGACCATTTGCTGCGCGATGGTCATTGATCCAGGGCATAATACGTGACGATTTGTTAAATAATTTTCTAAACAAATTGCTTAGCTATTTGCTAAGCAAAAGATCTAAGTGGGCTCCCTTGTATGGTGATTATAGCGGCACAGGATGGCTGAGAATCTAAATCTCGGCCGGGTGCTGTAACACCCGACCTGTGTCCTGAGGTCAGGACAATGACTCGATACACTCGCACAAAAGAAAAACGCACCGACCCACGCCCGGCGTACATCCCCCTGGGCGTCGATACTGAGGACGCCTCGTACGTCTATCACACCCGTACCGAGAGCGTCTACACGATCGAAGGCACCACCGTCGCCTACCACCAATCTCTCGAGGGCCACTCGATCAACGTCTACATGGACTACGTCGCCGATCGGCGGGGCTGGGCCGACCGACGTCTCCACCGCACTCTCGGCGACGGACTCGAACAGGCCAACCCACCAGAGGCGGTCTGAGATGGCCCACAGCCATGCGCCTACCGACATCCCAGCGCAGCATGCCATCCCCACCACCACACCAACCCGCAACCGAGGTGACCCCCGATGACCCGCACCCTGGCAGCCACGCCCGCCCAACTGTTCGCGGGCCTCCCGATCAGTTCCCAGCCACACGTCCAGTGCCAGCGCTGCGGGACAGTCCTCTACGAGGGCGCCACGGTCACCCTCCGAGCCGCCCGACCGGCCGACAGCCACGAGTGGACGCTCCAGCGCGTCTGCTGTGAGGCGTGCTCTGCCGCAGAACTCCACCCGACTCTCGGCTATACGGAACTCCGCCTTCGCTGTCGGCTCGCCAGCCGGACTGACTGTCGAACCCAACGCACTCGACTGGTCGTCATCGCCCCGACCGTCCTCGCGACGAGCCCACCCACAGAGAGCCAGACCGAGACGGACGCCGCTGAGACCCGATCCCACTCCCAAGAGACCACGACCGAGCCAGAACCAACGACGAACCTGGAGGCCTCCCATGGGCGATAACGAGTACTCCCCGGAGAGGGTCGCCCACGAACTCGAGGCGATCGTCACCGACCTGCGCGAACTCGAGGGCCACCTCCCGGCGCCGCTGACGCTGACCACTACCCAGCGGGAACTCGCCACCACGGCCGCCGTCTGTCGCCGGCTCGAGAGCCCACCTCGAACCACTACATCGAACTCGGAGACCGACCCACGAACTCGCCCCGATCCGGGCGACGAACCCCCTGGTTTCCAGTAAACAATGATCACTGCAAGCCAGGGCACACCCACCGCCAGCGGCACCACGAACCACAGTCACGACCCGACCCGACGGGGGGACGCTCGATGACCAGCGAGCCCACCGCTGCACAGGCGCTCCACGGGACCCCCCTCACCACCAGTTCAAACGTTTCATGTGAAGCCTGCACCGCCGATCTCGAGCCCGGCGATGCGATTGCCATCCACGTCCACCAGGATGAGTGGACGCCCACTGCAGCCTACTGTTCGGACTGTGCACCGGACACCACGGACGATCACACCAGCATCGTCGAGGGCCGGCTCACGACCACGATCGATCCCCGGACCGACACCCGGGTGCTCACGGTCGCGACCACTGACTACGACCTCGAGACCCTCCCCCTCGACACCACCGTTTCAGGAACGGACCCACCCGCGACAGCCGACAACGGTCCAGACCCAACCTCAACGGACACCGACGAGCCAACCGCCACCGACGACCCAGAGACCACCCCGACCGAGGATCGCACACGCGAGCCCGACCGCGCACTGATCTCCCTTCAGTCCAACCGATCGGATCGCGTTTTTCACTTCGATGACGGGGAGGGAACCCCCCTTTGTGACGTCGAGGGCACGTTCGAGACCGTCCCGATCGACGAGGCCAGCGACCACGCGCCCCGTGCCTGTCGGGACTGCGAACGCGCCCAACTGGGACGCCAACAGAAACGTCCCTGTCCACACTGTGGCGAGTCGATCTTCCTCGCCCATTGGCCGACACACGTCTCGAGGTGTTCGGGGCCCACACACAGACGAGGAGATTCCGACCGAGTGACGGCGCCCGACTCGAACACCGACACCGAACAAGACGCTCCTGCAGAGGAGCGGCCCGAACAGCACGCTCGATCGGAGTCGACCACTGGATCCACTCTCGAGCCCGACCACGACCCCGGCACCAACCTCGATCCCGAGTCAGAACGTGTCGCTCGAACCAACCAGACCGACCACGAGTTCGTGCCGAAGAGCGGCCGTCCCGATCCGACCTGGATCGACCGCACGCGTTCAACCGAGATCACTCGCCACCACCTGAGGACGAGGACTCACCCCGTCGACCACTCTGCACTCACTCCACCGACACTCGCCACCCCACTCACGGACATCCCACTGCAGCGAACCACAACCCTCGGACAGACACGCGCGACCGCGCGAAAGGTGTCACCTGATTGTAGTAGCGAATATAACCCGTCGGTTAGAACGAGACACTCACAGCTAGGAACACAACAGCGTCGAAAAGGGAAGAGGGGTGAACACCCTTCTCTTTTCGGCCACTGGTCAAAAAGCTATCGGCGACGAGCCGAGGCTGTAGCGATCAGGTCGCGAGGCTGGAGTCGGTCCACACGAGGGCCAGGCTCAGCGCCAGCGTCGCGATCGATCGACGGACCAGTGGTACGGCGGGTCGCCGTCCGCCAGCGCCCAACCGGGCAGACGATGCACACGCCGAGCAGCGGCATTCGACCTCGCCCACCACCAGTGAGTCCAGGCACCCTACGACGGCAACGCCACACCGGCCGACCGGAGACAGTCCCCACACGCGGACAGCGTGCGCTCTCCAGTACGGTCGACAGCGCGGGTCGTCCCGTCCTGGAGACGAGCCACGCCGTGAGAGCGCCCACAGGACCAGCTGTGAGCTCGCGGTCGTCTCTGTTCTCACAGACGTTGTTGAGACAAGTGCCGGCATGGGGCGTCCCTCGCCGCCCCCTATCGCCGCTTCGCTCACAGAACACCAGCGATCGCAGTTTGTCGAGACCTACACACCCAATGACAATGACACAAAATAAAGCGCATGCCTCCGCCTTCAGGCGGGGGTCGAGCGGTAGGCACTGCCGAACAACCGCCGACTACTGGCCGTCTGGGGTCTCCTCGCGGACGCGCTTCTCGCCTTCAAGGAGCA
>NZ_JAIWHV010000053.1 GCF_020177375.1 Saliphagus infecundisoli | reverse complement strand
TTTCGACAGAATTGATGTTGTTGGCATCCGTTTCACCCGATGACGGCCTATCTGATGACGTGGAAATCACAGACATCAGGCCGTCACTACCGGCTCACGCCGGTTTTAAATAGTCGAAACGCCACAGACTTAGGACGTAATCACATGAGTGTTTCTGTTGCAGTCTGTACATATAATGGGGAAGAACATCTTGAAGGCCAAATTGACAGTATTATTGAACAAACACACATGCCAGATCAGATTATTTTCTGTGATGATGGCTCAACTGATGAAACTTTAGATATATTAAACAATTACCGATCAGAATATCCCCATATAATTGAATTATATAAAAATAGCTCTAACTTAGGAATCACAAAAAATTTCAGCAAAGCTATATCTAAATGTAATGGAGATTATATTTTTCTATCCGATCAAGATGATGTTTGGAAAGAAGATAAAATCAAAAAACATATTAAATGTCATGAGGAGAGCAACGCTGGGGTCGTCTTCAATAATGCATTAGTTGTCAATCACAGGTTGGAACCAATTACAGATCACTGGTCAACATCAGAGTATCAATCTGGGATAGCCCAAAACCCAAGACACTGCTTCTCCGAACTTCTTAAATATAATTTCATGAAGGGATGTGAAATGTCGTTTTCTGACCGTGTAAAAGAATATATCGTCCCGATTCCAGACAATGTTCCCCACGATTATTATATTGCAATATCTGGTTCAGTAGTTAGTTATGTCAGTAGTATCGAAGAACCGCTTCATCTTTATCGCCGACATAGCGCAAACGAATCAGATTGGGAAACAAATAAATTAAAGAAAAATATTGCATCAGCATTAGAGAAGCGTGAACTTAGCCGTGTAAAAAAAGACGTTATAAAGTGGGGGGAATTCCTCAACCAGATCTCTACGATTCCGAGTGATGAGATGCTATTAGATAAGCAAATTGTCTGCCAACATCTTAACGACAGGTATCAGTTTGAAAAAAACAGATATGAAATCTATAATCCGGAACAATCTCTGCTATCTCGGCATAAATATATAATCGACAATATCTATGGTGGGGGATATAAGAGGTTTTCTGTTAAAAAACCTTCTCTTTATCTGATCAAGGATTTCCTGCGAGCAACATTATCCTCATTTCAAAGCTCATACTAAATTGTTGGTCGCGTCGCACACTACTTTCGGGGTCGCTCTTACTCAGCGTGGCGAAGAACACCGATAGCGAAGCAATCGATAAGCCCATGAACGGGTGCTCCGGCAAGGTTCAGCGACCGAAGGAATCCGTAGGTGCGAGCGGCCTGCTCCAAGCCCTGCTTGGACAGGCCGCGAAACTTAGCGAGCCATGGCTGCACCAACGACCAGAGGCACTCCGCTTGGTTCGTGTGAACTCCGTCGGCTGAGACATATTCCGCGTCGTGGATAACCGTGCAGTGATCGTGTTCCATTCCTTAGTAGGCCGGCAATTCGTCAGTCCAGACCTCTCCCAGGGAAAATAGTGATTAACGTAACTTCTTGATGAAATTGCTGAGATGGTTTTCTATCCACGAACCTGCGAAGCTCAGTCGGTCAGTGAGGTTCGTGAAGATTCTATCGAGGAGGGCGCGGTACTCGTCCGCGCCCTCCACGATCAGAGGCGATGATTCCCATTTGAGACTCTTCCAGACCGGCTCGATTGGATTGAGATGCGGTGAGCCGACGGGAAGAAAGATGAGGTCAATCCCGAGTTCGTGGGCGCGTTTCCGCGTATGCGCACAAATGTGTGACGAGAAGTTGTCCAAGACGAGCAGAATCCGCTGGCTCGGATTCTGCTCGCGAATCTCCTCGAAACACGCGCAGATCCGTTCTTTTTCTTGATTCGGAGGAAACTGGAGGACGCTCTCACCGTTGAGTGCGTAGAACCCGGCCGCTGGTGTATCGATTTTCACCAGCGGCCGGGTGATTGTCGGTTCGCTCACCGTGTAGAGTCGCTGTGAATTGTCCCATGGTTGTGGATGCGAGATATCGAAGAACCCGATCGTTGTTCCACCGTCCGTCCGAATATCGTCGTCAACCGTCCATTCCTCATCACCGTCGTCCTCAGGCTGTTTGTTATGAGGCTTATCTGTCTCATCCTCGGCGAACGCGTCGGAAACGCGTTCGTCGAGGATTTCGTCAGCGTTCTCTGGGCGGTCTGGCCTCTCTGTACGCGGAATCGCGTACGAGAGGCCTAGATCATCCAGCAGTCGCGGGAGGTAGTTTGGATGGTATTCATCCGTCTTTAGCTAAGCGAAGAACCGCATGACAGCGGCGGCTTATCAGAGCTATTTTTCGAGAGGAGTGAGGAGGCAACGAGTGTGCACAACGAAGCCTCCTCACATGATGTTGAACGTCGTCTCACTAACCTCCTTCCTTCTGAAGCACTCGAAGACCACGCCGATTCTGTCGGCGTGATCGAGCGCGAGGGGAAGCTTCAGATCCCACCACTTGTCTGGTCGTTCGCGTTCGGCTTCGCCGCGGGCGAAAGCCGAACGCTTGCGGCCTTCAGACGCAGCTACAACTCCACTGCCGACGAGTCGCTCTCTCCGGGAGGCTTCTATCAGCGGTTGACGCCGACACTCGCAGAGTACCTCCGCGACCTCGTCGAGTACGGCTTCGACGAGGTCGCTGTCCCTCACACTGTCTCTGAGGAGTTCGACCGCTTTCGAGACGTGATGATCGCTGATGGAACTGTTCTCCGGTTGCACGAGTTGCTCTCTGAGGAGTACACAGCACGTCATGAGGAGCAGGCTGGAGCGTCGCTCCACCTGCTCCATAACGTCACCGACCAGACGGTCGAACGCTTCAGCGTCACAGACGAGAAAACGCACGACAGTACAGAGTTTGAGACGGGACCATGGCTGGAAGGACGGCTAGCGATCTTCGATCTTGCATACTTCAAGTACCGGCGCTTCGCGTTGATCGACGAGAACGACGGCTACTTCGTGAGCCGGTTGAAACGGAGCGCAAACCCGGTTGTGACGGATGAACTACGAGGATGGCGCGGTCGCGCCATCCCCTTGGAAGGCGAGAAAATCTTCGACATCGTAGACGATCTCTCACGCACGTACATCGACGTAGAAGTCGAAGTTGAGTTCGATCGGAGGGAGTACGAGGGGACGCAGTCACGAGATACGAAACGGTTCCGCGTCGTCGGCGTCCGCAACGAGGACGCCGACGACTACCATCTGTACATCACGAACCTCTCTCGAGACGAGTTTTACCCGGCTGATCTCGCGACGATCTACCGTTGTCGATGGCAGGTAGAGCTGCTGTTCCGAGAACTCAAGACACAGTACGGGCTAGATAAGTTCGACACGACGAAGAAGCATATCGTGGAGATTCTGCTGTACGCAGCGTTGTTATCGTTGATCGTGAGCCGTGATTTGCTTGGTCTGGTCAGAGAACACGCTGATGAGGGGACCGTGTTCCCACCGGAGCGCTGGGCGGCGACCTTCCGGTCGCACGCCCAGCTCATCCTCCGTGAACTGAGGGACTATCTCGCCTACTCACCGCCACCACTGCTACAGCGATTGATCAAGACGCTCAGAAGATCCACAAGCAACGACCAATCCTCCAGGAACAGCTCGCTACCACCATCCAACCGACTGTTGAGGCTTAGCTAAAGACCAATGGGATGGTATTCAATGTCAAATTCTTCGTTCAGGAGGTGCTGAATCTCCTGTTTCTTCCACGGTTCTCCATCTTCGAGGTGGTCAAGAAGACGCTCGCGCTCATCTTCGCCGAGCTTCGGGGGACGTCCGTCCCCGAAGTTCGGCGTGAGCTTCCCAAGTCCACCTTCATTCCAGCGCTTCGTCCAGAGACTCCCGGTTGATTGAGACATTCCAACATCATCAGCTGCATCTTCGAGCGTTGCACCCTTGTACAGCCGTTTGATGAAGGTGAGCCGCTTGCTCACCTTCTCGTCGTCAGTCTGTGTGAGCAAGCGGTCGAGATCGTCCTCGCTGAGGTGACGGACGATCTCTTTCTCTCGTCCCGTCATTACCCTCCCAACTCAGAGTACACCTAAATCTTCTGTGACTCACTAGTGCGCTTGCAAGTGTGGACAGCCTAGTTCTGCTCTTTCTCCTTGATCGTCGGATAGAGCTGGTGTAACTTCGTTCGAGCGTCTTCGGTAGTGAACTGCCAGTCGATCGAGACGGTAGCCTCGTTGCGCTCAGTTTCCCACGCGGCGACCTCCGTTCGGAGTGTCGCCGCGTCAGGAATGCGTCGGTTGAGGCACTGAGTGCTGAGCGCACTCAGCTCGATTTCCGCCATGTTCAGCCAGCTCCCGTGCTTCGGTGTGAAGTGAAACTCGAATCGGTCCAGATACTCTCGTGCTTCCTTCGGCTTGCAAAACTCGTAGAAGGCAGCCGGGTTGTGCGTGTTGAGGTTGTCGAGCACTACCCGGATGCGGCCTGCATCCGGGTAGTGCTCATCCGCGAGCTCTTGCATTTGTTCGACGAACTCGCGCTTGCGTCGTCTCGGCGTGACAGTGACGTTTCGCCAACCGGTGAGCGGTTCGGTGGCGACGTGGATTTTCCGCTCACCGTTGCGTTCGTAGTGCGTGTCCTCGCGTGCGACCGCTCCCGGTGTTGCCGGGAGCGGGTCGCGTACATGCTTGTGAAGCGTTTTGCTGGACTCGTCGAAGCAAATGACTGGCCGGTCTTCATCGTACGGTTCGTGGTAGAGTGCAAGAACGTCTTCCATGCGGTAGACGAACTTAGCGTTCTGTTTTGCTGGGATCAGCCAGTACTTCGAGCGATGCGGTTTCAGGTCGTTTTTTTAGCCGCTGTCGAACGGTCTCTCGGGAGATCGACTCGAGGTCGATCTCCTCGAGAGTGACCAAGCGATCGGCGAGAAGCTGATACGTCCAGCGAGAGTGTCCCTTTGGTGGATCAGAACACGCGAGGGCGACCAGATGTGCTTCACCGCGGCCATCGAGCTTTGGCTCGTAGTCGCGATCGGGCTTGCGGCGGTGGAGCGCCGCAAGCCCTCGCTCGGAGTACGCTTTTCGCGTGCGATATGGTGTGGAGATCGAACAGCCGAGGTGCTCACAGATCTCGGGATCTGTGAGCCCCTCGTCAGCCTTGAGAAGAATTCGTGCGCGGGTGATGTCCTCGGCTCTGCGTTCTCCCGTCGAGATAAACGCCTCAAGTTCGCTCCGTTCCTCGTCAGAGAGATCGACGAGATGCTTCTTCCGTCCCATTTGTATAGAAACGCGCCCAAAGGAGATAAGCTACGCAGTCGACGCTTGCAAGCGCACTAGGGTGAGTTCCGAATTGTAGAATGGGGTTCTGAGCGTGTACGTCCCGGTATAGCGGCGGTTTCCACACCAAATCCGTGATGAGTTCTCGGAGGTCTGGACGGTGTGTTCGCCACAGTTAGGGCATGGAGCTTGCTTCCAGGCGTCCTTCAGTCGCCGCTCGATGAGCGCATCGAGCGGCTCGGGTCGAAACTCTAAGGCGCCAAGCGAGACAAGTTGGTGAAGCATCCCGCCGAACGCCGGTTGATCGAGCATAATCGCCTGCATTCGGCGGGATGCCCTAATTTCATCGAGAGCTATTCGCTACGTTGCGCAAGAGCGAAGTTGAATTATGATATAATTGGATATATAACTGAATATCCGAGATAACCATCGATTCGAGATGCAATCTTCCGATCATCATCGGTGAAACCGTTGGTGGCGCGTATTCCTAAGATGTATCCAGTAAATATACTTATAGGCAAAACAAGAGCCGTTTGTATATCACCTAGATCTAAGGACATAGTGGCCCAACCCACAATAATTGGGAATATAATAGCAATCCAAACGCGCAACAATTTCCAACTGATAGGCGTAATAGATCGCAGGAGATAAATCTCGCCTACTCCTAGCAAACCAGTCACTGCAAGCGCTGTGCCTGTTGCGATTCCCGCCCCGAGAATACCAAGTTGGGGAACAAGAAGAATATTGAGAATTCCGTTCACACTGACCAGCATAAATGTGTTAATAAGTGTCAGTCGTGTGTGACCGAGTCCTTCTAGAATCATTCCCTCCGGTCCAAATGAAGCATTAAGGAGGTACCCAATTGTGAGTGCGACGACAGCAGCACTCGCTGCTGTGTACTCTTCAGTGAACAGGAGTGACAAATATATGTCGGGCGCGAGGATGAGTGTAAGTGCGGGTGGGATCGTAAGCATAGTAATCCAGCGAGTCGCAAGCTGATAGCGACTTTCGAGGAGGGGCGTATTAGATCGGTTCTCGGAAACCATCGGTTTGAACACGGGCGTGATTGCAGCCAGGACGATAAGAAGATTCACGGCAAGCAAGTATGCGATCCGATACTGGCCAACGTCTGTAGAACTCAGAAAGTAGCCGATGACGAAGTAGTCAATCTGGCCGACGAGCGAGTAAATCATGCCTGCCAGAACCAATGGAAGTGAGTACGAGACTAGCGATCGATTCGAAATCGGACTTGATTTAGCGTTTCGAATCCAGTCCGCCTCGTATAGGAGAAACGCTAACCCACATACAACAGCTAGTGCCACTCCAAGGAGATATCCGCCGACGAGGCCGAGCAACCCCGCCCCAGTTGAGACTAATAGTATAACACCAAGAGTCCGGATAAGAGGGCTAATCAGATCCTTCACTAGAACCCTATATTTCATCTTTTTAATACTATTAAAAGAGGTGATTAACATTCGTAACAACGTCTGCAATGGGATTAAAAGGATTAAGAGGGAGAGTACTGCCGCAACCCGAGGTTCGTTAAATATGGTTGAGAGACGCTCTCTAGCGAGAAAGAGAACTACAGCACCCAAAATTGACATAACTCCACCAATAATAAAAGCGCTCTGAAGTGTTCTCTTGGCCCGACCGTAGTTCGAATCGCTCAAATATTGCGGGACAAAGTAGTCTATCGATCGATAGATATTCAGACTTGCAAATCCCTGCGCAAATAGCACGATCGAGAGACCGAGGGTGAAGACACCGTACTCAGCCGGTGTTACTAGACGAGTTGCAACTGCAACAAAGGCGAATCCCAGCCCCTTTCCGAATACGTTACCTACAAGAGTGATGCTCCCCTGCGTTGCCAGCGTGAAGACACCGCTGTCATTTTCGTCGCTCATTCCTCAGTTGAGATAGCCCATATCGCTCAATCGCTCTTCGAGTTCGGCTTCCTCTTCCGCGTTCCACTGTCTTCCTCCAGTTTTCGATTGCCCGTAATCGTCCGTCTTCACGAGGTTTCTTTCTTTAGGCATCGCCGAAAATAGGTCTGTTAGAACACTCCCGTCCATCACCGACGGTATTGCGCTTCCCTGAAGGTACAGCAACGTGGGTGCGATATCAAGTACGCTAGCTCTCTCGACAGATCCCGTTTTGAATGACGGTCCACTAGCGAGAAGGATTCCATCGGTTCGATGGTCGCCGGATCGGTCGTGTGTATTCTGTGTTGACAACTGTACAAGCGAGTCCGAGTATCCGTCTTTCATCGTAAACTCAGGGGCGGTACGGACGATAAGATCAGGTGCATCATCCAGTCGCCAGCCATCGAACTCTTCATCACTTCTGATGACTTCTTTGACCAGTTCTTCTCCTGTTTCCGGATGACGCATTGAGAGTAGGGAGGATCGAATCTCCTCAATCACATCATTATATTGATTATGTGAGACAGAACCGCTGGAGAATTGATCTTCGAGATTGATATACAGAGCTTGACCGGAAAGGGTTGTAAAGAACGCCTGTGTCTCCTCCCAGACAATGTTGTGATGAGATTCGTCCTGGAGGCTGCTTCCAAACTGGAACCAGGAAGAGGGAAGAATCGACTTCACCATGTTATCAAGACCTACTTGATTTACCGGACTCCAAGCCGTTCTGAGCGTAATAGCTAGGATGTCATTGACTGCTTTTGTCGTTGATTCCCTAGCTTGACGTGACATGAATCCCTCCTCCTCCAGCCACTCATCAATGTAGATATCATACGAGAGCGGACCGAATCCGTGATCAGAGAGTACGACGATGTCACAATCGTCGCCGACCGTATCAATAAGTTGACCGATACCACGATCTACAGTTGCATAGTACTCCTCGATAGCCCCCGCTAGCGGTGAATTTGGGTCATAGCGAGGATGCGATTCATCAAAATATTTCCAGAAAAAGTGCTGTATGCGGTCAGATCCATCGTAAACTGTCATTGAGAAGTCTGTCTCGTACTCTTGAAGTAATTCAATGAAGATATCAGTCTGCCGTTCTGTGACCTCAATCAGATTTTGCTTGAAGCCTTCGTAGTTTCCGGCTTGTTGGAGTGACCAGTCTTCGAAGAGATCCTCAATAGGACCAACACGGTCAACTAACGACTGTGGTCTCGCAAAGTCATCAACCGTATTAGGAGTCGGAAATCCTGAAACAATAAACCCGTCCACATCACTGGGAGGGTACACAAAAGGAATCTTGAACAGTCCCGTACTTATCCCCTGATCGTTCATAACCTCCCAGAACGGCGTTGTACTTCGGTCGGAGGAGTTGATTGAGCGTCGATTGTACTCCTCATCGAAGGTGCTAAAGTCGAAGATACCATGCTTACCGGGATTCGTACCGGTATTTATAGAATTCCAGGCTGGCGGCGAAACAGGAGGAGTGATTGACTTGAGAGGACCAGAAACACCGCTCTGTTTGAGTTGAGCAAAATTTGGTAATCGTCCTGATTCAATCATAGGGTTGATAACATCCCACTCTCCTCCATCAAGGCCGATGACGAGCGTGTCCATGTATGTGTACGGTTTTCAGCAGTACATATGAATCCTTTTGGATTGACACCGAAAAGCCAATCAATCTCCTCTAGCGAGTAATCTATAGATGATCCACGACCTCGAAGTCCGTGACCTTCAAGTGAACGCCGACGAGCGGGGCCACCTCGCCGAAGTCTACCGTGAGGACTGGAATGAGTACGATATCTCGCCAGAGATGTCCTACTACTCAATGACCTACCCCGGAATTATCCGGGCGTGGCATCGCCACCTAGAAGGTCAAATTGACCACTTCGTCTGCCCGCAAGGACGTATCAAGGTCGGTATCTACGACGAACGCGAGAACTCACCCACCGAGGGTGAACTGAACACGTTTGTCATCGGCGAGCACAACCAACAGATGGTCCGCATCCCGGGCGATTGCTGGCACGGGTTCAAGGCGATCGGCGACGAGCCCTCGATTCTCATCAACTACCCGACGAAACTCTACGACTATGATGAACCGGATGAGGAACGCATTCCCTATGACGCCGACAGGATCCCACTGGATTGGGAGGAACCGCCTCACGAGTAAGTTGCGTATTGTTTCGGAAGTTTCCAACGATCGGCCCTACCAAACAGAGTGTTGTTTCGGACGAGCGTAGATCTGTGCGATCAGTGAGATATGGGCGTGAATCACCGTAGCGTCGCTGCCAGCAGCGACGCAACTACTCATGTTTTGGAACGTTGGTGC
>NZ_JAIWHV010000052.1 GCF_020177375.1 Saliphagus infecundisoli | reverse complement strand
AATAGATGTGTAACGTGTTCTCAGATTCTTGCCCAACTCCCATTATTTCAAATTTGCTATTTGAACCATCACCGCCAGATGATTCCTTTATCACAGAAACTACATATTCATCAAAATTCGTATCCGCTATCCATCGTTCGTCTTCATCATTTAACCCCTCAGTGGTGAGATTGTTGATATCTTCAGGTGTCGTAATAAGTTCGATGCCATCACCGGTATGTGATCCAGATCCCTCTGGTATACGAACATTGTAGGAGAGTTCGTGTTCAATGTCGGGTTGAGGGCAATCTTCCTGCCGCATTGAGAGACATCCACTGATGACAGCGACTCCACCTCCACTGAGCATCGAAAGAGCAGAACGACGATTCATGATAGTGAATTTGTGGTGGGTTATTGTTAAATTCCTTCTCCATACTCAAACAATTGTTTGACCTACCTCACCCGATCAGTTCGCAGCTCAAGGTAATACTGAGATTTTAGCCAACAGTACCCATTTATGTCATCCGTATCAAATTGGTGTATGCGCCGCAGAGCCCTTCTCGCCGGGACAGGCGCCGGGATCGTCGTGCCGTTGACCGGGTGTCTCGCTGACAATGGAGAGTCTGGCGATGACACCAATGACCCGACCGGTGAATGGTTACAGTTCCAGGCCGATGCCGCCCACACCGGGGCCACAACCGCGGCCGGTCCGGACGGTGGCGGACGGATACGCTGGTGGAGCGACACATCGGGGCTCTCCACCGGCCCAGTCGTCAAGGACGGGACGGTGTGCATCGGAACTGGCGTCCACAACCAGTCCGTCTTCGCCTTTGAGCAGGCCACCGGCGACCAACAATGGCAGGCGAAGATCGGCGACGATATCGAACGGGCGCTAGCGGTCGGAGACGAACTCGTCTACGCGTCGGCGGGGGGTGTGTACGCTCTCGATGTCGAGACGGGCGAGCAAGAATGGATGGACAACGTCGATACCTCGTGGGGACTCGCATTCGCCGACGATACCGTCTTCGCTGCTGCGGGCGGGGGTGGCCCCCTCGTTGCATTCGAAGCGGAGACCGGCGAAGAGCGCTGGAGTCGCGAGATCCATACAATCACGACACCGTCGATAGATGACGGGCGCGTCTTCGCTGTCGGGAACGATAATCTGATCGCGATCGACGTCGAGAACGGTGAGACTGACTGGACGAAGACAATCGACCGAGCGGGCGGGCCGCCCACCGTCGCAGACGGCACGGTCTTCGTCGGAACCCGGAAAGATCTGTTCGCTCACGACACCGCGACCGGTGACCGCAAGTGGACCCTCGAGGGGAACTTCCGCGCTACCGACATCGCGACGATCGACGGAACGCTCTACCTCGCAGGCCAGCAACAAGAGGGCGACGAGTGGGTATCGCGGGCGCTCGCAGTGGAAGCGGCGACCGGAGACGTCGAATGGACCCGGGACGATGAAGTTCTCGGAGACGGGAGCGTCGTCGTCACCGAGGAGACCGTCTATGTCACCACCCCCTACCGCGTATATGCACTCGACCCCAAGACGGGGGACATCAAGTGGTGGTTGCGGTTCCAATGGCCAGTAAGCAGCCCTGCCGTCGCTGATGAGACCCTGTACGTGAGTGTGGGCGGCCGTTTACTGGCGATCGTATCAGGAGACGGTCGTGCCGGTGTGTGGACGTCGGATGCAGAACCCATTCCGGATCGCGGCGCCACTCCACCAGAGCCGAGCTACGCCGGTACCGACTTTTCCTTCGGCATGGGTGGCTTCGACGTCAGCGCAGAGTGGAATGTCGAGGTGGAAGAGGATGCCCCCGTGGACGTCTCCTTCACCACCAAGGGCGATCGGATCGATACGGACGAGGACGTGTCGATGACACTCGCCGTGACGAACGAGAGTGACGAGACGCTGCGGTCCACCACCGGTGCGCCGGAGCCGTTCGGTATCTTCAGGCTCGGCAGTGAAGATCGCCACATCACCGCGTGGACCTCGGCCTACGAGGAAAGCGGTCACGTTCACACATCCCCTCATCGCGGGATAACGGGCGTGAACAGTATCGGCCTCTCGACGGAAATCCCTCCGGGCGAAACGGTGAGCGAAACCTACACGATCTCGGACGAGACCAACAGCATCCAGCCAGGCACGTACGAATTTTCCGTCGAAAAACGCCTGAAGCTCGAGGATGACAGGGACGATCACGACGGCTGGGACTTCGAAGTGAGGGGAGCTGTCGAACTCGAGGATCGTGGAACGGACACGGGCGATATCGTCCATGATCTCGTAGTGGCGGACGAAGTAAGCCTCCCGAAGGAATTCATGGGCCGGTTCACGGTTGATGTCGTTGAACCGGTCACCGACACCCATCCGGGCATGATCGAGGTGACGTTCGAGAATGTCACGGACGAACGGTCGCTAATCGCGTCGATGCGGCACTGGCCCTTCGGCTCGTACGTCGGGCACGGGCCCGAGGATCGTCGGCTTGTTCTCCTTCCCGCGGAGACATACGCGCCCGGGTTCGTCGAGCGAACTAACAGCGGCTGGTGGGAACCCGCCTTTCTTCCCCACGAATCGATCGTCCAGGGTCGGGGCACAACGGCGTACGATCCCGGCGAGAGGAGCACCAAGCAGTTCATCGTCACCACCCACCCCGAGACCGGTGACCCGCGCGACGGTGACAGCTTTGCGTTCGAACAAGGGTTCGGTGACGACGATGTCGACGTGATATGGGGGTTCGCATTGTCGACACTCGATCCGGATAGGTAAGGGATTCAAGCGATACCGGACTAGACGATAGCCGACCGGCTCAAACTCCAGTCTTGATCGCCATGTCTGAGGTCCCCTTTCGGGACCGGCTCAGACTTCACCTCCTGAGGCCTGCACAATGCAGGGAGCTCAGGCAACGCGAGAAGTACGTCCAAGACAGGGCCAAACGGTCTGGGCGTCCTCCTTCCGTCATATAATCTTTCGGGTAGCTCATACGCGTCGTTCACCGTCACCAACATATATCCCGTCAGTGATCTAACCTAGCTATCATGAAACGACGCGCGCTCCTGGTCGCGGGTGTTGGCGTCCTCGGTGGCTGTCTCCAGAACGGGGCTGAAAACACGCAAGGCTCTGACGGGACTGGCCAAGGGGAGGACGAAAACAGAACGAGTCAGGAAACCGAGTCAAACGGAACCGACGACGAGTCCAACTCTAACGCTACGGATCAGAGCGACACGTCAAATGGGACGAATCAAGACAATGTTTCGAACGGAACCACCGAGGAACCCGAGTCCAACGTCACGGATCAAGGTAATACCTCAAACGGGACCGGCCAAGACGATCCAACGAACAGATCGGACCACACTACCGAATCAACTGAGACCGAGCAGACTGACACGTCGAACGGGACGACTCAAGACAATGCGACGAACGGGTCAGCGCAAGAAGAGGACGGAAACGGGACCGATCAGGACGACCACAACCGAGAATCACGGACCTACGAGGTAGAAGCGGAGACGTCTCCAGAGAGTCCAATTCACCACGAGTTTGACGTCACCCAGCCCGACATCCACTCACCGGATTCGCCGCTTACGCTCACCGTGTCGATCTCGAATACGACCGACGAGACGATCACCTACGCGGATGAACGCTCTATCGTCGGCTCGTATCTCACGTCCAGAGAGTTCAGGTTGGTCCCAGAGGGCAAACACGAGTATGACTTCGATGAAGAGAAGCGAGCGTGGCACGCGACAAAAGCAATCGGCTACGGGGACACTATCATGAGTGGCGAACTGGAGCCAAACGGGACACGATCTCAGAATATCGTGTTGATACGAGACTTGCTCGAGGAGTTCCCGGACCGGATTCCCTCGGAGTTCGAGTTCGCTACAGAGTTTGGAGCTGAGGAAAAAGAAGGAGAAGACACGATGGTACCGGATTTGGAGTATCAACTGGCGTTCGATATAACGTCAGTCAGCTAATTTTTCGAATAGTTGCTGTGCCACACGGATCACATCCACATATCAAATCATGAAACGACGTACGCTCCTGATCGGGGGTGTTAGTGTCCTCGGAGGCTGTCTCGAAAGCGGCGCAGATAACACGCAAGGCTCCAACGGGACAGACCAAGATGAGGATGGTAACGGAACCGATCAGGACGACCACGACCGCGAGACACGGACCTACGAGATAGAAGTGGAGACGTCATCGGATAGCCCGATCCAACACGAGTTCAAGATCACCCAACCCGGCATCCACTCGCCGGATTCGCCACTCACGCTCACCGTGTCGATCTCGAATCCGTCCGATGAGACGATCGTTTACGGGGATACTGACAACGTCGTCGGCTCATACCTCAGCTCTGATGAGTTTATCTTGATTCCAAAGGATGAATATGAGTATTCCTTCGATGAAGATACGCGGATATGGGTTGCAACTGAAACGATCGCATTTCCGGGGGCACTGAATATGGACGAACTTGAGCCAGATCAGACACGAGCCCAGGAGCTTGTTTTGATACGGACCTTCGATGAAGACTCTCCGGATACGATCCCCTCCGCATTTGAGTTTACCACATCCTTTGAAGTAGGCGACGAAGATACTAACATGGATACAAATGAGGAGTATACGGTCGCGTTCTCTCTCGTTGCAACCTAGTGACCCCTGAAGGAGTTCTCGCGTGGTAGCAATCCGCTTCTCTCTCAACACCCCGCTGTAAATCTGGATATAACAGAACGGCCCGTTCGCAGCCTCGATGTAACGCGGTGGCTGGATTGCACTGACCGGTGCCCCTGGGCTAACGTTACGTACAGGAGAAAGCTAAAACAGGAACTGTAGTCTACCAAGCATCTAATACCCTGAGGTGCTTACACGATAGTATGCAGTGGCCGTCTTTCATAATACGAACTGGAGCGACCCTTATTCTCCCAACCGTGAGTCATTTCGAGAGGGGCACTCAATGAAGCGTCGAATCGTCCTTGCAGGGGCGACGACGGCTCTTATTGGCGGTAGTGGGTGCTTGTCCTGGCCCAACAGTGTCGTCTCTACAGCGCGTAGTCCAGTTAGTAACATTGAATTTGATGTATATCAACCTGGTGATGAAAACTATGATGGCATATCGTCCGTGACTGAGCCGCCAGAGATTAGTTTTGACTCTAGTCGAGACATGGTTGTTATCTTCGGGAAATTATTTGTCGGGTCGAGTGATTGTAATATAGCATCTATTACTGGTCGGAGCTATGACAACGGCTCGAACACATTCACCGTAACAATCGGTAGCGGTACAAAAGAAGACGCCGGAAACGCATGTAGTGGCGACGAAAGCGCTGACACATATCGCATACAAGTCGAATTCGAGGGCACCCTCCCGGAAACCGTGACCGCGACTGAGGAAGGAGACCCGGCCAATCAAAGTTCAACTGTACATCGCTAGCAGTATGGACCCAGAGAAGCGCTATCTCCCTTAACTCTCGACTCGCGTCCGGTCACACAGTATTAGGACCTACGTGTTCTCGATCGATCAAACGATGAAACAGGGATGCTCGTTGCGACCGTTCTAGATGGTGTGTTCGCACTCCAATGTAACGCGAGAATCAGGCTGAAACGTGCTGCAACTTTTGACTACTACCGCCACCGACTCTCGACTCTCGTCCAATACCGAAGCACGAGGTCGCCTGTGTTAGCGAACCAGATCCGGTGCTCGACCAACGAGTCCGACAAGATCTCGCCTGGCTCGGCCGTGCGTTCGACGACATACGCTCTACGAAGTCCCGGAGCGGGTCGCGTTGCAGTACGCCTACTCCGAGAGCGTCTCAGCCCCCGAGTATGATCCTGACGCCATGTCGATGAGATCTTCCTCGAGGCAGTCGACACCTTCGAAGCGACGTCGTGCAGCGGGCTGCACGCCGCGCGAAGATCCGTCCCTACAGTTACGGGGGCGTCAGTCGGCCGCCGTCGTCTCGTCGCACACGCTCCGGCACAGTGTCGCCTGGCGGATGCTCCGTGCCGAGGAAGACGATCAGCTGTATCACCTCCGGAACCGGCTTCGCCACTAGTCGAGTCTCACGACTGAGTGGGAGTACGAGCACTTCCAACTGATCTAGTAGCCGTCGAAAGAGATGGCACACTACGACGATAGATCAACGAAATGGGTGAACAGCTCCGCGGGCCGGGTCTCAATGTCTGCCCCTAGTGTGGCGGGGCGAAGACATCGTATCCCCAACACTGGAACCGGAGCAAGCTGTGACTATCCAACGCTCGACCCACAGATCCATCACGTCGCTACAGGCGCGCTCATGGGCGACGGATCGCTCAAAGGGCGCGAACGGGCCAAGCTTCGCATCGAGACAATGGCACGGGCGTTCGCGCTGTGGCTCCACGAGCAGTTCGGCATGGCTGCTGGGAGCATCTGCTGGTTTCTGCAGGACGGCCCCGACTAGGACGTCTATCGCGTCTCGAGATTGCCCATCCTGAGTTCAACCACTACCGAGACTGCATCGGGATGGCGAGAAGTGTATCCCTGAGCACATCCGACTCCGGCCGCTGTCGACGCGCATGTTCGTCGCCTACGACGGCACACTCTCGTTCGTGGCAATGAACACCTACGGATGACGTTCCGACCGTTGACGACGGCTATCGCGAAGACTTGGCGCACACACTCTCACGACTCGAAATCGGGATCACGCCCCGCGTAGGCTCGCGTCGAGTCTCGATCGACGTGCCTGACGTCCCCCGGCTCCTTGAGTGGATCGGCAACCCCGTCCCAAGTGCCGAATACAAATGGGCGACGTCGAAGGGGGAGTACGACCGGCTTCGCGATCGGCAGTAATGCCTTTAAGCGAACGTGTTGAGATGGCACGCTTCAGAAGCTCGAGGGACTCAGCGGGACACCGCGTTTTCGTTGTATCTGGAGTCAAGCAGGTAGATTGCTTATGCACAACCAAGCTCGGAATCTCCATTAGCAAGATAAATTCCACAGATCTTCCGAATGATAAATTTGCCTTGCTAATCTTTGGTAGATATTCACGTAGCTGTACTAGAAATGCCTTGTCTAACGAAAAGGATAATGAGTCTTATCCCGTTACCGAAAATAACCGCAATTATATAAAAATACACAAGCCGGGCTGAATAGTAGACTAAAGAAATATCTGGTATTACTATATCAAATATATCAAATATCAACACAGCCACATACCAAATAAGCATGAATGGGTATAAAATTGGGTAATACCATTGATACTGAGGTGCACTGCCACCCTCATATCTCGATATTGTCTCGCCTTGTGCATCGACAATTCCACCAGCGTACCCGGAAACTGCACCCGTGGTAATTATGTCGAGAAATATTGGGAAAAGAGCAAAAAACAAAAATATAGCTAGTATGTATCTGTTCGGACGGAGAAGTCGGATAACCTTATTGGGAATGAAATCCATGGGCGAATTATATTCGCCTATTGATATTGCGACGGACGCGAGTATTTTGTGTCACGGTGTCTATTCACATTCACTAAACAAATAGTGGTGGCGTCTAATAAACCCATCTGGAAATAGCACTTTTATATACTTATGAATATTTATAGTGGTTATGGTATTATATACCAGTTCCATTGTTCATTTATATTGTCAGAACTAGACTGATGACCAGTTGGGAGTGTAATAATAATCAGACGAAACGAACGCCTGATCGGTGCATTAATCAGCTACCTAGCCGGCGTCAGGTTGTATCGAAGGCGGAGTCCCGCAGCTGACGGCCACAGAGCACCCCATGTGCCGAGTGAAACGAAGCCTCCATCGACGATGTCTGCTTTTCGACGAACTCGAGGAGTATGTACCTGCTCGTTCCAAACGGCATTGCGCGGTGTCGCCCTCACGTAGAATCACAGAGCCATACGGTGCTTCCGTTTGCTCACTCCGACTCAGCTTTTCCGAGATACTCTCTACGAACGGTGTCGCCATCGCGATACGCACGATATGCGTACGGACCGGGTTTCGTGCCACCGCTCATACATTGACACGTCTCGTCGCCACAGGTTCGATACTCGTGATAGACAGTGCCGCTCAATCCTTCCTCGACGACGTCGACGTCATCGGGGAGCTCATCTTCAGTGACCGGTTCTTCTCGGCGTCGTTCGCGATCGGCAAGTAGCTGATCGATGTACTCGCGCGTATCGCGCATCGTCTTGCTTTGGGAGCCCGTCGGCGATGTACTGCGGGAGCGTCGAGGGTGCGTTGGGTAGGGCCATTGACCTTGTGCAACAATTGGCCGCATCTCCGATAAAGATGTTGCACAAGGCGACGGTGCACTTGCCTTTTCGTTCTGTGATCGCCGATTGAAGCTGTCTGTACGCCGTTTCCAACGTTCACAAGTCGAAGACTACTTCTCAAATTACTATGTACTGTTGGGTGTCGTATGGCAAATCTCATCGTCAAATCGGCAGTGAAGGACCAGCTCGACAACTACAATGTGGCAGCCGACTTCTACGACGCCCTCGACGAGGAGGTCGCGGAGTTACTCGAGGATGCCGCCCAGCGGGCTGAAGACAACGACCGACGAACCGTTCAGCCCCGCGATCTGTAGATCGGCCGACCGGAGGTATCAGGCTATCTTCTTTTAGCCGGATGTGGGCATGAAACAGCCGTTATGTACAGGATGAGTAGGTCACGGAGGGGCCACCGCGTGCATTGATAGCTATCCGAAGCTGTAGAGACTTACTGCTTCGTCACTTCAAATTGGAATCCCCACGTGAATGTTGTTTCACCAAAGGTCACAGAATTTTCAAACGTGAACTCTCCCTCAGGCCAGCACACATCATCTTCTACGCTTCCCCACAGCGCAGCGTCACCTGAGTACGATTTGCTCGGCTCGAGTTCTACTTGGTTTTCCTCAGGAACCACCCGATAGGGATCATTGTCGGGGTCAGTATTCTCCCAACAGTCTGATCGTCGATCATCTGCTGTCCAAGAGGATGGCTGTAAGAGAACGTAATTAGGTGGGTCACTCTGTACGACGAGTAGGTTCGGGACAGGAATGCTACCGACATCAAATTGTTGGACGGTATCGGCTTCGTTAGTAAGCGTAAATCGAAACGTGATCGTCTGATCAGGAGTCGCCCGACTTGAGGTAGCTTCAACAGAAAGTGAAGCAGAAACAGTATCAGGCATCTCGCCGGTAGAGTTAACTGACACAGAGCGTCGCTGAAACGACTCGTCCTCAGAGGGGTTTGTAGGAGAACTGCCAATCGACGTGCATCCAGCAAGAAAAATGGGTGTGCCGCTCCCAGCCGTTGCGAGAAAACGGCGACGATCCATATTATCTCGTTCAGAGTGTTGGGAGAAAAGATTTTGGGAAGGTGAAATAGTGACTTTCTCTCCGTGGAAATATCACTCATAGTTCGTGGTTTGATGGTTAGTTCACAACTCGAGGTAACGATCGGATTAGTCTCACTAACCCCAATTTGCGGGACCCATTTTTCACGAGAGGGGCGGCCGATTCTCGCGATATGTACAGAGGATGGCAGCAACAGTAAGTAATGACAGTGAAGAGGATAGTGGTCTCACTGAATCAAAATCGGACGGCGACTATACATCGGATTCGTAAGTTGACTCATCACCTTCCTCCCAGTGGGTGTAGACGGCTCTGTCCAACGGCAAACCCTCATGAGAAACTCGGAGCAGTCGAAGGTACAGATAGCCCACATCACCACTCCCAACTTCGGCAATGCAGGAATAGATGTGTAACGTGTTCTCAGATTCTTGCCCAACTCCCATTATTTCAAATTTGCTATTTGAACCATCACCGCCAGATGATTCCTTTATCACAGAAACTACATATTCATCAAAATTCGTA
>NZ_JAIWHV010000051.1 GCF_020177375.1 Saliphagus infecundisoli | reverse complement strand
GCGGAGGTTGCTGCGTGGGAACGCATCCGAAACGAGGATGACTCCGCTATCGACTGGCAGTTCACGACCGAAGATGCACGCATCAAACTCCGGCAGCTATATCCAACAAATCACGATTGAACCTGTACTAGATGTGTTGTTTTGCCCCCGAGAGGGGTGCAGGGCGAGCGAGAGCAGTTGGCGAGTGACGAATCAACGTCCGAGGTGACTCCAATGAATCAACCAGACACGAGTACGATCTTCGCTGGTCTCGATGGCCGGTCAGACGCACAGCTTCCCAACTGGTACGCAAGCAGCCACGACGTCGGCGATACCCTACCGTCGTTCGCCGAAGCGATCCGTGACCTTCCACGCGCGGTCGACACCGAGGTCGGGTACAAGAATCCTGTCACTGGACAGTGGGTCGAAACCGATCGGTTCAACGCCATCGTCGAACCATCACGACTCCGTAACCACGCACGTACAGATGGCGGCGCCAGGCCTGGGTCGGACCAAGAACAGGTCGATCCCCTGTTCCACGTGCCCACTGACTCCTATACGGTCCTCAACCCACAGACGGTCTACAGCCCTCTCGAAACGCTCCTTCGAGACGCAGAGCTCGACGGAGTGCCGTTCGGGGATATCGTATTCGGCGAGATCCGTCAGTATCGAGCCGGCGGCGAAGTCCACATGGACATCATGTTCGACGGCCTCGAAGCGACCCTTCCCGGTGACGATCGAGAGCCGATCACGATGGGCGTCACTTCCGGCTACGACTTCTTCGGCGGCCACGCCGTCTACGTCGAAGGCTTCGCCCAGGACGGTGCGTGCTCGAACTCGATGCGCTCGCTCACCGACAAGCAGATCGTCAAACACGTCGGCGACGTTCGCGACTTCGAGGACTGGTGGGAGCAGATTCTTACCCAGCTCGAACTGGTTGCAGACGACCTCGTGCGGTTCATCGAGGACGCTCAAGAGATCGACCTCGACTTCACGGAGCTGCCGTTCACGGTCGAGGAGTTCTACACCCTCCTAGAGTTCCCCGAGTATCTTGCCGAACGGGCCGCAGATGACGCGCTCGCGAACGCTGACGATCCGTTCCTCGTTAACCTGTGGACGCTGCACTCGGGAGCGACCTACGCGCTCACACATTTCTTCCGTGGCCGCGAGGGCGGCTCTCTCGACGCGTACGTGCGAACAGCAAACGACATCTTGTTCAACCCCCACGGAACGATCAACCAGGTCGAACGCACCTACGAAGCCCAACAGAGTGCGAGCGGCGGTGACCAGCAAGCACTTGAGGGCGAGTGCGGCTTGGCCCGGATCGAACAAGCGACGGCGGGCCTCCAGGCCGGCGTCGAACAGTTCGAAAGCCGCGAGGAAGCGCTCCGTGAGCGATTCCAGACCGCGATGGAGTGACCTCTCAGAGAGAGTGGCTACGAGGAAAGTCTGAATAGGGCAGCGAGCAGTAGAATCATATATCAATCTACGACAGTCATAACGTAAGAGATGGGAGATCTGATAGAGACGTTGTCGGTCGAAAACGTCGTCGGGTCGACGGCCCTCGAACAGGAACTCGATCTCGAATCACTCGCCGACGATCTCGATGGAGTATCGTACAATCCGGACCAGTTCCCGGGATTGGTGTCGCGAACAACTGATCCGAAAGCAGCCTCACTCATCTTTCGATCGGGGAAGGTCGTCTGTACAGGCGCGTCCTCCACCGAGAACCTGACTGAGGCAGTCGAGCTGACGTTCGGCAAACTCCGGAGACTCGGACTCGAGGTTCCCGACGATCCAGCGGTGACTATCCAGAATATCGTGACCAGCGGCGATCTCGGAACGCGGCTCAATCTCAACGCGATCGCGATCGGACTCGGGTTGGAAGCCGTTGAGTACGAACCCGAACAGTTCCCAGGGCTGGTCTATCGGTCCGATGAACTAGACGTCGTCATCTTGTTGTTCGGGAGTGGCAAACTCATCATCACCGCTGGGACTCAGCCGAGCGACGCTGAGGACGCGATCAGAGCCGTTCAGACGCGACTGAGCGATCTCGGGCTTCTCGACTAACACGTGCATCCTGTCGGGTCACGCCAGTGAATGCTCGAGTGCGTTCACTCGTGAAGGGTCGGCTCGACGTGTTCGATGACTTCTCCGAACGCAAGGTTCTCCTGGACGTTTCTGATTTCGATCGTGACCCGATCACCGATTTCGGTCTCGGGGACGATGATCACGTACCCCCGCTCAACGCGGGCAATACCGTCGCCCTGTTTCCCGATGTCTTCGATATCCACGGTTCGTCGATCGCCCTCGGTGATTGGCGGTCCCTGCTCATCCCGTTTTGCTGACTGCTCCGCGGTCTCTCGCGGTGATGACTCGCCGGATTCGAGCAGGGCGACTCGATATACGTTGCCCGCTTCGACATCACCGACTGTGAGTTCATGAGCAGGGACCTCAATTCGATATGAATCGTCTCGGCTGTCGACCTCCGCACTGAACAGACAGAGTAAGTTCTCAGAAATCTCCATGTGAATGCTCTGTACGCCCAGAGTGTGCAACGACGCTCTTGAGTCTACTGGTCACACGACTGATCGAGTAACTGCCCGAGAGCTGGTCCTCCCGTGGGTGGAAATGGAGGGATTGGATCGGGAAACGCACGACATTAGAGATCGACGTATTGATCTTCCCACTCACGCCGTTCGTGGAGTTGGTCTTCTCCAACCTCGGTGATCGCGTAGTAGTTCGTCCGTCGGTCGAGTTCACCCTTCTCGACGAGATCCTTGTTGACGACCGTGTCGAGGTTTGGATACAGCCGCCCGTGATTGCTCTCGCTCTCGTAGTAGGTCTCTAACTCCTCTTTGATAGCCTGACCCGAGGGACGATCGAACCCGGAGATAACGTACAACAAATCCCGTTGAAAGCCTGTGAGATCGTTCATTGGTCAACCATAGTAGTAGTTCAATAGAGAAACTGTTTGTTATTCTGTCCATACAGTACTGCTCGGAAGCGAAGAATCAGTTCCTCGGCCCATTAGAGCGTCAGTCATTCACGACTACCGAAATGGGAACAATAGATCTGCAAAACGGGAGCAGACAGAGTATACCGTTCCCTGAAGTTGTTCGTTACCCCGGGAGGGGTGAAGTGAGACCAATTATGGGCGACGACGCTGATCGAACTCCGAGCCGAGAGGAGAACAGCCGGTCAGGACTGACACCAAAACAACGGCTTGGGACAGCGAATCCACGCCTCTTGGACGCGTGTATCGCCACCATCCACGATCTCGAGACGCTCCAGGAGTGTGTCGCCTACGAAAACCAGCACGAGCAGCGTGTTCCAATCCTCGAGATGCTTGCCCGGCGTGCCGAAGAACTGCGCGAAGAAGACGAGTCGTGACTGGGCGACACTCCAACGCGAGTGGTGTTGTTCGTCCCCCGAGAGGGATGGAGGATTTCACAGATGTCCGATCGTCCTGAGATCTCGATCCAGCACCAAGCCGCGTTCACCGACGATGGTGAGCTCGAACTAACCGGAGAAAGCGTCGAGACCTCCCTCGAGGATTTCGGTGCCGACGTCAGTCACCGCGATCAAGAGACGCACCTCGATCGGCCCGCTGCCAGCCAGTTCGGTATCGACGACCGCGTCGAAGTGCGCCAGTCGGAGGCCGACGACACCGATCAGGCGTCATTGTTCGCGGATACGGCTGACGATCAACAGACGCTGACGGGCGAGGACGCCAGTGAGCAATTCCTCTTCAATGACTGACCACCAATCCCTACGGGCAAACGCGAAAACACGCGTTCTCGCGCTGGCTGCAGCGAGCCCGGATCCATCGACCGGCGACGGATACGCCCACGGCGATCCGTGCCCCCGCTGTGAGGCGGCAGTGTTAGCAGGTCGATTCAACGGCGAGGACGACTCGTATCTCGAGTGCGAGCGGTGCTTGTACCGTCCAGGTCAGACCACCACGAGTTCGTAACCAACCGCGTGGTGGTGTTGATCCACCTCACAGAGGGATGGAAGGTTCCACAAATGGCAGATCAACCAGACGAAACGCCAGTACAGTCCAACAACCAGGTGCGGCTTGTACTCACGATTGACGAGAGCACTCTTCCTGACGGTGCTTCCCCAACCGATCTCGCTGCGCTGAGTCGCGAGCTCACCGCTGAGGACATCAGCCTCAGCACGGGCCACCAGTACACAGAAATCGACGATCGTTGTCCAGAGTGCAACACGAAACTCGAATTGACCAGGGTTCGACCCGATGCAGAAAACGGCGCACACGCACCCACCCGCTGCCCAGCAGACCACTGTCAGTGGGCCGGGACTGCGGTCTACCGATTGATCGACCTCGAGCAGCGGGCTGACGGGGTGCCCGAAAGTGCCGTCGCGAACGGGGACGCACAACCCACGTATTATCCCTACTGAAATGCCCTCGATAGACCCATTTGCCGACTGCGAACTCGGAGCCGAGGACGTTCTCGGCACGCGAACGTTCGAAAACGTGCTTTTCACGTCCGAAACACCAACGCCAGTAGACGTCCGGACCGGCGAGACGCCCGACCGTTCGATCGCGACTCTCGAAGACGCACGGGCGTTCGCCGCAGACGTGGGCGAGGGCCGAAACGCTCCGTACGTCCCGTTTGCGGCGTCGGTCGAATCCCAGATCGAAACCTGCTGTAAACCGTACACGGTCGCCATATTCTACCACTTCAAAGCAACCGGATCGCTTGCACGCCACCGTGCGTACGCTGCTGCCTACGACTCCGATGCGTTCACTGTCGAGTTCGACTGTGATTTCACCACAGGTGATCTCACGATCACCGTCGAACGCGTGGATTCTCCCTAGCGTCGCGTTGGTCGTACTCAGCTTCGCTTCGAAGACGCCACTATCCGGTGGCGTTGGTTCCCTCCCGGCGAGGGAGTGGAGGAGTCAGAACATGTCCGTTCAGACCACAACTGCCAGTACAGGCGATGAATTGACGTTCTTTTTCGGTGCAGCAGGCGGCTCCGCCCAGAAAGCGCTTCGCACGCTCGGTGAATCGAACGTCATGCTCTCGTACCAGACGAAGAACAACCGGCCGTGGGACGGAATCGAGACGCTGTTCATCGACTCCGGGGGGTACAGCCTGATGCTCGCTGAAGGAACCCACGAGCGAGCCGACCCGTACTTGATTACGTCGAAGAGGTCGATGCCGACCTCTTTGCAGTACAGGGATTTCCCGTGCGAACCCGCCATCCTCGACGAGTACGAACGCAGCGTCGAAACCCATCAGCGACTCACGGTCGAAGCAGCTGCGGAGGTCCTCGTTCGCGCCGACGAGCGAGGAATTGACGCCGAGCCCGTGACTGTCGTCCAGGGATGGGAACCCGAAGAGTACGTCCATCATGTCGAACTGCTCGAACGCGAGGGCTGTCTCACCGAACACGTGGGAATCGGATCGGTCTGCCGGCGGAACGCGACCGACGAGATCCGCGACGTCATCCGCGCGGTCGATCAAGCCACACCCCCCAGGACGAAACTGCATGCGTTCGGAGTGAAGCTTGAGGCGCTGCGAGACGAGCAGGTTAGGAATCGACTCTGGAGCGCCGACTCCACTGCCTACGACTACTGGGTTGATCTGTCGCCGCTGCCCCACTGGCAAGCAGTCGCTCGCGAATATCTCGACTACAAAGAGAAGATCCTGCGAACAACTCAGGAGGACGAGGACGCCCTACCAACGGTCGATCCCACCCAGCAAACATTGGGCGCAGCAGCGATCGACGAGTAGCCAACCGAAGGCGAAACCGAACGGTACGCGACAGCGAGTGTGTTGTTAGGCCCCCGAAAGGGTACAGGGCATGCAAGAAGCCAGTTGTCGAGTGACGAATCGAATCACACTGAGAGACGCCCCCGACGAGTTCCGGACCGAAGACGCACCGTTCATCGTCTGGAAAGGCGAAGCGAGGACGGACATAGCCAGACCCGGCCCCGAGTATCCCCTCCTGGAAATACATATCGATAACGGGGTGTGGAAGATGCTCAAAATGTTTCGCGCAGTCTCGACTGGAGACGAGACGGCTAGTATCGAGCTCCCCACGGAAGTTGTCGGTAGGGAGTCGTTCGAAACCGGAGCCGCCGCGTTCAAGCGAGCGCGCGAACTGCTTCCCAACGATCCCCACTACCCCAAAGCGACCGCTGACCCAGAGACAGATGCGGAGGGGGACACCACCACGGTAAGCGACAACGCTGGGAACATCAAAAGCGGGCAAGACGAAGCGGAGACCGGCGGTTCTGACGAGCAACGCTCGCTCACTGACTGGTGAGAGACAGCGGTCTACGCCGATTCGGCCTTAGTGGAGCTTCAAGGCTCGTTTTGCAAGTTCATCACACCATCAATGGATAGATAGCATCAACTTCTGACATAAACGGTGTGCAAGAGGTAGAGGGTGAGTTCAGCACCGCACCGCTACAGAAAATACCAGATAGATTCTACCCTCCCGTCTCTTTCGACTAACTTAGACAACATTGTATCTCATTCAATCACCGTTCAGCCGGATGTTGTAAGTCGGGCATATCACCCTCATCGACTTGTGCACCTATATCATGTAATATTCGGTTTAAATTCAATCTATCTTCTTCAATATCATGGTCACCATTTCGATAATCATTCCTCCCGATTAAATCCTCAGTTGAGACCTGTGCCCATCTGAGATGCTCTGGTCCCCTCATTCCTGTCCCGTCTTCAAACCACAGAGAGGTTCCAATAATCACCTTGCCATCAATATTATCCGAGATATGTTCCAGAACACCCGAGGGCCCTAAGAAGTTGTAGACTCCTCCCCATTCATTGGTCGAAAGCCAACTTGAAGGAACATCTTCAATTGGTGAGAATAGCGTTGTGGACATAGTCTGCTTTTCCTGACTAGAAAAGATCCCCGCACCTTTATTGTTCAATAGAACTGGATCGGCCTTTTCAGAATACAGCATGTCCGAGGTATCTTCCCAACTCTCTCCGAACAAGGGGGAGAGGAATTGGCATTCTTCATCGTCAGCAAGTATATATAATTCAACATAGAAATTATGGGCTGGTGCTTCCCCATAATTTAATACCTCCAACTCGACAAACTCAGAATAGTACAGATAGACATTTTCTTGAAACCCACGTCGCTCCTGACTCTCTGTTAAGGGGATAAAAGTGAAGTCACCTATTGATACGATTGATTGTTGGCTGTATTTGGCAAGATCACGCTGTTCGGCCAATATTTCTATTTGGGTTGACAATTCTCTTGTATGATCGGCTAAGGTCTCAGCTTGAGAATTCAGCGCTTTTGCCTGTTCAGAAAGGGACTCTTCCTGACTTTCCTGTGTCTTTGCAGATCGGAGGTAAAGAGACAACAATCCGAGGGTTAGTATTCCATTGATAAATATCCCAATAAGTTCTGTATTAGGATTGCCGGGGATAGTCTTCTGAAAAATATTTAAAATCACGGCCCCAATTATTATCAAAACACCAATAATTAGTGCTGAAAGACAAAGAATCCCCCCTAGTAGAGTTGTAGATTTAACGTAATCTTGTAGTATAGAATCAGAACCCTCTGGCATACTATAGCAATTACACTCATCCGTCAATGTATTTGCGGTACGTCACGATAACTCTCTGCTAGTGTATAACAGGTTCAGCCACTACCGTGCCCCGGATGAGAATGACATCTTATAGCGCGTCTTGAGCTTGGGATAACTATCTGCGTTGCCTCGCACAAGATTCGCGCCCTGTATCTTGCACGGCGGCAAGAACATCTATTGTAACTGGTAGAAAATTCAGCGGTCAGTACGCAGCTGTAGTGAGCGAATAGAGGAAGCGAAGAACGCGGGTATGAGAACCGTTGTATGACATCCTCTAGATCCATCACGGCCGCCTCTACCCAAACCTGGACACACTTGTCGACAAAGGGCTTGTTGAGAAGGGGGCAGGCCGACCGCCGTACAAACGCCTACTCGTCTACGCGGCGAGGTATCCGTGAGATCGAGGCCCGGCGTGACTGGGAACAACAGTACGTGGACGACCTCTTCTCTGAGTAACCGTTGAGTGCTGTTCTAGTTGGTCGACTGCCGGAGAACCGCCGGTGATTGAGGGACAGCGTGGCGGTGGGGGAAAGGTAGCACCCCATGACTTACTTGTGTGGCGACCCGCGGATACATGATGCCATCTTCAGATGTCCAACAGTCAGCGTCGGCCATCGGATGTGATGCATGCCGGTCTGCCGTCCAGTCTGGCGGTCAGCAAGACATGTCGTTTCTCCTCCTAGATCAGCTTACGATCCCCGTCCTCAGCTGCGACGAACACCTCGAGCAGTTCTCTTCAGTCTGTGGATTAACGTCCGAAGACACAGCCGATCTCCTGTCTCATCGACCGGCTGGCGGAGTGTCGTGTCCCAGTTGCCGTCTCGCCCCGTACAATTCGTCGCATCCCTTGGTACAGGTGCAGGATGGGGCGATCATCCCGATGGCGTGTCCGAAGCACCAGTCCGAGATCGTCCAGCGGTTCCACACAGGGATTCAGACCCAGCACCAACTGACAGCCAGTCTCGATACCAGCACATCCCTGTAAAACCTGAAATCCCGTTAAAGCCAGTGATACCATGGTGCAGTGGCGATATTGCCGGAGAGAATCTTTACTGAGAGTGAGTTGATATTAGCCGCATGATGTCGGATACCGGAGTAGAACAGGAGCGGGAGCAGCCACCTGTCTATCGAGAGACGATCGACCGGTTCTGGGTGCTTCAGCTCGTGATCGAGGTGCGACACGACGGTGTTGCTATCCGTCTTGGTCCGTTTCAGCGGTCGTTCCGTTATATATCGTTCCGTGAGATCGATGACGTCCGTGTTGCGACCTACTCGTCAACGACCTACGGCGGGTGGCACTGGGGATTGCGTCGATCTCTCAGTGGGAATACGGTGTACCGGCTACGAGGCAGTCGCGGCATCGAACTCGTATTGACCGATGGGACTCGGATGTTCATCGGAACGCAACAACCAGCAGACTTCGAAGCAGCAATCACGATCGAGGAGTTCACGACTGCTGAGGATTGATTAGGGCACTCCACGAACTTACCCTCAAAGGCAGGACCCTTGCTGGATTGCTCACGGTACGAATTTCGTCTGAGTTGATGCATATCACACTGATAGGCGACCTCTGCCACCCTCCGATCCGAACGTCGTGATGCAGATAGCCTCTGTATCTCGTGCGCGGTTTCCATCAGGTAACGGATGGGTTTTAATCCGCCGTGATACATTCTTCGCCTGTACGTAACAGCTGATTCGGGGACGACTGCCGTGAAATCAAGTGGATAATGGAAGTGGGGGAGTGCTCGCTGGGAAATCTACCTGGACAGCACGTGCCGCTGGTGGTGTCGGTCGACCCTCAGAGAGCGCTGGAGGGTTTCACAGATGGCAGATCGACCAGCAACGGCAGCACAGACCAGCAAGCGGAGGGGAGCACTGATGTTCGACAATCTCCCACCGGGCGTCCATCCCGAGGACTGCGAACCTGATGAGCCCGAACCACCTGCAGATCCGGATCGCCACTACGAGGCCCGGATCGAACAGAAGGAGGATCACTGATGGGCACGGTCACCTTCAAGACGCTCGCGTTCGGCGCAACCGCCGACGAAGCGTTCACCGGTGCCGTCGAGGACTCGAAACACAGGCACGGTCACAACGGGTACACAGGGACGATCGCCGAGAAGACCACCTTCACCGTGATCCCCGAGAGCGAGCACAAGGGCCGTCAGAAACGGATCGTCGCTAGCGAACTGATCGACGAAGAGGACCAGCGAATTCAGTGCAAGCGTGGTCCCGCCGGGGCGATCAACTGTTCTGGAACGAAAGCCGCCACACGGTATCGCGAACAGCACGGACTCGAGGGCAAGCACGGCGACGTCTGGCTCTTCTTCGGCTGGGCCGCCCACTAACCGATCGACACAGCTTGGTGTGTTGGTCACTCTCCTGAGTGCTGAGAGAGTCGAACTGGATCCCTCAGAGTTACCCCACACGTTCGGTCTTTTCACTGCCAAAGAGACTCGTCCAATTCGAAGCCCGCCCATCTGACGAACGCTCGAAGTAACTCTGGGCGATCGCCGACCGAGGCGATCGCCCTATCAACTTCCCACTCAAGATCAGTG
>NZ_JAIWHV010000050.1 GCF_020177375.1 Saliphagus infecundisoli | reverse complement strand
TTTGTACAGCGCATAGACACCGATCACGAGCCAGCCAACCCAGAGATCCGCATAGAGCAGCCAGCCACCGAACCCGAACACGACAATCGGCCCGGCGAATCGATCACTCCAACCAGGAAAGCGAGGCTCTAGGGATGGCATGAAGCCGACCATTCGACCAGCACTGTAGCCGAGCATCCCAACGAGAAAGAACAAGAACACCCATTCGCCAAGGACGCCCGCCTGTAGCGGAACGAACGGGAGCATCCCGAGTATCGCCACCGGGAGGACGCTCCATTGGCGGCCAATACCCTGGGTTTGACCCTGGTCTTTGGCCTTCCTTCGATCGTGTTCGGGGCCTTGGTCACGATCAATCCCGTTCTCCTGGTAGAGTTCGTGCTCGAGATCGCGCTCATGTTCGTAGACGCGCTGCTCTGAGAGCTCGCGGAACTCGGAGAGATCAGCTTGGTCCATGTAGAGTTCGTTTTTCTCGCCGGTCGCGACCACGTGGACGTGAGCGCTGTCGGTGTCCTGGTGGATCGCGTAGCAGTAATCGACGGTCTCGGTGTCGGCGAAGTACTCGTTCATGGTATCGCGAGTGGCTTCGGCCATCTCTCGATCGGACATCCCGTTGCTCTCAGGAGAGACGATGAACTGGCGTTCAAAGCCGTACTCCTCGGATTTGCGGGTGAACCGCTCGATTTCAGCACCGGTCATTTCCTGGCCGGCACGGTTCTCAATGCGGTTGTCGTCGCGAGAGATGTAGCTGAGGATCTGTGAAGCACCGTGAGAGCGATAGTCGGAGGTGACGACGTGGGTCATGAGCCACGCAGCTCCTCGACGAGAGAGCCGCCAGTGTCACCCCCATTGGAATCATCGTCGTCGGATGGAGGTTCAGACTCAGCCTCTGGATCTACCTCGGTATCGAGATCGAGGTCTTCGCGTAAGCGGAGGGAGCCAGTCGAGAGCGCGTCCTTGATCGCGGGTTGCTTCTGATTCTGTTTGAGGAGTTCGAAGTTCGCGATGGTGTAGACGCCCGTTTTGGCGTTGAGTTCGCGAAGGTCCTCGGTGGCGTCCCTGAGTTGTCGAGTGCCTTCATCGATGACGCGTTGTAGCTCCTCGGTGGCCCTGGACTCAGCGGAGAGTTCATCTTCGGCCTCGACGCGGAGCTGGCGCTCGATGAGGTGGTTGAGATACGAGGAAACGGTGGTGTCTTCGCGTTCAGCGCGATCCTCGATTTCTTGCTTGCGCTGTTCGGTGACGTAGAGGGTGATGGGTTCAGTACGGGACATTACGCGGCCCTCCGGCGGTCGAAAAGGTTCGTGTTATCAATGACCATATCTACTACGAATAACCCTTTTCATGCAGGGAATAATATACGCTACGGCTAACTTGTTGGTTGGGTAACTGGTAAGAGATAGCAGCAGGCCGACCAAAGAACTGGGAAAGCCCGGACCGTCGCCGGAGGCGACGCAGCCCGGACCCTGGAGGTGGTTGGGTAGCGCGCTTTGCGCGCGGAGGAGGAGGGAGCAAGAGGGTAGAGGGAGTGACGCGACGCGGGAGCGACCGCCCTCTTCGGTGCGGAGCGATAGAGATGGAAGGACAAGAGACCCTGGCTGATTGTGATTTCGAGATCCTTCTCAGGGAAGCATGAATTACTAATTGGCCAGAACATTAATTATAGTTGGGTAGCAAAAGAATTGCATGGCGTCCCAATACCGACGAAGGAATGGAAGCGACACATGGCATTGGTGCTCCAACTGCTCGAACTATCCGCGCTCAGGCTATCAGACAAGTACCAGTAAACCGACTTCCGGTGAATTGTGCAATCAATGCCAGTCAAAAGAAGACGCGGGAACCTGTCAATAACGACCTACGCGATTTCTAGTGGACTTGTAGGCCGAATTGTCCCTAGAGATTGGTATCGTAATCTTTGGGGTTAGAGATCGATGTACTGATTTTCCCATTCGCGGCGGTCACGAAACGCTTCATGGCCCGCCTCAGTAAGAGCGTAGTAGTTCGTTCGGCGATCGAGTTGGCCTTTCTCGACGAGTCCGTAATCAACGAGTGTATCGAGATTTGGATAGAGACGACCGTACTGGATCTCTGAATCGTAGTACTTCTGGAGTTCGTCGCTGACCGTTTGACCCGAGGGTTTGTCGAAGTCGGCGATCACGTACAAGAGGTCGCGCTGAAAGGCAGTCAGATGGTCCATACTGAGTAATAGGAATTTCTGAGTGACAAGAGTTTCGAATAGTTGAGTGGTGGCTCAGTAGAGGATCCCAGCAGATCGATTGATCCAGGTGGCGGTGAGGAACGTTCGAGGGGTTCGAGAGCGTGTGCTCGGCCTTCTTTTCCACAGGGCAGGATAAAGCAGCACAGCACTTTCGGCCTAATCGAGTTACGGAAGCCTGATCATTGTGCAGTAGATGGCTCAAGGACCACAGTAGTTAGTTAGATTATAAGACTTGGCAAGGTTGTTGCGGTGCTGATAGAATTGGAGCGCCTTGCCATCGGTACGACTTTGAGCAGATCGTCGCCGACCTTCAATCTGAACATATCCAATAAAGGGACTGTAGACGTGACGTCATGGTGTGATCGACGATTTGGGCTCGGAGGTGGCGGACGCCGTACAATGGTACTGGGAAACTCGAGACGGACAGGGGGCAGCCCAGCGCGATTCAGAAGATAGCACACGGGGGCGCAGGGCGGAGGTGTTGGGGGGCCAGCAGATGGACGGATTCGCTGGCCTCGTCGAAGACATCTTACGTGATGTTGGTGTCCCAGCCGACTCGATCAAACATGACTACCACGCTACCCTCCCAGGGTACTACCGACACGAAAAGGAATGGGACACAGCAGTAGTCTACGATGATGAACTCCTCGCTGTTGTTGAGTACAAGAGCCAGGCCAGCAGCTTTGGTAACAATCTGAACAACCGAGCAGAGGAGGCAATCGGGAACAATACCGATATTCTACAAGCGTATGAAGAGGGAGTGTTCGAGCCTTCGCCAGCCCCGTGGGTCGGATACCTGATGCTGATGGCTGATAATGATGACTCTCGTTCGGTCCCTGGCGTTCGCGAGCCGAACTTCGACGTGGACGACGAGTTCAAGGATGCGACATATGTGGATCGGATGGAATTACTGTGCATTCGGATGGTCCGCCAGCGGCTGGTGAACAATGCGGCATTTATCTTGAGTGACGACGAGGTGGGAATGGAGGGTGAGTACTGGGAACCGAACGAGGAACTCCAGTTCCGACGCTTTGCTCGGTCGCTGACCGCGCACGTCGAGGGACAGATCGATATTCAAGATTCAGCGAGCGGCAGCCAGTAGGCCGTTTTCGCAACGAAACCAAGGTAGTATACCCAATGGGGCGAATGGGAAAGTAAGATGGCTGAAGGAACGGATTTGCGAAAGTACGTCCCCGAGAGTTGCCAGGACCTCTTGGACATGGCCGACGCCGAATTGAAGTCCGAGATCCCGGCACTGGCACGCGACAAAGGCCGGATGGGAGAAATCGATCAGGCTGTCAACTCCCTTCCGTCTCACCATGAACTCTATCAGGGTGACTCTCGCGATCTCTCGATGATCGAGGACGAGAGCGTGGAGTTAGCTGTCACCTCTCCGCCGTATTTCAATCTCAAGGACTACGAAAACGGAACTGGCGGCGAGGACCAGCTGGGCGATATAAACGATTACGAGTCGTTCAATGAAGCGATCGACCAAGTGTGGCAGGAGTGCTACGATAAGATCTGCCCCGGCGGGCGCCTCTGCGTCGTCGTCGGTGACGTACTGCGGTCACGAAGCGAACACGGTCGCCACCGAGTCGTCCCTCTTCATGCGACGATCCAGGATCACGCAACGGAGATCGGGTTCGACAACCTGGCCCCCGTGATCTGGTACAAGATTGGGAACGCCTCGCTCGAGTCAGGTGGGAACGCACGCTTCCTGGGGAAACCCTACGAGCCCGGCGCCGTGATCAAAAACGACATCGAATATATCCTCCTATTTCGCAAACCAGGTGGGTATCGGTCTCCGTCCGTCGAAAAGCGGGTGCTGAGCACGATCGAGGCCGACACCCACCAACGGATGTTTCGGCAGCTATGGGACGACATCAAAGGCGAGCGACAGGGCGAGCATCCGGCGCCCTACCCGGCCGAGCTTGCCGAACGGCTCATCAGAATGTTTTCGTTCGTGGGCGATACTGTCGTCGATCCGTTTGCCGGGACGGGATCGACTGCCGTCGCCGCCGCTCGGTGCGGACGAAACTCGGTCTCCGTCGAACTCGAAGAAAAGTACGTCAAAATCGCCGAGTCCCGGATTAAAGACGAGCGCGGGACGCTCACGAACTACCAAAATCTCACGGTTGACGTGACTCGATAGTTGGCGGACCCAACGAGGAAATTGAGGTCAAAATCACAATGTGGCGGCATCTGAAGTGAGATAAAGGACTCCAGTATCAAATCTGTAGAACATCTACTGACAGCCGTCGTCAGGGGGAGATTGAGCCGGCGTGTTTTCCTAGAATGGTGTGAGCGGTGTTGAGCGAAGAGACCCCACTGTAACCGACCAATGCATACAGCAGCAGCGTGCGTGCAACGAGTGGATCGTGTTAGAGTGTTATCTCTCTCGAGGGTGGTCTCTGACGGGGTTGCCTATCCAAGTGCTGACGACGACTGACAGCCTGTTGGGTCGTCCTCCTTGACGAGGATGTTTCCGTGGCGTCGGTGTTTCTTGAACTCAATCGCTCCCTTCGAGAGTTCTTCGAGAGCGTTGGCGGCTCGGTTCACCTGCTTCCAGGCAAGGGTTTCGTCTCTCGCAGTCTGAAGCAGGGTCCGTAGGCCATCTTTCAACACCAATCCTTTGGGAGTTCGATGCGCCCACTGGTCGAAATTCTCGTAGATCGTTACCGCGCGTTCGACTGACTGGGTGACGTGCAGTCCAGTGTCTTCAGCACCGAGTAGCGAAATACGTTCGATTGGCGTTAGATCCTCGTTGTGGGCAGAGTCTGAATCAGAGTTGGATTGATCCTCTTCGATTTCGTTGACCCGTTGGCGAATGGAGGCCTTGTCCTTCTCGTTCTCCTCTCGATAGGTAGCAAGCTCTTTCCGGAGCTCTTGCGCTTCCCTCCTGAGAAGGTGAATCTCCTCAGATTGTTCGTCGGTGGCCTCCTCGAGATCATTGATCCGTTCGTCTTGCTCAGCATCTCGCTCGCGGAGCTGCTGATTTTCTTCCTCGAGATCACTGATACGGTTATCTTGTTCATCGACGCGCTGATTGAGAGCGTCAACGGTCGTGATGAGGTGCTGTAGCAGCTGTGCAACGGACGGGGTTTGGTGTCCAGTCATGGCTATCTGAGCCCGTTTGGACGCCGACGTGGGGGCGAACGTCGCCCGAGATAGCGCTTCCGCTGGTCGGAGGGGAAGCTATATGTCCTCGGAGGCAGAAGGGAGAGGTGTTCAGGCACCCCTTCTGCGCGCGGTATCCTTCCTAGCTTTGCGTGTAGCCCGAAGAAGGCTTGTAATATAAAACCACCTCCTGGCTACCTGATAATTGCGGAGGCGAAACGTCGCGCCGTAGTTCTAAGCCTCACTCTTCTCGTTGTTGTTGTGATCCCGGCCAAATACGTACCATTTGGCTCGAGTCCATAGTGGGGCGTCTCTGCGCTCCTCTCGGTGCTGCTGTAGATCGCGCTCCTCTTGGACGTACTCGACCAACTCTTGGTGTTGATCCACGCGTTGATTCGTGGCCGCTAGCTGGCGCTCTAGGCGGTCGCGTTCGTTCTCCAGGTCGTCGTACTCCAGTCCACGGGCGAGGAGTTCACGAATCGCCTCAGACCGGTTTCCATCATGCTCAGATTCGGTATACTCCTCGAGTGATTCGTATGTATCACCCGGTACTTTGACTGTGATTTGTTCCATTACCGGAACGATTTGATCGAATCACCAAGTAATTTCGTCAGACAATCGTCCGACGCCATGGCTTCAACTGGGGAATGACAGACAGTGACGTGGTATCGAGGCCTGCGTCCCGGTCGCTACAGTTCGATATAGCAGCGAGAAGTTTACGACCTAGTCAGAGTCCACTGGCTCGCGATCGGCGTCCGGCACGGTGTCGTGAGCTTCGTCGTCCCACGGGCTCACGTCAACGCCTTCGCCCTCGAGGTAGTCCCGAATCTCTTCGGACTGTTCGTCCATCTTCTCACGGAGAGCGTCTATCTCAGCGTCGGTCATGGGTTGTTGCGATTGATCCCGTGCCATAGTTCAAACTTTTGTAGACCCGTCGTCTTGTTGTACAAAGCGAACTATGGATGTATATCCCCTTATGAGGCCCTGAGAAGCCATATATCGACCAAATATAATGAGATGCCAACGTTTTAGTAGCATGTCGATGCTATCATTACGTGTAGGCCTTCGTATGCCCAAGAGCCTACCGAAGATGCAAATGGACTGGAATACCGACTGGATGAGAACGGCGCTCTGACCAACTGAAATAAAAAGAAGGTTGAACGATACTGGCTGAGGTATCAGCCAGATTTATCGGTCAGTCGTCCGAGTCGTCTTGGTCGGGACGCCACATTCCCACGGCGACCAGGAACAATCCCGATGTTTCACCTTGCGTGACCAAGGTGAAGCCGCCGATGGTTAGCAGCGTTCGGTAGAGAGGTGAAATATGGTCTCACCTCCGCCGCACGTTGTTGTTTTAGCACGCTATTCCCTGAGTTACATCACCTCTGGGTAGCGGCGTACGTGCATGCGTGAAGCCAGATCGACATGACCTCACGAATGGGGGATGTGTGTACGTCAACAAAAAGGTCGGGGTTTGCTTGTACTAGGAACAAGTAGATTTGTATAGCTGCCGCTAGCGTCTCGAACCTCTCCTTCCCTGGGACGGCCGGAGAGCCGCCTCCACTTCAGAACATCCTACGCATTCCCCTGACTTAACGGTTGGTAGAGCGGTTTGAAAGTGATCGTCCTGGTCCTATGCGGCCGGAGGGATAGGAAGAGTGTATTCATTCTCAAACCTACTGAAACCCCTTTCTCGACGGGACTCCCCGGGGTCAGACGTCGATGTATGCAGCCGACCGAATATATGCACGCTCGACGTCGTCGACGACCCCACCGTGTACATACATCGACGACAATCGCGAGCGCTGTCGACCCGATCACGGCGCCGGCCCGACCCCCCTTTATCTGTTGAGCCGGGTTCAAGAAGTCGAGATCGACGGGTTCGTACCCCCCGTATGCACATCGATATATATGCCGACGAAACGGACGACTCTCAGACTCAGTGACGAGCGCCAGCAACTCCTTGAGGAAGCGAGCGAGATCGTGGCCGACGACCCGGAGGACGACCCGCCGACGTCGGACGTGATCGACGCAGCACTCACGCACCTCATCGAGAGTGAAACGAACATCCAAGAGGCTCGTGACGAGCACCCGCCTCACGTCATCCAGTCGATCGCGAACACGAGTGTCCTAGCGCTGCGCTATCGAACCCGTGTCGAAAGCAGATGGCGAAAATAAGACATTATATGAAATAGAAAATATTATTTCTATTCCTCATTTTCGGATTTCGCGAACTCGTTTGGATGCTTCTCACGAGCAAAGTTGATACGTTGGTCTGTCACTACAGTCGAGTGGAGAACAGCATCAATTAGTTCCTTGATTGCTAAGGCCTGTTCTATATCCGGCTCGTTCTCATTGATATGTGCTCCATCGTTCCCAATATCCTTAACAGCCAGTAAGGATTCTCTGAGTTTATTGTTTATTTGACCCTCTTTATCGAGATTTTCAATCATTTTGTAGATAGACATGGAATCATCTATCTCTGCTATATCATAATGTATCGCTACAGCATGGATTGTCTTCCGAAATAACGTAGTTGCGCCATTAGGAGCATCTGCTGAGATGCAATCAAGAGCCTCTTCATAGTACTTGTTAATTGGGTCAGGAAGATCTTCTACGCCATCAACTTTAGGTGGAGGAATGAGATAGGGGTCCTGGTTCTCTTTGGTTGGGTATACGAGAGTTATGATTGACTTGCAGCCGTCACAACCTACTGGGACTACATAGCCCAGTTCGTCGCTTTTTTCCACTTCAGCCTTCTGGCGGAGCGATACAACGCGCATACAAATAGAGCATCGTCCAACAGCTACTTGCTCATCCGTTCTGTGTCTACCCCCAATGTGTGAGTCATCACCAAGATTAGAATCACGCACCGTGATTTTGAGTTCTTGATTCATAAGAGAATACTACTATCTATGTTATCATTAAGTTTGGTGCTAACTGCGGAAGAGGCATCGTCGCTTGCGCTCCTCGCGCCTATACACCACCCTGCTCGCCCGCATAGCGGGCTGCGCTCTGACTCCCGCCCTCCGCTCCCACCCACCTCCACGGTCTTGCTTGCGGCGCTCACGCGCCGCTGTGCGAGCTTTCGCAAATGAAATTAGACCTCTTGAGATTTGATTTTCTCTCCATCAGAAACATCTTCCAGATCCTCCTCCTCTGTATGTTCGTCATCACCGTTACCCCGGTTAAGATCGATTTCCAGGCTAGAATCATAAGGCAATCCTGTGAAAAAGATAAGAGCCCAAACCCATAGTGCCTGTGAGTAATCGAAATAAATCCCGGCTATGGATACTGCCGCTAAGGAAGCAACGTATGCAATCGTAACGAGCGCGTTCCACCCTTTGTCACTTACCGACACCATCATTCATTACTTTTGCACTATTCACTCTTATAGATTTTCATTCTAGTAGTAATATCTATTCCCAATGGCGTAAGAAGCTAATTCCCAAACGCTCGATCGATGCGTTCCTTCACCTTTCCCCACAACCGCGGTGAGTATCCAGCTGCCCACCCGTCCGGTCGCGCCACGACAGAATAGCCGGGATCAAACGACGTGAATTCGCCCCGTGCAAACGGATGCTCCTCTTCTTCTTTCGTCTCACTCACCCGCTCGCTCGTCCCGAACTCGCCATAATCCGTTGTCTCCGTTCGGTGCGTGTATTCGACCCACTCGGTTCCGATAATCTCCCGAGCATACGAAATGCTCTCATCGTCGCCTAAGCGGAGAATCACCGCCGTCATCATTCCCGAGAGGATCGCCTTCGCCTCATCCTTCCCGTAGTTTTTGAACAGCTGGCTCACCGACTGGATCGCGACGACGACCCGCGTATCTCGGCCCGCACCCACGTTCACGAGTTCCTCGATGTTTCGCAGATGCGGCACCTGAGCGAACTCGTCCAAGACGAAATCCGCCTGACGGGGGTTCTCGAGGCTCAGCTGGATCGAGCGATCGATCAGATACCGAAACATCGGATCGACCGTACTCCCCATCTCGTGGGGATGATCCAGGAGTAAGATCCGTCCATCCGGGTTCTCCCAGTACTCACGCAGCGAGATGGCTGGCTTCTCACCCGGCGCATCGGCGAACTCACCGACGAAGATATCATCTATCTCCTGTTGAACCGAGGCGAACACGCCCATCGCTTGCTCGCTCGCTCCACCAGGATCGATCTCCGCTTTCGCAGCCGTCAGATCAGCGTACTCCTCGAACGCTTCAGCCATGTCTTCGGCGGTCCGCTCCCTGAAGAATCGAATCAGATCCGCGTGTGTCGGCGTTTCGCCTTCCTTCTGGAACTCGCGATGGAGGTACTTGCAGCCTGCAGTGAACACTTGCCGAGCAGCGCGCTGGAAGAACTGATTCGATCCGCCCCCTTTGGGGAACAGCGAACGAGCAATGAAGTCGAACTCGGATTCATCCCTGACGCCTTCGAAGATGTTCAGGGTGTGCGTAGATCGGCGTGCAGTGATCACCACCCGGTCCTCACGCTGTAGGAACTCTTTCCAGTCGTCCTTCCGGTCATAGACGACGAACGGGCCGCCGTCGCTCCCGAGCAACATCTGATAGACGACGGTGAACATCGATTCGGTCTTTCCCGAGCGAGTCGTCCCAAGGAACAGCAACGAGCCCGTGCTGTCGATCCGTACGACGTCGGCCCACCGCCGGCCCTTGAACCCATTGCCCACCTCCTCGATGCGCTTGGGAAACGCGAAATCTCCGTCCTTGATGATGGATTTGTACGAGAGGTACGTCCAGGTCCCTCGCACGAAGCGGTAGGCTTTGTACAGCGCATAGACACCGATCACGAGCCAGCCAACCCAGAGATCCGCATAGAGCAGCCAGCCACCGAACCCGAACACGACAATCGGCCCGGCGAATCGATCACTCCAACCAGGAAAGCGAGGC
>NZ_JAIWHV010000004.1 GCF_020177375.1 Saliphagus infecundisoli | reverse complement strand
GTATTGTCCTCGGCCTTTCGTTCACCGGTTGAGATGAACCAGTCCAACGTTTTGCGGTCTTCGTCGGAAAGCTCGACAACGTGTTTCTTCGCGCTCATTCCGATAGATAGGTGCTCAGAGAGCTTAAACTAGCAGCTTAACGGTTGCAGCTACACTAAGCGCGTCGTGTGTGAGAAACCGAATTTCGAACTCCCACGTGTTGGGCGTCCCAGTGGCACTCAGGAGTTGTCCTTCAAGATCGATAATTCCCTGGAAGAATACGTCACGCTTGACGTTCCAATCCAGCGAATACAACCGCTCGGTGTCATGGCGGGTCACTTCGACGATGTGACCGACGGACGGATGATTCTCGACGTTTTGCTCGAACGATTCCCGAACCTCGTCGCTCACGGAAAAAAAGGAACGGCTTTCTCACCCATCGGAACCATGTTTTCGAGTTCGATCAGTCCGCTGGCTTCCAAGTCGAGGATCCGGCCGAGTTCGAACGAATCGGCCGGGATTCGAAGATGCGCAATGACTGCCATTCCTTGAGAGAGGATGGAGTTCAAGGTAAGTAAATAGGGCGGCATGGTGCACCACCCTCGCGAAAACACCATGGTGTACCATGCACAACGGCACACCTATGGGTATGGCGTCTCTTTGGGATACTGGACCGAACGCTCTGCACGAAGTGAAACCATGCTGATGTGGTCGTGACTTAGCACTCTCTCCCCTTCGGGTCAAGGATCGTGGCCCACCCACCATGACACGTGATCAACTCGATGATGTTACGATTACCAGTTCCGATGAATTCGAGGCTATCCTCGCGGAAGCGGTCGAGAAGGCCGTCGAGACGGAGGTGGACGTTCGCGGTGCCTGGGAGTTTCGAACGCGAGGATCGACCTACGACTGGGAAGTACAAATCACCGAACTGGCCAGAGACGCTGATCAAACAAAGGAATAACCGATGTATACAGACCCAACGGAGTTCGGCGACTCAGTGAGCGTCGGGGTCGTGATGGCCGTCGCAGAGCGAGAGGGGACCACTCCCGAGGAGTTGCGACCGTTACCTGACGTTGTCGATCCGGACGCGCTTGACACACTGTGTACCGCGGGTGAAATCTCGGTCACGTTTCCATACAAAGGATATGTCGTCACCGTCACCGCCGGTGAGTCGATCCATCTCGAAAAGCGCTCCCGATCCTGATTTGGATGCGCAATCGAGAATTCGTCCTGTAACGAACCCCTTCTCCAAATTTATCAATCAATATTCTTACATAGCCACTGTATTCATACCACCATGTTTTCTGCTCGACCGATTTGCTCTGATTGACTCTTGGGGGTGTCGTGCTCCATTCGTACCCTGTACTGAACGATCTCCGCCTTCGTAACTCAAGCCGAGTCTCGTGCACTATTTGCGCCCTACATCTTGCACAGTAGCAAAAACACCATCTCAAACTGATAGAACCCCAGCGATTAGTTCGCACCTGCAGTGAGCACATAGAGGAAGCGGCGAACGCGGGTATGAGAACCGTTGTATGACTCCTCACCGTTGTCCAGAGTCAGGTCAGTCGTCGCTGGGCGTCGCGTCGGGGCGGTACGCCCGGCTGATCGCCTTCCACTTGTCGGTCGAAAAGCGCCAGTAGTTGATCGCCGCGGGGACCGCGGTTTCAGAGATGAAGCCCAGATAGAGCCCGACCAGCCCGAGCGCGGGGATCGAGAACCCGCCGAGGGGAACGGCGACGCTACCGAGCAGCGGCACCGAGACGGCGGGGGGGATCGAGAGCCCGGCGGCCCCGAGATAGGCCAGGGGAATCGCACAGCCGAACATCCCCGCGGCCTGGCTGTAGAAGGTCCATTGGGTGTCGCCGCTGGCCTCGAGAGCGCCGGAGGCGCCACTGGAGATCCCCTTGAGCGGGATCGCGAAGCAGGCGGCGTAGACGAGACCGATCCCGATCTCGACGACGGCGGGGTCGGAGGCGTCGCCGACGAAGGCGTTGACGATCGGCTCGGCGAACGCGAAGACGATGACCGCCGAGAGGAAGTAGGTGGCAAAGGCAAACAGCATGATCTCCCGGCCGTAGGACTCGGCGGCCCCCTCGTCGTTGGCCCCCAGTTCCCGGCCGACGAGGCTCGAGGCCGCCAGCCCGAAGCCCCAGCCGGGGACGTTCATCAGCCCCCAGATCCGCCGGGCGATGACGTAGGCCGCGACGGTGTTCTGTCCGAAGATGTCGACGATCCCGAGCATCGGAAACTCGGCGACCGTCCAGACCAGCCCCCGGGCCATCACGGGGAGACCGATCTCGATTAAGTCCCGAAGCGTGGCGAGGTGGAGGTAGCTCCCGAGGGGATCGACCCGGACCGGAAACGAGCCCAGACCGGGAAAGCGCCCGGCGACGAGCGCGACGGCGAACGCGGAGGCGGCGGCGGCGTTCGAGAGCACGGTGCCCATCGCGGCGCCGACGACGCCGAACTCGAGGACGAAGATGAACGTCGCGTTGAGCACGATGTTCGCGACCGCGCCCCCGCCCCGGAACATCATCGGCGTCCGGGCGTCGTCCAAGCCGACGAAGATCCGGCTCCCGACGAGGTTCAGACCGGCGAAGGGGATCCCGAAGCCGACCACCCGCAGGTAGTCCGCGCCGAGGCGGATCGCCTCGGCGTCGTCGGAGATCAGCGAGATCAGTTCCGTGGGATAGCGCCAGAAGACGACGGTCAGCGGCAGCGTGAAGACGAGAACGAGCAGGGCGCTCGACCGGACCGCCTGGCCGAGTTCGCCGTAGGCCTCGGCGCCGTAGCGCTGGGAGACGAGCGCGATCGTGCCGCCGGCGATCCCGCCGCCGATGCCGAAGGCCAGTCCCCAGAAGGGCGAGGCGAAGCCGACGCCCGCGATCGCGGCCGGGCCGACGGCGATCCCGACCATCGCGACGTCGACGGCGTTCTTCGACATCCGGGCGATCCCGGTGACGATCCGGGGCCAGGCGAGGTCGGCGGTCCGGCGCGCGCGCTCGCCGCCGATCAGCCCGAGGCGGGCGAGCCCGAGGCCGATGTAGAGGATGAGCAGTCTGATGGGGTTCGGGGGACGGTCCACTGGGTTCGACCGCGCTTGTCAACGCGAGCAAAAAGACCCTCGAAAGCCGGCAGTCGCGACCGCTTCCGGTCAGCAAACGATCGACACGGGCGTCCGTGTCCGACGCCCGACCGGCGGGAACCGCTCCGGTCGGCCCGATCGGACCAGTCGGCCCGGTCCGCCCGGCCCATCCGATCCGCCGAGAACGACGAGTGGCGGCCGACCCACGGGACGAGCCAGGGGGTAGCATTATCCGACGGACCGCCCAACCACCCCGCATGCCAGAACACGTGTTGGTGCCGATCGACGGCTCGCCCCAGTCGACGGAAGCCCTCGAGCGCGCGACCGACCTGTTCCCCGAGGCGAGGATCACGCTGTTGTACGTCGCGGACCCCACCGAGGAGGAGTCGGGGCTCCTCGAGGGACCGGGCGGGGGTGCCAGCGGCGAACGCGACCGCGACCGGGCAGAACGGCTGTTCGAGGCCGCGACGGCGGGCCTCGACGCCCCGGACGCGACGATCGAGACCGAGGTCGTGACCGGCTCCCCCTGGCGGGAGATCGTCGAGTACGTCGAGCGCGAGGTCGTCGACCACGTCGTGATGGGCAGCCACGGCCGGGACGGCGCGGCACGGCTCCTGCTGGGTAGCGTCGCCGAACTCGTCGTCCGCCGGTCGTCGGCCCCCGTGACGGTCGTGAAGTAGGTTATGGAACCGCTCTGGCCCACGCGTCGGTCCGGACCGCTCGGCGCCGGCGACCGGCCGCGAGCACGCGCCCGCTGCCGGCATCAGCGAGGGCGGTGACCAGTCCCGGCCCGCCGGAGTCGACGACGGTCCGGCCGACGGTCCCGACCCACCCGCTCCCCCGCCGGACGCCGCCGGCGAGGACTCCCTCGGGGCCGTGACCCGCCGCGAGGAGGGGGGTTCCCGGCAGGCGTTCGCGCCAGACCCGGTCGCCGCCCGCAGTGGAAGCCGCGACGAACCCGTCGCCCCCGACCCCTGGTCGGTGTGGCCGGGAGAACTGGCGGTCGCCCGGGTCGACCTCGGAGGCGACCGTGCCGACGGCGAGCAGGTCGTACCCCGCGGCGTCGCTGGTCGCGAGCGCGTGGACCTGGGTCGGTTCGCCGTCGAAGCGGTCCTCCCAGCGCACGCCGCCCGCGGGATCGATTCCGAGGAGCCACCCCCGTGGGTCCCCCACCTCGCGGGGGTCGTAGTGGCCCCCGACGACGTACCCGCCGTCGACGGCCACGGCTCCACGGAAAACGTCCCGGAGACTCGTCCGCTCTACGTCGCGGTCGGTCGCGGGGTAGAGGCGCTGCCAGCGGACCCGGCCCCCGGCGTCGAGCGAGACGAGCCAGCCGGCGCCCCCCAGCATGATCCCCGGGGACCCCATCCCACAGAGGAGGTAGCCCTCCTCGGTCGCGACCCCGCCGGCGAGGTAGCCGTAGGCCAGGTGGGGCGAGAACTCCCCGGCCGAGCGCTCCCAGCTCACTCGCCCGTCGGAAGCGATCCGGACCAGCCGTCCGACGTAGACGGCCACGCTGTCGTGGTAGGTCCACCCCACCAGAAGCGCCCCGTCGCCGTCGGGCGCCGGGAGGACCGCCGAGATCCCGTCCTGTGGGATCGGGCCCAGCACGTCCGCCTCAAGGGCTTCCCGTTGATCGTCGGAGACGTATCGGCGGCGCCAGACGACCTCGCCGCCGGCCGCCAGCCGGGCGGCGAAGCCGGCGCTGGGCTCGCCCTCGGCCGCGACGGTGCCGGCGAGGACCGCCCCGTTCCCGACGGCGACCGCGCCGTTGACCGTGCCGAACCGGGAGCCGCCGTCGGTCCACTCCCATCCCTCTCGAGCCCCGGCTGCCGCCCCGGCCGGAGCCGTCGCCGTGCCGGCGGCCGCGGCCATCGCCCGGAGGAACCGCCGTCGGTCGATCCTCGACATGGCGTCCCGTTCGGGGAGCCGCCCCATCAATCATTTTTCGCTCGACGGTGACTCTCCGCGAGCGATGGAGGTCCCCGATTTCTGGCCGAGAGAACGCCCTTCATCCCTTTTGCGTACCCCACCACAATCAGCAGGTGTCAATGAGAGAGGGAGACAGCGGACGAACGGTGATGGGATCGACGATCGGACGGCGCCGGTTCCTGGCGGCCGGCGCGAGCGCCGCCGGCGTCGCGCTCGCGGGCTGTTCGGCCATCGCGGACTTCCTCGGGGGGATGTTCCTAGAGGACGTCAACGTGTTCAACGGCACCGACCGGGAGCTGTCGGGTTCGATCGAGATGCTCGATCCCAACGGCGACGTCGTCCTCGAGGAACGCTTCGACCTGCCATCGAGCGAGAGTGACGGCGACGATGGCGGCAACGAGAGCGACGGAGGCGACCGGGAGTCGATGGGGATCTACGAGGACGTCCTGACCGACTCGGGGGAGTACACGGTGTCGATCGAACTCGACGGGGTGGTCGGCGGCGAGAGCGGGGCGACCGAGACGGTCGAGGTCGCGAGTCCCGACGAGGAACACGTCACGGTGTTCGTCGGCGCCGACGAGGCGGGCGACTCGATCGTGGTCGCCGTCATCGAGGAGTTCAGTGACTTAGAGGAGTACGACGACGAGTTCTCGGAGTAGCTGCTGGGGAGGACGACCGGGATTCGGGTAGCTGGCGGGCGGTTCTCGAACGGCATCGGAAACCGTCGGACGGGTTTAGAGGTCCGCGGCCCGGAACCGCCGGTAGCCGACGGCGAGCGGGACCGCGATCCAGCCGACCAGTATCACGAGAGCCATCCACCAGCCGACGTAGACGGGGACGTCGCCGACGTAGCGCCCGGCCAGGGAGACGTCGAATCCGGCCCGGAGCAGGCGGTAGTAGGACTCGCTGGGTTTGATCAGCCGGAACAGAAGCGCCCAGTCGGGGATGTCGGTGAGGACGGCGAACTCGAAGCGATGGAGGACGAGCAGCGTCAGCGAGTGGAGGTTGTCCCAGAGCTGGACCAAGAGGAGGTAGCCCCCGAGCGCGCCGAACGTGATCCAGCGGTCGGCGGTGGTCGACAGCGAGAGCCCGACCGCGACCCCGACGAACGCGAGCCCGTAGAGCGCGCTCGCGGCGAGAAACAGCGGGTATGCGACCGTTCCCTCGGTGCCATAGAGGACGACGCCGCCGACGCCCGCGAGGGCAAGGGCCAGAAGCGTCGGCGCGAGGAGGACGAGAGAGCGGCCGACGAGGGTCCCGACGACGAGGTCCGACCGGGAGTGGGGAAAGGAAAGGGTGAGGTGGAGGCTTCCGCTGGTCCGCTCGTGGACGACCGACTTGTAGCCGATCAGGAGCGAGAGCACCGGGAGGAAGACTCCGACCACCCCCGCGAGTCCGGCGACGAACGCCGGGAAGGTCTCCTCGCCGAGGTAGCCGTGGCCGACGGTGTACCCCCCGAAGACGACGATCAGGAGGGCCACGAGGAGCCAGAGCGTCCGCGACCGGCTCGCGTCGTGGAGGTCCTTGTAGGCGAGCGCGCGCCAGCTCACGGGAGATCACTCCCCGCAAAGCGGAGGTAGGCGAGCCCCATCGGTATCGTCGCCCAGCAGACGAACGCCACCAGAGAGACGTCCCAGCCCAGGTACCACGCCCCCTCGAGACTGCCGCCGGGATCGACGCTCGTGACGAGCCGGGTGTAGACCGCTCCGGGCTCCATCGCGACGAGAAACTCGACCGCGCCGGGAAGCTCGCCGTCGAGGATCCCCGCACTGTTCAGCCCCGTTTCGAGGGCGTCGGCCGCGGTCTCCCAGGCGAAGACGAACAGGAAGAAGACCCCGAAGGCGACCACGAGCGCGCGCCGTTTGGTGGCGACGACCAGCGAGGAGGCCACCCCGATCCCCGTCCAGATCATCCCGAAGACGACGGTGAGGCCGACGAACGCGAGCGACCGGGGGAGCTCGAGCTCGCCGAAGGGGTAGACGACGAGCGCGCCGGCACCGATCATCGCGACCACGATGGCCGCCGCGAGGACGCCCGCCCGGCCGAGGAACTTCCCCAGGATCACGTCCCCCCGGCTGTGGGGCAAGGAAAGCGACAGCAGGAGCGCGCCCGACTCTCGTTCGCTCACGACGGCGTTGTAGCCGATCAGGACGCCGATCAGCGGGAGCAGGGTGGCGAGCCAGCCGACGACGAACCCCGAAAAGCGCGCGGTCGTGATCGGCTCGGTCCCGAACAGCGGGTAGACGTAGGCGCCGAGCATGACCACCGCCACCAGCAGCGCCAGGAGGTATTTGACCGACTTGGCGCCGACCGTGAGCCGGCCGTCCTGGCGGGCGAGAACCGTCCAGCTCATCGCCCCGCACCGGTGTACTCGACGAACATGTCCTCCAAAGAGGCCTCCTCGGTCCGGAAGTTGAGGACGTCGAGACCGGCCTCGTGGAGCGCGACGATGACATCCATCTTCGCGTCGTTCGTACAGGTGATCTCGACGGTCGATTCCTCGGTCGCGACCGCCGTATCGACCCCTTCGACGGCCCAGATCGTCTCGAGGGTTCCGTCCTCGAGTCTGTCGAGGGTGATGACGAGTTTCGTCCCCCCGCCCATCGTCTCCCGGAGCCCCTCGATCGTGTCCAGGGCGACGAGTTCGCCGTCCTGGAGGATCGCGACGCGATCGCAGACCGCCTCGACCTGTTCCAAGATATGACTCGAGAAGAAGACGGTCGCCCCCCGTTCGTTCTCCTCGCGGAGGATCTCCCGGATCTCGGCGGCGCCGTTGGGATCGAGCCCGGTCGTGGGCTCGTCGAGCAGGAGGAGGTCGGGCTCGCCGACGAGGGCCATCCCGAGGACGAGCCGCTGGGCCATCCCCTTCGAGTAGCCGCTTGCCTTCCGGTCCGCGGCCTCGCGGATCCCTACCCGGTCCAGCACGTCGATCGGGTCATCGTCGGCCGCTTTCGACCTGATCGCGTACTCGACGTGCTGGCGGCCGGTCAGCCGGTCGAACGTCGAATACCCTTCCGGGAGGACACCGATCCGCGAGCGGGCGGCGACGCCCTCGCCCTGGCAGTCGTTGCCGAACAGCGAGACCGAACCGTGACTGGGCTTGACGAAATCCAGCAACATATTGATGAACGTCGACTTCCCGGCCCCGTTGGGGCCCAGAAAGCCGAACGTCTCCCCCTCCTCGACCGTAAGATCCACCCGATCCACCGCCTGAAGCGTTCCGTAGCGCTTCGAGACCTCGTTCGCGTCGATCGCCACCATGCCCTCCTTTCGCGAGGGGAGAACCTTAAAATGGGAGGCGCGACTTCCCCGCCGGAAACACCTCGAAGCCCGTCGGGTGATCGATCGCGACGGCTCGGTTCTTGAGGACGTCCGTTCGAGCTACCTGCTCTCGCGTTGTTCGACCTTGTTCAACTCGATCAGCAGCCGAAAGATCGCCTTCACGAGGTTCGCGTCGACGTCGAACCGATCGGCGTTCTCGCCGGCACGTTCCATCACCTGTGTCTCCTGGCTCTCGTCGGTCGTCGGCAGCCCCTCTTCTTCTTTGACCCCCGCGATCGTGTCGGCGACGTACGTCCGTCGGGCGATCAGCTCGACGATGTCGCCGTCGATCTCCCGGATCTCCTCGCGGAGGTCGTCGAGTTCCGCGTCCTCGGGCATCGCCACGCCGTCTCCATGCCCGATCTCCCCCTCGCCGTCGGTGTCGGTCTCTCTGGTCATGTCTGGATCCGTGTGCCGTCGTTTCTGGTCTCGAGCAGCCGCGTCGTCCCGGGCCGCTCTGCCCACGTCTCCCGAACCTCCTCGAGAGCCGTCCGGTCGCCGACCGCCACGTAGCTCGGCCCAGTCCCCGACAGCGAGACGCCGTCGGCGTGCGGGAGGGCCTCGATCGTCGGCCCGGTCGGCGCCTCCAGGGCGGCCGAGAACGCGAGGCCGTTGACCGTCATCGCCTCGCCGTACCGTTTCTCGAGGGCGAGTTCGTAGACGAGGTCGGCCATCGGCGCGACCCGCTCGCAGGAAGCGACGTTGGCGTCGGCGCTGAACGCCCGCTCGGGGGGCGTGTAGACCAGCGCCTGCCAGTCGACCTCCTCGCGGACGAGCAGTTCGTCGGTCGCGTTGTCGGTCACCGTCACGCCCCCCAGCATGCTCGCGCTGGCGTCGTCGAAGGCACCGGTGACCGTCACGCCGGTTTCGCGGGCGGCCTCGACGCCGAGCCGGCAGGCATCGATCCGGTCTACCGAGTCGGCGACCCCCAGGGCGTCGAGCGTCGCGAGGGTGGCGGCGTTGGCGGCGGCGCTCGAACTCTTCAGCCCGGAGGCCATCGGCACCTCGCTCTCGGTGCGGACGCGGGCGCCGGTTGCATCGAAGCCCGCGTCGGCGGCGTAGCGATCGACCGCGAGTTCGACGCAGCGTTCGATCAACGCGGCGTCGGCGTCGGGCCGGTCGGCGATCTCTCCCTCGACCCGGCCGTCGTCGGTCAGGGAGACGGTCGCGGTCGTCTCGAGGTCGATCGCGAACGCGGCACCCTTCCGGGTCGCGAGCGCGTTGAGCACCGTTCCGGCCGCGGGGGCCCTGGCCCGGCCGTCCATACCGGGACTCTCTCCCAGGGCGTATTTACGGCTGGCGGTTCCCGCGAACGCGGCGCTTTTCCCCGGTCGGTTCCAACCGGGGGCCATGAGCGCCAGAAACGACGTCCCGCCGAGCACCCTCGGCGTGGAACTCGTCGACGGCGGCGTCGTCGTCGAGTACACCGACGGCCGGGAGACGTTCTACAACGGCGTCCCCGAGCCCGAGACCGGATCGGTCCGGACCCCGCCCGGCAAGGAGGTCCACGTCCTCGTTACCGACCCCGACGGCGTCTCCGGGGTCATGACCTACGTCAACGACCGCAACACCCACGACGACATCCTCGAGTCGACCGGCGTCGGCCGGGTCATGCTCGGCACGGACGAGGAGACCGAGCTGTTCCCCGGAGTCTCGGTCCGGACGGAGGGGTACGCCATCGTCGTCGAGGCCGAGCCCGAGGTCGCCAGCGGCCGGGTGTTCGTCTTCGCGGAGGACGAGATGAGCGAACACGCCTACGAGATCGTCGCGGGAGGGGACGGCGAGGCCGAGTGAGATGCCCCTCTCGAAACACTGGAGGGACCTGAACCGGGAGACCGTCGCCCGTGCGCCCGACCGGATCGGCGTCTACGAACTCGGCGACGACGAGGGGACGGTGCTCGCGGTCGAGTCGGGAGTGCTCGCCGACGAACTCAAGACGGCGCTCGCCTACGGCGACGGCGAGCGGGTCCGCTGGGAGGCGACGGGCTCTCGAGACCGGGCGGCGGAACTGGTCGCAGACCACCGCGAGCGCCTCGAGTCATAGTTCCGGGCTCACAGCTCGGCGGCGCAGTTGCGACAGTAGTCGAATCCCCTTCCGTTTTTGGTCCCACAGGACTCACAGACGGTTCCCTCGGCCGCCACCGACTCGAGGCCCCGCCCGGGGCCGTCCTCGTCGGGGCGCTCCTCGGGGTCGGGCGGCGACTGGTAGTAGCCGTGTTGCTCAAGGACCGTCTGATCGGGGTGGTCACGATCCCCGGCCCGGCCGGGTTGACCGCCGAACCCGTAGCCACCCATCGTTAGGCCGCCGATCTCCCCGCCGTACTTCCAGCTGATCGCCCGGCCGACCATCAGGAGGACGACGCTGACGACGATCCCGGTCAGGTGGCTCGCGGTGAAGTTCTCTATCGAGCCCTCCGGCGGAGAAACGAAGACGTCGACCGCGATCACGAGGAAGACGGCCATCCCGATGAGATAGAACAGCAGACCCACGAGCTGCCAGGCGAGGCCCTTCCCGATCGACGAACGCATCCCTTGCGGGTTCGGTCCCCGGACGTATATACTGTCGGACGGGTCCGGGCCCGGCGGACCGCCCGCGGATCTCGCAGGGATACAAACGCTCAAGGGCCCCTGCTGTGACCTCCGAGCATGCGAATCGGCTGCTTCCGCGCGGAGGGGGAACGACGAATCGGCGTGTTCGAGGACGGCGAAGTGCGGGACGTCACCGGGGAGTTCGACACGTTCCGGGACGCCCTCTCCCGGCCCGGCGACGCCGCCGGCGTCGGAGGCGACACCTTCGACACCGGGGAGATCACCTACCTGCCGCCGACGACGGACGAGAACACGGTGTTCTGTGCGGCGCTGAACTACGAGGCCCACGCAGAGGAGTCCGACATCGAGGTCCCCGAGTGGCCCCTGGTCTTCCTGAAACTCCCCCGGACGCTGGTGGGCCACCGCGAGCCGATCAGCTACCACACCCGCGTCACCGACGAGATCGACTACGAGGCCGAACTCGCCGCGGTCATCGGCGAATCGGCTCGCCACGTCGAGAGCGACGAGGCCCTCGAGTACGTCGCGGGCTACACCATCCTGAACGACACCTCCGCGCGGGATCGCCAGCTGGGCCTCGAGATGGGTGGCGACCGCCTGCTCGACTGGTTCTCCGGGAAGGCGATGCAGGAGACGACGCCCGTCGGCCCCTACGTCGTCACGGACGGGATCGAGGACCCACAGGACCTCGCCATCGCCTCGCGGGTCAACGGCGAGACGATGCAGGACGATAATACCGGAATGATGATCCAGTCGGTCGCCGACCTCGTTGCCTTCGTCTCCTCGCGGGTCCGCCTCGAACCGGGTGACATCATCGCGACGGGGACCCCCGAGGGCGTCGGAACGTTCCAGGACATCCAGCTCTACCCCGACGACACCGTCGAGGTGGACGTCGAGGGGATCGGCACCCTCGAGAACACCGTCGAGGAGGTCCGGGAGTAGTAGGCCTTACTGGATGTAGGAGGGACCCTCGGCGTCACAGTGGCGCTCGTGTTCTTCGGCCTCGGAGCGGTCGTCGAACAGGAGTCCACAGTCCTCGCACTCGAACCAGGTGGCGCCGTCGCGCTCGGTGTCCACGACCATGGCTACCGAAGAACGTCCGGAAGGAAAGGCGTTTCTCCCGGACGGGGAAATTCTCAAGACCGCCCCTCCGAAACGGGTGGTATGAGCGAATCCGACGGCGGTGGGGACGAACGGGGAGTCTCGCTTTCGGTTCGGGCCGCCGAGAAACGGGACGCGGGACGGGGAGTGGCCCGGATTCCCGAGGCCGCACGCAAACGCCTCAGGGTGTTGAGCGGCGACGACGTCGCCATCGAGGGCGAGCGGACGACCGTCGCGAAGCTGTGGCCCGCGGACCCGACGGTGCCCGAAACAGTCGTCCAGATCGACGCCGACACCCGCGCGAACGCGGGCGTCCACGTCGGCGACACGGTCACCGTCCGGACCGTCGAGGAGTCGGACGTCCGGGAGGCGCGGTCGGTCACCCTCGAAGCACCCCCATCGCTGCCCACCGAGGACCGCCCGCTGGCCGAACGCGCCGCCGCCCGCGCGCTCGAGGGCCGGCCGATCCGGGCGGGCGAACGCCTCCGGATCGAGGGCGCGGGAGCGGCCCCGTTCCGCGTCGCGGACACCGATCCCGCGGGCGACGTTCGGGTCGGCTCCGGAACCGAGTTCCGGGTGCAGACCGGCGCCGCACCGAAGGAAGGGACCGACGTGCCCATCGACGCCGGGACGAGTGGCGGTCGGGCCGGCGACGGCGACGCCGACCGCCCCTCCGGCGTGACCTACGAGGACATCGGCGGGCTGGACGACGAACTCGAACTCGTCCGGGAGATGATCGAGCTTCCCCTCTCCGAACCCGACCTCTTCCGGCGGCTCGGGGTCGATCCGCCCTCGGGCGTCCTCCTCTACGGTCCGCCCGGAACCGGGAAGACGCTGATCGCACGCGCGGTCGCAAACGAGGTCGACGCGACGTTCCTCACCGTCTCCGGCCCCGAGATCATGTCGAAGTACAAAGGCGAGAGCGAGGAGAAGCTCCGGGAGGTCTTCGAGCGCGCCCGCGAGAAGTCGCCGACGATAATCTTCTTCGACGAGATCGACTCGATCGCGGGCGAACGCTCCGACGAGGGTGACGCCGAGAGCCGGGTCGTCGGCCAGTTGCTGACGCTGATGGACGGCCTCGACGCCCGCGGCGAGGTGATCGTCATCGGGGCGACCAACCGGGTCGATTCGCTCGATCCCGCGCTCAGGCGGGGCGGTCGGTTCGACCGCGAGATCCAGATCGGGGTCCCCGACGCACGCGGACGCCGCGAGATCCTCGAGGTCCACACCCGCGGAATGCCCCTCGCCGACGACGTAGACGTCGAGAAGATCGCCGCCCGGACCCACGGGTTCGTCGGCGCGGACCTCGATTCGGTGACCAGCGAGGCCGCGATGGCCGCGATCCGCCGGCGGCCGACCGAGCCCGAGGAGCGAGCGGAGTGGAACCGCGATCCGCGGGTGACGAAAGCCGACTTCGACACCGCGCTCGCGAGCGTCGAGCCCTCCGCGATGCGCGAGTACGTCGCCGAATCGCCCGGAACGACCTTCGAGGACGTCGGCGGACTCGCGGAGGCGAAAGCCACCCTCCGGGAGGCAGTCGAGTGGCCCCTCGTCTACGACCGCCTGTTCGAGGAGACCAACACCGACCCGCCCTCTGGCGTCTTGCTTCACGGTCCCCCCGGAACGGGAAAGACCCTGCTCGCGCGGGCGCTCGCCGGCGAGACCGACGTCAACTTCGTCCGGGTCGACGGCCCCGAGATCGTCGATCGCTACGTCGGGGAAAGCGAGAAGGCGATCCGAAAGGTGTTCGAGCGCGCCCGCCAGGCCGCCCCCTCGATCGTCTTCTTCGACGAGATCGACGCCATCGCGGGCGCCCGCGGCGACGGAACCCACGAGGTCACCGAACGGGTCGTCTCCCAACTGCTGACGGAACTCGACGGGATGGCCGAGAACCCCAATCTGGTGGTGGTCGCGGCGACCAACCGCCGCGAGGCGATCGACCCCGCGCTCCTCCGGCCGGGCAGACTCGACACCCACGTCCTCGTCCCCGAGCCCGATCTCGGGGCCAGAGAGAAGATCCTCGCGGTCCACACCGCCGGCAAGCCCCTCGCCGACGACGTCGATCTCGACGAACTCGCGGCCGACCTCGAGGGCTACACCGGCGCCGACCTGGAGGCGCTCGTCCGGGACGCCTCGATGGCGGCGATCCGTGAGGTCGCCGAGGCGTACGGCCCCGAGGAGGCGAACGACCGCGCCGGGGAGGTCCTGATCGAACGCCGGCACCTGGAGGCCGCGACCGGTCACGTCGATCCGGGCGACTGATACTATCGGATAAAACGGTTCACGGATGGATCGCATGTGAACGGCCGTCGCCGGCGGCGACGGTCCGCGAAGCGCGATCGACCGTTCACTGACTTTTGTCCGGTAGTATGACCTGCTGTGATCGTTAGTCGGCGACCGACCGGAGACGATCCCGAAGCGGGATCCACTCGGCGTCGGGCTCGACTCGGCCGGCGAGGACGGCGTTGCCGACGGCACCGAGGAGGATACAGAGCCCGCCGAGGTAGACCCAGGTCAGAACGATGAGCACCGCGCCCGCGATGCCGTAGAGCTCGACGCCCTCCGAGGTCCGGATGTAGAGCCGAAAGCCCGCCGCGAGGACGACCCAGCTTCCGGCGGCGAACGCGGTCCCCGGCAGCACCTCCCGGAGCGTGACGTCGGTCTGGGGGTAGAGGTAGTACATCGGGAGAAAGGCACAGGCGAGCGAGACGAAAAGCACGACCGGGCTGACCATCCGCCAGAGGAGCCCGTCGATCACGAACGAGAGGCTCACGCCGACGATCCCGGCGAGCCCGACCGCGACCGTGAGCGTCACCGACGTCAGGAGGACGTTGACGACCATGCCCGACAGCGACTGGCGCTTTCGGCCGTCGTAGACGTCCGTGAAGGCGCTGTTGACCGCCCGGAACAGCCGAACGCCGCTCCAGGCGAGGATCAGGAAGGCGAGCACCGTCGCCCGGATCGGGCCCTGGGCGCCGCCGGGCTCGAGTTGGCCCTCGATCGGCGCCGTGTCGATCCCGCTGGTCGCCTCGACGAACCCGAGGAGGGCCTCGCCCGCGTCGAAGACGGTCGTCGCGACCAACAGGAGGATCACCGCCGGCACCAGCGTGTTGAACGCGTGGAAGGCCAGCCCCGCGGCGGTGACCCCGAGCTGGCGCTCCCGGGAGACCGCGAGGACGTCGCGGGCGAAGTCGGCGACGCTCGAGACCATGCCCTCCGTTTCCGCGGAGGGACTCAAATACGTACCGCTACGGGCGGGAGCGCGACGAGCGGTAGTCGACTCACTCGTCGGTGACGACTTCCTTCACGTGGCCGACCGCGCCCGACAGGAGTTCGACTTTCGGGCCCTCGGGCTCCTCGCCGAGGACGGAGCCGACCTCGCCGACGATCGGCTCCTTCTCGGTCGATTCGACGTCCTGGTCGGGCTGGACGACCCGCACAGTCATCCCCTCCCGGAGCGAGTCGGCGTCGGGCGGCGTATCGGTGTCTACCATATTCACTCCTCGACGCGTCCGGTCGAAAAGCGTGATGCCTGCAGTCACCTACTCGTCGTCGAATCCGAGCGCGACCGAGTTGATGCAGTAGCGTTTGCCCGTCGGTTCGGGGCCGTCGTCGAAGACGTGGCCGAGGTGGCCCCCGCAGTTCGCACAGAGGACCTCCGTGCGGTCCATCCCGTTGCTCGTGTCGCGTCGCGTCTCGACCCGGTCGTCGTCGACGTCCGAGAACGACGGCCACCCACATCCGGAGTCGAACTTGGTCTCGGAGTCGAACAGCTCGGCGCCACAGCCCGCACAGACGTAGCTGCCGTCCTCCTTGTGGTCGAGAAACTCCCCCGAAAAGGGCGCCTCGGTCCCGGCTTCCCGGAGGATCTCGTACTCCTCCTCCGAGAGTCGCTCGCGCCACTCGTCGTCGCTGTCGGGAACCGATTCGCCCTCTTCGTACTGGTCCTGGCTCATACCTCCCGGTAGGGGCGAGGGAAGTAAGTGTCTGTCCCCTATCGGCCCGTGATGACGTTCGTGCTCTCGCAGTCGGGACACTGGGTCAGCCGGCCGATGCCTGCGAGGTCTAGGCGCACCCACTGTTCGTCGCCTCCGGGGGCCTCGAACCCGCAGTTCAGACACCGTGACTCGGACGCCGTGGATTCACTCGCCATACGCGGACCTACGTGATCGACCCTCATAGATTTTGCTCGCCGTGGGTATATGTCGCCGGCCCACCACCGTCCGGTCATGGGTCCTCGAACGCGACGAGTACGAACGGGCGGACGGACGGCGGGTGAGCGCCCGTGAGCCGGGTCGCCGTCGTCGGCGGCGGCGTCGCCGGTGCGGGCGTCGCGACTGCGCTCGATGGAGAACGGGAGGTCGTCGTCTTCGAACGCGAGGGCGAACCCGGCGGCCGGACCGCGACCCGCAGGCGTGCCGGCCACGTCTACGACGTCGGCGCGAACTACCACAAGGGCGGCTCCGAACTCCTCGACTCGCTCGACGAGGGCGACCTGATCGACGTCGAGGAGCCCGTCTGGACGTTCGAGGGTGACGGCGAGATCAAACCAGGAGACGACCGCGACGACCACAAGTGGACCTTCGAGGACGGGATCACGATCCTCCCGCGACGGCTCCTCGAACGGGCGAGCGCAACCGTCAGAACCGGAACTGAGGTGACGGGCCTCGAGCGCACGGGCGAGGGAGAATGGGACGTCCTCGCCGGCGGCGGTCGGACGGGTCCCTACGATGCCGTCGTCCTCACGCCGCCGGGGCCGGCGTCGGCGTCGATCCTCGAGCACACGAGCGTCGATTCCGGTACGGACTTCGATCCTGCGGCTCTCGCCGCGGATCTCGAATCGTTTGCGTACCGATCGATCGATTCGTTCGCACTCGCCTACTCCTTCCCGCTCGATCGGCCGTACTACGCCGCCGTCAACACCGACCGCGCCCACGCCGTTGGCTGGCTCGCCCGCGAGGGCGAAAAACGGGGTCACGTCCCCGACGGTCGGAGCCTGCTGATCGTCCAGATGGCCCCCGACTGGTCGGTCGAACACCGGGAGACGCCCGACGGGCGGGCGGCGGAACTCGCGGCCGGCCACGCCGCGGCCCTGCTCGACGACGACCGTCTCGCAGACCCCAAGTGGGCCGAACGGGTCTCGTGGCGCCACGCGCTGCCCGACGACGAGGGGATCGACGCGAACGCGGGCGAGGCGGCGGGTCTGTACGTCGCGAGCGACGCGACCCACGGCGAGGGACGGATTCACGCCTCCCTCGAGGGCGGCTTGGAGATCGGCGATCGGCTCTAACCGGACGGGCGCAGGAACTGCGAGGACGCACAGATTGACGGCGACCCGGCTCGAAGGGGCGGCCATGACAGTCGCGCGGACGGTCGAACTCGAGGGCCACATCATCGACTCGGGGATGATGGCCCGGTGTTTCGGGGCGGTGATGGACATGGGCGGGGAGTTCGAGGTCGAGGAGTTCGAGGTCGGCCGGCACAAACACGAAGAGACCTACTGCCGGATGCGGGTGCTGGCCGAGACCGAGGCCGACCTCAGAGCGATCGTCCACGAGTTGAACCAGAACGGGGCGACCGTCGCGGATCCACGGGACGCCACGCTGGAGGCCGCGCCGGACGACCAGGTCGTCCCGATCGACTTCTACTCGACGACGAACCACCCGACGTACGTCCGGGTCGACGGCGAGTGGCACGGGATCGACGACCCGGAGATGGACTGTGCGATCGTCGTCGAGCGCGGTGGCGGGGGTTCTACGGAGGGAGACGTGCGTGCCCGGACGAAGGTGCTGAACGCCATCGAGGAGGGCGACCTCGTCGTCACCGGCGAGACGGGTATCCGGGTCGAACCGCCCGAACGCCCGCGCAACGGCGGCGGCTCCTTCGGGTTCATGCAGGGCGGGGTCAGCAGCGAACGGCCCTCGGAGTCGCTGATAAGCGAGATCGCAGGCGAGATGCGCGAGGTTCGCGAGGAGGACGGCACCGTCCTCGTCGTCTGTGGCCCGGCGATCGTCCACGCGGGCGGCCGCGACGCACTGGCTTCGCTCGTCCGGGAGGGCTACATCGACTCGCTGTCGGCGGGCAACGGGTTTGCGGTCCACGATCTCGAACGGGACCTCTATGGTACCTCGCTGGGGGTGGACACCGAGAGCCTCGAGCATCCCCGCGAGGGCCACAAGCACCACATCTACACGATCAGCGAGATCGGCCGAGCGGGCGGGATCGAGGCCGCCGTCGAGGCCGGCACGATCGGGAGCGGCGTGATGTACGAGTGTATCGAGAACGGCGTCCCCTACGTGCTCGCGGGCTCGATCCGCGACGACGGTCCCCTCCCCGACACGATCACGGATGCGATCGAGGCCCAGAACGCCATCCGCGAGCAGGCCCACGAGGCCGACCTCGTGCTGATGCTCTCGACGCTGCTTCACTCCGTCGCGGTCGGCAACTGTCTGCCCTCGACGACCAAGACCGTCTGCGTCGACATCAATCCGGCCACAGTGACACAGCTCCTCGACCGGGGCAGCGCCCAGGCGATCGGGATGGTCACCGACATCGGCACCTTCCTCCCCTTGCTGGCCGAGGAACTGATCGACGACCGATAGCTATCCGGTCGTCCCGTTCGGGTCGTCGGCGTCCTCGCCGTCGTCTTCCGTTTCGACGTCGTCCGAGTCGTCGCTGTCGTTCGCCTCGGTCGTCGCTCGCTCGTCGGCCGTCCCGTTGCCCGCGCCGGCCCCACGGTCGACTGCCATACCACCCTCGCCCGACTCGTTTTCCATCGGCTCGGGCAGGGCCGCTATGGCCTCCTCGTACCAGTCGGGCCGCTCGACGTCCGTCTCACCGACGGCCGTGACTTCGGTGGTCCGGGCGATTCTGATTCGCTCGCCGTCTTCCATGATCATCTCCTGTTCGGCGACCGTCTGGCGGATCAGCCCGTCCTCGCGGACGAGCGCCCGGACGTCGACCTCCCGGCTCTCCTGTCCGTACTCCGCCTCGTCTCCCGAGACGGTTTCCGAGCCGTTGACGACGTAGTAGGTTCCGTCCTCGGCGTCGACCGCGCCAGCCGTCGTCGGCACCACGGAGCCCTCGAGCGGCGAGAGGAGCGAGCGGTCCGCGGTGTCGATCCGTTCGCTTCCCGTCGTGGCGGCGCCCTGTGGCGGCGCGTACTCGACGCTCCCGTTCTCGTACTCGATCCTGGTGACCCCTCGGTCGCCGAGCCACTGATCGCCGGTCTTGTTCGGCTCGTCGGCCGTCGGTACGTCCGAGACGTTCCCCTCGGACCGGTAGCGCCCCCTCAAGCGGACGGTCTCCGCGTCGGGATCGATGGAGATGGTCGAGTTCGACGTCTGCCGGAAGGTCTCGTCGCCCTCGGCGATGACGTACTCGTACTCGGTCTCGATCGTGTACGACCGATTGCCGATCGCCTCCCGGTGGGCCTCCCCGAGCTCGCTCGCGTTCGTTACCCCCTCGGTCGTGAGGCCGGTGAGAAGCACCTCGGACTCGTCCTCGCCGGAGGGGTTTATCCCCTCGTCGACGCCGTACGGTTCGCGGTCGGGCGGCTCGTCCCCGCCCGCGAATCCGCCACAGCCCGCGAGGACGACGGCGAGGACGACGAGAGCGACCGCGAGGCGTGACACGCCGGGCCGTAGGGACCGACCCGACAAATATCTGCCCACCGTCCGTCCGGGACGGTCCCCGTCCCTCGATGGAGGGCTGTCCGGCGAGGGCCTATCCGCCCCCGCCGTTCGGTGCGTCGTCGGCTCCATCGTCGTCCGTCGGTTGCTCGCCGTTTCTGCTCTCGTTGCCCCCCACTCCATCCCTCTTCCTCGCTCGGACCCTACGTATCGGGTTCCTCGGGCTGGGCCTCGAGGGCGTCGTCGTACCAGGCGGGCCGTTCGACGCTCGTCTCGCCGACCCCGGTGACTTCGACGCTGGAGTCGACGACCGTTCGCCCGTCGGTCCGTTCGACGGCCCGCTCGGACACCACCTGGCGGATGAGTCCGTCGTCGCGGACGAGCGCCCGGACGTCGACGATCCGTACCCTACTCGTCCCGTCGAACTCCTCGGATCGGTTCCCGCGGCCCTCGACCACGTAATACCGCCCGTCCTCGGCCTCGACGGCGCCGACCGTCGTCGTGTTCCCGACCGTCTCGAGGGCGCCGAGAAGGGTGCCCGCGACCCACTCCATGGGTTCGTACGACCACCCCATGTAGGGATACCCTACACGTCCGTTCTCGCTCTCGGTTCGGGCGAGCGTCTCGGTGCCGAACCACCGTTCGACGGTCCGGTTTCGCTGGTCCGGAAAGGCCCCCTCCGACCCGTTGCCCTCCGTGTACTGTCGGTTGCTCTCGAGGGCGACTCCGGCTTCCGGATCGACGTACGTCTCGCCTTCGATCACCTGTCGGACGGTTCCGTTCTCCGTTTCGGTCACGTACACGGTCTCGGTCTCGATGGTGTAGGGCGTGTCGGCTATCGCCTCGTGGTGGCCCTCGAAGAGGGCATCCGGGTTCGTTACCCCCTCGGTCGTGAGGCCGGGGAGGAGCCCCTCCGAACCGTCCTCGATGGAGGGGTTCACCGGCTCGTCGACGCCGTACGGTTCGCGGTCGGGCGGGCCTCCCTCTTCCGAGAGCCCGCTACAGCCTGCGAGGGAAACGAGGAGGACGACGAGAGCGACCGCGAGGCGTGACACGCCGGGCCGTAGGGACCGGTCCGACAAGTAGTTTCTCACGGACCGGATCGGATCCCGGAACGGGCGGATTCGCTCGTCTCACCCGGTAAGCCATCCTTGTGAGGGCGAGGCTTTTTACCGTTATCCGTCGAACCAGAAACACTGAATCGTATCGTTCCCGGACGAGTCCCCACCATGCAACAGGAACACATCGCAGCCGGCAAGGAGATACAGAAACGTACCGGGAAGACGTTCTACCTCGCGACGCGCTTTCTCCCCGAGCGCGTCCGGAACCCGACTCACGTCCTCTATGGCTTCTTCCGGATTGCCGACGAGGTCGTCGACGACGCCGGTGACACTCCGCCCGCAGAACAGGCCGCCCGTCTGGAGGAGCTCCGCGCCCAGGCGGCGGGCCGTTCCGAGCCCGGAGATCCGGTGCTCGCCGCGTTCAACGAGCTCAGGGCGGAGTACGGTATTCCCGAGGCGGAGGTCGATTCGTTCATCGACGCGATGAAGACCGACATCCACACGGCCCGCTACGAGAGCTACGACGAACTCGCGGCGTACATGCGCGGGTCGGCGGCGGCCGTCGGCGTGATGATGACGGCGATCATGGAGCCCGACGACCCCGACACCGCACTGCCCCACGCGGTCGCGCTCGGCGAGGCGTTCCAGCTGACGAACTTCCTGCGGGACGTCCGCGAGGACGTCGTCGACCGCGACCGGATCTACCTGCCCCGGGAGACGCTCGCCGCCCACGGCGTGAGCGAGGAAACGATCGAACGCTTAGAGCCCTCCGAGGGGTTCCGTGGCGCGATGGCCGAGGAGCTCCGGCGGGCCGAAGAGCGCTACCGCGAGGGGGTCGCCGGCATCCGCTATCTCCCCGAGGACTGCCAGTTGCCCGTCCTGCTTGCGGCCGTCCTCTACGCCGAACACCACCGGCTCATCCGGAACCGGGAGTACGACGTCCTGAGCGATCCCCCCGAGCTCTCGACGACCCGCAAACTGGGCTGTCTCCTCCGTACTCGCTGGCACTGGCACTGGAACCGGGACCCCGAGGCCGTGTTCCGGCGGGTGTCGGCGGTTCCGACCGCCGACCGGAGCCGGCCGGGGTCAGGCCACGGCGAGGGCCTCCCGACCCGTTAGGCCGGCAGCGCCGTCCGGAGCATCGCGCGGTCGTAGCGATCGGTCCGGAGCAGGCCGACGACGAACGCGCCCGCGACGCCGGCGGCGACCCAGTTCGCATAGAGGAGGTTGATCGCCCCCCACAGCAGGACGAAGCTCACCAGATCGTCGAGGACGAACTCACAGTCTCTGACCCGTGCGAGCAGCGCCTCCCTATCGAAGGCGAGATCGACGAGGATCACGGCGACGGTCCCCGAGAGCACCCAGCCGAAATAGTTCGAGAGCGGGACGCCGTAGTAGGGTCCGGGGGGAACGTAGGTCCAGAAGCCGACGGCGACCGCGGCGGGGTCGAGCACGGCGTCGACGGCGACGACGGCGACGACCGCGTTCCCGACCCGGACGAGCGGGTTGGTCCCCCGATCCCCCAGCACCAACAGCGTGAGCAGGTAGGCGTTGACCACCAGCGGGATGAAAAACAGCGGGAGCGCCAGGGGCACCTCGCCGAACAGCATCGGCCCGAGTTCGATCCCGTACTCGAAGGCGCCGTAGGGCCAGTCGGTCCGCACACCGATGATTTCGATCGCGTACGTGTAGCCCGTCAGGACTCCGAGTGCGGCGAGCGCCCTCCGATCGATCCGGGGCAGAAGCCCCACCACGAGCGGCGAGCGCATCACGAGGGTGCCAAAGAGGATCAGGAGGGGATTGTACGCGAGGGGCTCGGGAAGGAGCCCCTCGGTGCTGGCGAGGAGCGTCAGAGCGCCGATGGCGGGAAAGACGACGGCGATCGTAAAGCGGTTTTTTCGGATGACGCCCTCGAGCCGGGTCTGGATCGCCTCCCGCCGCCCACTCGAGTCAGCCATAGAGGACTCCCCAGAGCCCGCCCATCGTAAGGGCGGCGCCGACGACGGTGTTGATCGCGGGGAACCACCAGTAGGCCCGGTCGACGGCGACCGCAGAAAGCGCGACCCCGGCGACGAGCAGCGGGTAGACGGCCATCACGGCGCCCAGACGGAGGTCGATCGCGCCGAAGGCGAGAGCGGCGGCGAGCCAGCAGACTCCACAGTAGGCGTAGGTTCGGTCCTCGCCAAGCACCGTGGCGGTCGTCTCGATCCCCGCCCGTCGGTCGGGTTCGATGTCGGGGACCGCCGAGAACGTGTGCATCCCCATCGCCCACAGCCAGCCGCCGACAATCGCCAGTACCGGGGGAAGCGAGCCCGCGACGGCGGCGTAGGCGGCGACTCCCGGAGTGATGTAGAGGCCGTTCGAGACCGAGTCCAGGAAGGGCGTCGTCTTCAGCCGGAGCGGCGGCGCGCTGTAGGCCGCCCCGAGGACCAGAAACAGCCCGATCCAGGGCCAAGCGATTCGGGGAACCAGAGCGAGGAGCGCGATCCCCAGGAGACCACAGGCGACGACGGCGACCGGAACTGCCCGCTGTCCCCGGTAACGGGCTTCTCGCCCCGATTTCTTGGGATTCTCCGCGTCGATCTCGCGGTCGAAGACGTCGTTGACGCCGTAGAGGTAGACGTTCGCCGGGACGAGGAAGTACGCGAAGAGGGCGACCGTCACCGGCGCGAGCAGGTCCGCCGGCGAGTCGGCCGCGTAGACGCCGCCCACGAGGACGGGACCCGCGAGGTAGAGCCAGAAGCGGGGCCGCGAGAGGGTGAGGAGGTAGGCGAGTCGGTCGCGGGGGCCCGCACGGAACGCGCTCACGGCCGATCGTCCCCCTGTGACAGCCTCATTCGCCGTGCTCGTTCCCGTAGTCCTCCACCACCTTCTCGCCCGTGAGTCGGCCGCTGATCAGGCACATCGGGACCCCGATTCCGGGGGTGGTGTCGGCACCGGTGAAGTAGAGCCCGTCGACCTCAGCAGAGCGGTGGGGCGGACGAAAGAGCGACGTCTGGCGGAGTGTGTGGGCCAGCCCGAGTGCACTCCCACGGAAGCTGTTGTAGCGGTCGGCGAAGTCCGAGACGCTGAAGCGCTCCTCCATGACGATCCGGTCCTCGAGGTCGGTGCCGGTGTTTTCCGCGAGGTCTGTGAGCACCCGGTCGCGGTACTGCCGGCGGATCTCGGGGGTGTCCTCCAGGCCGGGTGCGATCGGAACGAGGACGAACAGCGCGCCGTGGCCCTCGGGGGCGACGCTCTCGTCGGTCATCGAGGGGACACAGCAGTAGTAAGCGGGATCTTCCGGCCACTGTGGATCGTCGAAGATCTGTTCGAAGTGGTCGTCCCAGTCGGTCGGGAGCACGAGCGTGTGGTGGGCCAGGTTCTCGATCTCTCCCTCGACGCCGAGATAGAGGAGGAAGGCGGAGGGCGCGTACGTTCGCGAGTTCCAATACTCCTCGTCGTGGCCCCGTTTCTCGGGGGGAAGGAGTTCCTGCTCGGTGTGGGCGTAATCGGCATTGCTGACGACCAGATCAGGGAGCAGCGGTCCCCGCGGGGTTTCTAGTTTGAACCCCCCACTTCGGCCCTTGATCGCCGTGGCCGGCCGGTCGGTGTGGTACTCGACGCCGAGTTCGGCCCCTAAATCGCGGATCGCATCGATAACGCTCCCGATCCCGCCCTCGGGGTACCAGACGCCGAGGCCGAAATCGACGTGGCTCATCAGGTTGTAGAGCGCGGGCGTGTTTTCGGGAGAGCCCCCGAGAAAGACCAGCGAGTACTGGACGATCTGCTGGAGCTTCGGGTGCTCGAAGTAGTCCTCGACATGGTCTTGCATCGATCCCAGAAGCGAGAGTCCGCGGGCCTGGCGGGCGACGTCCGCGTCGATGTAATCCCGCAAACGCTCGCGGTCCTCGTAGACGAAGTGTTCCATCCCGACCTCGTAGTTGACCTTCGAGCACTCGAGGTACTCCTCTAGGACCTCGCCAGCACCGGGCTCGTAGCTCTCGAAGATCCGTTTGGTGCGCTCGAGGTCGGGCGTGACGTCGATCCGGTCGTCGTCTTTGAAGAAGATCCGATAATGGGGGTCGAGACGTTCGAGTTCGTAATAGTCCTCGGGCCGGCGGTCGAAGTCCGCGAAGAAGCGCTCGAAGACGTCGGGCATCAGATACCACGAGGGACCCATGTCGAACCGGAAGCCGTCGCGCTCAAGCCGGGAGGCCTTCCCGCCGACCTGCTCGTTTTTCTCGACGACCGCGACGTCGGCGCCCCGGTCGGCGAGATAACAGGCCGTCGAGAGCCCGCCGACGCCGCCGCCGATCACGGCGACCGACTCCCCCGCAAGCGGTTTCATGGCTCCCCCTCCGTCCCCGCGGGGGATAAACGTGTAGCCTACGGGGACGATCACCCCGTGAACAGGAGGCGCTCCTCGAGGTCCCGGGGGGAGATCACCTCGAGTTCGCCCGCCGACTCGAGTTCGGCGAGGCGGTCGACCGTCGCCTCGAACTCCGCGAGCAGGTCGTCCTCGAGGCGGTGATAGAAGAGACAGGTGAGCCCCCGCATCCCGGCGGTCCGTTCGAGGGCCTCGATCGCCCGGTCGCTCCCGGGGTCGCCGATCCGGCTACAGAGCGCGGGGTTGACGGCGTGACCCTGGACCGGACGTCCCCCCGCGAAACCGAGCCCGTGGACCTCCGCGACGATCTCGACGGTGTGCGCGTCGAACCCGCCGAACGGGTACGCGAAGTACCGCGCTCCCTCGAAGCCGCGCTCTTCGAGCCACCTCCGGGAGCCCTCGATCTCCGCTCTCTGGTCCTCCCGATCCAGCTCCGCCAGGTTCGGGTGAGATAGCGTGTGGCTCCCGACCGTCCAGCCCGCCGCCGAGAGCTCCGCCAACTGGTCTACGGAGAGCCATCCATCTCCGCCGATCCGGTCGGGATTGACGAACGTCGTCGCCGGATAGCCGTGTTCCTTCAGGATTCGAAACCCCTCGGTGTAGTCGGTCGCGTGGCTGTCGTCGAACTGGATCATCACCGTCCCGACGTCGGGTCGGGGCGTGAAGTGGAGGTCGTCACACCGGAACGACCGCTCGTCGGACCGCTCGGTCCAGAGAGTGATCCGGAGCTCGGTCACCCGCCGGAGATCCGGGTCGCCGAAGACGTCGCTCACCCCGAAGTTGTACCGGGCGAACGGGATCCCGCCCTTGATCGCCCGCCGGTAATGGATTCGGCCCCCGCCGGCGGCGATCAGCTGGATCGTCGGGACGACCATCTCCTCGCTTGCCACCGCGATCCCGGGGACCACCTCCCGGAGGTCCCGGGGCTCGTCGAACCCGTAGGCGATGGTTACCCGCTCCTCCGTCGACCCCGCCTCGAGGCGGGCCGCCTGCTCGCCCACATACGCCCGGTTGCTAGCTCCGAGAGATCCCTCGAGGACCTCCCAGCGAGAGAGGTCGGCGAACTCGTCGAACGTGCCCGGTTTCACGGGTTCGCCGGGGCCGGTGAGCTCCTCCGGTTCGTCGGTTCCGTCGTCCCCCCTGTCGGTGGATTCGTTCGGCTCTCGATCCGCTCTCCCGTCGGACTCGTTCGCCTCTCGACGATCCCCATCCCCGGATTCGTTCGTCGCGTTTTCCCCGCCGGCCTCTCCCTCGGAACGGGTCGTCCCCTCCCGCTCGTCGCCGGCTCCTTCCCGGGGGTCGGAGCTATCCCCGTCCTCGATGAGGTCCGACTCCTTCACGCCGTTCGATTCCTCCGCGTCCTCCGATCTCGCCGAGTCGTCGGTAGTTCTTCTGCCATCGCCACCGGTGTCGTTCCCGTCGCTCGTCCCCGACCCGTTCGCGTCGGCCGGGGTCGAGTCGCCGTCGTCCGAACCCGTCCCGGTTTCCTCCGGATCGTCGCTGCCGGTACAGCCCGAGAGAGTCAGTGCGGTCGCCGCCGCGAGATAGGTGCGCCGTCGCATTCGACGCGATGAGAGTTCGGATTTCGATATTGTTATGACGTTGTTGGGGGGCAGTAAGGGAGGGATACGGCCGTTGGCCCCCGCCGTCCGGGCGCCGACGCGAGAGTCGTCACGGGAGGACCGGGGAGATCCCGGTGACGCGGATCACCTGGGCCTCGATCTCCTCGACGAGGGCGCCCCAGCCCCCGACCGTGTAGAGCCGTTCGCCGTCGTCGATGGAAAGCGCGAGATGGCCCGCGAGGTCGGTGTAGGAGAGAGCGCCGGTCGGGTCCTCGAGCCCGTGGCCGGAGACGCCGATGAGTTCGCCCTCGACGGAGACGAGTTCTCCCGTCTCGGTGTCGTGGCCGACCGTCTGTAACGTGATCGTCGCCCCCTCCGCGAGCAAGGCGGCGGCGTCCCGGACGAACCCCTCGATGCTGACGTACGTCGGGGGGTGATCGGGGTTGACGTGGACCGACTCCTGGCCGCCCCACTGGCTCGTCAGGAAGAACCAGTGGAGGATAAACGAGAGGATCTCGTCGCCGATCGTGATCCCGTACGGTTCGTCGCCGTGGACGTTCGGCGAGAAGAACGCGTAGCGGCGGTCGACGACCGCGAGGAAGGGCCCCGGGATCGGGTTCCGGCGGACCTCTAAGACCCCCTCCGGGATCGGGACCTCCTCGAGACCGATATCGTACACCGAGAGAAGTGACAGGACGCCCCGGTCGGCGGCGGCCTCGATCTCGGGGCGCAGTTCCCGGACCTGGTCGGGCGTCGCCGCGAGTTCGACGGAGACCTCCGCGCCGGCGATGGCCTCGCCGGCTCCCCGGAGCACGCTCTCTTGATGTTTGAGGACGCTGATCCGGGACTCCCTGGGGTCGGGCCGTTCCCAGCGCTCCTCGATCTCGCCGGCGGCGTCGGCGAGCATCTCGCTTTGCGAGCGCAGCCGCTCGAGGACGTCGACGGGTTCGCGGGGCCGGGCGAACAGCCGGTCGCGTTCGATCGTCTCGACGAACCCCATCTCCTCTAGGCCGCGGACGACGTCGTAGATCTGCGAGGACGACACCGACGACTCCCGGGCGAGGTCGACGACCGGCGACTGGCCCGTCTCGAGCAGCGTCAGGTAGGCCTCGGCCTGCTGGCCCGTCAGTCCCGCCCCCTCCAGGGCCGCCCGGAGGCGCTCGGTTTCCATGCCGGTAGGGGCCGCCGGACGCACAAAAGCGTTGATCCACTGGCGAGCGTGCGGGGGGCGATCACTCCATGTATCCCAGCCCCTTCAGCCGGTCCTCGACGTCCGAGAAGTCCTCCGTAGCGCCCTCGTGTCCCCGCCGACGGTCGACCGCGACGCGTTCGACCGCGCTCGTCGCCGGCGGCGAGCCCGCCGCGAACGCGTCGAGGACCTCGCCGTCCGCGTTGTCGGGCACCGGGCGGCCGAGCCCGTGGAGCAGCGTCGGCGCGATGTCGGTCACGTCGGCGCCCTCGAGGCGGGCGCCGGCCTCGATCGAGGGGCCCCGACAGAGGGCGATCCCCTGGCTCCGGTGGCTGGCGGCCGTCGGAGCCGGGTCGCCGAATAGTTCTCCGGCGATCGCGGTCCGGGTCTCGTACGTCCGGCGGCCGTTGACGACGAGGTCGGGGGAGTCGGCGTCGGTGGGGAACAGGTCGTCGCCGTCGAACACGGCGAGGACGGGCTCGCCCCCGTCGGTCACGGACTCGAAGAGTTCGGTGAGTTCGGCCTTCAGCTCGGGGATCGCACCGGGATCGACCACCCCCTTCTCGAACCGGCGCGTGTCGTTGACGTAGACGTTGCCCGCGTCGTGGACGAACGCCTTCGTTCGGGCGTAATCGGCGTCGTAGAGCGCGTGATCGCCGGGAATCCGGGCGGCGACGCCGTCGACGACGGTCCGGGGGAGCACCGACACCAACTGCTCCTCGGAGACCCCGACCCGGGAGAGCGCTGAGACGACGCCGTCGCGGGAGATGCCGAGACTCGAGAGCGCACCCCGGGTGCCGTCGTCCTCCCGTCGGGCGAGATACCCCTCGCGCTCCAGGAGGTGGTTGACGTAGACCAGCCGGTCGATCGGGCCGAAGCCGTGGTCGGAGACGACGTAGAGGTCGGCGTTCCGTCGGTCGGTGTACTCGATGACCTCGCCGACGATCTCGTCGAGCGCCCGGTAGTGCTCGCGGATCTTCGCCTCGTCCCAGACGAGGTGCTGGAACCGGTCGGGCGCGGTGTAGACGAAAAAGGCCAGCCGCCAGTCGGGGACGGTCTCAAGCAGGAGATCCATCAGCTCGCGGCGTTTCCCGAGGATCTCCGAGACAGCGCCGGGAAACTCCTCGAGCCGGTCGGCGTAGTCGGGGTAGTCGAGGCCGATCTCGTAGTCGGGGATCCGTTCGGCGACCGTCTCGCGGAGCTCCGGCGGGTGGGTGTAGCTCTCGCTCGTCGAGGGGGTCATCATCCCGGCGACGAGGGCGCCGTCGATCTCCTCGGGCGGGAACGTCATCGGGACGTTGCCGACCGCGGCCGGGGAGAGCTGTTCCCAGAGGGCGGGCTGGCGCCGGTCCCGGCTGGTGTACATCCGGTGGGAGTACGACCCCGAGAGCTTCTGGAAGCCGTAGACGCCGTGTTTGTCCGGCCGGACGCCCGTCGCGATCGAGGGCCAGGCCAGCGGCGTCGTAGGAGGACGCGTGCTCTCTAAGGGCCCGCTCGCGCCCTCCTCTCGGAGCCGGGCGAAGTTCGGCAGCGCGCCCTCGCTCGTGAACCGGTCGATGAGGTCCCAGGGGACGCCGTCGAGTCCGAGGACGAACGCGCGCTCGGCCGTCGCGGATGATCCACTCATGTGTCCTTGTGGTCACCTGGCTCGGGTCCCGTTTCGTTATGTGGCCGCTGCCGGGGCACAACCCTCACGAACAGCGACCGTTCTCGCGAGGGAGACGGCCGTGCCGGCCCTCCCGGAGCGAAAGGAGACCCCGACGAGCGACAGGCTGTCCATAACGAAACCGCCCCCGTCCGACTCCCGACCCATGATCCGAACTGCGTCGACCCGGACCGTTCGCGTCGCAGACGACCAGGGGCGACCCGGCGAGGGGAGGTGACCGATGGGGAGTCTCGTGATCTCGATCGACGCCGAACTCGGCTGGGGCTTTCACGACCTCGCCGACCCTCCCGAGAGTCGCGTCGAGAGCGGCCGCCGGGGCTGGCGGCGACTGCTCGCCCTGCTCGACCGGTTCGATGTGCCGGCCACGTGGGCGGTCGTCTCCCACCTCATGCTGGATCGCTGTGACGGGCGCCACGCGGACCATCCGGCGCCGCCGGGCTGGTTCGAGCGCGAGCGCGGCGCGTGGGCGGACCGCCCCGACCTGCGGTTCGCGCCCGATCTCGTCGCCGGGATTCTGGCCGCCGACCCCGACCACGAACTCGCGGCCCACTCCTTCTCGCACGTCCTGTTTGGTGATCCCGAAACCACTCCGGAGATCGCCCGCGAGGAGTACGAACGGAGCCGGGAGATCGCCGCCCGCTGGGGCCTGGTGGTCGACTCCTTCGTCTACCCGCGAAACGACGTCGGCCATCTGGACGTCCTGGCCGACTGCGGGTTCCGAGCCTACCGCGGGCGGAGCCCGACGCCGGAAGGAATCCGGGGCGTGGCCGACGCGGCGATCCGGGACCGGTCGTCGCTCGTCCACCCCAGGATCGACGAGTTCGGCCTGGTGTCGATCCCCGCCTCGCTCTTTGCGTTCGGTTTCGAAGGCCGACTGCGGTCGATCGCCGAGTCCGTCTGGACGGACCCGATCGTCGCCCGGGCCCGCCGCGGCATCGACCGGGCCGCGACCGACGACGGCGTTTTCCACCTCTGGCTCCACCCCAACAACCTCCGGGCGACCCGCGACGACGACCGGATGGCCGCGATCCTCGAGTACGCCGCCGAGGTCCGCGCGGAGTCGGCCCTCGAGATCGAGACGATGGGCGAGGTCGCCGACCGGGTCGGGCCCTCACGGACCGGCGACAGGAACGAGGCCACGACCCGTACCGAAAGGATAATTTAAAATATAGATCGTGGTAAACACAATCTTAAGAATACTAACGGGCATGCAACGGTCGGTGTCGGTTCGAACCCCGCCAGTCGCGATAATACTCCTTTGACGACCCTATAACAGTTCCCAGGATCGGTTTCCATATCCACCTAACAGCGACAGTGCAGGGGTGAAGGTGGACATATATCTCTGACATTATACCCATATTTATTATCAATCCTGCATCCACAGGGTACACCGGCCCGATTCCACGACGTCGAGAGAAATCTATTACGCCCGTACGTCTGTAACTTCGTCGGCCGGACGGGAGGCAGTCTCCACCCGGCTGGACGGGCTAACCGGGACGATTACGCGCTCCTCGCCGGGATCCGTCCTCACGAGTGACGACGGAACCGGGATCGAACCGGACGCCTCCTCGGGCCGGCGAGGGTCAGAGGTTCGAGGCGCCGGCGCCGCCGTCGATCGTCACCGCCTGGCCGTTGACGTAGGAGGATTCGGGCGCCGAGAGGAAGGCGACGGTCCGGCCGAGATCCATCGGGTCGCCGACGTGGCCGACGGGGATTCCCGACCCGCGCTCCTCGATGCCCTCCTCGTAGGAGTCGTGTTCGCCGCGCTCGACGGCCTGTTCGACGAGTTCCTCGATCCGGGGCGTCTCGTGGACCCCCGGAAGGACGGCGTTGGCTCGCACCTCGGGCGCGAGTTCTTTCGAGAGGGTCTTCTCGAGCCCGATGACGCCCATCCGGACCGAGTTCGAGAGCACGAGGTCGTCGATCGCCTCCTTGACGCTCCGGGAGGTGATGGTGACGATCGTTCCGCCGTCGCCGTCGGTGAGGTGGGGTTCGGCCTCGCGGACGAGGCGGACGACGCTCATCACGAGCAGGTCGAACGCCTCGTACCAGTCCTCGTCGTCGGTCTCGAGGAACGGTCCCGAGGGGGGCCCGCCCGCGCTCGTCACGAGGTGGTCGAGCCCGCCGAACTCGGAGACGGTGCGCTCGACCAGTTCCTCGATGTCGTCGGGTTCGGTGAGGTCACCGGGCTGGCCGACGACCTCGCCCTCCGCGACCTCGCGGACCTCCGCGACGGCCTCCTCGAGGCGGTCCTCGTCTCGCCCGTTCATCACCACGTTCGCGCCGTCGGCCGCCAGCGCCTTCGCCGAAGCCTTCCCCAGTCCGCTGCTCGAGGCCGTTACCAGCGCCGCGTCGCCGTCGATCGATAGCTCCATGCGCGGGGTATCGCCCGGACGGGCCGTAAACGTTGACCCCGAGGCAACCCTGGCGTGATCCGCTCACTCCTCATCGAACGCCGCCCGTCCGCCGTCGTCGAACGCGAGTTCGGTCCGTCGTCCGGTCGTGAGATGCTCGTAGTCCTCGTCGGCCAGGGCCGCCGAAACCCGGAACGAGGAGAGATGGGCCGTATCGGGGATCCAGGCGACCCGGACGGTGTCGGGATCGTAGCGCCCGCTCGAGGAAAGCGCCGCAGTCAGGGCCTGCTCCTCCGTCGGGAGCGCCATCGGCAGCCGGTCGAGCTCGAACGAGCCGCTCGTGAGGCCGTTGGTGTACATCTGTGAGAGGTCGAGTTCCTCGAGAACGTCGGTCGTGGTGAGGTCCGCCAGGCCGATCCCGTGGCCGTTGCCGTGGGTCGCCTCGGTGAGCCCGCGGACGACGACCCGACCGATCTCCGGCTCGTCGGGACCGCTCGCGCCGAGCATCGGCGTCCGGGCGACGACGTTCGTGTCCATCCCGGTCCCCGAGACATCCTTGCCGACCTCGTCGATCACGAGGGCGTCCAACTCCTCGAAGGGCAGCGTCGGCATGTACTCCCTGGCGCGCTCGAGGAGGTCGGCCTCCCGGTCGGGAAGCTCGTCTGCGGGAATCCCGGAGATCTCGGCGGGCCGGTCGTAGAAGTTCTCGACGACCGCGACCCCGCCGACGTGGGGCGTCTCCCGACGGATCACGTCGAACGCCGCGGTGATCGCCTCGTAGTAGTCCTCCTCGATCGCGTACTCGTGGGTCCGGGCCGCGCCGCCCTGCTTTCCGAGCCCGATCGCGGTCATCTTGCAGAGCCCGCTCTCGATCGGCGCCCGGAAGCTGGTGTGCGGTTTGATCCGGTTGACGACGCAGACCGCGTCGGCCGCGAGGGCGGCCTCGGCGACGTGGACCGGCTGGCCGAGTGCGGACTCGCCGACGATTTCGGTTTCCATCCAGGCGTCGATCGGACACCCCAGCTTCGACTCGGTGAGTCCCAGTGCCGCCAGGGTCTCGCGCTGGCCCTCGGCGCTCGCGCCGCCGTGGCTCCCCATCGCGGGGACGACGACGGGGTCGTACCCTCGACTTCCGATCTCCTCGACGACCGCCCGGGCGATCCGGTCGATGGCGTGGATGCCGCGGCTCCCGAGGCCGACGGCGACCGTTCCTCCCTCGGGAACCTCCTCGAGCGCGAGGTCGGCGACCGCCTCGCCGGCGGCGGACGCGGGGTCGTCGATCTCGGGTGCGGGGGGCTCGTAACTCACCTCCGCGAACGCCGGGAACTCGACGGTATCCAGCGCCGCGTCGATCGTCGAGGCGTCGGGGAACTCCATGGGAGGCGGTGTGCGGGCGAGACGGATATATCCTCGGCGCCGCGGCTCGGATCAGCCGCCCCGATCCGATCACTACCCGTGGTATGTGACGCCACCACCGGATTTATGCGCCAGCGGGGGGAGCCCCCGCCATGGAAATCGCCGAGATCGAGACGGGCGCGGTGTCGATCCCCTTAGAGGAACCCGTCGCCTTCGCCACCCGGGTTGTCGAGGAACGCGACCACGCGATCGTCTACGTGCGAACCGAGGAGGGCCTCGAGGGCGTGGGCTACACGCTCGGCTACGGCGGCGCGGGGCTGATCGCCGACGCCGTAAGCGAGATCTTGGAGCCGATGGTGGTGGGGGAGGATCCCCGCGACACGACCCGGCTCTGGCGGGAGATGTTCGACGGGACCGTCCAGATCGGCCGGAAAGGGGTGCTCCTGCGGGCGATCTCGATCGTGGACATCGCGCTGTGGGACATCAAGGGCAAGGCCGCGGGAATGCCCCTCTACAAGCTGCTTGGCGCGAGCGCCGAGCGGATTCCCTCCTACGCCAGCGGCGGGTACTATCGCGAGGGGAAGGACCTGAAGGGGCTGCGCGAGGAAATGGCCAGGTACATCGATCGAGGTCACGACGCCGTGAAGATGAAGATCGGCCGCGAGGACCTCCCGACCGAACGCGAGCGGGTCGCGGCCGTCCGCGAGGCGATCGGGCCCGACCGGGCGCTCCTGATGGACGCAAACGGCAAGTGGACGAACGAAGAGGAGGCCGTCCGGGCCTGTCGCGCGTTCGCGGAGTACGACCCCTACTTCATCGAGGAGCCGGTGATGCCCGACGGCATCGATCTGATGGCCCGGGTCAACGCTTCCCTCGACTACCCCGTCGCGGCGGGCGAACTCGAGTTCAACCGCTACGGGTTCGAGCACCTCATGGAGTCGGGCGCGGTCGGCATCGTCCAGCCCGACGCCACCGTCGTCGGCGGGATCACCGAGTGGCTCCGGGTGGCGGAGGCCGCCGCCGCACGCGACGTTCCGGTCGCGCCCCACTACAACTGGGACCTCCACGTCCACCTGTTGGGCGCGATCGAGAACGGCCTCTTCGCGGAGTTCTTCTACCGGGACTCCGACGTGAAGGCGTTCGACGACGTGCTCGTCCACCCGATGGAGCCCGACGACGAAGGGTACCTCGAGATCCCCGACCGCCCGGGCCACGGGATCGAACTCGACCGCGACGCCCTCACGGAGTACGGGTGGTCCCATGCGTGACTTCTCGAACCATGCGACCGAGCGGGCCACGGAACGTGACGTCGAGATCACCGACGTCGAGACCTGCGTAATCGAGGGAAACTTCGAGTGGAACCTCGTCCGGGTCCACACGGACGCCGACGTCGTCGGCATCGGCGAGTGCTACCGCGGCGGGGGCGTCACCGACGTCATCGAGTACATGAAGCGGTTCCTGATCGGCGAGAATCCCGTAGACGTCGAGCGGCTCTTCCGGCGGATGGTCCAGGAGACCTCCGGCCACGGCGGCACGACGGGAAAGGTGGTGACTGCGGCGACGGGCGTCGAGATCGCCTGCTGGGACGTCCTCGGCAAGGTTACGGGGCTGCCGGTCTACCAGCTTCTCGGCGGCAAGTACCGCGACCGGATCCGGCTCTACTGTGACTGTCACGCCGGCGAGGCCTACGAGGTCGAGGACGGCTACACCGTCGGCCACGACGCCGAGGCCTACACACCCGAAGCGTACGCCGCCGAAGCGGAGCGGGTCGCCGACATGGGCTTCGGAGCCCTGAAGTTCGACCTCGATCAGCCCGCAGACAACGAGCCAGACCCCTACAACGGCCGACTCGACAACGCCGCGATCGAGCGCAAACGAGAGATCGTCGAAGCAGTCCGCGACGCCGTTGGCCCCGAGATCGACCTCGCCTTCGACTGCCACTGGGACTACTCCCTCGACAGCGCGAAACGGCTCTGTCGGGCGCTCGAACCGTACGACCTGATGTGGCTCGAGGACGTGATTCCCCCGGAGAACATGGATGCCCAGCGGGAGATCACCCGGAACAGCCCGGTGCCGATCGCGACCGGCGAGAACCGATTCCGGGTCCACGAGTTCAAGGACCTCCTCTACGAGTTCGGCGTCGACATCGTGACGCCGGACCCGACGACCTGTGGCGGCCTCGCGGAAACGAAAGCCATCGCGAACCGCGCCGAGGAGAACTACGTCGTCTGCTCGCCCCACAACGTCTGCTCGCCCGTCGGGACGATGGCCTGCGTCCACCTCGGGGCCGCGATGGCGAACCTCGGGACCCTCGAGTACCACGCTCTCGAGGTGGACTGGTGGGCCGACCTCCTCTCCCGGGCGGAGCCGATCATCGAGGACGGCCATATCACGGTCCCCGAAGAACCCGGTCTGGGGATCGAACTCGACGAGGACGTCGCCCGCGAGCACCTCCTCGATCCGGGAACGATGTTCGGGTAGCCGAACACTGATAGTCCTCGCCGGAGCAGGGAGGGATATGACCGACCGGACGCGCTCGGGCGGGGAGTACGTCTACGAGGCCCTGTGTGAGGCCGGGATCGACCTCCTCGTGGGACTGCCGGGAACCCAGACCCTTCCTCTGGACCGGGTCGTCGCCCGCCGATCGGAGATGCGTTACGTGATGGCCCGCCACGAGACCGCGATTCCCCACATTGCGTGGGGATACTACGAGAGTTCGGGAACCCCCGCGGCGACGCTTACGGTTCCCGGACCGGGCGAGACGAACGCGATGCACGGGCTGAAAAACGCCTACGAGGACAGCGTCCCGATCGTCCACGTCGGCGCCGACGTCGATCCCGCGGATCGAGGAAAGGGACCGATCCACGAGATCGATCCCGGAACCTACGACACCGTCGTCAAGGAAAACGTCGTCGTCGAGAACGGAAGCGACCTCCCGGCCGCCGTCGCCCGCGGAATCGAGCGCGCGCTCGCCCCGCCGATGGGACCCGTCCGGCTCGGCGTTCCGAGCGGAATACTCGCGAGCGAGCTCTCGGCGCCCGCGGCCAGCGTCGAGCCCGAACGCATCACCCGGGAGAACGCGTCCGCGCTCGAGGCGGCCGCCGACATCCTCGCCGATGCGGACCGGCCGGTCCTCTACGCCGGCGGCGGCTGCCACCGCTCGGAGGGCGGCGCCGACGCTCTCCGCGATCTGGCCGACCGGCTCGGGGCGCCCGTCGCGACGACCTACAAGGGAAAGGGGCTGTTCCCGGAGGACGACCCCCGCGCGCTCGGCGTGACCGGAAGCCACCTCCCGCCCGGCTCCCGGGCGGTCCTCGAGGCGGCCGACGCGGTGCTCGCGCTCGGCACCGACTTCGACGGCGTCACGACCGACGGCTGGGCGCTCCCGATGGGGGATTCCTTGATCCACGTCACCCTCGATCCCGACGCGATCGGCGCCAGCTACGAACCGGAGATCGGGGTCGTCGCCGACGCCGGCGAGGCCGCACGGGAGATTCACGACCGGCTTCCCGAGGAGGCGGCGGGCTGGGACGGAAGCGAGGTCGCCCGCGCGGCCCGCGAGGAGTACGTCCGGCGCCTCGAGCACGAGGGCCTCCTCGAGGACACTCCACCCCTGAACACGCCCGCGGTGCTCCGGACCGTCCGGGAGTCGACACCCAGGGAAAGCATCGTGACGGTCGACGTCGGCGGCTTCCGGCTGTGGGCGATGCAGGCCTTCGAGAGCTACGAGCCCGAGGGGTTCGTCGCGGCGGGCTCGTGGGCCGGGATGGGCGTCGGCCTCCCCGCGGCGATCGGCGCGAAACTCGCGAATCCCGACCGGCCGGTCGTCTGTCTTTCCGGCGACGGGGGGCTCATGATGTGCGTCCACGAACTCCACACCGCAGCGGAGGAAGACCTCGACATCGTGCTGGTCGTCTCGAACAACGAAGACTACGGCGTCATCAGCAAATCCCCGGAGATCATGGCCGAGACGGGCGACCACGAGTTCGTCTGGGATTCGCCGTCGTTCCCGACGATCGCCGAGGGCTTCGGCTGGGACGGGCGGTCGGCCGACACCGCCGACGAACTCGCGAGGGAGGTCGGGGCCGCCATAGACCGCGATGGGCCGACGCTGATCGACGTCGAGATCCCGACCAAGGAGCCCTCGGCTAGCGAGGCGGCGGAGTTCGAGAGCGAACTCGAGTTCTGAGCCTCCCGAACCCGTCCGACTACCGGTAGGGAGCCAGGTAGCCGGCGCCGTTTCTCGCTGTCTCGTAGGAGTCCTGGCGCTCCTCGTGTTCGTAGATCAGCCACTCCATGCCCTCGCGGTCTGCGACCTCGGCGACCGCCTCGAGATCGAGGTCGCCGGTGCCGCCCTCGACCGGCTGGCCCCCGTCCTCGTAGTCCTTGACGTGGACCAGCGAGACCCGGTCGGCGTACTCCTCCAAGAAATCGACGGGGTCGTGGTCCGCGGTGCCGATCCAGCCCAGGTCGGGCTCGAGCAGGACGTCGTCGGTGAGAGAGAGGAGCGCGACGAGCGCGGGTTCGCCGTCGACCTCGACGAACTCGTGGTCGTGGTTGTGGTAGTGCAGCCGGGTGCCGTCGGGGAGGTCGGCCGCGACGGCCGAGAGCCGGTCGGCGGTCTCCTCGATTGCCTCCCGGGACTCGAAGTGCTCCGGGGGAAGGTAGGGGACGACGAACTCAGAGACGCCTAGGTCGGCGTAGCGCTCGACAACACCTTCGAGATCGTTCTCCAGTTCCTCGAGTCCGACGTGGGCGCTGGGCGCCTCTACTCCGGTCTCCGCCAGGGCCTCGGCGACGTCGCGGTCCGAACCGTCGATCCCCGCGAACTCGACCCCGTCGAAGCCGGCGTCGGCGACCTCCTCGACCTTTGTCGCCGTCTCGTCGTCGACCCCGTCGATGCTGTATAGCTGGAGCGCGATCGTACCCATACCGAGAGAGACCGGGGCGGCGACTTAACTGTGGGGGATCGGAGGCCGGCTCGGACGCTCTGCCGAACGTCGTTCTGTGATGGAGAACTTCAACGCCGTTCGCTCCCGCTGCGGTCGTCCGGCCGGCGCTCCCGTGGCGTCGCCGGCGGTCGGCTCCGGCGAGTCCGAGAGGAGGATCCCCCGCGGGCGACGACTACCGGGACATACCGCCGCTGTCCAGAGGTGTTTTACCCTGCGGGGACGAGCCCTACCCATGACATCCGACGCGATCGACGTGCTCGCCATCGGGGACAACGACTTCCCGTTTCACCGGTTCGAGGAGATGGGGCCCCACATCGCCGACGCCGTGGGAAGCGAGCGGATCGACGTGGCGCTGACGACGGAGAAGGGCGCGCTCGAGGCGCCCGACGCCGACGTCGTGCTCGACTATCTCACCGACAGCACGCTCACCGACGGCCAGCAGGAGGGACTGCTCTCGTTCGTCAAGAGCGGCGGGGGGTACTTCGGCCTCCACTGTGCCTCGGACCTGACTTCGACGGTTCCCGTCGACGACGAGGACGTCCTCGACTCCCGGGACGAACCGATCGAGGAACTCCGCGACCTCGTCGGCGGCCACTTCCTCACTCACCCCGAGCAGTCGGCCTACGGCGTCCGGATCGTCGACAGCCACCACCCGATCACCGTCTCGGCTCCCGACCTCCGGGTGTTCGACGAACCGTACGTCGTCGACGTCTCCGAGTCGGTCCGGGTCCTCGCCCGGATGGACCACCCCGATCACGCGGACATGCCCGTTCTCTGGGTCCAGGAGTACGGCGACGGCCGTTCCGCGTACTGCTCGATCGGCCACACCGTCTCGACGCTCTCGAACCCGGACGTCGCCGCCCTCCTCCGGAACTGCGTCCGCTGGAGCGCCGGCGAGTAACTGTCGTAATCGATCATTGCATTCGTACGGCTGTAACCACGCCGAACGGAGGCCGAACTCCGGAGAACAGGTCAGGCCGTCACAACCGAGACGACCCCGTCGAAGTTCAGAATCACCTTCTGGGTCGTGTCCCCGAACAGCGCCTTCCCCGTCGGCGAGCGCTTCCGGCCGGCGATGAAGACGTGATCACAGCCCTCCCGCTGGGCCGCTTCGAGGATCCGATCGGCCTCCCCGCCGCCCTCGACGACCGCACAGATCGACTCGTACTCCAGGGCCAGGTCGCCGATCTCCTCGCGGGCGATGTCCCGACCGAACCGGCGGCCGCTCTCCTTGATGTCCTCGGAGGTGTAGGAGACGCCCTCGATGTCGGCGATCGTCTCCATCGTCTCCAGGTCGTGTTCGTACTCGTCTCTGTCCATCAGCGTCAGGAGCACGAGGCCTGCGCCGACGCCGGCCGCCAGCTCCCCGGCCTCCCGGATCAGCGTTCGAGCGTGATCCGCCGACTCGACTACCACCAGTCCACGGTCCATACACCCGACCTGTCGCCCGGGTAGATAAAATTTGCGTCCGACTAGATCTCGGTGACGTAGTTGTGGGCGTCGTCGAGGGCACTTGCGTCCTCGGGGAGCAAGGCGACCACGAGGCAGTCGGCGTACGTCTCGAAGTACTCGACGAGCGCGGCGATCCGATCCGAATCGATCGCCTCCAGGGAATCGAGCAGCATGAACGGGACCTGCTCGTAGACGTCGTGGACGAGATAGCCCGCCAGCGCGAATACGAGTCCCGTCACCTCGCGTTCGCTCTCCGAGAGGTGTTCGATCCGATCCTCGTAGCTCGTTCCGTCCGCCGTCGAGCGGATGACGTGGAGGTCGAACGCCGTTCGCTCGACCTTCCGGCGGCCTTCCTTGACCGTCCCTTCGCGACGCTCGATCCAGATCCGGTCGATGTTCGCGTAGTCGAGAATCGAGAGGATCGAGGACATGTGTTCGTTGAAGGCCTCGACGGCGTCGTCCTCGATCCGGTCGACCCGCGTCCGGAGGTCCGCGAGTTCGTCCGTGATCTCCTCGCGCCGGTCGTCGAGTTCCTCGCGCTCCTCGATGGTCGCCTCGAGTTCGGCGATCCGGTCGTCGACCTCCGTGCGCTCGCCCTCGAGGTTCTCGATCTCGATCTCGAGGCCGTTGGCGTCGCGGTGGGCCTCCAAGACCTCGCTGTAGTCGGTGTCGTCGAACGACTCGGTGTCGTCCTCGAGCTCTTCGACCCGTTGTTCCTGGTCGCTTCGCTCGTCCTCCAGATCGTCGATCCGGTCGCCGTGGGCCGCGAGGTCGTCCTCGATCGAGTCGAGGCGCTCCTCCAAGCGCTCGCGACGGTTCTGGCGCTGGCGGAGCTCCTTCTGGCGGCTCGTCAGGTCGTCGATCTTCTCCTGGAGGTCGTTGCGGTCGGCGAGTTTCGACTGGTGGAGCTCCTGGAGGCGCTCGAGGGTGGACTCGATGGCGTCGCGTTCGACCTCCGACCCGCAGGTCCAGCAGACGACCTCGCTGTCGCCGGCCAGCAGGCGGTCGGTGACCGCGTCGTCCTCGTCCATGGTGTCCCCGAGGTCGATGCCGCCGTCCTCGAGACGCTCCTCGTTGAACCGGATGACGCTCTGGAGTTCGTTCAGCGTCGTATCGAGGTCGCGCTTGCGCTCGCGAAGCTCCTGGACCCGGCCCTGGAGGCGCTCGGGGGACTCGTCGCCGTCCTCCTCGTCGGTGAGGTCGTCGAGGTCGGTTTCGAGACGGTCGCGTTCGTTTTCGAGTTCGGTGCGGCTCTCGCGTTCGGTCTCGAGGTCGTACTCGATGGATTCGAGCTCTCGCCGGGCGCTCCGGAGGTCGGCGAACGTCGACTCGAGTTCCTCCTTGCGGCTCTGGCTCTCCTCGACGTCGGCGTCTAACTCCTCGAGTTCGGCCTCGACCTCCTCGAGTTCGGCCTCCAAGTTCTCGATCTCGTCGTCGATCGAGACCCGGCGCTCCTCCAAGCCCGGGAGTTCGTTCTTGAGGTCGTCGAGGTGGTCGAGTCGGTCGTCGATCTCGCGTTTCTCGTCCTCGAGTTGGCGGATCTCGGCCTGGATCTCGTCGGTGTCGATCGGACGCATGATCAGCTCCCGGAGGTCGTCGCCGCGGCTGACGGCCCGGCGGGCCTCGTTGGATTCCAGCAGGAACGCAAAGAGGTCGGCGAGTTCGGGCTCCTCGAGGTAGGGCTCGCCGTCGAAGACGACGGTGTCGTTCCGGCGGTAGAGCGACCGACGGTAGTGGCCGTCGTCGAAGGAGAGTTCGACCGATCCCTCGTCGGCGTCGCCTTTCAACGAGGGGCGATCGCTACCGAGGGCGGCCATGATCGCCTGGAGGAAGGAGGTTCGGTTGGTCGCGTTGCGCCCAGTTAGTACGTTGATGCCGGGCTCTAAGGAGACCCGTGTCGAGTCGATGCCGCCGATGTTCTCGGCGGCGACCTCGACTGGCGTCTCGATGGACTCTGCTACGGACATACGTCTATGCTATCGGTCACTGCTTATAAATATTCATGACTTGCGTCTGTCGGTTCGCTCAGAGCTCGCAGTCACAGCCGCCCTGGGAGATCAGCTCGTCGATCGTGTAGTCGGTCCCGCAGTTGTTACAAACCGCCCGGACGTTGACGAACGTCTCGTACTCCCGGTCGGAGAGCAGTTCCGCCCGGGAGAGCTCCTCTAACGTGGAGTCGGTAACGACCTGCGTGCGGCTGGCGAGACGTTGGATCGTCTCCTTTTTCCGCTCGATCCGGTCGCCGTCGTCCCGGGTGAGTTCGGCCTCCCGCACGTTCGTGAGATAGGTGTGGATCGCCTGGTGGGTGACGAAGTCCGAGAGGACGTCCTCGACCTCGACGCCCGCCCGCTCGAGTTCGCGGCGCTTGCGGATCTCGTCCGACCGGGGGACGTCATCGTCCGAGAGCGTGTGATAGGTGCTCTCGACGTCGCTCTCGATGGTCGACTCGCCGGCCGCCGAAAGCGCCGCCCGGAGCACCTCGACGTTGAACTCCGTCGCCAGATCCCGCAGGCTCGTCCGATCGGTCCCGTCGCCGACCCATTCGCGCTCGAGGCGGTCGCCGAGTCCCTCGAGGTCGTAGGCGTCGATGACGCGCTCGACCTTGGTCTGGCGGCGCCCGTTGGTTCCGGCCATGCCCGAGTAGAGAGAACCCACCGTTACAAGTGTTGCGCACGCCGCCCCGGCCGGGGCGAGACGAGAGCCGTCGTCGCTCCCGAAACTCCATTACACTACTACGCCTGTGAGCTACGCCGGGCGTCTGACGCGCGACTGACGCGCCCGAACGGGCCGTTCTCCGCCGGCCGGGTCGACCGGACCGCGACGAATTATACGAACAGTAGTGCGTTCCACTATTCATATGATTACGTATATCTATCCTCGAATCGTTTCGAGCGCGGACTGGTATGAGTCAGGGCTGGAATCTCCGAGTAGCCGCGGAACGGCTCGGTATCGGACAGATGAGGGAAGATCGCGGTTTCAGGGCGAGAATGTTGACCGAATACAATACATGTCCGGATAGCGTTAGTTCGTCCGGGAGACCGTTCGAGAGAGGACGCGATCGACGTCCACCGACGCGTTATCCCGGTCGGGTGCGAGCCGGTTCATAGGGTCCTCGTCGTCGGCGACACGGGCCTCATCAGCCACGGGATCACGCGGGAACTCGCCGCGGCCGGCCACGGCGTCACCTGCTACACGCGCGGGGAGACGTCCGCGACGGTCCCCGAGAGCGTCGAGTTCGTCCACGGCGACCGCGACGACCACAACCGGCTTGAGGGCGACAGCCGGTAGCCGGCCGGCCCGCCGGTTCCGTCAGCCGCGGTCGCCGACGAACTCGACGACGGCGACGCCGTTGACGGGGCCCTCGGCGAGGACTCGATGGTCGCGGTCGAGCTGCTGGCGGTTCTCGACGGGAACGATCGCGTACCGGACCGCCGGGTCGCCCTCGAGCGCTGTGGAGGATGCTTCCTCGAGCGGACGGTCGCCGTAGAACACGAGCGACATTAGCGCACGGCGGTCGGTGTCCGTGTGGACGTAAACGGGCTCGTCCTCGGGGACCTCGACGTCGATCGCCTCCCCGAGTTCGCGCTGTTCGGCGTCGTGGGCCTCGGCGGGTGCCGGAGCGTAGACCCCGACCAGCAGGAGCGCCAGACAGAGACAGACGGCGGCATATACCGCGGTCCCGGCGCCCGAGGAAAGTTCGACCGAGAGGTCGAGGGACTCGACGCGGGGGGCGAGAGCCGCCGGGACCGAGCTTGCGAGGACGGCACCGGGGACGTACATCGGGAGGAGGTACCAGGGGTGGTTGCCGCCGGCGACCGCGAACGTCAGCGGGACCGCGGCCGCCCACCAGCAGAGGAACAGCCCGTCGGCGTGGGGAGCGGGGCCGTCCCGGCGGACCCGCTGACCGAGGAGAGCGACCGCACAGACCAGTCCGGCGCCGAAGACGGGCAGCGCGTAGGGGTAGGGCGGCCCGAACATCTCGAGGGCGAACCGGAAGTAGGGGTAGTTCATGAACCCGAACAGCGGCTCGGCCGGCGGCGGGGCCATCTCGCCGCTCGCCCGCGAGGCCGCCGCCGTCAGGAAGTATTGGTGGACGAACTCCTCGCCGTGGACGAGCCAGGCGTAGAGATGCCACGGGAGGGCGACGACCGCCGTCGCGGCGACGGCGGCGACCGTCCAGGGCGTGCGGTAGGCCCGGAACGAGTGGACCAGGACGGGCGCGACCGCGACGACGAACACGCCCGCGGCGACCCCCTTGGTCATCACCGCGAGCCCGGCACAGATCCCGGCGGGAACGAGCAGGCGCGGCCGCTCGCGGCCCCGCCAGGTCAGCCAGACGAAGCCGCTGCCGGCGAGCGCCAGCAGGGGGTCGGTGACCGCGGCGCGCCCGCCGTGGCTCCCGAGCAGGAGGCCGGGGAACACGAGGAGGACGACGGCCCCGGCAAAGCCCGCCCGGCGGCCGTACGTCCGCGCGCCGATCCGGTAGACGAGCCCCGCACAACCGAGGGCGGCGATCGCCGAGGGGAGCCGGGCGGCGAACTCCGAGACCCCGAGGAGGACCATCGCGCCGGCTTGCAGCCAGTAGGTAAGCGGCGGCTTCACCAGCCGGGGCTCGACCGCGAGCCCGGGCTCGTGGGTGTCGAGCCGGATCCGGGGCTCGAGCCAGCTTCCTCCCTCGGCCATCCGCCGGGCCGGGACCGCGTACCGGGACTCGTCCCAAACCCGGAGTGGAAAGTCGCCGAGCCCCTCGACGTAGAGGGCGATCCAGAGCCCGACGACGGCCGCGAGCAGGAGCCGGTCGACGGTTACGGCCCCGCGGAGACGAGCCAGGCGGGACTCGAGCCGACGACCGGCGGCGACGGACGACCCCGACGGCGATCGAAGTCCCATCGGGAGCTACCGGCGGCCCCCGGAGGGAGCGGCTTCCGGTTTGTCCGTCGCCCGCGAGACCGTCATTCTCCCCCCTCGATCGCGACCGGCGACTCCTCGCGGCTCCGTCGGACGGGCCGGTCGGCCTGCCCCTCGGGCTCGCCGCCCTCGATCCGGGCGATCCGGTAGGGGCGCGTCTCGCGGTGGAGCAACCGGCTCTGCATCTCGGCGAGGACGCCGAACATCACGAGTTGGAAGCCAAAGAGGATCAAGGCGACGACGAGCACGAGCCGGGGGAGGTGGGGGAGCAACGACGCGCCGAGGGCGTACTTCATGACGACCGCGTGGCTCCCGAGGAGCCCGCCCAGCCCGAGCAGGCAGACCCCGGTCCCGCCGAGGAAGTGAAGCGGGCGCATCGAGTACCGGTTCCAGAAGACGTGAAAGCCCAGGTCGACGAACCCCCGGAGGAGCCGCCCCGCGCCGTAGCTGGTCGTCCCCGCAGTCCGCGGCCGGTGGGCGACCGGCTCCTCGGCGATGGCAAAGCCCCGGTTGTAGAGCTTCGCCGGGATGTAGCGGTGGCCCTCGCCCCGAAGCTGGAGCTCCTCGACGGCCTCGCGGCGGTAGGCCTTCAGCGTACAGCCGAAGTCGTGGATCTCGGGGCCGGTAAACCGCGCGAGCGAGGTCTGGATCCGGGAGGGGAGCGTCTTTGAGAGCGGGTCCTGTCGATCCCGGCGCCAGCCGCTGACGCAGTCGTAGCCCTCAAGCAGACGGGAGAGCAGCCGGGGAACGTCCGCGGGGTCGTTCTGGCCGTCGGCGTCCAGGGTGACGACGAACTCCCCGTCCGCCTCGTCGAGGCCGGCACACAACGCGGCGCTCTGCCCGAAGTTCCGGGTCAGGAACACGCCCCGAAAGCGGCCGTGGGAAGCGGCCAGCTCCCGGATCACCTCCCTCGTGCCGTCGGTGCTGCCGTCGTCGACGACGACGATCTCGACCGGCCGGAACTGGGCCATCTCCGCCCCGTCGGCGACGGCGACGATCTCCTCGACCAGCGCCTCCACGTTCCCGCGTTCGTTGTACGCCGGGAGAACGATCGACGTCCGCACCCGCCGGGCGTCCCCGCGCCCGCCGATCGCGACGCCGCCGGCGTGATCCCCGTCCATGCCCAAAAGTCGTTCACGAGTTGATAATAAACGTTGTCCTCCGGGCGCCGGGACCGCGGTTCACAACCTATAACCCGGCCCGACGTGTTGGATCCGCCGGAGCCCACCCGCCACGAATCCGCCGTCACAGCCTGTTGGCACCACCCTGCCGCCATGACCCTGCCAGATCTCCGAACGGCCGGCCGCGTCGCGGTCAGCCTCGTCCTCCTCGGAGCCGTCGTCGCCACCGTCGGCGTCGAGACGGTCCTCGAGGGGCTGGCCGAGCTCCGGCCGACCGCCCTCGGCGCCGCCCTCGGGCTCGCCGTGCTCAACGTGGCCATCAGCGCCTACAAGTGGGGCCTGCTCCTCCGGATCAAGGGGATCGACCTCCCCTTTCGCACGCTGCTCGCCTACTACTACGTCGGCCAGTTCTTCAACGCCTTCCTGCCGACGACCGTCGGCGGCGACGGCGTCCGGGTCTACTCCCTCCACGCGCACCACGACGCCGGCCCCGACGCGGTCTCCTCGGTCGTCATGGAGCGACTCACCGGCTTGCTCACGGTGCTCGCGATCGGGGGCGTCGCGACCGCAGTCGTCGCCGACCGGCTCCCGCCGGTCGTCTCCGGAACCGTCCTGCTGGCGCTCCCCGCGGGCGCGGCCGTCGCCGGCGTCCTCTTTACGAGGACCGGCCGGGGGGTTCTCGAGAGGACACTGTTTCGCGTCTCCCGGTTCGACCTCGGCGACCGTCTCGCCGGGGTGTACGACGCGATCCACGACTACCGTGGCGCCGGCCGGGCGCTCGTTCCGGTCGTCGTGCTCTCGCTTGTCTTCCGGCTCGTCCTCGTCGTCAATAACTACGTCGTCGCGGTCGGCCTCGGGATGGAGGTCTCGTTCGTCTACTTCCTCGCTTTCGTCCCGCTGGTCGAGCTGTTGTTGTTCGTCCCCGTCTCGATACAGGGCTTCGGCGTCCGGGAGACCGCCTACGTCTACCTCTTCGGCGCCGTCGGCGCGCCCGCGGGCGCCGCCCTGACCCTCGGGATCGCCATGCAACTGGTGCTCGGGGTCTTCAACAACCTCCTGGGCGGGCTCGTCTACCTCCGGGGGTCCTACTCCCGGTAGCCCAGATCGGCGAGCATCTCCTCGGTTCCGGAATCGACCTGCTGGCGCTCGACGGCGTCGAACCCGTCGAGCCAGTCGTCGAGCTCCGCGGCGAGATCCCCGCGGCGCTCGGGGTGCTCCCCCGCGAGGTCCCGTCGTTCGCCCGGGTCGTCCGCGAGGTCGTAGAGTTCCTCGTCTCCCGCCCCGCGGTCGCGGACGAGCTTCCAGCCCTCCGTCCGAAGCGCGACCCGGTCCTCGAACGTCGGGTAGGCCATCGCGAACAGCGGCCGGTCCTCCGCCAGAGGAGCGCCGTCGGCGAAGAGGGGTCTCCCCGCCGGGCCGAGCGGGTCGAGGCCCGAAAGCGAGAGCAGCGTGGGGACGATATCGACGGTCCGGGCCTGCCCGCCGACCGTCCCCGCGGGAAGCGAGTCGTGGGCGAACACCAGCGGGACGTGGAGTTCTTCGTCGTACAGCGTCCGGCCGTGGCCGGTGTAGCCGTGGTCGCCAAGTGCCTCTCCGTGGTCGCCGGTGAGCACCACGAGGGTCTCCTCGGCCAGCCCGCGCTCCTCGAGGTCGTCGAGCAGCCGCCCGACGTGGTCGTCGGCGTGGATCATCGCGGCGGTGTACTCGTCGTGGTCGGCCCGGAGCCCCGGCGGGGCGTTCCGGGGCTCGTGGAGGTCGAAGTAGTGGACCCAGCCGAAGAAAGGCTCCTCGACGGCCTCGAGTCCCGAGCGGGCGTCGGCCGTGACCTTCCGGGCCGGCCGGCAGTGGAGATCGATGAGCCCGGTCCCCCGGAGGAACCGTTTGACGGTGTAGGGGCCGACGCCGCGGTCCTTGACGGCGCCGAAGACGGCGTTGAACGCCTTGGTGTCGTAGATCCGGCTCAGGATCGGGTAGAGCGTGCCGTAGGCCGAGCCGTCGAAGTAGCGGTCGAACCCGCGGCCGAGCCCGGAGTGGTCGTCGGCGAGGTGGTCGACGCTGACGACCCCGAACGTGTCGTAGCCGGCCTCGCGGAAGCGTTCGGCCGCGACCGGCCGATCCGCCGGGAGGCCCCAGCCGTTCTCGACGACGCCGTGGTCCATGGGATAGGCACCGGTCAGTATCGAGGTGAGGCTCGGGTCGGTCGTGTTCGCGACCGTGAACGCGTCGTCGAACGTCGTTCCCCGGGCGTCGAGGTCGGCGAAGGTCGGCAACAGTCCGGCGTCGATCCCCTCGCGAAACCGGTCGGCACGGAGGCAGTCGACGGTCACGAGGAGGACGTTCTCGATCCCGTTCATTGGAGCGACGGTCTCGTGGCCCCCACGTAAGCGTGTCGTCTCGCCGACGGGACTACCGGGCGAGCCCCCCGAGGGCGGCCTCGACGACTCGATCAGTCCCGTTCTCGTAGCCACGGGGCGCCTCGGTGCGCTCGATGCCGTCGACGACCTCGGGGACGGTCTCCGCCGAGTGAAACCCCCGGAGCGGATCGACCGCCCGGGCGACCCCGCGCTGTTCGGAGGTCTGGGGGAGGACGATACAGGGTGTGCCCGCGACGGCGGCCTCCATCACCGTCGAGTAGCCGCTACAAACCACGGCGTCGGCCGCCTCGATGTGGCCCTGGAGCGAGGCGACGACCTCCCACTCGTCGCCCCCGACCGCGGTGACCCGCCGTCCGGTCGCCTCGATCGCCCCGGTCAGACGCTCCTCGTCCACGCTGAAGGCACTCGGGACCACTAGAACTCCGACCGACTCCTCGACTGCCTCCCCGCCGCCGGGCGCGATCGGCGGAATCTCGACCGCCTTCGGGATCGTCGGCTCGCCCTCCCAGACCTTCGGGAGCAGGAACCGCTCGGCGGTCAGGGCCGCAAACCGGTTGCGGAGCCACGCCGCGGCCCGCTCGAGACGGTTCGTATAGAAGCCCGCGGGGTCGTGGGTGACGTAGTAGTAGGGGATCGACCGGACCGTCGCCGCGATCGCCGCCGAGAGGTCGTCGGCGACGAGCAACGGCGGCGTGTGAGTCTCGAGCCAGGAGACGTACTCCGTGACGCGATCGACGAGGTTCGGGAAACACTCCTCTATGACGACCAGGAGGTTCCCCCGTTGATAGCTCCGGATGAAGTCGACCGCACGGGGGGCGAACTCGGTGTAGCCGTTTTCCTCGACGAACGCCCGTCCGGGGCCGCCGCCGGCGAGGACGGTCTCGTGGCCGGCGTCGGCGATCCCGTCGGCGACCGCGAGCATCCGGGTCGCGTGGCCCCCGCCCTCGCAGTAGTGGGCGACCGCGATCGCCCCGTTCATGGGTGGCCGGCCCGGCCCTCGATCGGAGAGTGTGGCGCCCGATCTCGACTCCGACGATCCCCCGTCGCCCGCGCGTTCGGCGACCGAACTCCTGAAAACCGCTTGGATCCACCCACAGTCACCGGGGATCGAGTGTCTCCCTTCATAAACTTATCCGATTCCACCGACGAGCCGCCGGATGGATGGCTTTTTGCCCCGACGGCCGAACCTCCGACCAACGTCCGCATGCTCCGAACGAACCCGACGGACGCGGCCGCGACCGCCGCCCGCAGCCTCCGTCACGCCGGTCTCGGCGCGGTCCGGGAGTTCGCCTGGCGGACCGCCTTCTCGCTGCGGCGCCCGCCCCGGCCCGACCCGGTGCTGGCCGCCGACTGGGACCTGCTGGTCGTTCTCGACGCCTGCCGTGCCGACGTCTTCTCGGAAGTCGCGGCCGACCACCCTTCAGAACGGCTCCACCCCGGCGAGACGCGAATCTCGCCGGCGAGCAGTTCCGTCGGCTGGCTCGAGGCGGTGTTCGGGGGCGCCGACCCCGAGGAACTCGAGGACCTGGCCTATGTCTCGGGCAACCCCTACACCGACCGGGTTCTCGAATCCGACCCCTTCGGCGCCATCGAGGAGGTCTGGCGGGAGGGCTGGGACGACGACCTCGGCACCGTCCCGCCCGAACCGATCACCGACCGGGCGATCGACCTCGGTCGAACGGGCGAGTTCGATCGGATGGTCGTCCACTACATGCAGCCACACTTCCCCGCGATCGCGCCCGGGCTCTCCGGGGGCGACGAGGGCGTCTCGCTGTCGGCGTTCGGCGACGAGCCGATGTCGGTCTGGGAGGCCCTGCGGTTCGGCCGGGTGAGCGAGCAGACGGTCAGGGAACGCTACCGGGCGAACCTCGCGTACGTCCTGGGGGAGGTCGAGGACCTTCTCTCGAACGTCGAGAGCGAACGAGCAGTGATCACCGCGGACCACGGCAACGCGATCGGCGAGTACGGCATCTACGGCCATCCCAGCGGCGTCTCCCTTCCCTGCCTCCGGGAGGTTCCCTGGTGCGTGACGACCGGAACCGACCGGGGGACTCGCGAACCCGACGGGCGGACGGCCGACCAGAGCGAGCCGACGGCGACGGTCGACGACCGCCTCGAGCGCCTCGGCTATCGCACCTGACATGACCTCGAACACCCCAACCGGCGTCGAGAACGCCGGCATCGCTGGCGACGGCACCGTTTCGGGCGACTCTCCCGGGGACCGTCCGAACCTCCTCCTGGTCTGTGTCGACTGTCTGCGCCAGGACCTCGTGGTCACCGACCGGACCGAGACCCCCTTCCTCGACGACCTCCGCGAGCGGGGGACGGAGTGTACGTCGATGTACGCGACGGCAACGACGACGACCCCTGCGGTCGCGAGCCTCCTGACCGGTTCCTACGCCGAGCGAAACGGCATCCACTCGCTGCGCCGCGGGCGCCTCGCCGAGGGGGTCGACTTCCTGCCCGAGGTCCTCGGCGAGCGGGGCTGGCATACCGAGGGGATGGTGACCGGGCCGCTGGTCCCCGAGACGGGTCTCGACCGGGGGTTCGACGCCTACCGCTGTCGCGGCGAGGACGAATCCGTGTTCGGAGCCTGGCGCGAGCGGGCCACGGCGCGCCTGGGCGCCCTCCCGGAGCCGTTCGCCGCGGTCGTCCACCTCTGGGAGCTCCACGAGGACGTCATCGTACCGTCGGCCTACGACCGCAAGGGGTACGGGGGGACGCCCTACGAGCGGGCGCTGTCGGCGCTCGACCGCGAGATCGAGGCGCTGGTCGACTCCGTTCCCGACGACACCGTCGTCGCCGTCGTCGGCGACCACGGCGAGAGCATTACCCACCGACACAACCCCCTCCGGCTGGCGGCGAAGTCGGTCCGTGACGCCCTGAAGTACTACGGCGGGATCGACACCCGGAGGGCCGTCCGCCGGATCAACCGCCGCCTTGAGGATCTGGGCCCCGACGTGGCCGACCACTTCCTCGAGAACGGCCACGGCGAGAACGTCTTCGACTTCACGACCAACGTCCCCTTTATCCTTGCCGGGCCGGGCGTCGAGCCGGCGACGGTCGACGCCCAGGTCCGCGCCATCGACGTCCTCCCGACGCTGCTCTCGGCCCTCGGCGTCGAGCCCGCCGGCGACGGCGAGGCGATCCGACCCCGCGAGGGAGTCACCGACAGGCCGGCGTACCTTCGGGCGTGTGGCGCCTCGCTGCGGGGCGAGCGCAACTGGGCGCGGGCGGTCCGGGACGGCGACGCGAAGCTGGTCACCTACCCCGGCCGGGAGTGGCCTCCAGAGCTGTACGACCTCGAAGCGGACCCACGGGAGCTCTCGCCGGTCGACGACCCCGAAACCGAGGCCCGGCTCGCGGAGCTCCTGCCCGAACGGGGCGTCGATCCGACCGACGTCGAGGATCTGGAGATCGACGACCACCTCCGGGCGCTGGGCTACCGGTAGCCCCGGGCGCCGAGGACGCCGGCCGCGGCCGCCCCGACCGCCGACGTCAGCAGGTAGCCGCCGACGCTGTGGATCGCGACGGCGGCGGTCGCCGTCCCCGCGTCGAGCCCCGTCAGGAGCGCGAGCAGTCCGACGGAGGCGACCTCGACGCCGCCGAGCCCGCCGGGGGTCGGGACGACGCTCGCCGTCGCCCCGAGCGGGACGACGAAGAAGGGAACGACGAGCGGGATCGAGCCGCCGACTGCGAGGACCGAGAGCCAGAGCCCGACCGCCTGGACTCCCCAGCCCGCCGCCGAGAAGGCGACGGCGGCGGCCAGCCGCCGGCGGTCGCGCGCGACGACCGCGAGCGAGGAGAGAAAGCCCTGAAGCTGGTCCGCGAGCCCGTCGGGATCGGGCGGAGCGGGGAGAAGCGGGACCGCGCTGGCGACCCGGTCCGTAGCCTCGAGGACGCGGGTCGCGGCTCCGAGGACGGCGCGCTCGATCCCGCGCCGGCGTCGCCAGGCGACGGCGACGACGCCCGGGAGCGAAACGGCGACGGCGACGACGCCCGCGAACAGCACGCGGAGGTCGGGATCGATCGTCGCCGTCGTGGCGTAGTAGGCCGCGCCGACGGCCGCAAGCGTGACGGAGGGCACCACGTTGATCGCGTCGTGGCTCGCGACCGCCGCCAGGTTCACCTCGTAGTCGGTCCCGATCGATCGGGTGAGCAGGTAGGCCGTCGCGGGCTCGCCGCCGGCCTGGCCGACCGGCGAGACGTGATTGAAAAAGGCCGCGGCCGCGTTGACGAGGACCGCAAGCGGGAGGCCGACGTCGGCCTCGAGCGCCCGGAGGACGTTCCAGAGCGCGACCCCCCAGAAGCCGTTCCAGAGGAGGATCGTCGCCCCGACGGCCGCGACGAGCGCGGGGTCGGCACTGAGGAGCGCGGCGACGACGGTCCCCGTGTCGATGAGCCAGAGGAGGACGGCGAGGACGGCACCGGCGACGACGAACCCGACCGCCGACGCCCGGATCGTGGTGGCCACACCGGCGCTTCGAACGCGGAGACCATCAGTTTGCGGACTCCGGTCGAGACGGAACGTTGATAAGACGACCGTGTGAATCCCGCCGTAACCCGAATGAGATCGAGCCACGACCGCGCCGGCGATGCGAGGGTGTGTGCGAGCGTGTCGATCGGGGTTCGACGGGGGGAACGCGGGGCCGAACCGGACTCCGGGAGCGGCGATCGCCACGAACTCGATCCGGACCCGGAACCGGAACCGAAGCCGATCCGAACCCGGGTGGGCAGACGATGAGGATCGGCTTTTTCACCGACAGCTACTTCCCGGAGATCGACGGCGTCACGTACACGATCGACCTCTGGCGCGAGGAGCTCCGGTCCCGGGGCCACGAGGTGTACGTCGTCTACCCCGACGGCGACTACGAGCCCGACGACCGCGAGATCCCAGTCGCGTCGGCGCCCAACCCCTTCTACGGCGGCTACCGGATCCCGCTTTTCAAACGGCCATCCGACCTCCCGGAGCTCGACGTCGTCCACTGTCACGGTCCGGCGACGATCGGCCTCCTCGGGCGCTACTACGCCCGGAAACACGACCTTCCGTCGGTCTACACCCACCACACGCCCCTCGAGGAGTACTTCCACCAGAGCGTCCGGTCGGAGACGGTCGCTGACACCCTCGCGCGGCTCTACCTCCCCCTGGAGAACGGCTTTCTGAGCACGTTCGACGTCGTGACGGCCTCGACGAACCGGATCGACCGCGAGGTCGACCACGTCACCCTCCCGGTCGGGATCGACATGGAGTTCTTCGAGCCCTCGCCCGTCGACTGGTTCGCCGATCGGACCGTGATCGGCTACAGCGGCCGGCTCAGCATGGAGAAGAACGTCGCCGACGTCCTGGCAGTCGCCGAGGAACTGCCCGACTACGAGTTCGTCGTCGTCGGCGAGGGCCCCTACCGGGAGCAACTCGAGGCCGAGGCTCCCGACAACGTCGACTTCTGGGACTTCCTCCCGCGGACGGCGCTGCCGACGTTTTACTCCTCGATCGACGCCTTCGCCACCGCCTCGACGGCCGACACCCTCGGGCTCTCGACGCTCGAGGCCAACGCCTGTGGAACCCCGGTCGTCGCCCCCGACGTCCCCCCCTTCGACCGGACGATCGGCCCCGACAACGGCGAGCGGTTCGTCTCCGGGGACGTCCGGTCGATGGCCACCGCCGTCGAGACCTGTCTCCGGACCGACCGGGACACCCGCGGCGGCGTCGAACGCTACGCCGTCGATCGGACCATGTCCCAACTCGAGGGGATCTACGAGGAGCTCACAGCCCCCGAGGAGTCGGTTCGCCTCGCGTTCGACGGCCCGATCGACGATCGGACCGACGACCAGGTCGATCTCTCCGCCTCTCGGCGGACGTAATCAGGCACTGCGGGCGTCGTCGACCCGCCGGCGCTGGTCGGGGGCGAGCTCGACGTCGGTCGCCCCGAGGTTCTCGGATAGCTGGTCGGTCGTCCGTGCGCCGACGATCGGGACGCAGGTGAACGCCTCCTGATCCATCAGCCACCGCAGCGCGACCTGTGCGGGGGTGGCACCCTCCTCGTCGGCGATCGTCCGGACCTCGTCGAGGACCTGCCATCCCCGCTCGGAGACGTACCAGTCGCCGAACATCTCGTCGAGATCGCCGCGCGAGCCGTCCGGCGCGTCCACATCCTGGGTCCCGTCGCCCGCCCGCTCGTACTTGCCCGTGAGAAATCCGCCCGCGAGCGGCGAGTACGGGCAGACGGCGAGATCCTGATCGGCACAGACGTCGAGGTAGTCGGCGACGTCCTCGCGGTAGGCCGCGTGAAAGAGGGGCTGGGTGACGTCGAACCGTTCGGTCCCCTCGACGTCGGCCTTCCAGAGGGCCTTCGTGAGCTGCCAGGCGGCCATCGTCGAGGCGCCCAGCGAGTGGACCTTCCCCTCGCGGACGAGATCGTTCAGGGTTCGAAGGGTCGTCTCGATCGGGGTCTCCTCGTCGAAGCGGTGGATGTAGTAGAGGTCGAGGTAGTCGGTGCCAAGCCGATCGAGGGTGCCCTCGATCTCCGCGCGAACGTTCTTGCGCGAGAGGTTCTCCTGAAATCGCGAATTCTGGGACCAGTAGACCTTCGAGGCGATCACGTACTCCTCTCGGTCCTTCCCCTCGAGCCAGTCGCCGATCCAGCGCTCGGAATCCCCGCCGCCGTAGCCGTTCGCGGTGTCGATGAAGTTTCCGCCCGCGTCCGCGAAGGCATCCAGTAACTCGTGGGCCGATTCACGGTCGGTCTCGACGACGCCGCCCGACTCCTGGCCGAAGCGCCAGGTGCCCAGACACAGCGGCGAGACCTCGAGGCCGGTCGAACCGAGTCTGACGTACTCCATAGGTCGATTCACCACCCCGAGAGGGTTAAAGCCGGGTTCACCGGCGAAATAGGATTAGTCCTGGTCGGCCACAGTCAGTCCCAGAACGACTGGGTCCGGGCGTACTCGCGTTCCTGGGCGAGGATGTCCCTGTAGAAATCGTCCTCGCTCTCGCGGAGTTTGTTGATGATTCGGGCGGCGTTGTGCGGGCCGACGCCGCGGGCCGCCATCGCGATCACGGCCCGCTTGCCGTGGCTCTGGACGAGACTCGCCGAGCGAAACGCCCGTTCGGTCATCTCTCGCTGCTCGTCGTCCTTTTCGGCGGCGCGCACCGCTTTGACGACCTCGTCGGCCCAGGGGTTGAGCGCGGCGATCCGGGTCGAGCCACACTCCGGGCATGTCGGTTGCTCCTGTATCCGTCGAACCTTCGTCCGAACCTTCCAGTCGTGGCAGTGGGTACACAGCAGGATCATCCGATCGTCGCGGATCCGCTCCCGGACCGTCTCGATCACGCTCGCGTCGGCGTTTTCGGGCGAGAGGAGTTCGGTCCCCGCCGACATCCCACCCGTTCCGACCGCGGTCCGCCCGCCCACCGTCGCGACCTCGAGGTCGCCCGACTGAATTCCCTCGAGAACTCGGCTCGCGTGCTCGACGTCCAAGTCCTCGTGGAAGATCTCGCGGAGCGCCTCGTCGTACATCGGGGTGTCCTCCAGGGCCGCGAGCAGCCGGTCGTTCGAGAGCCGCCCCGAGCCCTCCCAGCGTTTGAGCGCGCCGAAGCTGGCGGAAACTTGCGCCAGCCGGAAGGCCAGCGCGTCCGAGCGTTTGAGCCCGAGTTCGACGATCGTCCGGACGTGGTCGGGGTCGGTCTCCCGCAGCACATCGAGGACGTCCGTCGTCGATACTCCGCCAGGGACCTCGAGTTCGATCCGGTAGGGGTCGGTCTCGAGGCCGATCGAGGAGCCCGTCCGCTGGCCGAGGAGTGCCGAGAGCGTCCGTCCGAGGGCCTCGTTAGCCATGTGGCCGAGGTGGGCGTTGAGCACGATCGTTCGGCCCTCGCGCTCGAGGACGAGCCGGTCGTCGGTCGGCATCGGGTGGTTGGCCTCGACCTGGCGGGAGAGTTCGTCGATCGCCTCCCCCAGCGTGTACTCGTCGGCGGGATACCGTCCGGCGAGGTCGCGGGCGACGCTTCCCCCCTCCGCGCCCGCCCGGAGCTGGGCGTCACAGACGCCCCGGAGCTCGCCGACCTCGCCCGCGACGGGGGCGGGAACAGGGATCTCCTGGCCGATCCAGGAGGGGACCTCGCCCGCGGGGTCCTCGATCGGACTTACTTTTACTTTCCCTTCGTCGTCGTTGATCTCCGAGATCCGCCACATCTCCCCGCGCTGGATGAACACCTCGCCGGGGGCCGCGAAGTTGACGACGAAGCGCTCGTCCAGGGTCCCGATCTGGCTTCCCCCCGCGATGTCGTGGACCTCGTAGGTCTCCTCGTCGGGGATCATCGAGAGGTTTCCATACACATACTGCCAGGTCCCGCCGGTCGTCTCCAGGCGATCCTCGCCCTCGTCGAACCAGACTACCTGATTGCGATGGAGTTCCGAACAGATCTCACGAAATCCCTCCTCGGAGAGCTCCCGGTAGGGGTACGCTCGAGTAACGATCTCGTAGGCCGTCTCGAGCGGCGTCGAGCCACGGCTCTGGACGAGTCCAGGTACTTGATTCGCGACGACGTCCAGACTCCCCTCGTGGATCGCCGCGGGTTCGACCTCGCCCGCGCGAGCCCGGCGGGCGATGGCCAGTGCCTCGAGGGTGTCGTCGGGACGAGTGGTGACGATCGTCCCCTCCGAGACCTCGTCGCTCCTGTGGCCCGCCCGGCCGATCCGCTGGAGCAGCCGGGCGACCTGACGGGGACTCTTGTACTGGATCACGTGGTCGATCCGGCCGACGTCGATCCCCAGTTCCATCGAGGAGGTACAGAGCAGGGCGTCGATCTCGCCTTCCTTGAACCGATCCTCGACGTCGATCCGGGCCTCCTTCGAGAGCGAGCCGTGGTGGACGCCGATCGGGAGATCGAGTTCTCGAAAGCGCGAGCCGAGGGCTTCGGCTGTCTGGCGGGTGTTGACGAAGATCAGAGTAGATTCCTTTTCGGCCACCAGATCGCGGATGTACCGGACGTGACTCGCCGTGTCGGGTTCGGTCATCAACTGTCCCGACAGCGCCTCGTCCTCGTCGGTGATCTCGGGTTCGCGGACGGTCACCGAGACGTCGCTGCCGACGTCGATCTCCCGGACCTCGCAGGGCCGCCCGCCCGTGAGAAAATTTGCTACTTCGCTGGGGTCGCCGACGGTCGCCGAGAGCCCGATCCGCTGGAACCCCCCCGAGAGCTCACGGAGGCGCTCGAGTCCCACGGAAAGCTGTGCGCCCCGTTTGGAGGCCGCGAGCTCGTGGACCTCGTCGACGACGACGTGGGAGACGCTCTCGAGGCCCTCCCGGAGCCGTTCCCCTGTAAGCATCGCCTGGAGCGTCTCGGGGGTCGTCACGAGCACGTCCGGGGGGTCCTCGGCCTGTTTGCCCCGCCGATACTGGGTGGTGTCGCCGTGGCGGACGTCGACCTCCAGATCGAGGTACTCGCCCCACCACTCGAGGCGATCCCGCATGTCCCGGTTGAGCGCCCGCAGCGGGGTGACGTAGAGCGCGCCGAACCCCTCCGGAGGATCCTCCGAGAGGTCGTCAAAGACGGGCAGCATCGCGGTCTCGGTCTTCCCGCTCCCGGTGGGCGCGATCACGAGCGTGTGCTCGCCCGCCGCAAGCGGCGGGATCGCCAGGCGCTGGGGGGCCGTCGGCGTCGAGAAGCCCCGCTCGGAGAGCGCCTCGCGCACCGCTTCCCCGAGGCGAGCGAACGCCGCCTGGTCCCCGCGCATCATCGGCGGAACCAGGGGCGCAGCGGCCAAAAGGTCGTTGTTCGTCGACGTGGCTCGTGATCGCCCGTCACGGTCGAGTCGGCTCAACCGGCATCAGGAGTCGTCGAGGTCCCACGCCTCGTCCTCGATCCGGACGGTCTCTATGCCGTCGCCGTCGCCGACGACTCGAAAATCGAACCCGGCTGGGTCGCGCGCGAACTGGACGTCCGTCCGCATCGCGTCGGCCCGGAACTCCCGGAACTCGGCGGTAGGCGTCTCGCGGTCGTCGGCCGGCTCGAGCCCGAACTCCTCGTAGGCGACCCTGGTCGAGGCCTCGACCAGGTCGTCCTCGCCGTAGAGGTCGACGTCGATTCCCTCCGCGGTCTCGGTCTCCCGAACCTCGAGTCGGTAGGTCTCCATCGGCATGAGTGGGCGATGGCCGTCCCGGTGCAAGGACCCCCCGCTTGCATCTGCTACTACACCGACCGGTAGTCGCCCAGCCGGGTGCCGTCGAGGAGGTAGGCCTCGCCTCCCGCCAGCCCGTTGGGCAGAAAGGGCGAGAGAAACGACTGGTCCGGGAGGTTCGTCCAGGTTCCCCCAGCAAGATCGTTGAACGCCGGGAAGACGACCATCTCGGGGGGCTCTTCGTCCCCGCCGAGCCAGCCGACCGCCTCGTAGCCCGCCCGCTCTTCGAACCCCGCGGGCTCGAGTCGGCCCCGGAGCCAGACGCGCTCGACCCGGCTCCCGCCGACGCTGTCCTCCAGACGGACGCAGGGATGCTCGTGGCCCAGACAGAGAACCTCGCCGGAGAGCGCCGCGGGCGCCGGCCAGGTGTGACCGTGACAGACGCCGACGCCGCCGAGGCGGAATCCCTCGCCCGGTCGGACGTCTACGCCCTCGAGCCAGCCCTCGATCTCGCCGTCGTGATTGCCTTTTACCAGAAGGACGTCGAGGGCCGCTGGCAGGGACTCGAACAGCACCTCGAGCTCGCCGCGTTCGGCACCTCCCGGCCCGCCGATCGAGTGCATCAGGTCCCCGAGGACGACGAGCCGGTCGGGATAGGTTCGGGAGACCAGCGAGAGGAGCCGGTCGCGGCGCTCGCCGGCTCGACTCGGCACCTCGATCCCCCGCTCGGCCCGGAGCCCCGCCTCGATCCCGGCGTGGTAGTCCGCGATCACGAGCGCGCGCTCGCCCCCGAGGTCGGCGACCGCCGCCGGTTCCCCCGGGATCGGCTCGACTCGGCCGTCGTCGACCATCGGCTCAAATGGCCTTCAGCGTCCCGTCCTCGGGCTCGTAACACTGGCCGCTCATCAGCGCCTCGTCGATCGCGGACTCGACCGCCTCCTCGTCGGTACCCGTCTCGCTCGCGACCCGCTCGACCACCGTCTCGCGGTCGGCACCGTCGCCGTCGTCTAACTCCTGCATCGTCTCGACGGCGTACGCCTCGAGATCGACGTCCCCCTCGTCCTCCCCGCCGGCCTCGTCGTCGGTTTCGGTGGCGTCCTCGGGCCCGGCGTCGGCCGACGTCGGCTCGCCGCCAGCATCCGATCTGCTGGTGTCCGTCGCGTCCGAGAACCCCTCGCTCCCGGAGTCGAAGTCCCCTAGGGACTCCTCCTCGGTCGCCGCCCCAGCGCCCGGCTCTGTCCCTTCCTCGCGCTCCTCCGGCTCGGGGGCCTCGATGGCGGCCTCTCCGGGCTCTTCGACGTCGGATCCGGTCGTGAACTCGGCGCCGAACTCGTCTTCGATCTCTTCGCGCTCCTCGTCGTCCATCTCGTACATCCCGGCCTCTCCCTCGACGTTCTCCTCGAGGTCGGCGGCCGCTTCTGTTCCGTTTTCGCCGGCCTCACTGTCGGCTTCGGTACCGGCTCCGCTCTCGGCCTTCGGTTCCGGCTCCTTGTCGGCCGGCTCGGAACTCGAGTCGGCGGCCGCGGATTCCTCGGAGACGGGGTCCGGTTTCTCACCGGCGGCCGGCTCGGGATCGTCCGCCGGTTCGGCCTCCTCGCGGTCCTCGGGCTCCGTGGTTGCGGTTTCCGGCGCGGACTCCGTGTTCTCCATCGCGGTCTCCTCGTCTCCGCCTTCGGGTTCGACGTTTTCGGTATCCGTTTCGGCCGCACTCGTCTCCGTGGGCGCTTCCGCGTCGGTCGCATCCGGCTCCCCGGACTCGTCCGTCTCCGTCGGCTCGCCCGCGGTCGTCGGTTCCGAAGAGGCCAGGTCAGAGTCGGCGACTGCGGCCGGCTCCCCGTCGAACTCCCGGGCGAGATCCGCGTACGCGATATCAGTCTCTCCCTCGCCGCTTGGTGCGATATCGAACGGCGGGACCTCCTCCAAGTCGCCGGCGATCACCCGGACTGCGTCGGTCGCCAGTTCCGAGAGTGCCCCCAGGTAGTCTGGGGTCGTCCCGTAGTGGGCGAGCGCGAGGGCGGTCCCGCTAGCGAGGCCCCTCTCGATGCCCCGATCGGCGAGCAGGGTCGCGAGCTCGTCGTCGCGGGCCTCCTCGGTCGCAGCCGCAGCGATGGTTCCGATCCGGTCGTCGGTCCGCTCGGCGGTCGTCACCACCCACCGGTCGCGGGTGTCGGCGTCGACGACGGCGATCGACTCCGGGCGGACCGAGGTGTAGATCCGGTCGCCGTCGTCCGGCTCGAACGTGCGGGCCTTCCCGGTGACGGCGACGAACTCGGGGGGGTCGGCGCTCTCGAGGAAGGCCAGGGCCTCGGGCTGGTACTGGCCGGCGTAGACGACGAACGCGCCCGTCGGGTCGACGACGCGGGCGCGGACCATCTCCTCGTTCACTCGACTGACTTCAGTCAGGGTGCCGACGACGAACAGCCGGTTGATCCGTGCGCCCGTCGGCGTGATCACGTAGTTGGGCGCCCGGTCGTCGTCGCTTTCGGTATGCGAGAGGGTGGCGTCGTCGTACTCTGCCGCGAAGATCCGGTAGGCGACCTCGCGGCCGACGGGCTCGTCCTCGCCGCTCATGCTTCGATCCCCTCCAGGTAGGCCGTCGCACGCGCCTCGGGGTCGTCGTCGCTTCCCGAAAACTCGCTGACGTCCAGGTTGGCGCCGTACTCGTCGACCGAGAGGTGGCCCCGAACGCGGTACTCGCGGCCAACGATCCGCTCTGCGATCCGGTCGGCGACGACCTCCTGGTCCATCGCCTCCCGGGCCTCCTCGCGGGCGTCCTCGATGTCGCCGCCATAGATTTCGGCGGTGAGGTCGTGGCCCAGGATCGCGGTGACGGTCCCGGTGCCGTCGTCGACGATCGCCTTCGTCCGGAGGTCGTCTACGCCCTCGACGTCGCCGTGGCTCCGGCACTGCCCGCGCTGGACGACCCGGTTACACTCCGGACAGCGCTGGATGAGCCCGGAGCCGTCCCGAACCGCCAGGAGATTGCCGACCAGGGCGACGTCGTAGACGCCGCCGGAGTCGACTGCCTCCCGGACCGACATCGTCGGCGCGTCGCTGCCGACGTCGACCTCCCGATCCATGAGAGTGACCGTCGAGTACTCCGAGACGTTGACCTCGGGCACGCCGCGGAACTCCCGAACGTAGGCGTTCTCGATCCTGACCGAACTCCCCTCCTCGATCGCAGGGTCTGGGTCCCAGTTCGTGAAGGGAAGGCGGCCGCTCTCGTCGCCGAACACTCCGCTGAGTATCTCGGTCTCGCCGTCGCGGCCGTCGATCGTCCGCCGTTCGCACTCGACGACGCTCACCTCGACGGTCACCGCCCGGTCGCCCGTCGCGAGGTCCGCGAGGTCGGCCTCGCCGCCGACCTCGTAGGGCACTTCGAGGGGGTCGTCCTCGAAGGCGACCGAGGTGCTCTCGCCCAGATTGAGTTCGGGTTGGCCGTTCCACTCGCGGACGCCGGCGTTGCCGGCGGTGATCGTGTCGCCGGGAGAGAGCCCGAAGTCCTCCCAGGCGGTGTAGTCGATGACGCCGGTCCCGTCGGCCAGTCTCCCCTCGACGATGACGTGATCGGAGCCCTGATAGCGGATCGAGCGCTCGCCCGCCGTGAGTACCCGGCCGGTGACCGTCACCGCGCTGACGTCGGTCGTGATCGAGCCGACGTCGGTGGCCGTAGGACCGCCACCGCCGGCAGAGCCGTCGCCGTACTTCCGGCGGAGGCTCCCCTTGGCCTCGTCGATCGGCACGCTGTACTCCACGAGATTCCGCAGGTCCTCTAAGACCTCCTCGTTGTCGACACCGAGGTCGGAGGCAAGATCCTCGGCATGGGATTCGAGATCCATCACTTGCCCTTCGAGCGGGGAGTTAAAAAGCGTTCCCGCAGGAGGGCGAAAGTGAAGTCGGCGCCGAGAGGGGCCGAGAGCTGCGCTATCTTCAAGGACCGCCGGCACGAGGGGAAGTCATGGAACGGGTCGGCGCGGCGCTTGGCGGACTCGCAGCCGTCGCCGCCGTCTTCGGCGGGATCGTCGTCATCCGGGTCCTGACCCGGGCGCTGTACGCGGCGGTCTGGTTCGCCGAGACCGTCGCGGTCTTCGCCTTTGCCTGTTTGCTCGGCTATCTCGTGTATCGAATCCTGCTCGGGACGAGCGACGACCCGCGGCGCAGATAGCGGGCGATAGCCGCCCGCGCTACCGGCTCCGGCGGTCTGGAACGGCGAACAGCCCGCCGAGCCAGCCGGCCAGCGCCAGCATGACGGCTCCGGCCGTCCCGGCGATGGCGACGGGTTCTCGCTGTGTGGTCCCGAGAAACACGCTCGCGGCGACCGCAAGCGAGAGGGTTCCCACGACGGCGAGGGCACCCGCCGCACCGAGTCGCAGGCTCGAGACCTCCCGCCCTCGAGCCAGCCGACGGATCCCGGCGGCGGCCGCCGCGGCGACCACCCCCAGCCCGACCAGGTAAAGGGCGAACGAGATCCGGTAGACGGGCGCGGCGCCGAAGCCCACCTCGAGGACGTCGAACCCGACGACCACGAGGTAGGCGGGGAGCTGAAGCGGCGCGGCCTGGCTGGCGGCGCCGAGGCCGTAGAGGGCGGCCAGAATCACGGTCGCGACGAGTGCGTCCCGGGCGAACGGGTGCCGGGAATATGCCATACGAAAGATCATATTTCTATCATTATAAGCGTACCGGCAGCGGGGGGTGTCGGGTCGGGGATGACGCGGTGGCTTCTTTGTGCCCGCCGACGGACGCCCGTCATGCACGTCGTCGTCAACGCCGCGATGAGCGCCGACGGGAAGCTCTCGACGGTCCGGCGCGAGCAGGTGGCGATCAGCGGCCCCGAGGACTTCGCGCGCGTCGATCGCCTCCGGGCGGGAAGCGACGCCGTCGTCGTCGGCGTCGGCACCGTGCTCGCCGACGATCCCCACCTCACGGTGAAGGACGCGGATCTCCTCGAGGAACGGATCGCGGCCGGCAAACCCGCCCAGCCCGCCCGCGTGGTCGCCGACTCGCAGCTCCGGACGCCGACCGACGCCCGGATCGTCGACGACGCCGCGTCGACGTACCTCCTGACCACCGAGGCCGCGGGCGCCGAACGGCGGGCCGCCTATCCCGAGAGCGTCGAGTTCGTCACCGCAGGAGAGGAGCGGGTCGATCTCCTGCGGGCGTTCGCGGCCTTAGCTGAGGCGGGCATCGAGGACGTGATGGTCGAGGGCGGCGGCGAGTTGATCTTCTCGCTCGCGGAATCGGGTCTGGTGGACGAGCTCCGGACCTTCGTCGGCCCCCAGCTGATCGGCGGCCGCGACGCGCCGACGCTCGCGGACGGCGAGGGTTTTCTCACCGAGTTCCCGTCGCTGTCACTCGAGGACGTCGAGCGCCTCGATGGCGGCGTACTCCTCTCGTGGACGGTTGAGCAGTAGCACGACAGGGTTCACAACGGTTATCGGCCCGACGGTCGATCCCGCAATATGAGCTCCGAGGCCGACGGACTCCGCGAGACCGCGCGGAGTTACTTCGCGGAGTACGACCCCGGACCGGCCCACGACTGGCACCACGTCGAGCGCGTCGAGGCCCTCGCGGATCGGCTCGCGGCGGGGCAGGAGGCCGACGGCCGGAAGATCGACGAGCGGGTCCTCCACGCCGCTGTTCTCCTCCACGACATCGGACGGGGCCGGGAGGAGGCGGGAGAGATCGAGGATCACGCAGCATGGGGCGCGAGCGAAGCACGGGACGTTCTCGGCGAGCGCGAGGGATTCGACGCGGAGCGCACCGAGGCCGTCGCCCACGCGATCCGCGCTCACCGCTACTCGAACGACGTCGAACCCGAGACCGTGGAAGCGCGGCTGCTCTCGGACGCCGACAACCTCGATGCCCTCGGCGCGATCGGGATCGCCCGCGTCTTCGCCTACGGCGGCGAGACGGGAACGCCGATCCACGACCCCGACCGCCCCGTCGAGGCCGACGACTCCCCGGCAGGCGAGACGGGGACGAACCACCTTCGGAAGAAGATCCTCGCGCTCCCCGAGCGGATGTACACCGACCGCGGCCGGGATGTAGCCGAGCAGCGCCGGGCGTTCGTCGAGGACTTCCTAGAACGGCTCGAGGCGGAGGCGACCGGCGACCGGTAGGCGGGGGCGATAGGTCTTTCCGCGAACGGACCGTATCGGATGCCATGGAACGAGCGACGTTCGGCGGCGGCTGTTTCTGGTGTACCGAGGCGGCGTTCGAGGAGATCGAGGGCGTCGAGAGCGTCACGTCGGGGTACGCCGGCGGCCACACCGACGACCCCACCTACCGCGAGGTCTGTGCCGGCAACACGGGTCACGCCGAGGTCATCCAGATCGAGTACGATCCCGACGCGATCAGCTACGAGGAGCTACTCGAGGTCTTTTTCACCGTTCACGATCCGACCCAGCTGAACCGCCAGGGCCCCGACGTCGGCAGCCAGTACCGCTCGATAATCCTCGCCCATGACGACCGCCAGCTCGAGCTCGCCAACTCGTACGTCGAAGCCCTCGAAGAAGAGGGCGGCTACGACGATGAAGTCGTCACCGACGTTGAGCACCTCGAGACGTTCTATCGCGCCGAAGAGAAACATCAGGACTACTTCGATAAGAACCCCACCGACGCCTACTGCTCGATGCACGCCCAGCCGAAAGTGGAGAAGGTCAGAGAGAAGTTCGCCGAGAAGGTCCGCCGGGGGGCAGAAGCCGGCGACTGATCGACTCGCCGGAACCGGGAGAGACGACTCGGTTTCGCCGTCCCCGACGAACTACTCGCCTCGTGCCGGGGCGACTTTCGGCATCTCACGGACGTAATCGTCCGCCTCGAGCCGGTCAAGCAGACACCTGGCGACGTCGGCTCGGTCTACCGCCTCGAAGCCGAGTTTCGGGTCGCCGATCCGGTAGTCGCCGTCGGGGTCGCCCTCGCCGAGTCGGGGCACCCGAAGGATCGTCCACTCGAGATCCGTCGCTCGGACCCGGCGGGCGTGTTCGGCGGCGTCCTCGAGGGCGTTGCGGGCGAGGAGCTTCAACAGCACGCCCATCACCCGTCCGCCCAGTGAGATCGATTCTCCCTCCTCGCGGACGCCGGCCCCGACGAGGGTCACCAGGCGGGTGACGCCCTCCTCGGCCATCGCCTCGACGATGTGGTCGCCGGCGACCGCGAGCAGGTCGTCGGGCGAGCCCTCCCCTTGGCCGAGGACGCTCGCGACCGCGTCCGCGCCCCGCACTGCCTCGGCGACGCCCTCGCCGGTGTAGGCGTCCCCTTCGACGACGGTCAACCGATCGTGCTCGAAGCGAAGCTTCCCGGGGGAACGGGCGTGGGCGACGACCTCGTGTCCGCGCTCGATCGCCTGCTCGCAGAACGGGCGTCCCGTACGGCCGGTCGAACCGAAGACGGCGATTCGCATACCCCGCGTTCGGGCGCTGTTCGCTTATACGTTCGATTCCGACTCCTCGAAGCAACGGCCGAGATCCGAGAAGGCTCACCCGATCGCGGTGCTCTCGGAGTCGGGTTCCCCGATGATCCGTTGTACCGACGGGATTGCTCGAACGCCGGCAGTACGACGAGGTCCCCCGCAGGTCGATTCGAAAGCCTCTTTGAACCGACCGCGACAGGACTCCGCGTGAACGACGACCGGGCCCAGTTCTGGGCGCTGTATCTCACCCGCTTCGCCGAGGGCTTCGGCTTCATCGCCCTCGTCACGCTATTGCCGTACTACATCAACGAACTCGACCCCTCGGGGACCACGGTGCTCGGAGTCTCGATCAGCGCGGGGCTGATCATCGGGATGTACACGACCGGGTTCACCATCGCCCAGACGGTCGCCGTGGTCCCGCTGGCGTGGGCCGGCGACCGCTTCGACAAGCGGACCGTCCTGCTCGCCGTCGTCGGCCTCGGCGCGGTCGTCTACGGCCTCTTCCCGCTCGTGGACTCGAGTGCCTCGCTGATCCTGATCCGTGCCCTCCAGGGGGTCGCCGTCACCGGCGCGGGACTGATGACGCTCTCGCTCGTGGGTCAGATCGCCGAGAGGGGCACCCGCGCGAACTACATCGGGAAGGCCAACGCCGCGAGCTTCTCGGCATCGATCTTCGGCAGTCTGGGCGCAGGAGGGATGTACGGCGCCTTCGGCTTCGGGCCGATATTCGGGATCATCGTCGCGATCGTCGTCGTCGCCTGGCTGGCCTGCCTGGGATACCTGGAGGAAGACGAGACCCGGATCGAGGGCTTTCCGTTCACGGGACTCGCCTTGAACCGGAGGATTCTCACGCTCTCGACCTTCCGCTTTCAGTACGCCTTCTCGGTTACGCTTGTTCGCAACTGGGTCCCGATCTTCGCCGGCGTGACCGCCGCCCAGGGTGGGCTCGGCTACACCACTAGCGGGCTCGCGGTCGCACTGACGGTCACCGCGGAGAAGTTCACGAACATGCTGTGCCAGCCGTTCACGGGACGGCTCTCCGACGGCTACGGCCGCGCGCTGTTCGTCTTCGCTGGCGGGGGCGCCTACGGCTTGGTCGCCCTCGCCGTACCCTTTGCACCAGCGGTCGGCGCCGAACTCGGCCTCCCCGCCTCCTACCCACTGTTCGGCGATCTCTCCGCTGCCTTCCTCCCGCTGGTCACGCTCTCCGGGTTACTGGGAGTCGCCGACAGCTTCCGCGAGCCCGCAAGCATGGCGCTGTTCGCTGACGAGGGGACCTCGGAGGGCGGCGTCGCCTCGAGCTTCGGCATCCGCGAACTCGTCTGGCGCCCGGGGAGCGTGATCGCTCCGCTGCTCGGCGGCTGGCTCATGGTCGAGGTCAGCATGGCCTCGGTGTTCTACGTCGGCGGCGCGTTCGCGCTGGCCGGCGTCGGGACGTTCCTCCTCGTCCTGATCCACTTTCACGGCGCGCAGGCGCTGACCCGGTGGTAGCCGTCTCGAACCGGCGTCTCAGTTCGAGCCCGCGTCCGTGAGCCGCTCGACCTCCTCGTCCGACAGCGAGATCTCGGTGGCTTCGAGGTTCGATTCGAGGTGGTCGACGCTCGAGGTCCCCGGGATCGGGAGGATCACGTCCGAGCGCTCGAGGAGCCAGGCGAGCGCGATCTGGCGGGTCGTCGCGTCGTGGTCGTCGGCGACCTTCTCTACGGCATCGACTCCGTCGATGTCGTCGCCGTTGATCGGCGCCCACGGGATGAAGCCGATGCCGTACTCCTCGCAAGCCTCCAGAACGTCGGATTCCTCGCGGTCGCCGACGTTGTACCGGTTCTGGACGGTCGCGACCTCGACGTGGTCGCGGGCGGTCTCCAACTGTTCGACGCTGACGTTCGAGAGCCCCACCTCGCTTACGAGCCCCTCGTCTTTGAGTTCCCCAAAGGTGGTCACCGACTCCTCGAAGTCGGTGTCGGGGTCGGGTCGGTGGAACTGGTAGAGGTCGATCGTGTCGGTCCGGAGCCGGTCAAGCGAGCACAGCACCTGGTTGCGGATGTAGTCGGGGTCGCCGTGGGGGAGCCAGTCGCCCTCACGATTTCGGAGCAATCCGGCCTTGGTGGCGACGAGGACGTCCTCGTCGTCGCCGATGGCCTCGCCGATCAGACGCTCGCTGACGCCGGGGCCGTAGGAGTCGGCCGTGTCGATCAGGTCGACGCCGGCCTCGACGGCGTGCTCGACGACCTCGCGGGCCGCGTCCTCGTCGTCGGGCGCGCCGATGATGTCTTCGCCGGTGAGTCGCATCGCGCCGAATCCCAGGCGGTCGACGGTACGGTCGCCGATATCGAAGGTCCGATCTGTCATCACCTGCCGTAACCCCGGCGCGGGGAAAACGGTTGGCCAGGCGGCAGGGCCGTCCGCGTCCGGCGGGAGCCGTCGAGCCGAACGTTGATGGCCCGCCGGCGCCAGGCTCCGCCCATGACCTGGCGATTCGTCGGCGCGAACTTCGACCAGATGCACATGAACACGAATCTCGAGTGGCTCGCCGACCACCCCGACTGCGAGGTCGTCGCTCTCTGCGACGAGGAACCGGAAACCTCGACGGGATCTTTCGAGCGGGCGGTTTCCGACCTCGACCTCCCCGACGATCGGGTCTACGACGACCTCGATCGCTGTCTCGAGGCGAGCGCGCCCGACGTCGTGGTCGGCTGTCCACGAAACTCCTTACACGCCGAGTTCGTCGAACGGGTCGCCGCTTACGACGTCGGGGTCGCGATCGAGAAGCCCCTCGCGCACAGTCTGGAGGATGCAGACCGAATGCTCGAGGCGATGGCCGACGACCTCTTCGTGGTCAACTGGCCCGTCGCCTGGGACCCGGTGAAACACGAGGTCAAACGGCTCGTCGAGGAGGGGACGATCGGCGAGATCATCGAGGTCCAGTACTACGGCGGGAACGCCGGCGCCCCACCCGAGGGAAGCTGGTTCTACGATCCCGACGCCGGCGGGGGGTCGATGGCGGACTACCTCGGCTACGGCGCGACGTTCTCGACGTGGTTCCGGGGCGGCGAACTGCCGGAAGCGGTCTATGCCGACGCCTACGTCCCCGAGGACCTCGCGGTCGACGTCCAGAGCTCGACGAGCTGCCGGTACGAGGAGGGACTCTCGACGCTCCAGACGACCTGGCGGCTGCTCACGAACCCCTGGGAGATCCAGCCCCAGCCGGCGAAGGGCTACGAGCTCGTCGGCAGCGAGGGCACGATCAGTACGCGCGAGCGCGGGGTTCCGATCCGGGTCACCACCGAGGAGCGCCCGGAGGGGTATGCCGTCGAGCCCGCGCCCCTCGAGGCGCGATACGAGACCCTCGCGACCTATCTCGTCCACTGCCTCGAAACCGATTCGGAGCCACAGGGGCCGGCCGACCCCGCCTTCTGCCGGGAGGCCCAGCGGATCGTCGAGACCGCCCGCCGGAGCGTCGAGCGGGGCGAGCGGCTCGCGCTTGCCGAGTAGGTAGACAGTGTCCGACGACCGAACCGGTGGGCGTAAGCGACCTTGTGTGTGCAAGAGACACCGTTTCCCCCGGCTCGTCCGTAGGCGGACACATGTCCGATTCCCGTGATGATCCGACGGAGACGACGACCGAGAGCCGGGAGCAGGCCGCCGAGGAGAGCGCCTGGATGGTCCAGAACTCGATCCGGATCGGAGTGTTCTCGATTCTCCTGGTGGTGGTCTTCACCCTCGGACTCATGCAGGCGACCGGACTGGTCGACGTGCTCGCGCCGATCGCCGACAGCGAAACCGGCCAGTGGATCGCCTTCGGCGTCCTCGCGGCGGCCGCCGCCGCCCTCGGCGTCTGGGCCTGGGGCTCCTCCAGGGAGAATCGCGGGTCGTAGCGGACCGAGCGTCGATACCGTTTTGCGTTCCCCGTCCGAACCCCCCTCCATGCGGGGCTACCTCGAGTCCGACACCGCCTTCTACGTCGCCGTCGGCGGCTTCATCACGGCGCTGTTCGTCCTCGGACTCGGAACCTTTGCCGTCACCAACCCCGAGAGCCTCCGCGGAACCGAGATCGTCGGCTTCGTCGCCGGCTTCGGGCTGTTCATGGCGGTCTACTTCATCTCGATCCTCGTCCACCGCCTCGAGGACGGGTTCGACGTCGAGTGACCGACGATCCCGAAGGGTTTCGTTGATCGCCCCCCGAGGGGTGATATGACCGATCGCGAGCCGGTCGTCCGCCGAGAGAGCGAGGTCGAGTACGAGGGCGTCGATGCCGCCGCCGGGCTCCGGAAGGGCGTGCTCGTGGACGAAACGGACGGCGCACCGACGTTCGCGCTCCGGCGCTTCACGCTCGAGGCGGGCGCCGAGGTCCCGAAACACACGAACGAGGTCGAACACGAACAGTACGTCCTCGACGGCGAGTACGTCGTCGGGATCGAGGGCGACGAACACGAGGTGAGCGCGGGCGACTCGCTCCTGATCCCCGCCGGGGCCGTCCACTGGTACCGAAACGAGGGCGACGAGCAGGGCGCGTTCCTCTGTGCGGTGCCAAACGGTAACGACGAGATCGAGCTGGTCGAGTGAGTCGGCCGGGATCGACCGGCGGCCGAGACGTCGCGGCTGCCCGTCTCGCGTGTGATCCGTTGGAACGGGACGTGGAGAGTCCGAACCGCTGAAATACCGCCGGATCATAGGAACGGGCGTGTCGAAGCAGGTCCAGCGCGTCGAGACCCTGTTCTGTCACTGGATCGGTGGCGACTACCTCGTCGTCGCCATCCGTGACGGAAAGCGGCTGTTCCGGGCGAAGCTCGGGCTCTCGGAGACCTCCGCGGGTCCGCGCCCGACGAAGTTCCGGCTCAAGGACGGCTCGAGCGAGGAGCCCCGCCAGCCCGACGAGTTCGTCGAGATCGCCCGACGAGCCGACCGGATCCGGATCTCCGAGCAGACCCCGCCCGAGGCGCGGACGGACCTCCAGGAGATGTTTACGGGCTACCAGCTCGAGGCGACGGCCGTCCGGACCTGTCGGTACTGTGCGAGCGAGGGAAAGTATTCGCCGGTGACGACCGAGACGGCGATCAGGGACGACGACGACTGGATCTGTCGGGACTGTGCGAGACGGGAGTTGGAGCGAGAGCTCTCGTATGCGGGCAACGTGACGAGTGCGGCGAAGGATCGACTGGAGGAGCTGATGGACGAGGTCCAGGACCTAGAGCGGATCGTCAACCTCCTCCAGGGCGACCTCGACCCCGATCTCACGAAGTTCGATACCATCAGTGCGACGACCGAGGACGTCGATCCCGTCGGCGTCGAGTCGCTCGATCTCGAGCCCGAACTCCAGAAGCTTCTGGAGGGGCGGTTCGATACCCTGCTTCCGGTCCAGAGCCTCGCGGTCGAGAACGGCCTGTTCGAGGGAGAAGACCAGCTGGTCGTGAGCGCAACCGCGACCGGGAAGACCCTCGTCGGGGAACTCGCGGGGATCGACCGCGTCCTGCGGGGCGACGGAAAGCTGCTCTTTCTCGTGCCCCTGGTCGCGCTGGCCAACCAGACCTACGAGGACTTCGAGGACGAGTACGGCCACCTCGTGGACGTCACCCTCCGGGTCGGCGCCTCCCGGATCAACGACGACGGCAACCGGTTCGACCCCGGCGCAGACGTCATCGTGGGCACCTACGAGGGGATCGACCACGCCCTGCGGACGGGCAAGGACCTGGGCGACGTCGGGACCGTCGTCATCGACGAGGTCCACACCCTAAAGGAGGACGAACGGGGCCATCGCCTCGACGGACTCATCTCGCGGCTGAAGTACTACTGCGAGCAGCGGGCGGCGCGCGCCGAGGGCTACGGCGGTGCCCAGTGGATCTCCCTCTCGGCGACCGTCGGCAACCCGAAGCAACTCGCTGGAGCTCTGGAGGCCACCCTCATCGAGTTCGAGGAACGCCCGGTCCCCATCGAGCGCCACGTCACCTTCGCCGACGGCCAGGAGAAGGTGCGCGTCGAGAACAAACTCGTCAGACGCGAGTTCGACACCGAGTCCTCGAAGGGGTATCGCGGACAGACGATTATCTTTACCAACTCGCGGCGGCGCTGTCACGAGATCAGCCGGAAGCTCGAGTATGACGCGGCGCCGTACCACGCCGGGCTGGACTACAAGCGCCGCAAGACCGTCGAGCGGAAGTTCGGCGACCAGGAACTCGCGGCGGTCGTCACGACCGCGGCGCTGGCGGCGGGAGTCGACTTCCCGGCCTCGCAGGTGGTCTTCGACTCGCTGGCGATGGGCATCGAGTGGCTCTCGGTCCAGGAGTTCCACCAGATGCTCGGGCGAGCCGGTCGCCCGGACTATCACGACGAGGGCAAGGTGTACGTCCTCGTCGAACCCGACTGCTCGTATCACAACTCGATGGAGATGACCGAGGACGAGGTCGCCTTCAAACTCCTCAAGGGGGAGATGGAGTCGGTGATGACCCACTACGACGAGGCCGCCGCCATCGAGGAGACCCTGGCGAACGTCACGGTCGGGGGGAAGGCCACGAAACGGCTCAACGACCGGATGCTCGGCTCCGTGCCGACCAAACACGCCCTCGGAAAGCTCATCGAATACGGGTTCATCGAGGGGCTCGAGCCGACGCCGTTGGGCCGGGTCGTGACCGAACACTTCCTCTCGCCCTCGGAGAGCTTCGTCCTGCTCGACGGCATCCGGAAGGGATCCCACCCCTACGACCTCGTCGCCGACATCGAACTCCGCGAGGAGTACGAGTAGGTCGGCTCAGGGAACGAACGCGACCCCGAACGCCGAGAGCAGGAGTACGAGGACGGCGCCGGGGAACCCGCCGAGGGCGACGACGACGAGCGCGACCGGCGTCACCGCGACCGAGACGCCGAACACGGCCTGGGCGACGAGGATCGTCAGGAGTCCGACGACCGCGTTGACGATGAACGGTTTGACCGCCCGGATGATCGTTGCCGCACCGAGAAAGAAGGCGAGAACGAGCACCAACAGGCCGATCTCGAGGCCGGTAACCATATCCGAGATAGCGACGAGGCGGGCAAATGCGTTCGGGTTTCCCGGCCGGAGCGAAACGCTTTACCTACCGACGCGCGAACCCCGTGTACGGGACCGTGGGTTAGTCTGGTATACTTCGGGCCTTGGGTGCCCGTGACCGCGGTTCAAATCCGCGCGGTCCCACTGATTCTGCGACGAACGAACGTGAGGAGCGAATCAGTCACGACCCGCGGATTTGAATCAGGGACCAGTCTGCTGCGACCGTGGTTCAATATCCGCGCGGTCCCACGTACTCGCCGCAAGCAACTCCGCGAACGGCAAGTACGTGTCGAGCGCGGATTTGAGGGACCGAGGTTCCGCGAGCAAAGCGAACGGTTGTCGGACGTAGTTCAAGATCCGCGCGGTCTCCTCTCGCCGCGAGCACGTCCGCGACGAGTGGACGAGTCTAGTTCACCTCGTTGTGCATCTCCTCGATGACCGCCTCGAGGTCGGCCGTACCGCCGCCGGGCTGGTCGGTAAAGGAGAACTCGCCCTTACCGTCGGGGGACTCGCCCTGGGTCCAGGGCATCTCGGGGTCCTCGCGGTCGTCGCGGTGGGTGGACATGAACGCGTAGTTGAACTCCTGGTTTTCCTCCTCCTGGGGGAAGCTTCCGGGGATCGGCATGTGGTCCTCGAAGGCCTCCTCGAGGACGACCCGCCACTGGTTCTGGTGCATGGTGTCGCGGGCGATCAGGTAGGAAAGCATGTCCTTCATCCCGGGGTCGTCGGTCATCTCCCAGAGCCGCGAGGCGAGCAGCCGTCCGGTGGATTCGGCCATCACGTTCGCCTGCATGTCGGCCGCCAGGTTCCCGCTCGCGACGACGCAGTTGCCGTCGAAGGGGACGCCGTTGCTGTCGACGGGCATCGCGTGGAGTCCCGCCGAGAGGGCCTGTCTGGGCTGGCCGCTGTCCATCATCGCCGCGATGACGGGGTCCTCGCGTGCGCGCTCGCGGTCCGCCTCGGGGGCACCCTGGAGGTTCTTCGAGACGGCGGTCGCGAGCATCTCGATGTGGCCCAGCTCCTCGGCCGCGGTCTCCATCAACATCGTCCGGTACTCCCCTTTGTCCGCGGGGACGGCGAACGCCTGGAACATGTACTGGAGGGCGACGCGCATCTCGCCTTCGGCGCCGCCGATGGCCTGCTGGAGCAGCTTCGCGAACTCGGGGTCCGGTTCCTCGACGGTGACGTCGTACTGCAGTTCGTCGCTGTGATGGAACATCGTTGGTCTCTCCACTCCTATTCACCGGAGTGACACGAGTAGCCACCGTGCTTGCCAGCGAAGAGCCTATATTCGACCCCCCTCGAAAACGCCGATAAGGGGGTTCTACCCACCGTCTCACGGTTCCAAGGAGTGAGGAACGCGGAACGGGTGCCGTCGGTGAAACACCTCCGGCGACGGTTCAGGGCCCGTGGGCCTCCTCGCCGATGATGACGGTGTTCTCGACGAGGCTCCGGTGGGCCCGCCGGAGGCGTTCGGACAGCGCCTGGTGGGAGATGTCGAACTCGGCGGCGAGGTCCTCGAGATCGGCGTCCCGCGGGATCTCGTAGTACCCCCGCTCGTAGGCCGCCACCAGCACGTCCTGCTGGCCGTCGGTGAGGTCGAACCGGCCCTGGCGGCCGTCGTCGAGGCTGTAGATCGTCCGAATCTCGAGTCCGATCTCCTTCTCCCGGCAGTAGCTGTGGGTCCGCGAGACGGCCTCCCGCGTCGGAAAGAGCAGCCTGAGGCTCCACCCCTCGGCGTCGGCGCGTGCCGAGAGGACGGTCCCGTTCTCCTCGACCAGAATCCGGACGAGGGCGTCGATCCGGGCGACCCACTCCATCCGGTAGAGGCGCTCGGTGCCGAGGTCGGTGACGAGGGAGACCTCGTCTACGGTATCGTCCTCCTCGAAGACCTCGTCGAGCCCCTCCAGATCCGGCGCCTCGACCCAGAGAAACGGCATCACGCGGGCCTCGTCGTCGGCGACCAGCCGTTCGACCTCGCACTCGAGCCCCTCGATCGCCGTCAACGTGTGTTCGAGAGAGAGGTCCTCGAGTGCGAGCCCCACCTCGACGATCGTTCCGCTCATACGGGCGAGTGGAGACGGGGGAACTTCATCCTGCCGGCAAGTGCCGGGCGCGTCCCACACTACCGACTATACGTTCGTGAAGGTTCTGGGCGATACGGGATGCCGAGAACCTTCACGTAGTTACAGCCAGCAGTATCAGTCGACGCCGCCGACCCCGCTTGCGGCGTCGGGAAGGTCCGCGGGTTCGGCCTCGATCCCGAGCTCCTCGAGGGCGGCTTCCAGGTGCTCGTCCTTCGCGTAGTCGGCGCCGGCGTCCTCGCGGATGCGCTGGGTGGTCGCGAGCACCTCCCCGCGGCGGTCGTCGGGGATGGCGAACTTGTCGGTCGAGAGTTCGATCACGAGGCCGTTGTTGTCCTGGGTGTACAGCGACTGGAAGATCCCGCGGTCGAAGACGTTGTAGCCGTGGCCGGCCTCCTCTAAGGCCTCCATTACCGTGCGAAAGTCCTCGGGGGCAAACGAGAAGGCGAGGTGGTGGACCGCGCCGACGCCGCCGCGCTGGGGCCCCTGGTTCGACGGCCGATCGTCGCTCACGAAGAAGGTGATGATCCGGCCGTCGCCGGTGTCGAAGAAGAGGTGGGTCTGGGAGGGGTCGTCCAGGTTGGGCTGGCGGAGCACCAGGGGCATCCCCAGGAGGTCCCGATAGAACGCGATCGTGTCCTCGGCGTTCGATCCCCAGATGGTGACGTGGTCGGTGCCGGTCGTCCGGAACGGGCTGTCGGGCGCATCGCTCGTGACGGGTTCGTCTGCCATACCCGACGTAGGTCCGCGGGGCGGATATAGCTACCCCGTCGGAGTTCACTTCGAGAAGACGCTGTCGGCGGTCGCCGCGCCGACGACGCTGAAGACGGAGCCCACGCTCACCGCCTTGGCCGACGTCGCCAGTACGCTCTCGCCGGTCTCCGCCGGATCGAGGAACGTCCAGGGGGCGTCGAACAGCAGCGCGAGGATGATCACCGAGCCAAAGGAGACGCCCATGAGCGAGACGAACCTGAGCGGCACGCCGCTGACCTCCCGTTCGACGGTCGGGTCACGGCGCGAATCAGCGGTGTACAGCGTGGCGTAGCCGATGGCGAACACGATACCGACCGTCGCGGCCCCCTGCAACGAACTCATGCTCGCCGCGAGCACCCAGACCTCCTCGGTGACGACGAACGGCCCGGCGAGCAGGAACCCGCCAACGACCTGCTGGGCCGTGTCGGCGAGTCGAAAGCTCGGGGGGCGGCGGGGATGGGGAACCCTCATGCCTGTCGATATCGGCTCCGGGCAAAGAAGCAACCGATAGCTGATTCCCGCGGGCTCCCGATCCACGGGCTACCGAGAGACCGGTCCCGCGGGCTAACCGCCCTCACCACACCACGCTCGCTCCGATGGGGTGGGTCTCATCGGTCCCGAAAGCCCGCAACGAAGGCTTTTCGTCCGTGGTGTGGTAGGAACGCCATGCCGGGAACGCAGTCGGCGGTTTCCCTGACCGACGTCTCCAAGACCTACTACCGGGGCGAACCGGTCTACGCCCTGGACGGGGTCAGCCTCGAGATTCCCCGTGGTTCGTACACCGCCATCATGGGGCCCAGCGGCACCGGGAAGTCGACGCTGATGAACCTCGTCGGCTGTCTCGACACCCCGACGTCGGGACGGGTGAGCATCGACGGACGGGACGCCGGCGGGCTCTCGGACCGGGAACGCACCCGTCTCCGGGGGAGCGAGATCGGGTTCGTCTTCCAGACGTTCAACCTCATGCCCCGGCTGACCGCCCTGGAGAACGTTCGCCTGCCCCAGCTGTTTCAGGACGTACCACGGGGAGAACGCACGGACCGGGCGCGAACCCTGCTCGAGCGGGTCGGGCTCGCAGACCGGACGGAACACTTCCCGAACGAGCTCTCGGGCGGGCAACGCCAGCGGGTCGCGCTGGCTCGAGCGCTGGTGAACGACCCCGCCATCGTGCTCGCCGACGAACCGTCGGGCAACCTCGATACCGAGACCGAAGCCGAGGTACTCGATCTCTTCTCCGAGTTCCACGAGGCCGGCACGACCCTCGTCGTGGTCACCCACGAGCGCCACGTCGCGGAACGAGCCGACCGGATCGTCCACCTCCTCGACGGCGCCATCGAGCGCATCGAACGGCTCGACGCATCCGATTCGACCGACGGGGACCGGGATCGAAGTTCGGGGGCGGCGCCATGATGGTCCGCGAGAGCCTGCGGCTGTCCTGGCGTGCGATCACCGGACACAAGCTCCGCTCGGCCCTGACCATCGTGGGCATCGTCATCGGCATCGCAGCAGTGATCACATTCGTCACGCTCGGGGCGAGCCTCCAGGCGGGGATCATCGGGGACATCAGCCCGGACGACCAGCGCAGCCTCTACGGCTGGGCCGCGGACCCCGACGTCGAGGGCGGACCGGGAGCCGGCGCCCAGCCGATCTTCAGCGATAGCGATCTGGCGGCCGTCGCCGACCTCGAGGAGGTCGACGCCGCCTACGGCTACGCCCCGGTGGGGACCCGCTCGATCGCGTCCGGCGACCAGCGGCTCCCCCAGGGCGACGGCGTCATCGCGACCGGGCCGTCGTACGTTCGCGAGAGCACGCTCGCCGACGGACGCCAGTTCGAGACGGGGGCGCGCGAGGCGGTGCTCAACCCGGCCGCCGCGGGCCAGTTCGAGGAGAACGTCAGCGTCGGCGACGAACTCACGATAACGCTCCTCGGGGGAGGCCAAACCGACGTCGAGGTGGTCGGCATCACCGACAGCTCCGAGGGACTGAGCCCCTTCGAGGGGTTCGAGAACTCGCCGCGGGTGTACGTTCCCACGGACCCCTTCTACGCCGAACAGGTCGGAACGGAGGGCCAGGACACCGGTGACGGCGGGCTTCGGTTCGCCGCGATCGTGATCGAAGCACCCTCCGCCGACGACGGCGCCGTCGACGACGCTCGATCCGCGGCCGAAGCCTACTTCGAAAGCGACGACTCCGACGCCGGCGAGTTCCTGGGCGAGGATCTCGCGGTTTCCCTGGAGACGAGCACGGAACTGCTCCAGCAGCTCCAGGACGTCCTCGAGATCTTCCAGAGCTTCATCGTCGGGATCGCCGCCATCTCGCTGGTCGTCGCCTCGATCGGCATCGCGAACATCATGCTCGTCTCGGTGACAGAACGAACCCGCGAGATCGGCATCATGAAGGCCGTCGGGGCACAGAAACGGGACGTCCTTGGCTTGTTCCTGCTCGAGGCGGTCGTCCTGGGCCTCATCGGGGCCGTTCTGGGGACGGTTCTCGGACTCGTCGTCGGCTATCTCGGGGCCCAGTACATCGATCTCCCCGTCGTCTATCCCCTCGAGTACGTCGTTCTCGCCGTCGCCGTCGGGATCGTCGTCGGGATCGGGTCCGGGTTGTATCCGGCGTGGCGGGCCGCTCGAACGGACCCGATCGAGGCGCTTCGGTACGAGTAACTCGTCGAATCCGCTCTCGTCTTCCCCTTCTCGAAGCTATCGGGACCGCTCGAACACCTGGGGGACGAGCGACGGTCACGACCGGTCGTCCAGCAGATCGAGAAGGGTCTCCATCCCGATCGCACGGAGGTTGTTCTTCTCCGCGGGAAGATCGGCCCGGAGCGCGTCGCGCGTCCACCAGCGGGCGTCTGCCGCGTCGCTTCCCGCCTCGACGGTTCCGGCGGTCTCCGAGCGGAGAACCGCGTAGTTGACCGCGACGTCGCTCTCGCCGCCGTCGAACTCGAGGAAGCCGACGTTCACCGGCGTCAACGCTTCGGGGGCGGCTTCGAGCCCGGTTTCCTCCTCGAGTTCGCGGACGGCGGCCTCGCGCGGGGGTTCGCCGGCGTCGATGTAGCCGCCGGGAGTCGCCCATGCGCCGACGTCCCCCGCGGCGCCGCGCTCGATGAGGAGGACCCGGTCGGTGTCGACGACGGCCGTTCGGGCCATCACCCCCGAGTTGTGATAGGCCGTCGTCCGACAGTTCGCACAGTGGGGTCGTGGCCCGTCCTCGGTCGATTGCGTCTCGAGGGAGTCGCCACACTGCGGACAGAACTCGGGTTCGTCGGTGTGAAACGCCCAGACCATGGTCGGATCTTTCCGGGTTTCCGGAAAAGGATACCGACGGGACGAGTGCCTCGAAGATGGTCGGCGAGGGGTATCGAAGCGAGTGCGGGTCGGACCGGACGTGCTCAGAGGTCGGTCGGACAGACATCGTCGTCCGTGTCACTGGGCTGCCCGCTCTCGTCGCTCGAATACGGTTCGGTCGGTTCCTCCTCGCTCGAATCCGACTCCGGGGGATCGGACGGGATCGATTCGCCGTCCTCGACGCAGTAGACGCCGTCGTTCGAGCCGTCGATGACGGTCTCCTCGGTGACCCGGACGTGCGAGCAGGTGAGCGGGGCGCCCCCGGAGCCGCGAGCCCACAGCGGATATCCTCGGGGAACGTCGTGGAGGATCTCGGTGTCGGCGATCGTCGTCCGGCCGGCATCCGGCGAGATGACGATCCCGCTGTTGGGCCGGTCGCCGCTGATCTCGACGCGCGTTCCCTCGATCCGCGTGCCCGTAGAGCTGTTGAGGACCGCGATCGCGTGGCTGTTGGGCATCGGGGAGGTGATACGAACCGTCGCGTCCCGGATCGTGACGTTCCCGTTGCCGACCTGGATCCCCCGCTGGGAGACGTCCTGGGGACGGGTCTCGTCGACCTCGACGGTCACGGACCGGACTTCGCTGTCGGTCCCGCCGATCCGGAGCGAGACCGGGTTGCTGTTGCTGTAGTGGCCGCCCTCGACGACGATCCGACCCGGGCTGGTGGACGCGTACAGCCCGTGGTTCGGGAAGCCGCCGATCACGCAATCCTTGAATCGGAGAGTTCCTTCCGTCTGGTTCGCGAGCATTCCGTCCGGTCCGCGGGTCTCGCGTAGCCCGCCGGGTTCGGTGTGTGGCGTCTCGTCGATCCAGGCGCCGCCGTCGGGAGCGCGGACGTTCTCGACGAGGCCGGTCCCGTCGGAACCGAGTACGTTCGCCAGGAACGGCCCGAACGTGCCGCTGTCGTGGACGCCACGGACGCGGACGTCGGCGATGTCGAGGCGGTCGACGGCGTAGGCCTCGACGACCCGGATCCCCGTCTCGGGGGCGGTCTGGTCGACCTCGAACCCCTCGAACCTGATCCGACGGCCCGGGGTACTTGAGGTGCCGAGCCGGAAGAGCCGGTACTGGGGACCGTCGAACTCGTAGTAGGTCGCCGGGACGAGCGTTGCGTCCTCGCCGACGACGCCGACGTTCTCGAACCCGGTATACCGGAACTGGCTGTCCATGTAGTAGCGCCCGGGCGGGAAGTAAAGCAGCGTGTCGTCGCCCCGGACCGACTCGAGGACGGGCGTGATCGACTCGGTGCCCGTATCGTCGGCTCCCTCCTCGACCATGTCGATGACCGTTCCGTACTCGTCGGCTCGAGGAACCGCCGCCGCGGTCCTCGACACCACCGCGGGGAGTCCGGCCGCCGCGAGGCCGCCGATGGCCGCACGTCCGAGGAAGGTTCGCCGCGAGACGGGGGTTCGTTCCGGTCCGGTACTCGTAGACCGGTCGGATCCGCTCTCGGGGTCGTCGGTGCTGCTCTCCGAAGGGTCAGGTGTGGATCGCATAACGCGACTCCGACACCGGTCCGGCCGTATATTGCTAATCAGGCCCTGGAACGTGAGGAAATCAACACTACTCGGGAGGGGAGACATACGCGAATGACTAACGGTAATACGATGTTTCCGGAGCCCCCGATCCGCCTAAGGAAGAACGTCACTACCCGGGGGACCGTCACCCGCCACCGACCCTCGTATCCGGTGACGAAAGCCGATCGAGATCGAGTCCCGCGTCGCGTTCGCCCGGCAGAAACGGACCAGGCGAGTTCGGGAACGGGGCCGTACCGGTCGCGTTAGACGGGCCCTAAGATCCGCGCCGTAGCCGCCGACGCTCCCGACCGGACCGACGTCTCGCCCTCGCGTGCCAGCACCGCGGCGGGGTCCTCGAGTGCTCCGAGAGCCCGGAACGCGACCTACGCGAACCGCCGGTAAACCCCCTTCGCGGCGTCCCAGACGGGGTAGATCCGGGTGTAGACGCCCGTCGGGGTGTTTCGCGCGCCCGCACGGAGCGCGCGGTGGGAGAGCGGGGATCCCGACTCGTCGACGAGGCCGTCGAGGTCCGCCTCGAGGAGCCACTCGAAGAAGGCCCGTTCCGCGGGCGACTGCGGATCGGTCTCGTGGACCCGATCGCGGATGTCGGCCCACATGTAGCGTTCGTCCTCGCCCAGGATCCAGTCGCCGTTCTCGAGACCGCGCTGGATCGCGTCGTAGTCGAGGGCCTCCCGCGGGTAGCCGTGGTCGGTCGGGTCGAGTCCCGACAGCCGGAGGCCGACGGCAGTTCGGTAACACTTCTCGCAGCGGCCGCAGTTGTCCTCGATCCGGACGTTGCAGGTCTGGAGCGGGAGCTCCGGGGCTTCGGTCCGGACGTAGTCGGCGATGCGGTCGATGCGCTCCTGACGGGTGAGTTCGTAGGCGTCGTGGTGCGAGCGGGTGCCGGTCCACCGGACCCGGTCGTCGATGTCGGGCCGGGAGCCCCACTCGAGGTCGACTCCCTCCCAGTGGGTGGCCGCGACGTAGAGCTCGGAGAGCTCGCGGGCGGCCGCCAGCGGGGCACAGAGCCCGAGCAGGCCGAGGCCGTGGCCGACGGAGCTGTACCAGCCGCCGTCGACGTAGCGTTTGAAGTGTGCGAGCAACATCGGATGGTCGAGCATCGAGAGCGCGTTCGACTCGACGAAGGCGGTCTCGAGGCCCCGCTCGTCGGCGAAGGCCGACACCCGCGAACGCAGGCGGTCCCAGGTCTCGTCGTCGCTGGAATCCGTCGTCACCGTCCAACCCCGGATGCTGATCAGGGTCGGCTCTTCCTCGCGGTGGCGGACGTACGAACAGGTCGAGTCGACGCCGCCGGTAAAAAGGAGGCCAGTGTCCGTCGATCCCCTCCCGACCTCGAGAGTCGGTTCGGCGAACGCCCTGGCGTAGAGGTCGCCGCCCTCGATGAAGGGGTAGAGCGAGGCAAGGGTGGCCTCGACCTCGCCCAGCGCCGTCGCGAACGTCCGGTCGACCGTCGCGACGTAGACGTCGGCGCCCGCGGCCCACGCCACCGGACAGACCTGGGCGAGGACGGGGATCGCGAGGATCGCGTCGGGGACCGATTCGATGGGGACGTCGTACTCGGCGCGGAACGGCTCGCCGGTGAAAAACCGCCGGAGCGAAGCGGAGGGGGTCACCGAGCACTCGAGGGTCGTCCCCTCGGCCGCGATCCGGCCGATCCGGACCGCGGGGTCGGGCGGGGGCGTCTCCGGGGCTGGCTCGGTCCGCTGACCGGACATCTGCGGGGCGGATGGGGGCATCGGTGAGAGGTCGCCAGCGCCTGCCACAAAAGCACGGCCGACCGTTCACCCGGGGGCCATCGGGTAGGGGAATCGAAACCGATTCCCGACCGGCGGTACGGGTCCGCTACCCGCTCCGGTTCTCGAGGGGAGTTCGGTCGGCCGGAGGACGGAGAACCCCGTGGAGTTGCGTGATGGAGCGACCCGGAGTCGGAACCGGGGGGTAGGTTCCGGATAACAAACCGCAGTGTTGGGGTCCGAACGTTCGATGGACGGCATTCGCCCGCGGAGGGAGATCGGATGAGACGGTCGGTCGTCAACTGCGTCCTGGGGATCGGCTTTTTCGCCGTCGCGGCGGCGTTCCTCGTCGCGAGGGGGTCCCCGCCGACGGGGTACGAGGCCTCGATCTACGCCGGGACGCCGACGGCGACCTGGCTTGGACTGGGGGTCGCGATGGCCGTCGCGGTCGCCATCGCCCTCCTCGCGCGCGGGCTCGACCAGGCCGCCGGGATCGGGCTGGGAGGGCTCTCGGTGACCGCGATCGTCGCCCTTCCCGCCGTCAGGAACTACCACTTTTCGGGGATGGGCGACGCGCTCACCCACCTCGGCTGGACGCGGGACTTCCTCGAGGGCGCGATGTACCCCCACGAGCTGTTCTATCCCGGCGTTCACGGCATCGCCTCGGCGCTGCACCTCGCCGGCGGAATCCCCGTAGAGCGCGCGCTCTTGCTCGTCGTCGTCGCCCTCTTCGTCCCGTTCGTCGTCTTCGTTCCCCTTGTCGTCCGGGACATGACTGGCGACGGGGCGGCGGTCGGGTTCGCCGCGATCGCCGCCTGGCTCGTCCTCCCGATCAACAACGTCGCGACCCACATGGGCATCCACACCAACTCGAACGCCCTCTTTCTCGTGCCCGCCGTCTTCTTCGCGTTCGTCGCCTACAGCCGCCGCCGAGCCGACCTCGAGGCCCTCCCGTTCGGGATCTCGCCGTTCGGCCTGTTGCTTCTGGCCTCGAGCGTCGCGCTCCTCCTAGTCCACCCCCAGCAGATGGTCAACGTCGTCGTCGTTCTCGCGGCGATCTGTCTCGTCCAGTTCGTCTCCCGCCGGCGCTCGGGAAACCCCGCGATCGCGGGACATAGAACCGCCTACGCCCACACGCTCGCACTGGGCGGGCTGTTCGTCGCCTGGTCGCTCTCGAACGAGCGATTCCGGGACGCCCTCTCGGGGCTGTTCTACGGGCTTGCGACCGCCGGCGTCGGGGCGGGCTCGGAGGTCGGCCAGCGGGGCTCCTCGCTTTCGGAGGTCGGCGGGAGCCTGGGCGAGCTGTTCGTCAAGCTGTTCCTCGTGAGCGCCCTGATCGGCGGCGTCGTGGGTCTGTTCGTTCTCCTGACCTGGCTCGGCCGGACCCGGGTCGATAGCGAGAGCCGGGCGTTCGTCACCTACTTCGGGGCCGCCCTCGTCCCCCTGGGGGCGATCTTCCTGGTCTACTTCGTGGGGACGCCGACGATGGCGTTTCGCCAGGTCGGCTTCATCTTCGTCGTGATCACGGTGCTGGCGGGCGTCGCGCTCGCACGCGGCGTCGGCTGGCTCTCCGGGCTGGTCACCACGCCGGGCGCGACCGCCGTCGCCGCGGCCGCGCTGGGCGCCTGTCTCGTCCTCGCTCTGGCGACGCTGTTCGCGAGCCCGTTCATCTACACGCCGACCCAACACGTCACGGACGCACAGGTGAGCGGCTACGACTCGGCGTTCGAACACGGAAGCGAGGAGATCGCCTACGCGGGCTACGGCTTCGGCGTCACCCGCTACGGCCAGGGGCTGTACGGCGTCGAGCGCGACCAGGACCGGCGCTACCGGGCGACGATCGCGGGCACCGTCGAACCCGACCCGTTCGAGGCCGGCGCCTACGGCGAGGCCTACCCGCCCGACCGCTACTACCTCGTCGTCACGGAGTACGACCGCGTCCGCGAACACGAGGTCTACGACGAACTCCACCACAGCGAGGAGGGGCTGGCGGAGCTCGCGACCGACCCCGCGGCGAACGAACTCCTCTCGAACGGGGAGGTCACGCTGTACGCGGTCGAGGATCGCTGACCCCGCTTCGTCGTGACCCGAGCCTCGTGTACTCCCCGTTCACACGGCCGTTGGCCCGTCGCGCCCGCTCTCGACCCGCGATAATTGCCGATTGACGCCGGTAATCGGCTCGTTCCGTTCTTCGTCGGACGACTCTCCGGGATCGCTGTCGGTCTTTCCTTCGGTCGCGTCCGGAGAAACGATACCCGGCCCACAGTTCCTAACGAACCAAAGTCAGTAAAACTTAGAGTCCGTAATAAGGAAAAATTTATGCGGGTAACCCGGTGTTTCCCGGATGCATGCCACGAAAGCAGACGATTACCGAGAGCCGAAACGACGGATTAACGCGGCGTTCGTACGTGCGTTCGCTGGCCGCGGTCGCGGCGGCGACCACCGGCGCCGTCGGGACGGCCGCGGCCGCCGACGGCGCGGACGCCGAACGGATCGTCATCGACCCCGGCGAGGACCGGACTATCAAGGTCGGCGACGGCGAGACCTTCGAGAACCGGGTGATCGACTGCACCGCCGAGGGCGCACGCGTCACGGTAAGCGCGATGGGCACCGACTGGACGATCCGCAACGTCGCGGTCGAGGGCGAACTCGATGTCGGCGCGCCCGGCGCCGTCTTCGGGATCGCCGACACCGGCGGCGGCAGCTCCCGGCTCGAGAACGTCTATCTGGGCGACGGGAGCACCAACGCCGGCGGAGACACGGCCGAAACCGCGATCTGGGTCGCGCCCGATCACTCCGGCAAGCTCGACATCCAGGGGGTCAACGTCCAGCGGTTCCCGGACAACGCGATCTACGCCTCCGCGCCCGGCGGGAAAGGCGGCGGGACGGTCCACATCGACCGCTGTTTCGCGGCAAACTGCCGGGTCGCCCACTACCGGATCGGCTCGGCGGGAAGTACGGTGACGAACTCGAGCGTCCGCCTCGACGACGAGGGGTATGACGGCCGCGGTGTCTGGGTCTGGGCGCCGGGTCCCTGCGAGGTCAAGAACTGCCAGCTCGAGACCGGCGACAACCACTACGCGATCCGCGCGGGCGCGAACGGCAGCGCCTCGTCGGTCTCGGTCACCGACACCGCCTACGACGAGGGCTACCACGGCGGGATCAACGGGGAGGGAAGCGTCGACCTCGGCTCCGGCGTCGAGACCGGCGCCGAGGCGGTCGTTCCCGACGCCGTCCCCACCAGCCCCGGCGAGGCCGTCGGCGACGACTAGAGCAGTAATTCCCTTTTTCTCGCGGCGCTCCGGCTCGAAGTCCGGTCAACGACCGCTTTCGGAACGAAATCGGCCCGCTCGATCGTATAAACGTTCGTGATGGAACGTATAAGATCCTGTGTGAAGTCGATCAGATATTAGTTACTGTCTATAAATTTTAATCGTCGGACTAAGGAAAGATTTATGCGGGTAACGTGGCGTTACCCGGACGCAATGGCACGCGAACCTGCGGACGAGGAAGAGAGCGATAGCGATGGAACCACCCCCGAGGGCGTCCTCGGACGACGCTCGTACCTGAAGCTCACCGGCGCCGCGACGGCCGGCCTCGCCGGGAGCGCGCTGGCGACGACGGCGGCCGCGGCCGACTACGAGACGATCACCTTGGACCAGGGCGAGCGTCGGGTCATCCGGCTCGAGGACGGCGAGACGTTCGAGAACGTCCTCTTCGACCAGACCGCGCCCGGATCGGCGGCGACGATCGCGGCGACGAGCAGTGACTGGACGATCCGCAACGTCGCCTGGAAGGGCGAGTTCTCCCACCGGGACCGCGCGCTGGGCGTCGCCGACACCGGCAACGGCACCTCCCGGATCGAGAACGTCTATCTGGGCGACGGCGTCGACGGGAGCGTCGGCGGTCAGCGCCACCCCAAGTTCGGTCTCTGGGTCGATCCCGCACACAACGGCCACCTCCACGTCGAGAACGTCTACGTCGAGGGCGCCCACGACAACGCCTTCTACGGCTCGGCGCCGGGCTCGAACTCCAACGGCGGACGTGGGACGATCCACTACAAGGACTCCTACGCGAAGGACTCGTGGGTCTCGGGCTTCCGGATCGCCCGGGGCACCGTCGAGAACTGCACCGCCGTCAACACCGAGTCCGGCCGGAACGGCCGGCCGCTGTGGGTCTGGCCGACCGAGGCCCACGGCGACGCGGTCGAGGTCGTCGACTGTGACTTCGTTGCCGGCCCCTACCCCTACGCGCTCGACATCGGTCGTGACGGCAAGACGACGTCCGTCTCCATGGAGGGGACGAACTACAGCGGCGGCCTCCAGGAACGCGGGACGGTAAACCTTCAGGAGTCGAACAACGGAACCGACCCCGATCCCTCCGTCCCCGAGGGGACGCCGACCAGCCCCGAGGAGGTCTTTGCGGGCGCCACGACGGAGACCACGGAGGTCGCCTCGACGGTCGAGAGCGACGAGGGCGACCCGGCCGACAGCTCCGGGAGCGAGGGCTCCGGGAGCGAGGACGCCGAGTCCACGGAGGCCGAGAACGGGGAATCGGCGGACGCAGCCGGCGGCCTCGAGCACGTGATCCTTTTCGAGGGAAGCGAGGAGAGTGTCACCCGATACGAGTTCGCCGCCAGCGGCGAGGTCGAGGCGGCCAACTACGAGGGAGCGACGATCGACGACGAGGACGCCGTCGAGGACGGGGCCGTCCAGGGCGTCGTCGCGAACTGGCGCGACGCCTTCCGTTTCGAAGGAGAGATCGAACAGCTCACGGCCGACGGGCCGGCGACCGTCTCGATCGACGGCGAGGAGGTCGATCCCGCCGACTTCGGCACGGAGCTCCCGAAGACTCTGGAGATCGAGGGCCAGGGGACGCCCGCGAGCTTCGAGGCGACGATCGACGGCACGGTCGAGCAGGAAGGGGAGAAGGAGGACGTGACCATCGTCTCGGGGTCGACCATTCAGGGCTCGGTGACCGACGAGAGCCTCGGTTTCCGGTTCTCGGGCGCGCTCACCGACGTCACCTTCGTCGACGGCGAGGCCACGGTCTCGGTCGACGGCGAGGAAGTCGAGGACCCCGGCGGGGACCTGCTTCCCCACGCGCTCGTCGTCGACGGCACCGACGCCGACGCCCCCTCCGCGTACTCCTTCCGGGTGGACGGGACGGTCGAGCGCTCCGACCACCGCGGCGCCTCCATCGACGACGAGGACAGCGTCGACGGCGGGGCCGTACGCGGCATCGTCGCCAACTGGCTCGACGCCTACTGGTTCGAGGGCGACCTCACTGCCTGTCGCGTCCGCGGCGACGCCGACGTCTCGATCGAGTACAACGCCAGAGACCAGTAGCCGGCCCGGCCCCGGGCCGCCCGTTCGGCGACCCACGCCATGTCACCGATGCCGGCCGGTCGAACGCACCGCCTACCGTTTTTTCACGACCGACCGTTCTATGGGGTAAGAGGATCACAACTAAACGGACGTTCGGGGTGGCCGACCCATGGTCGTCCGAACCGCAGTCGTCGGCGCCGGAACGATCGCCCGAACCCATCTGGCGGGCGTAAGCGAGAACCCGCGAACCGGCCTCGTCGCGGTCTGTGACCTCGACCGCGAGCGCGCGGAGGCGATGGGGAGCGAGTTCGACACCGACGCGGAGACCGACCTGTCGGTCGTCCTCGCGGACGTCGACGCGATCCACGTCTGCACCCCCGTCCAGACCCACTTCGAGATCGCCTCGCGGGCGATCAAGGCGGGGGTCGCGGTCCTGATCGAGAAGCCCGCGACGCTCGACTCGGGGGAGATAGAGGAGCTCCAGCGCCAGGCCGAGTCCGCGGGGGTCCCGGCGACGGTGGTCCACAACCACCTGTTCGATCCCGCGCTCCGGCGGCTTCGAGAGCGGATCGACGACGGCGAGCTGGGCCGGATTCGGGGCGTCGACGTGATCTACGGCGGGCTCACGCCGCCGGACACGGAAAACCGCGGCTCGTGGGTGTTCGAGCTCCCCGGCGGCGAGTTCGAGGAGGGACTCCCCCATCCGATCTATGCCGCCCTCGGGCTCGGGGGCTATCCCGAGGACGAGTCGTCGATCGACGCCCGGACTGCGCTCTCCCGGGAGTACGACGGCGGCTTCAGCTACGACCGGGCGCGGATCCAGTACGTCTCCGAGGCGGGCGCGCTCTGTAGCGTTACCATGCTCTCGGGGGGACTCCCGCTCCGGCTCCACGTCGTCTCGGGCACCGAGCGGGCGGTCGTCGTCGACGAGTTGAACCAGTCGGTCTCGACGGTCGAAGAGGACTACACCCGGTCGACGCTCGCCCGCTCGAAGCGCGGCCTCGACGTCTCGATGGCCCAGCTCTCGAGTTCGGTCTCGAACGCGCGGCTGGTTGCGGCCGAACGCGCCGGCGGCTGGGAGGCCGCCGCCAGAGCGACCTCCCACTTCGCGCTGTTCGATCGGTTCGCCCGCGCGGTCACGGGCGACGGCGAGGTCCCGATCCCCCTGGAGCAATCCAAATGGACGATCAGAGCCCTCGAGGCGATCCGGGAGAGCGCCGCGCCCGACGGGCGGATCGTCACGAACTCCCCCGGAGCCGACGAGGTGACTGGGGAGCGGACGGAGCCGAGCTGATTCCGCGGGCGCTCACTCCCGATCCGGCCGAGGTCGGCGGGTGGACTATCAGGGTTTCGTGACACTGAATCCGGGTCAACGACCCTTTATCGGGGTTTATGCGACCGTTTTCGCATCCTCCCGGCGCCAACGGACCCATAAGTATAACCGTCGCTTCCCATCGGTCGGACGCGCTGGCACGCACCGGACGAGATCGGACCCGTGTCGGTAAGAGTCGATTACCGCGGTGAACCGTACCGCGGAGGACGGCGCCGTCGCTCGCGGGTTGGTATGGCTCCCGGCCAGGAACGGGTTGCTGGCACGCGAACCGTTCCGGACGAGGTACGGGCGTCGGGAGCCAGTGATAGCTACGGAGCCGATCGATAAAAGTCCTTCCCGCGGCTCACTCGACTCGAGAGAGCTTGTCGTCTACGGTCCGGCGCCGACGCCGGTTGACCACGCAGTGGGCCGCCGAGACGAACAGGAACGCGGCGACGACCAGCCCGGAGACGGCCGCGACCGGGGCGAGCGCGAGCGGCCCAACGCCGACGACGACCCCCGCGACGAGGACGGCGCCGACGACCGAAAGCGAGGCGTACCACCGGTCCCACCGGTCCCGGTAGTGGTTCTCGGTGTCGAGGTACATCACAAGGAGGTCGGCGTTGTCGGCGAGGGTGATCAGCCCGCGGTCCTGGTCGTAATCGACGATCCCCGCGTCGTCCATCTTCGGGAGGTGGGTCTGGTAGAGCGCGACGTAGACCCGCTTTCGCTGGTCGGAGCTCAGGGCGGCGACCTCGGTGTCGTTCTCCCAGGCGGCGATCCGTTCGGCGAGCTCGCCGAGCGTGACCGTCGCCTCGTTCTCGAGGAGATAGGCGAGTACCTGCCGCCGCCGTCGGTTCTTCAGCAGTTCGAAGATCACGTCCTTGGAGAGTCGGTCGGTGTCTCCCTCCTCGGTCACCGACCGGATCTCGTCGGGAATCGAGGTGTCGACCGAGGACATCAGGTTCCCCCCTCGGATCCACCCCGGAACGCGACGGGAGTCGATCGGCAAGGAGTATTCCATCGTTGGTCGAGTTGGATAGAGGTTGGCATCACAGCGGATTCACCACCTCCTACGCCAACGCTTTCGGTGATAAACGCGGGTACGTTTTGCAGGGGTTGCAAACCCACACGGACCGACGGCGACGAGCCGGCAGCGTCGGGGCCCCTCCCTGCGAAAGCCGAGCTTACGTCGCTGCCCGTCGGGAGCCAGATCCGGGTTCCGCGCTCGGAGATTACGGCGCTCGAACGGCCCGATGTCGGCCCGCAGAAAGGATCCCTTTCCCGCGAAACTATGTCGCCCGCTTACGGGGGGAGACGGCCTCTCCACCATCGATGACGCGGTCCATCACCACCCACGTCGACGACGAACGGGCCGAGACGACTACCGGCCGGTGTCCGGACTGTGAGACCGACACCGTCGTCAGCGATCCGGACCGCGGCGAACGGGTCTGTGCGGACTGCGGGCTCGTCGTCGACGACGAACCGATCGACTACGGCCCCGAGTGGCGGGCGTTCACCGCCAGAGAACACGAGGATCGCGCCCGCGTCGGCGCGCCCCTGACCGAGGCGATGCACGACCGGGGGCTGACCACCACGATCGACTGGCGCAATCGCGACGCCAACGGTCACTCGATGTCCGCCGAAAAGCAGGGACAGCTCCACCGCCTGCGGGTCTGGCAGGAGCGCATCCGGACGAAGAACGCCGGCGAGCGAAACCTGAAGTACGCCCTGAGCGAGATCGACCGGATGAGCAGCGCCTTGGGCCTCCCGCGCTCGGTCAAGGAGACCGCGAGCGTCATCTACCGGCGGGCCTTAGACCGGGATCTCATCCGCGGCCGGTCGATCGAGGGCGTCGCGACCTCGGCGCTGTATACGGCCTGCCGCGAGGAGGGCATTCCCCGAAGCTTGGAGGAGGTAACGGCCGTCGCGCGGGTCGACCAGCGCGAGATCGGACGCACCTACCGCTATATCGCCGACGAACTCGACATCAATCTGGAGCCGACGAACCCCCGCCAGTTCGTCCCGCGCTTTTGCTCGGAACTCGAGGTGAGCACCGAGGTCGAAACCCGAGCCGTCGAGATCATCGAGGAGACGACCGCGCTCGGACTCCACTCGGGGAAGTCGCCGACGGGGTACGCCGCCGCGGCGATCTACGCCGCGGGGCTGCTCTGTGAGGAGACGATCCCTCAGCGTGCGGTCGCCAAAACCGCGAACACGACCGTCGTCACCGTCAGGAACCGCTACCGGGAACAGCTCGAGGCGATCGACGCCGCGCCGCCGGCTACATGATCGAGCGCTCGTCGCTCTCGTAGGTCTCCTCGTCCAGGAGCGCGTGGAGGCTCGCGTAGGGGACGAACGCGACGAACCGGTCGTCGTCGTCGTACAGCTCGACGCCGTTCTCGTCGCGCTCGTAGCGCTCGCAGACGACCTGTCCCTCGGGGAGGATCGCGCGGTACATGGACGGGGATACGACGGCCGGAAAGATAGCCTTTCTCCCGAGGACGGGTCCCTCGACCGGGTTCGCTCACGTGGACTGTTCGGGAAGGCGTTCTCGAGGGATTTCCCGGCCAGATTGGACGACGTGGCGGTCGGGGAGGTCGGGTTCGGGCTCCCGGCCGACAGTGAAGAAGCGCTCCGTCCGGGTGAGTTCCTCGCTGGCGGGACTGGGTTTTGTGATCCGCTCGTACTCGACGGCAACCCCCTCCTCGACGGGCTCGATCCGGACGGCGGCGAGCTGGTAGGAGGGGTAGAAGACCGGGGGGAGGATCCCGATGACGCCGTCCCGGCGGTGGAGCCGTTTGAGCCAGGTGCCGGTGTTGACCAGTAGCCCGCCGGCGACCTCCCGGGTCCCCGGGCGGTGGGTGTGGCCGTAACAGAAGATCGTCGTCTCCCCGTCGGCGAAGGTCTCGCGGGCGGCCGCCTCGTAGGGCCGTTCGGGATCGACGGTGAGGTCGGTCTCGAAGACGCCGAAGCGGTCGATCGTCTTGCGGACGTCCCGCCGGATGAAGTACAGCGGGATCCCGACGAGCAGGATGAGGCCGGCGAGGGTCGCGTTGACCGCAAGGAAGAACCAGGCCGCGGTCCCGGCGCGGCCGAACTGCCCGAGGAAGGCGGTCGCGCCCTCGACGGGTGCAGACCAGATCCCGAGGAGGTCCAGTCCCGCCAGCACCGCCATGAGCGCGCTGACGTTGAACAGGAGGAGGAAGGGGACCAGCGAGTACCGGATGAGGGGGTTCATCTCCCGGTAGAAGTACTTCGAGAGCAGCCAGATCGGCATCCGCTCGGTCGGCGTCACGGCTTGGACGTCCTTCATCCAGTTGTACCGCCCGCGATCCGAGAGCTGGCCCGCCCGGCTCGTCACGAGGGTGTTGTAGTAGTAGCCAAGCGGCGTCGCGGAGGGGTTGCCCCAGTCCTCGATCCGGTTGTTCGGGTCCTGGCGGTGGCCGTGTTCGAAGTGGACGGTCTGGTCGCCGACCCGGCGGTCGATCGACTGCTCGCGGACGACGTCGACGTTGTACTCGGCGAAGCGCTCGACGTACTCGTCGTAGGCCGCGAGCTCGTGGTCGTGGTTGCCCGGCACCAGCGTGATCGGCACCGACTCGCCGGTCGCACGGAACTGGGAGAACAGTTCGGGGTAGGTCTCCTCGAGCAGATCGAACTTCTCGACTCCCTCGACGGTCGTGAACTCCCAGAGCCCGAAGGCGTCGCCGTTGATTATCAACTCGGCCTCCTCGTCGCTCGTCTCGAGGCGTTCCAGAAAGGAGAGCAACTCGTCTATGAACTCCACCTCCTCGAGCTGCTCGTCGCCGCCGATGTGGAGGTCGCTGATCACGTAGTAGACCCGGTCGTCGGCGTCGGCGGTCATCGACTCCTACCACCGGGCCCGTCTCAAAAGGCGTTGTCATCGCCGTCGGAACCTCGAGGCGATGGCCCTCGAACCCCGTCGACTCGACGCGTGGGCCGTGGTGGTCGTCTCGACGATTCGGGCCACCGGCGGCGGGTTCGGAGGGAAACGTTTAGTCGCCGGCCCCGAGACCACCCGCCATGAGCCGATCCAGTCACGACTCGATCGCCTTCGGCTGCCAAGTCGTCCGTTACGACGACGTCGAGGGCTCGATCGCCGACGCCGTCCGGGCCGAGGAGGCGGGGTTCGACGCCGTCACCGTTCCCGATCACCTCTTTCACCCGACGGGCTCCGAGGAGTTCCTGGTCGATCCGCCCTGGGAGGCGTTTACGGTTCTGGGCGCGATCGCCCAGCGCACCGACAGCGTCCGGCTGCTGCCCGGCGTCGCCGACTCCGTGCGCCGCCATCCCACCGAGATCGCCCACGCCACCGCCACGATAGACCGGATGAGCGGCGGGCGCGCGGGGCTGGGAATCGGCGCCGGCGAGGCCTTTACGTTCGCGCCGATCGAGGACGTCGACTGGTCGGACCCCTTCGGCCGGTTCGTCGAGACCGTCGAGATCGTCGAGGAGCTCTGGGACTCGACCGCCGAGGAGCCCCTCTCCTACGACGGGGAGTTCTTCGAACTGGCCGACGCCCACATGGGACTGAAGCCGACCCGGGAGTCGGGGCCGCCAATCTGGGTCGGCGGCTACGGCGACTCGATGCGCGGCTTCGCCGGCGCGGTCGCCGACGGCTGGTTCCCCTGGATCCACGCGCCCGAACAGTACGAGGCGGATCTCCAGCGGGTGCTCGACTCCGCTGAGGAGCGCGGGCGCGACCCCACAGAGATCGACCGGGCGGTGATGGTCCCGACGACCGTCTCCGCGGACGGCGACGCCGCCCGCGAGGCCGCCGTCGAGCGAAACCGGACGAGCCTCGCCCTGCGCCCGCCGCTGCTCGCGAAGATGGGCTACGAGGAGGTCGCCGAGGAGACGCCGATCATGTACGAGATGGCCTTCGAAGAGGAACAGGAGGAGCGCCTGCTCGCGGCCGCCGAGCGGATCCCCGACGAGGCCGTAGACCGGGTGACGGTCTCGGGGACGCCCGAGGAGGCGATCGCCGACGTCGAGCGGTTCGCGGAGGCAGGGGTCGATCACCTCGTCCTCATCCCCGTCGGCGACTTCGAGGAGACGATGGACCACTACGAGGAGACCATCATCCCCTACTTCCGGGAGCAGTAGCAGCCGGGAACGGGGGTCGTCCGCGTCGACCGCGAGCGATGCCTGCCGTACCCGCACAGAGACCAACCGACTGGCGTCGAACCGCCGATCATCACGCACCACGCCGGAGCGAGTGATAATACTCCACTAGTTCTGCGGCATCGTTTTAAGATCGTTAAGGAAAACGCCTATTCCCGTTCGATCCCCGGATCGTGGTATGGTACACCAAGACCCATACACGTCCGATCGGAGCTACTACGAGTGCCGGGACTGCGGGAGCCGGGCGACCGCCGAGCGTACCCCCGCCGCCTGTCCCGACTGCGGCGGCCGGGTCCGAAATATCGGCGTTCCCCGCGAGTAATCAGAAGTCGGGAAGGTCCTCGGGAGGTTCGTAGTCGGCCTCCCAGTCGACGTACTCCTCTTTGAGTACCACGGAAACGATCTGGCCGAACTCCGTGAGTTCGGCGTTGATCGCCGACACCGTCCCCCAGGAGTCGATGTCGGGATGGTACTCGCGCTCGCGCCAGTCCTCGGGAATCCCCGGCGCGTGATAGCCCACGCGGTCGGCGAAGTCGTCCCAGAAGAAGTCGAACTCGCCGAACATCCCCAGGTCGCGGGCGATCTCGTACTCCCGTTTCTCCAGGTCGGCATCGTCGGCCCACTCCGAGAAGGCCTCCTCCCAGGCGCCCTCCTCGAGAAAGGCCTGGAGGTCCTCCCTGTGGTAGTCGGCGTCGGTGGCGTCGACGCCGCTTCCCTCGCCGCCGATGGTCGCGTCCTCGTACTCGTTGGGATCGACGACCGACAGCTCGGGAGGGTCGGGCGTCTCGACGGAGAGTGCCATGGGCGGAGTTCGAGGGGTTCACCGATAAGGATTGCCCAGCGGACCCGAACACTCAACCCGCCGGCGACCCACCGTCCAGCGATGACGACACGGGCGGCCATCGTCGACGTCGACGGCACGATCGTCCGATCCGAGGAACTGATCCCCGGCGCGGTCGAGGGGCTTCGAGCGATCGAGGAACGCGGCCTCTCCCGGCTGTTGTTCTCGAACAACCCGACGCGTGCCGGGGACCACTACGTCGAACGGCTCGCGGCCCACGGCCTCGAGATCGACCCCGCCGACGTACTCACCTCGGGGACGGTGACCGCGGCCCATCTCGCCGAACACCACCCGGGAACGGCGGTCTACCTCGTCGGCGAGGATCGGTTGGAGAGGCTGCTCGAGGAAGCGGGCCTCCGGGTGACCGACGACCCCGAGCGGGCGGGGATCGTGGTCGGCTCGATCGACCGGGACCTCTCGTACGACACCCTGGCGGGGGCGATTCCGGCGCTCGAACGGGACCTGCCGTTCTACGGTACCGATCCCGACACCACGATCCCCGGCTCCGGGGGCCCGGTTCCCGGCTCGGGCGCGATCCTCGCCGCGATAGCGGCCGTCGCGGGCCGGGAACCCGACGCGGTCCTGGGAAAGCCCTCCGCGGTCGCCGCCGAGGCCGCCCTCGAGACCCTCGGCACTGACCCCGCCGAGACGGTCGTCGTCGGCGACCGCCTCGACACCGACGTCGCGCTGGGCGAGGCGGCGGGGATGCAAACGGCGCTCGTCCTGACGGGGATCACCGACCGGGACGACCTCGCCGAAAGCGACGTCGAGCCGGACTACGTCCTCGAGAGTCTGGGGGAGATCGAGCGGGTCCTCGAGGAGTGAGAGGCGTTCCCGGGGCGGGAGAACCTACTTGGGTGCGCTCGAAGACTTCACCCACATGGACGAGTTCGTCACCCCGCCACCCCTCGAACGGGGCGACCGGATCGCGATCGTCGCGCCCGCGTCGAACCCGAGGGAGGACGCGCCACACGTCTACGACCTCGGCATAGAGCGACTGCGAGAGGTTTTCGACCTCGAGCCGGTCGAGTTCCCGACGGCTGAGAAGAGCGCGGATTATCTCTACGACCACCCCGCGGAGCGCGCCCGCGATATCGAGGAGGCGTTCGCCGACCCCGAGATCCGCGGCGTGATCGCCGTCATCGGCGGCAACGATCAGGTCCGGATCCTCGACCATCTCGATCGGAAGGTCCTGCGGGAGAACCCGACGCGGTTCTACGGCTACAGCGACAACACCCACCTCGAACTGGCGCTGTGGAACCTTGGGATCGTCTCCTTCTACGGCCCGGCGGTGATGGTCGAACTCGCGATGGACCGCGAACTGTTCGACCATACCCGCGAGTACGTCGAGCGCGCGCTCTTTGCCGACTCGCTGGGCGAGGTCGAGCCCGCCGAGCGGTTCACCGACGAGCCCGGCGACTGGACCGATCCCGACTCCCTCGCGGAGCCCCGAGACACCGAGTCGAGCCCGGGGTGGACGTGGGCCGGCGGCGACCGCGCGGTCTCCGGGCGCGTCTGGGGTGGCTGCCTCGAAATCATCGACCAGCGCCTGCTCTCGGGGCTCGACCTCCCCGACGAGGAGCGCCTCGACGGTGCGGTGCTCGCCATTGAGACCTCCGAGGAGCTTCCCGATCCGGCGTGGGTCGCGGGCGTCCTGCGGGCGCTCGGCGAGCGCGGTCTCCTCGCGCGCTTTGCGGGCGTCCTCGTGGGGCGCCCACCCGCGCGCACCCACCTCGAGTCGAACCCCCCCGAGGCTCGGGAAGAGTATCGCAGGCGCCAGCGGGAGGCCGTGATCGAGGTGTTCGAGGAGTACAATCCCGATGCGCCCGTGGTCACCGGCCTCGAATTCGGCCACGCCTGGCCGACCGTCCCGATCCCGATCGGCGGTCGGGTTGAGATCGACCCCGAACAGGAACGGGTCGCGTTCCCCGGCGGTTAGTCGTCGTTCTCGCCCGCGATGGCCTCCTCGCGCAGGCGGCGTTCACGTTCGGTGGACGCGGTGAGTTCGGGGACGGGGGCCGGCTCGCGGTCGTCGTCGATGGCGACGAACGTGAAGTAGGCCTCGGTCGTCGGCTCCCGCTCGCCCGTTTGTAGCTCCTCGCTGTCGGCCCGCACCCGGACCCGAACGCTCGTCTCGCCGGCCGCGTAGACGTAGGCGGTGAGAAAGGCGGTCCGGCCGACCGGGATCGGCCGCTCGAACTCCATCCGGGAGACGCCGACGGTGACGCAGGTCTCGCCGGCGAAGCGCATCGCCGACAGCGAGGCGACCTCGTCCATCCATGCCATGAGGGGCCCGCCGCTGACCGTGCCGATCGTGTTCGCGTGATCAGGAAGGACCATTTCGCGGTTCTCGATGTAGGTGTCCGAGAGGGCAACCATCGACTGCGTTTGTCGGAGCGAGAAGAAGGGTCTTTCCAGTCCGTGACCCGCTTCGACACTGGTAAAAGCCATCGCCGACTTGTTCGCACCAATGACCGACGGCGGCGATCCGACCGTGCCCGAAGCCCCCGACACCGCGCCGCCGGAGGCCGAACAGGGCGAGGTCACCGTCCTCGGGACCGCCCACGTCTCCCACGCGAGCGTCGAGGACGTCCACGAGACCGTCGATCGGGAACGGCCGGACGTCGTCGCCGTCGAACTCGACGAGGGCCGCTATCGCCAGCTCCAGGGTGGCGCACCCGAGGACATCGAGGCGAGAGACCTCCTCTCGGGAAACACGGTCTTCCAGTTTCTGGCCTACTGGATGCTCTCCTACGTCCAGTCCAGGCTGGGCGAACGCTTCGACATCGAGCCCGGCGCGGACATGCGCGCAGCGATCGAGGCCGCCGGCCGAACCGGCGCCGGGGTCGCGCTCGTCGATCGGGACATCCAGGTGACGATGCAACGGTTCTGGACCCGTCTCTCGATGGCCGAGAAAGTGCGGATGGTCGGCGGGCTCGCAATGGGTGCGACCGACCCCCGGACGGTCGCTCCGGCGCTCGGCGCCGGGTTCGGCCTCGTCGCCGGGCTCGTCGCCGCGACCGTCCTCGCGCCGATGGTCGGCCTCGGGGACGCGCTGGCCCTGGGGGTCACCGATCCCGGCGTCCTCCAGTATGCCGGCGCCGTCGGCGTCGGCGTCCTCGGGGGCGTCTTCCTGGGCCTGCTCGTCGTCCCACCCCTCGGGCGGGGGCTGCTCGTCCAGGCGGCAAGCGGCGTCGCCGTCGGGATCGCGGCCTGTCTCGCCGTCGTCGCCACCGGGACCTTCGTCGGTCCGCTCTCGGCCGCGGCCTTAGAGAGCGCCGGCGCGCTCGCGGTCCGCGGGCTCGTCGGCGTCCTCGCGGGCGTCGGGCTCGGCGGCCTCGCGGGGGCCGTCCTCGGGGTCGTCCTCGCGGACTCGGCGAGCGACGTCGAGGAGCTAGACGAGATCGCTATCGAGGAGATGACCGACGGCGACGTCGTCGCCGCGATGATGGAGGAGTTCCGCCAGTTCAGCCCGCGGGGTGCCCAGGCCCTGATCGACGAGCGCGACGCCTACATCGCCCACAAGCTCCACGCGCTTCGCCAGCAGGGCGTCGACGTCGTCGCCGTCGTCGGCGTGGGCCACAAGGCGGGGATAGAAGCCCACCTCGCGAACCCCGAGGGGCTTCCTCCCCTCGAGTCGATCACGGGAACGGCCTCGGGCCGGCGCTTCTCGGTCCTGAAGGTGTTCGGCTACCTGATGGCGGTCGGTTTCGTCGCCTTCTTCGGCCTCCTGATCATGGCCGGGGTGCGCGACACCTTCCTCCTGCAGCTGTTCGCCGCGTGGTTCCTGTTCAACGGGATCTTCGCCTTTACCCTCGCGCGGCTCGCGGGTGCCCGGTGGGCGAGCGCGACCGTCGGGGGCGCCGTCGCCTGGCTCACGAGCATCAATCCGTTACTGGCGCCGGGCTGGTTCGCCGGCTACGTCGAACTCCGCTACCGGCCGATCAACGTCGGCGACATCGGCCGGTTGAACGAGATCATGGACGACACCGAACTCGCCCTGGAGGAGGCGTTCGCGGAGATGCTCGAGGTCCCCCTCTTCCGGCTGATCGTGATCGTCGCGCTGACGAACATCGGGAGCATGATCGCGTCCCTGCTGTTCGTGGTCGTCGTCCTCCCCTGGCTCGCGGGTCCGGAGTTCGGCGGGATCGACGCGCTCATGGGCGAACTCGTCGAGGGCGCCAGAAACAGCGCCGAGTTGATCGGCGGGGCGATCGGCGGATGAGCCAGAGCCACCGACGGCCCGCGGGCCTCTCCTTTTCGAACCGGGAGCTGTTCGACCTCGGGCTCGCCTGGCTCACGCTGAGCGTCGCCTTCGCGCTCCTGCTCCAGCCCCCCACCGTGGGCGCCTTCGAGCCCGGGGCGTTCGCCGCGATGATCGCGCTTTCGCTGCCGACGGTCGGCGTCGGCTTCCTGCTGCACGAACTCGCCCACAAGGTCGTCGCGATCCGGTTCGGCCAGATCGCGGAGTTCCGGGCGGACTACCAGATGCTCGCCCTCGCCGTCCTCTCGGCGCTCGTCGGCTTCCTGTTTGCCGCACCCGGCGCAGTCTACCACCGCGGCCGGATCACGGTCCGGGAGAACGGCCTGATCGCGCTCGCGGGGCCGCTGACCAACCACGCCCTCGCCGCCCTCTTCGCCCCCCTCCTCTTCGCGCCCGGCTTCCTCGGGACGATCGGCCACCTGGGCGTGCTCATCAACCTCTTTCTGGCCGCGTTCAACATGATTCCCTTCGGCCCCCTCGACGGCGCCTCCGTCAGGGAGTGGAGCACCCCGATCTTCCTCGTCGTCTTCGTCCCGAGCCTCCTGCTGGTCGTCGGCTTCCTGCTGACGTTCGGGCTCTGGTGAGCTAGTAGCCGACCCCGAGATAGGTGTAGAGGGCGTCGGCGTTCTCGAGTTCGTCGGCGAAGGCGACGGCGAAGTCCTCCATCGAGATATGGCTCTCGCCGTCGTCGTCGGCGACCAGCTCGCCGTCGGCAGTCCGGTACTCTCCGGTGCGCTCGCCGGGCTCGATCATCGCCGCGGGGGCGAGGTAGGTCCACTCGAGGTCGTCGGCCTCCCGGAGGACCTCGTAGGCGTCGATCGCGGCCCGCGCGAGGTCCTCCCAGTCGTCGGGGAACCCCTCGGTCTCGACGAGTTTCGTGCCGGGCGCGACCTCGAGGCCGCCCGCGCCGCCCGTCCAGACAAGCCGATCGACCGACGCGCGCCGCAGGCCTTCGATAGTGGCTCGCATCGTCTCCTCGAGCACGGCGGGCGAGTCGTCCTCGCCCGGCCCCAGCGCCGACCCGACGGCGTCGTGGCCGGCGGCGAGGCGGGCGATCTGGTCGGGGTCGGTCGCGTCGCCCGCGATCGCAGTGAACTGGGCGTGGTCGATCCCCTCGACGGTCCCGCTCCGGGAGACGCCCGTGACCGCGTGTCCCCGGTCGAGCAGTTCGGCCGCGATTCGCCGTCCGATCCGTCCGCTGGCGCCGAGCAGGAGGACGTCCATACCCAAGGATCGTCGAGCGATCACAAGAGGTTTTCCCGACGGGCGACGGCGGTCGCCGAACGCGCTCGTGAGCGGTCCGCGCCTGCGGAGCGGTACTAACGAGAGATCACTGGATGGTGGTGAGCGAACTGCTACGCTGGTGCGACATACAGGGGATGCAACAAAGAGATCTCAACAGAGGAGTGTAGTTATCAACATGGGCGGTGTATATCTCGATATGCCCGAAGAAGTGCTGTTCAAATCGGAAAGCGATCAGAGTCGAGAGGAGATCGCATCGTACCTTCACCGTGTAGCCGAGAAATTAGAAGATGGGGGCGATATCACGCTGAATTCGGGAGCCGATTCCGTAACGATGGAGCCTCCAGCTCGCCCGACGTTCGAGGTCAAAGCCGAACGTGAGGGACCAACGGACGGCCCCGGTGAAGTGAGTCTCGAGTTCGAACTCGAATGGGACGAGAACGATAGTAAAGAAGAGAGTGGGAGCGACCAGCTAGAAATCGAGTGATCGATTAGCGCTGTGGATTCGGCACGGCACGCGCACCCTCTGAATTTTCCAAGCTGGATACATCTGCGTTAGAGCTAGAAATATATCGGTTAGTATAGGAGGGCGAGAACCTGCGGAAAGTACGGCTGATCAGTCATCGAGATATGGGTTCTCGATGTGTTGATCGCCCCCGATGCGTGCCGTCAACCACCGAGTGACGATATCGAACATCGCAACGAGTGGACCCAATGCGCGTTCGATGTACGAGATCGGGCGGGCGACACGTAGACTCCACGACTCTGCATGGCCGAGACCGTAGGATTTCGGTACGATTTCTCCGAAGACGAGGATGAGAACGCTCACGCTGAGTGTTGCTATCACGACGGTGAACCCAGGGGGAACGACCCGGGCGACGAGAAGTGTGATGATGCTAGTAAGGGCGATGTTGACGAGGTTGTTTCCGACCAGCAGCGTGACGAGGAGCCGATGCGGGTTCGCACGGAGTTGTTGGAGTGTTCGGCTTTCGCTTGTCCCGTCTTCGGTAGCGCTCTGCATCCATTCATCCTGGAGCGAAAAGATTGCTGACTCACTGCTGGAAAAGAACGCACTTAATAACAATAGAACTACAACTGCGAGAAGCGACGAGACCAAGGTCAAGTATGTACTCATACGTGACTCGTACGCCGATAGGTGTATGAATACGGGTGGTTGATTTGCAGGCGCGATGTAACGCGAGAATCAGATCGGTCTCCATTGAAATCATCCGGTGTGGAGCGTCGAGAACTGATCTATAGAGGATACTCCCCGGAGCTCCAAAACACACGAGTCCGCGACAGATCCCTACTCGAGGACAGTACACGGCTTGCTGACGGAGAGGGATCGTATAGTCCGCTCGTTCACCGACGAAATCACGAGCGAGATGGGATCTCGCCGAAATCGGCGTGTCGTACCCCTAGTCCTCGCTCTCGTACGGTTCGCCGACCGAGGAGGGCATCCGGGTCTTCCCCCACGCCGAGAGGACGACGAGGACGGCGACGTACGGCAGGAGGTTGACCAGCCGCGAGGAGACCTCGATGCCGACGGTCTGGAACTGGACGTTCAGCATGTCGAGGGCGCCAAAGAGCAACGCGGCGGCGGCGGCCCCGACCGGGTTGTAGTTGCCAAAGAGGTAGGCGACGATGGCGATCCACCCGCGGCCGTCGGTCATCGTGTCGCCGGTGCCGACGAAGTTGCCGGCGTGAGCGAGCAGGACGGCGCCGCCCAGTCCCGCCATCGCCCCCGAGAAGATCACCGTCGCGTACCGTACGCGGTCGACGTCGATCCCCGCGGTGTCGAGGGCCTCGGGGTTCTCGCCGGCCGCCTGGATCCAGTAGCCGTAGCGGGTCCGATAGAGGACGACCCAGGCGACGGCGACGACGACGACGGTCAACAGGACGAGCGGCGACTGGTCGAAGACGATCGAGCCGACCACTGGAAGCTCTCTGAGGCCAGGGACCGCGACGTCGTCGACGCTCGCGAGCCCTGGACTGCTTCTGCTGTCCCAGATCATCGCCGCCACGAAGGGGGCGAAGCCGAGGCCGATGAACCACACCGCGAGACCGGCGACGATCTGGTCGGCCTTGTACCGGATCAACAGGGCCGCGAAGGCCACGGTCAGACAGGCGGTGATCGCCATCGAGCCGGCGATCGCGAGCCAGACGTGGGCCTGAGTCGGCGAGGTCCCGCCGAGCCCGTAGAGCAGCCCCGCTGCGGCGATCGCTCCGACGATCATGAACCCCTCGAGCCCGATGTTGAAGACGCCGCTCTTCTCGGCGTACAGCCCCCCGATCGCCGCCAGCGCGATCGGGGTCGCCATCTCCAGCGACCGGTTGACGAACCCGACCGTGATGAGCCGCTCGAGGGCGATATCGAACTGTGTGCTCGCCACCGCCCCGAGACCGATCACGACGACGGCGGCGACCGCGACCAGTCCGCCGAGGCGGAGGCGTCGGTCGGCGACGCTCATCGCCGGTCACCCCCGAGGCCGGTCCGGGCGGCGGCCATCCGGAACAGCTCCGGGGCCGCGACGAAGAGGACGACGAGCCCGACGACGCCGTCGATCAACTGGACGGGGACGTCGCTGTTGATCTGGATGTTTGACCCCCCCGACTCGAGCCCGCCGAAAAGCAGGCCCGCGGGGACGACTCCAAGGGGGTTGTTCGCCGCGAGCAGGCTGACGGCGATCGCGTCGAAGCCGTAGTTGCCGACCCCGGTCGGGTCGGTGTAGTAGCCCTGGATCATGATCGCGAACACCGCGCCCGCGAGCCCGGCGACCATCCCCGAGACGGTCATCGTCGAGACGATCATCCGTTTGGCGTCGACGCCCGAGTAGGTCGCGGCGGCCCCCTGGTGGCCGCTCGTCACCATGTCGTAGCCGAAACTCGTCCGGCTCATGAGAAGTGCGACGGCCGCGACGACCGCGAGCGTGGCGACCAGGCCGACGATCGAGAGGTTCGGGTCCGAAAAGATCACCGACGGAAGCTCGACGTTGTCGGGAAGCCGCCGGGTCCGCATCGCCGTCACCTCGGGGTCGCTGAAGCGTCCGGCGACGAGCCAGCCGACGAACCCCGTCGCGATGAAGTTCAGCATGATCGTGGTGATGATCTCGTTGGCTCCCCGGTAGGCCTTCAGTGCCCCCGGAAGCGCGGCGTACAGCCCGCCCGCGACGACCCCGGCGAGCGTGCCGACGACGATCAACAGCCAGCCGGCGGCCGTCCCCGCCGGCAGGTACGGCGCGAGCCCGACGATCGAGACGACGGTCGCGAACCCGCCGACGACGAACTGGCCCTGGACGCCGATGTTGAAGACGCCGGCACGGAAGGCGACCGCGACCGCGACCCCCGTGAGGACGAACAGCGTCGAGTACCGGAGCGTCCGCGAGATCGCCCGCTCGCCGCCGAACGAGCCGACGAGGAGCTGGTTCGCGAAGCGCACCGGGTCGTAGCCCGCCGCGGCGACGATGACCAGCCCGATACAGAGCGCGAGCAGCGTCGAGACAAGGGCGATGGCGATCCGCTCGACCATCGTCGCCTCGAGGGCCCGATCCGCGAGCCGATCGATCGCCGGCCGGAGCCCCGAGCGCGCGTCGCTCACTCGACGACACCCCCCTCGTCTTCGAGCTCACTTTCGTGGGGCCGGTCGTCCGCCCCCTCGAGTGTCCGGCCGGCCATCAACAGCCCGAGGTCCTCGTCGGTGACCTCGTCGGGGTCGACGACGCCGATGAACTCGCCTTCGTACATCACCGCGATCCGGTCCGCGAGCTTCCGGATCTCCTCGAGTTTCGAGGAGACGACGAGCACCGCGAGCCCGGCGTCCCGGAGCTCGATCAGCCGGTTGTGGATGAACTCGATCGAGCCGATGTCGACCCCTCTGGTCGGGTGGGAGGCGACCATCAACTCGGGGTCGTGGCCGATCTCCCGGCCGACGATGAACTTCTGTTGGTTCCCCCCCGACAGCGAGGCCGCCTCGGCGTCCGTCGCGGCCGGCTGGACGTCGAACTCCTCGACGACCGACTCGGCGTGGCCCTCGACGGCCCGCCAGTCGATGACGCCGCGGCTGGCGTAGGGCTCGACCGTCTGGTTGCCCAGCAACGCGTTCCGGACGAGGTCGTAGTCCTGGACGAGCCCCTCAGTCTGGCGGTTCTCGGGGATGTAGGCGATCCCGCGTTCGATCCGCTGGCGGCGGCTCTCGCCGGTGATCTCCTCGCCGTCGAGCCCGATCGTCCCCGACTCGACGCTCCGGAGCCCGACGATCGCCTCGGCGAGTTCGCGCTGGCCGTTGCCCTGGACGCCCGCGATCCCCAGGATCTCGCTCTCGCGGACGGTCAGATCGACGCCCGCGACCTGCTCGCGACCCCGATCTCCCCGAACGGAGAGGTCCTCGACGCCGAGGACCGTCTCGCCGGGGGACGTCTCCCGGTCGAGCCGGTCGAAGAGGACGTCCCGGCCGACCATCATGCGCGCCAGCTCTCCCTCGGTCGTCCCCGCCGCTGGGACGGTCCCGATCGCCTCGCCGTCCCGCAGGACCGTTATCCGGTCGGCGACGTCGAGGGCCTCGTCTAACTTGTGCGTGATGAAGATCAGCGACCGGCCGTCCGCCCGGAGGTCCCGCATGACGTCGATCAGGGCGTCGACCTCCTGGGGGGTGAGCACGGCCGTCGGCTCGTCTAAGATCAGGATCTCGGCGCCGCGATAGAGGCTCTTGACGATTTCGACGCGCTGTTGGGCGCCCAGATCGAGATCCTCGATCGGGGTATCGAGCGGGAGCTCGAAGCCGTAGCGCCCGCAGATCTCCCGGATCTTGCGTCTCGCGCTCTCGTCGTCGACCAGCCCCCCCTCGGTCGGCTCGTGGCCCAGGATGACGTTCTGGAGGACCGTCATCGGCTCGACGAGCTGGAAGTGCTGGTGGATCATCCCGACGCCGGCGTCCATCGCCGCCCGCGGCGAGTCGAACGTCCGGCGCTCGCCGTCGACGTAGATCTCGCCGTCGTCCTCGTCGTAGAGCCCGTAGAGGACGCTCATCAGCGTCGTCTTCCCCGACCCGTTCTCGCCCAGCAGCGCGTGGATCGATCCGGCCTCGAGCCGGAAGTCTACGTCGTCGTTCGCGACCACGTCGCCGAACCGCTTGGTGATCCCCTCGAGTCTGACCGCCGCGGTGTCGCGTTCGCCCATTCGCTCAGCAACTCGTCGGGCCACAGCTCAGCTCGATCTCGCCGTCGGCAAAGCCCTGTTTGGCGTTGTCGATCTCCTCTTGGACCCGGTCGGGGAGTTCGTCCTCGAACTCCTGGCCGATGACGAAGTCGATCCCCTCGTTTTCGAGGCTCAGGTTCTGCTCGCCGACCATCTCGTCGAACGTCCCCTCGACGACCGACTGGGCGACCTGATAGGTCGCCTCGTCTAAGGCCTTGACCGCCGACCCGATGATGATGTCGGCGTACTGCTCTTCGGTCACCGACTGGTCGACGTCGACGCCGATCCCGAACCGGCCGTTGTTCTGGGCGGCCGAGAACGCGCCCGCGCCCGCCGCCGAAGCGGCGTGCCAGACGATATCGGCCCCGTCGTCGATCTGGGAGGAAGCGACGTCCTCGACGCCGCTCGGGTCGTTGAAGCTGCCGCCGTAGCCGGTCAGCACCTCGACGTCCTCGTTGACCCACTCGGCGCCCTCGACGTAGGACTGCTCGAACGCCTGGATCAGGTCGTTTTCCTCGCCGCCGACGAAACCGACGGTCGCGCTCTCGGGATCGGTCGCGGCCGCGTCGGTCTCGAACTCCTCGCCGGTCATCACGCCGGCGACGACCCCCGCGAGAAACGACATCTCGTTGTTCATCTCGATCCATCCCGAGACGTTCCCGGTGTCGACGACGTTATTGATCAGCATCCAGTTCTGATCGGGGTAGTCCTCGGCGTTCGTCGTCAGCGCGTCCGTGTGGTTGTCGCTCACACAGACGATGAGGTCGTAGCCCTGGTCGGCGGCGTCGGCCTGGACTGACTCGTACTGGGCCTCCTCGGTCTCCTCGATCGTGTTGACCGCGAAGTCGAACTCGTCGGCGGCCTGCTCGAGTCCGTCAAGGGCGTTGTCGTTGAACGCGTTGTCGTCGAACCCAGCGGGACTCGAGATGATCGCCATCTCGTCGGCGCCACCGCCGCCGTTCCCGTTTCCGTTGCCGTTCCCGCTGTCGTTTCCGTTGCCGTTGCCGCCGTCGCCGCCGAGACAGCCCGCGAGCATCCCGCCCGCGATGACCGTCCCGCCCGTGGCGAGCACCGTTCGCCGGTCGATCGAATCCACGTTCCCCCCGTCGGACCCACCGTCTGCATGCGTCTGTCGTCGCATTACTCGGATGTGAGTGACCGATCACATTAAGTGTATCTTCTGACGCGTCGTCTCCGGTCGGGACAGACGGCCGGTCGTATCTGTGGCGACGCCCGGCAAGCGAGTCTCGCCGGAAGCGACCGAGACTGTATCGGCGCCCCTCGGTGGACGAATCGGGCGCCTGTAACTACACGGCATGTACGCGACATGGCTCTCACAACTACGACCTTTGGTCAAAAGCCAGGATAACTACGGACGAGAGGATCGCGAAGACCATCGTGACCACCCCGAAGAGATAGTATTGGTTTTCGAAATCGGGACTGGTGAGGAAGAGAAACAGTACGAACGACGACCCCATCAAACTGATTGCCGCTGCCCGGCTACTCGGGTCGTACGTAAAGTAGTCCCGAAAACCATTCAACATACAATCGTGTTACAGCCGTCATTTCATAATAATTGGGGTTTGCGAATCCAACCGGAACTGCGGATCCCGACCCATCGGACCACGATGGACATACACCGTAACGGTTGAACGACCCTACCCGAACGTATAGCCCCTAGCGGGGTACGCCACACGGAGCCGTCCTTCGAGGTACGACTGGGCCACGCGTTCGTCGAGCAAACCTGCATCGACACAATCGCCGAGGACCGATTTCGTCGCCCGGAATCAGGTCCGGAACTCGCAGTCGGCCGCAGGGTCTACGGCGACGACCGCGCCCCGAATCGGGGGCCGAACGCACCAGCCGAGCAGACGGACGCGATAGCCCGTGACTGCCGAGCGGACGACGAACAGCGCCTCGTAGCGCCAGGGATCCGCGTGGTCGGGGAGGACCCGCTCGCCGGGAACGTCCGCCGCGAGGGAATCGGTCGTCCCGGGATCGGGAAGCGCGAGGTCCTCGCCGCCCCACCGGCTCTCCCGGAGGTCGTACCGGTCGTCCCCGCGCGCGACGGCGACCAGTGCCCTGTGGCCCATCGGGAACGCTGGCCCCCTCATCGCATTTGAACCCCGGGTCGAAACGGTCAACTCCGTGGGGCGAGTATCCGAACTCCGATGCGATACGACGCAGTCGTCTTCGACAACGACGGCGTACTGACGACGCCGACCGACCACGGGGCGATCCGGCGGGCGATTGAGGACGCCTTCGCGGAGGTCGGTGTCGCGGACGCGACCGCCGAGGACGTCGAGACCCTGCTCGCACCGAAGGTCGAGGGCCTGGAGGGAGTCGCCGACGCCCGCGGCGTCGATCCGACCGCCCTCTGGGCGGCCCGCGAGCGGGCCGCGATCGACGTCCAGGCCGAGGCGATCCGGGCCGGTCGGAAGACCCTCTACGACGACGTTGCCGCCCTGGAGGGGCTGTCGGTCCCCCGCGCGATCGTGAGCAACAACCAACACGAGACGATCGGGACGATCGTCGATCACTTCGGCCTCGAGGAGTTTTCGCCCTGGTACGGCCGCGAGTCGACCATCGAGGGGATCGAGCGAAAGAAGCCCGGCCCCACTACGTCGAGCGGGCGATCGGGGACCTGGGGGCGGAGAACCCGCTGTACGTCGGCGACAGCCGGGTGGATATCGAGGCCGCGGCGGCCTGCGGAATCGACTCGGCGTTCGTCCGCCGGCCCCACCGCGAGGGGTATGCCCTCTCCCGGCACCGACCCACGAGATCGACTCGCTCGAGGCGATCCCGTCGCTTCTCTCCCGGTAGCCCGGGCGTCGGACGGGAGCCCCTTCAGACGGTGGCGGCGCGGGCCTCGGCGCGCTCGGCGAGCGCACGATTCATCGCCTCGAAGCCGGCGCCGACGCTGTCCTTGTCGAGGACGAAGGGGACCAGTACCCCGCGAAACGTCTCGCGCTGGAGAAAGCGCGTCCGGTCGGCCTCGCCGTCTCCGCCCTCGATCGGCTCGATGTGAAATTCGTGAAAACCGTCGAACACGAAGGGGACGAGAAGCCGGCCCCGCCACGCGAAGCGCTCGCCGGGATCGACCGCGACCACCGTCGGGGAGAACGTCATCGACCGCGAGTCCGGCGGCTCGATCCGCACCCGGAGCTCCTCGCCCTCGACCGGCCGACCCTCGATCTCGGTGACGAACGGGTTCCACTCCGGGTAGGCCTCGAACTCGAGGAGCATCTCCCAGACGGTTTCTGGCGGGGCTGCGATCTCCCGGAAGCGCTCGATCCGTTTCATGTGTATCTCTCCCACCCCTGGCCCCTTCGCCCTGCCGGTCGCCCCGACCACAACCCCCTTTAGCGCTCGGGCCCGACCACCGTCCATGCCCGCACGGTCCCCCGGGATCTCCCGGCGTGCGTTCGTGCGAAGCGCCGTCGCCATCGGCGGCGCGAGCGCGCTCGCGGCGTGTCTCGACCGCGCCAGCGAGGACCTCCCCCAGGCCTCGACCGACCCCGACGCCCTCCCCGAGCGCCAGCATGCCTGGAACGAGTACCTCCCGACCGACGAACACGGCAACGACGTCGGCCTCGAACACAACGTCCTGCTGGACCTCGAGTACGTCGGCGACGACATAGAGGGCGACCGCGAGGTCGTCGAGAGCGCCCTCCGAACGGTCGAACGGGCCTACGAGCGCGGCGAGGGCGGGATCGGCTTCACGCTCGGTTACTCCCCGTCGTACTTCGGGCGGTTCGACGACGCGCTCCCCGAGTCGGTCGACCTCCCCGCCCCCGAGCGGCTGGCCCCCTTCGAGGACCCCGCGCTCGACGACAGCGACGCCCTCCTCCACCTCGCGAGCAACCACGGCCACGCCCTGATGGGAGTCGAGGAGGCCCTGACGGGCGAACTCGACGACCTGAACGGCATCGCAGTCGAGGAGGACCTCTCGGGGGTCCTCGAGGTCGTCGGGCGCCGGTCGGGGTTCAACGGCGAGGGCCTCCCCGCCGACCACCAGGACGAGATCGCCGAAATCGCCAACCAGGAGCCGATCGACGACGACGCGCCGCTGTGGATGGGGTTCAAGTCCGGCTTCACGCACAACCAGGCGAGCGAGGATCGGGTGACGATCGAGGACGGACCGTTCGCCGGCGGGACGACCGAGCACCTCTCGAAGATCGACCTCAATCTCAGGCAGTGGTACCTCCAGGATAGCCGCGACCAGCGGGTGAGCAAGATGTTCTGTCCGGCCCACGCCGAGGAGGGCCGCGTCGAGGGCGCCGGCCAGAACCTGGGGGACTCGACGGGGATCGAGGACTGTCCGTCGGCCGAGGAGTCCGCCAGCGAGGGCGTCGTCGGCCACGCCCAGAAGGTCCACCGGGTCCGCGAGGGCGACGAACCACTCCTTCTCCGGCGGGACTTCTCCTCGAGCGACGGCGGGGAGGCCGCGACCCACTTCCTCTCGCTCCAGCGGTCGATCGCCGACTTCGTCGACACCCGCGCGGCGATGAACGGGACCGACCTCGACTCGGCGACGGGCATCCGGAACAACAACGGCATCCTCCAGTACGTCGACGTTCAGCGGCGGGCGAACTACCTCGTTCCCCCGCGGAGCCACCGTTCTCTCCCGCGACCGAACCCCGAGTAGCGAGCCGTCGCTCGCGCGCACGATTCCTTTCCGCGCGGCCGTCCCAGTTCGGCCGTGACCCGAATCGCGATCACTGGCGCGGCCGGCTCCGTCGGCCGGGAGGCGATCGAGGCGTTTCCCGACCACGACCTCGCCCTCTTCACCCACAGCGAGACCGACGACCTGGAGAGCGCCCTGTTGGAGATCGAAGACCGGGAGGCGTTCGCCGATGCGCTCTCGGACGCCGACGTCCTCGTCCATCTCGCGGCCAACCCCTCGCCCGACGCTGAGTGGGACGAGCTCGCGGGCCCGAACGTCGAGGGAGTTTACAACGCCTTCGAGGCCGCCCGCGAGAACGGTCTCGACCGGGTCGTCTTCGCCTCCTCGAACCACGCGGTCAACATGGAAAACGTCGCCTCGCCCGACCGGTCGGAGTCCACCGAGCAGCGCCCGAAAGCGGTCCGGCCCGACGACCCGACCGCTCCCGACACCTACTACGGCGTCACGAAGGTCGCGGGGGAGGCGATGGGCAGCTACTACGCCGCCCACCACGGCCTCGAGGTCGTCTCCCTGCGGATCGGCTGGCTGCTCACTCCCGAGGAGTTGGCCGACAGAGTCGAGGAGAGCGACGATCCCGGCGGACGCTACGCCCGCGCGATGTGGCTCAGTCCCGCCGACTGCCGGGCCGCGATCAACGCCGCGGCGACCGCGACCCTCGAGTCGAACCCCGTCACCGCCCACGCCGTCTCGGCCAACGAGGGGCGATTCCTCTCGCTGACGGAGACGACCCTCGAACTCGGCTACCACCCCGAGGACGACGCGGCGGCGGTACTCGACGGCTGAGACGCAGTCGGGAAAGGGAGTTCAGTCGTCCGCCGGAGCCAGCGCCGACGGCGGCCCGCCCGCGAGTTCGTCGCGGCCGTGGGGCGCCTCGAACTCGAGGTCCGGACCCCGCGCGACGATCCGGTTGGGAGTGATGTCGGGGTGGGTCGTGTAGTAGTGTTCCTTGATGTGGTCCATGTTCACGGTTTCGGCGATACCCGGGGTCTGGTACAGATCCCGGAGGTACGGCCAGAGGGTGTCGTAGTCCCGAATCTGGTTGACGTTACACATGAAGTGCGTGTGATACACCTGGTCGAACCGCACCAGGGTCGTGAACATGCAGACGTCCGCCTCGGTGAGGCGGTCGCCCGCGAGGTAACGCTGATTCTCGAGGACCGAATCCCAGCGATCCAGGGCCGAAAAGAGGTCGTCGATCGCCTCGTCGTACGGTTCCTGTTCGGTTGCAAAGCCCGCGCGGTAGACGCCGTTGTTGATCGGGTCGTAGATCGCCTCGATGATCTCGTCTACGTCCTCGCGGTTGCCCTCGGGGTAGAGATCGACGTCCTGCTCGGCGACGTCGCCGAACTCGGTGTCGAGCATCCGGAGCACCTCCTCGGATTCGTTGTTGACGATGGTGTCCTCCTTCCGGTCCCACAGCACGGGTACCGTCACCCGGCAGGTCGCGTCGGGGTCGGCCCGGACGTAGAGTTCCCGAAGGTAGTCGGCGCCGTGGATCGGGTCCTCGGTACAGCCCTCCTTCTCGGGGGAAAACTGCCAGCCGTCGTCGGCCCGGAAGGGATCGACGACGGAGACCGAGATCGCGTCCTCGAGACCGAGCAGCCGGCGGGCGATCAGGGTCCGGTGGGCCCACGGGCAGGCGTAGGAGACGTAGAGGTGGTAGCGCCCAGCCTCGGCCTGGAATCGTGCGTCGGGCTCGTCCCGGATCTTGTCGCGGAAGGTGGTCTCCCCGCGCTGGAACGAGCCGTCGTCGTCGGTCGTCTCGTGGGCGTCGGTCCGCCACTCGCCATCGACGAGCATGTTCATAGCTTCCCTCGGGGCTTGAGCCATAAGACCTCCCGGTAACGACGGCGTCACCCGGTGGCGCTTACCCGTAGAGAGCGTCGAAGAGCCAGTAGGCGACGGCGACGAGGACGAGCGCCCCGCCCTCGGGACGGGTGAGCCGCCGCCCGGTCGCGAGCAGGGCGGTCGCGACGGCGGTCAGGACGACGAGTGCTGCCAGCCCGGGACGGAGGTCGGCCGCCACGGAGAGGGGATGGATCGCGGCAGCGACCCCCAGGACCCCGGGGAGGTTGAAGACGTTCGAGCCGACGACGTTGCCCGCGGCGATCGCGACCTCGCCCCGACGGGCGGCGACGACCGAGGTCGCGAGTTCGGGGACCGACGTGCCCGCAGCGACGACGGTGACGCCGATGGCCCACTCCGAGAGCCCGGCCGCACGCGCGAGGCCGACGGCGGTCCCGACCAGGAGGTGCCCGCCGGCGACGACGAGGGCGATCCCGGCGATCAGCCGGGCGAGATCGAGCGGGTCGGTCCCGGCGTCACCGCCTGCGGGGAGCTCCGGGAGTTCCGCCGGCGTCCGGCCGGCGGCGACCAACCAGCCGAGGTACGCGAGAAGCCCCGCGAGGAGGACGATGCCGTCCCGACGGCCAACGGACCCGTCGGCGACGACGGCGACCCGCGAGAGCACGGTCTTCCCGACACCAGAGGGACCCGTGAGAAGGACGTCCTCGGTGCGGGCACCGTCGACGGCGGGTTGAAGCGTCCGGGAGAGATGATCGGCCTCGGCATCCCGGTGGCGAAGTTGCCGGGGAAGATGATCCTCGTCGAAGACGATGGGACCGGTTATCATACGTCGCAATAGGATGAACGGCATATATAAAGAGTGGTGAGAGTTCCGGCAGGCATCATCTGAGCAGATCGTGTCAAAATATTCTTCCAACGCATAGGATATTCATGTTTTCCGGAACAGTAATATACAGGAAAGTGTACTACCAGGTTATGTCTTTCGCAGAGAAGGTGCCGGGGATGAAACCGGGGGCAACAGCGCGGAACGGGATTCTGGTGGTGGCGTATCTCTTCGCGGCGATGTTTGTTATCGCTCTCCTCCCGATTGTCGTGGGAGCGGTCGTCGGGACGAACTACCGAGGGTCTGCTGATCGGCTCGCGGCGATCCCTGGCATCGAGCAGGGAGGAGGGCTCAAAACAGGTGCTGTGGCTGGTGTAATCGGGCTTGTCATCTGGGGAGTAATGCTCGGGGCTGGTGGCAGTACGGATGACACGGGCAACGAATCGGAGCCGACCCAAGCCAGCGGCGAGCTCGAGGATGCTGGCAACGACACAGCAGCCGACAACGAAACAGGCAACAACAGTAACGGGGAATCCGCGGCTAACGGTGGAGAGAGTGACTCCGACGACGGATCCTATAATTTGACTGTGACCGTCCTCAATCAGTCAGACGAGCCAATACAGGATGCAGACGTCGAACTTACACACGACGACGCAATTATCTTCCGCACGGTTGAGGACCTCCCAACCGATGCAGATGGGCAGGTGACGTTCTCTGTTGAGGAAGGGACACACGATATCGAGGTGAGTGCCGACGGCTACGAATCCGAAGACGCGAGCATCAGTATTGATAGCGACGATGAGCTCACGCTTCGACTCCCTCAAATCGAAGAGGAGGAGACTGCGACCGAATCTGAATCCCAGGCGGGAGCAGACGACGGAACCGAGTCTGGGGACGATACTGATCCCGAAACCGAGTCTGAAACTGAGGAAGACGAAACCGAGACTGCAACGGAAGAATCCACGGCGACTGAAACGGAGACACAAACTGAAGAGGAGACGGAAACGGAGACTCCCACTGAAACGGAGACCGAAACGGCAACACCATCCGAACCATCCGTCGCAGTCCCGGCGGAGGTGTCGGGCGGGGAAGCCCGAGAAGCCACCGTCACCCGGGTGATCGATGGCGACACCGTCGAGGTCCAGTTCGCTGACGGTGAAACGGATACGGTTCGACTGATCGGCGTCGACACACCCGAGACGACACTCAGTGACGTCAGCCCTGGAGAGTACGAGGGGTTCCCGGATACGCAGGGATCCCGCGATCACCTCTATAACTGGGGCCAAGAAGCAAGCCAGTATGCGACCAACGAGCTCGAAGGACAGGAGGTGCGGGTTGTCACTGACGGCGACAGTGATCGCCGAGGGAGTTTCGGACGCCTGCTCGCGTACATCTACACTGGCGAGACGAACTTCAACCTCGCACTGCTCGAGGGCGGCTATGCCCGTGTGTATGATTCGACGTTCAGTCTTCGGAGTGATTTTGACAACGCCGAGGAGAACGCACGTCAGAACGGCGTCGGGCTCTGGGACTTCGAAGCTGAAGCAACGCCGACTGCAACACCAACGCCGACACCGACGCCAACGCCGACGGAAACACCCGAATCCGGCAATGGTGGTAGTGGGGAGGTGGAACTACCCCCGCTGCCAGATGATGGTGATTACAACTGTGGCGACTTCGACACGTACGAACAGGCGAAATACGTTCTCGAGCGCGAGGATGGCGACCCGCATGGGCTTGATGCAGATGGTGATGGCATCCCGTGCGAATCTCTACAGTAAATAAAATCTGCGACAACTCTCAGGGCCTGATTGGTCGCGGGCACCAACACCCGCAGTCAAGCACGCGATCGACGCCATCGCCGACCCACAAAATGAATCCTAGTCCCGAAACCGTAGAACAGCGTGAATAGGCATGGATTCGGGCCTCTCCTTCCCCAAATCAGCGAGCGACAGCGCTGCTGAAACCTTGTGCAACACGCGCCTTTCGAGACGACGACGATGTTGCACAAGGCGAGAGGAAAAAGGGAGCCCGCTCAGGCCCATGCTACTCGTCGTCCAACTCCCGCTCTTCTTCGAGGTGGTGACACCCAACCACGATACTGTCTGGAAAGTCGTTCGTGGATGAAAATAGCGCATCAAACACCGCTTCGACCTCTTCGAACCTGGGGCCGCGCGACGCCCGAAGTGGACCCTCGTCCCAGACGGCAAACTCCCGATCAGCTAATTTGGGGAGATGGACGTGCTTGAGCTCCATCCGAAGGTGCTCAGCGTCTGGAGGTGCGCTTGGATTAGCAGCACTTTCGGGAAGCGGGACCGATTCACCGGGGTCAACGTCCATTAACGAGTGGAGCAGTTGGCGACGGGGGTCGGCCGATAACGCCTCATAAATACGGTCCCAGGTTTCAATCACGCGAACTGCATTGTCATATCTTCTGTTCACCATGTTAACACCCACCTGGTAAGTCTATATTTGTGTTAAAACGTGATAAATCCCGACCCGTCTTGTCCACTGTCGACACCAGAAAATCGGAATGGGTAGTACAAATCTGACAGTTATTGGTAATATTTTATAACTTATGGAGTGAAAGATACTTGAGGTTTGGGAACTATAGGCAGACTGTGAAGGACACCAGGACACAGCTTTACCGAGCCCACTTGTCCCGATCCGACCCTATCCCAGGGATTGTTGACTCGCTTGCCGAGGTAGAGCACACGTCCCCGTCCGAGTTGCCGACCGAACTTGGCGGCCCGTTATACGATTATATCGATCCAACAGCGCTCGAGAACATCATGGCCCGCACCGAGAACCTCACTATTTCGTTCGCCGTCGAGTCCTATCAGCTCGAAATCGATGGGGACGAGCTAGCCATCTACGAGCATTCCTGATTTCGCGCCGGTTCAGGTGCTGATGGAGAACGCAGGCGTTGAGGGCCCGGTCAGCGGCGGACTCCGTTTCCTACGGTCGAGAACGCGATCGGGATTGGATGCTGATCCAGCCCCGTCACTGGATTCTATGGATGGGGATCGTCTTCGGGGATGACCTCGATGAACATCTCCCCATCACAGACGCGACATTCATCCGGTTTCTCAAGCCCTGCGTACACGAGGTCGCAGAACTCGCACGCGAAGAACGTCCGTCGGTCGTACTCTGGCTGACTCATGGAACGGAATACACTGCCCCAGATCGTTTAGTCCTGTGCTTGGATATTCGCCTTGATATCGGACTCGATCCAAAGAAGAGGTGTGACGCCGCTCAGGGCCCGGTCGGCGGCGGGCCCCCGCGATCGAGAGGTTCGTGTTCTCGACGCGCTCGTCGATCCAGAAGCGCCCCCAGCCCGCGTCGTAGCCCTGGTCGGGATCGACGACGAGGATGAGGTCCTGGAGCGAAAGCGTCGAGAAGGCACCGCCGGCCGTACGCCCGAACCAGCCGAACGACCCGACACTCTCGTCGGCGACGACGATCTCCGCACCGTTGCCCTGGACGACGAGCTCGTGATGCTCTTGGTCGGGGTCCGTCAGCCGGGGTTCGGTCTTGATCGGGTACTCGCCCCCGGACTCGAGGATCGGATGGGTGTTCGGGTGGTCGATAATCCACTGGCCCAGGTCGTCACACTCCTCCTGCGAGAGGTTGACCGTGGGCCCGGAAGGCTCGACGGGACCGCGATCGAGGGCGGCCTGGAGGCCGTCGACGTCCTCGCGAAGCGTATCCGTATCCTTGCGAAGCGTCTCGAGTTGATCGTCGATCTGTGCGCCCGGTCGGAGGGTATCGAAGATACTCATGGCTGTAGTCGTCGGTCGGATTGAAGACAGCGGTTGCAGCCGCTATCTGTCAGAACGTCGGCCGGGATTAGCCCCTAAAAGGCCTCCCGGCAACTCCTCGCTCTGCTTTTATTACAATCAGTGACTGTCTTTCATTTGTCGACCCCACCGTTGGTCGACACACCACCACCGTTCCCACCACTGATCTGGTATGACCCTGCCGCCATCCCTGTTTCTGATCCAGGGAGCGGCATTCACTCTTCCCCCTTTCCGCGACTCACATGACCAGAACCTACGAGCTTCGTCCAACAGTTGTCTGACGTAGCTTTATTACCGTTGGTAACGATAGTTTAGGTGTCGACCTCGCCGTGGGTCGGCGCCACTGTTGCACACTCGCGTCGCACAGCCGCCCCCAGAATAAGCCACTCGGGGGCGGCGTCTTCTCCCCTTGAACTCGACTGCGTCCAATCTATCCGGGCGGTAGTGCCGGGTTCGATGTGCCTTTTTGTGTATAGCAACGATCTTTGGTTGTCGGTCCGGGGAACCATCACCATGTTTGGGCCGACTACACGAGATCACCGCCCCGATCCCCCACCCTGGGCGGTGATTTTCAGACAGGTGAGCGGTATCTGGGGTTAGATCCAGGTCAGGCTGAAACGAGAACGTCGTTGTCTCCCTGTCGCGTCCGAGCCACTGGGTTGTAGCAGTTCGGGCATTGGTATAGAGTACTCCCGTACTTGTCTGTCGAGACCAGCTGTTGGCTCCGAGAGTAACCGCGTCCACAGTCAGGACAGCCAAAGATCACGGCCATGGACATCAGTACGTTCCTGGCTCTACTATAGTCCTTTCACTGAGATAAGCCGGCGGCTCAAGAATTATGCAAACCGTTTGTGACGAATAGCGCGTTACATTGAGTCTCAAACCACTCGCTTCTCGTTCGACGACGTCCGGCGATAATGTTATTACCATTGGTGTCAAAGTATGCGTGTCGGCCTATTGGGTGGCCGGCATACTGTACCCCCACCAACTCGGACCCACCGCCCCGATCCCCCACCATGGGGCGGTGATTCTCTGACGGATGTGACGAATGAGCGGTATCTGGCGTTACAGAACAAGAGCGTTCTGCCGAGAACTGCATAGGCCTGTGAAAGCAGAGCTAATATCTTGCTGAGTCCATAGTGATAAATCATGCCCGATAAGATTCCGAGGGTCTTATCGAACCCTCTCCGGCGGCGCGTCCTTCGGACCGTTGCTGACCACGCCGAGCCGATCGAGCTGGATGCACTCGGCGCAGAGACGATTATGGACGCCGAGAAGTGGGAGGACCACCAGATCGAACTGTATCACATCCACCTTCCCAAATTAGCCGATCACGGACTGATCGAGTGGGATCAAGAAGATCGGACGATCGAGAAAGGGGACCAATTCGAGGAGGCCCGTCCGCTGCTCGACTCGCTTGGCCCCGATGAGAGCAACGGATTCTCGCCGATGATGGGGATAATGCTGACCCGTGCTCTAGTATAGCGGCACACCAGCTCCTACGGATGCTGCGTATGAGCATCGCGTTACATCCAGGTCAAGATCGCTCACTCCAGTTTAGGCCTGACATGACTATGAGGTTAGGGAAGGTATATTCTAATACAAATCTTTTTGGTGATTATGAGGGGTATTGATCCTGTATTTGGTACTGTCACACCAATCAGGTATCGTGGGGTAGAGGGTGGCGGGACTGGTTTTTTCCTGAATCATAATGGACAGACCTTCATCATAACAAATCGTCATGTTGTGTATCCAGATTCTGGTGATGAAAATCCTACGGAGGCGTACGTATGGTTTAGAGATGCCACAAACCCAGGTCAAGCTCACCGCAGCACTATTCGTCTAATGAAAGATGGAAAACCAAAATGGTATGAATATCCTGAAATTCCTACTGAGATAGATCTTGCAGCGATTCCTCTTCATCCTCAACTCAGCAGTTTGGACGCGCTGGAGGATGAAGACCAAAGTCCAAATTCAGGAAGTTTAGCCTATACTTTTGACCATTTCATTCACGAGAATGTACAACCCGACCAACGTGTTTCTGTTATCGGATACCCTGCTGACTTTGTGGATAGATCCACTTGGTTCCCTGTCCGACGGAACGCGTTAATTTCCAGTCCATATGGGCACCCCTTCGAAGATAGACCCTTCTTCGTGACTGATGCGCGTATGCATCCTGGCACAAGTGGCAGCCCGGTAGTCATGGAATCAAAAAACATGATGTCGTTACGGGGAGAGGTCCCAGACAACCGTTCTAAATCCATATTTCTCCTAGGAGTTCATTCCGCGACGTTTTATGCAACGCCATTTGAGGAGGATGAAGGAGTTGAAGAAGATGAATCGGAGAAAGGAAAGGAAGACATTAAACTTGGAGTCACCGACCCCACCCTACTCGCGTCCTTCGGACGCTCGCTGAGGGTGGGGCTTGCATGGCGGACGTTGGAGGCTTTGTGGCGTCCTTCGCCCTTGTGTGCCGGTGCGGTCGGCCGGCAGCGGCAATGTAATTGGACGTGACCTCGGGTTCTATCCCCAAAGCGGGGAACGGAGAGGCTCGTGGCATCACGTTCACCGTCGTCGGTCCGTCCTTCACGGACCGGACGGAGTGATTAGCGCAATGGATGAATACGCATCACAGGCTCCGGCTCAAAGCGCTTCTCACCACGAGTGGATTTCCCGATTAAACAAGCCTCCGAGCGTCGCTGAGAACTAGATCGCCACGTTCCTTCTGGATATTCAGGTGTTGCAGTGACCACTCAGTCCGGTCCGCTGGGCACGGTGACCGGTGCCCGCCACCGCCGAGATAACCCGTCCTTGGCCGCACCGAAACGTGGCCGGGCACCCCTTGCGGGGCTGTCTGTAGCCCGTCGGTGGCTATGTGGTAACACGGATTATGGCGGCCTAAGTCTTGCGTTTTCGGTGTATGTGCCCAGCTATACGAACGCGCTCCTCCCCGCCCTACTCGCTCCCGTCGGTCGCACCTTGAAGACGGGGACTCCGCGCTACCGCCCCAGTTGACTCCTGGCGCTTAGTAGCACCACTTTTGTCGTCGGGAGCGAGAGACCGACCATGAGCGAGGAGGGTATCGACGATGGCGGCATCGAGGGGGGAGGTGACGACGACGACGGCGAGAGCTACCGCCAGAGCCGCCTGGTCACCGACAGCGAGGGCGGCTTCGACACAGACCGGGCCCGCGCTCGGTCCCTGCCCGTCGAAGACGGCGAACTCGTCGATACCGACGACCTGGCCGACCACCAGCGATACGTCGAGGGCCGCGGGATCTACGACGAGCGCAACGCCGTCAACGACCTCACCGGCCGGGAGTGGAAGTACGCGACGAAGTCCGTACTCGCGGAAGGGTATCCTCCGGACCTCCAGCACGACCTGCGGAGCGAACACGGCGGCCAGAAACCGCCCCGCCTCTGTGCGGAGCTGATCGGCCGGTTCTCGAAAGCCGACGACCTCGTCCTCGATCCCTTCGCCGGCGTCGGGGGCACCTTGCTGGGCGCGAGCCTCTGTGAACACGAGGGAAGCGGCCTCCGGGAGGCGATCGGGTTCGAGCGCGTCGAGCGCTGGATCGAGCTCTACGGGGAAGTTCTAGAGCGCGAGAACGCCGACCGTCGCGCCCGCGGGGAGCCGCCGCTGGCCGACCAGGAGCTACGTCACGGCGACTGCCTCGAGCTCGTCGCGGAGGTCGACCGGGAGGTAGACCTCCTGCTCACGGACGTCCCCTACTGGGACATGGACGAGCGCGAGCAGACCCGGAACGAACGCGAGACCCGCGAGAGCAAGCTGGGTGCGTTCGCCGCCGAGGGAGGTCCGGAGGAGGGGTCCGCAACGACGAAAGAAGAGTGGCTCGAGACGATGGCCGACGCCTTCGCGGCCTTCGAGGACGTCCTCGCGCCGGGCGCCCACGCGGTCGTCTTCATCGGGGACATGTACCGGGGGAGTTCCTACGAGTTCCTCTCGGCGGAGCTCGCCGAAGCGATCGACGGCGGGACGGACCTGTCGCTCGCGGCGGATCTGATCTGGTACGACCCCTCGAAGGACCTCCACGTCTACGGCTATCCCCACGCGTTCGTCCCCTCGATGGTCCACCAACACGTCCTCGTCTTCCGGGCCGGCTGACCGCGTCGCAGTCGGCGACCCGTCTCTCGGGCGCCCGAAGGCGCGTGACGGCCGTCAGCGCCCCGTCTGACGCACTTTTATGATCTCCCCGGCCCGACCTCTTGGCGGGCGCGCACCGTACTTCTCTCCCATCCTTCCCTGCGCGCCTTCCCTTACCCCGCGAGCAGCGCCGCCCGGACGTCGCCGACGCGGTCGGTCTCGGCGATGACCGCGACCTCGTCGCCGGCGTCGAGTTCGGTCCCCGGAAGCGGGATCGTCAGCGGCTCGTGGGCCCGCCCGTGGGCGTAGATCCGGGCGCTCTCGGGGAGGTCGAGTTCGCTCATCCGCCGGCCGACCGCCGGCGAGCCGTCGTCGATCTCGATCACCGTCAACTGGAGGTTCGCCGCGAGGTCGGCGACGACGTTGAAATCGCCGCCGAGCATCGCGGTCTTGGCGCCCGCAGCACCGAGGCGTTCGGGGTAGATGACCTCGTCTACGTCCCGGGCGTACTGCTCGTAGATGTCCTCGCGGTAGTCCTCGTCGATCCGGAGGACTGTCCGACAGCCGTGGTGGGTCCCGACCATGCAGGCCGCGAAGTTGACGTTCAGGTCGGGGGTGAACGCGCCGATCCCGTCGGCCGTCTCGATCCCCGCCGCGAGCAGGGTGTCCTCGTCGTCCCCCCCGCCTTGGACGGTCGCGAAGCCGTCGCCCTCCGCGCGCTCGATCCGGCCGTGGTCATTGTCGACGACGACGACCCCATGGCCCTCCCCCTCTAAGATGCGTGCCGTCCGCGATCCGACCCGCCCGTAGCCCACGATAACGAACTCCATGCCAACGGCTACGAGGTGGGGGGTGAAATACGTTGGTCCCCGCGAGGGGACTACTCGTTGCGAACGTCGATCAGGCCGTCAGCGCCCGCGCGGACCTCGCCGACGGTCGCGCCGGCCAGCGCGCCGACGGCGCCGCCGGTGCTCGCGGCCGATCGGCCGAACAGCCCGCCGACGGCGGCGCCCGCCGCCGCGCCGATGGCTGCGTAACGTGCTCGGGTCAACGCACGGTCGAGTCGGAGTCTGGCTTCCATACCTCCCCATCGCCGCTCGGACGGATAAACGTGGCTTTCGGGATCGACACTGTCACCTTTCCCGACGTCTTACTCGTCCCCGATGGGCGTCATCGACCGGATCGAAGAAGAGTACGTCGACGTGTCGACGAGCCGCCGGAGCCTGTGGGAGGTACTCGAGCTCGTCGCCGGCGCGGTCGTCCTCGTCGTCGTCGGCGGAGCGCTCGCGGGCTACCTGCTCGGCCGAGGAGCGGGGATCGCGGTCGGGGGCCTCCTCGCGGCGATCCTCGCCGTCACGGTCGTCTCCCAGGCCTACTGGGCGGCGACCGGGCGGGCGGACTACCGGGAGTAGCGGATCAGCCGTCGTCGTCGATCTCGATCGGTCCGACCATGGTCGTCGGGTGGACGATACAGACGTACTCGGCCATCTCCGCCGTGGCCTCGATCGTGAGCGTCTGCGTCTCGCCTTCTTCCTCGACGATCTCGGTGCTGTAGTCGTCGACGATCTCCCCGTCGCCGTCGTGGATCTCGATGTTGTGGGGCTGGCCGTCGGCGTTCTCCCAGACGAGGTCGTACTCGACTCCCTCGGTCAAGACGAGCGCCGGGTTCGTCTCCCCCTCGATCGCCGCGGGCTCGACACCCTCCCAGCCGGCGGTGAAGCCGTCGAGGACGATCTCGTCTCCCTCGGTCCACTCGCCGGTTGCGGCGCCGTCCCCGGTGCCGTCGTCCCCGTCTGCACCGTCTTCTCCCCCCTCACTGGCTCCCTCTTCGTCTTCATTGCCACCTTCCTCACCACCTTCACCGCCACCGTCGGTCTCTTGCTGTTCCGTTTCGTCTTCGCTCTCCCCGTCCTCCTCGGTCGGCGTCTCCCGCTCCTCGTCCGCTCCCGGCTCTTCGTCGTCTCCCGGCTCCTCCCCCTCCTCGGGACCGGCCCCGTCACCATCGTCTCCACTCTCGGGGGCTCCACAGCCGGCGAGGACGGCGGCGCCCGACCCCGCGATCAGCCGGAGTGCGTTCCGTCGCGATCGGCGTGTCGGTCGAGTCATTGATCCTCGAGTCGATTGCCCGTTGACGGCGTTCGATCTCCCGTTCCCGAACACGGTTCGGGGGCTCTCGCCCCCTTCTCGGGGAATCAGAACCCGTCGTCTCCGTCGTCGGTCTCGTTTTCGGTTTCGTTGGCCGTCTCGTTCCCGGTCTCGCTGCTGCCGATGGTCTCGTTGCCGGTGTCGTTCCCGACCGTCTCGTTGTCGGTTCCGTCAGTCGTCTCGTTTTCGGTTTCGTTGACAGTCTCGTTCGCGGTCTCGTTACCGATCTCCTCCGTCTCGTTGGCCGTTTCCTCCTCGTCGTCCGTTTCCTCGGCCTGGGGCGTGATCGGGTTCTCTGGGGCGCCGATCTCCTCGCCCTCGTCGGCGGGGACGATCCGGAACACCTCGCCGGTCTCGCCGTCGCTGTAGCGGGCAGTCGTCAGGACGTAGAGCTCGCCGTCGTTGTCCTGTCCAAAGGTGAGCACGAATCGGCTGAGTTCCTCGCCGGGCGCGTTCGCGACCGAGAGTCGGTTGATGTCCCAGAGTTCGTCCTCGGTGCGGCCCGCGATCGGCTCGTACTCCTCGACGGGCGAGTGAAACAGGTTCCCCGAAGGGGCCCCGAAGGAGTCGCTCCAGTCGCCGAAGACGTAGGTGCCCTGGAGTTCGGGGATCGTGTCGTTCTCGTAGACGTAGCCGCCGGTGATCGAGATCCCGATCGTCTCGTCGCCGACCTGGTGGGGGTACTGGATGACCGGATCGATCAGGGGCTCGCCGCCGCGGACGTCCGCCGGCGTCTCCGTGGGACACTCCTCGGAGGGGTCGTTCGGCGACTCGGTGCTGAAACACTCGATGCCCTCCCGAACGTTCCAGCCGTAGTTGCCGCCCGACTCGACGACATCGACCTCCTCGAAGAGGTTCTGGCCGACGTCGGCGACGAACAGCCGTCCGTCGCCGTCGAACGACGCCCGCCAGGGGTTGCGAAGCCCCCAGGCGAAGTACTCGTCCAGCCCCTCGTCGCTGCCGACGAAGGGGTTGTCCTCGGGGATCGCGTAAGGTTCGCCGTCGTCGCCCTCGCTATCGACGTCGATCCGGTGGATCCCGCCCAGGAGGTTCTCGGTCGTGTCCTGGCCGTTCCCGCCCGCGTTCTCCGCATACCAGTCCTCGACGTGGCCGAACTCGTCGTCGTTGGCGCCGCCGCCGTCGCCGAGCGCCCAGTAGAGGTAGCCGTCTGGCCCGAAGAGGACGGGACCGCCGTTGTGATTGAACTGGGGCTCGGGCACCTCCAGCAGCGTCCGCTCGGAGTCCGGATCGGCGCAGTTGAAGTTCCCGGTCGCCTCGAACTCGGCGAGGACCGCGGTGTGGTTGTACCCTTCCTCTCCGTCGCCTTCCCCGCCGTCGTCGCCCTCCTCGGTCGTCCCATTGTCGGTTTCGTTATCGACCGTCTCGTTGTCGTCGTCCTCCTCAAGGAGGTCATCGCCGGCGTCGATTCCCGTCCCATCACGGAGCGGCGCACTGTAGTAGACGAACAGGCGCCGGTTGTCCCGGTACTCCGGATGGAACGCCATCCCCAGCAGTCCCCGCTCGTCGAACCCGCCGCCCGTCGCGGCGCCGACGTCAACCATCCGGTCCGAGAGATCGAGGAAGAGCTCGCTGGTCCCGTCCTCGACGACGTAGATCTGGCCCGGTTGATCCAGGACGTAGTAGCGGTCGTCCTCGCCGGGCGCGACCTCGAAGCCGACCGGCGAGACGAACCCCTCGGCGACGCGCTCGAGCCCGACCGTCGGCCCCTCGCCGATGATCTCCGTCGCGTCCTCCGCGACGTCCTCCCCGTCCGTCTCGTTGGTTTCGTTGGTTTCGTTGGTTTCGTTCGCGGCCCCATTGTTGGCGTCGTCCTCGCCGATCTCGATCGAACCGCGCATCGTCGTCGGATGGACCGAGCAGTAGTACTCGGCCATCTCCGGCGTGGCCTCGAACTCAAGGCTCAACGTCTCGCCCTCTGCGTCCATGATCTCGGTCCCGACGATCTCCTCGCCCGCATCGTCGAGGATCACGAGGTCGTGGGGGAGGCCGTCGACGTTCTCCCACGTGATCGTATACGTCTCCCCGGAGGAAAGCGAGAGCGTCGGGTTCGTCTCGCCCGCGATGTCCTCGGGCGACCGGCCCTCCCAGCCGGCGGTGAGACCGCCGAGTTCGATCTCGCCTCCTTCGAGCTCCTGGGCGGTCCCGGTGGCGGCCAGTCCCGCGGCGATCCCGGTGCCGGCGGTCGCCTTCAGGAAGGTCCGGCGCGACGGTCGGCCGATCGACGGCGGCGTGCGGTGGTTCGCTGTCATGTCTCCGATCCGTCCTCGTCGCTGGGCGGCATAACTCGTGGTCGCCGTTTCGGGCGGTAACGGGACTTTGGGGCTCGAGACGGTCGGATACGACCGATTACTCGAGGGCCGTCCTCGGGGTGCCCCGACGACCGCCGCGCTCCGGCCCGACGCGGCTCGCCGGTCTCAGCGATCCTATCGAATTTGAATACAAAGATGAATTCGAATAGTTCTGCCCAGTTTCATCGAAGAAACCGCGCTCGAGGGGCGCCGGCCTCGAAGGGTCGGGTCGTCTCTCGACCGGTGACGGTCCGCGCCGGATCGAACCGTTCCGGAACCCCGAATGCTTTCGATTTCGAACCCGAATTCAGACTCGGGACGCGCACCCTTCGACGGTCGATTCCCACGATCCGGGTCCCGAACGGCGTTCGAGCATGTTGTTCGGAGGAGGTTGGCGTAGTACATCAGTAAGTATATACTAATTCAATAAAGTCATATTTCTGATAACCGGTCGCTGTCGGCGTGGCGTGTTCGCCGGTCGAGCGGTCGCGTTCCTTGCGGACCAGAACGGGCCGACGGGTATCTGGCCGGTCGTCGGGCCGCTTGCCCACACGCGAGGGATACCGGACGGGCGGACAGGCCGAACCACTACCTCAGGGAAAACGACTATCCCGACGGGTGTTGAACGCCCGCCATGGACACCGATCTCTCCGATCGCGTCGCGCTCGTGACCGGCGCCGGACGCGGCAACGGACGGGCGATCGCGCGCTCGCTGGCCGACCACGGCGCCAGCGTCGCGGTCAACGATCTCGAGGACGGATCCGCCGAGGAGACGGTCGAACTGATCTCCGAGACGGGCGGCACCGCCGCGGCGTTCGTCGCCGACGTGAGCGAGGCCGACGCCGTCTATTCGATGGTCGAGGACGTCCGCGAGGAGTTGGGACCGGTCGATATCCTCGTCAACAACGCCGGGATCGGGGCGGCAGGGCCGTTCCTCGAGAACGACGACACCTCGCTGTTCGGGGAGAACCTCGACGTCCATCTCTGGGGGTCGATCAACTGCATCGACGCCGTCGCCGACGAGATGGCCGAGGCGGGCTACGGCAAGATCGTGAACGTGACGTCGATCCACACGAAAAACGCCGTCGGGATGTCCCCCGAGTACGACGTCGGGAAGTACAGCCTGCTCGGACTGACGAAGTCACTGGCCCTCGAGCTGGGCCGGGAGGGCGTCCGGGTCAACGCCGTCGCGCCGGGCTGGGTGAACACGCGGATGACCGACGACTTCACCGAGGAGACCCACGAACAGATCCGGGAACTGAATCCCCTCAATCGGTACGCCGAACCCGAGGAGATCGCCGACGCGGTCACGTTCCTCTCCTCGCCGGCCAGCGACTACGTCAACGGCCACGAGCTCCGCGTCGACGGCGGCCAGGTCCCGATCGACAGCTGGAAGCACGACAACCGGTAGCCGGCACCGGGAGTGTCGACCGCTTCCGGCCGGGAGGGCGCCGGTAGCGGGTTCCTCGAGACCACTGTTATACCGACGACGAGCGACGGGTCTTCCCCCGCCGGGCCACCGGTGGGACCCCTTCCGAGGTGATCCGCGTCCGTGGTCGCCCGACGTGCCGGAAGTCGTTTCTCAATGAGGGACGGAACGACGAACGCGAGCGATATTACAGCCGTATGGGCGTCACGTAGCCGTCGGTCACGTCGGAGAGACGCCGACGGATCCGGGAAAGCCGTCGGTATCGGGGTGTTTCTCAATGAGATACGAGCCGATAGATCACCGATTCAGGAGGTCGATCTCGATCGACTTGCCGGTCGAGACCAGCAGCGGAACGACGTCCTCCTCGAGGCGCCGCGAGTCGACGCCGAACTCGGGGCCGGCGACCTCGATCGCGGCGATCGCGCGGTCCTCGCCGTCCCGGATCGGGACGGCGACCCGGCGGAGGCGTTCGTCGACACGCTGTTGGCCCGTGCCGTGGCGCGTTCCCTCGAGCATCCCCGCGCTGTACTCCAGGCGGTTCGTCGTCTTCCGGTCGACGACGACCCGGTTGTCCCGGGCTCGCTCCAGTTCGGTCCGGAGGCTCCGGCGATCGACCTCGGCGCCGGCCGCCTCGAGGATCCCCTCGACGCGGTCGTCGGGCAGGTACGAGAGGATGGCCTTGCCGCCGGTCGAGAGGTGGACCGGGAGCCGGTGGCCCGGCTCGATCCCGCCGGGGCCGCCCTCGCCCGTCGTCTGGAGGTAGACGGCGTCACCCGCCTCGCAGACGAGCAGCGACACCGTCTCGCCGATCCGTTCGGCGAGGGTCTCGATGCGCGGGCGGGCGATCTCGTTGATCTCGTACCGCGAGAGGACCCGCTGTCCGAACCGAAAGAATCGAAGCGACGTCGCGTACTGCCCGTCCTCGTTCGTCACGAACCCGAGGTGGCGGAGCGTGTCGAGGTACTTGTAGACCGAGCTCTTTCCGATCCCCGTCCGGCCGGCGAGTTCGGTGACGCCGATCGGCCCCTCCCGTTCGACGGCCTCGAGCAGTTCGAAGGTCTTCACGATCGACTTGACGTGGTGTGGTTCCGCGTCCTCGTCGGAGGGTGGCTCCGGGAACCCCCTCCCCTCGCGGTCGGGCCGACTGGCGGGGCCGCTCGCGCCGGACGATCGCTCCTCGCCGGCGATGTCGGCGGGTTCGAAGAGCGTCTCTAGGGGTGTCCGGGCGTACCTGATCTCGGTCTTGCCGTGGGCTGCGTACGTCGAGGTACACTGGAAGAGATGGTCGCCGACGGGAACGAGTGGCGTCGTCCAGGCGACCGACCGATGGCCGGTCTCGAGTTCGTCGGCGAACGAGAGCGGGGCCCGAACGGGTGTCCAGGGCCCCTCGCCCGAGAGGTCGTCGGTCGCGAGCAGGACCCCCCCGCTCCCTTCGACGGCGTTCCGGTGGCGGTTCCGGAGGGTCTTTCCCGCGGCGACCAGCCGGCCGCCGGCGCCGTCGGGCACCCACGTCACGTACGGCCCCTCGTTGAGCTGGAGCCCGTCGTCGGTTCTGACCGGGGCACCGAGGTCGTCGGGTTCGCCCCAATCGCGTCCGTTAGGCGAGGTCTTCAGGAAGACGCCGCCGCCGTGGGTCGGGCCGTCGACGTGGAACGCGAGGACGTACCCTCCGGTCGGCAGCCGTTCGACGACCGGCCGTCCGGGCCGGGACTCGCCGTCGTCGATCGCCGCGTCGATGGACTGAGGGCCCCAGCTCCGGCCGCCGTCCTCGCTGACGCGATGGCCGACGAGCTGGTCGTAGCCCTTCCCCGAGTGGCGCTCGTCCGAGAAGTAACAGACGAGGTTTCCGTCGGCGTCGACCCCCAGTTCGGGGTCCCAGACCGGCGACTCCCCGCGACCCGGCACGGCCCGCCCGCCGGCAGCGACCGTACTGACGTAGGTCCAGCTCCGGCCGCCGTCCTCGCTCGCGTAGAGATCGATACTCGTCTCCGAGCGGTCGGCCGGAATCGCGTTGCCCGCCGCGAGGACGGTTCCGGTCTCCCAGGCCTCCAGGCGCTCGGGAACTTCGAACAGCACCGGCTGGTATCGAAGCCCCCAACCGTGCTGGGTGTCGCGGAGCTCTGCGAACTCGTTCCAGGTCCGGCCGCCGTCGGTGCTCCGGTAGATCGGGAAGAACGGCTCCTCGGTCCCGTCGCTCCCGGTCGTCTCGTAGCACTCGAAGGTGGCAAGGAGCGTCTCCGGGTCGAGGCCGAGCCGGACGACCGTCGGGTACATCGCGCCGGGGACCGGCGCCCACTCCGGCGGGCCGTACAACACCTCGCCCTCGCGGTCGGGACGGTCGCCAGCGTCCGTCCCCTCGCTCATCGCCCTCCCGTCCGGGGCCGATCGGTCGAGTACCTCGGGGACCGCCGTCGGGCGTCCCGGTTCGTGCGTGCGTGGGCCATGGCCTCGGTTCGAGGCCGACGGCCTTATCCTTGCGGCTCGCCCGCCGGAACCCGACCATTTATGATCGGTGTGGGGAAACGGTAGTCCACATGTCGGACGCAGAGTTCACGGTGCATACCGACGCGACGATCGGACGGATCGACCCCGAGACCCACGGCCACTTCTCGGAGCACCTCGGGCGGTGTATCTACGAGGGGATCTGGGAGGCCGACGAGGCCGACGGCGAGGGCGTCCGCGAGGACGTCAAGGAACTGCTCGCCGACCTCGAGATCCCCGTCCTCCGGTGGCCCGGGGGCTGTTTCGCCGACGACTACCACTGGGAGGACGGCGTCGGACCCAAAGACGAGCGCCCGCGCCGGCGCAACCTCTTCTGGGCGCAGGGTCCCGAGGAGCTTCCCGAAGAATCGAACGCCTTCGGCACCGACGAGTTCCTCCAGTTCTGCGAGGACGTCGGCACCGAACCCTATCTGGCGGCGAACGTCGGCTCGGGCGATCCCCAGGAAGCGGCGAACTGGGTCGAGTACTGCAACTACGACGGCGACACCGAACTCGCCGACCGCCGGCGCGAGAACGGCCACGACGACCCCTACGAGGTGAAGTACTGGGGCCTGGGCAACGAGAACTGGGGCTGTGGCGGCCGGATGAGTCCCGAGCAGTACGCCCGCGAGTACCGCCGCTTTGCGACCTACGTCGGCACCCAGTCGGGGCTCATGTTGGATCACGACCTCGAGCTCATCGCGTGTGGGTTCGAGGACCACGAGTGGAACCGTCGGTTCTTGGAGGAGGTCTCGAAGTCCGCGTGGGGTGCGGACTTCCCGCTCGATCACCTCACCTTCCATCACTACTACGGGCGGACGATGAGCGTCGCCGAAGCCGACGAGGACGATTTCGACTCGTTCCTCGCGGGCGCCCTCGAGATGGACGACCACATCACCCGGATCGCGGGCGCGATCAACGCGGTCGCGACGACGCGGGACATCGGCGTGATCATCGACGAGTGGGGCGCCTGGCACACGGAAGCCATCTCCGAGAACGGCCTCGAACAGCCCGGCACCGCACTCGACGCCCTGTCGGCGGCGGTGGTCCTCGACGTGTTCAACGATCACAGCGACGTCGTGACAATGACGAACATTGCCCAGACGATCAACGTCCTCCAGTGTCTCGTCGAGACCGACGCCGAGGAGGCGTGGGCCCGCCCGACCTACCACGTCTTCGACGCCTACGCCCCCCACAAGGGCAACGAGGGTGTCCGTACGACCGTCGACACCCCCTCGCGCGAACTCGAGGACGACGAGGAACTCCCGCTGGTCGGCGGGTCGGCCTCGACCGGCGACGACGACACGTTCGTCACCCTCACCAACCGCGACTGCCGGGAGGACCACACGGTGACGGTCTCTCTCGAGGGAACCGATCCCGAAGCCGTCGACGGCCAACTCCTCTTCGGCGACCAGGACCCCAAGGCGGAGGTCAGCAAGGACAACGCCGCCGAGTTCGAACCCGCGGATCTCGACGCCGACCTCAACGGAGGTACCGTAACGGTCGAGCTGCCGGCAGCGTCGGTCGCGACGCTCTCGCTGTCGTAATCCCATCGTTTCCGTTTCGTGTTCACGCCCGCCAGCGATCGCTGTGTCGGAGGCGGCGTTTCCGTGTGAGAAGAACCGGAGAACGGACGGACCGATCAGGCGTGAAGTTCGGAGACGTCGAAGCGAGGTTTGCACGTTTGGCCGGCGACGAACGCCTCGAAGGCGTCGTCGGCCTCCAGAAGCGAGAAGCGGTCGTCGACGAAGCTGTCGGTGTCGACGGTGCCCGAATCGATCATGCGAAGCGAGCGCTCGAAGTCCTCGTACATCGAGGCGTACGAACATTGGAGGTCGATCTCTCCCCGCACGAGCGGTGAGTAGGGCATGGTAGTCTCGCCGGTCTGGCCGACGAGGACGATCTGGCCACCCTTGCGGACCTCGTCGACGGCCATCGTCAGCCCCGAGGGATGACCCGTCGTGTCGAAGACGACGTCGTAGCCGACGCCGTCGGTGCGCTCCTCGCGAATCGCGTCGAGGTCTGCCTCCTCGACGTTGATCGTGTCGAAGCCCAACTCCTCTGCGAGGGGAAGCCGATAGTCGGCGTCCTGGCCGACGCCGGCGACGGCGACGTCGCCGCCCTGTGCGCGGGCGATCTGGGCGGTGAGCTGGCCGATCGGTCCGGGGCCGGCGACGAGCACGCGGTCGCCGGGACTCGTCCGGGAGTTCTGGATGACCGCACGGGCACCGATACTCGTGGGCTCGACGATGGCGGCGTCCGCGAGCGCGAGGCCGTCGGGGATCGGATGGAGCGCGCCTTCGGGAACGGCGACGAACTGGGTGTACGCGCCGTGGTGATCGACGCCGGTGATGGTCGAGTTCCGACAGACGTTCTCCTCGCCGATCCGACACTGGTAACACTCCCCACAGCCCCGGATCGGGCGTTCGACGACGCGGTCGCCGACCTCGTACTCGGCCACGTCGGTGCCGGTTTCGACGATCGTTCCCGCGTACTCGTGGCCGATGATCGTCGGCAGTTCCATCCGTTCGAAGGCCGATTCGAACTCGTAGATGCCGGCGTCGCTGCCACAGAGGCCGGCGTAGGCGACCTCGACGAGCGCCTCGCCCGGTCCGGGCTCGGGACGGTCGACGTCGATCAGTTCCATCGCGCCCTCGGTGCGGTCGGTCTTGGCGAGTCCGCGCATGTGCTCCGGTCCGTACGCGAGGGTTATAGCTTCGGTGGATCCCCCATCGTCGTGACCCGCGGAGGACCCGAACGTTCTTTTCGACCCCGATGAATGCCCGCGTATGGAGGACTATACTCACACGCCGGTGTCGGTCGCGGGAAAGCGAATCGTGGTCGTCGGCGGCACGAGCGGGCTCGGACGGGCGATGTCGGTCGGCTTCGCTGCGGATGGCGCCGACGTGATCGCCTCAAGCCGGGGCGCGGACGCAGTCGAGGAGACCGCCGACCTCATCGAGGACCACGGCGCCGACACCGCACGCGTGACCTGTGACGTCACCGACGGCGACTCCCTAGAGGCTCTCCGGGAGGTCGTCGAGGACGAACTCGGCGGGGTCGACGCCGTCGTCGCCTCCCAGGGGGCGATCAGCCGGAAATCGCTTCTGGATATCGAGGACGACGACTGGGAGTTCGTCACGAGCGTCGCCCTCGACGGCGTCCGGCGGGTGACCCAGACGTTCGCGCCCGCGATGGAGGAAGGGGCCATCATCAACATCTCGTCGCTGACCGCGCGGCTCGCGATGGCCGACCTCCCGGCCTACACCGCGGCGAAAGGCGGCGTCGAGGCGCTGACCCGCGCGTCGGCGAAGGAACTCGCGCCCGAGATCCGGGTGAACGCGATCGCGCCCGGCTTCTTCATCACGCCCCAGAACGAGGACACGTACGCCGAGGGAACCGAGAAACGGCGGACGATCGACGAGCGGACGCCGCTGGGCCGGGTCGGCGACCGCGAGGAGCTGGTCGGGGCGGCGATGTACCTCGCCAGCGACGCCGCCTCGTTCGTCACGGGAGAGGTGCTGACCGTCGATGGCGGGTTCGCCGACAGCGCGCTCTGAGCCGGCGCGAATCCTGTGACGTGTTCGCGTGGGACGTGTTCCATCGCAACGTATATACGTTCATGTTTAATTGGTGTGCTCGTATGCCACCGGACGAGATCGGGGAGCGGATCGGGCTTCCCCCAGACACGACCGATCGCTGCCGGGTGAGCCGCCGCGGACTCCTTCAGGCCGGCGGCGCCGCCGGCCTCGCCGGCCTCGCCGGCTGTACGGGGTACGTCGGCAGCGCCCAGGAGGGAATCGAGTACTGGACGCTGTTCGGCGGCGGCGACGGCGCAACCATGGAGTCGATGGTGGACGGGATAAACGAAAGCGGCGAGTACGACCTCCAGGTCAACCGCCAGCGGGTCCCGTGGGACGAACACTACAGCCGGCTCTACACCTCGATGGTCGGCGGCAATCCCCCCGACGTCGCGGTGATGCACTCCCGAATGATGATGGTGTATCAGGACAGTCTCGTCCCCGTGACCGACGAAATCGGGACCGACCCCTACCTCGAGGAGCTCGCCCAGGGCGGGGTCGTCGACGGCGAACAGCTCGCCGTCCCCCTCGATACGCACCCGTTCGGACTCTACTACAACAAGGAGATCTTCGAGGAGGTCGGGCTCGATCCGGAGGAGCCGCCGAACACGCCCGAACGCTTCGCCGAGGCCGCACGCACCATCGCCGAGAACACCGACTACTGGGCCTTTGACTACCCGGGGGGAGTAAACGGCGCCGAGACGATGCGGATGATGGTACACGGGCTCGGCGGCCAGCTCATCACCGAGGAGTACGAGCCCGCCATCGACACCGAAAGCGGGAGGGCCGTCGTCCAGGAGATGTACGACTGGGTCCACGAACACGAGTGGGCACCCACCGATCCCGACACCGGCTGGAACGCCTGGAACCGGGGCGAGGTCGGGATGAAGATCGAGGGCACGTGGCACATCAGCGTCGTCCGCGAGGCCGGGTTCGAGTTCGGCATGGCCGAGCCGTTCGTCATGCCCGGCGCCGACGACCCCGTGACGGTCGGGGACAGCCACATGCTGATCATCCCCGAGAGCGAGGAACGCGGCCAGGAAGGACTCGAGGACGCGATCGAGTTCATCCGGCTGCTCACCCAGGAGTTCAACGCCAGGTGGGGGTACGACGCCGGCCACCTCCCGGCGAGCCAGGCGGCCATCGAGAGCGACCAACTCCGCGACTCGGACACCTGGGATAAGACCCTCGAGACGTTCTACGGGATGGTCGACTCCGGACAGTACATCCGTCCGCCCGCGACGCCGAACGTCCAGGAGTACATGGAGGCGATCTACCAGCCCTTAGACGACATGCGAACGGGCAACATCACGCCCGAGGAGGCCATCGAGACGGCCACGACGGGCGTCAGGAGGACGTTCGATCAGTAACTATGGCAGGATCAACCCAATCGAACGAGGAGTCGGGACGCATCGACCTCACCCGGTCTGCGACCCGGGAGTGGATCGCGGGAACGACGTTCGCGATCCCGTATCTGGTGACCGCGCTCCTGTTCCTGTTCGGTCCGCTCGCGATTGCACTCTACATGAGCGTCCACGACTGGAACGCCCTCGCCCCGGCCCAGTCGCAGTTCGTCGGCCTCGAGAACTACCGGACGCTGGTCGGGGACCCCGACTTCTGGACGGCGCTGCGAAACACCGTCTACTTCGTCGTGCTCACGGTGCCGCCGATCATTGTCGGCTCCCTGCTTCTGGCCCTCGGGGTCAACCGCGACGTGCGGGGCAAGTGGCTGTTGCGGACGATCTTCTTCAGCCCGTACGTGCTGACGGTCGCCGTCGTCGGCCTGCTCTGGACGGAGATCTTCAACGCCTCGGGGCTCGTCGCCTACTACATCGGCGGCGGCAACTGGCTGACCTCCTACGATCTCGCGATGCCCGCGATCGCCATCGCGACGGTCTGGTGGCAACTCGCCTTCAACTTCATCATCCTGCTGGCCGCACGCCAGAACGTCTCCGACCGGCTGTACGAGGCGGCGAAACTCGACGGCGCGAGCACCTGGCGGATGATGCGCGACATCACGATCCCGCAGATGCGAAATCCGTTAGTGTTCGTCGTGATCGTGACGTTCGTCGGCTCCTTTCAGGTGTTCGGCCAGCCCTACATCATGACCGACGGGGGCCCCTCCAGCTCGACGACGACGGTCGTCCTCTACCTGTACGAGACGGCCTTTACCAGCCGGCAGTTCGGCTACGCCGCCGCCGTCGGCTACGTCCTCTTCATGATCCTGATCGCCATCTCGGCGACCAACTACTACTTCCTCGCGGGTGATAGACGATGAGTACCGATACACGCGGCGGCCTGCTCGACGGCGTCTCGCTTACGAACACCCGGCTGCGGACGATCGCGCTGTACGTCGGTCTATACGGAACGGCCGCGCTGTTCTTGATCCCCTACTGGTACATGTTCGCGACGTCCTTTATGACTCGCGAGCTGGTCTACTCGGAAACGCCCTACCTGATCCCCTGGGAGGTGACGACCTACTGGTACCAGTACCTGATCGACAACTCCCTGATCGGGATGTGGACGGTCAACACGCTCATCCTGGCGGGGATCACGACGCTGTTCGTCATCGTCGTCGACGCGATGATCGCCTACTCGCTGACCCGCCTCGAGTGGCCCGGCCGCCGGGTCATCTTCGGGGTCATCGTGGCCAGCTTCATGGTGCCGGGGATCATCAACCTCGTCCCGGTCTACATCATCGCGAGCGAACTCGGGCTGGTCAACTCGGTGTGGGGCGTGGTGCTTCCCAGCGCCGCCAACCCGCTGGGGGTCTTCATGCTCGTCCAGTTCTTCAAGGACATCCCCGAGGAACTCGAGGAGGCAGCACGCCTCGACGGGTTCTCGCGTCTGCGGGTGTTCAGCCACATCGTCCTGCCGCTGATGCGTTCGCCGCTTGCGGCACTCGGGCTGTTCATCTTCATCTGGACGTGGAACTCCTTCGTCTGGCCGCTGCTGATCTTCCAGCGCGAGACGATGTACACGCTCCCGATCGGGCTGGTGACCCTCCAGGACAACCTCGGGGTCACCGAGCCCGGCGTCATCATGACCTCGGCGGTCATCGCGTCGGTACCGTTGCTCCTGGTCTTTCTGGTGATGCAAAAACAGCTCGTCCAGGCGGTCGAAATGCAGGGGACGACCAAATGACGGGGGCGGAACTCGACCCGATGTACGCCTCCCTCCGGCGGACGACCCGCCTGACCTGGGAGAACCTCCCCGCGGTGGTCGCGATCAGCGTCGGCTGGTTCCTCGCGGTCCTCCCGGTCGTCACGATCGGCCCGGCGACGGTCGGCGCCTACCGCGCCGTCCTATCGCTTCGCGAGAACGGCCGCGTCGACCGGTCGACGGTCCTCGCGACCGTCCGGAGCCAGTTCGTCCACGCGACGCTGCTGGGACTCGTCCCGGTCGTGTTGGTCGCGCTCGCGGCGAACTACGCGCTCGCCTACCTCGCGAGCGGGACGGTCGCGGCGGGCCTGCTCGCGCTCGGCTGTGGCTACGTCGGGCTCTACGCCTGGCTCGTCTCGATCCCGACGCTGCTCGGACTGGCCGAAGGAAAGTCGCCGACCGTCGCCGTCCGGGAGGGCTACCTCTGGACGGCCCGGCACGCGGTCGGCGCGGCCGCACTCGGCACCGTAACCGTCGCGCTGTTCGCGTTCACGTCGGTCCTGATGGTCGCCGTGGCCCTGCTGTTCGCGGGCGTTGCCGGCGCGCTCCACGTCGAGTTCGTCGCGACGGTCTCCGGGACCGACTCCCTCGAGGGAGGTGTCCGACAGTGACCGGCGATCGGACGAGCGGCCACGCATGGACTCCCCGAACGCGGGCGAACCAGCGCCAGTGCAGGCGGAATCAGACGGAGACACGACAATGAGCAACAGTACCAACGAGACGGCGTCCGTAACGTTCGAGAACGTCCGGAAGGTCTACAGCGACGACTTCGTCGCGATCGACGGCTTCGACGCCTACATCGAGGACGGCGAGTTAATCACCATCGTCGGCCCCTCGGGATCGGGGAAGTCGACGCTGTTGCGGATGGTCGCCGGCCTCGAGTCGATCACCGGCGGCGACATCCGGATCGGCGATCGGAGCATCAAGGGGGTCGAACCCCAGGACCGGGGGATCGCGATGGTGTTCCAGAACTACGCGCTCTACCCCCACATGAGCGTCCGGAAGAACATGTCCTACGGCCTGAAGCTGACGACCGACATGTCCGACGACGAGATCGACCGGAGCGTCGAGGAGACCGCTGAGATGATGGGGATCGGCGACCAGTTAGACAGCAAGCCGAGCGAGCTCTCGGGGGGCCAACAACAGCGCGTCGCGACCGGGCGGGCGATCGTCCGGGACCCGAAGATCTTCCTGATGGACGAACCCCTCTCGAACCTCGACGCGAAGCTCAAGGTCCACATGCGCACGGAGCTCCAACGGCTCCAGGAGGAGTTGGGGACGACGACGATCTACGTCACCCACGACCAACACGAGGCGCTGACGATGAGCGACCGGATCGTCGTGCTGAACGCGGGCGAACTCCAGCAGTTCGCGACCCCCGAGGAGATCTACGACAACCCGGCAAACCGGTTCGTCGCCGACTTCATCGGGAGCCCCTCGATGAACTTCTTCGACGTCAGTCTCGAGGGCTCCCGGCTCGTCGGCGACGGCTTCACTTACGGGCTCCCGGCCTCGATCGCGGAGACGGCTCGCGGGGCCGACGACCTCGAACTCGGGATCCGTCCCGAGGACATCACCCTCGGGGGCGGCGAGAACGCGATCGCCGCGACCGTCGACGTCGTCGAGGTCGCGGGCAGCGACAACTTCGTCTACCTCGACATCGAGGGTCAGGAGTGTTGTGTCAGGGTGAGCGGCGCGATCAAGCCGTCGGTCGGCGACCGGGTCGAGATCACGTTCGCCCCCGACGACATCCACCTCTTCGACCGCCGGACCGGCGAGAACCTGCTGGTCGAGCGCGAACGCGAACGCGAGGCTGCCCCACGGACCGAGGAAGCCACCTGATCCGCCCCACCTGAACCGGGCGTTCGTCGCGAAGAGCTTTAGGCCCGCGGACGGTTTCTCCGACGATGGCAGACGCTTCCGGACCGACGGTGCCGGCGCTCCCGGCCGTGACGATCGACGATCCGTTCTGGACCCCCCGTCTCGAGACCAATCGCGAGCGGACCATCAGTACCAGTACGACCAGCTCGTAGAGACGGGTTGTCTCGAGAACTTCCGGCGGGCGGCCGCCGGCGAAGCGGGCGGGTTCGAGGGATGTGGTTCGCCGACTCGGACCTCTACAAGTGGATCGAAGCCGCGAGCTACGTCCTGGCGAGCGAGGACGACCCCGACCTAGCGCGACGGGTCGAGGACTGTGTCGGGCTGGTCGCCGACGCCCAGGACGACGACGGCTACCTGAACACCTACTTCGCCCTGGAAGTCCCTGACAAGCGGTGGACCAACCTCAACACGATGCACGAGCTCTACTGTGCGGGCCACCTGATCGAGGCTGCGGTCGCCCACCACCGCGCGACGGGCTCCCGGGAGTTCCTGGCGGTCGCGATACGGCTCGCCGACCACGTCGATTCGACGTTCGGCGACGAGGTCGAGGGGCCGCCTGGCCACGAGGGAATCGAACTCGCGCTCGTCTCCCTTGCCCGGGTCACGGGCGAGCAGCGGTACGTCGACCTCTCTGAGTACTTCGTCGAGCAACGAGGCCGCGGGCGGTTCGAGGAGGAGTTCGAGACCATCGAGGAGATCGCGGGCTACGAGGCGGGGATCGCGACCGACGCGCGGGACGTGTTCTACGAGGACGGCGCCTACGACGGCAGCTACGCCCAGGCCCACGCCCCGTTCCTAGACCAGGTGGCCGTCGAGGGCCACGCGGTCCGCGCGACGTACTTCCTCACGGAGGTCGCCGACGTGGTCGCAGAAACCGGGAACGAGGAGTATCTCGCCCATCTCGAGGCACTCTGGGAGAACATGGCCCACAAACGCACCTACGTCACGGGCGGGATCGGCTCCAGCCGGGAGGGTGAGCGCTTTACCGACGACTACGACCTGCCGAACGACACGGCCTACGCCGAGACCTGTGCGGCGATCGGGAGCGTCTTCTGGAACCACCGACTGTTCGAACTGACGGGCGAGGCGAAGTATCAGGATCTGATCGAGCGGACGCTGTACAACGCCGTCCTCGCGGGGATCTCGCTCGACGGCACCGAGTTCTTCTACGACAACCGCCTCGAGAGCGCGGGTGACCACCACCGCGAGGGGTGGTTCGAGTGTGCCTGCTGTCCGCCGAACCTCGCGCGGCTGTTTGGCTCCCTCGAGGACTACCTCTACGCGACCGCCGACCGGACGGTGTACGTCAACCAGTTCGTCGGCAGCGAACTCGAGACCGACATCGGGGGACGCGACGTGACCGTGACTCAGCGAACGAACTACCCCTGGGAGGACGAGGTGACCCTGGCGGTGGAGACGGCCGAACCGACCGCCTTCACCCTCGCCGTCCGGGTCCCCGGCTGGTGTCGGGAGGTCGAGGTCGCGGTCGACGGCGAGCCCGTGGGAGTCGAGGGGACGGGCTACGCCGAGATCGACCGGGAGTGGTCCGGAGAGACCGTCGAAATCGTCTTCGATCAGCCCGTTCGCCGGCTTGAGGCCCACCCCGCGGTCGAAGCGGACGCCGGCCGGGTCGCGCTCGCCCGCGGGCCGCTGGTCTACTGTCTCGAGGGCGCGGACCACGACCGGCCGCTCTCGCAGTACGTCCTCGACGGAGAGACGACGTTCGACCCCGACTACCGGCCCGACCTCCTCGGCGGCGTCGTGGCCGTCGAGGCCGACGCGAGCGTGCCGGAGATGGGGGGATGGGAGGGCGAACTCTACCGCGAGGCGCCGACCGAGCGGGTCCGGAAGCCGATCACCGCGGTCCCCTACTACGCGTGGGACGAGCGCGAACCCGGCGAGATGGCCGTCTGGCTCCGGACGACGAGTCCGCGCACCGGGGAGTGAACACTTAACCGTCCCGGGCCGGAGGATGTCGTATGCGAGAGGACGGTGATCCCCGACGGTCGCGATCGCTCGACGGGGAGTGGCTGTTCGACGTCGACCCCGACGCAGTCGGGATGTCCGCGGGATGGGGAACCGAGCCCGCGATCTGGGTGACCGAGGCCAATCCCGTGGACGTTCCCCACGTCTGGCAGGAGACAGACGACCTGCGGGGGTACGCGGGGACCGCGTGGTACCACCGTTCGTTCGACCTCGAGGAGGGCGCCCTCGACTCCCGTCGGGCGTTCCTCGAGTTCGGCGCGGTCGACTACTGGGCGACGGTCTGGGTCGACGGCGAGCGGGTCGGCGACCACCGCGGCGGCTACCTCCCCTTCGAGTTCGAGGTGACCGAGGTGCTTGGAGCCGGCGAGAACACCGTCACCGTCGCCGTCCACGACCCCGAGGACCTACGCGAGATCCCCCACGGGAACCAGGGCGAGCCGTGGTACACCCGCGTCAGCGGGATCTGGCAGTCGGTCTCGCTCTCGCTCCGTCCCGAGAGCCACGTCGTCGACGCCCGGGTCACGCCCGACCTCGAGAGCGACACGGCGACCGTCTCCCTCGACATCGATCCCGGAGGACGCGACGGGGAGGACCTTCGGGCGATCGTCCGGGCGACCCGGGGGGGATCGGTCGCGGCCCTGGCGAGCGCCGGCGCGGAGGGGAGCGTGACGCTCGAGTTCGACGACCCCGACTACTGGTCGCCCGACGCGCCCGCGCTCTACGACCTCGAGGTCACGCTGCGGGCCGGGAGAGCGGTCGTCGACCGCTACGCCGACACGTTCGGGATGCGGGCGCTCGAGCGCGACGGTGCGGGCGTACTCCTCCTCAACGGCGAGCCGATCCGGCTTCGAGGGGTCGTCGACCGGGGCTACTACCCGGAGACGCTCTACCGGCCGCCGGCGGGGTGGAGTGCAGAGCGCGAGGTCGAGCGGATCCGGGACCTCGGCTTCAATCTCGTCCGGACACAGGGAAAGCCGGGCCGTCCCGATTTTCTGGAGGCCGCAGACCGTCAGGGGCTGCTCGTCTGGGCCGAACCCGCGGGCCCGACGCGGTACACCGACCGGTCGCGGGAGGCCACGGAAGAAGAGCTGTTCGGGCTGATCGGCCGGGACTACAACCGCCCCAGCGTCGTGCTCTGGGGAGTCTACGACGAGGAGCGAGGGATCGGCCACGACCCCGCCGAGGAGCCTCTCTGGACCGACGAGGCAAAGCAGGCGGCCCTCGCCTCGACCGTCGAGGCCGTCCGGGAGCGTGACCCGACGCGGCTGGTCTGCGATAACTCCGGATGGGCCCACGTCGACACCGACCTCAACGACTACCATCGCTACGTCGCGAGCCCCGACCGGGCGACCGAGTGGAGCGGGGCCTTAGAACATCTGCTCCACCACCGCGGGGACAACTACGCGACCCGCCGGTGGGCCGAGCCCGACGCCCCGGTCGTGATCTCGGAGTTCGGGTGCTGGGCCCTGCCCGACGTCGAGGCGCTCGCAGAGCACTACGGCCGGGAGCCGCCCTGGTTCGCCGGTGAGTTCCCCGCCGAAGCGAGGAAACGACCCAGCGACGTCGAGGCCTGCTTCGAGCGGACCGGCCTCGAAAGCGTCTTCGGCTCGCTCGACGCGCTGCGGAAGGCCTGGGAGCGCCGTGCGCTCGACTCGCTTTCACACGCCATCGGCGAGTTCCGCCAGCGCGAGGACGTCTCGGGGTACGTCCTGACCCAGCTTACCGACGTCGAGTGGGAGGCAAACGGGCTCCTCGACTACCGCCGGGAGCCAAAGGGGTTCACCGACCGCCTCGCCGCGATCAACCGCGAGGTCGCCCTCGTGGCGACCGTCGACTCCCACGTCGCCTGGGGCGGGAGGAGCCGCCGACTCGAGCTCGCGCTCGTCAACGACACGGACAGCGAGGTCGCCCGCGAGTTCGAGTGGCGGTTCGGCGAAGCCGAAGGAACCTGTCGGCTGACGGCACCCGCCCACTCGGTCGCCGAGAGCGATCCGATCGCCCTCCCGGTTCCCGCTCTCGAGGAGCCCCGGACCGAGCCGGTCGTCGTCGAGGACGGAGCGGGCGGGGACCTCGCCTGCGAGGAGCCGATCACGGTCGTCCCCTCGTCGCTTCCGGTCCCCCGGGAGCCTGTCGTCTACGCCGAGGGGGGGCTCGCGGCCGCGCTCTCGCGGGCAGGGGTTTCGGTCACCCACCGGCTCGAGGGGGCCGACGTCGCGTTCACGAGCGACGCCGGCGAGGTGAGGGAGTTCGTCGAACGCGGCGGGGCCGCCATCCAAATCCCCCAGGACGACGGTGGAATGGCCGACAGCGACTGCTTCGAGTTCCGGGAGCTGGCCCGGACGGATGGCCGGGCCAGCACGGCCTCCTTTTTCTACCAGGACTCGCCGCTGCTCGACGGGCTCTCTCCGGAGGCCCGTCTGGGCTGGGAGTTCGAGGACGCGTACCCCTACGCGGTCGTCTCGGAGCCGGACCCCGACGAGGACGTTGTCCACGCGGGCCACGTCCGGGGGTGGCTGGCCGACTGGGGCGGGTCGCTGGTCGAACGGCCGGTCGGCGACGGCCGGCTCATCGCCTGTACGTTCCGCGGCGAGGTCGGCACCCACCCGGTCGTGACGGCGCTTACCCTCGGACTGATTTCCCACCTCGCCGGGGCTGACTGATCGGGACCTTCTTTGGGGACCCCGTACAACCGACGGTCGTTCATGAGCAACCACCGGCGGGAGACGCCGCTTACCGGGAGCTGGGAGTTCGTCACCGATCCCGACGACGAGGGCCGCACGGCAGGCTGGTCGGAGCCGGGGGCCGACTGGCCCGACCGCGCGACGACCGTCGAGGTTCCCCACGCCTGGCAGGAACTGGACGCCTATCGGGAGTACACCGGGCGGGCCTGGTATCGCCGGACGTTCGCGGCCGACCCCGGAGCGGGCGAGCGCGTGCTCCTCCGGTTCGGCGCGGTCGACTACGAGGCGACGGTCCGGGTCAACGGCAAGGAGGTCGGCTCGAACCGCGGGGGGTACCTCCCGTTCGCCGTCGACGCCACCGACGCCGCGACCGCCGGGGAGAACGAGCTCGTCGTCGAGGTGGTCGACCCCGATGACCTGAGCGAGATCCCCCACGGGAAACAGGGCGAACCCTGGTACACCCGCGTCAGCGGGATCTGGCAGCCGGTCTCCCTCGAGGTCGTCCCGGCACTGCGGGTCGCCGGTCTCCGGGCGACGCCCGACCTCGCGGACGACTCGGTTTCGGTCGCCGTCGACGTGATCGGGTCCGGAACGACGGGGACGACCGCGCTGTCGGCGGCGATCGAACTCCGCCGGGAGGGGGACGTCGTCGCGAGCGCCGACGCGCCGATCGAGCGGGGCCAGGGCTCGACGACGATCGCGCTTGCAGACCCCGACTACTGGTCGCCCGAGGAGCCCGCACTGTACGACGTCGGCGTCGCCCTCGAGCGCGAGGGAGAGGTCGTCGACTGCTACGAGGACTACTTCGGGATGCGAAGCGTCGACGTGGACGACGGCCAGGTCCACCTGAACGGCGAGCCCTACCCGATCCGGGGTGCTCTGGACCAGGGCTACTATCCCGAAACCTTCTACCGGCCGTTCGAGCCCGACCTCTTCGCCCGCGAGGTCGAGATCGCGAAGGACCTCGGCTTCAACCTGTTGCGAAAGCACATCAAGCCGGCCCACCCCGACTTTCTGGAGGCCGCAGACCGCCAGGGACTGCTCGTCTGGGAGGAGCCCGCGAACCCGACGGTCCACACCGAGCGCTCGCGCCGGGAGGTTCGAGATCAACTGTTCGGAATGATGGACAGAGACTACAACCACCCGAGCGTCGTCGTCTGGAGCCTCTACAACGAGGAGTGGGGGATCGGCAACCCCCAGGGACTCGACGACGAGACCTCGCTATGGGACGACGAGGACAAACAGGAGTACCTCGTGGACCTCTACGAGGAGACCCGCGAGTGCGATCCGACGCGGCTGGTCTGCGATAATTCCGGCTGGGCCCACGTCGCGACCGACGTCAACGACTACCACGAGTACTTCGTCAGTCCCGATCGAGCGGGCGCGTGGGACGACCGCCTTGAGGCGCTCGCGACCTCGCCCGAGGAGAACTACGCGGCGACCGAGACCGATCCCGCCGCGGCCCCCCTGATCGTCTCCGAGTTCGGCACCTGGGGGATGTGCGACGCGCCCGCGATCGAGGAGTTCTATGGAGGACGGCCGCCGTGGTACGACCACGAGTTCCTGGACGGGCTCAAACGGCCCGCGGGCTACCGTGGCCGCTTCGAGGCGTCGCCGCTTCCCGACGTCTTCGACGACTGGTCGGATCTCGCGACGGCCTGGCAGTACCGGGAGTACCGCTCGATCAAGGACGTCATCGAGCGGATGCGGGTCCACTCCGGGGTCGACGGCTACGTCATCACCGAGTTCTCGGACATCGAGTGGGAGTTCAACGGGCTCCTGGACTACCGCCGCGAACCGAAGGCCTTCGCCGAGGAGTTCGCCCGGATCAATAGTCCGAGACTGCTCCGGATCGATCCGGCCTCCCACGCCATCGAGGCCGGCGGGGAGCTACGGGCGGATCTCGTCGTCGTCAACGACTCCGCGGACCCCATCGAGGGCGACGTCGAGTGGTCGGTCTTCGAGAAGTCGGGAACGATCCCGGTCGAAGTCCCGGCGTTCGCCACCGAGCGGATCGAGGGTGCGGTTTCGGCTCCGGTTCCGTCGTCGGAAACGCCGCTGGGTGACGAGGTTCGCGTCTCCCATCCGAGGGCGCCGGACAACGACGAGCCGATCACCGTCGTCCCCGAGCCGGCGCCCGGGAACGATCTCACGGTCTACGCCGACGGGGAGGCCCTCGCCTCGCGGGTCGCCGCCCTCGGCTTCGAGACGGCCGACGCGCTCGAGGCGGCCGACGCCGCCGCCGTCGTCGATCCCGACGAGTCGGTCAGGGCGTACGCCGAGAGCGGCGGACGGGTCGTCGTCGTCCCCGACGCCGACGGCTCGATGGCCGACGACGAGTTCTTCGCCTACCGGGAGCTGCCCGAAACCGAGAGCTGGAACCTGGTGGCCTCGCTTCTCTACGCCGTCGACCTCCCCGAGTACGTCGACCGGGTCCCGGGCTGGGAGCTCAAGGGCTGCTATCCGTACGCGGTGGCGATGGAGGTCGACGGCGACGAGGTTCGCCTCGGCTATCTCGAGGGCTGGCTCTCGAACCGGGCGGCGGCGGTCTCTACCCGTGAGGTCGGCGACGGAACGGTGACGGCGTGTACGCTCCGGGTCGGTTCGGGGGACCAGCCGGTCGGACGGGCGTTGCTCGCGGACCTCCTCGAAGGCCTCCCTTAGTCCGCATCGGTCCCCCGGCGCCCTCGTTCAGTCCAGCTCCGGCAGGTACGCCGCGTTCGCCTCGAGCAGCTCCTCGGTCATTTCGTGGATCTCACCCAAGGACAGCTCGGCGGCGGTCAGCGGGTCGAGCTTGACCGCCCGGTGGACCGCATTGCGGTCGTTCTCGACGGCACCCTGGATCGCGAGTTGCTGGACGTTGACGTTCGTCCGGTCCAGTGCGGCGAGTTCGGTCGGGAGGTCGCCAACTGAGCAGGGGTGGACGCCGGTCCCGTCCACGAGGCAGGGGACCTCGACACAGGCGTCGTCGGGGAGGTTCGAAATCGCGTCCGTCCGGTTGGAGACGTTCAGGTTCAGCCGGCGGGTGGTGTCGGTCTCGAGCGAATGGATCATCCGGGAGGCGTACTCCTCGGAGCGTTCGATCCCGATGTCCTCCGTATCGACGTCGGCGAGGGCACCGTCCCGGTCGTCTGAGCGTTCCTTCCAGCCCTCGAGGTAGGTCGCGGTCTCCATGCGTCCGGCGTAGTCGGTCCCCGTCATCGCCTCGATCGTGTCGGGATCGGTCCGGAAGTAGGGGACGTACTCGCTCATGTGGTGACTCGACTCGGTGACGAACGCGCCGAAGTGTTTCAGCATCTCGAAGCGGACGGTGTCGCGCTCGTAGATCTCGTCGTCGGCCATCGCCTCCCGGAGTCGGGGATAGAGGTCCTCGCCGTCGTGCTCGAGGGTGAGAAACCACGCCATGTGGTTGATGCCGGCGACCCAGTAGTCGAGTTCCTCCTGGGCCACCCCGAGATAGTCGGCGATCGCTTCGGCCGTGTGGGGAACGCTGTGACAGAGGCCGACGGTCTCGACGTCGGTCGCCTCGTGGATCGCTCCACAGCAGATCGCCATCGGGTTCGTGTAGTTCAGGAGGAGGGCGTCGGGACAGAGCTCCTCCATGTCCGCCGCGATGCCGAGCATCGTCGGGATCGTCCGCAGACCACGGAAGATCCCGCCCGGCCCTAACGTGTCGCCGATCGCCTGCTCGACGCCGTATTTTTCGGGGATGCGGATCTCGTTTTCGAACGGCTCGGTGCCGCCGACGTTGATCATATTGAGGACGTAATCGGCACCCTCCAGAGCCTCCCGGCGGTCGGTCGTCGCCTCGATCGTCGCCCCGACGTCGCCGTTGTCGACCATCGCGCGGGCGACGCGGGCCGTCTGCTCGAGTCGGTGCTCGTCGACGTCCATCAGGACGATCTCGCTGTCGGCGAGTTCCGGAAACGAGAGGAGATCGCCGACGAGCGTCTTCGCGAACACCATGCTTCCGGCCCCGACGAACGCGATCCGTGGCATGTGGGTTCCCTCCGAGGTGGCGTTCATAAATCTATCGTCGTTGTCCGTCTCGACCGGCGTTTCGGGACGGGTGGTCGAAAGCGATCCACCCCATAACTACCAGTATAGGTTAATAGATGGCCTAAGTATGTCTCTGGTTCCGTATGGGATCGATCCTGCTTCGGATACAGAGCATTATGGAGCGTCAGTGGGTACATACTGCCGTATCGAGGCCAATATTCGTCTGTTTCGGTCTAGGCTCGATATCGACTGCCTTCTCGCCGTATGCGTCCGTATCTCGGGAGAACGGAATCAGGCCACCCGGACGAACGAAGTATACGAGATCAGAATGGAATTGGGAATAGTCCGATTTTCGTATCTCAGACCGAGAGGCCGGCGTGCCATCGATCGACGCCGGCCTCTCGTTTCACTTCGTCCATCCGGGCCAGAAGGGTAACCGCCAGCGAGGCGGTTTCTGCGGCCCGGAGTTCGCCTTCCGTCCGGAACTCGCCGGTCTCGCGGTTGGCGTAGACGCTACAGACCGCGCCGGCCCGCAGACCGTAGATCGACGCGAGCGTGAGGATGGCGCTGGCCTCCATCTCGATGTTGGTGACGTTGGCCTCCCGGAGATCGGAGACGAGGTCGTCGCTTCCGGCGGCCGAAAAGCCCTCGAAGCCAGGTCGTCCCTGGCCCGGATAAAAGGAGTCGGCGCTCATCGTGATCCCGGTGTGGTAGTCGTATCCCAGCCGTTCGGCGGCGGCGACGAGCGCCGAGACGACCTCGTAATCGGCGCTCGCGGGGTAGTCCTCGCGGACGTACTCCTCGCTGGTTCCCTCCTGGCGGACCGCGCCGGTGGTGATCACGAGGTCGCCGACCGACGCCTCCTCGCGGATCGATCCACAGGAGCCGACCCGGATGAGCGTGTCGACGCCGACCCGGGCGAGCTCCTCGACGGCGATCGCCGCCGACGGGCTGCCGATCCCCGTCGAGGTGACCGAGATCGGCGTTCCCTCGTGGCTGCCGGTGACGGTGCGGTACTCCCGGTGGTGAGCCCGTTCCTCGCCGTCGTCCCAGCAGCCGGCGATCTTTTCGACGCGCTCGGGGTTGCCCGGCAGGAGGACGCTATCGGCGACGTCCTCGGGGCCGACCTCGAGATGGTACTGTACCTCCGCGTTCGGGTCCTCGCTGTCGCCTGGCATGGAGATGACTTGCGGCGGCGGCGGCATATACGTGCGGGACATCGAGCCGCGGGGCGGATCGCTCCCGACGAAAAGACATTACTACCCCGAGGGAGTGGGAGGGGGTATGCCGCTTCAGACGCCGCCGTTGCGCGGGCTCCACGCCGAGCGGGGCGCGAAGTTCACGGAGTTCGGCGGCTGGGACATGCCGGTCGAGTTCGACTCGATCCGCGCCGAACACGAGGCGGTACGGGAGCAAGCAGGGATCTTCGACGTCTCCCACATGGGCGAGATCCACGTCACGGGACCGGACGCGACTCGGCTGATGAACCGGCTGACGACCAACGACGTGACGGTCCTCGAGGTCGGCGACGCCCAGTACACGACGATCACCGACGAGGAGGGGCTCCTGATCGACGACACCGTCGTCTACCGCTTCCCCGACGAGGACGGCGAGGCGGCGTATCTGTTCGTCCCTAACGCGGGCAACGACGAGGCGACCCACGAGCGCTGGATCGACCACCGAAACGAGTGGGAGCTCGACGCGACGATCGACAACCGGACCGACGAGTACGCCATGTTCGCGGTCCAGGGGCCCGACGCCCCCGTCCTCGTCGGCGAGGTCACGACGGGATCGGTCGCCGACATCGGCCGGTTCGAGGCCAGGGAGGTCGAGATCGAAGGGATCGAGTGCTGGCTCGCCCGCACCGGCTACACCGGCGAGGACGGCTTCGAGATCCTCGCGCCCTGGCGGGAGGCGACGACGGTCTGGGGCGCGTTCGACTGCCAGCCCTGCGGCCTGGGCGCCCGCGACACCCTTCGCCTGGAGGCCGGCCTCGTGCTCGCGGGCCAGGACTTCGACCACGAGTCGAATCCCCGAACGCCCTACGAGGCCGGCCTCGGATTCACGGTAAAACTCGACACCGAGTTCGTCGGCCGGGACGCCTTGGAGCGAGCCAAAGAGGAGGGCGTCGAGGAGGAACTCGCCGGCTTCCGGCTGGTCGATCGGGGCGTCCCGCGCCACGGCTACGACATCACGAACACCGACGGACGCGTGATCGGCGCGGTCACGAGCGGGACGATGAGTCCCACCCTTGAGGCCGCCATCGGGCTGGGTTACGTCCCCGTCGAGTACGCCGACCCCGGCACGACGCTCCGGGTCGTCGTCCGGGGTCAGTCGAAGAAAGCACGCGTCGAACCGCTGCCCTTTATCGAGACACAATGAGCTTCGAACCACCAACCGACAGACGGTATCTGGAATCGCACGAGTGGGCCGCGCCCGCCGAGGCCGACGGACGCGTCCGGATCGGAATCACGGACTTCGCCCAGGACGAACTCGGCGACGTCGTCTTCGTCGAACTCCCCGACGAGGGAGAGACGATCGAGGCCGGCGAGGAGTTCGGCGTCATCGAGTCGATCAAGGCCGTCTCCGATCTCTACGCGCCGGTTTCCGGCGAGGTCGTGGCCGTCAACGAAACGCTGTTCGACTCGCCGGAACTCGTCAACGACGACCCCTTCGGGGAGGGCTGGATGCTCGAGGTCGAGACCGAAGCGGAGTCCGACGACCTCCTCTCGGCCGAGGAGTACGAGAAACAGATCGCCTGACTCCGGGAACCGGTCTCGGCCGGTTACCACGCCCGCTCGAGGACCTCCTCTACCCCCCCGGCCGTCGGCTCCAGGCCCGGCGGCGCGTTCGCCATGAACCGGTCCTCGAGGGTCGCCCGCGCGATCCCGGGAAACGTCTCCCGGGAGACGCCTTCGAGGTCCCGGAGCCGACTCGGTAACCCGAGCGCGTCCCGGACGCTCGCGACCCGATCGACGACTTCCTCCGCGATCGCCTCCTCCGAACGTCCTTCCCGGGGGACGCCGAGAGCCTCCGCGAGCAGGTCCCGGCGGGCGTGGGTATGCTCGAAGAGGTACGCGAGGGCGTGGGGGACGACGACCGCGTGGGCGACGCCCTGCTGGACGTTCCCGTGATCGCGCAGCGCGTGGCCGAAGGCGTGGACGACCGACAGCGTCGAGCCGCCGGGTCGGGAGATCCCGTACTGAACCAGGAGAGCACCCTCGAGGGCCGCCGCGACCGCTTCGATCGGCGGGTTCTCGGCCTCGCCGATCCCCTCGAGGCCCTCCCGGAACCGCGAGAGCCCCCGCATGGCGGTCGCGTCGGTGATCGGGGTCCGGTCGGGGGCGTACAGCGTCTCGATCCCCTTGTCGAAGCCGTTCATCGCCGATCCCGCGAGCACTCTCCTGGGGGTGGTCGCCACCAGTTCGGGATCGTAGACCGCCGCCGCGGGCATCAGTCGGGGGTCGGAGACGCCGCCAGTTGCGGAGCCGTCGTCGGTCTCGACGGTGATTCCCGCTCCCTGGGAGAGGTCGGCGCCGGCGAGCGTCGTCGGAACGGAGACGATCGGGAGGAGGTCGCCGTCGGGGACTGTAATCGTTCCGCGCTCTTCGAGCTCGTCGGCGACCGTCTCGAACGGACGGTCGTCGGCCGCGAGGACGCTCGCGAGTTTCGCGACGTCGAGGCTGCTCCCGCCGCCCAGCCCGACGAGGACGTCGGCGCCGACCTCGCTGACGGCCTCGGCCGCCGCGGCGGCAGTCGAGAGGCGCTTCTCGGGGGTAGTCTCGGCGAAGACGCCCGCGAGCCGGTCGCCCAGGCCCTCCCGAACGGGGCCGATCACCGCCTCCGTCTCGCCGACGGTCGAGCCACAGACCACGAGCGCACGCCCGAGATCCTGCTCTCGGAGTTCCTCGGCCAGATCGTCGGCGGAGCCCCTGCCGAAGCGGATCGCGGGCGGGTCGTAGGCGAACCGGCCGGCCCGCGGACGGGCGTCGGTGCTGTCGTCCATGTCCCGTCCTTGGCCGTTCGAAGTGAAGTATGCGGCGGCGAGTAACCCCGGCGTCAGCGGGTAACCGTTTCGTCAGGAAGACATAACCGACGGTGGAGCCTACCCGGTAACACGATGATATCGACAGCGACAGCCGGCGGACCCGCAGGGAGGGGACGATGAGCGACGCCGTCCCCGGGATCCACCACGTCACCTTCGTCGCGGGCGACCCCGAACGGAACCTCGACTTTTACACCGAGGTCCTCGGCCTGCGGCTGGTCAAGAAGACGGTCAACTTCGACGATCCCTCGACGTACCACCTCTACTACGGCGACGAGGTCGGCTCTCCTGGGACGATCCTCACCTTCTTCCCCTTCGGCGAGGGACGGTCGGGACGCTCCGGGAGGGGACAGGCGACCGCGACCCGGCTCGCGGTCCCCGAGGGAAGCCTCGCGTACTGGCGCGAGCACCTCGCCGACCGTGGGGTCGATCACGAGCCCCTCGACGGTCGGGACGGCCTCGCCGTCTACGACCCCGACGGCCAGCGCCTCGAGCTCGTCGCCGGTTCCAACGACGGAATCGAGCCCTGGGACGGGGGATCGGTGCCGGCCGAACACGCGATCCGGGGCGTCGAGAGCGTCACCCTTCACCCCACGGACCCCGAAGCCACGGAGGAGGTCCTCGAGGAACTGGGCTACGAGCGCCGCGAGGACGACGGCGACCGGATCCGGTTCGAGGCACCCGGCGACCGCTCGACCGGAATCGAGGTGCGGACCGACGACGCTCCCGCCGGAACCGGGGGACCGGGCACCGTCCACCACGTCGCCTTTCGAACTGCTGACGACGAGAGTCAGGACGACTGGCGCGAGCGCCTCACGACGATGGGCCAGCGGGTCACCCCACGGAAGGACCGCCAGTACTTCCGGTCGATCTACTTCCGGGAGCCCGGCGGGATCCTCTTCGAGATCGCGACCGACGGGCCGGGGTTCGACCGGGACGAGCCCGTCGACGCGCTGGGCGAGGAACTCAAACTCCCCGACTGGCTCGAGGACGACCGCGAGCGAATCGAACGGAGCCTCGCGCCCCTCGAAGACGGGCCCGCGGAGGTGCGGTAGATGGCCCGCGCCCATTCCGGCGAGGACCCCCACGGCGACCAGCCGCTCGTGACTGCGGGCGCGGACCTCGCCGACGCCGAAGCCGCCGTCGTCATGGTCCACGGCCGCGGTGCGAGTGCCAAGAGCATCCTCGGGATGGGCGGCGAGTTCGACGTCCAGGGTGTTGCGTATCTCGCACCCCAGGCCGCGGGAAACACCTGGTACCCCAACTCCTTTCTCGAGCCCATGGAGACCAACCAGCCGGGCCTCGACTCCGGGCTGGCCGCGGTCGGCGCGGCCATCGAGGCGGCGACCGACGCCGGCATCGCCCGCGAGCGGATCATGTTACTGGGGTTCTCCCAGGGCGCCTGTCTCGCAAGCGAGTTCGTCGCGCGAAACGCGACCCGCTACGGCGGCCTGGCCGTCCTCTCGGGTGGACTAATCGGTCCCGAGGGCACCCCTCGGGAGTACGACGGCTCGCTCGAGGACACCCCCGTCTTCGTCGGCTGCAGCAATCGGGATCCACACATTCCCCTGGAGCGGGTAAAGGAGACGACGTCCGTCCTCGAAGACCTGGGAGGGGAGGTGACCGAACGGATCTACGAGGGGATGGGCCACGGGGTCAACGACGACGAGATGGAGTTCGTCTCGGGGATGGTCCGGTCGCTCGCCGGGGACTAATCGGCCACGCGGCGTGGGGCAAACGTCGTTTCCGTCGATGGAAACCATCGCCGGGTATCGTGACGAGCACGATGCCGGAGAGCGGATCGGACCCCGCGTTCGCGGCGGTCGCGTCGCAGTACACCGATATAGTACGTTTTCGGAGTGCGTAGTCGAACATATGAGTGGCCACTCCTTTCCTCGTCGCTCGCCCAGTGGTCGGCATGATCCACGGCATCGACGGGTCGATACCCATCGGAGGACCGACGACCGCCGCCGGCACGGACGAGGCGCTCGAAAGCGGGGAACACCCCTCCCGTCGCGAGAGATGAGTCGGGACCTGCCGTCGTCCTCGCGCGAGGAACTCGACGGGGCCCTCGGGGCGCTCGCGAACGCCTCCCGCCGGGAGGTCCTCCGATCGCTTTCGGTCCCCGATGAGCCCCCGCTCGCCCAGGACGACCTCGTCGGAGCGGCCGACCGGGGGGACGCGATCGAGTTGGTTCACCTCCATCTCCCGAAACTCGAGGACGAGGGCTTGCTCGAGTGGGACCGCGAGGGCGGCGAACTGAGACCCGGCCCCGGGTTCGAGAACGTCAGACCGCTCCTGGAGGCGGTCCGCGACCACGATCGTCCGGACTGAACCCGCCGATCGGCTTTCGCCTGCTGGCGGATCAGCGCTCCCGCTCGCCGACCCGGACGAGCTGTTTGCCGACGTTCTCGCCCGAGAACAGCCCCAGGAAGGCATCGGGAGCGTTCTCGATGTCCTCGACGACCGTCTCGCGATACTGGAGGACGCCCGACTCGACCCACGCCGAGATGGTTCGGGTGGCCTCCTCGAACCGGGGCTGGAAGTCGCTTACGAGAAAGCCCTCGACGCTGGCGCGTTTCTCGATCAGTGTCCCGAGTTTGCGGGGTCCCGTCGGAGCCTCCTCGGCGTTGTACTGGGAGATCTGGCCGCAGACGGCGACTCTGGCGTCGAGGGCCAGCCGCGAGAAGACGGCGTCGGTGATGGGACCGCCGACGTTGTCGAAGTAGACGTCCACGCCGTCGGGCGCGACCTCGTCTATGGCACCGGCGTAGTCGTCGGTCGTCGCGTAGTTGATCCCCGCGTCGAAGCCGAACTCCTCCTCGACTACCTCGACTTTCCGGTCGCTGCCCGCGAAGCCGACGACGTTTGCGCCCTGGAGGGCCGCGATCTGGCCCGCCGCGGAGCCGACGGCGCCGGCCGCGCCCGTGACGACGACGGTGTCACCCGCCCGGGGTTTCGCGATCTCGCGGACGCCGAAGTAAGCGGTCCGGCCGGGCATCCCGAGGACGCCCAGGGAAGTCGAGATCGGCGCCACATCGGGATCGACGGGCTGGAGTCGATGTCCGGAAACGGCCACGTACTCGGCCCACTCGCCGGGGCCGGCCACGACCGCGCCTTCCTCGAGTCCGGTGCCGGATTCGGCGACGACCTCGCCGACGACCGCTCCCTGGAGGGGCTCGCCGACCGCCCAGGGGTCGGCGTAGGACTCGCCGGCGTCCATCCGGCCGCGCATGTAGGGATCGACCGAGAGGAAGAGCGTCCGGACGACGGCCTCGCCGGGGCCCGGATCGGGGACCTCGCGTTCGATCAGGTCGAAGTCATCGCGGTCGGGTTCGCCCTCGGGGCGGTCAGAGAGCAGGAACGCGTGGTTGGTTTCGTTCACACGAACTGGTAGGGCGACGCGGCCCAAGTATTCGGGGTTATCGCGTCATCAGTTCCCACTGCTCGCGGGGGATCTCGTGGGCGAGAGGGTCGCCCGCGAGGTAGTTCTCGGCGTCGTCGAGGACGGCCTCGGTCAGCGGCGGGCGGATCCGCGAGCCGCCGACGTGCGGGGTCAAGAGGACGTTGTCCATCCCTCGGAGTTCGTGGTCTACGGGGAGGGGTTCCTCGTGGAAGACGTCGAGAGCCGCGGAGATTCGCCCCGACCGGAGTTCGGCGAGCAGCGCCTCCTCGACGACGAGTTCCGCCCGGGCGGTGTTGACCAGCAGGGTGTCGTCGTCGAGCGTCGCGAGCCGTTCGGAATCGAGCATCTCGACGGTCTCGGGCGTCCGGGAGGCGTGGATCGAGACGACGTCGGACCCCGAGAGAACCGTCTCGAGATCGGTTCGTTCGGCGAACCCGTACTCTGCGAGGGTACCCTCGGCGAGGTAGGGGTCGTAGATCGTAACCGAGACGTCGAACGACCGGAGGTGAGCGAGGAGGTGCCGGCCGATCGAGCCGAGTCCGACGAGACCGATCTCGGCGCCGATGAGGCTCTCGACGGGGATCGAATCGGTCCCTTTGCCTTCTTTCATCGCCCGATCGAACTCGGGGAGCCGGCGGCGGGCGGCGAGCATCGTCCCGAGGACGTGTTCGGCGACGAACTCCGCCATCGGGTCGTTCGCGCTGACGACCCGGATTCCGGCGTCGTAGGCCGCAGGGGAGGCGATGGTCGCGACGCTGCCGCCGGTGTGGGCGATCAGTTCGAGCGAGTCCGCCCGCTCGACGACCTCGCTCGTGACCTGCGGACTCCCCCAGCCGGTGACACAGACGTCCACCCCCTCGACCCGCTCGCGGAGGTCGACCTCCGTGAGCTCCTCGCTGGCCCACTCGATCTCGCCGATTCCCTCGAGGCGTTCGCGAAGCTCGGGCGGGAAGAAGCTCTCCCTGAGGGTGCCTTCGGATATCGTCACCAGGATCGTGGGATCGGGTTCCATGGCCCTCCCTGATCCCCGTGGATCATCAATCCCTCGACGGGCGAATCACTCGAGGGCGGCGAGTTCTTCGAGAACGTCATCTAGGGGGCGGTTCGTCACCGCGAGCGAGTAGCCGTCGATCCGCGCTAAGTCCTCTGCGTGCTCCCAGAGTTCGTCCTCGGCGATTCCGTGGAGGACGACGGCGTTGGGCGTCGGATTCAGGACTCGCAGAGCGATGCCGACGCCCTCGCCGCGGGTGACGTTCGTAAAGACCAGCGCACGGTTCGTGCTCTGGCCGTAGAGCCGGAAGAACTCCTCGCTGGAGAGCCGAGTGATCGCCTCGATGCTGTCGATGACGGTGTGGCCGCTCACCCGGTCGTCGGTGCCCGAGACGATCTCGGTCGCGTCGATCGCCCCGTGGAGCCGGGAGAGGGGGACCGATCCCGAGTACTCCCGGAGGTCGTAGACGACGTCGCTTTCGAACCCCGCCGAGAGCACCCGGCCGTACTGGCGGATCCGATCACCTCCGCGGCGTTCGTCGATCGCGAGCAGACCGGAGACCAGCCGGGCGACGACGGCGATCCCCGGGCTCTCGCGTCGCCCGCTCTCGTAGTCCGAGATCACCGATGAGGAAACCTCGAGTTCGTCCGCGAGATCCGTCTGGGAGACGTCGAAGTCCGTGCGCCACTTGCGGAGCGTCGCACCGGGGTCGTCGCTCAGGGTGATCTCGCCGGCGATCTTCTCCGCGAGTTCCGCCTTGGCTCCGCGCCCGCTCATGTCTCTTCTCTCGGCGAGTCCGCCCAAGTAGCTACCGAACCCGACCGACAGGCTCAGGGCGGGGGGTTTCGAAGCCCGCCCATGACCACGTCCCCGGAGTCGCCGGAGATCCGTCCCTACGACCCCGAAACCGACCCCGAGGAGCTATGGGATCTCAAGCAGGCCTTCGAGCGCGCCCTCGGGACGGGCACCGGCGGCGCGGAAAAAGAACGGACGTACGAGGACAAACTCACTACCGACTACCGTGAGGGCTACCTCGAGTGGGTCGCTCGCTGTCTCGACGCGGAGCCGGAGGCGGTCATCGTCGCCGCCGGGGAGGAGGGACTGGTCGGCTACGTCTTCGTGCTCCCCGACTCGTTTTCATATGTGTGGGACGCAGCAGTACTAAACGAGTTCTTCGTTGCCGAACCCGAACGCGGAACGGGCCTCGCGGATCGATTGATGGAGCGGGCGGTCGCCGTCGTCGAGAGTCAGGACCTTCCTCTCGAGCGCCTCGTCCTCGACGTCGATCCCGACAACGAACGAGCAGGGGCGTTCTACGAGCGCCACGGCTTCGAGCCCTGGGGGGAGTTGGTCGCGCGTCCGATCGGCGAGGAGTGAACGATGGGTTAGATCGAGATCGCGGGGAAGATTCTTGTCCGTTCCCACTATACTCTGAAACATGTCCGACGTGACGCTGGATGCCCGCGGCCGTCTCACGCTTCCGAAGGACGTACGCGAGCGCCACGGGGATCGGTATCACGTCGTCGAGCTCCACGACGGGATCAAGCTGGTGCCGATCGCCGACGATCCCCTCGAAGCCCTTCGAGAGGAGTTCGAGGGCGTCGAGAAGTCGGCGGACGAACTCCGCGAGGAGGCACGAGAGATGGCACTCGACGAGGCCGGACGGTAGATGTACGCGGAAACGGATTTCCTGCTCGCGCTCGTCAAGGACGACGACTGGCTCGGCGATGCTGCCGTGTCCGTCTATCGGGAGCACAGCGAGGAGCTGTGGACGCCCAGTTCACGCTCATCGAACTCCTCTTAGTCGCCTACCGAGAGGACCGCGACGCCGAACGGGTCGTAACGAATGCCGCCTCTCTCGTCGATGTCCGCGGCGACGTGGAGACGGTCGTCGCCGCAGCGTCGTACGTCGAGGATCGAGGGTTCACGCCGTTCGATGCGCTCCACCTCGTCGAATCGGACGGCGACACGATCGTCTCGAGCGACGGGGCACACGACGATATCGCTCCTCGGCTCGACCTCCGAACCGCGCGCGAGGAGTGACCCTTCGCAACCACTAAACGCGGGAGGGCCCTATCGATTTTCGATGGCCGACTGGACCGAAACGTACCGTCCGACGACCCTCTCGGAGGTCCGGGGCAACGACAAGGCCCGCGACGAACTCGAGGAGTGGGCGGAAACCTGGAGTGACCACCGGAAGGCGGTGATCGTCCATGGTAGCCCGGGGATCGGAAAGACCTCCGCGGCCCACGCGCTCGCAAACGACATGGGCTGGCCCGTGATGGAACTCAACGCGAGCGACGACCGGGGCGCCGACGTCGTCGAGCGGATCGCGGGCGAGGCCGCAAAAACCGGGACGCTCGCCGCGGGCGGCGCGGGACGGCGCCTCGTGATTCTGGACGAGGCCGACAACTTCCACGGCAACGCCGACTACGGTGGCGCGCGGGAGGTCACCCGGGTCGTCAAGGAGGCCAACCAGCCGATCGTTCTCGTCGGCAACGAGTTCTACGACATGAGCCAGGGTCTCAGAAACGCCTGCGAGACGATCGAGTTCCGGGACGTCTCCGCGCGCTCGATCGTCCCCGTCCTCCGGGACATCTGCCGCAAGGAGGGCGTCGAGTTCGAAGAGGACGCCCTCAGGGAGATCGCCGACTCGACGAGCGGCGACCTCAGGTCCGCGATCAACGACCTCCAGGCGGTCGCCGAGAAGGCCGAGACCCTCACCGCCGAGGACGTCGTCACGAGCGAGCGCGACCGCACGGAGGGGATCTTCGACTTTCTGGATACCGTCATCAAGGAGGCGAGCGCCGAGGAGGCCCTGCGGGCCTCCTACGACGTCGATGAGACGCCCGACGACATGATCAACTGGCTCGAGGATAACGTTCCCAAAGACTACGCGGGAGCCGAACTCGCCGACGCCTACGAGTTTCTCTCCAACGCAGACCGGTGGCTCGGACGGGTCCGGGCGACCCAGAACTACTCCTACTGGCGGTACGCGACCGACAACATGACGGCGGGGATCGCGGCCTCCCGCCGCGAACCCAAAGGGGGGTGGACCCGCTACGGCCCGCCGAGTTACTGGTCGAAGCTCGGACGCACCAGTGGCAAACGCGACACCCGGGACTCGATCTCCCGCCGGATCGCCGAACGCGAGGGGACGAGCCTGGCGACCGCCCGCCGGGAGCTCCTTCCGTACCTGAAGACGGTGACCCACCACTGCTCAAACCGCGAGCTGACGGTTCGGATGGCCGCGGCCTACGAGTTAGACGCCGCCGAGGTGTCCTTCATCACGGGCAGCGGCGAGGACACGAACAAGGTCGCCGCGATCGTCGAAGACGCCGAGGAGCGCGTCGGCGACCGGGTTCTCGAGAGCGGCGGCGACGCCTTCGTCGCCCGGGAGAACGACGGGGAGAAGCCGACCGAAGCGACCGACGCCGGCGGTGGCGCGGACGGGAACGGTGAGAGCGGGAACGACGGGGACGGCGAGCGAGCCGACGACGCCGACGGCGCGGCCGAACAGGACGCCGAGGGGGACGACCAGTCGGGACTGAGCGACTTCATGTAGCGAGAGACACGTCGGAACTCCGACCGTCGGTACCGTTAGGGAGGTGGGCGTGGACTCCCCGCGCGGTGATCGAGGATGGGCCCGACCCACGACTGTCTGCTCTGTACCGATAGCTACGACGACCGGGACCGGCTTCGCGTCCACCTCGAGGTCGAACACCGCAAGTCCGAACTCGCGGTCTACGCCGTCGAACACGCCGACCGCGAGCGCTCGACTGACCCCGACGGTCGGTCGCCGCGCTCGCCGTGATGGGAGCGGCGGATCCGTTCTATCGGTGGACGGCGGTATGGTGATGCGATCGAACGGTACATCGTCGTGCTCCTCCGAATCAGACGAGACCGAGGTGGTCGCCGACGGCCCGGAACGCCTCCAGGCAGTCGATCACGTCCTCCTGGTCGTGGGTCGCCATCGGCGCGAGCCCGACCCGCCCCTCTCCGTCGGGAGGCGATCGAACGGCGGCGGCGACGACGCCGCGGTCGTAGAGCTCCTCCCGGAGTTCCCGCGCCCGGGCGGGCTCGTCGATGGCGACCGGCAGGAGCTGTGAGTCGCCTAATACCTCGTACCCCATCGTCCGGAGGCCGTCCCGGAGGTGGGCGACGGTCTCCCAGAGACGGTCTCGGGCGTCGCCGTGACGGGAGACGTGAAGCGCCTCGCTCGCGGCGGCCGCCGCCGGCGGGGCGAGGCCCGCACAGTGGGCGAACTGTGGCGCTCCCTCGACGAGCCGATCGATCAGCGGCCCGCTCCCGGCGACGTACCCCCCCTGGCTCGCGAGCGCCGCCGAAAGGCTTCCGACCTGGACCCGGACGCGGTCCTCGAGGCCCGCGGCTTGGACGACCCCGCCCCCGCCCGCGTAGAGGCCGACGGCGTCGGATTCGTCGACCATCACCCACGCACCGGTCTCCTCGGCGGCGTCGCAGATCCCCTCGATGGGCGCGACGGTTCCGTCGGCGGCGAACGTCGACTCGGTGACGACCAGCCGGGACTCGCCGTCGCGCTTTTCGAGGGTCGCCCGCAGGTCCGACGCCGAGCGGTGGTCGTACTCAAGGTGGGTCGTGCCCGCGAGCCGGCAGCCATCGGCGACTCCGGGGCCGTTCCTGGCATCGGAGACGACGACGTCGGGCCGGAGGGCGGCGATCGTTCCGACGACTGCGGCGTACCTTGAGGGGAAAGCGAGCGCGCGCTCGGTGCCGAGGGTCTCGGCCAGCGCCCTTTCGAGGTCATGGTGGACCATCGTGTCGCCCGTCTCGAGCCGACTCGCGCCCGCGCCGGTGCCGACGGCGGCCGCCGCCTGCCGTGCGGCGTTCTGGACGCGGTCGTCGGCAGTCAGTCCCAGGTAGTTGTTCGAGGCGAACACCAGCCGCTCCTCGCCGTCGAGTACCGGGAGCTCCCCCGCGACCGGGCCGGCGAAGTATCCCCGTTCGGCGACGCGATCGACCGGCCGTAACCCGCCGCCTTCGGACCGCTCTCCCCTCCCGATGTCGAATCCGCGCTCTGCCATCCGGCTGGAGGGACTCGCTCCCCCGGTTTGACTGTCACGGTTCGCCGCCGGGAGCTACTGGGAGACCGCCGACGTAAAGCGCTGGATGAGCGTCGGCTTCGAGGAGCCCTCCGAAACGTCGAACTCCGAGCGGAGGCTCCCGTCCTGGCCCGTGCTCAGGATCTTGATCCCGTGATCGCGCGCGAAGTTCGCGATCGGCTCGTCGACCGAGCCGGAGGTCGTCACGAGGATCGCACTCCCCGTCCCGCGGGCGGTCTGGAGTCGCTCGATGTCCTCTAGGGTCGTCAGGTCGTGGACGTCGACGACGACCGACCGATCCAGCAGCGGGTCCTCGCCGTAGACGTGGATGGTCGTGGTCTCCCCGCCGGCCTCGACGCGCTCGTCGGTTCGAGTCTCGAAGCCGCGGGAGGCGAGTGCCTCCTGGATCGTCTCGCGGGCCTCGAGCTGGGAGACGAGCCACTCGTAGCCCGTCTGGTTCAACCCGTACCGACAGAGCACGCGCTCGGTGCCGTTCTCCAGGAGGGTGATCCGGTCGCAGTCCCGACACCAGAGCCGGTGTTCGGGCGAGGTCGCACACTCCTCGCAGTCGTGACAGGCGTAGCCCTCGGACTCGTAGACGTTGTCCTCGGTCAGCGAGGCATTACAACTCGGACACTCGAGTTGATCGCGCTCGTAGAACTCGTCTCTGGGCCGTTTGGTCTTGCACTCCCGGCACTCGAGCAGTTCGGCCTCGACGGCGTAGGGCGACTCACAGAACGGACAGACCGTCGTGTACTGCATCCCCTCCGTATCACACGACGGACAGATGTAGACCTTCTCCTCGAACTCCTGATAGAGGAGGTCCCGGTCGGCCAGCCCCTCTAGGACCGCGTTGGCCTCCTCGCCGACGGTGCTCTCCGCGTTCGGGTAGGATACCTGGCCCGACTCGTCCACGTCGGGGATGTACTCCTCGACGACGCCATCGGAAAGATCCACGAGCAGTTGAAGTCTATCTGGTGCAACCATATCGCTTCCTGAGCCCCGTTTCTCACGCCCGGATTATACCCGTTTCTCATGTAAAACAGACAATTCTGAAAGACAGAAAATTTGATGTCTTCGAGACCGGCGTCCCGGCGCTAGGGGCGATACCTGACGCCACGGCGAAAACGGGAGTGGATCGACGGCGCTACAGCAGGTCCTCGACGTGGTCGGCGACCTCCTCGGGGGTGTCGCCGACGGGGACGCCCGCGTCGTTCAGGGCGTCGATCTTGCTCTCTGCAGTGCCGGTGCCCGACCCGGAGACGATGGCGCCGGCGTGGCCCATCCGCTTTCCAGGGGGTGCCGTCCGGCCGGCGATGAAGCCCGCGACGGGCGTCTCGACGTTGTCCGCGATGAACGCCGCCGCTTCCTCCTCGTCCTCGCCGCCGATCTCGCCGCACATCACGATCGCTTCGGTCTCGGGATCGTCCTCGAACAGCGAGAGGGCGTCGACGAAGTCGGTCCCGATGATCGGGTCGCCGCCGATCCCGATCGCGGTCGACTGGCCGATCCCGCGGTTCGTGAGGTTGTCGACGACCTGGTAGGTCAAGGTCCCGGAACGGGAGACCAATCCGACGTTGCCCTCCGCGAAGATGTTCCCGGGGAGGATGCCGAGTTTCGCTTCTCCAGGAGTGATGAGCCCGGGGCAGTTCGGACCCAGAAGACGCGTGTCGGTCTCGGTGAGGCGCTTGTTGACTTTCGCCATGTCCTGGGTCGGGACGCCCTCGGTGATCGCGACCGCGAGGTCGAGTTCCGTATCGAGGGCCTCGAAGATGGCGTCGCCCGCGAACGCGGGCGGGACGAAGATCACCGAGGCGTCCGCGTCCTCCTCGCGGACGGCCTGGTCTACGGTGTCGTAGACCGGGACGCCGTGGACCTCCTGGCCGCCCTTTCCGGGAACGGCACCGGCGACCACGTTGGTGCCGTACTCGATCATCTGGCCGGCGTGGAACTCCCCCTCGCCGCCGGTGATCCCCTGTACCACGACGCGGGTATCGTCGTCGACTAGTACGCTCATGCTTGTCCCTCCTCAGCGTACTCGACGGCACGCTGAACCGCGCTCTCGAGAGTCCCCTCGACCGTCACGAGGTCCTCGTTCAAGATTTCCATGCCCTCCTCCCAGTTGGTTCCCGCGAGCCGGACGACCACCGGCTTGGGGATCTCGTCGAACGCCTCCAGGGCCTCGTTGATCCCCCGGGCGACCTCGTCGCCGCGAGTGATCCCCCCGAAGATGTTGAACACCACGGACTCGACGTTGTCGTCCGAAAACACCATGTCCAGGGCGTTCGTGATTCGTTCTGCCTTCGCGCCGCCGCCGACGTCCAGGAAGTTCGCGGGCTCGCCGCCGTAGTGATCGACCAGGTCCAGCGTGGTCATCACGAGGCCGGCGCCGTTGCCGATGATGCCGACGTCGCCCTCGAGGCGGACGTAGTCGAAGTCGTACTCGTCGGCCTTCTGCTCTAGCTCGTCGCCGCTTGCGGCCTCCTCTTGCATCTCCGCGATCTCGGGTTGTCGAAAGAGGGCGTCCTCGTCGACGTTCATCACGGCGTCGGCCGCGATCACTTCGTCGTCGTCGGTGACCATCAGCGGGTTGATCTCGGCGTCGGCGCCGTCGCGGTCGTCCCAGAGCTCGTAGAGGGTGGTAAGCACCGAGGCGACGTCGCGGGCGACCTCGCGGTCGACGCCGGCGTCGTAGACGGCCTTCCGGGCCTGGTAGGGGTGCATCCCGAAGGCGGGATCGACGTGTTCGCGGACGATGGCGTCGGGGGTCTCCTCTGCGACCGCCTCGATGTCGACGCCGCCTTTCGTCGAGACCATCGCGACGGGCTTGCCCTCACCGCGGTCCATCGTGACCCCGACGTAGAGTTCGTTGACGAAGTCGACTGCGCCCTCGACCAACACGCGATCGACGTGAATTCCCTTCAGGTCCATCCCGAGGATCGAGTCGGCGGCCTCGCGGGCCTCCTCGTCGTCGGAGACGAGTTCGATCCCGCCGGCTTTCCCCCGGCCACCGACCTGTACCTGCGCTTTGATCGCGACCGGGTAGCCAATCTCTCCGGCTGCCGACAGGACGCCATCGACGTCCTCGGCCAGTTGTGAGGGAGGCGTCGGGATCCCGGCGTCGGCGAAGACCTGCTTCGCCTGATATTCGTGGAGTTTCATCAATGACTCGTGCGTGGGTCGGTCGCAGACGGTGTTATAATCAACGGATTCCCCGCGTCCGACGGTCGGGTCCGACTCGCAAACGACACCGATCGCTGCCGAACGACCGAACGGACGGGACTGCTCGCGAGTGAGATCGTGCCTCCGGATCGTCGGGACCGGTCCTACACTGACTGGAGCAGTCGCTTCACCAGTCGCAGCGGAAGCGTCACGACGAAGATCACGAAGTTGACGATCCTGAGCAGCAGCGATCGAACGGTGGCGACGATTCCGGCCATACCCCGATGTACGAGGCCGGCGAGGTAGCGACCGTGCATGCCATTGCCGGGTCGTCGCCGGAGTTCGCTTTCTTTCGTCGGGCTTTCCGACCCGCCGGCCCCCGCAACCCCAACCCCTTTTTCGGTCCCGTCCGTCGATTCTCCCATGGCAACAGACGATGCCGAGGAGATCGCAGCCGGTACCTGTCCGACCGCCAGCGGGATGCCGATGCTCGGGCTCGGAACCTGGCAGAACACCGATCCCGACCAGTGTGCAGAGAGCATCGAGACCGCCCTCGAGATGGGGTATCGCCACATCGACACGGCCCAGGCCTACGACAACGAGGAGGCCGTCGGCGAGGGAATCGCCGCCGCGGACGTCCCCCGCGAGGACGTCTTCCTCGCGACGAAGGTCAGCACCTCGAACCTGGCGAGCGAGGACGTCCTCGAGACGGCCCACGAGAGTGCAGACCGGCTGGGCGTCGAGACGATCGACCTGCTGTACGTCCACTGGCCGAAGGGGAGCTACGACGCCGAGGACACCCTCTCCGCGTTCGACGAACTGTACGACAAGGGACTGATCGAGAACGTCGGCGTCTCGAACTTCGAACCCCGACACATCGAGGAGGCGATGGACATACTCGACGCGCCCGTCTTCGCGAACCAGGTCGAACTCCATCCCCTCCTTCCCCAGGAGCACATCCGGGAGGCCTGCGAGAATTACGACGTCGAAGTTGTCGCCTACTCGCCGATCGCCCGCGGCGAGGTCTTCGACGTCGAGGAGCTCCGGGAGATCGCCGCAAACCACGACACGAGCGAGGCCGCGGTCGCGCTCGCCTGGGCCCGCGAGAAGGGCGTGACGACGATTCCGAAGGCGACCGGTCGGGATCACATCGCGGACAACTGGGAGTCGCTGTCGATCGATCTCGACAGCGACGAGGTGAACATGATCGACTCGATCGACCGGATCAACCGCGAGGTCGATCCCGACGACGCGCCCTGGAACTGACGACGGGTCTCGAGCGAGTTCGAACGAGCGTTCTCGATCCGATCCCGGAACGACCGATCTCGAACACTGAAAAAGGCGAGTCGATAAGGCGTTGCGTTGATTCAGCCGATCACATGTAGCCGAGGTCGCGCAGGCGCTCCATCAGGTCCTCCTTGTCCTGGGCGCGGCCCGCGCGCTCGGTCGTCGAGTCCAGATCCTGGAGCCAGGCGGGCTCCTCGGCGGCCTTGTCGGTGGAGACCTCGCTTCCCAGCGACCGGAAGCCGGCGAAGTACTTCGGCGAGACGGGGACGTCCTCTTTCTCGACGCCCTCGGGGAGGTCGTCGGCGCCCTGGGGGACGTAGCCCTCCTCGGGGAACGCCTCGACGGTGTCGGGGACGACGAAGTTCCAGAAGGCCTCCCAGACGGCGGCCTCGTCGAACTGGAGGATGGTCTGGATGCGGTCGTGGGGCGGGTAGATGTCCGGGTCGTGACGCGGCGAGAAGAACGTCTCGTCCGCGCGGGACTCCTGTTCGTCCCAGCGGATGCCTGAGATGATGCCGTCGACGTCGTACTCCTCGATGGCGTCGTTGAGCGCGACGGTCTTGAGCAGGTGGTTGCCGACGTAGGTGTCGAGCAGGAACGGGAACGTGTCCTCCTCGTACTCGAGGATCTCGCGGACGTGGTGCTGGTTGTGTTCGGAGAGCTCCTCGATGGGGATGTCGTCGCCGGGCTCGAGCCCGTTTTCGTCGACGTAGTCGCCGACGTCGGTGTTGCGCGCCCAGATGACCTCGAGGTCCCACTCGTCGGCCCAGTGCTCGACGAAGTCGATCAGTTCGTCGAAGTGCTGGTAGTGGTCGATGAAGACGACCGGGGGCACCTCGAGGTCGTACTGCTCTGCGACCTCCTTGACGAAGTACAGCGTGAGCGTCGAGTCCTTCCCGCCGGTCCACATCACGACCGGGTTCTCGTACTCCTCTAAGCCCTCGCGGGTGACCTCGATGGCCTTCTCGATCTTGTCGTTGACGTGTGGGTAGTCTGCGGGATCCTCGCCCTCGCCGTCGGTGTAATCGACATCGATGTAGTCGGGGAAGTCGTCGGTCATGGCGTAATTAGATATAATTACCTGCGTTAAATCGTTTGTGGAGTCCCTTCCGTTCGCGGGTGAATCACTCTCACGGGACCGGTTCCGGGACCGATCGAACGGTCGGGCTCACAGGGTAGCCGAGAGTGAAGGGTTTTATCGACCGTAGGGCAAACGCCCCACATGGGACACGACGAGGACGGGAGCCGCCGGGAGGGGCCACCGTGGTCGCGGTGGACTGAGGGGCAGGCCGCGGGCATCGGGCGGACCGCCGACACCGTAGTTCCGAAGATTGAGCCGCCGGAACCCGACCCGGCCGACGGCCTCCACGTCTGGGACACCTGGCTCCTGCGGACGCGGACCGGCGAGGTCGCGACCGTCGGGGACTATCGCGTGCTCTTCTCGCTGACGGCACCCGCCGACCTGCTTCCCGGCACGCGCCACGACGTCGCCGAGATCCGGTACTTCTACTCGCGGGACGGCCGCGAGTGGACCGACGGGGGACCCGTCTTCGCTGACGCCCTCGGCCAGCGCCAGTGGGCCGGCTCCGCGCTCGTAGACGACGGCGACCTCTACGTCTACTACACGGCCGCCGGCGAGGCCGACGCCCCCGAACTGAGCTACACCCAGCGCCCGGCGGTCGGGCACGGGGGACGTTTCTCGGCGTCGGAAGACGGTCTCGCCCTCGAAAGTACCTGGTCCCACGAGGTCCTGTTCAAACCCGACGGCGAACACTACGAGACGGCCGACCAATCCGAGGGGATGATCTACACCTTCCGGGACCCGTGGTTCTTCGAGGACCCCGAGACGGGCCGGACCTGTCTGCTGTTCGAGGCCAACACGCCCGTTCGCGAGGACGACCGCTGTGACGGCGATCCGGCCCGCCGGGAGTTCAACGGCTGCGTCGGGCTGGCGGTCTCGCCCTCGGGAGATCCTACCGAGTGGGAGCTCCGGCCCCCGATTCTGGACGCCGTCTGCGTCAACCAGGAGCTCGAACGCCCCCACGTCGTCCACCGCGACGGACGCTACTACCTGTTCGTCTCGAGTCACATGCACACGTTCGCGCCGGGCCTCGAGGGCTACGACGGCCTCTACGGCTTCGTCGCGGACTCCCTGGACGGGGAGTACCGCCCGCTGAACGGCTCGGGGTTGGTCCTCGCGAACCCCGCGACAGCGCCGTTCCAGGCTTACTCGTGGATGGCCTACCCCCACCGCGAGGAGATTCTCGTCGTCGGCTTCTTCAACTACTTCGACTTCGCGGGCGACTCGCTGGACGCGATCTCTGAGCTGTCGCTTCCCGAACAGCGCCGCCGGTTCGGCGGGACGCTCGCGCCGACGGTTCGGCTGGGAATCGAGCGCGACCGAACGCGGATCCTCGGAACGCTCGCCCACTGGGAGGTCCCGACGCCCGCGGAGCCCCTCCCGGAGCCGGCGACGCGGCCGCCCCTCGACCTGGACGCGCTCGCCGATGGCGACGAGCCCGCCGGACCCCAAGGCTATCCGTTCGGCGGGTACGCCGGCCGGGACACCGTAGAAGAATAGGGCCGACCTCCTCGGGAGATCACCGGGTGGTCGCCCGCTCGTCGTCCCGCCCGGGGCCGACCGCTCGCTCCATCGTCCAGGCCGACAGCGAGCGGACGCTCGCCCGTCCGCCCTCGGCGCGCGCCGAGACTCCCGTGGCGTCCTCGCTCGGGTAGACCCGGCTCGTCAGACAGTGGCGCTCGTTGGCGTACAGCTCGAGAACGCTGCCGTCGACGAACGCACGCATGGAGAGCGGTTCGTCGTACGGCGGGACGGCCATTCGCTGTGTGGTCGGCTCCGGCGGGTGGTCCGCGCTCGCCCCCCGATCGACGACCACCTCCTCGCCCGTGTACCGGATCGCGGTCCGTTCGTCCCGACCGACCTCGAGGACCGAGAGCTCGAACGCCTCGGCGTCCTCGAGGGCGACCTCCAGGTCGATCTCGAGGGAACGTCCGGCGGCCGACAGCGGGCGGCGCTCGCCGGCCGACAGCGAGAACGATTCCCCGTCGGCGACCCGCCGGTCGCGGAGGCGCTCGACCGCTTCGGCCGGGCGCTGTCGGAGCCGGCCGTCGGGCCCGACCGAGAGGACGCGGGGCAGGGAGAGCGCGCCCGACCAGCCCGCGTCCCACTGGGCGCCGACGTCCCTGGCCTCGGGGAGCCAGCCGAAGGTAACGTGGCGGTCGCCGTCCTGCATGGACTGTGGCGCGTAGAAGTCGCCGCCGTCGAGGACGCCCCGGCGTTCGATCTCGAACCGGCCGTCCCGGGCCTCGCCGATGAAATAGACGACCTCGTCGTAGTTCGAGACGTGCAGCAGTTTGTAGTCGCCGAAGTCGAGCAGTTCGGGACACTCCCAGACGGTTCCCTCGCTGCCCCCCTCGTCGACCAGGAACGGCCCCTCGTAGCGCCACTCCCGGAGGTTCTCGGAGCTGTAGCGAAGCACCGCGCCGCCGCCGTCGGCGAGGCCGGTACCGATGAGCTGGTGCCAGCGGTCGCCCTCGCGCCAGACGCAGTGGTCGCGAAACTCGGCCTCCCAGTGGTCGGTCTCGAGGAGCGCGAGGTCCTCGGGGGGTTCGGCGATCACGGGGTTGCCGTCGTACTTCTCCCACCGGCGCAGGTCGGGGTCGGTCGTCGTCGCCAGACAGGGAAGCTGTTTGCGCCCGCGGCCGCCCGTGTAGAGCAGCGTCGGCGTCCCGCCGTCGTCGATCGCACAGCCCGACCAGCAGCCGTCGCGGTCGGGGCCCTCCGGAGACGGCGAGAGCGCGACCGGCTCGTCGTCCCAGTAGAGGAGGTCGTCGCTGGTCGCGTGGCCCCAGTGGATGGTGTCGTGGAACGGTCCCGCCGGGTTGTACTGGTAGAAGGCGTGGTAGCGGCCGTTCCACGCGATCAGCCCGTTGGGATCGTTCAGCCAGTTCGCGGGCGGGGTGAAATGGTAGTCGGGTCGGTGGGCGTCGTCGCCGGCCCGCTCGCGGAGCGCCCGCATCTCCCCCGCGGAGCGTGGGGGCCGCGGCTGACCGTCGTCCCCCGCGAGTGATTCGAGACAGCCGGCGATCAGCCGATCGCGGTTCGCCGCGAGGTCCTCGGGGAGCGGTTCATCGAAGGGAACCGGCGCGCCGACGCCCAGCACGGAGCCCGCTCCCGCGTTCCAGCCGACGACGGTCATCTCCCCGGGGACCTCCCGGTCGCCCCGGACCGTCGAGGCGAGCACCTCGCCCGCCGCGGGGAGGACGGAGTCGTAGCGGGCGACCCCGACGGAGCCGCGGTCGCAGGTCGGGAGCCGAAGCGAGTCCGCCCCCGCCACGGCGGGGTGGTCCTCGTACAGCGACCGCCAGAGGACGCCGGTCGGTTCGGCCACGCCCTCGCCGACCGTCTCGGGCGGCACCGACTCGACGCCGAGGGCGTCGACGGCGGCCATCGCCCGGAGCGTCAGGAGCAGGCCGCCGCCGTCCTCCAGAAAGGCGTCGATCGTCGGCGCTCGCTCGGCCAGCGGCTCGCCCTCGACGGGCGTCGAGCGATGGTACCAGAGGACGTCGAACCGCTCGACCGGAGTCTCGAGAGCGGAAAACGACACCGCCTCCGCCGGAAGGCGCTCCTCGAGCCAGGCGAGGGCGGCGTCCTGTTCGTCGGAGAGGGGACCGTCTTGGAGGACTCCGACGCGGGTCGGCGAGTGGGTCATGGCGAGCCTACCGGACAGCGGATGAAAACCGTGGCGGATCGCCGCGGGAGCCGCGGCCCGCTTACAGCGTGAGGACGATCGGGAGGGCGAAGGCGACGAGCAGGCCGACGGCGAGGACGGCGAAGCCGATCCCGACGTCGTCGGTCGTGTACGCACTCATCGGTGCCGTCGTCCGCCCCTCGGGGTCGTGGCCGACGTCGGCGCCCGAGTCATGGTCGTGGGCTGGGTCGGTCGCGTGGTCGGCGTCTGCGGTCATACCCGGCCGTATCCGGCACTCGTACTTAAACGCTCGTCTCTCGGTCGGGCCCGTCGGCGGTGATCGCGGCGACCCGGACCGCTTTATTACCCTCGGCACCAACTCGTGGCCAACGAATGGTCCTGACGAAACGCGTCATCCCCTGTATCGACGTCGACGTCGACGACGACGGGAACCCCGCGGTCTACACGGGCGTCCACTTCGAGGACCTCCAGTACACCGGTGACCCCGTCGAGATGGCCAAGGCCTACAACCGCGCGGGCGCAGACGAGTTCGTCTTCCTCGACATCACCGCGAGCGCCCACGGCCGCGAGACGATGCTCGACGTCGTCTCCCGGGTCGCAGACGAGGTCTTCATCCCGCTGACGGTGGGCGGGGGCATCCGAACCACCGAGGACATCCGGGAGACCCTCCGTGCGGGCGCCGACAAGGTCTCGATCACGACCGGGGCTCTGGAGCGCCCCGGCCTCATCGACGAGGGCGCCGCCGCCTTCGGCAGCCAGTGTATCGTGATCAGCGTCGACGCCCGCCGACGGTTCGACGGCGAGGGCGACCACTACGTCGAGATCGACGGCGAGTCCTGCTGGTTTGAGTGCACGAAGAAGGGCGGCCGCGAGGGGACGGGGATCGACGTGATCGAGTGGGCCCACGAGGCCGAGGAGCGGGGCGCCGGCGAACTGTTCGTCAACTCGATCGACAAGGACGGGACCAAGGACGGCTACGACGTGCCGCTGACGCGGGCGGTCTGTGACGCGGTCGATACCCCCGTCATCGCCTCCTCGGGCTGTGGCGGCCCCGAGGACATGTACGAGGTCTTTACGGAGGCAAACGCCGACGCGGGACTCGCGGCCTCGATCTTCCACTTCGAGGAGTACACGATCGAGGAGACCAAGGAGTACCTCGCCGAGCGGGGCGTCCCGGTCCGGCTGTAGCCCGCGCCGAGAGGTCCGATTCCACCGCCCCGTCCCGGCACCCTTTTGGCTCGCCGCTCCAACCTCCGACAGTGAAGTGGCGGTGTACGCGGTGTGGCAAGCCCCACGACTCCGACGAGCCGCCGTGTGATTCCTGTGGCCACGGCGAGTTCGAGAGGGTGCCCGACTCGGAGTTCGAGACCGTCGACACCGGGACCCAGTACCTCTGGGTCTGTTCGAACTGTGGCTGCCAGCACGTCAAGAACAACCCTCCGTGTTCGCGGTGTGGCAACCACGAACTCGAGAAGGTCGAACAGACCTACGACGGGTTAGAGGACGAACTCGCGGTCCCGACCTGGCTCGAGGTCGCCCGTCCCTACCTCCCGATCCTCGCTATCGCGCTCGTGGTCCTCGCGCTCTTTGCGACGGGGATCCTCCCGCTTTCCCTGCTCTTTCCCGGGACGGGGACTCCCTCCCCGCCCGAGGCTCCCGGCGAGGCCGAGACCGCCGCCGGGATCGACCTCGAGAGCGTCGAGCATGGGGTCGACGACCGCCTCGAAACCGAACGCGAGGCCGGGGGCGTCGAGAGCCGCGAGTACGACGGGGGACTGGCGGGAATCGCCGAGTATCGAAACCGTCAGACGGTCCTCGAGCGCAGCGGAGAGGAGCCCCCCGATAACCCCGACTGGAGCGCGTTCGATCCCGACTGCGAGGGCGACGGGTTCCTCGTCGGATCGGTCGAACTCGAGTCGATCGACGACCACGCCGACCCCGGGGGCCTCGCGGACGCGGTCGCCGACCGGCTCGTCGCCGACCACGCGGACCTCGTCCTCGCCGACCGGCCGTCCGAGGGGATGGACGTCCACGTCGGCCCCGAGGGAACGGTGTTCGTCACCTACGCAGTCTGTTGACGGATCGTTCCCGTCAGTAGTCGAGCAAACCGCCACACGAAAAGAGCACTCGCCGGGAGATCAGGCGGCGGCCTCGAAGGACTCGCGGAACGACGTCGTCTTCTCGCGGACGGTGCCCGCAGCCTCCTCTAGGGCTTCGAGGGGATCGACGCCCTCGCGGGTCTTGATCGTCAGGATCGGCTCGGTCTGGCCCCCCGACTGCTCGGGGTTCATGTCGTAGGTCGCCGTCGTGACGTCGTCGCTCTCGAGGAGGGCGCCCTTGAGGACGTTCATGAACGTGTGGTCCTCGCCCCCGATCTCGATCGAGAGCTCGGTGTCGGCGCTCTCGGTGACCCGTAGTTCCATGGCCGTTCGTGGGGCCGTCGGCCGCTTGTACCTTTCGAAGCCCTCTCCGGGCCACAAACCACTATACGTCGCCGGCCCTAGCCAGCGTACATGGTTTCGATCGGGGGAACGCTGGCGCTCCTCGTCGTGGTCGCGCTGATGGCGTCGGTCGCGGTCGTCGGGCGGCTGGATCGCGAGCGGGCGGCGCGGGTCGGCGACGCCGTCCGGGCGCGGCTGGTGATGGGAGTTCCCTGGGGAACGCTGGTCGTAATGGGGTTCGTACTCGCGGTCTACCTGTTCGTCCAGGACGGGATTACCGACTGGCACGACCCCGTCGTCCTCCCCTACCGGGCGTGGTCGTACTTCTACCCGCTGGGGATGCTCACCGGCTCGTTCTCTCACGCCGACGCGGGCCACCTGACGGGCAACCTCGTCGGGACCCTCGCCGCCGCCCCGATCGCCGAGTACGCCTGGGGGCACTACCCCCGAAAGCGGGGGTCGGAAGCGTTCTCGACGTGGAAGACGAACCCCTGGCTCCGGGCGCTCGTGGTCTTCCCGGGGGTCGTGATCGCCGTCGGGCTCGCGACGAGTCTCTTCGCGGTCGGGCCCGTCATCGGCTTCTCGGGGGTCGTCTACGCCTTCGCCGGCTTCGCGGTCGTCCGGTACCCGCTCGCGACGCTGCTCTCGACGACGGTCCTCCAGAGCGCGCTGTTTACGATCTACCGAGGGGTCTGGACGCCGGTCCTCGAGGTCACCGCCCAGCCGAGCCCGCCCTCGGCGCCCTCGTGGGCGACGGTCGCGATCCAGGGCCACGCGGTCGGGCTGTTGATCGGCTTCCTGCTCGGCCTCTGGCTGTTTCGCCGGCGGGGGGAGCTCCCCTCGCCGGGCCGGCTCTGGATCGGCCTGTTGCTCTTTGGCTTCGCGCGGTCGTTCTGGGCGATCTACTGGTTTCGCGGGGGCGAGACCTACGTCCTCTACCGGGGACTGGGCGTCGTCGTCGTCGCCTGGCTCGCGATCGTCCTCGCGGTCGCCGCGGTCGGCCCCGAACGGCCCCTGCTGGGGCGGTGGTCGCCCGGCGACTCCGCGGGCCAGGTCGCGGCCTCCTCGGCCGACGGCGGACGCGACCGCTCGCGGAGCGCGAGCGAGCGGCTGCGCGAGGCGATCGCGGGACGCGGACCCGACGGCTCGCTCCGGGGGACGATTGCATCGGCGAGCCCACGGGGAGCGGCCCTGGTCGTCGTCCTCGTCCTCCTGGGGGCGATGGCCGGCCCCGCGATCCCAGTCAACGCCTTCGTCGTCTCGGGGGACACCGGGGACGCGGGCGAGGAGGGGACCCTCGCGGTCGAGGACTACTCGATCACCTACGCCGAGGGCGTCGAGAACCGGCTCGTCGGCGCGGTCGATATCGGTCCCCTCGAGTCGGCGACCACCGTCGAGACGGGCGGCGTCATCGTCTCGAGCAGCGAGCGCCAAATCTGGACCGACGCGGTCCCGGCCGGAGAGCTGGCCTTCGCGGGCCGGTCGACCGTCGTCGTCGGCGGGCCGGGCTGGCGGGAGTCGGTGACGGCGACCCGGGCGGGCTGGACCGCGACCGGCGGGGAGACCGCCTACCAGGTCTGGCTCGCACCCGCCGGCGGCGAGCCCCAGCACGCCTTCGCCTCGGGTCCTGCCCGGGCCGCGCTCACGCTCGCCGGCCACGACGTCTCGATCGTGCCTGAAGGCGGCGAGTTCCGCGTCGCGATCGAGGGGGAGGTAAACGCCACCGCCGAACTGCCCGACCCCGGCGAGAGCGTCACGCTCGGCCCCGTCACGTTCGAACGCGAGGGAAGCGGGCTCTACGGCGCCGTCGAGGGCACCCGCGTCCAGGTCGCGAGCGCCGAGACGTACGGCGAGCTCGAGTGATCCCGTCGGCGGCTCGCGTGAGCGTTCCCGGTATCGACACCGGGAATCGTGACCGGCGTCGATCGACGGGGTCCGTCACCACTCGATCCGGAAGACCTCGACCGCGAGCTCGCGGCGCTCCTCGTCGTGGAAGGGAAACCGATTGTCGACGGGAAACGCCGCCCGGAACGCCTCCGTGACCGTGCCGCCCCGTTCGCCGGCGAAGCGCTCGACGAACTCCCGACTCCCCTCGTTGTGGATCGAAAGGGAGACGGCGGCGAGTTCGCTCGCGGCCTCGAGGAACGGTCGGTCTGCGTGGCGGGCGCCCCGCTGGGCGCCGAAAGGGGGGTTCGCAAGAACGGTGGTCCGCCGCGGCGCCCGCAGGGGGTGGCGGCGGACGTCGCCGCGGAGCCAGTCGATCGGGGTCGGCTCGCGGCCGCCCTCGACCGGCTCGCCTGCGACGCGGCGCTCGTTCTCGCGAGCCAGGGCGAGCGCGCCGGGGTCGACGTCGATCCCGACGACCCGCTCGGGCGAAAAGAGCGCGGCGCCGACCGCGAGGGTTCCCGTCCCGGTTCCGAGGTCGACGACCGTCTCGCCGGTCAGGTCGCCCCGGAGGGCGGCGACCTGGAGGAGGTTGGCCGCGAGTTCGGGTGGCGTCAGGTACTGCTCGAGCTCGATGGAGGGGTCGGCGAAGTCGGCGACGGACTCGAGGCGCCGTTCGATAGCCTGCCGGGAGGCCACGCCTACGCGAGGTCGAGCCCGTCGACCTCGAAGGCGATCCCCTCGCGGTCGGCGCGTTCGGCACACGCTTCGAGGGCGGGGCGGACCTTCTCCGGGTTCGCGACGGAGTCACAGGACACAGTTACCCGGTCGACGCCGAGGAAGGTACCCGCCCGGACGAGCTCCCGGAGGCGGTCGGCCTCGCTCTGGGTCCGGAGCGAGCAGTCGGCCTCGAAGCGGGCCTCGACGGCGAGTTCGGCGGGGGAGAGTCCCTCGCCGGCGAACTCGCCTTTCAGCTCGCGGAGGTAGTCGGGGGCGGTCGATTCCAGGGCGTCGGCCTCCAGACGGACGGGGGTGACGTCCGCGGGTCGACAGCGGTCGATCGGTGCTTCGACGTCGGGGGCGGGATGGACGCTCATTGAACCGAGATACACAGCCTGCATACAAAAATCTTCGTAAATGCTCAGTAGTAATTCCACGGTCCGAGAGGAGCGGGTCCCACCGGGAGCGCCGTTATCGCCGCGTCGGGCACCCCCCGTACGGGATGACTGACTCGCCCGGACCGACAGGCCGGGAACACCGCGCTCTCGGCGATGGCTCCCCGGAATCCGACGAGGGCCGGGACGAGGATCCGGAGCGATCACCGAGCGGGCTCGCAGTTTCCGGCGATCGTTTTAGGTGGTCCCCCCGCGTACCCCGATGGGATGTCCGAAGACGAATCCGACGTCGAGGTCGAAAGCGAGGACGACGAGATCGAAGCGGAAGTCGAGCGGGAGGACGTCTCGCGCGAGGAGGTCGCCGACCACCTGGAGGCGTTCGCCGGAACCCTCCGGGAGGGAGGTCCCTTCGACGTCGAAATCGACGGCGAGTCGGTAACGATCGCGCCGCCGGACTCCCTCGAATTCGAGGTCGAGATCGAGGACGAGCGGGAGGACGACGGCGTCGAACGCTCGATCGAGTTCGAACTCGAGTGGGATCGAAGCGACGACGAGGACCCCCTGCTCGAGGAGTAGGTGGGTTCGAAAGCGAAGCCGTTCCGGCCGGAGATCCCGCGCGGGCGGTTCCCGACGGCCTGCTGATCGCACTCACGGTCGTCATCGGCCCGCTACTGGGGGTGCTCCCGGGGATCACTGCATCGACCCGCCGCGATCGGGGGGCGAAACCGGTGGCCGTTCGCTCCTCGCGGTGCTCGGAAGCGGTTGGACCAGGATCGGGTGTGAGGGTGGCCCGATCAGCGCTGTGAATCGCGGAGGATGAACGGGCCGATGGCGAGCGTCCGCTTCGCGATCGTCGCGATCCGGGCGATGTAGGAGATCAGCAACAAGAACGGGAGCGACGTCACGGCGAACGCCGCCGCCGTGATCCAGATAAGGTTCGGCACGCCGAGGGTCACGCCGGGGAGCGACGACCCGCCGATGTACGTCGTCATGAAGCCGGCGACGATGAGCGCCGGGACCGACAGGTAGAGGATGTTCTGTGAGAGGCTGATGAGTTCCCACTCGAAGTACAGCGTCTTGATGTGCTCGCGGGCGGGACCGAACATCGACAGCGCCGTCTTCAGGTCGTCGAGGATCACGCGCGTCTCCTCCGTGAGGGCATCGCTGTGGTCGTCGGTGATGCGTTCGACCTGGAAGATCTTCCAGCCGTAGTTGTAGTCGAGCGCCGCCGAGACGACAGTGTAGGAGCCGAACTTCCGACCTTCGAGTTTGTCCGCCGCTGCCTCCGCGTTGCCGACGAGGCTGTTCGTGAACTCGTCGACCTCCCCCCGGAGGTCCTCGCTCTCGTTGTCGTGAACCGATTCGCGGAGCCTCTCGGCGTACTCCTTGCTCTCCAAGATCAACGCGCGGAGAAACGCCGACGGATCCGCGGGCGTCGGCGTTCCGGTGATCTCCTTCGTGTACTCCCGGAACTCCATCGTGCCGTTCATGCGGTCGCGCTGGTCGCCCAGCGGACCGTTCTCCTGGGAGATGACGATCTGGCTGATGGTCAACACCAGGGTGACGCCGGTGATGATGGCACTGATCATCGTCGAGAACACCGTCTCGACGGTGTCGGCGGTCTGTGCGTCGGTGAGGTAGTACTGGTAGAAGAACGTCCCCCCGAAGACGAACACGCCGAAGATGAGCAACGCGAGCAGGCCCGCGACGACGAGGCGGTGGCCGTCGAGAGTCAGCCAGACCTTGAGTTTGGTCTCGCCGCCTCGCTCGCGCATCGTGTTCGCCGTTCCGATGTCGTCGACGTCGGACGCGTCGAGGTTCGGGTCCTCCTCGCGGCTGTCGACGTTTTCGGTGGTGTCGTCGCTCATGGCCTCGGTCCCTCGTGGGTCCCGCCCGGTCTCGAGACCGGCGAGCGAGAGCCCGCACCCTCGTACACGGCGCGCGTCATTTACTGGTTCCGTCGAGACGGAGGACTCACTTGAGCCCTCCGTTCTCCCGGCAGGATCACCGCATTCGGGGGGTTTCCGAGCGGACTGCCATCCGTGGAGTAATAAGGCTCGCTCGCGGACGGACCCCCACATGGATACGACGCGGAACGCCTCGACTGCGGTCTTCGTTGTCGCCGCCCTGGTCGTCATGGGCGGCTGTCTCACCGTCTCTCCGACCGTCGAAACCGGCGACTCGGACACCTTCCGAAACGTTACGACCGACAACCAGTGGGGGACGTCGTCGGTCCAGGCGACCGTCACGTTCTCGTCCTCGGCGACGACGGCCGACGGGGTGAGCCGGGTGAACGTCATCACGGAGAGCGGCGGCTCCTTTTACTCGACGACCCTCGACGCCGGACAGACGACGGTCTCGCTTCCGCTGCCGACCGGAGCGCCCGCGACGCTGTACGCGGTCAACACCACCAGCGGGAGCGTCGTGGCCACACAGAACGTGACGGTCGAGGGCTCGACGGTCCCGTAGCCCTCCCGTCGCTCGAGGGACGATCCGTGCGACGACCGCGACCGACGGAGATCGGAAGCAGTTATACGACTCCCCGCTCCGTATTTCATCGAATGAGTGAACGAACCGACGACCACTGGGAGTACGAGACCTTGCGAGTCCCTCGCGGCGAGGTGAAAAAGGAGTCCGTAGACCCCAAAGCGGAGATCAACGACCTGGCGAGCGACGGCTGGCGACTCGTCGAGACGGTCGACTACACGGGCGGGGGAACGAAGTTCCTGATCTTCGAACGCCCGGTTGGAGACGCATGATGAATGTCTCGAGAAAGCCTGCGTCCTGTCTAAGAAGGAGTGAAAACGATGAGCAGTGGATCACCGGTGCATCCTGAAGTGCTGGCTATCGGCTTTTCGAGAGAGTGAGCGTCGTCTGTCGCCAATCCTCTTCCTGATGATTCCCGAGACCAAGGAAACTGTATGAGTGTAATTGCCGAGTTCACCGTCAAGGCGGATGACTTCGCTCTCCACCACGCGCTGACCAGTGCGCCGGATATGATCGTCGAAATGGAACGAGATGGTTACAACCGTACTGGATCTACTCACGGTAGAAGAAAGTACGATCACTTCTGCACACGCAACCAGTGGAGGATGGACGCTGCGCTTGCTCTTCCCAACTCGTGAAGCAGTCTCACAGACCCATGACCACTACCAAGACCACGGAATCGGCTTTGAGATACACAGGGTATATGCCATCAAGGAGGATCGAAACGGACGGTTCGGCCTAATAGAAAACCAGTACGAGATGATGATTGCCGCGTTCGACGGTGGATATTACGACATTCCTCGCGGGGCTGCTCTGGAAGAGTTAGCAAACGAGTTTGACGTCTCCCACCAAGCAGCTTCTGAGTGTTTACGCCGCGCCCATACCAGCCTTGGAGCGTGTCATAGAATGCATCTCATAGCTTCTCGCAGCCCGGATCGTTTCCTCGCTCGTAGTTGGTGATTGCAACGACTACTCGGAGGCAGAGCGCAACGTACACTTCTGTTCGTGCGTGGACGCGGCCTCGGGCGCGAACGTGCCCGAGGCCGCAGCCCTTGACTGCATCGTTGGTTCGTTCGACGCCTGTCCGGTGGTTGTACGTCTCGTCCAAGATAGATTGGTTCAGCTGAACGTCCTCACTGTGTTCGGCGATGCGGTTTTCGACCCTGTACTCGATATCGAGTGGATCGTCGGTGTTTCGCGGGTTGTACGGAGCGATTGGCACGACCCCTGCGGCCAGCAGGTGGTCGTGCCAATCAAGGATATCGTACGCGCTGTCTCCAAGCATCCAGATCGGTGTGTCGACGGCGAGCGCGTCACGCGTGACGCGCATCGCCGTCTCTTGATCCGCTTGTTTGGTTTGTGTGAATTCCGCTGCTATCGGGATCTTTTCGCCAGTTGAGACGATCGTACAGCCGAAGCCGTAGTAGTGCTCCTCGGCTGTTGGATCGTAATTCCATGAGGCAGCGTCGTTGTATTGGATCGCTTCGACATGGGTCGAATCGATCGAGTACGTGGAGTCGAGCAGGCCGCGGGCGGCGGCCTGCTCGACGAGCCTGTCGAAGACAGTGTCAACAACGTGTTCGAGGTCGGTGAGAAAGCGGTCAATGGTGTCTCTGGATGGCGGTTTGTCGAGTCCGCAGTAGTACCAGACGAGGCTGTGCTGGAGTTCGCGTGTAACCAGGCGTGTACCGTAGATATTCTTGTAGTAGCAGTGTAGAAAGCCGCGAAAGAGATCTGGCGGGTGATGAACTCGTGTTCGCCCCCGGCGAGCGGGGGCGAACACGTCGTACTCCAGGAGAAACTCGAACTCAAGGTGTTCGAACAGCGGCACTGTTTCGGTAGCCGCCGCATTCAAGAAGTCGTCTACCGATGCTGCGTCCTGTAGGGCGTTGGTACTGCTGGACACAGTTTCCAAGCCCTGCAGCCTCCCTTGGGAGGCTTTCTATGACACGCTCGCCTTGTGGAAAATACGATCGCTCTTCCGTAGGAGATTGTTGAGACAGTTCGGTTCGTCACTGGCTGCATCGAGATCGGGGTGTAGAGCAGTTCATAATCCATAGCTCAACTCTTAACCTCAACACGCGGCTGCCAGTACTCGAGGATTACTGCCTCGTGCGGAAGATCGGGACAGCAGAACGCTCGGGACTGTACGAAGTCACTTCGGCAGGAAAGTTACTCTGATCTATCAAGATCAGTACGGCGAGGTCGCGATTTCAACACACTCCTCAATGGTCCGACCCCAGAACAGGACCAGTCCAGTGCGTCGGCAGAGACCGCGCTCGTTCGCGGAGACGGTGACGACCCTGAACCCGACGACGAGTAACTCCGTTTACAGCGTTGGCCCCAGTGGAGCCCGGAATTCTTGACTTGATATCAGTACGTGAAGTGCGTACAATGGGCGAGGGTTACGAGCGTGTGCCGACCTCGTTCCCCGGACTGAACTCGATTAGTTCCTCGATCCGGTCCTCGAGTTCGTCGACTTCCTCACGGAAATCCTTGGCTTCAGGCTCGTCGCTCAACGCAAGCTGATCTTTGAGTCCCTGGGCCGGGTTTCTTTGGTCTCCTCGTCGACGTCGGCTTTGCGGACGTACTCACTCTCTCCGATCTCGTAGACCGCCGAGTCGGCGAGTTCGGTCACATCGAGTGCGTCTTCGACTTTCTCGCGATCGACGGCCATGACACGTTCACGGGGGATGCCCTCGTCTTCGAGCCCGCGGAGGACTTCGTCGTCGTTTTTGAGCGATTGATTCCGGCGGGTCGTCCGCTGGACCGCGCCGTACTGTCTATGGACCGACTGGTCGTGGTGAAGGCGGTCGAGAAGTACTTCACGGACTCCCGTTGAAGATCGCCCACACTCTGTTGGATATCTGAGAGCAGTGTGTAGAGGTTGATGAGTACGGGTGTCTCCCATTCGTCGAACACAGTGGGATCACAACGCTCGAACGTATCGATCGACAAGAGCATACTTCTCGAAATCAGCTTCAGCTGTCGGAGCTGAAGTGAGAACCTGATGAATTCACCAGCCGGTCGCCATGGAGAGATCTGAGACCGGGCGGAAGCGGGGGATACGCGGCGGTACCAACTCGTCTACGCCTCTTCGTAGTCGTCCAGCCACGATCGCACGACGCTCTGCAGTGCGCCGGTCGTACTCCCTAGATTCAGTATCTGGTACCCCGCGTTCGCCTTCTCGTTGACGTCGTCCATCCCAAAGCCGAGACCGCCGAGGGGAACGTCGGCCTTGAGCGCGGCCTCCCGGATCTCTTCGACGTGTTCCTCGACCTCGTCGTGGGTCGGCTCACCGGGGTGGCCGAGCGACACCGCAAGATCGAGTGGGCCGGCGAAAACGAACCCCAGTTCGGGGACAGCGAGGATCTCCGCTATATTCGCTACGGCGGTCGGGTTCTCGATCGTCACGCCGAGGACGACCTCCTCGTCCTCGGTGCCAGCGTAGTCGTCGGTCGTCCCCCAGCGGCTCGCTCGCGGGCTCGCGAAGCCGCGTTTACCGGGCTCCCCGTCGTATTCGAATCGCGAGGCCTCGACCGCTCGCCGCACCTCGTCGGCGGACTCGATCCGCGAGACGAACAGGTTTCTGACGCCTGCGTCCAGAGCTTTCCGAATCGTGCCGGGATCGGGTTCGGGCAGCCGAACGAGCAGTTCAGTCCCCCCAACGTCGGCAGCCCGGAGCAGGTCTTCCATGCGGTGGCCGTTCCACGGACTCGGCCCTGCGTGCTCGAGGTCGATCCAGACGAAATCGAGGCCGAGTTCGCCGTAGAACTCGACCAGGCTCGGATCGTACGCGTTCTCGAGGATGCCGAGCGCGACGGCGTCGTCCGCGAGTATCCGTTGGAGATCGTTAGTACGTGGTGACGTCGCCATGAGGGAGAGACCACTGGAAAGTGAATAAAGGTTCGCTCGATACCAGCTTCGCGCACGTACGGCGTCACCGAGCGTGCGCTTGATCACCGAGAAGAACGTATCAGACAACGCTCTTTGACCAGAGAGCTCCCTCAATCCGCGCGTTATGCGCGTGATTGATGGGACGGAGAATGCGAGTGCGGCGAGTTGTGCCGAAACAGGCGCCGTGGGTGCTGCTACCGGAACGTGCGGCGGCGCTGGCGGCGTCTGACGCTACAGGCGGCCACTTCCGATGTAGGCGAGTCCGAGACTCCCTCCAATTATCAGAATACTAAAAGCAGAGCTTGGAAGTGATAGAAACTCTTCCCCGAAGCTCCCCACCACTAGTACTGCGACAGCGAGAAGCGTCATCAGCGGATGTGCAGCCAGTTGCTGAACAAAGACTCGAAATGTCCAGTAAACCATCTCCGCCTTGGGTTTGACCGCGTCCCCCAAGGGACGGTTTCCATCCGGATTCTCGGCTGAATCAAATCCGTTGAGGTCGTCGTATCTGACTGTTATGATTTCCCCGGTATTGACCCGTTGACCGTCGGCGTCCCCGACTCTGAGGAGCGTTACACCTTCTTCGCTAATGCCAACCACTCGGTAAACCCCATCCACAGAATCAGTGTCAGTCGAAGAGTAATGATCGTACACTGATGGAGAGGGCATTGTTAAGCGATTGTGTTACTCCATGAATATAACTTCTGAGTCCGGAGACGACACCGCTCACTCAATCGTTGCTGGAGTGTACTAATGAAGATCATCAATAGTGTCGGTAACGACACTTGCGCTCAGGTTCCCCTGATCCCGGTCAAAGTCGCTGTATTTGATGGATGTCACATACTTACTATGGCAGAATAAAACAGTCTGACGCTCGCCGGAGTGTGAAAAAGGCTGACAATATTTATACCACAACAGGATAAAAACTCGATATGACCGAATGGGGGAAGCATCCGTCTGAAATGACCAATAGACGACTGTTATTCTGGATCGGGATCGGACTATTCGGTATGCTCTCCCCACTAGTGCAACTGTGAGAGACCAATAGCATTTCATGGGTTTTACTCGGGGTGGGGATGTTCACGTCAGTAGTCGTATTCAGCGAGTATGCCTCCAGCACTAAACTGGGCCAAATAGTCGATGATTGGTGGGACCGAATCGGCATTGGTGGCCGATTCCTCGTGCTAGTCACGGTTACAGCGATCGTATGGGGAGTCATCTGGGTGTTCAGGCCACCGACCGTCCCCATCCATAGCTTCGCACTGGGGATGTTTGTCGGATTGACTGCCAAGGTCGGATTTGTCCTCCTAAAGCGGACAGCAATCAACGGCCAGCAGGCAGACGGTGGATGCTGAAGAAGGTTCGAGAAGCGTTCGAGGGAACTTCAGTCGATCACATCAGTGACCGCACGAATGCATTGAGAACATGCTGAACCGGTCTGATCCGTGCTCGGATAGTGTCGGAGGAGTGGCGGAGACGGTGATCAGCACTGGACAGTCGCTGTCGGCGGC
>NZ_JAIWHV010000049.1 GCF_020177375.1 Saliphagus infecundisoli | reverse complement strand
GTATTGTCCTCGGCCTTTCGTTCACCGGTTGAGATGAACCAGTCCAACGTTTTGCGGTCTTCGTCGGAAAGCTCGACAACGTGTTTCTTCGCGCTCATTCCGATAGATAGGTGCTCAGAGAGCTTAAACTAGCAGCTTAACGGTTGCAGCTACACTGAGGATGTTTTGTGCGGCATACCCTCTTCGGCGTCGTCATCTAAGCTGGCTTGCTCACCAAAAACGAAAAGTTGTACGCTTCAGTCCATTTCAGATCTGTCAGGAAGCGGAAGAACAGGCTGGTCGAACTCCTCGCTTGCATCCCGGACACGCATGAGTCCCCAAAGTCCACCTTCGAGGTAGAACTTCGTCTTCCGTTCCTGGTAGACATAGTCACCGGCGTCGTTGACCGCTCCACCGGCATTGTCAGCGAGGACAAGGTCACGAGCTGTCCCCGTCGAGATGTCGTCTTGCGTGCCAACGAGCGGCGCTTCTGGGACGTTATTTCTGCGCCACTGATGGCCAGCACAATGGAACGTGATTCCGTTCGCTCGATCAGCCGGTTGGCTCACACGCATCGTTATCGGATCATCCGTGTAGGCTCGGAATACGGGGGTGTTCGGATCGCCGTGGACCTTTGAGCTGTAGACTTTGTGCTGGCGGTCGTCGTTCGCGAACCGGTGGCGGAACGGCTCCGACCGGTAGTTGATTCCCTGGAAGCCCTGGTCTTCCTGCTCAGTGATCTGATTACAGGGTTCATCTGCTATTTCTTCAACAGGGACACCTTCTTCGTCGGCAAGCCCCACTCGGGGAATCGGACACTCTCCATCATCATTGACGATGTACATTCCGTCGGTGAACATCAACGCAATTTCGCGGAAGTCATCGCCATCGTGGCCGGTGATTATCGCCTGTGTCCCGTTCTGGACTCGATCGCCCGTCTCGGGATCGAGCCACTCTGCTCCCTCGGGTTCGACAATCAAGTTTCCGAAGGCGCCATGGTGGCGGTTGCTGCGCACGTCCGCGAAGTCCGAGACGACGCCGGTTCCGATCGAGCGGGCTTCGGGCCCGTTAGTCTCCTCGCCTTCGGCACCGGGATCCGGTATCGGAGCTGGGTCCGCATACCAGCGGTAGGTGCGCGTCTCGCCAGGCGCGACTGTCGAGTCGAAGTTGAACCCGGCCGCCATTCCGGCCGATCCTTGGTCGTCGAACAACAGGTTCTGGGGCGTCAGCGAAATCCGCTGGGAGCGCTTCCATTTTGCGTCCGGCTCGATGTCGAACGTCGGATGGGCGTGGTCGCCATTAAGGTCGCCCAGCGCATTGGTAAGGTTAATTTCGATGCAATCGCCGGCGTTCGCCCGAATCGTCAGCGGTTCGGGGTTCTTTTTCCCGTTTCGGACTGCCTCGACTTCGTCGTCAAGCACGTAGACGACCCCGCAGGGGTCGTGATCGCCATAATCGTTGTACTCGATCTCCGTCCTGATCGCAGTAATATCGTACGTCTGGGTTGGCGTTCCTTCGGGGCAGGGGTCGCCGGGGTTTTCGGCTTCCGGCGGGCGCTTGCCGATGTTGTCATTTTGGCGTTCGTCCTTGTCGGGTACGAACCGCCGGTCGTCGCCCTTGTCGTAGAGCAGCTTGTCCTTGTGGCCCCGCTTAGCCCAATTCGAGAACGGGGCAGGGTGACCCATCTTGCGGAGCTCCTCAGTGCTGATCGTCTCGTCGGGCGTGTTGCGATCGGGAAGCGGTTGGAGGTGGTCAACCTCGGCACCGAACAGCCGGAAGATCCCCCACATCCCCTCCCAGAGGTCTTGCATCATATCCGAGCCGTAGATGTGATCCCAGATCGGCAGCCCGTCCGGGTTCTCCTGTTCGTGCAGCGGGTCGATCAGCGTGTCCTGCGTAGTGAGTTCGAAGGAGAACGCTTCGGAGGGGCCGATGATTTGAGAGGTCGTCTCGGCTCGTCTGAGGCCGTCGGGCTGGCCTCGGATCCCGTGGATCGTGAAGTTGTGCTGCTCCTCGTAGGGCCCCTGAAGGAGCCGGAGCCGGACGGGATCGCCCGTATACGCTTCCAAAGTGGGCGTTGGCGGGTCGCCGTGCAGACGCGAGCTGTGAAGGTAGGCGGGATCGTCGTCATTACGCCGGAAGTACGGCGCCGTGCGGTAGTTGATCGCGCCCGAACCCGCGTTCTGGTTGTGTTCGATCTCCTGATTGATGAATCTGCCATTGCAGTCCTTCAGCGGGGCGAAGTCATGGTACAGCAATGCGAACTCGCGGAAGGAGTCTCCGTCGCCGGGATCGATGATTGCTTGGGAGCCACTTTCGATCTCCTCACCCGTGTGAGGATCGTGCCACGTTGAATCTTCGGGCTCAACAATGATTGCTGCGAAGAGACCGTTTTGAGACTCCGGAATCCCAGTGATATGGTCGTGGAAGAAGATCATCCCCTCTTCGTTAGCGAACCACCGGTACTGCATCTCCTCACCGGGATCGGTCCCCTGATCGTAGTTGTAGCCCACGTTTGCCGCGTCCGATCCGAGCGGGTCGAAGTTGACGAAGTGAGGGTGGACTGACTTACTGAGTTCGAGTTCGTTTTTCAGCGTAACCTTGACGCAGTCGCCAACGTTTGCACGAATCACGAGCGGTTCGGGGTCCATCTTGCCGTTTCGCACCGCTTCGGCGTCCTCTTCGAGGACGTAGACCTTCCCCTCGGGATCGTGATCACCGGCGTCGTTGTAGACGACGTCTGCCGCGAGTGCAACGATCGTGTATTCACGTGTCTCGCCTAGCACCTCCGGGTCGAATCCTTCGGGGTCACAGGGGTCTTGATACGGCCCCCCTGGGACGATTTCCCCCTGACGAGTGAGTGCCGCTTCCTCGTATTCTTCGGGCTCACGGCCGTTCGGCTCTGATTCCGGCGGTTTCGGCGGGAGCTCGCCATCCTCGGCGGGGATGAAGTCGGGAAAGCCCTCGATCTCTGAATCGGCATCGAGCGGGGGGTCACTGTTCTCCAGCAACTGGAGCTCCTTGCGCTCCTTGTCGAACACGCGCATCATCCCGTTCATCCCCTCGCCATAGTGAGGGAACATGTGGCAGTGGAACAGGAAATCGCCCGTATGTTCGTTGGCACCGGCACCAGTCTCGAAGGCCTCCTCGCTCTCGATATCTGGAGAAATCGAGCCTGGCCCGTGGGCGATGGTTAGGCGAGCCTCAAAGCTCGCAGTCGGGCCGATCGTCTTAGAGTCTATTGTATCAGACTCAGATTCGCCAGGAATGTTCTTCCAACGGTGGCCGTGGAGATGGTGGACGTGGTTCTCCTCATGCTGTGCACCGACGACGGACATCTTCACAGGGTCGCCCATGTAGCAGGGGAAGACGAGGTCACCGCCGCCGGGGTCGCCGTGGACCCACGAACTGTAGAAGGTGGGCTCTTCCTCCTCCTCTTGCTGTCCACCAAGCCGTGCACTCGTCGTCGCCGCGCGGTAGTTGATTCCGTGGACGCTCTGAGGAGTGTCGGTACCGGGCCAGACGGGCTCGCTTCCGTCGGCGTTGACGATGTCGATCGCGTCGTGATAGCAGACGACGAACTCGCGATGGCTCACCCCATCGGGCTCGTGGATGTCGGCTTTCACCCCGCTTTTGAGCTTCTTGCCAGTCTTCGGGTCGGTCCATGTAGCTTCGGGTGACTCGACGGAAAGCGCGCCGAAGAGACCACGGGACTGGAGGTTGTTGTCATCGAACTCCTGTTCGGGATCGCTTAGCATTGCGGGACTGGCGCCGTCGCCGAAGAAGTGCGTTCCCTGGTTGTCTGCGTACCAGCGGTAGGTAATGGAGTCATCCGGCGCGACGGTCGTATCCTTGTTGTAGCCGACCGCGAGACCGTCGCTTTCGTTCACCTCGTAGGGAAGACCATACTGGTGCATCGAGGCCTGACAGTCGAGATCGTTGTGGAACTCGATCTCGACGATGTCTCCCTCGTTTGCACGGATCACGAGCGGCTCGAGTACTGACGTATCAACATCCCCGCCTGGGACGCATCCGGATGCTCGACATGCAGCTGTTTTGTTCTCTTCTAAGACATACATTACACCATTAGGCTGGTGTTGGCCGAACGCATTGTAGACGATATCGACGTTAATCGCGTGCACGTCGAAGTGGCGGACGGTCCCGCCTTCATCAGGATTTTCTGGTACGGTTCCGCTTAGATCGATATTCCTGGATGCGCTACTCAACGTCGTAGCTGCTGCACCCGTACCGATCATGAACTCCCGCCGTGAAGTGGTTAGTTGGTCAACTGACTGTGCTTCGTCTGTCCCCGCCTGGTTATCACCAGATGATGGTTGCTTACTCATGGGTCGGCTGGTGTCGCGTCAAATCGCAACCGCCCCATCAGGAATGGCGATATTATATATTGAGTGACTATAAGGAAGTAGAGAGACTCTAACACTCACAGACTCTTAACTCTCAGAGCGTAGACACGGCCTAACGATCCGTAGGACATCGCTTCGAGAAGAGTAGGGAGTGGCGAATGTCCACTAGGTAATGAATTAACAAAGTTGGTGATGGTAATCGTGTACAACCGCTTGACCCATGGATACACTCACTGGATTTCAGCGCGACCTCCTGTACGTCATCGCTGGACTCGACCGCCCGACTGGACAGACCATCGAAGATGATCTCAGCAGCTACTACAGTACCGAAATTACTCTTGGTCGGACATATCCAAACCTCGACATGCTTGTTGCGAAAGATCTCGTCAAGAAAGGGTCTCTCGATCGGCGCGCCAATTACTATGCCATCACTCCTGCGGGAGAGACGCTACTTCATGAACGCCATGACTGGGAAAGCCAATATATTGATTGATTATATAATAATCACACCATATGTTTTGGAAGGCTACTTTTCCGTCCAATTATAGCATTATAGGCAGACTTAGATTAGAAGAAACAGTCTAGTTTTCGATTTTATAGCGTGTATGTGACAGAATACAATGGTCGGCTTAGTGCTACGGTGGGTGAGGGAATTCAATGCAAGACTTCGATCCAAACCGACGAACGGCACTGAAAGCACTCGGCCTTGGTCTTCTCGCATCCGCGGGACCCGGTGTCGCAATAGGCAAAGACGTCATGGCCCATAAAGACAAAATCGATGTTTCCGACGTGTATGTGGCCCATCTCGAGTCCCAAGCAGATGTCGAGACCGATGCATGGGGGCTCGCTGTTTTCCACCATCGGTCCGGCGAGATCGTGTTCACACTCGCGGTGTCACGTCTCGAAAACACGGTCATGGCGCACATCCATGAAGACGAAGCGCTTGGCCCAGTAGCGGTGTGGCTCCATGACTTCACTACTCAAGCCGAACACCTCATTGAAGGCTCGTTCACAGGGGCACTGAACGCCGGGGTGATTACTGATGATGCCATCTCTGAGGGACGTGCTCCTGAGGCGACCTCGACAACCGTCGCTGAGCTCATTGGAAAGATCGACGCTGGCGAAGCGTTCGTCAATGTACATACCGAGGCAAACCCCGGTGGAGAGATTTCCGGACGGATTGAGCCGTTCGAGTGGAGCGACGTTCCACTACGAATGTAACGAGAGTGTCATAGAATCCGTCTCGCACCCTCTACCCGGCGATTATACAGCCTCTTTTCGTGCCTGACCCAGTTAGTTGTAATTGAGGGCGCTAAGCCCCCTCCCTGCTCGCGCCGTGGACGCTCGCTTCGTCACTGGGGGGTTGGAACTAGAAACGACTTCCAGAGAGAGAAGCCATAAATCGCACTTGGACTGACCAGGACTGTCGCGATAGCGGATTGGACTGTTCTGCGGATGGGCCTCGATCAGCGGGTGGCGAGGTGACATCCTCTTCGCCGTAAATGGCTGGATTTCTCCTTGAATAAGGATCGGCACAATCCGTTTAGTGCCCGGGGTCGAACGGATACTGTCGCGGTAGTTCGCCACCTCAGATCAAATAACTTCAATTTATTTTTGACATTATCCTCCTATGAGCTCAGACATGACCGATGAGTCCCCGGACGATCTTAAAGAACTCCCAGGCAAAATCGTCGCCAACGATCCGACCGAGATCGGAGCAACAGCGCGGGAACTGGATTTAGGGCAGACGGTAAGCGAACGGATGCGATTGCCCCAGGCGACGCTCAAGCGACTTGGGCTTCTTATGGTGGTTTATCTCGTCGGGTTGGCAGCGATGGTTCCGTTCTTCGACAATGGCGTGGGGCCGACGGCGCTCCCGCTCCTTCCAATCGTAATTCTCGTCGCGTTGTTGTTCGAGTGGATGGATTCGGCCGCGGGGATGGGATTCGGGACGGCACTCGCTCCACTATTGTTTCTGATGGGGTACAATCCACTGCAGGTAATTCCAGTGTTGCTCATCTCCGAAACGGTGACGGGCGCCGTTTCCGGTGGCGTTCACCACGAGTTAAAGAACGCCTCGTTTTCCTTCTCTCCGCTCAACGAGGCGACGAAGACGATGTTGTTCATCGGTGCAATCGGGTCGCTCGCGACGGGTGTGAGTATTACACTGGCGTACTTTGCACTCACACTTCCCGAGTCATATATCAAGATGTACGTCTCTCTGCTCGTCCTCGCGATGGGCGTCATCGGTGTCGTTCGTGCTCGAATCGTCACCACAATCGCGTACAAGCCGCGACGACTGCTCATCTTCGCGGCGCTGGCCGGGTTCAACAAGGGAATCGGTGGTGGCGGATTCGGACCCGTCGTCACGCTCGGTCAAATCCTCTCGGGGGTCTACGAGAAGAGTGCGACCGCGATCGCCTCTCTTGCGGAGAGTATCGTTTCGCTAGTTGGCGTGGTGACGTTCTTCGCAATTTCTGCACGCGGTATCGAGCTCGATTTGACTCTCCTTCCGTCGATATACACCGGCGGTTTTATCGCCGCGATCGGTGCGCCCTATCTCGTTCGCGTCGTCCCCAACCATGTGTGGCGATACGTGATTCCGCTGTACGCGTTTACGATCGGTGTCCTCGGATTATTCATGGGATTAGAGATCTAATATGTACGAAAACGTGCTCGTCGCGACGGACGGAAGCGCTCATGCGAACAACGCCGTTGATCACGCGATCGCGATTGCATCACGATTCGACGCAACGCTTCACGTGCTCTCGGTCATCGACACTCGAGACCTCGGGGTAACGACACCCGCCGAAATCGATGTCGACATGCTTCGGGAGTCGCTCCGCGAAGAGAGCGAAATCGCGATCGACGATGCACTCTCGAAGACGGACGAAACCGACCTTCCAGTCGTCTCAGAGATCGTGATCGGCGTCCCCAGTCGATCGATCGCGGCATACGCGACCGAAAACGATATCGACCTCATCGTAATAGGGGCCAAGGGCAAGAGCGCGCTCAAACGAGCTCTCCTCGGCAGCGTGACGAGGGAGGTACTGCAATCGTCTGCCGTACCAGTGCTTACCGTTCAACTCGAGTAGTGGCCGTCCGTCCGGTCTCCCCCGTAATCCGATCGCGAGAGCGCTTGGCTGATCCCGATGAGTTGATGGCGGCCGAAGTGCTTCGTGATCGGCGGCTAGTCTCTCTCCGAACGAGGTGCCGTCCCGTTCACCCGCGCTTGAGCGAGCATTACCACTCTGAAGAGCGCGCCGCGTCGTCGTACGAACAGTATGGTTCCGAGGACGAGGTAGAGGCCTGTGAAGGTGAGGAGCCACTCGTGTTGGTGGAACGTTGGATGGAGCTGAACCAGAAAGAGCGAGAGGAGCGCAACCGCTTCCCGAGCGTCGATACGCAAGTCGATGAGTAGCGCGAGCGCGAAGTAGCTCTGTGCAGCGGTGAGCCAGATCTCTCCCGCCTGTCGAGACCCCAGCGGAAGCGCGCCGTAATAGCCGAGTGAAACACTGTAGACGAGGACGAGCGTACCGATCAGCAACGTCCATTGGTTGAGCTTCGAGGAGATTAATGCGTTGAACGACGCGCTCGAGCGCCCCTTCGTGACGAGCAAGACGACGATGATGAACTCAGGCGTCTCGCTCGCCAACGGCGCGATCCACTGAATCATCAAGAACGGCTGGATGCCATACTGCAGGCCAAGCTCTTCCAGCCCGTGGGCGAACGGTTCGACCGCTACAAGGATCGTCAGACCGGAGAAGACGAACAGTCCGATTACCGTCGCGATTCGCCATCGTCGTCGAAATGATTGGAGGTATGCCGGAACGCCAATGTGGACCTCTTCAGTTGGGGGAGTCCGAATCGCGAATAGGATGTAGAGGGTATACAACCCGACGAGAATCATCATATCATGAAGAGCGATTGAATCGGTTAGGGGGATGAAAAAGGCGTAGAATGTCGCGACGAACAGGAACACGATCTCGAGCGAGAGTTCCCGATCGAGATGGACGCGGTCAGCGAGGATCCCGTCGACGCGCTCGACGTGGGGATCGGGATGCGATGCCGCCCGGTGAATCGTGAACAGGACGATCCCCGACCAACCGATTCCGATAAGTATCCGATTAGCACCCGTCATGTTGGCCACCGCGAGATCAGCTGCTTCCCGCGAGGCAGGACCGGCTGGTGTAACGCCGGCTTCCCAGGCGTACAGCGCATCGACGGCATATTCTGGGGCGACCGCCAGCACCGCAAGCACGGCGATGGCGAACGAGCGAGAGACGTCCTTTTCGGCCGTCTCGGCTGCCCAGGCGAGCAAGAACGCCGCCCCGAGAATCGACATACCCGACAGGAGGATCGACAGGGTGAGGCCTACACTTGCTCCGGTGATCCGGACTGCAAGCCACGGGACCGTGAGCACAGCCGCGATGAAAACCGGAACGAGCGGTCTGTACCCTCGATTACTCATGATCTCGGGAGGCTCATCTCGTTGCAATCTGTTGAAAAGTCATTGTCATCTCCTTCTCCTGTTCACCATCGATCGGAACGCTGTCTGGATGGACGGTGGTCGCCCACTGCCAGTGGTTACTTCCCATCATCGGTTCTATCCGAGCGAGGCGCGAACCACTTGTGCGCCCACCTGATTGCCGCCGATCGGACGAATCGATACTTCTTGACCATCAGTACTTCCCCCTCGAACCGTTCTCCGGCCGCTTCCGCGATGTCGCCGAAGACCGTTCTCGGAACGATTCCCGCTCGAGCGGCTCCGGTCACGATCGTGTCGATCTCGTGGTCCTCAGCATACGCTACGATCGCACCGGGGACATCCTTGCTCGGAACGACCGCCGTCTTGCAATCGACTCCTTCTCGCTCGAGAGTGGCTCCGCGTTCGCGGACGAAGGTCGCAGCCTCATTGGGATCGTCGGCTGAGACAGTGAGGAGCGTCACCCGTGCGTCATGTGCGGCAGCGAGCGTGCCGGCGATTGATTCGGCGAATATGGCGTGAGGGCCACCGTCGGTCGGCACGAGTATCGATCGAAGTTCGACCGGACCCGTGGTTTTTGCGACCACGACGTCGGCAGGCGCGTTTTCGACGACGTAATCGATCGTCGAACCAAGAACGACGCCGCCAAGGCGTTTCCGACGCCCACGCCAGCCGAGGACGATTGCCTCGCTATCGTACCGTCTCGCAATATCGACGATACTTCTCCCTGGCGTTCGACCGATGGTGATGATCCGGTGGGCCGGCACGTCCTCCGGGACGTACCGCATCGCGTCGGCCAGCATTCGGCGCTCGGCCATCGCTCGTCGATCATCGCCTCGTTCGATCGGGGTCTGCACGGGCATCGTGACGACCGTTGTGAGCACCAGTTCCCCGTCGTTTCGACGGGCGATCGGCACGGCAAGATCAACCAGGCGTTCAGCGTTTGCGGGGTCGTGGATCGGGACCAGTACTTGATATGGTCGCTGACGCAGCGCCCGTTCTTCGACAATCGTCCGTGTTTCGGGCGCCTCTGTTTCTCGGATTCGTCCGCGCGAGTAGGTCGCGAAGACAACTGCGCCAACACCGATCCAGCTGATCGCGATGACCCATGCGAGCGGGCTGTAGTTGAAGAAGTAGACGGCGAGAAACAGCTTGGACACGATTCCGGCGATCGGGATGTATGGGAACCAGGGAGCCAGATAGCCGTAGGACAGTTCGGCGCCATGTTCGCGCCGGATTTTGATCATGGAGTAGTTGACCTGCAGAAATAATAGCAAGAACATCAGGTCGGTTGCAGCGGCGACCTGGGCGATCGGCAGGGAAACGGCCATGAGGGCGATCAGTGCTCCGCTCATGACGACTGATACGTGTGGGGTGTGGTTCTCCGGGTGGATCCGAGCAACCGCGTCTGGAAATACGTGATCCCTGCCCAGCGCGTATCCGACGCGGGCGCTCGAGAACGTCGTCGCGTTGAGTGCTGCGAGCGCCGAGAGAATGCCGGTGAAGAGGATGAGCAGCGTACCATAAGGAAGTAACTGTCCGACAGCCTGTGCAAGGCCGAACTCGCCAAGGTGGCCGACAACTTGCCAGACAGCGGGGTCGGCTGGCAGTTCCGGAAGAACCGTCCCGCCGATGCTGTCGGTCGCTTCGGCGGTCGCCTCGAGATCGGGGGTGACAGTGATCGCACCCAGCATGACGATTCCGATCAGCACGTACAGCGTGACGACGACGAGCATCGAATAGAAGACGGCTTTCGGGACGTTCTTTCTCGGTTCGACGACCTCGCGACCCGACTGGACGATGATCTCGTAGCCCTCAAAGGCGATAAACGTGAGCCCCATCGCGATGAAGATGCCGCCAGCGCCGTTGGGCGCGAACGGTTCCAAGTTGGCGACCGTCACCTCCGGATCGGAAACGACGACTCGAAATCCCGCCGCGATAACGACGATGATGACTACGAGCTGGACGACAGTAACGACGTTTTCGGCGAAGCTGGCTTCCTTGGTCCCGCGATAGTTGACATAGGTAAAGCCGACAGTCGCCAGCACTGCAAACGACTTCTGTAACTGGACCTGGGAGAGTCCGAGCGTCAGGTCGAAATAGGCCGTCAGGATCAGCGTGACGAACGAGCCGAACGTCAGGACGTACAGCGAGCCAGCGACGGCGTGGGCGAACCAGCTCATCCAGCCGGAGAGAAACGCTTGTGATCGACCGAGTGCCGTCCGAACCCAGAGGTAGCCCCCGCCCGGCTCGGGAATCGCGCTGCCCAGTTCGGCGTAGGTCATCGCGGTGAAAATGGTGATGACGCCGTTAAGCGCGAACGCGAGGATGAGCGCTGGTCCGGCCTCGCCGGCGGCTAACCCAGTGAGGACGAAGACGCTCCCGCCGATCATCGCTCCGATTCCGAGGAACGTCACGTCGAGCAGCGTCAGCTCTCGAGCGAAGTCGGCGTCGCCCCGATTTCCGCCCGGACCGCTACTCATCGTCGGTCGAATGCGTATCTGTTGGCTGGGGCTCGTCGTGACCGTCCAACGAGGTAGTCAGCCTTCTGATAACGCGTCGAGAGTGAGCGACCGTGAACACCAACCCGAGCCATCCGGCGATCGTGAGGCCGAGTCCGACGGCGAGATCAGGCGAGACAGACATGGATCTCGTTTTCGACGCTCAATGACTAAACGGGCATTTGCTCGGACCATGATTGTCAACTTTAGCGGGGAGCGTGAAGTCAGCTAGATCAACTGTTATAGTCTTGTGTAACAATCGGGTCTGAATTCTTGTTGTACAAGGTTGGACACCGCTACCCGGAATATAAAAAGGATTACAATAGAACTGCAGAGAGTACGAACTGCAAAGACGCGCAACTTCCACGATTCACGGAATCGTGTATGTAGCGATCTCAGCCGTCTCACAGGTTGGACACACAGACGAATTCGGATTAACAGCGGTCCCACAATGGCGACACTCGCAGATGGTTTCGACGGCGTCGTTGGGGCACACAGCACGTTTTACCCGGGTAGCGAGTCGTATCATGTGGTTGGCGTGGGCGTCACGACTTTCTGGCACGCCGGGCACTCGACGAACATATTTTGTTCTCCTGGCGGATTTTCGTATTCAATAAGAACGTGCAGGGGTTTAATCTCAGTACTACACCGGGGGCAGGAGCCGAGGGAGTGGGTTTGGTTCGTGGCCATGAGGTGGATTCCTCGCAGGTCGGTGTGAGGGGGATTAGTGTACGCGGTAGTTGTCAGTGGTACTCTCTTCACGCTTTGTTTAACATTGTCTGACGTAAATAGGGCGATGAGACTCAGAGAAAGAAACAGATAGACATATATTTATATTAGGAATAGATGCTCTGTCCCTGTTGCGTTCTGAGTTGATAAAGCTGGGGAGAGCGAGACCACTGCGAGGGGCACTGGAAAGGGGTGTGTAGACTGCGCAAGCTCAACCTGATGCGAGCAAATAGACCCAGAACCAAGAGATACGTC
>NZ_JAIWHV010000048.1 GCF_020177375.1 Saliphagus infecundisoli | reverse complement strand
TCAGCGTCGGTCCCGCCTGGTGGTTCAACGACAGCCCGTTCGGGATCGAGGAGCACTTGGAGTACGTCGGCACCGTCTCCCTGCTCGCGAACTCCCCCGGGATGGTCAGCGACTCCCGGAAACTGCTTTCCTACGGCTCGCGCTTCGAGATGTTCCGGCGCTCGCTGGCGAACGTCCTCGGCCGACAGGTCTCCCGCGGCCAGGTCCCGATGGAGATCGCCCGCGACGTTGCCAGGGAAGTCGCATACGACCGTCCCCACGAGGTCTACGGCTTCTAGCGGCGCCGTGAGTAGCAGGTTTACCGGGATGTACAAAAATTCTCATGATATTATAGTCTACGGAGAACAACAAGTCGGCGCATCTTCAGAGGTTCGTTTTGTTAAGAGCGTTGAGCGATGACCGTCCACAACCCGTTTACTTCACGGCTCGACGGCGTCAAGCCGTTCGAGTCCGGCCTGAAGCTCCTCGTAGCGGTCGTCCACCCGCTCGCGGTCCGCCTCGGGCAACTCGACCAGCGGCTCGCGGACGGGACCGGGGTCCCGACCCGCAAGTTCGAGACATCGCTTCAGGACGGGAACACTGTTTGCGCTGGCATAGACGTTGTCCTCGCCGGACTCTGCGCGGAGGTTCATCAGCGGTTGGCTCAGGTTCCGGAGGCGTTTGGCGCGCTCGTAGTTGCCGGCCTCGAGGGCGTCGAACAGTTCGAGGCCCAACCGCGGTTCGAAATTCGTCACCCCTGCGGAGAAGCCGTCAGCCCCCTCTAAGTAGTAGGCTGGTGCTGGGGGTTCGGCCATGCCACAGACCCAAACCAGATCGTCGTCAGCCTGTTCGACGCACTCGGCGAACAGTTCGAGGTCCGGCACTGCCCACTTGATCCCGGCGACGTTCTCGTGGTCGGTGATCCAGTCAAGCATACGAACCGTCGCTTCCATCCCTCGAATGTATGGTACCACCCCGACGTCGACAGCGTCGGCGATGCGGTGATAGTACTTGGCGACGCCGGATTCGTGTTTGAACGTATGGTCCGGCGGCATCACCATGATTCCGTCAGCACCATTGTCGACGTGTGCTTGGGCGAGGTCGATTGCGCTTTTCGTGCTGCCGCCCGCGCCCCCAAGGACGGTCGCATCGTCACCGAGCGCATCACAGACAACGCGGACGGACTCAGCGCGTTCCGTGTGGGTCAGGGAGTGGTACTCGCTGATGTTTGCGCAGGCGAGAAACAGGTTGATTCCGTTGGTGTGGAGCCACTCAGCAGTCGACGCCAACTCGTCGTAGCGGATGTCATCCGTGTTTTGTTCGTCCAGGGGTGTGAGTAGCCCGGCCGCTACCTCGCAGAGACTATCGGCTAACGCTGCCCGGTGCATAATCGGTAACAACTGCCAAGTCGAACATAAATTTTCTGGGTGGAGATAGAAGGATGCCAACTTTAACGGCAGTATGCAGAGCGGCGAAGGCTGTCAATCACGATCTGGTCGAGTTAGCGGTATTACCGAAGGAACACCGGCGTAGAATCGCCTGATTAGGAATTTCCGAACCTGTCTGTCGCGGTCATTGGTTCGAACGGAACAGCAGAGATCGACAACCCGTCCTGGCGCTCTCAGGGTGTTCCGATCACCCGATGTCTGTTTCGCAGGTACACTGCGGAAACCAACGTGGTCGCGACGACGAGGGAGAGCACTACCGCGGTGGAAACGAGCTCTGGCGACCATGCGTTCGCGGGCACGAGAACGTAACCGAGAAACGTGAGTGAGAAGCCGACCACGAGATACCACCACCAGCGTGGGCGCCACGCCGCACTCCGATTGACGTGTACAGCGTCCTGAAAGATAGCGGGATACACGGCGACGGCGAGTAGGCTGCTGATAGCGAGGACGATACCGGTCAGGAGGTGGTTCAGACTGACGACCACATCGAGTAAAGCGACGGCCACATACGGGATCGCCACGAGCCCACTCGCCAGTTGTGCGGCGAGGACGTACCAGTACCGGGGTCCGGATCGAGACCGGCTCGATATACTGGGCGTCTGTGCTCGTTCGGGCATACGAGGAGTATCTGTACAGTCTCGTAAATCAGTTCCCTTTCGGCTACCGCGTCTGGAGTCCGTGAGCCGTCAGCCAATACGAGTCCGCTCGAAGTAGGTATGTCTCGCAATACTTAGTCGCTGGTCATCCCGCTGGCTCCGCCCTCAAAACTCGTGCGAGCGACCGTTTCATCGTTGACCTCCGGGTTGTATACTGCATCTCCGCTCTCTTGGTCGAAGAGATGAATTTGGTCCTCGGGGAATCGGATGGCAATCTGTTGCCCCTCGTCGGCGTACTGGTTGCCGTCCACTTCGATGGTCCGTTCCCGCCCGGCGATATCGGTGTGGATGTAGTTGACCGAGCCGAGCGGTTCTACGACGTTGACCGTCCCGTTGACGGTGTGATCCCCAACAGTGGCGACGATTTCGGCGTCCTCCGGGCGGATTCCAAGGACGACGTCGTCGATGCCCTCAACGGCGTCGAGTCGGGCGTCTGAAAGCGGGTAATCGAGGGACTCGTTGACGAGCCGGTCGTCCTTGAGTTCGGCTTCGAAGAAGTTCATCGACGGCTCCCCGATGAAGCCGGCGACGAACCGATTCGTGGGCTGGTGATAGCACTCGAGCGGCGACCCGAGCTGCTGGAGTTTGCCTTCGTTGAGGACAGCAATCTTGTCACCCATCGTCATCGCCTCCGTCTGGTCGTGGGTGACGTAGACGGTCGTGATGTCGAGGTTCTGCTGGAGCTCCTTGATTTCCGTGCGCATGTGAGCCCGGAGTTTCGCGTCGAGGTTCGAGAGCGGCTCGTCGAGCAGGAATACCTGCGGTTCGCGCACGATGGCTCGTCCGAGAGCGACACGCTGTTGTTGCCCGCCGGACAGTGCGCTGGGCTTGTCGTCCAACAGATCCTTGATGCCCATCATCCCGGCCACCTCCTCAACGCGGTCGGCGATTTCCTCCTTCGAGAGGTCAGAAATCATCTTCAGCCCGAATCCCATGTTCTGTCGTGCGGTCATGTGGGGGTACAGCGCGTAGTTCTGAAACACCATCGCGATGTCTCGCTCTTTTGGCTTCTGGTCGTTGACGACCTCCCCGTTGATCCGAATGTTGCCGCTCGTTGCGGACTCCAGACCAGCAATCGTCCGTAGGGTGGTAGACTTCCCACATCCGGACGGCCCCACGAGCACGAGGAAGTTACCCTCGTCCAGCTCGATGTTTAGGTCCTCTACCCCGATAACGGGGTTCGAGTGGGGGTCGTATATCTTAGTGAGGTTCTCGATGTGGAGGTCCTCCATGACTGGGTGTAACGATTATAATCGGCCGATAAATAATTTTCGCTCATAGTGGCAAACGGGGAACGATCCGCGGTCACGACCCGTCGAATTTTGCGAAGAACTTAAGTGCATTTTGGATAAGAGTCTCATAGATGGCATCACAAGAAGCCACAATGGGAGAAAGAGCGAGTCGGTTCTTTGACGAGGCCGATTGGTTCACCCGAGAGACGTGGGTCGGGTACGGCCTCGTGGCGCCGGCGACGATTTTGATGCTCCTAATCATCGTCTACCCGACGCTGCGGGCAGTGGTGATGAGCTTCCAGCAACGTTCGTTCCTCAATCCAGATCAGTATTCCTGGGTCGGGTTGGCGAACTATCAGGCCCTTCTCAGCGATCCAGTGTTCTCGGAGGCTTTCATACATACGATAATCTTCACCGTGGGGGCGGTCACAACGATGTACCTCCTTGGACTCGGTCTCGCGTTACTCCTCCGGAACAACCTCCCAGGACTCGGGATTCTCCGGAGCCTCTCGATGATTCCGTGGGTCATCCCACCGGTCGTCATCGTCATCATCTGGACGTGGATGTTCCAGGTTGACTACGGTCTCGTCAACCTCCTCCTCAAGCAGGTCGGCGGACCGAACAAGAACTGGTTTGGGGACTTCAACCTGGCCCTTCCCCTGGTGATGATGCTCCGTGTCTGGAAGGACACGCCGTTCGTGGCCATCGCATTGCTCGCGAGCATGGAGTCGATCCCACCCGAGTACTACGAGGCCGCGAAGATAGACGGCGCCGGCGCGCTTCAGCAGTTCCGCCACATCACGCTACCTAACATCTCGTACATCTCGATGGTGATGATCGTCACTGAGGTTATCGCCTCCTTCAATACCTTCCAGATGGTCTACATCGCCACCGGTGGTGGCCCAGTCAACCAGACGGAGGTCCTGGGGACGTACGTCTACCAACAAGCGTTCAGCGAGTACGCGCTCGGCTACGCCGCGGCAACGGGGATGGTGATGCTCGCGTTGCTCACCGTCTTTACCGCCGTGTACATCAAACTGGAGAACACAGAATGAACGAAAGCACTCCCGACGGATGGACTGAATCAACGGTCCACGAGACGACCGCGACAGCCATCGTGGTGGAGGAAACCCATGGCAAGTGAAACAGAGACTCCCCCGCAGGTAGAGGCAAGCACCGGGCGGTTCAGCAAATATCTCGACAGCGACCGACTCTTCGGCGAGGACACCAGCACCACACGTGCCCTCTTGATTTATGGGGCATTGTTTCTCTACTTCGTCTGGTTTCTCGTGCCAGTTATCTGGCTCGCGCTCTCGACCATCAAATCCGGATCGATTATCCAGGCGGACGAGCTCATCATCATCCCCAGCGCGGAGAACATCACCCTGGCACACTTCCGAACGGTGTTGTCGGATCCAACGTTCCTGCGGCTGTTCTTCAATTCCTCCCTCATCGCTCTGAGCACAGTCGCACTGACGTTGGCTGTCGGGATTATCGGCGCGTACTCACTGAGCCGCTTCGAGTTCCCGGGACACGCGGCGCTGCTGGTCAGCTTCATGGCGACCAAGATGCTCCCGCCGGTGCTTATCCTCGTGCCGTTCTTCCTGATGATGTACACCTACGGGCTTGTCGACACGTATTTGGGTATTATCCTCGCGCACACGATTCGGGCGCTCCCGCTGGCACTCTGGTTCCTGAAGGGATTCTTCGATGACATCCCGAAGGCACTTGACGAGTCCGCCCGCATCGATGGCTGTTCGCACCTCGGCGTGCTCTACCACATTATCATCCCGCTCGCGCTTCCAGGCATCGCCGTCGCAGCGTTCTACACGTTCGTCACCTCGTGGAACGACTTCCTCTTCGTTTCCATCCTCTCCCAGGGATCGGGCACGCGGACGCTCCCCTACGGGCTGTACATGTTCCAGAGCCAGACGAGCATCAACTGGGGTGCGACCATCACGGCGGCGCTCCTCACGGCGGTCCCGTCGATCGCCCTATTCAGCCTCGTGCAGAACAAAATCGTCGAGGGACTCGCCAGCGGCGGTATGCACGGAACCTGAATCACTACGTTCCTCTCTCAACTCTTCTGAGTGGATCTCCTGGCCGATTCCTTTCTCGAGAAACCCACTATCAAACGACAGGATAGTCCATAATCGAACAACACATTTATATCACCGTAGTCCATGAGTCAAAATCGCATGGGCGATGAAAGCTACAGCCGTCGGAAGTACATTGCAGCGGTAAGTGCTCTTGCAGCGACCGGGGCAGCCGGTTGTCTCGGTGGACTCGGTGGTGGAAACGGTAATGGGTCGGACGGCTCTAATGGGTCGAACGGCTCAAATGAGTCTGGCGGGTCGAACAGCAACTCCGTTTCCGTCTGGACCGACGCGTGGGACTCGGACGCCGGGGAACTCCAGCAACTCATCAGGGACAACACGGACGTGGACGTCGAGTTTACGGACATGCGGTACGACAATATCAAACAGAAGTTCCTGACGGGTGGTGACACCGGGACCCCCGACGTTGCCGAGGCGACCCCGAACCACCGTGGTGACTATATTAGCGCCGAACTCATCGAGCCGATGACGGACCGCGTCGAGGAACTCGACTACACCGACGGTTACATTGGCCTCGACGCAATGCGGTACCAGGACGATATCTGGGCCCTTCCCTATATCGGGAACGGCCGTGGGATGGTCTACCGCCAGGACATTTTCGAGGAGTACGGCGGACTCCCCGACAACTGGTCGGAATTCCTCGAGGTCTGTTCTTCCATCACAGCGGATCAGGACGGGATGCACGGCTTTACCATCACGTCCGAGAAGGGGAACACCCGAATGCTCCAGGAGTTCATCTCGTTCCTCTACCAGCGGGTCGACCGGATTTTCGAAACTGACGGGAATGGGGGATGGAGCCTGGCGGTCAGCGAGGACGACCTCGGGCAAGTCTTCAAGCAATACTATTGGGACCCGTTCTTCAAACACGACTCCCCGGCTACCAACCCCGACGCGCGGGGTATCGGCTCGCTCGAACATGACATCGCGTATGTGAACGGGAACTACGCGTCCGTCTCAACGGGTCCATGGGTTCCGGGCGTCGCACAGAACTCCGAGAACTCGAACAGCGAGGCGATGCAGAACTACCGGAACAGTGCCGCGACCCACAACCCCCGCATCGAAGGCGGGGAAATCGGCACCTACCGGGAAGTGAAGCCCATCTTCATGAACACACACTCGGACAACAAGGAGGCCTCGTGGCAGGTCATCAAAACCGGGACCAGCCCGGAAGGTATCCGCGCGTACCTGAACGACTACCCCGGGAACCTGCCGGCACACGAGGACGTCGAGTGGCAGGTGCCCGAGGACACGGACAACCCTGATTGGGCCGGCTTCCAAGAGGTCTTCGAAAGCGGGACGACCTACGGCTTCTGGAGTGTCAGCCAGATCTCGAGTACGTTCTTCGATCTGAGCCAGGCCGTTATCTACGACGAGACCGACCCGATGGACGCCGCCAGCGAACTCCACCAAGCGTGGTCTGAGAAGGCAGGCGAGATCTAAGGTCCCGAACCCGGCGGCTGACGCCGTTCGGCTGCCTGCGTTGCTCGACAGTTCTTGTTGGTTTCCACCCGCCCATCGGGCGACTGGCCATGATTTTACTGCGCGTCACCGAACCACCGGGCGCCACACCACCGTTGCAGACGGGACAGAGTTGCTTCCTCGCCGAGGACGGGCCATTGTCAACCGGCCCCAAAGGGCGGACCGACGACGCGCCCGCCCTGAGTACGCTCGTCTTGTCGCGACGTCGCCGAGGTCACGTCCAATCACATTGCCTCTGCCGACCGACCGCACCGGCACACACGTCAGTCCGGAACCATAATATCGGTCGAAGCTATGCAAGTCGGTCCTCAGAGCGCCGAAGGCGCGTCGGGCGGGGTAGGTGATGGAGGTGTTTACGGTCTCCGAGCGGTGACTGTGCGGGTTGACCAGCTGTGCTTTCGAACGAGTAGGTCGGGGCACTACTCGGCTGGCTCTCAGAGCACACCTGGCGTACCGCCGCCGAAGAGCAGGCCGAAAGCCAATGCTCGTCCTAGAGTACCCACGTCGCTGTCTCGGTGTTTGCAGTCGCGGACGCACCGAGATTGCGGCCATGCGTTCCCATTCCAAAGTTTGTTTATCTCTCCTCCATAATCGGATTCGTATGGAAGCTGCCAGTACCAAGCGTAGCCAGCAAGCGGAGTCAGACGACCTTACCATCGCGTACGTTGGCGGCGGCAGCCGTGAGTGGTTCCCGAAACTCGCACAGGACCTCGCGCTGTCCGACGTGGACGGCACGATGCGCCTCTACGACCACTACCCGGAGAGCGCCGAGCGGAACGCGAAGTTCGGAAATTGGGTACAGAACCGTGACGAAGTCACCGCCGACTGGACCTACGAAGCCATCGAGGACGAGGACGAAGCGCTCGACGGTGCGGACGTCGTCATCCTCTCGACGCAGTTCGACCCACTCGAAACGTTCGTCCCCGACCTCGATATCACGAAGGATCACGGCATTTACCATGCCGTCGGCGCCACGATCGGCCCGGGCGGGATTTTCCGTGCAATGCGGACCATTCCCGATTACAGGCGGATCGCAGCTCGAGTCCGCGAAAACTGCCCCGACGCGTGGGTGTTCAACTTCACGAACCCCGTTCACTTCGTCACCCGGGCCCTCTACGACGAGTACCCCGACATCAACGCCGTCGGCCTCTGCCACGAAGTGATACATGCCCGCGAACACCTCGCGGAACTCGCCCGCGAGGAGTTCGGGATGCCGGACGCCGAGATGAGCGACATCTCTGTGAACGTCAAGGGTATCAACCACTTCACCTGGGTCGACGAGGCTTACTGTGATGGGACCGACCTCTGGCCCGACCTCGAGGAGTTCGCCCAGAACGAGCAAGCGAACCGGACGTTCACTTCCGAAGACCTCGAAGACGTCAGCCCGTTCAACGACGAATGGCAGGTCTCCTGGGAGCTCTTCCGACGCTTCGGCGTGCTGCCGTTCGCGGGCGATCGCCACATTGTTGAGTACGCCACTTCGTTCCTCCAGAACGGCAAGGAGGGACTCAATCGCTGGGGTGTCAAGCGTACCGGGAGCGACTTCCGCGCGAAGCACTGGGACCCCTCGGAGTCCGAACAGACGACGGACGTGACCGCCTGGATGGATGGCGAAGAGGAGTTCGAACTGGAGGCCTCCAACGAGGCGTTCCTCAACATTCTGGAGGGGCTCAACGGCGGCGAGCGATTCGTAACAAACGTGAACATGCCGAACCGCGGCCAGATGGAGGGCGTCGAACATGGAACCGTCGTGGAGACGAACGCTGTCGTGAGCGCGGGCGAAATCAAGCCCCTCTCGGCGGGGGGGTTCCCCCGTCCGGTCCGGAGTCTCGTGCAGCGCCACGTGGATACCATCGAGACGGTCGTCGAGGCCTCGCGCGACGGGGACGTCGACGAGGCCTTCGAGGGATTCCTCATCGATCCGCAGGTCCAGACGCTCCAGACCGAGGAAGCCGAAGAGTTGTTCACTGACCTCGTCAACGCGGAGCGAGACTACCTGGCCGATTGGGATCTCGAAGGCGCACGCGTCCTCGACTACTCGTGAGTGTAGCTGACCACTGATCTGCTCCTCTAGCGGTATCGACTCATTGTTTGTTTTGGCCCCCGCTAGCTGCTCGAGAGCGGTGTCAATCGTCGCTGTACGTTCAGTGAAAGTCAATGTGCCGGCTGAGAGCGTGGCGTCGTCTCCAGCACTCTTCGTCGGAGTTGCGTTCGAAAGTGTACGCTGGGACTGTGATGAACATGCGGCTGTCCCGGACCGCGAGCCGTGGCGGCCGACGCTTAGACAGAGGGTGGTCATCGAACAGACCACCAATTCATATTCAAATTAACTCTATATTGTTATTCTTATACTTCCTGCGAGATCAGCGGTTCGTGCCTTTCGAACCGGGATAAATAGTGATCGCCGAGAACGGTGATCGTGCCTTAGAGGCACGTCCAGTTCCGATGACCGGTTAACCAACGGATCGTCGTGTGGCGCGCTGTACTGGGGGAAAGACGGCTCAACGCGGGAGTATTTAATGGATACTGCTGGACGAGTGCTGGCGTCCCCGTCGGCGCGACGAACCCGACTTTGCTCAGTGATTCGTTCATTGTATCTTTGAAATTTCCTAAATTTTCAAAACTTTTTGCCTTCTATCAGTTTGTTTAGCATCTATCGTGGCGTGCTCAAGTGACTCGTCGATGTCGGGTCGCGTGAGCCGACTATAGATCGTCCGGCGTTGAACGCGGTACCATTCGGCGAGTTCCGTCTGCATGACTGACGAGGAGATCGCCGACACCAACGGCATCACCGATGAGCCCGACGACGTCATTGCGGAACTGCAACGCCTGGAGGACACCGGCGTGACGCGCGTTCTCGTCGGAACCAATGTCGGCCAGCCGGCGGGGACTATTCGGACGTTCGAGCGCGAAATCTTTCCATCTTTCAGCTAAACGGTAGCGCGGAGTCCCCTTCCCCGACGAAGTGAGCGAAGCGAACGGAGTAGGGAGGGGAGGAGCGCGTTCGTATAGCTGGGTGACCCTATCGAAGCAGACCAACGGCCGCCGCCGGAACCGTTTTGAGTATGGATATGATATGGATATGTATGCCTACCAGCGAGACCCGGCGTGTCGGAGAGCGAGGGCAGGTCACACTCCCAAAGGAGCTTCGTGAAGCGTTCGGACTCGAGGGCGGTGACGAGGTCCGCATTCGGGAAGAAGAAGGAAAAATCGTCATCGACAAGGCGGTCACACGCGAGCGCCTCGCGGAGGGGTATCGCCAGCGTGCCGAGCGCGATCACGCCCTCGCTGAAGAACTCGCGGGCGTCAGCCAGGAGGCGAACAGCTCTCTTGGCGACGCACCGGAGACGGACTCCGAGTAACGATGCACGTTCGCCGCGGAGATATCGTCATCGTCGAGTTAGATCCCACGCGAGGGTCCGAACAACAAGGCACTCGTCCCTGTCTCGTCGTCCAGAACGATATCGGGAACGAGAACGCTCCGACGACGATCGTGGTTCCGTTCACGACGTCCTATGGGGATGATCTCTACCCGTTCGAGGTGGAGATCTCGGCTGCGGAAAGCGCGCTCCGCGAGGACTCCGTCGCGATCTGTAGCCAACTTCGGACCGTCTCGATTGCGGACCGAATCGGGAGTGTTGTCGGGTCGATCCCCGATGAACGACTGGCGGAGGTCGACGACGCTCTCGAATACAGTCTCGGGCTCACGCCCCCGGCCCGCTAATCCCATCCGAGTCCGTCCGTGAGCGCAGAGTCACGAAGCCATGGCACGATCGACAGACCAGAGCCAGCGAGGTGTGTCCCCGAGGTCCGTCACCGAGCTGACTGGCGAGCGAACGCTCGAAACGGATTGGTGCAGCTAATCTGCGCTGGCGGGAGTGCTGTCTACATCGCCGTCGTCGAGAAGGGGGTAGTCGATGTGCATCTCGATTTTGTCGAAGGGGATAACTGGCTGGATCGCCCCGCCAGGGCCTCCCTCCTTGAGCTCAAGGATACCCAGCACCTCCAGCTGTTTCAGATCGGCATGGACATCGGAGACGTCGCGGTCGACGAGTCGTGCAGCTTCACGCATACTCGATGGGCGTTCTTTGGCGATCGCCTGGACGAGATCGAGGCGCAGCGGAGTGAGGTTGTCGACGAGATCGCCATAGGTTCCGAACTGCAGTACTGCACGCTCATCGCTTGCATCCAGTTCATCAGCCTCGGCAGTCTGGATAAACTGAAGCGTGTCCTCTCGGAGCTGTGCTCGGTCCCCGACGGTGATGTGAAGAGTGGTCATGGTTGGGTGTGTTGGATGTGTATTGTATTGCAGTTCAATAGGGACGGGGTGGGTCACCACCAATTGTGTCCCAGTATTCGTCAGCGCTGGCCCAAAACTCAACGATGAGTTCTTCCATACCAGGGAATTCGAGGTTTGCGTCCCCTGCAGCGGTGTGGAGTTCGTGGCCCTTGGTATCTTCGTGAGCGTTGTCGTAGCGGATGAGCGTCAGATCTTGCAGCGTTCCCAGATGAAGGGTGTACTTCCAGCCGGACGGGTAGGCATTGTTGTCGGTCGTCCGCCGGATGACGACGTTCTCGACGAGTCCGGCTTCGACGTGGGTGTAGCGGTGCGTGAGTTCGTGGCCCATCCCTCTTCTGTTGGTTTGTCGCCCAACACCGTAAGTGTGTTGGGTATGTGCCCAACAGCCACTCGGATGATGGTGAGGACTCGCAATCCTGCTAGGGGACGATGATTAGCGAGCGAACGCCCGAAGCGGATTGTCCTGGGTCAGCCGTCGCGTTTGGTCGGTGCCCACGGCGTCGCGGAGCTTCGGGAGGAACCTGTTCGGAAGGTACGTGTATGGATCGGGCTCGCCACCGCCGGGTTCCGAGGGATCGTACCAGCCGCGGTCCATGCTCAGGAGCACCCGATCGCCGAGCCCTGCCTCGAGTGCCGCCGTGATGCGCTCCAGGTAGTAGGCGTCGGGCTTCTCGCCACCGATACCGTCGTACTCGATCCATGCGCCGCGGTTTGCGACCGCGTGATGTGTGGATTCGTCGTCTTCTGCCTGGGTGTGAATCCAGACGAACCGCTCGGGATCGTAGCCCACCTCCTCGAGGACGTCGAGTTGGGTGTGGGCAACCGCTCCCGCGACGGTGTGGCTACCGATGAGGGCGCCGGTTTCCGCGCCCGCCGCCGCCGCAGCGCGGAGTATCTTCTCCTCGGTCTCGGTCATGCCGTCGTCGCTCGCCGAGAGCTTGATCCAGGCCGCGCGAATCCCCGTCTCCTCGATTCCCTCGGTCAACTCCGCGAGCATCCACTCGCGGATCTCGTCCTCGCTCGCCTCGACGGCCCACTCGGGGACGAAGGGTTCCTGGTAAATCCCTGTCGGGAGGACGACGGGCAGGCCGGTCGCCTCGGAGACGGCGACGTCGATGTCGGCGCGCCGACCCACGCCCGTCGGCGTGCATTCGACGAGTGCCGTGACGCCGGCATCTATTGCTGCCTCGATCTCCGGGCCCATCAGCTCGAGCACGTCCTCCGCCGCCGCGTCCCGCCAGTGTTCTGCCTCGATCGGTCCGAGGTCGACGAAGATGTGCTCGTGGGGCAGGAGCAACCCCAGCTCGTCGGCGTGTAGCGTCCCCTGTGTCGTGATCAGCCGGGTCATGATCGACAGGAGGTGGAGAGCAGGGTTAGCGGTTGCTGTCCGGTCTCTGTCGACGGTCGACGCCACGAGTTCGAAACAGTGCACTGGACCTGTGACGAACGTGAGGCTGTCCCGGGCCCCGAGGTCGGGACGGCCGACGCGTAGACGGGTTATATTC
>NZ_JAIWHV010000047.1 GCF_020177375.1 Saliphagus infecundisoli | reverse complement strand
GCGAGCACGCTCGCGCAACTTATCGGAGGGAAACGCTCTTTGAATCCGGTCAACAACTACGGAATCCGGTGGGGTGTAAGTCATACTCTCCACCGGGTTCCTCAAACTGGTAGCACCAGCGATATGTGATCATCAGATGGCGGTGGTTCGGGTCGTTAAACTAGAAGGGATGCGGATCCCCCGAAGACGGATCGACGACAGGAGAAACCGACTGACGAAGTCGATCCAATTCGATATACCTTCTACACGGGCAACGCCAAGCGTCCGCCGGACGAACCCTCACCATCTGAATCCCTCGACCAGGCCCGTCAGCGAGCTGCTGAAGAACGGCGACCGTACGTCGAAGTGAAAATCAAGGGCAAGTACGCGAATGTCGTCTGTGAAATCGCGGGAACCGGATATCGGTTCAACTCCGCTGCGATTGAGACGATCAAATCGCTGCAGGCCGAGCAGAAAGACAGAGCTGACGCTGACTCTTGCCACAAATCATATGTGAGAACGGATATCGGACCCCATGGAACATACATCCAAACGACGACGCTCTTCCCAGAAGACGCGAAAGCTCACGCCGATGATCTCGCAGCAATTGCTACTGATCCAGCAAACTGGCGATAGTTCACTGTTGTTCCCACTCAGGTCGTGGTGAACCCGGAAGGTCGTCTGTGGCCTCAAATAACTCCTCCTCGGTGGTCCAGGGGTAACACCGCCCATGTAGCTCAAAGAGACGGAAGTCATTCAGATGTACCCAGCTGTATGACGGGACTTCGATATCGTGGCGCTCGAGCTCGGTAGTCACTGCTTCAACGGTAGTGTCGATGCCAGCTTGGTCTGCACGTTCGACAAGCGAATTGAGTTCTGCAATCTTCGTCTGATGGTCGCCATCCGTGGCAGCCATGAGTTGTGCGCCAGCAGCGATGACATCTCGTTCATCGGAGAGGTGTGCGTCAGTTTCCCAGTGATAGGCCCGCGGAAAGGCGTACGCTTTCTCGAAGTACTCCGTTTCACCGAGCTTGCCGAGTTCGTTTATTTCGCCGCCAGCATCCTGCTCGAACACGGCTACAACGTAATCGCTGAGCGTTGCCGTGATGTGGAACTTCACGCGGAACTCTGGGAGGCGAGGGAGATCGATATCTGTGAGATCCCCGATGAGGAACGCATACGTTCCATATCGACGGTTCAATCGGTCACCGACTGCCCGTACTCGGCGAATGTACGGATCACGATAACTCCCCAGAACGAGATACGCGGTTTGGTCTCGATCATAGAGTGCCGGTGTTTCACTATTTGCCCACGAGAGGATTCGAATGGCCTCTATCGACTGGACGTCAAGGCCATGTAAGGCATTCTGGACTGCCTCCATGATTTTGCTCGAGTTTGGTGGAACGGAGGGGGGACTCATAGAATCCGTTCTGACTGGATTGGTAATAGACCTTTTCAACTGACTCAGTCATACTGGGAGTCTATTAACCTAGTTGTCCCAAACCATTATACAGCCGAAGATCCTCCTTTTAGGTATGAGCAATACGGCCCCGGAAGGGTTCGAGGATCCGTTTGCTGAGCAGCAACGAATGCGGAAGCTGCTCTCCCAAGAAACCCGTCACCTCGTCCTCCAGGTGATTCTCGGTCATCCAGCCCACCTCACCTCATTAGCCGAGCTTGACTATATGATCCCGAAGAACGAGGCTGCAATCCTCGACCAACTCGAGACGTTGCAAGAGGCCGATATTCTCGACGTATATCTGCATGAGCCGAACGCGTCGACGCGGGATCTCCCATCAAAGTTCTGGGGACCGACTGAGCGCGGTATCGAAATCCTCTACGAGCACAATTTCCTCCGGGGCGTCCCGATCGCACGTGCCGTGTACGAAGAAACCGAAAAACCCGAGCGGGTACGGCGTCACGAGGACGCACCGCGACCGACGCTCCCCGAAGCAGTCACTGAAGCCCTCGAGTTCGACGAGCCGGAACCGGAAGCACCTAGCTCTCCGTAGCCGCCATACAAGAGAAGAAGAGAGAATCTCACCGAGCGATGAGAGAGGGACCATGGGCTGTGTGTCGCGAGGCGTCCACCGGAGAAAGGGGCCAGCAGCGAGACAGGCTAAGTGAGAAGTGAACTATCCCGTCCTCCTCGCTCCCTCCCGTCTTGCGGCGGTCAAGAAAGTCCGTGCAGGTAGTCCGTTCATTGACCCGGCCTTTCGCCTGGTGACTCTCATCCCCGCGGTCCCGAACTACTCGCTCGAACATCCGATTGACCGGAATGGGACCAGTGGTCAGGATCCGTCTCTCGAGTCGCTCATCTCGTCAAGTATGCCAGACAGCAGACTCGAGTCGAGATCGCGGAGCGACCAATCGGCGGAGACACTGTCAGCAACGCCGGTTTCCAGAGCGAGATCCTGAATCCGCTGTTTCACGTCGGGGTCGACATCGACGACACGGGGGAGATCGTCGTCCTCATCCCAGTACGGCGGGGCGTGGGGACCGAGCAATTGCTCCGTTTCGAGATCAGCCACGGCCTGAAAGTACAACTCCGTGCGGTCGATTTCTCTCCCAAATCTCGTGTGTGTTCCAGAGATCGCCTCGTCGGTGACGAGGGTCTCGAACACATCGAGTGCGGCGTGCTGATCGACGTAGAAGGCGGTATTCAGTGTCACTTTCACGAACAGTGGTTCGTCCTGCGCGAGGGCGAGGGGATGGTCGGCGACCGAATGGTCGGGGTGGTCGATCCCCCAGCCGTAGGTGTAGGATTCCTCGTAGGCAACGTGGAACTCATCGACGTACTCGGGAATCGCCCCGAGAAATGCCAGTGCGTCGGCCGGGATTGCATCAACGCCCTCAGAGCGGCGGGTACGAATCACCGACCGGCCGATTGCGTTGGCGATGACGTGGCCGACTTCGGGGAACTCGTTTTGTTCGTGGGGATCGTAGGCGTCGGCAAACTCGAGGAGTATCTCCCAGCCGCCCGTCTCCGCGGCGGCATCGAGTCCATCGGCCAGCGGTTCGTAATACGCGAATAGAAGGTCGTGGTGGAGATCGTCGCCACCAGGTGCGTCACCTCGGGACACCGTCGTGAGTACCCGCTCGTATTCGGCGATTGCACGCGAAATGGCTGAGAGGTCTCCCGCGCGGGCGTCATCGATGAGGTCGGGGAGGTCCCCAACCACGTCGGGATGCTCGCGTTCGAGTTCCTGTCGGTCGAGTTCCTGTCGGTCGAGGCCGGAGTCCGAAGCTGGGCTCCCAGCGGACTCATCCGTCGTGTCGGTCGGGAGTTCGTCCGTCGTCGGGTCGTCCGTCGCTTCGGACCGCTGACCGCCGGGACAATCGTGGAGTCGGAGCCGTGAGAGCGTCGTAAACTCCTGTCCGCAATCGTCGCACTCGGGGCTCATTACCGGCTCCTACGACGACTGGTGAAGTAAGGGTTGTCCAGGACTGTTAGTGACCTCGCTCACGCTATCGTTCGAGCCAGTAGTGCCAGTCCTCGATGGCTTGGATTGTCTCGTTGTCGACATCGATGGGTTCCAGTTGCTCCAGAGGCACCCCGAGTTCGCGGTCCATCCACTCGACAGTTACATACTGTTGGCTGAGCGTCGCTTCCGTCGACGACATGCCGACGACGCGAACCGTTTCGCCTTCTTTTAGCGGGGATTCCTCTCGCTCGGTGGTACACCGCGCCTCGAAAGGAAAGTCCATCAAATCCCCGAGATAGGCGTGCCAGCCGTAGGCTTGCTCTTCGGGAGTGTAGGTATCAACGATGACCCGCATCTCGATACGCTCCTCGCGTTCCTCATCTTTCTCGACCCGCGCCATGCTCTCTCGTAGGTGCCCCGGACGTAAGTCACTCCGGTGAAAACCAACTGAATTGTCGCCAAAACAACTACTATGCGCGAATCCAGGGCTTCTCTCAGACGAATACAGCAAGTCAGTCCTATCCCGCAAGGACAAGTACGGCGAACCCTGTAGAGCAGATACGAAATGCGCATCGCGTTCGATGATGGGACCCTCCTGCTCGAAGACGCCCCCGAGAACGTTCCATACGCCGACTGGGACGACCGCGTTGACGAGTATCGAGCACGCGCCCACCACTACAGAGCACTCCGAGAGTGGGCTACGAGCGCAGACGGACAAGCCACTCTCGATGAAGCCGCGCCCACCGTCGACTCTGTGGAGGATACCGCCCGCGCGTATAGCGACCTCGACCTCACACCTGCCGTTGCTATTGAACCACGCGACTACCAGCAAGCCGCCTTGGCGGCCTGGACTGACCACGACCGTCGCGGAAGCGTTGTGCTTCCCACGGGAAGCGGGAAAACGTTCCTCGCCGTCCAAGCCATCGCCAATGCGGGCGTGAGTGCGCTCGTCGTCGTGCCGACGATCGATCTGATGAACCAGTGGCACGCGACGCTCACCAACGCGTTCGGGGACCAACTCCTCGATTCGGTCGGCGTACTCGGCGGCGGAAACCACAACGTGACCGATATCACGGTGACGACGTACGACTCCGCTTACCGGTATATCAACGAGTATGGCGACCAGTTCGGGCTCCTAGTCGTCGACGAGGTCCATCACCTTCCGGCCCCGACATACCAGCAGATCCCCGAGATGACGATTGCTCCCTACCGCCTCGGGCTGACCGCCACCTACGAACGGGCTGACGGGCAACACGAGGTCCTCGAAGAGCTGATTGGCCCTGTCGTCTACGAGGAGAACGTCGATGAACTCGCCGGGGAGTACCTCAGCGAGTACGAAACGCTTCATCTACAGGTTGATCTCACACCCGACGAGCGCGAGCAGTACGACGAGGAGTACCAGCTCTATCGTGACTACGTAGACAGTCACGACTTCGACATCTGGAACGAGCAAGGCTACGCGGAGTTCCTGAAACGTACGTCCTACGACTCGCATGGCCGCCGAGCACTCATCGCCAAGCAACGCGCCGAGGAGATCGCCCGTACGGCCGCAAAGAAACTCGACACGCTCGACAACCTGCTGAAACGCCACTACGACGACCGCACGATCATCTTCACCGCGAACAACGACTTCGCCTACGACATCTCCCAGGAGTTCGTCGTTCCGTGTATCACCCACCAAACCCAAACGGACGAGCGGACGGCAATTCTCGAGCGGTTCCGGACGGGCGAGTACTCGATGCTGGTCACGTCCCAAGTCCTCGACGAAGGGATCGACGTCCCGGCGGCAAACGTGGGGATCATCCTCTCGGGGAGTGCCTCAAAACGCCAATACGCCCAGCGACTCGGCCGGATTCTGCGGCCCACCGAGGACCGAGAACCCGCTCGCCTCTATGAAATCATCGCTGAGGAGACCATGGAGCGATACGTCTCGGAGCGTCGGCGACAGGGGGTGACCGCGAATGCTGACGGCTGATCTCGCTCGGTCTCGACGGCGTGGTGAGACGGTCACCCCGTTGTTCATCGATCCCGACGATGACCAGTATCGGGACACAGCGGCGACACTCATCGACCTGTTCGAGGATCATCTGGGCGAATCGAAAGGCGAGCTCGAGGAGAGGATCGACCAACTGACGATCTCGGATACGGACTACAAAGTGGTCCAGGGGTTGGCAAAACTGTTGACGGACGAGTGTGAGTTCGCAACCGTTGCCGCCGCCGATCCGCGTGAAATCCGCCAGCAGCTCTACGAGAAGGCCAACGAGTCGTATCCAGTTGTTCGCCAGCCCACCCTGGGCGAGGACACCCGACAACTCGAGGTGTATAGTGCCGTTGCTGATAGGCTGGGAATCTCGCTCGAAGCGTGTTATCGGGGCATGTATGCTGATCTGGAGGACAACAAGCGACTCGTCCGGTTCGGAGACCACAGTTCCGATGCCCACGAGGGGGCAGGCGCCTCTCAGACGACGACACGATTGACTGGCGACAGTGAGGAATCGTATGCTGAAGACGCTATCAGCGTTGACTGGCTCCTTACACGCTATAATCTCGCGTTAGCCCAAGCAGTCCTCTACGATGCCACACGGATGCGAATTCGTGTGTGGGACCACTTCAACACCGTATTCAGCTATGTGAAGCTGTTTGGGTTGATGCACCGGATCTATCCAATCGACGGGGATGGGACCCGTGTCCCGAATACGGATGTCGCCGACGGGTACGAGGCGATTCTGGATGGTCCGGCCTCGCTCTTCTCGCAGTCACGAAAGTACGGGATTCGGATGGCAAATTTCCTTCCCGCGCTCCCACTGTGCAACCGCTGGGAGATGCACGCGGAGGTCCTCGATGAGGAGGGGCCAACAGAGACCACGCTCTCGTTCGAACTCGACCATACGGATGGGCTGTCCTCTCACTATACCGCTCGGAGTGACTTCGACAGCGATGTCGAACGGACATTGGCCCAGAAGTGGGATCGGTCGACCACGGACTGGGAGCTGATCCACGAGGACGATGTGTTGGACTTGGGTGCCGAGGTGATGATCCCCGACTTCGCGCTCGAACACCCTGATGGCCGACGTGCAATCCTCGAAATCGTGGGATTCTGGACGCCTGAGTATCTGGACGAGAAGTTGGCGAAGATACGAGATGCCGACCTCGACCACTTGCTTCTCGCGGTCTCCGAGCGGTTAGAGTGCTCAGCAGACGACTTCGACGGGGCGAGTGATCGCGTTCTGTGGTTCAAATCGGGCATCCATGTCTATGACGTGGTGGAGTTGGCCGAGACGCATGCCCTCAAAGAGCGCCATCCCGATCAGAAACGCTGACCCTCGTCCGCTTGTTGGCTCTCTATACACTCGGACGTGATTTCCTAAACAGCCACTCTCAGAGATCAAGGAGATTAGGCGGCCTTGCGTTGCCTCAGATCGGGTGAGGTTAAGCGAAACGGGTCCGAGTGTATATCTACGCCGGCGCCCTGTGGACAGCCGTCGTCCTCGGAGGGTCCTCGAGTGGGTGTCCGTCGTACTGATCGTCGACGATCGCTCTCGGGTAGACCCGTGAGTAGTGGACCCGGGCAGACACCACGATCGGAATGCATCCGGAGTTCAGAGAGCGTGTGTGGCCTCGCTCGAGGGTAGTTGTGGGTCCGTGGACGCCCTCAGCCGTGGACGCCAGCTGTCTCCGGACCAGCGTCGGTCGACGACGTTTCGCCCGGAATCTCGGCATCCGCGGGGAGGACGATCCTCCGTTCGGTATATTTCAGGCCGTTCTTTCGCTCTTTTCGTCGATGCACGGCGAGTCGATTCTTCGAGAGTTCGAGTAAGGCGTCGATCGTCCGGGAGACCAACTTCTTGGCGTAGCTCTCGCTCGTGCCGGGTTCCTGGCGTCGAATCCAGTGTTTCAGATCGCTCGCTTTCACTGAAGCTCGGACAGCCTTCGACCCCGTGCGCCAGGGGTCGTCCCCGACCGTCTCGTCGGTGCGGGCGTTCCAGAGCTGGGCGGCCAGGCGGGTGGGAAGGGCGTTCGTCGTCGAGCGGAGCATATCGTCGTCCATGCGTGCGAGTTGCTGGATCGGGAGGAGGTCGCCGTGGGCGAGGGTGGTGGTGCCGCCACGCTCGAGGGGATCGCGTTGCTCGGGCAGGCGGACGTAGGTGCCGTCGTCTTTGGTGATCCGCTCGACGCGGTCGCCCGCGACGTCTAGTTCGGTGGGCTCGACGTTCGAATCGTGGAGGTGGGCGCCCTTCTCGAGTTCGCGGGCCTGGAGTTCGGCGACGCTCTCTTTGAGCGTGGCCCCCCGACGGTGGGCCGCCTGCGTGGCCCGGTCGAGGCGAGTCGTTTCGCTCTCGCAGTCGGCGAGGCGGGACTCGAGGGTTTCGACGTGGGCCTCGAGGTCGGTGACTCGTGTGTCGAGGCGGTCGTTTTCCTGGCGGAGGGTCTCGTTTTCGTTGTGGAGTCGGTCGATAGTCTGGGAGTCGGTGTCGGCCTCCGGTGGCTGTTGGGCTTCGAGGTCGGCGACCCGCTCGGCCAGACGCTCGTTCTGGGTGCGGAGTGCCTCGAGTTCGTCGGCGAGAGCGTGGTCACTCATTGGTTGGGCCCTCCTCCTCTTCGTGGTCGTCGGTCCCCAGGAGCTCCTCGCGGGCGGGCGTCGTCAGCTCACAGTCCTCGTCGAAGAGCGCGACCTGCGTGACGGGTTCGGTCCCGACCGGGCGCCAGTCGGCGCCGGTCCACTCGAACTCGGCGCGCAGCCACCCGTCGTCCGTCTCTTGGGGGACGAAGACGGTCGTGCGTGGTTGGCCGCCCTCGGGGGTGTAGCGAACGTCGAAGCCGGTCGTCGTTGGGTCGGTCATCGGTGCTCGCCCTCCAGGGTGGGGTTGGTTCGTGAGACGAGCGACTGGAGGTCGCAGTAGGCGCGTTCGATATCGCCCGGCGTGACGGGGTGTTCGAGCTCGAAGGTGAGGTGTGTGGGGGTTCGACGGGTTCGGATCGGGGTCGGGTACTCGGCCCAGCCCCGCACCGAATGGACGTAGCTGATCCACTCCGGGACGCCCCGGTCGTCGTACTCGCCGAGGTGTTCGGTGTGACGGCTCGGGCCGTGGACGCGGATCCAGGGGTCGTCGGTGTGGTCGGGGTGGAACTCGTGTGGTGGGCTGGTGGTGACGTGGATCTGGTTTGCGATCGGATCGTAGTGGTGGTGTTCGTCGTTGGTGTCCAGGCCGAGGTACTCGTAGGCCGAGGTGGGTCGATCGAAGCAGATGGGCTGTGCATCTGGAGGCGAAACCGTTTCTTGCGTGGGTTGTGTAGTCGTCATTGCCTTCTCCAAGGCACAGGTCCGGTGTTCTAGCACCGGGCCACAGAGGTTTGCGACCGTGCCTGCGCCTCTACATTAAGCCAAGACTGTTTGGTGTTTATACTTTACGATGAGTAAAGGTTGGTAGTCGGATTATCAGAGTTTGTAAATAGTATCAGGAGCTACTAAGAGTAGAGCAGGTAGATGGATAAGAAAGAGATGCCGCTTCGGATTGATGAGAAAACAGAAGATGTTCTTGATGTTCTATCTAAACATGGTTTCGCAACTACCGGAATGCTCGTCGACGAAACCGGTTACTCAAGGCCGACAGTTTCGAAACGTCTTGATCGACTCCATGCAGCAGGCAGTATTGAATATCTCCATGAACCAACCGCACTGTGGAAGCTCATAGAAGATCCACGTGCTGAGGAGAGCGAGTAAACGCACCCGAAAGTGGTTTTGATTGTCTTTTAGTATGAAATTTATCCAATATGAGTGTTTCCCCCTAGCACGACAAATCACATCACCCAATACATATATGCGGACGTTAGACTAACCATCTGAATTATTTCTATTAGATATACAGCTGTTTGAGGGGGTAAAGAGGCTACTCTACCAAAACATATACTAGAAATATACTTATTTATCGTTCTGTTTTGTCGGCCTTCCAAACATTATTTATAGGAGGATGTTGACTCATCAGTATCAAAGACAGACTTCGGAGGAATCGAATGAGGGTTCTCACACAATTCACGAGCGACGCGGGGAGATCAGATGAGTAGTCGTCGTAGCCAGGAGTCTGTCCAGGAGTCCGATACCGCCTTCGAATACGATCCAGAGGCTGCCAAAACGGGCGAGTCGGATGTCCAGACCAGGGATGGTCTCCTTCTCGATCGGAACAGCACGCAGGACCCGACCCTCAGCGTCGTCATGCCGACGCTCAACGAGGAAGAGGGCGTCGCCGAGTGTATCGAGCGCGCGAAGACGGCAATCTCCGAGTTGGGCGTTCCCGCAGAGATCATCCTGAGCGACAGTTCGACCGATCGTACGCCTGAAATCGGTCGGGAGATGGGCGCAATCATCGTCACACCCGACGAGCCCGGCTACGGCTACGCCTATCGGTACGCCTTCGAGCGTGCTCGCGGGGAATACATCGTGATCGGAGACGCCGACACGACCTACGACTTCGAGCGGATTCCCGAGTTGTTGGACCGGCTGGAGGAGACCGGGGCCGACATGGTGATGGGCAGCCGGTTGGAGGGCGAGATCAAATCCGGGGCGATGCCGCCGCTCCACCAATACATCGGGAACCCCTTGTTGACGAAGTTCTTGAACGCCTTCTACGGTGCCGGAGTAAGTGACGCCCATAGTGGTTTTCGGATCATCCGTCAGAGTTCGCTCGACGCCTTAGACCTCAAGAGTGACGGGATGGAGTTCGCCAGCGAGATGATCATGGAAGCCGGCGCCAAGGACATGGTGATCAAGGAGGTGCCGATTACCTACCACGAGCGCGAGGGCGAGGCGACCCTCGAGAGCTTCAAAGACGGGTGGCGCCACGTTCGGTTCATGCTAGTGAATGCGCCCGGCTATCTGTTTTCGGCACCCGGTGCGGTCCTCTCCGGAATCGGGTTGCTCGTGATGGCACTAGTGTCCATCGGCGAGTCGATCAGCGGTATCACTCCGGGCGTCCACTCGATGATCGCCGGCAGTCTGTTGACGATCGTCGGCTACCAGATCGGGACGCTCGGGGTTTTCGCGGCGATTACGAGCGATCCGATCCAGAAACCCGAGGACCCGATTACGGAACGAGTCATTGGGTCACTCTCGCTGGAACACGGCGCAACCACCGGTCTCGCGATCTTCGCCGCTGGCGCGCTCTACGCTGGGGTCCTGCTCGTAGACTGGATTTCAGGCGGATTTGGAACGGTGGAGTTTACGATCGGCTCGCTACTTGCCTCTACGGCGATCATCATCGGGCTTCAGACCGTGTTTTCGTCGTTCTATCTGAGTGCACTTACTGAGTTGTGAGATCCATGTGGTCCAGATACCTCGTCATATAGGGATGGAGATCATCAAAAGGCGGAGTGAACACACGGAGTTCACTATGCTGGTCATCAGGCGCATTGATTGGCTCCGTCGGAGTGACGACGAACGCCTGAGCCACGTAGTGTTTCCTGTCGATGCCGTCGATCTCCGAGGACTCATAGAAATGCTCGAACGACCCCAGTCGCTCAACGACATCTACCTCACAGCCTAACTCGGTTTTGGCTACCCGTTGTACCGCCTCGTCTAACGTTTCATTTTTGAGTACGGCGCCACCAGGAACGAACCACTCCCCTTTCACGGGTTCGTTTTCACGGAGTCCGAGGAGGATACCGCCCTCATGTTGTACGAGGAGGTCTACGGAGACGATAGGGACGTTATCGACGACGACCTCCCATTCGTCCTCAGGCACCCACGACACGTCTTCAGTCATTGCTGAGCCTGGTCCTGCAGATAATAGTCGACGGTTCGTTCCAGCCCGTCTTCGAACGACCACTCGGGTTGCCACCCGAGCGCTTCGATCTTCTCCGTATCGAGCGCATATCGTTGGTCGTGGCCTGCTCTGTCCTCAACGAATTCGATCTGCTCCTCTAAGCCACCAACGGCGTCGAGAATCGCCTCCGTTACTTCGAGATTCGTGCGTTCCTCACCCGATCCGATATTGTATACCTCGCCGGGACGTCCCTCGTGCAAGACAGTCACAAGCGCTCGACAGTTGTCTTCGACGTAGATCCACTCCCGAACGTTCGACCCATCGCCGTATACAGGAAGGTCCTTTCCGGCGGCAGCGTTCGTGATGAACTTCGGAATGAGTTTCTCCGAATGCTGGCGTGGTCCGTAGTTGTTACAGGTCCGGGTAATGACGACTGGCAGGTCGTGGGTTGTCTCGTAGCTTTTCGCAAGGAGGTCAGCACCTGCTTTCGTCGCCGCATAGGGATTTCGAGGGTTCAACGGATCCTCTTCGCTGAACGTCCCGTTGAGGATTTGTCCGTACACTTCGTCCGTCGAGATCTGGAGAAACTGATCGATATCGGCATCCGTAGCGGCATCGAGAAGGACCTGTGTTCCCTGAACGTTCGTCGTCACGAACGGCTTTGCCCCCTCGATAGAGCGATCAACGTGGGACTCGGCTGCGAAGTTGACGATAGCATCGACGTCAGAGACGAGGTCCTCGACGAGTTCACGGTCCCGGATATCGCCTTCCACGAATTCATGTCGTTGGTGATCGAGTACCCCATCGAGGTTCTCCTTCGAGCCGGCATACGTGAGTGCATCGACCGTCAGGACCGTATGCTCCGTTTCGTGGAGGAGATAGTGAACGAAGTTAGAGCCGATAAACCCCGCACCACCAGTGACGAGAACTCGCATATACGATCCTCTATCGCATCACCTATTTATGTTTTCATCGGAACACAGCCTGTATGAACGTCCTAGTCCTCGGCGCCAACGGGCTCGTCGGGAGTAACGTCGTTGGGACAGCTCTCGATAGAAAGTATTCCGTCGCTGGAACGTACCATTCGACCAGCCCGGATTTTCCAGTCTCGTTGTATCAACACGACATTCGGGACGCTGACGAGTTCGAAGCGATTCTCGCAGAAACGAACGCGGAGGTCGTCATCAACTGTGCAGCGATGACCGACGTCGATGGCTGCGAACAGGAGCCGGATATCGCTCACGAGATCAATGAGGTGGCCCCAGGGCGACTAGCGTCGATGTGTGCGGACAGGGACGTCACGTTCGTCCACTTGTCGACGGACTACGTGTTCGACGGAACCGATACGGAGCCGTATGACGAGGACGCATCTGTAAATCCAATTCAAGAGTACGGACGGTCGAAACTCGAGGGGGAACGAGCCGTCGAGGAGTCGTCCGTGGACGGCTTCATCGCTCGGCTCTCCTTTGTCTACGGCGTCCACGGAGCTACGAACGACCTAACTGGATTTCCAGCCTGGGTTCGCGACCAACTCAGCACCAATTCGGCCGTTCCATTGTTCACCGATCAGTTCGTTACCCCGAGCCGAGCCGGCCAGGTTGCGACGACGCTGTTCGATCTGATCGAGTCCGAAGCGAGGGAGACGGTACACATCGCGAGTCGATCCTGTGTGACACCCTTCGAATTCGGGTCTCGGATCTGTGACGTCGCAGCGGGGGATTCGACCTTACTGCGTGAAAGCTCCATGGACGATCTCGAGCGGGAGGCACCACGACCGACGAACACGTGTCTCGACGTCTCGACAGTCGAGTCAGCACTAGGACGATCTCAGCCGACACTGACCGAGGATCTTCAGGCTATCGAGGAGTCGTTCCGAGCTTAAAGTTCGTACTCGTCTGCGTGGTCCAGAAAGAACTCGCGGTCCTCGCGTGGCAGATCTTCGAACCGGAGGACGTTCTCACAGGAGAGGCCGGGACACTTCATGACCCGAGTCGACTCGAGTTCGTTTGCCGAGACAATGGTACCGCACTGGGGACAGGTCTGTGTGATGATGCGCATGGTCAGAGTTTGAGCTGGGAGTTTTCACCGACGACGAGTCGCCGTCCCTCCGGGAGGAGGTTCATCGCGCTCTCGACATTCGCTCCACGACCGAGGAGGCTATCGACGATCTTGCCGTTCGTCGTGATCACCGAATCGCCGATGACGACGCTGTTTTCGATGTGGACCCCGTTCAACGTCGAATTCGGGCCGATCGAGGTATACGGGCCGACGTACGTTCCGTCTTCGATAACCGTGTTCTCGGCGATCGAGACGGGGCCCCGTATGACGGCATCGCCCTCGATCGTGGCCGTTTCGTGGAGCTCGACCCGACCATCGACGGTCGCATCAGGATCGATACGGCCCTCGGAACGAAGCGGTTCGTCTTCGAGAACCAGCCGGTTTGCCTCGAGAATGTCCTTCGGTTTGCCCGTATCTTTCCACCACCCGCGGACGACGTCAGAATCGATCGCATGACCGTCCTCCAACAGCGTCTGAATTGCATCGGTGATCTCGAGTTCCCCGCGCCACGAGGGCTCGAGGCGTTCGATCACGTCGAAGACCGCGTTTGAGAACACGTAGATACCGATGAGTGCGAGGTTCGTCGGCGGCTCGTCGGGTTTCTCGATGAGCCTCGTCACGGTACCGTCCTCATCGACGTCGGCGATCCCGAACTGTTCCGGGTTGTCGACCTCTTGGAGCGCGATCCCGGCACCGTGATCACCGTTCTCGAAACTCTCGACGAGGTCCGAGATGCCCTGTTTGAGGATGTTATCACCAAGGAACATCACGAAATCGTCGTCGCCGACGAACTCCCGCGCACAGCCGGCGGCATGGGCGAGGCCGAGCGGGTTGCCTTGAATGATGTACGTGATGTCGACGCCGTACTCGCTGCCGTCTCCAAGGCGTTTCTGGATCGCGTCGCGGCCTTTGTTTCCGAGGACGATCCCAATTTCGGTGATTCCAGCCTCCTTGAGGTCTTCGATCGCGTATTCAAGAACTGGTTTGTTCGCGACGGGTACGAGTTGTTTCGGGCCGGTGTGGGTGATTGGACGGAGCCTCGAGCCCGTCCCACCCGACAGAAGTACGCCTTTCATTAGTTATCGGCTTGATGTGCTGACTAAAATATCATTCGATCGTTCTATTAATTGTTTGGAATAGGGGAAGGACGATATCACTCACTATACTCTAGCCACTTATAACCGAAACGATCGTTGGACCCTACCAAGTCTCGTGTTGTTGAGTGCTGAGACAGGATTGGTACAGACAGATAGATAATACGTTTGCAGTCGAGCGGGGTGTTTTTAGCAGATTTATTAGATAATTAGAACAGTCTATGTTTAA
>NZ_JAIWHV010000046.1 GCF_020177375.1 Saliphagus infecundisoli | reverse complement strand
TACGAATTTTGATGAATATGTAGTTTCTGTGATAAAGGAATCATCTGGCGGTGATGGTTCAAATAGCAAATTTGAAATAATGGGAGTTGGGCAAGAATCTGAGAACACGTTACACATCTATTCCTGCCTTGCCGAAGTTGGGAGTGGTGATGTGGGCTATCTGTACCTTCAACTGCTCCGAGTTTCTCATGAGGGTTTGCCGTTGGACAGAGCCGTCTACACCCACTGGGAGGAAGGTGATGAGTCAACTTACGAATCCGATGGATAGTCGCCGTCCTATTCTGATTCAGTTAGACCACTATCCTCTTCACTGTCATTACTTACTGTTGCTGCCATCCCCTATACGTAACGCGAAGATCAGCCGATCTGGTCGTGAAAAAATGGGACCCACGAGTTGGGCTTAGGAGACTAATCCGATCGTTACATCCGAGTACATACTAACCAAGAATGGAATAGAGAAGGAATGGTTTTAGCTCGCCTCTTCTCCTACTCCTCAAGTCCCGCGGCGGGGGTGGGAACACGAACGTAGTCGAACCTTATGATCTCGGCTTCCGATTTGCTGTTATGTATCCGATCACCGCAGGAATGACACCCACAGCAGTAATCAATACTACCGCTCCAACATAGGAACCGCTGAATCGCCCCATATTTAGAGCAACAACGGCTGCAAACCCAATGGCTCCAGTTGCCCATCGCCACTGGCTGCGGGCGACTGCGACTCCCACTGCCGTCAATACAGACCCACCGATGAACGCTCCAGGAGGGCTAGTGCTGAGATACCGGAACAGTTCGGTTAGTGTCGGAGGTGTCCATGGTGCTCCAAGTAGATCGATATTTGGAGCTGGTTGGTAGGCGGCCATGATCCACGAGAGCGTAATGAGTATGGGAATGATGAGTGCTCTTGGTGGAGTTAGCGGTCGCCACTGGTGAGTCGAGACTGCGTATATACCCCACACGAGCGTGAAGGCACCAAGAGCACTCGTGATCCAGACGGGTACGATTAGAGAGTGAAAGAGAGTGGTGTCGCCGAGTTCGTAGAGTGCAGGATGAACGATAAGACCGGCGACACCACCACCAACGGCGAGAATTCCTGCGATCTGGACGGACTTGAAATCCTGTCCGCCCGCTGATCCAAGAGTTGACATACGCTGATTTTATATCAAGTGGTGAAAAGTTTCCCGCTGGTTTCTTCTTTTCATGTGGTCTGGTTGAATGGCTCCGGTGCGGCTTAGTCTGAATGCCGTGTTGCCTCGAGGTACTGTATGTAACGATGGGTGCGCTGATCAGCGTGATCCAACCGTCGCGTCACATCGGGATCGAAATGATCGCTGAAACCTCTACCAATTTTAGATGATATCCGTGACGCCGTGCACGATACAGGGGGCGTGTGTATCACCGCTCTCATAGATTCCTACTTATCCCGTGCAATCATCCAAGGGGCGAACTTCGTACCCTTCTCCGTTGTACGTAAATCGAGCCGGGCCGAACTCCGGTGAGAATAAACTGCTCGTGGAGGTATCGGAACGGAGTATCACACGGTCAACGTCCCCGTCGAAAAATGGCAGGCAGTTGCGCAACCCCTCGTATGGGCCTCGCATCAGTTGTTCGGTGATCAACGCTTGTCCACCCAATTCACCCCGCTCCACGCAGAGGGTTCGCTGGTGTGACGCATCTGCCTGTTCGTAACGTGCATCCGTCACTGTGATGGTCGCGTCATTTCGCTCGAGTTGGATGTCCTTCGCAGGTGTAAGCTCAAGTGGATCGCTATCGATCACAATGATTGCTGCAACGGCGAGACCACGAGAGTTGTAGCGGACCTCCGTCCTGTGACCGGTGTCGAAAGCGTACATCCCCCCACCCAACGGTCCGTACCTTCCGGCCCGATCGCGGGAATTGACTTCCTCTGGAGAGAGGTGCAGCGTGTATGTCTTTTCATCGTCTGGTGAAAGATTTGGAATACCCAATCCGGAAAAAGTCAAGGAATACCATTGATTGTCCTGAAGCTTGTACAGCGTCGAAGATCCTCCCTGGAGGGGCTGATCCGATCGATTCACGAGCGTGAACTCGATCGTCGCCGGGAGCGAGGCCCGTTCATGGCTCGGCTTAACGAACACATTCGAGCCAGTGGTGGCCTTGTGATACCACCGAACACCATCAACATGTGGAAGGGGCGGCGGATGCCACCGCTCATCATAGATTGACGCCTCGACAGTGGCTGAGGTCATACATGTCATTACTGCCCCAGTAGGATAAGTTAGTACCGAGAATGTCGTACCCCGCTGGGATCGCCGGTTTTTCGGGTTAGTGACTATTGGCTCTCTATTCAGCAACTAGTTTTGACAGTTATCGGTGAGATCGGTTACTCCCCTGTTATCTGATTGTCCTGTACGTAACATCGGACTCAGCGTTACATCCAGGTGCGTATGTGACGTGAGAATCAGCAGAGCCAGTACTCATGTGGGACACGCGGCCCCTATCGCAATCACCGTCCCGTCATATTTAAGATAAACTCCTGGAGGATAATCGTCATCTCGATTCGTTTCAAAATTGTCAAGCGCCGTTTGTACTTCTTCAAACCGCTGGTCCGATTCAGCAAAGACGTTGAAAGTTTCGTAGTCACCCGATCGTCCCGTTACCGTATTGTGATCTGCTTCTGGATCAGTGGCATGTTCGAATGCATATTTGATCACATCAAATTCCAGCAATTGCTCGTTGGCATCTTCTACGGTCACGCCATCGGGGACTTCCTGAATAATCGACACTCTGAACGAGCACTCTGAGTTCCCGGTACTTTTGGACATGTTTTCAGTTGATTCGTTAGTGTGGTCTGATCCGTTCGTTGGATCCTCTTGGTCGGTCTCATTTGCCGTGTTGTCTTGATCCGTGGCGTTCGTGTCGGGCTCCTCGGCGGTTTCGTTCGAATCGTTTTCCTGATCTGTCCTGTCAGCTTCTTCATCTTGATCAGTCCCGTCGGAGCCTTGCGTGTTTTCTGCCCCGTTCTGGAGACAGCCACCGAGGACGCCGACACCTGCGATCAGGAGCACGCGTCGTTTCATGATAACTAGGTTAGGTCACTGTCGGGATATATATTGGTGACGGTGAACGGTGCGTATGAGTTACCCAAACGGTTATATGATGAAAGGAGGACGACCAGAACGTTTCGCCCTGTCCTGAACGTATTTCTCGCGTTGCCTGAGTCCCCTGTACGTAACGCGAGAATCAGGCGAGAGCAACCTGGAATTTTCGCACCTTGAATCGCTCGATAACACGACTTGCATGGAGACGCTTTAGTTACCCCACAGCTCCGATTTAAAATCGATTACGTGGGGTAACCACCCACTAGAACCGCTCCTAGCAGCCCGCTCGTGGTGTTGGTCATCCCCTGAGAGGGGTGGAGGCGAAGTTAGATGGCACAACAGCGCCAGATCGACGCGATCGCACAGCGAGCCGACCACTACGAAACAGAGGAGGGTCGCGAACTCCGCCAGCGGGCAGCAGCCCGAATTCGCGCGCTCCCAAATCGAGACGCAATCACCGACGGTGGAACGGTTGGCGACAGCGGCCGTGAGATGACGGTCGAATCGGCGTACACGTACCACACCGAGCCACCGGAACAGGGCGGGAAAGCCTACGTCCGGTGTCGGGACTGCCAGCGCGAACTCCTCGTCGACCTCGGCGGCCACGATTCCCTCCCTCACGCACCGGGGTGCCCTCAGCACAGGGATGAGAACCGATGACCTTCAGTGATTCCTGGTCAAGCGACCGGTTCAATACCCTCGACTATCTCGAAAACCACCTCCCCGAGCCGGTAACGCTCACCGAGTCGATCGGCGAACTCGAGACGACGCTCCCCCTCTACGACCAGCTCACAGAGACGGAGAGTACCGATGGGTAAGTGCGAGAACTGCGGCGGCCACGTCAGCGACCAGTACAAACGCGTGTTTGCGGACAACCAGGGCACGCTCCATGCTTGTCCCCACTGTCGAAGTCAGACAGACCGCTACGACGGTGCCGGTGCTGGCCTCAAAAATTAACCCGCTCGTCAGCACACATCGAGACCACACCCCGATGGGCTCTTCAGACAACCCGGAGAAAGCGCTTGAGCAGTTCCAGTCGCTCGCACTTGTCGAAGACGGATGGATCCCCATTCAGGGGTACCTGATCCTCGTGTTTGATCGAGACGCTGACGCTGGCCTCTTCGATCTCCTCGACATCGCTGAGCGGTTCGACATGGATGGCGACATTCGCATCGTCACCGACGTTCGCCACGACGGCGAGTTGCGCGACACCATCCATCTCGAGTCGGTCGATCGCGTTGAACCGCCTCTCTCGTGAGTTACCCCACGACGGATCAGTATAGACAGCGTGGGGTAACTCCGTAGACGGCCGCCAGCGAATCCGCACCGCGCAGTGGTGTTAATTGGCCCCCTGAAAGGGGTAGGGAGGCGAGCTGAAGACGTCACTCGTCCCCTGGAAGTGACTTCGAATGCCACTTAGAGAAGTGTACGAACGAACGTTCGACGAAGACGTATCGCTCTCGGAATGGGACACCACTCTTTCCAGTGAAACCGAGGAGAGAGAGCACTAATGGACCGCGAACTCCGCGATCTCCATCGAGGTGCTCGCGACGAACGCAGTCGAATGCTCTCGGATCTGGATCCGGATCCTCACGACGTTCCCGGATACGATCGGGCGACTGGGATCGACGATCCAGTGCCCGACGCCGAGTACGGTGACGATCACCCGGAACCGACCGAGGGCTACCCCGAAGAGACCGGCGAAGAGCGTGTCACGTTGCCGATCCCGGACGGTGTTGAGTACGACGTCGACGACCTCGAGGACGGAACGATCGTCGTTCAGTGGTGGTGTCCGGCCGACGAGAGTCCTGATAATCCGGAGGTCGATCGGGATGACTGACGAGGAAACCGACGTATGCGTTTCGGCGTCGATTATCTGCGATCACGCTGAGCAGCTCCACGACGGCGTTCACGAGTCGGATCGGTTCGACGACACCAAGTTCGACTGCTGGAGTGCGCGGGCGCTCCTGCGTCTGGCCGAGCTCGAGGCCGACCGCCCTCCCGAGGACGCTCCCGATCACGAACACGACGCCTACGCTCACAAGCGGGCCGCAACGATGGCGTCAGTCGCGGGCGAACTGCTCTCGGCAGCCGTTCGCTCCGACGTAGTGACCGATGTGGAGACGGGCCGGCTGCTCGCCGGGAAGTCTACAACGCACGAACTGGTTGCTGAGCACCAGCAAACGGCCCACTGGGTCCGCGAGGAAGCACGTCGAGAGCGATGACTCGCTCTCACTGTGCCGAGTGTGGCTACGAAGGGCCGAAAGAGGGACCACTGCCCCAGCGAGGCTCGGACGTCATCCCGATCTATGAGTGTCCTGAGTGTGGCGACGTCGCCGCGATCGGCTGTTCGTGTGACGATCCAGACAGCCACGAGCCGTCGAGTTCGGCGTGACCACACGTAGGTGGTGCTGTTTCCTCCCTTGAGAGCGGCGGAGGCAAACAGACCTGAGCGAGCGATCATCGCATCAATCGTTCCCCAAGAAGAACGATGTTGCTCGCCACCCACATTGTTATAGGGCTGGAGACCCGAGATCCAACCGAAAATGTCCCATACACCACCGGCGGCTGAAGGGCAGGACGCCCAACAGTTCTTCGCCGTCGCGGAGACTCTGGCAGAAGAATCACGACGGGACATCGTGGCAGATATCGTCGCCCATCCGGAGGGCCTCCCATCGATGAAGGAGTTAGAATTCACAACGGGGCTGCACCGGACGACGATTCACCAGCACCTTGAGGCACTAATTGACGGAGGAATCGTTGAACCAGTCGAAATCCCTCCCGGTCAGCAGACTAAAGGTCAACCGAGCAAATTCTACGCAATCACCGATACGGCTCGACAGATATTTGATCAGAATAACGTCTTTATCGAGGACCACTGGAAGGAGATCTACGATCGTGTCGACAAGCCCGAGGAGATTCAAGAGGCAGAAGCAGCCCCACGTCCAGATCAGGACTGAAAGCCAGACCTGGTAGACTGATACTCTTTCACACTCTCCTCATCATGTCGGATACTTATCTTCACGACCTTATCGAGGATACGCTCACGTACTCGGAGAAAGACGAAGACGAACTCAGTATTGAGGAGTACCGCTCCCTCCGTCGGGCCCTCCACACGGACGTACTCGACGTCATCGCCGCTGAACAGTCCTTTTTCGTTCTTGGAAGCTACAACCCCGACGAACGCTCTCGACTCGACAAAACGGTCGAGTTCCTCTACAATGATGGACATGCCTTCCTCCTTGATGACACACTTGAGGCATGGGAGAACTGGACTACGCACTTCAAGATCTATGCTGATCGGGCGACGCACATTGTCGGTGTTTTCGAGCACGCCGATGGCGGACACGAGTGGGAAGCAGGATACCTTGATCACCGCGAATATCGCGAGAAAACGTACATCTTGAAACGGAGGTATCCGCAGCTCGATCCAAAAGACGAACCGTTCGATGGGATGATGGCCCACTATATGCTCCTCGTCGACCGCCGAAACCAGTTGTTCGAATGGCACGGTGACGAAGACGCTAGCCAAGACGAACTAGAGCAAAGCCTGTTACGCGCACTCAGCGAGTTTCTTGACTCACTTCCGTAGCCGCAGGCATACCAGCTGTAGTGACTCCTGTCTTATGGAGTGGTTCTCTCCCCTCAGGGGGGAGGATGCTCCGATAGACCCCTAGCAGACCACCTCCTCATCAAAACCGTTCAGCTGCAGTGTGTTGTTCCACGGTCCCGAGGGTCGAGACCGATGGGATCAGACATTGACCCTGTGAAAGCCGCTGTCACGTGTGAAGAGTGTGGAATCGCACAGCCGTACCATCCAGTGCTCGCCGTCGAGTGTCCCGACTGTGGCGCCGCACCCGGTCGGAAGTGCCAACGACCGAGCGGCCACCGGGTCCGCAATCCACACGCGGACCGGGTCAACGCCGCGTACGACGCGGGTTACACGAAATGCCCATGCAAAACCGACAACGCTGTTATCTGCGCCGGCTCGACCGTCCCCGAGGGCGTCCCCTTTGACACCGACGCGGTCATGATCGAAGCCACGCCCGACGAGATGGACCGACTCGATCCCGATGTTCTCCCCGAACTGCCCTGTTCGCTGGGCGACGACGAACTCCCTCCAGCCGGATCCCAACGTGCCCGACAGTCGAACATGACTGAGAAATCAAATAACCAACAAACACTCACCACCTTCGATAACTGAACCACCGCTTCGCTCGACAGCACGCCGGTTTTCGAGGACTATCGTCAGATTATGCCGTTACCCCACAGGGAAGACAATCCGCGGCGCGTGGGGTAACTGGCTTCAGCCCCTCTGAGCACCGATCGGTGTGCGTTCAGTTTCACTTTCACCGCGGTTCACGCAGATTAACGAGACTCCACCACGAACCATATCATATGAGCTACTACGATGACGACCGCTGGGAGTTCGATCCCGAAGGCGAAGGCCGAATCGAGCCCGATCCGACCAACTCGACCGCTGTTGATGATGGCAGCTACGAGCGTGCTGAGGACTCCCTCGAAGACGACCACCTGAGCTATCCGGATACGCCCGGCCCCGACTCCCACGGTGACGAACCGAGCGAACACCGCTGTGCATGTGGTGCCCCGCTCGACCCTAGCAGAACGAAATGCGACTTCTGTCTCACGAGGGAGGTCGAGTACGAGAATCGCGAGGTGCCCGACACCAACCGTGAAGTCAGAGGCGTGATTCACGTCCTCGTTGACGCGAGCAGTGAAGCCAACACCGTCTGCATCGCCCAAACCGTGTTCGAGGATATCGCCGACCACTCGTCCGCTCCGTCGATCGACGGGATCGATGAGTGTGAACTCGTCGCCGAACTCGACGGCGACCTCGTTGATCGGTTCGCTCAGGAATGGGGCCAGCTGCCCGCTGCTGCCCCAGTCGCCTCGAGCGCCGGCCAGCGCCAACTCGATACGATCCGACAGAACGCTGGCCACGACTACCTCCGGGCGAGAGATGGCGACACCGAGGACAACCGCCCGACGCTCGATCCCGTCCTGTTCGACGCCGACGGCGAACCGATCACCGATATTGAGGAGGTCGGCGAACTGATCGCTGGCGGCTCGCTTGAACGGACCCGCCTCGAGTGGGATGCAAGCAACCCCAGCGGCAAGCCCGGCCAAACCTGGATCGTTCCCGCAATCGCCCTCGAACACGTCGTTCGGTCAGAATCCACTGAGCCGTCTCGGGAAGGGCGTACGCGCCGGATACTGGCCTGTCAGGAGTGCGGCGAGCCGGCACGACATACGTTCGCCGGCTGGAACGCGGTCCCTCACCCTGAATTCAACGCCACACCGATCTGGGAGTGTACCCAGTGTCAGTCGCCCCAGCACGGCCCGGATCCCTCAGTCTGATGGTGACCCGGCATTCTTCGGAGTCTTTTTGAGCCCTATGAAAGACTGTCTCGGCCAGCCTCGATAGAGGACTCACTATCTGGCACAAGTCAAGGCAGGAACAGGCGGGTGGCTTAGGTCCGCCTGTGCCAGCAGGGCGCACGGCGGCTTGGTGAATGCGACGCAAGTTCTGTACCGTGCATGTGAATATCATGCACTCAGAATCATAAGTCCATCGGTCGAAAAGACGGTTGGTTGACTCGCTCTGATGTCTGGGATTAGGTGGCAGAGGATAGCTCTGTCTTCACACCGGTCTCATTGAGGGATTTCAGTGTAGAAGCCGCCGCCCCCGTGAGTGGCTTATCCCGGGAACGGCGGTGTGACGCGAGTGGGGGATCTTCGGTGTCGACCAGGTCCGTGGGGAAGGGCCGACAAAGATGGGTCCGTTTCCAATGGCAATAAGTCTTCGTCAGACGGAGGTCAGACGAAATCATCGTGTTCTGACAGCCATATAATCTATAGAAGGTACGCAATCCATACACATCTACGTGAGTCTCTAACACAAAGTAGGCGCCTCATTACAATTTGAGTGAGTATCCAAGTGCCTGGTATGCATGATCTCACTGGCTTCCAACGCGATCTCTTGTACGTCATCAATGGGTTTGACCAGCCCTCAGGGCAGTCCATTAAAGACGAATTGCAAGCAACCTATCAGACTGAGATCAATCACGGTCGGTTGTATCCGAATCTCGATACGGTCGTCAACAAGGAACTCGTCGAAAAGGGTGAACTCGATCGACGAACGAACTACTACGCGATCACTGAAACTGGAGAACAAGCCATCTACGAGCGTCGAGAGTGGGAAGACCAATATATCGACCTCTAACTTGGGTTCTCTCCACAGTCCATGATCGACGAAACAGCACGACTCGTGAAAGCGAGGATCACCCCCTGCATAAACCACTGGAACGCTCAAGGCCACAACGCAACCGGACGAGTGGTGTATCGATGCCCAGGATCGATCCAGGTGGCCACGCAGTGTTGGCCCGGGACCTATCCGCTTTACCCATGACTGACACCACCAGAGCCGACAGTGTAGGCGTCCCGCTCGCGTATCGGTCACCCGGCCGGACGGCAGGTGAGACGGCATGACGACCGTCACCGAACTTGCGTTGAGTTCCGACGACGTCGCCCTCTCAGAGACGTTCGAGGCACTACCGGAGCTGGAGATGCGAATCAAAAGTGTCGTCGCCGAGGGAGCACAGCAGACGATGCCGCTGGTCTGGATCGCGGGCGAGTCCAAAAAAGAGATCGAGGATGCCCTCGCCGACGATTCGTCGGTCGACACATTCGATTGTCTGCTCGAGGACGACGGCGATTCGGAGTGGCTCTATCGCATCGAGTACGCTTCAGGCGTCGAGGAGATGTACGGGACGATCTTCGCCAACGACGGGACGATCCTCGACGCACAGTGTTCGTCCGACCACTGGACGTTCCGCCTGTTATTCCCCGAGCGGGACCTCCTCTCAGAGACGGTGTCGGAACTCGAAGAAGAGAGTATCCACGTCGACGTCAAGCGAATGGTCGAAGCCGGTCGCAACGCCGACCTCGAGGCGACTGCAGCACTGACCGAAGCCCAAGAAGAGGCAATCAACGAGGCCTACGACCGGGGCTACTACGATGTTCCTCGCCGCATCTCTCTCGAGGACTTGGCGGCCGAACTCGACATTTCCCATCAGGCGCTCTCCGAGCGCCTCCGGCGAGCCAATAAGGTCCTCGCCAGCGAACAGATCGGCGAGCCCAGCCAAGACGAGATCGCTCACTAACTCAGAGGGCGTTCGCTGTCGAAACAGGACGTCTCCGTGAGTAGATCGTAGATTCTTCCGGGGAACGATCTGGAGGGCAGCCCGCGGGAGACGGCCCAAGTCAAAGGGTTACTAGATCATCAGTATGATGCATGTCCGAGAGCTATCAGCCTACGGTTCGATCACACCGAAATCGTCAGGTGAATCTCCATAGCCGATCGTGGCTCGTTCGATCCAGAACTCGGCGTGAGGTTGGATTTCGAGAATCGCCTTCCACGCCCCTTGGGGGCCATCGTTCGGGACCACCCTGATACGGCGGCCGGTCTGCTCGTCGTCTCGCTCTGCCCACAACGACCACTCCATCAGAATCCGCGACTCGTCGTCATCCGCAGTGTCGGACGGAGGGTCATTCACAAGGCAGATTCGAGAGACAGAGGAGAGAGTGTGGTGCTTGTTGCTGCCAGTGAGCCCGATGATCTGATAGATTAGGAGTCAACTCGATACCGGACTTCGATCCCGTCTGAATCCATGACTGAGAGCCCCTCATCCGCTTCAGTCAGAGGATATTGACTACCGATGAATCGCTCCCGTAAGGCGTCGAGTGCCTGTGGCTCGGGAAGAACAATCTCGAACCATGCTAATCCACGACCGCTGATCGGCTCTGTTCGATGCTGCCACGTGTTCGCTCCGATATGGTGGTGATACCCGCCCGCCGACACAAAGGACGCGGCGGGCACGGTCGTTTGCACTTCGAACCCGAGGGTGTCAATGTAGAACTTCCTGAAAGCGTCAAGTGAGGAGACCTCGAGATGGATATGGCCGACGTCCGTTTCCGGCGGTGCCCGCGTGCTCCCTTCAGCAGCGGCCTCGATCCTCTCGAGATCGAGCGGTTCAGTACTGATCTGAACCCGCCCATCGTCGGCGGTGGGCCACTCATCGCGTGGAAGGTCGCAGTAGATCTCGACGCCGTTTCCTTCGGGGTCTCTGAGGTAGAGCGCCTCGCTGACCCGATGATCGGACGCACCACTAAGCTGCCACTGATCCCGTATTCGATCCAACGCAGCACCCAATGCGGCACGCGAAGGCACTCTAAACGCGTTGTGGAAGAGCCCCGCGCTCGATCTCTGGCGTCTGGGTGCATCTTCATCTTCCTCTAAGACGAGTAGTGGTCTGTCCTCGACACCGAGAATCGAACTGCTACCAGACTGGTCCAGTACACGGAGCCCGACGACGGTCCGGTAAAACTCGGACACCTCTTCGAGATCGGTGACACGAAGCGCAGTCCGTCCGATACGTGTTCCCTGCGGGAGGACATCTTGAGTTGGTTGGGTGCTCATTACAAGTTCCTTAGAGGCCGATATTGAGTGCATACGCCCACGATTCGCTGCTGAGGACGAGGAAGACCAGCGACGCACCGAAGAGTTCGACGTTCTTGATGAAGTGCGTCATTTCGGACTGCTGCTGGTCTTCGGGCACAGCCCAGAAGTCGTGCATCATCGGCGTTGTCACGAGAAGGAAGATCGCGACCGCCCCTGCGGCAATCACAGGAAACGCTCCGAGCACAATGCCAAAGCCACCGAAGATGAGCATGCCGCCGGAGAGCAGAACGCTTGCTCGAGGTGCAGGAATCCCCTTCGATTGGGCGTACCCGCTCATTGCCTCGGTATTCTGGAAGTGATTGAGCCCCTGGAACGCGAGTAAGACACCGAAGACGACTCGTCCGACGAGGAAGACGAGGCCGCCAATCGTGGTTTCCAGGACCATTAGGCCTCCACCGTGGACTGCCTGTTCGTCATCTGGACGACCTGACCCGTCACACCTTCGTTCGTCAGCAAGTGGTGTACTGTCGAATTCTGTAGTTCCATTACGTTACCTAGTTGGCTCCCAAACCTATATATATCCCAGGCAATAAGAATGTGACCAGGTAATGACGACCCAACCACCAACGGCAGATCCGGATGAAGAGGCCGAGGTCGAGCGCCAAAATGCGGACGTCTGTAACGTCGTTGGGTCGATCGAGGAGATCGGATCGAAGTGGAAGCTCATCATCCTCAACGATCTGCGAGACGGCGAAAAGCGATTCAACGAACTCAAGCGATCGACGAGTGCGAGTTCCTACACGCTCTCGCGTGTCCTCGATGACCTGGAAGAGGAAGGGTTCATCGAGAACCGAAAGGAGTTCGAATCGCCGGTCGCAAGCTACTACACTCTGACTGAGAAAGGGAGCGCGCTCTGTCCTGTGTTCGACGTATTAGACGAGTGGGGCGAAGACTGGCTCGAATAGATACCCGATGCGCTCAGAACGACTGGGTAGTCGGAGCCTTCTCCGGTCCCTAACTACCGGAACTGGAATGCTCAGTACCTAACGAATGGACTCACAGACTCCTCGCCGGATGGATTCACAGAGGCAAGAACCGTGAGTGAGGGGCTCATCACAGTGTTGTTCGGCGACCCTTTTGCGGTGATGAACACGATCGGATTAGTCGCATTTGCACTCGTCGGATCGGCGAAGGCGATCCGTGAAGAGTTCGATCTGTTCGGGATTGCCGTCGTTGGGCTAGCAATGGCATTTGCTGGCGGAGTGACACGCGATCTGCTTGTGACTCGGGTCCCACTCGCACTCCAGTCACCACTCGAAATCAGTTTGGCACTGGTCGGGGTGGGCTTAGCGATCGCGTTAAGCGCCCTCCTCTCGTCTCCGGATACTCATCCGATTGCGCTCGTCTCGGACGCGATCGGACTCGCTGCGTTTGCGACAACAGGAGCGATTGTCGCAACCGAGGCGAGCGTTTCAGCGTTTGGTGTCGTCGCGATTGCAACGATCAACGCAGTGGGTGGTGGTGCAGTCGCGGATATTCTGCTCGATCGATCTCCGTTCATCCTCTTTGACGATTTCTATGCGAGTTGTGCAGTATTAGGTGGGAGTGCATACTGGGCAGTACTGAGTCTGGGGGGTGCTGGGGGAACTGCTGCCGGCGTGTGTGCGGTAGTGACCGTTGGGACACGGTTAGCAGCAGTGACGTATGGGTGGAATCTTCCGACGATGCAGAACTTGGGATTGATACGAGGGTGACCGGCTGAGTGAGCGACAGATGATGCGATCCCAAACACCAACGCTCCGCTCGTTATCGACCTCTGGACGCTGCACTTGGGGGCGACATACGTACTCACGTACTTCTCTCCGTGGGCCCAAGAGCCCTCTCTCGACGCGTATGCGCGAACAGTGAACTGATCACGATTCGCCACAGGTTGGCTCGTCACCGGCGCCCCGAGTTCAATGATCACTCAGCTGGAGATAGGAATCTTCCCTCCCACAGTGCATGCAGCGGACGCGCGTGCTGTGAATTCGCTCATCCAGTTCGAGGACCTCGAATCCGTCCAAGTGCTCGGTGAGTTCAGCTGCCGTTTCGTAGCAGCACTGCTCGCGCTCGATCCGCTGGGTGTAGTGGTTGCGAATGAGATGCCCGTACTCGCCCGTCCGCTCACAGTTGGTGCAGCGGGCGTGAGAGGCGAACAAATCCTCGGCGAAATCGAGAATCGCGAACCGATCCAGCTGCTCGTTGATCGCCTCGATCGAGAGCCCCGATGCATCGAACGAGGATGCAATCGGGGGCGACCACTTCCGACGGTCGATCCCCACAAGCATTGCTTGCTCCTGATACCGGTTCCGAAGCGTCACCGGAGTCACCTCGGTTGCCTCAACGACCTCGCGTTGAAGGACGTGCTCGCCGGTGACCAGTCCCGCGAGATACAGCGCGCCGGCCGCAGTTCCGATGGGCGAGTGACCCGACCGGATTCCAGTCTCGCTCGCCGCGTCGACGACGTTATGGGCGGTGCTCATGGTGGACTCACCAAGCTCGAGCTGGTCACCGAATCGACTGACGAACTTGTGTGGATCAGCCGGTTCGATATCGAGATCGAACTCGCGAACGAGCTGCTTGTAGGTGCGCCCGAGCTCGGATCGATCCACTCCGGCGGCGTCAGCAACCTCGTCAAGCGAAAGCGGCTGCCCAGCTTGCCGTGAGGCGGTATAGACGGCGCTCGCAACGGTGGTAGTGCCGCCCCGGCCATGGTGAAGCTCCGCAGCGAACGCTCGGTGAGAGAGCACACGGGCGAGTTGGGCCTCGCTCTCCGCGACGTCGAGTGTCGTCAGGAGGTGATTGAGGGTGCATTCCTGCTGGTCGTTCATGTGGGGGGTTCGTCCTACGACAGCGGAAGGAGAAAATATCTCCGATGGTGACAAGTAACGACCAGTAGCGTTGTTCGACCCCACAAAGAGGTGAAGGAGATTCGAGATGAGCGAGGATTCGACCCAAAACACTGCCGAAGCGTCTGACGACGAGTTCCCGCCCGCAAAGCGCCTAGAAGCGCCGAGCGTGCGACTGATCGATGCAGGGATGGCGACGATCACCGACATGGAGACACTCCATGCGTGTGTCGCCTACGAAAACCAACACCAGCAGCGGCTCCCCGTTCTCAAACAGCTTGCCTGGCGGGCTGAAGAACTTCGCGAGGACGAAGACGAGTCGTGACTGGACAGCGCTCACAATGCCTGCGAGCGCTCGTGGTGTTGGTCGGACCCTCAGAGAGGGGTGAGGGTTTCACAGATGAGCGATCAACCAGAGATCACGATTCAGCACCAAGCCGCGTTCACCGACGATGGTGAGCTCGAACTAACCGGAGAAAGCCTCGAGACCTCCCTCGTGGATTTCGGCGCCGACGTCAGCCATCGCGACCAAGAGACG